>NZ_LXKA01000354.1 GCF_001645125.1 Paraburkholderia ginsengiterrae | reverse complement strand
GTTTGCCCGGCGCAGCTCTCATCATGGGGCGGGATCTTTCCCATCCACGACCCCGGATAGATTCGAGCAAGTCCACTTTATGCCAACACCGCCTCGCTTGCAAAAATCGGGCTGACCATAGATTTTTATAGCCAGTAAGCCTAACCATTTGGCCGAGTGTTCAATGTGAAATCCCGGCGCTACGATCGTGTGTACCCAACTAACGGTTGCCGCACGATGGTGAGCTTTGATGAATCTCTGTTTCTGGATGGTGCTGAATCTTGGCGTGCCGATCATCGGCCCGATCTTCACGCTTGTGCTCGTCGCTCCTGCTCACGGCTGGCGCGTCGCGAAGACGTTGATCGCCGGATCGGTGAAAGACGGCCAACTGTTCTGGTGCGCAAATGGGCTGTGTGCTTCCGCGGGATATGAGGTGGTCACGACGCTGGAGCGGGGAAGCGGCGAAGTGTCGCTTCTGGTGCTCTGCCTTGCCGGACTCTGCGTGCTGGGATTTATCTGTTCCAGTTGCGTGATGCTCGGCTTGGTCAACGCGCACTACGGAAGGCTGGAGGCCCGTGTTCGTTACCGGCAAGGACCATCCGCTGCCGGAAGCTTCTCACGTGCAGAAATAGGCATGTCGATTGTGCTAACAGGCATTGCTGCAGTTCTGTTTGCATTCCTACACATGCATTTGAATCCGCTTTTCTGAGATGGTGCGGCATTTATACTGATGCTTTCAAGGAGGGAGTCATGAAAAAGCTAACCATCTTTCTGTCGTCAGACGAAAATCGCCTACGTTTTCTGAAGGTGATGATGTTTCTCTTAAGCGTCGATCTTATCTGCTTGGTACTGGCGGCCACCACCGACATTTTCAAAAGATAAGCGCAGCACACTCCATTGCCGGAGCCGGCCGACGTGACGTCCCGGCCGGCACACAAAACAGGCACATCAAACCGGCGTCAGAACAGACGCAACAACCCATCCAGTCCAACGTAGTTGAACGCCACGCTGGCTGCTTCGCGCACCACCGGCTTGGCACGGAACGCAACGGAAAGTCCCGCCTCGGCCATCATCTTCAGATCGTTGGAGCCGTCGCCCATGGCAATCGCGCGGCTCGGCTCAATGCCCAATTGGGCGCACGTCTCGCGCAGTGTGCGGGCCTTCACCTCAGCGTTGACGATCTCGCCGGTCACGTTGCCCGTCAGTTTGCCGTCCACGATTTCAAGCGTGTTGGCACGAGTGAAATCGAGACCAAGGCGTGCCTTCAGCTTGTCGGTGAAGAAAGTGAATCCGCCCGACACCAGCAGTGTCTTCAACCCGGCCGCCTTTGCGCCGGCCAGCATCTGCTCGGCGCCCGGCGAGAGTCGCAGCCGCTCCTCGTAGACGCGCTCGAGTGCGCTCGCATCGAGACCCTTGAGCAACGCCACGCGGCGCGTCAGGCTTTCGTTGAAGTCCTTGATTTCGCCACGCATCGAAGCCTCGGTGATCGCCGCCACTTGCGCTTTCAATCCGCAGAAATCGGCGATTTCGTCGATGCACTCGATCGTGATCAGCGTCGAATCCATGTCCATGGCGACCAGCCCGAAGTCGCGCAGCTGGCGGCCGGCCTCAACAAACGCGTAATCCAGTTGATGCGTGGAGCAATACACGTCGAGGTCGGCGCGCTGCGAGACGTTTGCGTCGGCAATGCGAATCGCGTTCGCGTCGATGACGGTCGCCTGTGAACCGCGCGCGAGCGCGACGAGCGTTTTGTGATGATCGGCGGAAAGAGGCGCGGGGCTTTGGATGACGAGGTTCATGGACGACGCAGTAACGCAGAAAAGGGCGGACGCGCGGCGCGCGCGGAAAATCCCGCTATTGTAACGGTTCGGGGGAGGGCGCCGCCGCCGGCGTGTGTCCTGTGATCCGCCGTGCAATCGGTGAGCGTCCGGGTCATACTGGCACATCGAACGACGCCTCGCAGCCGTTGCGCAAGACTGCCGCAGCATCCCACGCTTTCACTGCGTGCGCCGCACGGCACACGAAACGCACCGGCTCCCGCGACGAGGCGCGCCACCACGGAGACAACGCATGCCCCCGGCGACCGCCAGCGACGCAGCCACCCTCGCGCGCGACTTCGATCTGCGCCACCTGAACCCCGCTTTCTATGCCGATCCCTATCCGGTCTACCATGCGCTGCGCGCTCATGAGCCGGTCAAGCGCATGCCGGACGGCTCGGTGTTTCTCACGCGGTTTCGGGACGTGCAGGCGGTCTATCGCGACCCTAAGACCTTCAGCTCCGACAAGACCGTCGAATTCAAGCCCAAGTACGGCGACTCGCCGCTTTACGCGCATCACACGACCAGCCTCGTATTCAACGATCCGCCGCGCCACACGCGGGTGCGCAAACTGATCGCCGGAGCGCTGACGGCGCGCGCGATCGCCGCCATGGAGCCGGGGCTGGTGCGCCTCGTCGACGGGCTGCTCGACGCTGCCGCCGAACGTGGCCGCATCGATCTGATCGGCGAGTTCGCGTCGGCGATTCCGATTGAGATCATCGGCAATCTGCTGGACGTGCCGAGCGCGGAGCGCGCGCCGTTGCGCGACTGGTCGCTCGCGATACTCGGCGCGCTCGAGCCTTCGCTGACCGAAGCGCAGCTCGAGCGCGGCAATCGCGCGGTGAGCGAATTCATCGACTATTTGCGCGGGCTGGTCGCGCGACGCCGGCGTGAGCCGGGTGACCCGCAGCATGACGTGTTGACGCGCCTGATTCAGGGGGAAGCCGGCGGCGAACAGTTATCGGAAGCGGAGTTGCTGCAAAACTGCATTTTCATTTTGAACGCCGGCCATGAGACCACGACGAATCTGATCGGCAACGGGCTCGTCACGCTGACGCAATGGCCCGACGAGCGCGCCGCGTTGCTGCACGAGCCGTCGCTGATCGAGTCGGCGGTTGAAGAGTGTTTGCGTTTCGAGAGCTCGAATCAGCTCGGCAATCGCATGACGACAGTCGATGCCGACATTGGCGGCGTCGCGCTCGCGCGCGGCACACCTGTCACGCTGTGCATCGGCGCGGCCAATCGCGACCCGGAGCAGTTCGCGGATCCGGACCGCTTCGACATCCGTCGCGATCCGAACCGGCACCTCGCGTTCGGCTTCGGCATTCATCAATGTGCGGGGTTGTCGCTCGCGCGGCTGGAAGCGCGCATTGCCATCGGCCGTTTCGTGCAGCGTTTTCCAGGGTATCGCCTGAACGGCGAGCCGATTCGCGGCGGACGCGTGCGCTTTCGCGGCTTCGCCGCGGTGCCGGTGGAACTCGAACCCTCTCAGCCCGGGTCGACGTCCCAATAAGGCGGCTCGCCGAAATGCGCGGCAAGGAACTCAATGAACGCGAGGGTCTTCGGTGGCACGAACGCGCGGCTCGGATACACCGCCCAGATCGCGACGTTCTCCGCGAGCGGGTAGGCGTCGAGCACGCTGACCAGTGCGCCGCTGCGCAGATAGGGCGCGACGTCCCAGGTCGACTTGAGCGCGATGCCGAAACCCGCCAGCAGCGCGTCGCGGATCACTTCACCGTTATCCGTGACGAGGCGTCCGCTGACCCGCACCTCGAGCGGCCCGGCGGGCGTGACGAACGCCCAGTCACGCTGGTCCGACAGCATCACGCACTCGTGCTGCGCGAGGTCCGAAGGATGATGCGGCGTGCCGCGCGCGGCGAGGTAGGCGGGCGCCGCGCACAGCACCCGGCGATTCGCCACGAGGCGCCGCGCCACCAGCGACGAATCCTTTAGCACACCGATACGGATCGCCACGTCGATACCCGCGTCGACGAGATCGACCAGTTGGTCGGTCAGCCGCAAATCGACACTCACGCCCGGATAGCGGCGCAGAAATTCGCTGATTACCGGCGACACGTGCTGCCGCCCGAACGACGACGGCATCGACACCCGCAGGCGGCCCTGCGGCTCGGCCTGCGCCCGGCCCACCGAGGCGCGCGCGGCGGCCGCCGCGTCGAGCAAGGCTTCGGCGCGCGTCATGAATACTTCACCGTCCTGCGTGAGGCTGATACGGCGCGTGGTACGGTGCAGCAGCCGCGCGCCCAGCAGTTTCTCGAGCTGCGCGATGCGGGAACTGGCAACGGCGGCCGACAGGCCGAATTCGCGGCCGGCCGCCGATACGTTGGCGAGCAGCGCGGCGCGCACGAATAACGCCACGTCGAGCAGATCGAGCCGCTCCCGCTCACTGGACGCGGACGACGCGGGTAGGCTAGGGCGATTCATTGTTCTGAAATTCAAAAAGATGTTTAAGCCATTATGACGGTTTTTCGAGAGTAAAAACCGCCTTAGGATGGCGCCAGTGAGATCGATGACCGGCATGGGCCGAGCGGAGGGCCGCCCCGTGGAAGGCCGCCCACGCAGGTCGCGGTCCCCCCATTTCTATTGAGCGAACAGGAGCGTGTATGAAAGCCGTGGGTCTCTATCGTTACTTGCCGATCGATCAAGCCGAATCCTTGGTCGACGTCGAAATCCCAACACCTGAAGCCACGGGCCGCGATCTGCTGGTGAAAGTCGAGGCTATTTCCGTCAATCCGGTCGACTTCAAGGTGCGCGCGCCGAAAGATACGGTCGAAACCACCCCGCGCGTGCTCGGCTGGGATGCGGCCGGCACGGTGGTCGCAGTGGGCCCGGAGGTCACCTTGTTCAAGGTCGGCGATCCAGTGTTCTATGCGGGCAGCATCACGCGGCCAGGCGCCAACAGCGAATTCCATCTGGTCGACGAGCGGATTGCCGGGCGCAAGCCGGCGTCGCTCGATTTCACCCACGCGGCCGCGCTGCCGTTGACCGCGATCACCGCATGGGAAGCGTTGTTCGACCGTCTCGGGGTATCGCCGCAAGGTGCCCATGAGGGCCGCTCGGTGCTGATCATCGGTGGTGCGGGCGGGGTCGGTTCGATCGGTATTCAACTGGCGAAGCAGCTCGCCAAGCTGAAGGTGATCGCCACCGCATCGCGTCCCGAATCGGCGAAATGGGCCACGGAACTGGGCGCGGACCACATCGTCGATCACTTCGGCGACATGCCGGCACAGTTGAAAAAGCTCGGTATCGAACAGGTCGACTACGTGCTGATCTTCAACGACACCGACAAGAACTTCCCGGCCGCGGCCGAAGTCCTCAAACCGCAAGGCGGCATTTGCACGATCGTCGAAAACAGCCAGCCGGTGCAGGTCGATCTGCTGAAGGCGAAAAGCGGCGCGTTCCACTGGGAATTCATGTTCACGCGTTCGATGTTCGGCACGCCCGACATGATCGAGCAGCACAAGCTGCTCACCGAAGTGGCGCGCCTCGTCGATGCGGGCACGTTGCGCACGACGGTCGGGCAGACCCTCGGGACGATCAACGCCGCGAATCTGCGCCGCGCGCATCAACTGCTCGAAGATGGGCGCGCGATCGGCAAGCTGGTGCTGACGGGTTTCTGACCAGCGACACGCGCGGCAGGCGCAAAATTCGCTTTGCCGCAAGCGGGTTAACACCCGACTCGTACGCAGCACGCGCCGTGCCGCTTGGCGTTAGACTGGTGGTGCATCACGGCAAAACAGTTGCGTATCTCGCGGCCCGGCTGGCCGCGCATCGACCGGTGTCGTTCAGTCGGGCGGTGCGCGGGCAGGAGCACTGAAGCGAGTGCGCAGCGGCACAACAACGAGGTGACAGTATGAGCTCGAGCTTCAAACTCTCCGCCGTTTCCGTTGTCGCTTCTCTCGCTTGCGCGCTCGTGCCCGGCATGCTCGCGCAGGTGGCCCACGCCGCCACGCCGATCACCGTCACGTCCCAGTCCGCCCTCGACGGTCCGATCCGCTACACGGTTCGCGTCACGTCCAAACAGTTCGGCAACTCGCAGGAAACCCGCACGATCCGCTCCGGCGAATCGGACGACTTCACGTGGAAAACCGTGCCGCCGGGCGGCCCGGTTCCCGCGACGGACGCGTGTCCGAACTACGCTTCGCTGCCGGTCGACACCAACGGCGCGATGATTCGGCAGACGCAGATTCGCTTCGCTCCGGTCGTTGCCGGTGACGGCACCGCAAGCGTGCAATTGAGCTTTCAGGCACAGACGCCGCACGGCGTGAAAACCGTGACGAGCGGCGGCAAAACGCTCAAGTGTCCGAACGACGTGACCGTGAGCCAGATCCTGCGCTTCACGATGCCGGTCAACGGCAGCACGAAAACACTCACGCTCAACGACGGCACCGAGGTGGCAATCAGCGCCAAGCGTTGAGCCGGGCGCGCGGTGAACGGCCGGCCAGGCTCGCCTCGGCGGCTCACCGCGTTATCGCCGCATTTATCACCGCGTTATCGTTGCGTTAGCGTTGTGCCGCGGTGCGTTCGACCAGCCGCGCCGCGAGAAACCGGTGCTCCGCCGAAAAGAGCCGCCGGTACGTGAGCAGCACCGCGCCCACCGTCCCCAGCGCCGACGCCGCGGCGATCAGGAACATGATCACGATCTGATAGCGCACGGCCTGCAACGGCGACTGGCCGGCCAGCACCTGGCCGGTCATCATGCCCGGCAGGCTCACCACGCCGACCACGGCCATCTGGTTCAGCGTCGGCATCATGCCCGCCCGCACCGCTTGCCGTGCCGGCGCCTGCGCCGCTTCCCAGCGCGTCGCGCCGAGCGCGAGCGCCATATCGACGCGGTCGCGCCGCGCGGTCAATTCCTCAGTCATCCGTTCGATGCCGAGCGACACACCGGTCAACGTATTGCCCAGGATCATGCCGAGAATCGGAATCGCGTATTGCGGTTCATACCACGGGTGGATGCGGATCACGACGAAGAGTCCCACAGCGGCCACCAGCCAGGAGCTGACCCAGATCGACAGCACGCTGTCGGCGCGCTGCCCGGCATACGTGCGGCTGCCGCGCTGCGCACCCGCGAACCCGGCGATCAGCGTCATCACGATCATCAGCGGCAGCACGACGAACCAGCGATCGTAGCGGAACACCCAGCCGAGCACGTAGCCGATCGCAAGCAACTGCACGACGGTGCGCGTCGCCGCCCACGCGAGCTTGCGTTCGAGATCGAGCTTGAGCGCGACCGATAGCGCGCCGTTCACGACGATCAGCAGCGCGGCAATCGCGACGTCCCAGAGACTCAGGTTTTGCAGATTCATTGGCCGAGCTCCTGGCGAGCGAGGAGCGAGGGCGCCACCGAGGTGTCATCGAGCACGCCCGCGCGCATGGTCAGGTGCCGCTCGCTCATGCGCGCGGCCTGCGCGGGATCGTGGGACACCCACATGGAGGCGTGGCGGCCAGGCTCGGCATCGAACCAGGCCTGCACCAGCCCCTCGATCGCACGTGACGACTCCGGGTCGAGCGAGGCGGTGGGTTCGTCGAGCAGCAGCACCTCGGGCGCAAGCTGCAGCACGCGAATCAGTGCGGTGATCTGCGCTTCGCCACCAGAGAGTTCGCTCGCGCGCTTGTCGAGAAAATCGCCGCCACGGCCGGCCTGAACGGCGAGGCTTGCCGCGCGGGCGCGATCGAAGCGCACGTCGCGATACGCGCGCAAGTCGAACGGGTAGCGCAGATTGTCTTCCACGCTGCCGTCGAGCAGCGCGGGCCGCTGGCGGATATAGGCGACGTTGCGCCGGTAGCGCGTGATGACGGCGCGGTCCACTGGCGCACCGTGCCACAGGATGCGTCCTGCATCGAGCGGGTCGAGCAGGGCGAGGGCGCGCAGGAATACGCTCTTGCCTGAGCCGGACGGCCCGGTGATCGCAACACGATCGCCGGCGTTGAGGGCGAAGGTGGTCGGCTGCAGCAGCGTCTGGCCGCGCGCGGCATCGCGCCGGGCGATGCCCTCGGCGAGAACGAAGGGTACGTCGGTCATCAGTCGGATCTTGGTGGGGAAAGCGTCTTGTCAAAGTCTGGGTATCGTTGCAACGATACGGCGGCCCAATTGTTGCGACGATTTGTGATGGAACTGTGCGTCATGATAAAACGACGGCGGCGACTCGTCGCTCGCGACCGGGCACGACATCTGCTGTCCGGCGTATAAGGTGCAAAGAAAATAGCGGAGCCTATTAATGGCGGTATCAAGCACGATCGGAAAACGGATCGGAAAAATTATCGTATGGCTGTTGGCGATCGTCGTGATTCTGATCGCCGCGCTGACAGTTTTCATCCTGACGTTCGACTGGAACCGGGCGAGACCCTATGTCAACGACAAGGTCACGCAGGCTATCGGCCGGCCGTTCGCCATCAACGGCGATCTGAAGGTCAGCTGGCAGCATCCGGTGGGCGAGACCGGATGGCGGGGCTGGGTGCCCTGGCCGCGCTTTTCGGCAGCCACTATCACGGTGGGCAACCCCGAGTGGACGAAACAGCCGCAATTCGCCACGCTCGACGAGATCGACTTCCAGATCAAGGTGCTGCCGCTGCTGGCGCACGACATCGTGATTCCGTCGATTGGTCTGGTGAACCCCTCAGTCGATCTGGAACGCCTCGTCGACGGACGCAATAACTGGACCTTCAAGCTGGCGTCATCCAGCGGACCTTCGGAATGGAGGCTCGATCTGCACGACATCGCCTTCGCCAAGGGGGCGATCGCACTGTCCGACCAGCAGAGCAAGGTCGATTTGCAGATGGCCGTCGATACGCTCGGCCAGCCGATTCCGATTGGCGAGGCGATGAAGCAGCAGGAAGAGGCGTCGCGCAGCGCATCGGCGCAAGCGATCGGCAAGGCGGGTGCGAACAGGCTGGCTGAGCAGGCGAACGCGCAGGCGGCGTCGGAGGCTGCGGCGGCATCGGCGGCAAGCGAGGGCGGGAGTGAGGCGGCAAGCGGGATGGCAAGCGGGGCGGCGAGCGGGTCGGCAAGCTCGGCAGCAAGCCAGGCCGCGCCAGGTGCCGCAAGCGCTGCAAACACGCCGGCCGGCGTGAAGCGTGAGATGCTGTATGCCATCGGCTGGACTTTGAAGGGCACCTACAACACGACCCCGGTGTCGGGCAGCGGCAAGGTGGGGGGCGTGCTGGCACTGCAGGACGAGAATCGCCCGTTCCCCGTGCAGGCCGACGTGAAAGCGGGCGATCTGCATGTCGGCCTCGTTGGCACGATCACCGATCCGGCGCATCTGGCGGCGCTCGACTTGCGTCTCTGGCTGCAAGGCAACAGCATGGCGCGCCTCTATGCGCTGACCGGCGTGACCTTGCCCGAGACGCCGCCGTATGCGACCGACGGGCGCCTTGTCGGCCAGTTCAACCCCGGCGCCAATGTGTTCACGTATGAAAATTTCACCGGCCGGGTCGGCGGCAGCGACCTGAACGGCTCGCTGACCTATATGGCGCGTGAACCGCGCCCGTTGTTGCAGGGCGAACTGGTGTCGCATCTGCTGCAATTCGCCGATCTGGCGCCGGTGATCGGCGCGGATTCGAAAGCCAGCAAGGCCAAACGGGGCGACGCGACGGCGCAGCCGGCGAGCAAGGTGCTGCCGGTGGAAGAGTTTCGCACCGACCGCTGGCAGGCAATCGATGCCGACGTGAAATTCACCGGCCGGCGCATCGTCAAGGACACGAACCTGCCGATCACCGACCTGTACACCCATGTCGTGATGACCGACGGCGTCCTCTCGCTGGAGCCGTTGAAGTTCGGCGTGGCCGGCGGCTCGCTGGAGTCGAACATTCATCTGGACGGCAGCGCGACGCCGCTCAAGGGCCGAGTGGAGACGTCCGCGCGGCATCTGAAGCTCAAGCAGTTGTTCCCGGACTTCAAGTCGATGCAGAGCGCGCTCGGCGAAATCAACGGCGACGCGGCGTTGAGCGCGACCGGCAATTCGCCCGCGGCGTTGGCGGCGACCTCGAACGGCGAGGTCAAGGCGCTGGTCACTCAGGGCACGGTGAGCCGCCTGCTGATGGAGGCGGCCGGGCTGAACGTGGCGAACGTCGTGTATGAGAAGCTGTTCGCCAATCGCGATGTGAAGATCAACTGCGCGGCCGCCGATTTCGTCGCGACCAATGGCGTGCTCGATTCGCGCGTCTTCGCGCTCGACACGGACGACGCGGTGATCAATATCGACGGTACGGTGAATCTGCGCGACGAGTCCATGAATCTCGGCGTGCATCCGCACACCAAGGGCTTCCGGGTCTTCTCGCTACGCTCGCCGCTTTACGTGAAGGGCACGTTCAAGGATCCGCACGTCGGCGTGGACGCGACCGCGCTGGCGTTGCGAGGCGGTGCGATGATCGGTCTAGGCTTGCTCAATCCGTTCGCGGCGCTGATTCCGCTGATTGCGCCGAGCAACAACCAGCCGCTGCCGTGCACGCAGTTGCTGACCCAGGTTCGTCAGTCGCCGACCGCGCCGCCGCCAGGTGTGAAGCAAGCCCCAAAGGCAGCCGTTTCTCTGGATGGCGCGCCGGTCAACAAGTCGTCGGGGCGTGCTGCGCAGCCGGGCGTGACGGGCGGGAAACCCGCGGCGCCGGCGAATGCGGTGGACTATAAGGGAAGCTGACGTTGCGGGCGGTGCGCGGGCGGGCGCACGCGTGCGACGCCCCCCGACGAACTGTCGGGGTGAGAGCGGCGTTGCAAGGGGGAGTGACTACCTCAGCGAGCGCGGCGTCGCGTCTCCGGCCGCGTCCTGACGGCGAACGCCGCGACGGGCGCCGCCGATGCGGGTCGCGCCGAACTCGGTCAGGATCTTGGCGCGGGCACGGCTCGCAAACACCAGAAAACCGAAGCCGTCGGCCTCATACCAGTAACCGCCGTTCTCGAGCCCGTCAAGCGGCTGCTCCAGTGCATTGGTAATGGATTCGATGCAGCGCCGCCGCAATTCCGCGGCTGCCGGATAGGGCGGCTGCGCTCCGCGCACGCTGCACAGAAGCACGTCGAGTCCGGGCAGCACGTGGGCGTAGAGAACCGGCTCGTCCTGGGCACGAGCGCGCGCTATTTTGGTGTCGAGCTGACCGAACGGCTTGAAATGCCGTAGTACCGCGAGGAACGACTCATCGCCGTCCACCTTCGCGCGTCTACGCTTTTTCGGGAAGGACATAAAAATTCGCCTGAAAAAGAATTGCAAGAAACGCAGCGTCCTCATGCGACAACTCCCGGCTTCGCGCGCCGCACGTCGATCTTTTATAGCATACGACAAGGCTGGATTCACGGTGATTCGACGTTTGCGCCGCACCACCCACTCCCGCACGAATCATGCCGAACCGCCTCGCCGCGCGCTTTCCCTTCCCATCACGTCTGTCTCCATCATAGACGCACGAGGCGCGGAAAAAACATCCCGTATCAATAAAAAAGTCATTTTTATGTGGGCGAGCGCATCTTGCCGCTGCATTGAAATATCTCGCGTTCACGTCGATAATGGCCCGTCCGGCTGCACCACGCCGTGTTCGTCGTTCCGGCCTTGCCGGCGCCTGTCTGCAAGGCGAGGCGCGGGCGGTCCCGCGAACCGCGGCGGCCTGAGTGACCGTTTGCGATCCTTCGGGCGAACATGAAACTTTTCACCAAGGGGCTGCTGCTGATTGCCGTGCCGAGCGTGGTCGAGCTGGCACTACTCGGTGTCGTCTTCGACACCCAGGAGCAGACGGCGCAGGCCGCGCAGTGGGTCACCAACAGCAAGCAGGTTCTCTACCAGTCGTCGGCCATTGTCGATCCGCTGCTGCGTCAGGCGGCACGGATTCGCACGGCGATGGTCATCGGCGATCCGTCGCTGATCGACCGCCATACGGTGTGGGTCGACCTGGGCGACCGTCTGTCGAATCTCGACTCGCTGGTTGCCGACACACCGCAGCAACTCGAGCGTGTGCACAAGATGCAGCGGGCGATCGAAGCCTATCGCGTGCAGGCTGTCGCGATCTCGCAGGCGCTGCACGCGGGCCGCAGCCCGAAGTCGTTTGCCGTGCTGGAAGCCGGCGCGCTGCCGCAGCAGGTCGCCGTGTTTCGCGACGAGCTCGCCGCGTTCGGCGAGGAGGCGTCGCGGCTCGACGCCGAACGCGCGGCGTCGCTCATGCAGCGCCGCGATCGTCAGCAGAATGCGCTGGTCGCCGCGGTGCTCGGCTCGATGCTGATCTGGGGCGCTACCGCGGTGGTGTTCGCACGCAGCATTGGCCGGCGGCTGGAAGTGCTGACCGACAATGCCGAGCGTCTCGGCAGCGGCCGGCCGCTCGCCGCGCCGCTATCGGGCGACGACGAAATCGCCGCGCTCGACGCCGTGCTGCATCAGACGGGCGCTCGCCTGCGCGAGGCGGAAGCCGGGCAGGCCACGCTGAAAGCGAGGCTCGAAGCGCGCGCGCGGGAACTGGCGGGCGTCAATGAGGAGCTGCGTCAGGAAACGCAAGACAATGAAATGTTCATCTACAGCGTGTCGCACGATCTGCGCTCGCCATTGGTGAATCTGCAAGGTTTTTCGAAGGAATTGCAGGTCTCGTGCACCGAGCTGGATAATCTCGTCGAGGCGGCCGGATTGCCGGAGGCCGAACATCGGCGCATGGCGCATATACTCCAGGGCGATGTGCGCGAATCCTTGCAATACTTGCGTATTGCGGTCACGCGGGCCGCGGCGATCATCGACGCGCTGTTGCGGATTTCACGTGCCGGCCGGCTCGAGTATCAATGGCAGCGGGTGAGCGTCGGGCGCGTGGTGGGCCGGGTGATCGACACGCTGCAAGGCGTGATCGGGCAGCGTGCGGCGGTGGTGACCGTGCGCGAGTTGCCCCCCGCCTGGGGCGACCCGGGCGCGATCGAGCAGATTTTCAGCAACCTGATCGGCAACGCGCTGAACTATCTCGATCCGGCTCGCAATGGCCGCATCGAAGTCGGCGCGCTGGATCCGGAACCGGTCGAGGAGACCGAGCCGCGCACGGTGCGCATGCGCACCTATTACGTGCGCGACAACGGCCTGGGCATTCCGGCCGCGTATATGTCGAAGGTGTTCCGGGCGTTTCAGCGCCTGCACGGCGACGCGGCAGCGGGAGACGGGATCGGTCTCGCGGTGGTGCGGCGGGTGGCGGAGCGGCATGGCGGCCGCGTCTGGGTCGAGTCCGCGGAAGGGGCCGGTTCAACGTTTTTTGTGGCGTTGCCGGAACAGCCCACGCGCATTTGAGGCAGCGCAGGCGCAAGCAGAAGCAGCAACGGAAGCGGCACGACAATCACAAGCGGCAAACATAGAAACGTTTAGTACGGAGAGCATATGAGCCACGGGGAGACGGTCAGCATCGTGCTGATCGAAGATGACGACGGCCACGCCACGCTGGTCGAGCGCAATCTGCGCCGTGCCGGCATTTCGAACTGCTTTGTGCGTTTTCGCGACGGCCAGCAGGCACTCGATTATTTTTTCGGCCCGGCGCCGGTTGCCGCGAGCCCCGCTGCCAACGCGCTCCCTGCGCGCGAAAATCTGACGAATTTCGTCGTGCTGCTGGATCTGAAGATGCCGCGCGTGGACGGTTTCGAAGTGTTGCGGCGCCTGAAGGAGTCGCCGCAAACGGCCGCCGTGCCGGTGATCGTCCTGACGACGACCGACGACCCGCGCGAAATCGAGCGGTGCTACGAGCTCGGCTGTAACGTCTATATCACCAAGCCCGTCGAATACGATGCGTTCATCGAAGCCGTGCGCCGCCTCGGTTTTTTCCTGCAGGTGGTCAAGCTGCCGTCCGGGCAGCGGCTGGCCGCGCCGTGACCGAAACTTCGCGTGAAGCAGCCCGAAAGCTGCGCATGACAAGATAGAGCACTCGTTGACTTAGCCTGAGAAGACTCCGCATGACCGAAGACGTGTCCACGCAGCCCGCCGCGTATGTGCTTGTCGTCGATGATGACGAGGGCATCCTGCGGCTCGCACGCAAGTCGCTCGAGCGCGCCGGCTGCCGGGTCGCGATCTGCCCAGGCGTCGAAGCGGCCCGCGACAAGCTCGCCGCCGGCGGCCCCGATCTGCTGGTGCTCGACTACCAGCTGAGCGGTCCGGAGACGGGGCTCGACTTCTTCCGCCATTTGCGCTCGGAAGGCGTGCGCATTCCGGCCATCCTCGTGACCGGGTTCACCGACGAATCACGCGTGATCGAAGCACTGCGCGCGGGCGTGTCCGACGTGGTGCCGAAATCCGGCGATTACCTCGATTACCTTCCGGAAGCCGTCGAGCGGGTGCTGACACAGGTGCGTTTGCAACGGGCGTCGGACGAAGCCTTGCTGCTGCGCGATCGCGAGCAGCACTACCGCACGTTGTCCGAAGCGTTGCCGCACCTCGTGCTGACCTGCAATGCCGCGGGCGATTGCGATTTTCTTTCCAAGCAGTGGTACGACTACACAGGGCTCGCCGAAAGCAGTTCATACGGTCTCGCGTGGCTCGGCGCCGTGCATCCGGACGATCGCGAAGAGATTCGCCGTAGCTGGCTCAAAGCGGTGACGGGCAACGCGGGCGACTACCGGCATGAGCTGCGGATCCGGCGCCACGACGGCGAATACCGCTGGTTCGACGCCCGCGTCGTGCCGATGCGCGACGCCGAAGGCAACGTCAGCAAGTGGTTCGGCAGCTATACGGACATCCATTCGCAACGCGAGGCGAGCGAGGAGCGCGAACGGCTGCTCGCGTCGGAGCAGACCGCGCGGCAGGCCGCGGAGGAAGCCAACCGTGCCAAGGACCGCTTTCTGGCGATGCTGTCGCACGAATTGCGTACCCCTCTCACGCCGGTGCTGGCCGGCGCCAGCGTGCTGGAGATGATCCCCGATCTGCCCGATCAGGTGCGCTCGAGTGTGCGCATGATTCGCCGCAACATCGAACTCGAGGCACGCTTGATCGACGACCTGCTCGATCTCACGCGTGTGGCGAACGGCAAGCTGCGCCTGTCGCTGGAAACCGTCGACGTGCATGACGTGATAGACAGCGTGCTCGACCTCTTTCGCAGCGAGATTCAGGTCAAGCAGCAGGACGTGCACGTTCACAAGGACGCCCTGCATCACTACGTGCTGGCCGACCGCGCGCGGCTGCAACAGATGCTGTGGAACCTGATCCGCAATGCCGCCAAGTTTACGCCGGACGGCGGCCATATTTATGTGCGCACGCGCGACGAACGCATGCACGTGCAGATTTCGGTCGAAGACACGGGTATCGGCATCGAGCCGGAACAGATCGGCAAGCTATTTAACGCGTTCGAGCAGGGCAACCAGAACATGACGCGGCAATTCGGCGGCCTGGGCCTGGGTCTCGCGATCACGAAGGCGCTGACCGACGTGCATGGCGGCACGGTGATCGCGCAAAGCCCCGGCGCGCACTGTGGCGCGACGTTCACGATCACGTTGCCGACGGCCGCGCCGCCGGCGGAAATCTCGCCCGTCGCCGTGCCGGACGAGGTGCGCTCCGGCGGTCTGCTGAATATCCTGCTGATCGAGGACCACGAAGATACGGCCGAGGTGATGGCGCAACTGATTCGCAGCCTCGGGCATGAAGTCACGACCGCGGGCAGGGTGGATGATGCGCTCGCCGCCACCCAGTCGCAGACCTTCGATCTGGTGGTCAGCGACGTCGGCCTGCCCGATGGCACGGGCCTCGATTTCATCAAGGCGTTCCGCGAGCATTCGGATGTCCCCGCGGTCGCATTGAGTGGCTTCGGCACCGACGAAGACGTGCGCCGCTGCCTGAGCGCCGGGTTCACTTCGCATCTGACCAAACCCGTGAACTTCGGGCAACTCGAAACGATGATCGAAGGCGCCGTCAGCAAGAAGGCACAAAAGGACGCTTAAGCGCGCGAGAGTGGAGGCATCTGCCTCGGCGCATGGCGCGGGCGCAATGAAGAAAAGCCTGTTGCGAGGTAATCGCAACAGGCTTTTTTGCTGGAACCGGAAACGTACCGGAAAAACTTAGCGTGGCGCGTTCTTCAGCGAATCGCGGATCTCGCGCAGCAGCAGCACGTCTTCCGGCGTGGCCGGCGGCTCGGCCGGTGCGGCTTCAGCCGGCTTGCGCAGATTGTTGATGAACTTGACCATCAGGAAAATGATGAACGCGAGGATGATGAAGTTGATCAGCACGGTGATGAACGAGCCATAACCGAATACCGCGACGCCTGCCGTCTGCAAATCTTTATACGATTCGGGGCTGCCTTTGAAGCTGGCCGGAATGTCGCCGAGACGAATAAATTTATTGGAGAAATCGAGGCCGCCAGTGGCGACGCCGACAACCGGCATGATCAGGTCTTTAACAATTGAATTGACGATGGTGGAGAATGCGCCGCCGATAATCACACCGACCGCCAGATCCATGACGTTGCCCTTGAGAGCAAATTCTTTAAATTCCTTAACCATGCTCATAGAGAATCCTCCTGATTGTCGATTGCCGAATCATACCAACCTCAGAAAGATAGACTAGTGTTTTGGCGGAATCAAAAAGGAATGGTTTATCTATTGAGGAAACTGCGACTCGCTCTGGCGTGCGCGCTCGATATGCGCGGCAAAACTGACCGGGTCGGTATTGGTGCCGCACAGCAGGACACCCACGCGCTTGCCTTGCAACTGTTCGCGCAGCGGGCCGAGCAGTGCGGCGGTGGCCGCGGCGGACGCCGGCTCGACGGCGAGCTTCAGTTGTTCGAAGAGAATCAGCATGGCCGCGCGCAACTGGTCGTCGGACACCGTGACGAGCTGGTCGATATGGCGGCGGCATAGCTCGTAGCTGTATTCCTCGGTGTGCGGCGACATGAGCGAATCGGCAATGCCGTGCATCTTGCCCATCTTGACGGTGTGATTGGCGGCGAAACTCTTGCCCATCACGTCCGCGCCTTCAGGTTCCACACCGTACACATGTACGCGCGGATTCGCGAGCCGCATGGCGGTCGCGACACCGGCGGCCAGTCCGCCACCCCCGATCGGCACGACCACCGCCTCGAGGTCAGGTGTTTGCGTCACCCACTCGTAGCCGAGCGTGGCCGAGCCCAGCACCGTGCGATAGCCGTTGAACGGATGCACGAAATAGCGTCCCTCTTCGGCCTCGATCCGGCGCACGAGTTCGAACGCTTCCGCAATGTCTTCCGCGAAGACGATCTCGGCGCGATATTGGCGGCACAGCGCGACGCGTGCCGGGTTGGCCGCGCGAAACAGCACGACCTTGGCGCCGATGCCGAGGCGCATGGCCGCATACGCGATGGCCACCGCGTGATTGCCGCCCGACACGCAGGTGACGCCGGCGCTGCGCTGTGCTTCATCCAGCGCGAGCAGGTTGGTGAACGCGCCACGCGCCTTGAAACTGCCGCCCGCCTGCAGCAGTTCGAACTTGAAGTTCACCACAGTGCCCTGCAGCGATGAAAAATCGAGCCGGTCGAACACCGGCGTTCGCGTGACCCACGGCGTCAGCGCGAAGTGCTGCGTGGCGATGTCGTCGAGCGTGGGAATCGGCTCGCCGTCGATCGTGTGGTCAGTGTGCTGCGGCGTGGCGGTTGACATGGCGTATGCGGGCAAAGGTCGATAGGTATAAGACTCTTTTTTCGCGGGCCGGTTTCAGTGCGCGTCTGCGACCGACATGCTGCGAATGAATTTCTGCAGGAAATGCTCGCATGCCACCAACTGTTCCAGTGCGACGAATTCGTTGGCTTTGTGCGCCTGCTGGATATCGCCAGGGCCGCACACGATGCTCGGAATGCCCGCCAGCGAGAAGAGCCCGGCTTCCGTGCCGTAGGCGACCTTGCGCTTGTCCTGATCGGCCGTGAGGGCGCGCACGAGTTGCGTGATCGCCGCTTGTTCAGACGAATCGAGCCCAGGCGCCGCGGCGATTTTCGTGATTTCGATCGCCGCCGAAGGGTGCTCACGCAGCATTATCGGCAGCAGCGTTTCGCGTGCGTATTGGTCGATGCGCGCGAAAATCGGCTCGGGGTCGAGCGTGGGCAGATTGCGGAATTCGAACTGGAACTTGCACTCGGCCGGCACGGTATTGATCGCATTGCCGCCGACGATCGTGCTGGTTTGCGCGGTGGTGAAGGGCACGTCGTACAGTTCGTCGAACGGGCCTTGCGCGCGGAACTGATCGGCCATGTCGCGGATGTAGCAGATCAGGCGCGCGGCGTACTCGATCGCGTTCAAGCCCTTCGGCGTCAGCGACGAATGCGCCGCCTGGCCGCGCACGCAGCACTGGTATGCGTTGATGCCTTTGTGCGCCACGATCGGACGCATGCTGGTCGGCTCGCCGACAATGCAGCCGTCGGGCTTCACGCCGCGTTTCATCAGATCGGTAATCATCAGCGGGGCGCCCGCGCAACCCACTTCCTCGTCGAATGACAACGCCAGGTGAATCGGCTTGGCAAGCTTCGCGCGCTGCATGTCCGGCACGAGCGTGAGCGCCGCGCCGATAAAGCCCTTCATGTCGCAGGTGCCGCGGCCGTACAGCTTGTCGCCGCGAATCTCCGGCTTGAACGGATCGCTGTCCCATTGCTGGCCGTCTACCGGCACGACGTCCGTGTGGCCCGACAGCACGACGCCGCCGTTCGTCTCGCCGTCGTGGGCGGGAATCGTCGCAAACAGGTTGGCCCATTTGCCGCTCGGGTCGTGCGTGAGCGTGGCTTCGATACCGGCGGCGCGCAGTTCGTCGCGCACGGTTTCGATCAGGCCAAGATTCGGATTGCGGCTGACCGTGTCCATCGACACCAGACGGGTGACCCAGGGAAGCGAGGCGGGGGCCGAAGCAGCCGAGGAGGCGGTTGAAGCAGAGGCGGGCGATTGGGCGGACTGTGACGTGGCCTGCGCCGATTCAGCGGCGTGAGACATAACAAGACTCCGGCATGTAAGTCTTTCGATCATACCCAAAAAACATTCACCCGTTTGCTGCGGTGCGTCGTTTCGCACCGCAGCATTAGCGAAAAAACGCCAGACGTAGGCCGTTTTTTCAAGCGTTTCTGCCGCGGCGCGTTTTATCGCATCGCGGCGCCGGCCGCCGTGCCGCGGCTGGGTGAACCGAGGGCGCGCAAGGTTTCCTTGACCGTGGCGACCCGCACCGCGAGATCGGGGCTGCGCGTTTCGATACGCAGCTTGTCCTGGCCCGCGAGCTTGATGTGCTTGTGTTTCTGCACCATCTCGATGATCCGCATCGCGTCGACCGGCGGATTGGGGATGAACTGCAAGCCGATCACCGCCTCGCCCGCATCGATCTTCGAAATGCCCAAAGGCTTCGCTGCGAGCCGCAGACGATGCGTCTCCACGAGCGCATGGGCTTGCGGCGGCAGCTTGCCGAAGCGGTCGATGAGCTCCTCCTGAATGCCGTCGATGGAATCGTTGTGCTCGCAATTAGCCAGACGCTTGTAGAGCGACAGGCGTTCCTGAACGTCGCCGCAATAGTCCGCGGGCAGAATCGCCGGCGCGTGCAGATTGATCTCGGTGGTCGCGGCGCGCGGCGCGGTCAGGTCCGGCTCCTTGCCTTCCTTGAGCGCCCTCACGGCGTCGTTCAGCATGTCCGTATAGAGCTGGAAGCCGATTTCCTGGATCTCGCCCGATTGCTTGTCGCCAAGCACTTCGCCCGTGCCGCGGATTTCCAGATCGTGCATGGCCAGATAGAAGCCGGAACCGAGTTCCTCCATCTGCTGGATCGCCTCGAGCCGGCGCTGCGCCTGCTTGGTGAGTCCTTGCGGATCGTGCACCAGCAGATACGAATAGGCCTGGTGATGCGAGCGGCCGACCCGGCCGCGCAGCTGGTGCAACTGCGCGAGCCCGAATTTGTCAGAGCGATGAATCAGGATCGTGTTCGCGCTCGGCACGTCGATGCCGGTTTCAATAATCGTCGTGCACAGCAGCACGTTGGCGCGTTGCGCGACGAAGTCCCGCATCACGCGTTCGAGTTCGCGCTCGTGCATCTGTCCGTGCGCGACGGCGATTCGCGCTTCGGGCACCAGCGCTTCGAGCATCTGCCGGCGGTTCTCGATCGTCTCCACTTCGTTGTGCAGGAAGTAGACCTGGCCGCCGCGCTTCAACTCGCGCAGCATGGCTTCGCGGATCACGCTGTCTTCCTCGCGGCGCACGAAGGTCTTGATCGCGAGGCGCTTTTGCGGCGCGGTGGCGATCACGGAGAAGTCTCGCAGGCCTTCGAGCGCCATGCCGAGCGTACGCGGAATGGGCGTGGCGGTGAGGGTGAGCACGTCCACTTCGGCGCGCAGCGCCTTCAGCGCCTCTTTCTGGCGCACGCCGAAACGGTGTTCCTCGTCGATGATCACGAGGCCCAGCCGCTTGAACTGCACATCCGACGAGAGCAGCTTGTGCGTGCCGATCACGATATCGACGCTGCCTTCGTTGATCTGCTGGATCGACGCGTTGACTTCCTTGGTCGACTTGAAGCGCGACAGCTCGGCAATCCGCACCGGCCAGTCGGAGAAGCGGTCGGTGAAGGTTTGCGTATGCTGTTCGGCGAGCAGCGTGGTGGGCGAGAGCAGCGCAACCTGCTTGCCGCCCATGACCGCGATGAACGCCGCGCGCAACGCGACTTCCGTCTTGCCGAAGCCGACGTCGCCGCACACGAGGCGGTCCATCGGCTTGCCGCTCGTCATGTCGCCGATCACGGCCGCTATCGCGGCGGCCTGGTCCGGCGTTTCCTCGAAGCCGAAGCTCTCGGCGAACTTCACGTAGTCCTTCGGTTCGAGCGGGAACGCGTGGCCCGAGCGCGCGGCGCGGCGTGCGTAGAGATTCAGCAATTCGGCAGCGGTGTCGCGAATCTGCTGCGCGGCCTTGCGTTTGGCCTTTTCCCACTGACCCGAGCCGAGCGAATGCAGCGGCGCGCTTTCCGGATCGGCGCCGCTATAGCGCGAGATCACGTGCAATTGCGCGACCGGCACATAGAGCTTGCTGTCGCCTGCGTATTCGAGGTGCAGGAACTCGGTCTCGCCTTCGCCGAGGTCCATCGTGACCAGACCCATATAGCGGCCGATCCCGTGCTGCGAATGCACCACCGGATCGGCGACCTTGAGCTCGGACAGATCGCGCACCATCGAATCGACGTTGCTCGCCTGTTCCTGGCGGCGGCGCCCCGTGCGGCGCGCAAGCGGCCCGTAAAGCTCCGTCTCGCTGATGATCGCGATGCCGTCCACCGGGACGGCAAAGCCGTTGGCGAGCGGCGCGACACCCAATGAAAAACGCGCGTCGCCCGTGAGCCAGTCCTGGAAGCTGTCGCTCGATGCCGGTTTCAGATGATTCTCGGCCAGCAGCTGCAACAGCGTCTCGCGCCGGCCGGCCGATTCGGCGGCGAACAGCACGCGATTGGGCGTGGTCTCCAGATACGCGCGCAAGGCCGCGACCGGATCGTCGGCATGGCGGTCGATCGCGAGATTGGGCAGCGGCGTCGACCAGCCGCCGCCCGCGTTGACGGGCAGCGAGAGGCGGGCGAACGGCTTGGCGAGCGTGAAGAAGTCCAGGTCGGACAGGAACAGGCGCTGCGGCTCGAGGATCGGCCGGTCGCGGTCGTGCGACAGGAAGTTGTAGCGCTGCTTCGTGTCGTTGCTGAAACGCCGGATCGCGGCCTCCAGATCGCCGACCAGCGCCAGTTGCGCGCCCTCGGGCAGATAGTGGAACAGCGTGGCCGTGTCGTCGAAGAAAAGCGGCAGATAGTATTCGATGCCCGCGGACGGCACGCCGTTGCCGATGTCTTTATAGATCGACGCGCGGCTCGGGTCGCCCTCGAAGGTCTCGCGCCAGCGGCTGCGGAAAGCGGTGCGCGCGGCTTCATCGAAGGGGAATTCGCGGCCCGGCAGCAGGCGCACGTCCTTGACCGGATAGAGACTGCGCTGCGTGTCCGGGTCGAACGCGCGGATCGAGTCGACCTGGTCGTCGAACAGGTCGATCCGGTAGGGCAAGGGCGAACCCATCGGAAACAGGTCCAGCAGCGAGCCGCGCACGCAGTATTCGCCCGGCCGCACCACCTGGCTCACATGCTCGTAGCCGGCCAGCGTCAGCTGCGCCTTGAGTTTGGCTTCGTCGAGCCGCTCGCCTTGCGAGAAGGAGAACGTGTAGGCCGCGAGGAACGAGGCGGGCGGCATGCGGTAGAGCGCCGTGGTGGCGGGCACCAGCAGGATGTCGCAGCGGCCTTCGCCGAGATCGTGCAGCGTGGCGAGCCGCTCCGAGACCAGATCCTGGTGCGGCGAAAAGGTGTCGTAAGGGAGCGTTTCCCAATCGGGCAGCAGGCGCACGCGCGCGTCGGGCGCGAAAAAGGCGATTTCCTGCGACAGACGCTGTGCATCGACGGCGTTTTCGCAGACCACCGCCAGCAGCGGCACCGACTCGCGGTAGGCGAGATGGTAGCGGGCGATGAGCAGCGCGTCGGACGAGCCGTGCGTGCCGTCGAAGGCGAAACGCTGGCCGGCTTTGACGAGCGCGACGGGCGGGGCGTACTGCGATGATGCGGCGATGTCTGGCATAGAAGAGAAAAGGCGACCTCAGGCTCACACGTGATCGGCAAGTTTACGCGTGTCGGGGCGTGGATGCGAAGGACCTATTATAAAATCCGTCTTTTACTTTGACTTCGCGGCATCCGCACTCGTGACTTCCCGTCTATTTGCCCTGATTCCGTGCGCTGGCACCGGCAGCCGTTCCGGCGCCGTGATGCCCAAACAATATCGCACTGTCGCCGGCCGCGACATGCTGCATTACTCGCTGGCGGCCTTCGACGCCTGCAGCGAGTTTGCCCAGACGCTGCTGGTGATCGCTCCGGACGACCAGCATTACGACGCGCGCCGCTTCGGCGGGCTGCGTTTTGCCGTGCGCCGCTGCGGCGGGCCATCGCGCCAGGCCTCGGTGCTCAACGGCCTGCACGCGCTCGCTGAATTCGGCGCGCACGACGACGACTGGGTGCTGGTGCACGACGCGGCCCGGCCTGGCATCACTCCCGCGCTGATCCGCACGCTGATCGGCGCGCTGAAGGACGACGCGGTGGGCGGCATCATGGCGTTGCCCGTGGCGGACACGCTCAAACGGATCGACGCGAAGTCGACCGACGGCCGGATTGCCCGCACCGAGCCGCGCGACGGCCTGTGGCAGGCACAGACGCCGCAGATGTTCCGCATCGGCATGTTGCGCGAGGCGATTCTGCGCGCCCAGGCCGACGGTCACGACCTGACCGACGAGGCCAGCGCAATCGAGTGGCTGGGTCATGCGCCGAAGCTGGTGCAGGGCAGCTTGCGCAACTTCAAGGTGACGTATCCGGAAGACTTCGATCTGGCCGAGGCGATTCTGTGCCGGCCGGCGGCTTCCTGAGCGACGATTTCAATTATTGGTGAGCGGACTTGAGGGTTTGACGCAAATGGATTTCAGAATTGGGCAAGGATATGACGTGCACGCGCTGGTGCCGGGACGGCCGTTGATTATCGGTGGTGTGACGATTCCTTATGAGCGTGGTTTGCTCGGCCATTCGGATGCGGATGTGTTGTTGCATGCGATTACCGATGCGTTGTTCGGCGCTGCCGCGATGGGGGATATTGGGCGGCATTTCTCGGATACTGATGCGAAATTTGCCGGGGCGGATAGCCGGGTTTTGCTGCGGGAGTGTTTTGCTCGCGTGGGCGCGGCGGGATTCTCCATTGCCAATGTCGACTGCAGCGTCGTGGCGCAGGCGCCTAAGCTGGCGCCGCATATCGAGGGGATGCGGGCTAATATCGCCGCGGATTTGAATCTGCCGGTCGAGCGCGTCAATGTTAAAGCCAAGACTAATGAGAAGCTGGGTTATCTCGGGCGAGGCGAGGGGATCGAGGCTCAGGCTGTCGTGATGTTGATCAAAGGGTGAGGGTAGTTTTTTAATTTCTTGGATTCCATCGAGACCCCCTTTCATGTTGTCGATAAAAAAGCCCGCTGCTCTTTCAAGCTTAGCGGGCTTTTGACGGCACGCCTTAGATCGTCGAGCCGCCAATGGCACGGTTGCTAGGGCAAAGTTCATCCGTTTGCAAGCCGTCCAGAATACGCAGCACTTCTTCCGGATTGCGGCCAACATTCAGGTTATTCACCGAAACGTGCTGGATGATGTTGTCCGGATCGATAATGAAGGTCGCCCGCAGCGCCACGCCGGCTTCCTTGTCGCGCACGCCGAGCTGATCGATCAACTCGCCTTTCACATCGCCGAACGCATAGTGGTTCAGCCTGTTCAGGTCCTTGTTCTCGCGGCGCCACGCCAGCTTCACGAACTCATTGTCGACGCTGCCGCCCATCAGCACTGCGTCGCGCTCTTCGAATTCCTTGACCAGCCTGCCGAACTCGACGATTTCGGTCGGGCACACTAGTGAAAAATCCTTCGGATAGAAATAAATGATTTTCCATTTGCCCGGGAACGAATGCTCCGTGATCTCTTCGAACGCCGAGACACCGTTTTCTTCATGATTGTTGAAGCCCGGCTTGGCAGCAGTGACGGTGAACGCTTCGACTTTATCGCCAACGGTTCTCATGCGAGTGCTCCTTCGGATGTTGAAAAAACAGCATGTCTGAGGTGGCCAGCCCGTCGTAACGAACACGTTATACGTGATTCACTATAGTTCTATTGAACTGTTAAACCAATAGTTTGTGGCTAATGATTGAGGCTGCGATTATTCAGCGTGGCCGACGGCCGCAGCGGGCGGTGCCCGCTGGGCTCAGGCGCCTTTGGCGAGCGGAAACTCGATGGTGACTTCGAGGCCCGGTCCCGGGGAGCGGTTACGCAGGCGCAGCGCGCCGCGATAGCGGCCCACAAGGCGCTGCACGATGGCCATGCCGAGGCCTGTGCCGTTCGCCTGGGTGCGCGCCGAGTTCACACGGTAGAACGGCCGTGTGACAAGCGCCAGTTGGTCTTCTGGAATACCGGGCCCTTCATCGACTACGGATAGTTCGACGCGCGAGTGCGATACCCGCGTCTCCAGAATCACATGCGGAATGCCGTCGTCGTCGCTCAGGCCGTATTTGCGGGCGTTTTCCAGCAGATTGCCCACCACGCGCCGCATGTCGGTCTCGTCGGCCTCGATCACCGCCGATGGCGCGAGCCGGGTGATCAGGCGCATGGTGTCCTCGCCCTGCATGCGCGCGGCCAGTTCTCCCGCGATCACGGAAAGGTCGACGGGTTCCGGCACGCGCTGCACTGGGCGTGCGTAATCGAGGAACCGGCCGATGATCATGTCCATCTGCTCGATATCGTCGACCATCGCGTCTTTGGTGCTCTGGTCGGACGGGCTCATTTCGGTTTCGAGCCGCAGCCGTGCGAGCGGCGTGCGCAGGTCGTGCGAGATGCCCGCGAGCATCAGCGCGCGGTCGGCCTCGAGCTGCTCGAGGTCCTGCACCATCTGGTTGAAACTGCGATTGGTTTCGGCGGCCACGCCCATGCCGCGTTCGGGCAGCGGCTCAGGCGACTGGCCCGCGCCGACCTTGCGCGCGGCCATGGCGAGCCGCGCAAACGGACGGTTCACCAGACTCGTGATGAAGGCCGCGCCGAATAGCGACAGCGCCAGCGCGAACACACCCCAGCCGGCCCACTGCAGACCGGTGGCGTTGTCGAGCTGATCGCGGTCGAGCGCGACCCAGTAATCGTCGTCGTCGATCTTGAAACTGATCCAGACGCCGGGGATGTCGTTCACGCTCTGCGCAATGACCGTGTCGTCGCCGAGACGGCCGCGAATGTCGTGTTCGATCAGCCGGTTCAGCGACTCGTCGGGCTGCAGCTTGTACTTGTCGGTCGTTTCGCGCGGGTACACGCGCACCCCTTCATTGCTTTCCAGATCCTGCAGCAGCGCGCGTCGCAGGTCGGGATCGGAATAGAGGAGAGCGGTGCGTGTGAGCTTGACGATGGCGACGAGCTGCAACGCCACGCGCTGCGCGCGCGGCTCGCGTTCGATCACCCGGAAGCTCTGGAACCAGGCGGCGAGACTGACTGCGATCAGCAGCGCGATCAGCAGAAAAGTACGCCAGAAAAGGCCGCCGAACGCGAGCGTCAGGAGGCGCCGGTCGATCCGCATGGGCCCTTCTTATCTGAATTCAAAGCAGGCAACTGGCTTGCATGGAAGCGGAGTAAGCGCTTGGCGCCCACTCCGGTCGGCCGCAACAAGTTGCATGGGACCGGAGTAAGTGCGATTGCCCCAACTCCGGTCGGCACTTGAGGTGAGAACAAACTCAGGCTGCACCGTCGGGGATGAACACGTAACCCAGCCCCCACACGGTCTGAATGAAGCGCGGGCTGCCCGGATCGGGCTCGATCAGCTTGCGCAGACGCGAAATCTGCACGTCGAGACTGCGGTCGAAAACTTCATACTCGCGGCCGCGTGCGAGTTCCATGAGCTTTTCACGCGACAGCGGCTGGCGCGGATGACGCGCGAACACCTTCAGCACGGAGAACTCGCCCGTGGTGAGCGGAATTTCCTGGCCGGCCTTGGTGAGCGTGCGGGTGGCGAGATTCAATGCAAACTCGCCGAACTCGAATACCTCGGTGGTTTCGGACGGCGCGCCCGGCAACTCCGAAGGCGACTGGCGGCGCAGCACGGCGTGAATCCGCGCGACCAGTTCACGCGGGTTGAATGGTTTGGGCAGATAGTCGTCGGCGCCCATTTCAAGGCCGACAATACGATCCACGTCCTCACCCTTGGCCGTCAGCATGATGATCGGCGTGCGGTCGTTGCTGCCGCGCAGGCGGCGGCAGATCGACAGGCCGTCTTCACCGGGCAGCATCAGGTCGAGCACCAGCAGGTCGAAGCGCTCACGCACCCAGAGCTTGTTCATGGACGGCGCGTTCTCGGCGACGTAGACGTTGAAGCCCTGTTCGCCGAGGTAACGGCGCAGCAGGTCGCGCAAGCGAGGATCGTCGTCGACGACGAGGATTTTCGAAGGGTTTTTGGTTTCCATGGTCGGCATCTTAGCGCGATTAGAAAGGGGTGCGCGTTTGCATCATTTATCGGGTTACAGTCAGTTACAAAATTTACCCGCACTGTGGCATGACGTAAAGCATGGGCGTTTAGACTCCTTTACTGAATGCGGCTGTTCGGTGGATACTTCACTGACTAAAACTCTCGCACCCGGCTTGCTACCGGGGTCTGTATACGCATTTGAGGTAGCCGGTTGCCGCGCCACGAAGGGAACAACATGAAGGGAGGGGTTTGGCCGAATGTGCGCCTAAGCGTATTTGCCCTGGCGCTAGCCGGCACGCTTGCAGGCTCACTGGGACCAACGCCCGCCCATGCCCAGCCTTCGGCCGACAGAGCTGCGAGTGAACGCGTGCCCAAGCCGGGCAAAATCAACCGGCACAACCCGACTACCGACCGCCCTGCATCCGATGTGATGCTGCGCACCGCGGTTCCTCCCGATCTCGATCAACGCCGCCGCGACGGACACATGACGCCCGACGAAAGGCGGCTGCTGCGTCAGCATATTGAAGACGCCGTCCGCGAGCTCTATAAACGGTAGCTTTTTTCGTGCCCGCCGCCGGCACGTCACTTCACGGGCCCCACTCAGCGGTGCCGCGTGAAAAAATTCGTTGCACTTCCCCCGTCAACTTTCCCGTCCAGTCTGCCGTTGAGCCGTCAAAGCGACGTGCCGCATGCGCGCGCTCCCTGGGCGAATGCCTTTTCCATGACGTCCTGCCAAGCCGGATGACAGACGATGAAATTGCTCACACGTGGTAATCGCGGTAGTTGGGTCGTTGTGTCGGCAACCGCGCTGGCAGCGGCGATATGCGCTTCGCCGGCCGCGGCCGAGCAACCGGCCGCCTCTCATGCCCAGCCGGCGAGGCACCGTGCGCCGGTGGCTGCCGCGAGCGCGGCGTCGGAAAGTGAACAGACCATCCTCGATGCCGACGATGCGCGCTTCTTCCTCACGCGCGTCGGCTTTGCGCCGGACAGCGCCGAACTGGCGCAATACGTCGGCCTCACGCGCGAGCAGGCCGTCGACCGCGTGCTCGCCGCCGCCCGGACCGAAGCCGTCACGCCCTTGCCCGACTGGGTGCTCGAACCGATCCCGACGCGCGACACTCGCAAGGCCTGGAGCGACGAACAGCGTCGTGACGAGCAACGGCAACGTGGTCAGCGTTACGAAATATTACGCACCTGGTGGGTGCGCGAGATGTTGAACACGCCGTCGCCGCTCACCGAACGCATGACGCTGTTCTGGCATAACCACTTCACGTCGGGCCAGGACAAGGTGCCGTATCCGCAGCAGATGGCGCTGCAAAACATGCTGTTGCGCCGGGACGCACTTGGCAACTTCGGCGAGCTGCTGCACGACGTCGCGAAAGATCCCGCGATGCTGCAGTACCTCGATGGCGCGAGCAATCGCAAGGGCAAGCCCAACGAGAATTTCGCCCGGGAAGTGATGGAGCTGTTCACGCTCGGTGAAGGGCATTACACCCAGCGCGATGTATCGGAGGCGGCGCGTGCGTACACGGGATGGAGTCTCGATCCTGACACGCAGTCCTATGTCTGGCGCGCCAACCAGCACGACGACGGCGTGAAGACCGTACTTGGCGAAACGGGCCCGTTCGACGGCGATCAGGTGCTCGACATCCTGCTCGCGCGGCCGGAAACGGCCACCTTCATCACCACCAAGCTGTGGCGCGAATTCGTCTCGGATACGCCGGACCCGTCGCGCGTCGCACCGATCGCCGCGCAGTTCCGCGCGAGCCACTACGACATCAAGGTCGCGCTGCGCGGCCTGTTTCTCGCCGACGCATTCTGGGACGACGCCAATCGCGGCGTCCTCGTCAAGTCGCCGGTGGACTTCGTGGTCGGCACGCTGCGCGAATTCGATATCGGCTACGACAACACTGCGCCGTTTGCCGCGGAAGTCCGCACGCTCGGCGAGAACCTGTTCTATCCGCCGAACGTCAAAGGATGGCCGGGCGGGACGACATGGATCAACAGTTCCACGCTGCTGGCGCGCAAGCAATTCCTCGAGCAGCTGTTTCGCGCGACCGAGGCAGCCGGTCCGAGGCGCACGAGCAATCCGGCGAGCGCGAAGCTTGCGGCAAGCGGCGCCATGCCCGGTATGCAGGTGACTCCGCCGATGCAATCGGCCATGGCGCACGTCGCGCAAGGCGGCAAAGGTGGCGTACGCTTTGACGTCGACACCTGGCTCGCGCATTACAACACCGCGCCGACGGCGAAGCCGGGCTTGTCGGCTGAGTTGCAGCTGCAGCACGCGGTGTTGCCGCTCACGCCGGTGGACGCGATCGACACCGGTTCGACCGCGAGCGCCTATCTTCAAGCATTGTTGATGGACCCGGCTTACCAGTTGAAGTAAATAATTGAAATGGGCTCGGGCGGCCGACAATTCAAACAAGCGTGTCCCAGGGCTGGGACGTGACCCACGCGGTGACAAGCGAACGAGGTGCAGGATGAAACGACGCAGCTTTCTTTCGATGGGCGCAGCCGCGAGCGCGACGCTCTGGCTGCCTCGAGCCTTCGGTGCGCAGCTCCCGGCGCCAGGCGGGATGCCCGCACACGGCTACGACAACCTGCTGATCCTCGTCGAACTCAAGGGCGGCAACGACGGTTTGAATACTGTGATTCCGTATGCCGATCCCACCTATTACCAGCTGCGCAAGAACATCGGCATCAAACGCGAGCAGGTGATTCAACTCGACGAGCAGAGTGCGTTGCATCCTTCTTTGCAAGCGCTCATGCCGATGTGGCATGACCAGCAACTGGCGATCGTGCAGGGCGTGAGCTACGCGCAGCCAAACCTCTCGCATTTCCGCTCGATCGAGATCTGGGACACGGCGTCGCGCTCCGACCAGTATCTGCGCGAAGGATGGCTCACGCGCGCCTTTGCGCAGACGCCGGTGCCCGCAGGCTTTGCCGCCGACGGCGTGGTGATCGGCAGCGCCGAGATTGGACCGCTCGCGAACGGCGCGCGTGCGATCGCGCTGGTCAACCCGGCGCAGTTCGTCAAGGCATCGCGTCTTGTCACGCCGGTGTCGCTGCACGAACGCAATCCCGAACTGGCGCATATTCTCGACGTCGAGAACGACATTGTGAAAGCGGCCGACCGTCTGCGTCCCACGCAAGCTCAGATGCAGTTGAAGACGGCGTTTCCTGGCGGCGCGTTCGGCAGTTCGATCAAGACGGCGATGCAGGTTCTCGCCGCCGGCGACGCGCCGCAAGGCCAGCCGAAGCGCGGGCAGGGTGTCGCGGTGATCCGGCTGACGCTGAACGGTTTCGATACGCATCAGAATCAGCCGGGCCAGCAGGGCGCGTTGCTCAAGCAACTCGCGGAAGGGTTCGCCGCGATGAAGTCGGCGCTCGTCGAACTGGGCCGCTGGGACACGACGCTGGTGATGACGTACGCGGAGTTCGGACGGCGTCCGCGGGAAAATCAGAGCAACGGCACCGATCACGGCACCGTCGCGCCGCATTTCGTGATGGGTGGGCG
>NZ_LXKA01000353.1 GCF_001645125.1 Paraburkholderia ginsengiterrae | reverse complement strand
GCTCACCCGCTTGCCAACACATCGTGCCGCTGACATTGATGCGTTGCTCCCTCATCTCTGGAAACCCTACGCTAGCGCACTATAGCTTACGCACGGGCTGGACAAGGTGCCTTCACCGGGTGCTTACCGAACTTCGCATATCCAAGGCGCTTCATCAGCACGACCCAGGCTTTCGCGGTGCGCTCCGGGCCCCAGCCGGTCGTGGTGGGTTTGCCTGAAAATCCATAACCAGGCAGGGACGGAATGACCAGATGAAATGCGTCCGACGCGCTCGCGCCGTGTGCCGTGGGATTCGTCAGCGGATCGATAATCTTGAACTGCTCGATGATCGATCCGGGCCAGCCGTGCGTGACGATGAGCGGCATGGCGTTTTCATGCTTCGAACGCACGTGAATGAAGTGGATGTCCAGCCCATCGATCTCGGTCACGAAATTAGGCAGTGCGTTGAGCTTCGCCTCGCACTTGCGCCAGTCGTAATCGGTTGCCCAATGACGTGCGACTTCCTGCATCATCGCGAGCGGCACGCCTTGCGAATCATCCGTGACCGTTTCGCGATCGGGCCACCGGGTCGCCTTGATGCGCCGGCGCAAATCAGCGAGTTGCGACTCCGGGACATGCACGCGAAGCGGGCGAATGGCAGTCTTGTCGCCACCAGCCGCCGGAGCGGCTTCAGTGATCGCCTGATTCGATTCCGCAAAAGCGAGCTGGCTCAAGGAGCCCGCAGCGAGGGTCGCCGCCGCCACGCCGACAAAGCGGCGGCGAGCAGGCGATAGGGGCGTGTTGTTGTCAGACATAAAAACTCCGGTTGGAGATAAAGCCGGGTTGACGATCCATGCCAGCGTGATCCCACCACAATCCATTAAAGGCGATATTCGATGAAGGGCGCTTTTTTAGCGGACGTGAAGGATCAAGTGAAAGAAGGCGCGCACGCTTGCCAAGCGCGCGCATGTTGTGACTGGCTCTCAATACTCAGATCACGCTGACGCGTGGCTCGTCGGAGCCTTGTTCGACGTTCTGCGCCGAATGCGCGGTGCGTTCGTGAAGGTTCGCCCTCGGAGTACGGTCGATCATGAGGCTCAGCAGTTCCGGCCGGTTGTAGTGGCCGGCCGAGTCCATCAGGAGCTTGCGCCGGTCGATCATCGTGAAATCGAGGTCGGCGATGACCTCGCCCTCACCCGAGCGGAGCGGTTCGCCCAGCAGCATGCCGTCAGGCGTCACGATCGTGGTGAAGCACCCGCCGGAGATCGGGCCGATTGCGCAGCCGGTGTCCTTCATGATTTGTGCCTGCTGGTCGGCATCCAGCCAGGCCGTGGCGTTCACGACGAAAGCCCCCGATTCCAGCGCGTGCTGGCGAATGTTGATTTCCATGCGTTCGGCAAACCCGTCGCCGAAGGCCGAGCCCGGATACATCGCCGAATGGATCTGCTCGCCGTCGGCCATCAACGCATAGCGCGCGAGCGGGTTGTTATGTTCGAAGCACGCCAGTTGGCCGATGCGGCCGACCTTGCTGTCGACGGCGCGCAGGCCCGATCCATCGCCCTGGCCCCAGACCATGCGTTCAAAATGGGTGGGCGTGATCTTGCGGCGGCGCTGGATCAGGGTGCCGTCGGCATCGAAGAGCAACTGCGTGTTGTAGATGGTGCCGCCGTCGCGCTCATTGACGCCGATGGACACCACCATGCCTGCCTTGCGCGCTGCCTCGCCGATGGCGTCGGTAGCCGGGGAGGGCACCGTCACGGACTGTTCGAGCAGCCGCAGATGCTCGGCGCCGGACAGAATCTGAATGCCCGTCTGGACTGCTGAAAAGTACGGGTAATAAGGCACGACGGTTTCCGGGAACGTGGCGAACTGCACGCCTTTCTGGCCGAGCTCGAGGATCTTCTGCACGACCTTCTCGACGGTTGCCTCGCGGCTATAGAGAACGGGGCTGATCTGAACGGCTGCGGCTTTAACGACTTTCATTGCAATTTCCTTGACTGATAAAGACGGGCGCTCGACCCGTTGGTTATGTTGCATATGCAACATCGGCTATAAAAAATTCAGTGCATGCGACGCGGCAACTCACCCGCGATTTCCATGATCGCGTTGGCACCCGTCTCGCTCATGAGGGCTTTCGCTTTTGCCTGCGCCGCCGACCATGCGGGCGCTGCGTCATGCAGCAGCGCCGCGCCTTGTTCCGTGAGCGACACTGGCCGGCTGCGGCCGTCGTCACCCGGCACATCGTCGGAGACCAACCCGCGCTCGATGAGGGGCTGCAGGTTCCTCGTCAGCGTCGACCTGTCCTGATGATTTCTGCGCCCGAGGTCGGCGCGGCTGAGCGGACCGAACGCCGAGATGAGCACGAGCAGCGAGAACTGCGGGGAATGGATGCCGAACGGGCGCAGTTCCTCGTCATAGATGCTCGTCAAGACTCGGGAAATTTGCCGCGTACGCGTCAACAGACAACTCCGGATCATCTCGCTGCTCATTTCATCCACCGTGTTAGATGAGCGTGATCACGGCATTGATGTTGCCGCGCGTCGCCTTGGAATACGGGCAGGTCTGATGCGCCTTGTCGACAACCGCCTGAGCGACGTCATGCGCCAGGCCCGGAAGGCTGACATTCAGACGTGCCTGCAGAAAAAAGGCGCCGTCCGTGGTGCCGAGATCGACTTCGGCGTCCACGCTCGTGTCGGCCGGCAGCGAGACATTCAAAGCGCGTGCGGCCTTGCCCATCGCGCCGATAAAGCAGGCCGACCAGCCGGCGGCGAACAGTTGCTCGGGATTGGTCCCGGCGCCCGCGCCGCCCGGGGGCGTGAGCGTGATGTCGAGACGTCCGTCCGAACTGCGCGCGGCTCCCTCGCGGCCGCCAGTCGTGTGGGTCTTGGCGGTGTACAGGACGTTTTCGATTTGGGTCATGACGGGTTGCTCCAGTGGTGTGAGTGTTAAGCGAGTGGCGATCAACGATAGGGTTGTCGGCTCATCGCCCGGTGAACGTATTGGAGCGCCGGGACGTATCTGGGCTGTGTCGGGGAAGGGGGGTTTTTGCAAGCGCGTGTTTCAGCGCGTACCTCAGATACATTGAGATACAAAGGGAGGCCGTGGCGTTGCGCCGAGGCTTTCGGGGCATAATGATCCGGCGATCGATAATCGCGCAATCTTCGTCGGTGATCCGAACCTCGCCATGCGTCTATCTAGCGCCTTTTTCGCTTTTGTCGGCACATTGCTCGCAGCGGGCGGGTATGGCGCGACGTTTCTGCTCTCCATGCGTTTCAGGTCGCTCGGCGGCACGGACCTCGATACCGGGGTGGCGCTGGTGGAAGCCATGCTCGGCACCTTCGTCGGCTTGCCGCTCGTCGGGTGGTTCGCGCCGCGCATCGGTGCCGCGCGCATGACCGCGCTCGCGGCACTCTGTATTGGCCTGGGCGTCACGGGATTCGCGCTGATGACTCAGGTGAGCCTGCTCAACGCGGCTCCGGGTTTTCTGGTGGGTTTCGGCTGGGGGGCGTTCTCTCTTGCGGGACCCATGTCGCTTGCGGAGCGCACGAACGATGCGGATCGGGGATTCTGGTTCCAGCGTTTCGGCACGATCCAGATGGCCGGCATTGCCGGCATCCCGGCGCTGGCGGGGTTTGCCATTCATTCGTTGCACTGGACGCTCGGCGGCGTGCTCTATGTGATCGCGGCCCTGTGTGTCGTCGCGGCGCTCATGCTGGAGACCTTCGGCCGGATTTCGCCACGTGCTCCCACCTTGCCCGTGCAGGAGCGCTGGCTGCGTGACATCGGCACGATCGCCCGCACGCGCGCGGCTTACCCCATCGTGATGGTCGCGCTGTGCGCCTGCGTCTTTTCAGGGTTGATGACCTTTCAGATGTCTTTGGTGCAAGGGACGGGTTCCCAGGCGAGCACCTTTTTCAGCATCTACACGATTACAGTCGTGGCGGCGCGCTGGCTGTTTACGCAATTCGTGATCAGAATCCGCCGCGAAGTCGCCACCAAAGTGCTGCTCGCCGTCATGGTGCTCGGCATCGTGGCGATGTTCGCCGTGCCGTATCACGCAATGTTCCATCCCGCGAGCGCCGTGCTGCTCGGGACCGGCTACGGGCTCGTCTATCCGATTATCCAGACCCAGACCGTCAACGATTCCGAGACGATGTACCGTCAGGCCGCGTTGACGTGGTTTGTGGTTTCGTACTTCATCGGCACGTTCGGCTTTCCGGCGGTCGGCGGATGGGTGCTGGTTCACATGGGCAAGGAGGCGTTGATCGCGCTCATTGCGGTGTGTGGCCTGGCTGCGCTGATGCTCGCGATCATGCGAGACAGGCGGCGCGCCGAGTCGTTCTCCGGGGCGTAAGCGCGCGCCGACACCCTGGTTTTGTATCGCACTGTATCCGGCGGCGACACGGACACATGCCGATTCAAAATTGCCCCTCGCTGGACACAAGCCAGATACCTCGGGACGTTCAAATACGTCCATACCGGATGCAGATGCAACACGCGGTACGCAGCGCCCTGACAGCACTGCGACATTCCGGTCAAATCATCCAACTCTTGAGGTAACTGTCATGAAATCGATCGTTCAAGCCGCTCTCGTCGCCGTCGCTCTCGTTGCCCCGGTCGCTTCGTTCGCCCAGTCGACTCAGCCGGTCACCCGCGCTCAAGTCCGGGCTGAACTGGTGCAACTGGAAAAGGCGGGCTACAACCCGGGACTCAGCGCCGACACCACCTACCCGTCCGACATCATCTCCGCTGAGGCTCGCGTCGCCGCCCAGAATTCCCCCGCCACCGCGGTGGGCGGTACGCACGACAGTTCGTCGGAATCCGGTGCGCCGGCTAAGCATCGCGACGCCAGTTTCGACGGCATGAAGTCGATCTACTTCGGCCAGTAATGCCGGCGGGAAGCTGAATCGTCTGGGCCGCCCCGTGGGCGGCCCAGTTATTCGTCCTGCCGTCCCGCGAACATGGTCATATCGCGCAGGATCCAGTTCAGCAGTTCATGCGCGGCCGCCACCAGCGGGCGGCCCGATTTCACCAGCACGCGCGCCTTGGTGCCGCTCAGCAACGGGTGGTCGATCGGTACGACGACCAGTTCACCCGCGGCAATCTCCCGGTACGCCGCAAACTCCCCAACCAGCGTGGCGAAATTCTCCGCTGCGACCATGCGCTTGAGCGCGGTCAGCGAATTGGTGGTGAGGGTCGCCCGGATCTTGATGTTCTCCGCGAACTCCAGCAACTTGGCCGCTTGGCCGACGCCGAACGTAGACGGCATCAATGCCAGCGGCCAGGCCAGCATGTCTTCGATCGTGGCGGGCCCGCCGCGCACCGCGAGCGGATGCTCCGGCCGCACCAGCAGCACGACCGGCTGCGGGCAACTCGCGCGAATCTCGACCCGCGGATGTGGCGGCGGATTGAAGGCGAGGCCGATATGCGCGCGGCTTTCGGCCACGGCATTCAGCAACTCGTCGACCGGCAGCGCCTCCAGGCCAATGTCCAGCTTGGGATACTGGGCGCAGAACGGCGTGAGCACTTCGTCGATCAGCGCATCGACATAGCCTTCACTGATCACCACCTGCACCTGGCCCTGCTGCAGACCTTGCAGCGCATGCAGCTGATCCTCCAGCTTCTCCTGCTGCGACCGATACCCTCTCCAGAACTCGAGCAGATGCGCGGCCGCCTCAGTGGGCTTGACGCCGCGCGCCTGGCGCTCGAACAGCGTCGCGCCGAGTTCGTCCTCCAGCAGCTTGATCTGCCGCGTAATCACGGACGGCGACGTGTTGATGCTGTCCGCCGCACCGCGAATCGTGCCGTGCTTCAAAACCTCGTGGAAATACCGTAGGCGTTGCTGATTGATTTCGCGCATGGCGTCTGTCCTGCCGTCGTTTTGAGGAGCGTTGCTCTGAAAGCAACGATACGTGAACTTAGTTGCTATTGCTAGTTCTGCTCGTCGTTGCCAATATGGACGCACCCAGTGAGAACTGGACAGAACGTTGAAACGGAGACTGACATGGCAGCAACGCAGACCGCAATCGCAGGAGACGACGTTTCCGCGCTCTATGACCGGCTCAACTGGCGGATCCTTCCGTTTCTTCTGATCTGTTATCTGTTTGCGTATCTGGATCGTGTCAACGTCGGCTTTGCCAAGTTGCAGATGCAGACCGACCTCGGCTTTTCCGATGCCGCTTATGGTGTCGGCGCGGGCATCTTCTTTCTCGGGTATGTGTTGTTCGAGTTGCCGAGCAATCTGATGTTGCCGAAGGTCGGCGCCCGCAAGACGTTTTTTCGCATCCTCGTGCTGTGGGGCATTACGTCGGCCTGCATGCTGTTTGTCCGCAATGTGCCGATGTTTTACGGCATGCGTTTTCTGCTCGGCGTTTTCGAGGCAGGTTTCGCACCCGGCATGATCTTTTATCTATCATGCTGGTATGGACCATCGCGCATGGCGCGAGCGATCGCCATCGTGTTTCTCGCCGGCCCGATCGGCGGCATTGTCGGCGGTCCCGTATCGGCCTGGCTGATGACCCGGCTTGCCGGCACCGCAGGGCTAGCCGGCTGGCAATGGATGTTCCTCGTGGAGGGTTTGCCGTGCATCGTGATGGGCGTGCTGACGCTCTTCGTCATCTCGGACCGGCCCACGCAAGCCAATTGGCTGAGCGACAGCCAGAAGCGTCTGATCGCGGCCGAACTCGGCTCGGCTTCCGCAGGGCATCATTCGTTCAAAGCGGTCTTGCGCAATCCGAAGATCTATCTGCTGGCTTGTGCGTACTTCTGCATCATCGCGTCGATCTACGCCATGAGCTTCTGGTTGCCGACCATCTTCAAGTCACAAGGTGTCGACGATACGATCCGGCTTGGCTGGTACGCGGCGATTCCTTATGTGGGCGCGGCCTTCGGCATGGTCTTCATCGGCCGCCGCTCGGATATGCGCGGCGAAAGGCGTTTTCACAGTTCGGTGCCGGCGCTGCTCGCTGCGCTGCTGCTGTCCGCTTCGATTCTGGCCGACGGCAATCTCGTTGCCTCGCTCATACTCCTGACGCTCGCCACGACCATGCTGTGGATGGCCTATACGGTGTTCTGGGCGATCCCCTCCGAATACATCAAGGGCGATGCGGCCGCGGGCGGCATCGCACTGATCAACACGATCGGCCTGTCCGGCGGATTCTGGGGGCCGGCTATTATCGGCTGGGCCAAGACCGCGACCGGCAATCTGCACCTCGGACTCCTGATTATTGCCGCGCTGGCGCTGTGTGGCGCCGTGCTGCTCGTCACCAACCGGATGCCGTCGGCGGAGCGTCATGCGGTGAATGTGAGCCGATAAGCCGATAAGTCTGTCACCCACGACCATGCCAATCTGCCGCCCACCGTCGGGAAGCGGCGCAACTGAGGAACGCAAATGCTTTTACATCTTTCGACCTGGGCTGAAGTAGGGCAATACCTGGAACGCAGCCGCTCAATCGTTGTGCCGATCGGTTCGAACGAGCAGCATGGCCCCACCGGCCTGCTGGGCACCGACTGGTTGTGCCCGGAAATCATCGCGCATGAAGCGCAGAAGAGCGCGGATCTGCTGATCGCGCCGACTTTCAATATCGGCATGGCTCAGCATCATCTGGGTTTCCCCGGCACGATCTCGCTGCGCCCGTCCACATTCATCGCCGCCATTGGCGACTGGACGCGTTCGCTCGCGGTGCACGGCTTCGAGAAGATCCTGTTTCTGAACGGTCATGGCGGCAATGTCGCGTCGATCGAGGCTGCGTTCTCCGAACTCTACGCCGAGGCCAGTTTCGCGCGCCGGCGCGCCGGTTTTGCGCTGAAGCTGTGCAATTGGTGGGATCTTGAAGGCGTAGGCGAACTGGCGCGCGAGCAGTTTCCGACCGGGCATGGCGTGCATGCCACGCCCTCCGAGATCGCCGTCACGCAATGGGCCTTGCCGGACTCGATCAAATCGGCTCACTATAGCCCGCAGATCGCTCCGTCGGGACCGATTCGCGAAGCGCTCGAGTTCCGCGCGCGCTATCCCGATGGGCGAATGGGCTCGGATCCCGCCCAGGCCTCCCGGGAGAAAGGCGGCGCGCTGGTCAAGCTGGCTGCGCAGGGCCTGATTCACGAGATGGAAGCATTCAGCCGTGAGAATGCCCCGGACTGACTCGTCGTCAATCACACTGGATCACTAACTGAACCGAAGCACTACAAGGAGAGAAAATTGTCGGAGAAGATCGATTCGCGCCGTCGCGGCTTCATGAGCATGGCGGCGTTGGGGCTGGCTGCTTCCCAGCTCGGCATGTTCGGCTCTGCCGAAGCTCAAACCACTTTGGCGAAGCCGGTCGTGCCGCCCGTCAAGCCGGGCAGCAACACGTCATTTGCGGCGCTCAAGCAGATCAAGGCCGGACTGCTTGACGTCGGCTATGCGGAGGCGGGCCCGGCTGACGGTCCGCCGGTCATCCTGCTGCATGGCTGGCCCTACGATATCTACAGCTTCGTCGATGTCGCGCCGCTGCTGGCGGCCCGCGGGTATCGCGTGATCGTTCCGTATCTGCGCGGTTATGGCTCGACGCGCTTTCTATCTGCCGACACCATGCGCAATGGCCAACCAGCGGCACTGGCAACCGATATCGTTGCGCTGATGGATGCGCTGAAAATACAGCAGGCGACGCTCGCCGGTTTCGATTGGGGCGCGCGTACCGCCGACATCGTAAGCGTGCTGTGGCCGGAACGTGTCAAGTCGCTGGTGTCGGTCAGCGGCTATCTGATCGGCAGTCAGGAAGCGGGCAAGATGCCGCTGCCGCCGGAAGCCGAGCTTCAGTGGTGGTACCAGTTCTATTTCGCCACGGAACGTGGGCGCGCCGGTTATGAGAAATACCGGCACGATTTCGCCAAGTTGATCTGGCGTCTGGCTTCACCCAAGTGGCAGTTCGACGACGCCACCTACGATCGCAGTGCGGCCGCGCTCAACAATCCCGATCACGTGGACATCACGGTGCACAACTATCGCTGGCGGCAAGGCCTTGTCGCGGGCGAGGCAAAGTACGACGCGCTCGAACAGCGGCTTGCCCAGGCGCCGACAATCGGTGTCAACACCATCACCATGGAAGGTGACGCCAACGGCGCGCCGCATCCGCCGGCGAGTGCCTACGCAAGCAAGTTCACTGGCAAATACGAGCACCGCAATATTACGGGCGGCATCGGCCATAACCTTCCGCAGGAAGCGCCCCAGGCGTTTGCTCAGGCGGTGCTCGACGTCGACCGGCTGTAACGCTGCCGATCCGCGTGCGACGAGGCAACGAGCGTTTAGGTGGCGCTCGAGCCTCGCGCCGGCTCAGGCTGCGTCGTGGAAAATCACGCCGAGCGTGTGACGCCGGCCTGAGCGCAGGCGGCTCACGCCGTGACGCAAGTTCACGCGGTACGTCCCGCGGGTCCCTTGCACGGGCCGGTGATGCACGGCGAACACCACCGCGTCGCCTTTGCGCAGCGGCACGACTTCCGTGCGCGATTGCATCCGTGGACGCTGCTCGGTCATCACGAATTCGCCGCCGATAAAGTCCTCGCCCGGTTCGGACAGCAGAATGGCGGCCTGAAGCGGGAATACGTGCTCGCCATAGAGGTCCTGGTGCAGGCAGTTGTAGTCGTCGGTGGCGTATTGCAGCATCAAGGGCGTGGGGCGCGTCTGGCCGGCGGCGTGGCAGCGCTCGACAAATTCCGCGTGCGCGGCCGGGTAGCGAACGTCGATCCCCATCGCCTCATTCCATCGATTCGCCACCGGCGCGAGACGCGGATAAAGCGTGGTGCGCAATTCGGCGATCAAGGGCGGCAGCGGATATGCGAAGTACTTGTATTCGCCGCGGCCAAAGCCATGCCGCGCCATGACGACACGGCTGCGGAACAATCCTTCGTGCGAATAGAGCGCGGTCAGTGCGTCGCATTCCTGCGCGCTCAGCAGATTACGCAGCATCGCGCAGCCGTAACTGTTCAACTCTTGTTCGACATCGAACCAGTCGTATACGTCGACGCGCGACGCAGGCATGCCGGCCTCCGGCGCCTCGGGGCGTTTCACGTCAGGCGTGAAGTCCAACTCCAAAGTGCGAGACCGCGGGTTCCTTGCAATCGTATCCATCTGCCATCTCCATCAAGCCAGTCCCTCAATGAGGATGGAGTGTAATCACGCGTGTGCCGCGGCGCACTCCGACTCTTGCTCTTCAATTCCACGTTTTTCACGCTCACGCCGGGTGTCGTGATCGGCAATGCAATCTTCACGGAACGTATGGCCTCGTTCATAGTTAGACCTTATTGAGCTCAATACGCCTATCCGGAGATTGCTCCCATGTCCGCCTCCACACCGAAACTCGACGACTGGCTCAACAAGGAAATGGTGGTCAAAGACGACATCACCGCCTTTCCGCTTGCGGCGATGGCCGCCACGCTGAACCGCGCGGAACACGGCTCCAGCGTGCCTCCGCTTTGGCATTGGCTGTATTTCCTGCCGGTTGTGCCGATGTCCGAGGTCGGCGCGGACGGTCATCCGGAGCGCGGCGGTTTTCTGCCGCCAGTACCGTTGCCGCGCCGCATGTGGGCCGGCGGACGGCTGACTTTTCACGCGCCGCTCAAAGTGGGTGAGCACGCCACGCGAACCTCGACCATCGCCAATATCGAAGACAAGACGGGCCGCTCGGGGCGCCTCGTGTTCGTCACTGTGCAGCACACCATTGAAGCCGACGGCGAACTGAAGCTCGAAGAAGAGCACGATATTGTCTATCGCGACGCGCCGCAGGAGGGCGCGCGGCCCGCGCGTCCGCAGCTTGCGCCGGAGGGCGAAACGTGGCGCCGCACCATCGATGCCGACGCTGTCATGCTGTTCCGCTACTCGGCGCTGACGTTCAACGGGCATCGTATTCATTACGACTACCCGTACGTCAAGCAGGTCGAAGGCTATCCCGGTCTGGTGGTTCACGGCCCGCTGATTGCGACCCTGCTCGTCGATCTGGTGCGCCGCGAACGGCCGGACGCTACGCTACAGAGTTTTGCCTTCAAGGCGGTGCGGCCGATATTCGCAGGCCAGGCCTTCACTGTATGCGGCCAGCCTTCCGCCGACGGCAAGCTCGTCGATCTGTGGGCCAAAGACCACGAAGGCTATCTGAGCATGCGCGCCACGGCCGAGCTCGCTTGAATCCGGCGACGCCGGCGGCCCGGATCCCATAGCCGCCGGCGAAGCCAACATTTCCTATAGGAAACAAAATTCACGGGATCGGCCCACGGCCGAGGCATGGCCACGAACCCGCCCGAAAGCCCGGCGCCGTAGGCCTGTCGGGTGTTTCGTTCAAGCTCAGTAAGCCCTTACGAGTTTCCGGCCCGTCCGCTCCGGGCAAATCCCCTTGCCGCCGCAAAAACCCGCGTGTATAGTTTCCGAACTTACTCTTGTTTCGCATCGGAAATTAAAGGGATTCTCATGGACGCCTCCACCATTCTCGCCGACCTCGGCATTGCCCACGCCGCGCAAGCCGGCGACATCGCGGTTCATTCGCCGATTACCGGCGAACTCATCGGCCGCGTGGCCAGCAACACGGTGGCGGAAGTCGACGCGGCCCTCGCCCAGGCTAAAGACGCGTACACGGCCTGGCGCAACGTTCCGGCGCCGCGCCGCGGCGAACTGGTGCGGCTCCTCGGCAACCGTCTGCGTGAAAAGAAGCAGGCGCTCGGCAGCATCATCACGCTCGAAACCGGCAAGATCCTGCAGGAAGGCATGGGCGAAGTGCAGGAAATGATCGACATCTGCGACTTCGCGGTCGGCCTGTCGCGCCAGTTGTACGGTCTGACGATTGCCTCGGAGCGTCCGGGGCATCGCATGGCGGAGACGTGGCATCCCATGGGCACTTGCCTCGTGATCTCGGCGTTCAATTTCCCGGCCGCGGTGTGGTCGTGGAATGCGGCGCTCGCGCTGGTCTGCGGTAATGCGGTGATCTGGAAGCCTTCGGAAAAGACTCCGCTGACAGCGCTCGCCGTCAACCAGATTCTCAACGAGGCGCTGCAGGAATTCGGCGACGCGCCGGCTGGCCTGACCGCCTTGATCAACGGCGGCCGTGACGTGGGCGCGAAGCTGGTGGCCGATCCGCGCGCGTCGATTGTCAGCGCGACCGGCAGCACGGAAATGGGCCGCACGGTGGGCGTGGAAGTGGCCAAGCGGTTCGGCCGTTCGCTGCTCGAGCTCGGCGGCAATAACGCGGGCATCGTCACGCAAACGGCGGATCATGAACTTGCCATGCGCGGCATTCTGTTTTCGGCGGTAGGCACGGCGGGCCAGCGTTGCACGTCGCTGCGCCGCCTGTTCGTGCACGAGAGCGTGTACGACAAGACCATTGAACGTCTGAAACAGCTCTACAGCAAGGTGCCGATCGGCAATCCGCTCGAAAAGGGCACGCTGATGGGACCGCTGATCGACAAGCAGTCGTATGGCCGCATGCAGGAAGCCTTGCAACAGGCCACGGCTGAAGGCGGCAAGGTGTTCGGCGGCGAACGCGTCGAGGTGAAGGGCTACGAAGGCGGCTTCTACGTGCGTCCGGCGATTGTCGAAATGCCGTCGCAAACAGCGGTGGTGCTGAAAGAAACGTTCGCTCCGATTCTCTACGTGCTGCGTTACACCGATTTCGCCGACGCGGTCGAGGCGAACAACTCGGCGGTGCACGGCCTGTCGTCGTGCGTGTTCACGACCGATCTGCGCGAAGCGGAACGCTTCCTGTCCGACTCGGGCAGCGACTGCGGTATCGCGAACGTGAACATCGGACCGAGCGGCGCAGAAATCGGCGGCGCGTTCGGCGGCGAGAAGGAAACCGGCGGCGGCCGCGAGTCGGGTTCGGATGCGTGGAAGGCCTACATGCGCCGCGCCACAAACACCGTGAACTACTCGTCGGCATTGCCGCTCGCGCAGGGCATCGACTTCAATATCGGTTGATAGCGCGCACGCAGTCCGTGGAACGCAGCGGCGCATTGACGCGCCGCTGCGGTTTTCGGGCGCTCTTTTTCTGTAATCCGTTTGCGCCGCCTGGCGTTTCAGCGCGGCCTCGCTACTCCTGGGGTTTGACGTGAGTTCGAAAGTCGTGATCGTCGGCGGTGGGGTGATCGGCAGCTCGATCGCGTATTTCTTGCGGCTGTCCGATCCGACAGTCAGCGTCACGGTGATCGAGCGCGACCCGACTTACGCGCGTTCATCGTCGGCGTTATCGGCGGCGTCGATCCGTCAGCAATTCTCCACTCCGCTGTCCATTCAGATGTCGCTGTTCGGTATCGAGTTTCTGCGCTCGATCGGAGAGCGGCTCGAGGTCGACGGCACGAAGCCTTCCATCGATCTGCACGAAGGCGGCTATCTGTTTCTCGCCACGCCGGCAGGTGAGGCGACACTGCGTGAGAACCATGCGCTGCAAACGCGTCTAGGCGCCGATATCAGTCTGCTCGACAAAGACGCGCTGCAAGCGCGCTTCCCCTGGCTCAATACGGAAGACCTCGTTGCCGGCGCGTATGGCGAGAGCGGCGAAGGCTGGTTCGACGGCTACGGTCTCGTGCAGGCGCTGCGCAAGAAAGCGCAGTCGCTCGGCGCGCGCTATGTCGCGGCCGACGTCACCGCTCTCCAGCGCGACGGCGAACGCGTGACACACGTGCAGACCGCGAACGGTGAAACCTACGCCTGCGACGTGGTCGTGAACGCCGCGGGCGCGTGGGCGCGTAAAGTCGCGCAAATGGCCGGCATCGAAATCCCGGTCCATGCGCGGCGCCGCAGTATTTTCAATGTCAGCTCGCCGGGCCAGCTCGAACGGTGCCCGTTGCTGATCGATCCGAGCGGCGTGTACTTTCGGCCCGAAGGCAAATCGTTTATATGCGGCACGTCGCCCTCGGCGGACAACGACCCTGACGATTTGCCGCTCGACGAGGTCGATCACGCGTTGTTCGACGAGGTGATCTGGCCGACACTCGCGCATCGCGTGCCGCAATTCGAAGCGCTGCGTGTGCAGAATTGCTGGTCCGGTTACTACGAATACAACGTGCTCGATCAGAACGCGATCATCGGTTATCACCCGGACGTGGATAACTGCATCTTCGCCAACGGATTTAGCGGCCACGGATTGCAACAAGGACCGGCAACGGGGCGTGGCATCAGCGAACTGATTCTGCATGGCCGCTACACGACACTCGATCTGGGTTCGTTGAGCTTCACTCGCGTGCTGGAAAACCGGCCGATCGTGGAGAAGAACGTGGTGTAAGCGCGCACCGCGAGTGATGCGGAAAACGCAATACGTAGTGCGTAGAACTCGTTTGCCGTCCGCTCTCGCGATGCGCACAATCGAGGCGGATTTCCCATCGGCAACTTAGTCGGAAAACAAGCGGCCCGCCACCATGTTCTCATTCAATTCTCCATTCGAAGCGCCAACCGGTTCGCCCATTCGTGAGCTGTTCAAGTATCTGGCGCAACCCGGCATGATCTCGTTTGCCGGCGGCTATCCGGCTAGCGATCTGTTCGATCGCGACGGGCTCGACGCCGCGGCGGCACGCGCATCGCAACAGACCACGCTGTGCCTGCAATATGGTCCGACCGACGGCCTCGCCGTCCTCAAGGAACAACTCGCGCTCCTCATGACACGCCGCGGCACGCCATGCACGCCGCAGGAGTTGCTCGTGACGACCGGCTCGCAGCAGGGCTTCGATCTGCTGCTGCGCGTGATGGTCGCGCCCGGCGACGTGGTGCTGGTCGAGCAGCCCGCTTATCCGGCCACCCTGCAGGCGCTGAAGCTGCAAGAAGCTAACGTGGTCACCGTGCCCGTCGATCAGGACGGTCTCGACGTTGCCGCCCTCGCCGCGCTGTTCGAAGCGGGCGCGCTGCCCTGCACGCCGAAGCTGCTCTATACGGTGCCCACCTTCGCCAACCCGACCGGCGCGACCCTGTCGCTCGAACGTCGCATGGCCTTGCTGAAACTGGCGGCGCGTTACCGTTTCCTGATCGTCGAAGACGACCCCTACGGCAATCTGCGCTTCGGTGGCGAGGCCTTGCCTTCGTTGCTCGCCCTGAGCGATCAGGTGCCGGGTTCACGCGACTGGGTGGTGCACTTTTCCAGTCTGTCGAAAATCGTTGCGCCAGGTTTGCGCGTGGGCTGGATGGTGGCGCATGCGGAGATCCTGCGCCGTTGCGTCGTCGCGAAGCAAACCGTCGACCTGTGCAGTTCGCCGTGGACCCAGGCAATCGCCTCGGAGTATCTCGCGAGCGGCGCGCTAGAGCGTCATCTGCCGCGTATCGTCGATGCTTATGCCGTGAAATGCCGCACTTTATGCGATGCGCTCGACGCGCAATTGGCAGGCCACATTGCGTTTCATCGTCCTGCCGGCGGCATGTTCGTGTGGGCGCGACTGGTGGGCGGTCAGAATGCGTCCGATTATCTGCGCGCCTGCATCGAGCGCAATGTGATGTTTGTACCCGGCGTCGCGTTCTATAAAGACAATATCGACCTATCTGCTTTGCGGCTGTCATTTGCCGCGCCTGGCGTAGCCGATATCGAAACTGGCGTGCAGAGAATGAAGCAGGCGTTGGCCAATTCCTGAGGGCGGCTAACACGGTATTCGCATCAAAGCAGTAACGGCGATACTTGAAATAACCCGGCGAGCGCGTTGAGCGCAGCCGGGTTTTTTATGTGCCCATTAAATAGCGCGGATTTAAACGCAGCCTGCCACGCAGAATAGATGTCTTTTCTATGCGTTTATCCGAAGTATAAAAAATCTCTGTCAAACCTTCGAAACATGTCTGAATGTTAAGTGCGAAGTTTCACCGGTTTTCAGTAAAAAATATCGGTTATCATCGCTGCCGTTGGGGATCGATTCTGCCGGATTAATCCACCGGACCTCCACGTCTATACCGTCGCATCGAACCAGAAGAAATCAGATGAAGATGTCGCGCAAAAAGATTGCAATCCTGATGGTCGGTCTTCTCGTCGTGGCCGGCATCGTCATTCAGGCGGTATGGCGTCCCTTCGCGCATCGCAAGGCCGCCGGGACGGGTGAAATCGCCCTCGATATTCACCACCCCGACGCGGTGATCGACAGCGAAGCGCTTTCGCGTTTGCCGCGTGACATTCTGCGCGTGCCGCTCCTGCACGACGTGCTGACGCAAGACTTTGTCGACTACTACGAATCGGACAATACGCGGCTGTCCGCCGAGGGTGCGCTGCGGCGCCTCGCTTTCGAACATCAGCTTGACTGGCGCGACGAACTGATCCGCCGCGTATTCGACGAACCCGCGCACGTGCTGTTGTGGCGCTCGCCCGACGGCCGCCTCGGCTACTGGGTGATGTCGATCCATCGCAACGGACTCGCCAAGCTGCTGCAAGGGCTCGGCAACGTCGCGGCGAGCGACACGCAACTGAGCCAGGTGGCGAAGCTCGCGGGCGACGTGCCGGTCTATGCATTGAAGCTGGCGGTTGGCCGCACGCTGCTGTTCGCCGCGAAAGACGACCGCCTGGTTGTGCTGTCCGCACCCGGCGTGCTGCTCGACGAAAAGGGCGGCTTGCTGAGCGAGCGGGCCGACGCCGTGTCCGGGATGCTCTCGTCGGGCCGCGACGACGCAGCCCGCGCCTATCGGCTCGACACACCCGGCGACGAGCCGAAGGGCCACCGGCTGGTGGTGTCGGCCAATTACCTGTCGTTCGGTTATCAGGCGTTTTTCTCCGGTATCGACGCGCTGCGCTTCGACTTCTCGCCGAATGGCGCCGCCGCCGCGAGTTGGCAAACCTCCGCCCTGATCGATCCGGCCAAGTTGCCACAGGATTGGAACAGCGCCGATTTGTGGCGTGCATTGCCTGCCAATCCGGCGGTCTGCACGAGCTTGCCGGCGGACTGGAAAGAGGCGTCGGGCCTGTTGGGCAAGGTGGCCGATGGCGGCGCGGATAACGCCGCCGCGATCGGCAATCAGCTTGCCGGTCCCGCGGCGGTGTGCTGGTATGCGAAGTCCACACTGGTGGCGCCGGTGTTCGTCGCGCGAGTGAAGTCGCAGGACGCTGCGAGTATCGCCGCATTGAAGGCGGCGCTCGGCAAGACCTTCGGCAACGTCATCGGCGCGTACGAAGCGAAGGCCGCCAAAGCCGGCGATCAGGATCCGGCCTATCGCCGCTTGCCGGTCACCACGCGCGACCAGGGAGCGGACGTCACCGTGTGGCAACGCCCGGTCAGCGCCCGCTCGGGCACCGCGCTGGCCAGCAAGGCGTCGTTTGCGTCGCAGTTGTCGGCGGAACGCTACTTCCCGGTCACGCTGGCGTTGGCGCATGGTTATCTGATTTTCTCGCCGGACGGCCGTCTCGTCGACGACACCCTTGCCGTGCTCGACAAGCGCTATCCGGCGCTCGCCGATACGCTCGCGCCGCAACGTCTGCCACGCACGATTCTGACGCTCACGCCGTCGTCGGCCGCAGCGCTGATCGAACGCGAGGCCGGCGCCGCGTTGCCGGCGGATCAGGAAGCCGTGTTCCGCAATGCTTCGCGTACCTATCTCGTGCCGAAGCTGCACGCGTTGGCTCACTACCCGCCGGTTTCGCTGACGCTGCAGCAGAACCTGCCTGGCTCGACGGGTTGGGTGCCGGTCGAGTGGTGGTTCGACCGCGCGCAGGCCGATGCCGGGTCGAATGCCGGTGCGACAGAAGCGCCGGCAGACCAGCCCGGCACCGAGGGCGACTAGGTGCGCCGCCTCCGGATACCCGGCGCCTTCGCCGCACGCCGCGTGTGGCTCGCGCGCGCGGCCGCCACGATCGCCATGGCGAGTCTTGCACCGTATGCGCGCGCACTCACAGCGACCACGGCATCGCCCGACCCCGACGCGCTGTCGCCGCAGCAGTCAGCAGCATTTCGCGCGTGGTTCGTGCGCATCGTCGACCAGCAGATGCGGCGCGGGCCGACGCCGCGCTGGACGCAGCGCGACTGCGCGGGCCTCGTGCGCTTCGCGGTCGGCGAGACGCTCAAGCCGCACGACACCAGGTGGCTGCGCGCCAACGGCATGACGAGTCTCGCGGATACCAGCAGCCTGCCGCCCGAACTGCAACTGTCGGCGTCGCAGCGCACGATCGCCAACCGCTGGACCCGGCTCGACGGTTCGACCGGCGCGTACGCGTCGGCGATCGCATTGATTCAACGCAATAGCCGTTTTGTGTCGAAAGACGTGAACCAGGCGCTGCCCGGCGATCTGCTGTTCTTCGATCAGGGCGACGACCAGCATCTGATGATCTGGCTGGACCGCTACATCGCTTACCACACGGGCACCGTCACGCCGGCCGACACCGGTCTGCGCGCCGTCGCCGTTTCCGACCTGATGCAATGGAAAGATTCCCGCTGGCAGCCGCTCGACGGCAATCCGAACTTTGTCGGCGTGTTTCGTTTGGACTTTCTGACACCATGACCCGAATGATTTCCGTCACGCTATCGAACGGCTGGTTGGGCCATGCGCGCCGTCGCGCGGCATTCACGCTGGCGGCGCTGCTCGCGGCCATGACGCTCGCCATCGCGCCGCCCGCCTATGCCGACGACGAGGCGTCGAGCACTGCGGCCGACACGAACATTGCCGCGAATCCGACGCTGCAGACGGCGCCGTCGAGCAATTTCAGTTCGCAGAAGGTCGACGGTCAGCCGTTCTTTCTGCTCTCGGACGCGAGCTTCGGCAGCGATCAACTGGCGCAGGTGCGGATCGAAGCACCCGGCCGCGATTTCAAGGATGCGCTGCAGCCGTATGGCGGCGCGGACATCGTCGTGTATCGCGTGCCCAAGCCGCTGGACTTCCTGAAGGCGCAAAAGAATCTGCATCGGTTGAACGTCGCGCCGAATTACCAGGGCGAGGGGCTTGCGAATACGCTCGCGTATCTGTGGGACCGCTGGTTCACCGAGGCGCGCCGCGCGTGGCAGCGTGTGCTGTCGTTCGCCACCCGCAGCAAGGCGACTGAAGCGGCACCGCAATTCAAGCTCGGCGAGCAGACCGGCAAGCCGACGCAATTCGAACAGAACTCGCAGTTCGCGCCGCTGAAGGGCTATGACGTGGTCGCGCGTTTCCGCTATCCGATCTGGGACGCGAAAGTGATCCAGCCGCCCAAGGGCGTGAATCTCGAGGGCAGCAGCAGTAACTTTATTGAAGCCAGTTCGGGCAACGTCATGATTCCGGTCGGCAAATTGCCGCCGGGGCTGTATATCGTCGAGGCGGTAATCGGCAACTATCGCGCGCATACGCTGCTGTTCGTGTCGGACACGGTGGCGGTCGTGAAAGCGGCGTCGAGCGGCATGCTGGTGTGGACCGCGCGGCGCGACAACGGCAAGCCGGTGGCGCATACCGATGTGAGCTGGACCGACGGCGTGGGCGTGTTGCAAAGCGGCACGACGGGTGGCGATGGTGCGCTGATGCTGCAGCACGTGAGTCCCGAGCGCAGCTATGTGCTCGGCACCGATCCGCAAGGCGGCGTGTTCGTCTCCGAGAATTTCTACTACGACAGCGAGATCTACAACACGAAGATCTACGCGGTGACCGACCGGCCGATGTATCGTCCGGGCGATGCAGTGCACGTCAAGTTTATCGGCCGCACGTTCCAGAACGCGACGCAATCGTCCGCGCCGGCCGAGGCCGACATCAAGCTCGACGTACTCGATCCAAACGGCGCGCCGGTAGCGACCAGCAAGGTGCATTTCGCGTCGGACACGGGCGCGGATACCGTGTTCACGCTGCCCGCCGACGCGACCGCCGGCGGCTACACGCTGCGCTTCGACTACAACGGCGATGTATACGGCAGCGCATTTCGCGTCGCTGAATACGTGAAGCCGCATTTCGACGTGAATCTGTCGATGGATAAAGCCGATTACGCGACCGGCGAGCCGTTGAAGGGCAAGATCCAGCTGCGCTTTCCGGACGGCAAGCCGGTGCGCGATGCCAAGGTCTCGGTCACGCTGCGTGCGCAGAAAGTCACGATCGTCGAAGGGGAATTGCGCTATGCAGGGCTATTCCCGGTCAAGCTCGAACAGCAGGAGTTGAAGACCGACAGCGACGGCAACGCGAGCCTCACGCTGCCCGCCGCCAAGGAACCGAGCCGCTACGCGTTGACGCTGTTCGCGCAGGACGGCGCGGCGTACAAGGTGCGTGTGACGCGCGAAGTATTGATTGCGCGCGGCGCGACGCCGTATCGTTTGACGAGCGCCAAATCGTTCTCGCAACCGAAGGAAGTGGTCAGCTTCGATCTGCAGGCGCTCGGCGCGACCGATCCGGCCGCGCATGCGCCGTCGAAGTGGGAATGGACGCGCCTCGAATCGCAAACGCATGGCGAAGGCGCGCTGAAGGGCACGGGCGCGGGCGGCAAGCTGTCGTTTCCGGTGCAATTCGACCAGCCGGGCTCGTACATGCTGTCGGTCAAGGATGACTCGGGCAATCTGCTTGCCGCTGCGAGCCATTGGGTGGCGGGTGACGGCCTAAAAGCGATTCCGGGCAGCGTCGAGATCGTGTTCGATCGCGACAAATACAAAATTGGCGATACCGCCGAGGCGCTGATCACGTTCCCGATGCCGGTCGACGATGCCTTGCTGACGCTCGAGCGCGACAACGTCGAACGCCGCGCCCTGTTGACGGCCGGCGGCGACTGGCTGCAACTGCAACGCGTTGCGTCCTCGCAGTGGAAGGCGCGTATCAAGGTCGGCGAAGACTTCGCGCCGAACATGACGTTCTCGGTGCTGTACGTGCATGCCGGCGAATATGTGTTCCAGAATGCGGGCATCGTGGTCGCCCAGCCGCAGATCGAACTGAACGTGAAGAGCGACAAGCCGGTGTACGGGCCGGGCGACACGGTCACGCTGAACTTCGACAGCACGTTGAATGGCAAACCGGAAGCGGCGAATCTGACGGTGAGCGTGGTCGATGAAATGGTCTACGTGTTGCAGCCGGAAATCGCGCCGAATATCGTCGATTTCTTCTATCACCCGCGCCGCAACAATGTGCGGACCTCGTCGAGCCTGTCTTTCATTACGTACGACGTGGCGCGCTCGCCGTTGAAGGGCGCGCCGGGCGGCCCGCAGCGCGCGAACTACAACGAGCGCGGCGTGAAGGTGCTCGAGAGGCCGCGCCGCGACGATCAGGACACGGCCGCGTGGGAAGGCAATCTGAAAACCGACGCGAGCGGTCACGCCACCATGAGTTTCAAGATGCCGGACTCGCTGGCGCGCTGGCGCATTACCGTGCGCGCGGCGGCGCCGGACGGCATGGTCGGTCAGCGTACCGCTTACGTGCGTTCGGACAAGGCGCTGTATCTGAAGTGGAGCGGGCCGTCGCATTTCCGCGTCAACGATCAGCCGGCCATCGACATGATCGCCTTCAATCAGACCGATGCGGACATGGATGCACAGTGGCTGGTCGACGGTGGCGGCCTCTCGTTGAACCAGAAGGTCACGCTCAGGCGCGGCGCGAATTATCTGCGTCTGCCGAGCGGCGCATTGAAGGACGGCGTGATCAATGCGACGCTGCGTAGCGCGGGTAAAGACGTCGACCGTCTGCAGACGACGATCCATCTCGACGCGAGTGGCTGGCTCGATCTGCATCAGAACACGGTAGCGCTCGACGGTTCGGGCAAGCCACTCAATCTGCCACAGGACGCGCAGGACGTTAGCGTGCGATTTATCGGCAACGCGGCGAGCCAGTTCATGCGCGTTGCCGACGATCTGATCAACTATCCGTACGGTTGCGCCGAACAGACGTCGAGCCGCCTGATTCCGCTCGCGCTTGCGCACGACGCCATCGGCCGTGGCGATAACGCCAGTTCGACGCAAGGGCTCGAAGCGCTGCTGCGCAATCAGCGGCAGCGTCTGGCGATGCTGGCGGGCGTTGGCGGCACGTTCGGCTGGTGGGGCGATACCACTGGTGGCAGCGCGCTCATCACGGCCTACGCGTATTACGCGGATTGGCTCGCGAGCCGCAGCCTCGGCATCAGCCTGCCCGCCGGCAACTGGCAGCACGCCATGGACGTCTATCGCGACGCCGGTGCCAAGGAGCCGCTGTTGCACCGCGCGCTGGCATTGTGGTTCATGCAGCAGATGGGCCTGCCGGTCGCGACGCCGGTCGCGGGCGTTGCCTCGGACCTGATGAGCGATGCCGCGGCGACGGCCAAGGCGCCCGCGCGCAACGGCACGTACGGCGCGTCGGACAGCATCGTGTTCGCGCAAGCCGATTCGCCGCGCGGCAAGCAGATGGCGACGCTGCTGATCGCCAATCTGGCGCACGGTACGAATGCGTCGCTGCCTGACGGTTTCGACGCTGCGGCGAGCGCTGCACGCACCGCGTTGACGAACGATCCCGCGCCGCTCGTGCAGAGCCTGCTGGCCATGTCGGGAGGCGAAGGCGGCGCGGCGGTCGATGCGTCGGCCTTGCTCGCGAAGAGCAGTGCCGATTATCCGACGCTCGACCGCGCACTCACGCTCCTGTGGCTGCGCAAGGCGCTGGGCGGCGATGCGTCGCCCGCGTCGCTGCCGTCGCTGCAAGGCGCGGGCTGGACGCGCGCGACGACGCCGACCGGCACGCCGCTCTACAAGTGGACCGGCGCCGCTTTGCCGACGACCCTCGATGCCGGTGCCGCGCGCACCGATGTCAACGCGCTGGTGTCGTTCCGCAGTCATACGAGCGAGGACAGCCGCCTGAACATCACCGTCGAGCGCCATTTTTACAAGCTTGAACCGGTCGAGGTTCCGGTCGATCCGAAGAAGAAGGAAGCGGCCGGCGAGAGCCAGGTGGGCCGTTCCGCATTCGCCGCGCACCGGGTCAAGCCAGGCGATTCGATCGACAGCAACGCGCTCTACGTCGACGAAGTCACGCTCACGCCGCGCTCGGGCAACGCTTACCACTACGGCCTGCTCGACGTGCCGCTGCCGCCAGGCGGCAATGTCGAGGCGACGAGCTGGGGCGTGTCGATCGACGGCTTGCCGGGCGCAAAGGAAGGCGTCAGCGGCCCGCAGCCATTCGCGCGCGCGGCGTCCTTCGAGATGGGCGAGCTGACGTATCACCAGCCGGTGCCGTTGCTCGACCGGCCAGTCACACTGCGGCAGCTCGTGCGCTTCGCGTTGCCGGGCACCTTCGCGCTGCCGCCCGCGCGCTACTTCCGCATGTATCAGCCGGACGCGAAGGCGTTCGAAGGCGGCAAGAGCGATCGCATGACGACGCTGCGCATCGAGTAAGCGAGCGAGACCGCCATGTTCAGCGCGCTCCGTCCTCGCCGCGATCTTCGCGTTCGCTTCGCAGCCACGCTGCGGATCGTGCTCGCGGTGGGCGTGGGGTGTGTTTTCGGCGGTACGGGTACGGCTGCGGTGGCTTCGTCGTCGAGCGTTTCTGCGCCGGCAGCCGTGTCACCAATGCTGCGCTTTGCGTGGTTGCGCGATGGCCAAAGCCAGCTTTGGCAAGTCGATGCCGGCGGCGCGGCGGTCGGCCTGTCGCCACAGCTTGCGCGTCCGCTGCCGGCGACGCTGGAGACGCCGCTCGGCAGCGTGTGGAAGCTGTTCGTCTACGGCTACCTGGTGGACCGCAACATCGCCACGCCGGATTACACCTGCAACGGCGGCGATCCTGAAGAAGTGTATTGCTGCATGGCGGGTGGGCACATCGATCGCGAACATGCGCTGGTGCAGTCGTGCGGCCGCTTTTTCGAACCCGCACGCCTGCAACTCGATTCCGCGGACTGGCGCAAGTACTGGACGGCGTTGCACGCGCCTGCCTGGCTGCGCGATCTTCGCGCGATGACCCCGACGCGCCGCGTGCCGGTCACCGAGTTGCTCGCGGCACTGCAGGCGATGCCCGCACGGCCGCGCGACGCGGCGGCCAGCACGCTGGTGTCGGTGCTGACGAGCGGGCGCGGCGAAGGCACGGTGTCGCTCTACGGCAGCGTGCTGCGCGCCAAGACGTGGACGATGCCGGATCCGGCGCGGCCCGGCGCCTCGATTGGCGGCGCGGCGGGCTGGCTTGCCGACGGTACGCCGGTGTGGCTGAGCGGCCCGGGCGGCAGTGCGCGGGTCCTGGCGGCCGCCGCGCCGCGCATCGCGCCGCTGCTCACGCAAGTCACCGTGCCGGACGACAGCGCCTGCGTCTTCGTCGATTTCTTCAGCCGCTATCCAGTTCGCGAGGTGCTCGGCGACACACGGCCGGCCGTGACACAGGACGGTACGCTGCGCGGCGATTTTCGGGTCCACTTCGTCAATGGCAATTGGGCGCGCGTGACGAGCCGCGGCGAACTACGGCTCGATCGCGATGCCGGCGGCGCGCCGCAAGTGGTCGGTCGGTTCGGCATGAACGACTATGTGGCCCGCGTGGTCGAGCGCGAGGGCGACACGAGCCAGCCGGAAGCGGCCAAGGCGTTGGCGGTCGCGGCGCGAACCTACGTGGTGCAGCATGGCAAGCGCGACGAAGGCTGTTTTCGTATCGACGACAGCAGCGGCACGCAGCGCGTGCTGCCGCGCGCGCCGACGGAGGCCGCGCGCCGTGCCGCCGATCTGACCGACGCGCTTGTGCTGTCCGGTGTGCCGGTCCAGTACCACCACGACAAGGCCGCACTGGGGCAAATGAGCTGGCTCGCCGCGAAGGCGTCCGCGCAATCCGGTCTGACGTTCGATGCAATTCTTGCGCGCACCTGGCCGCAAGCGACGCTGACTTCGTTCCAGAGTCCGTTGGCGGGTGACTGCATCGCCGTCGCCGGCGCGCAGGCATGGTTGCAGCGCAATGCGCCGTTGTGGGCGCGCCGCATGGAAGGTGCGGCGGGCTACGAGACGCCGGATGTGCCGGCGGTGTGCGCCGTGCGCGAAGGACGGCCGTATGCCGATGCGCAGCGCAATCGCGTCTACGTGTATCGGCTGCAGACCGAAGAGGACCGTATCGCGTTGGCACATGAATATGTTCACCTCGCGTTCCAGCATCATCCGCGTGGGCTCGATGAGGATTTCGTCGAGAGCACCGCGCGCACGCTGATTCGCACTGACAACTCGATCCAATGAACTCCGACCCACGCACGCGTTTGTCCCCGTTCAGCCCGCTGTCCTGGGCACGCCCCGTTCGCGTTGGCGCGGCGGCGCTGGCCGTGGTCGTGCTCGCAGCCGGCACGGAGTCGAACGCGTGCGCTGCCGGTGCGGACGGCGCGGTCGCGGATCTGACCGGCGCGTTCGGAGGCTGGCGTCACAGCGGGCTGACGAATGAGGGCGAGCATTTCGTAGCGGCGTATCCCCGGCCACCGGTCGATCGCGGCGCGCAGCGCTATCGCACGTTGATCGAGGGGCACCTGAAGCACATCGACAAACATGCGCGCAAGCCTCCCACGCTCGTCGTCAACGGTAACCCCACACCGCTCTATACCGACGACGAGGGCGCGTTCGCGCGGCCATGGGCGTTCGGCGCCGGCTCGAACAGCATCGAGCTGATTTCCGCTGACGGCAAACAGCACCAGCGCATGCAGTTCTACGAAGCCGACCGCGGCAAGCCGCAGGCGAAACTGCGCGCCATGGTCACGTGGGACGATCCGCATGCGCAGGTGGATCTGCACGTGATTACACCAGGCGGCTTGCACGCCTTCTTCGCCAACCCGACACTCGAAGACGGCAGCGGTTTCGACGTCGATTCGGTGGACGGCGCGGGGCCGGGCATTTTTTCGTCGGCGGCGCCCGAACATGGCACGTGGCTGTTCTTTCTGAATTACTGGGGCAATTTCGACTCGACCGGCTACAACTTCGACGCCGCCGCGCACGATCGCGACGTGATCACGGCGACGTTGACGCTGGTGTTCAACGAAAACACGCCGAACGAACGGCGCGAAACGATGGTGATGCCGCTGCGCAAGATCGGCGACCTGATGCTCGTAAAGAGCGAGCGACTCTGACGGCAGGATGGGAGCAGTGACGATGAAGTTCAAGACGGCGGGTTGGATGAAGGCGGCGTGCAGCGTGCTCGTCGTCGCCATGTTGCAGGCGGCGCCGGTGGCGCGCGCGAGCGATATCGACTTCGGCGCGCCGCTGAATGGCTGGCGCAATACGAGCGGCGACAGCGAGCGTTATACGCAGGACGTGCATTACCCCGCGGTGACCGTATCGACGCCGGAAGGGCAGTCGAAATTCGCGCTGATCGAAGGGCAGATCCGCAATACGCCCAAGAAGAAGGGCACCACGGTGGGCACGCTGGTGGTCGACGGCACGCCGTTGCCGCAGCGCGTGGAAGAGGACGGCAAGTTCTCGCGGCCCTACGCGTTTCCTGCCGGCAGTAACGGCGTCGAGCTGCGGGCTCCGGATGGCAGCCGCAAGCGCGTGCAGTTCTATGACGCCTACAGCGGCAAGACCCAACCGAAGCTGCGCATCGTACTCGCATGGGATACCGACGGCACCGATCTGGATTTGCACGTCGTCTCGCCTGACGGTGTGCATACCTGGTACGGCGACCGCGTCGCGCCCAACGGCGGCTCGCTCGACGTCGACGTGACGACCGGCTATGGACCGGAGATCTACTCGTCAGCCGCGCCGTTGAAGGGCACGTATCTGGTCTTTGTGAACTACTTCGGCAATGGCAATAGCGGCAGCGATATGACGGTCGCGCAGGTGACGACTATCACAAACGAGAATACGCCGGACGAAAAGAGCGAAACGATCCGGGTACCCATGCGCAAGCCGGGTGAATTGATACTTGCGAAGACGTTTGTGCTGCCGTGAAGCATGCTCGCGCATGCGGTTTGGGTTTCTTTCACGAGCTGCGAAGAAGGACTTGATTTTTAGATAAACCTGTTCGTTTAATGAAGTGGTGTCACCCAACCGCACGGCCTGCTCGCACGCGGACAACTAGAACGTCAATGTATAACAAGGGGAAGAAGAACAATGAATTCACTCGACGAGAAGCAACCGCTCCTGACCTACGACGGCAAAATTGGGGAGCTGTACGGAATATTCATCAAAAATCTGCTGCTGCAGATCATCACGCTGGGCATTTACCGATTTTGGGCGACCACTAACACCCGTCGATATATCTGGTCGCGAATGCGCTTTCAAGGTGAACGGTTTGAATACACCGGCACCGGCGGCGAATTGTTCAAAGGTTTTCTGCTGGCGATTGCGATCATGTTTGGTGCAATGGTCGGCGCTGGCGTTCTTAGCGCGATTCTGCGCGCCATCACGGGAAGCACGCTGTTGGGCGCGTTGCCGGTGATTGCCCTGTACTTCCTGATCGCGGTGGTCGCGGCAGGGGCCTATTTTAGTGCGCAGCGCTATCGTCTGAGCCGCACGCAGTGGTGCGGAATTCGCGGCGGCATGACCGGCTCGGCGTGGGGCTATGGTGTCCATGTGTTGCTGTACGGCCTGCTTTGCATCGTGACACTTGGGCAGATGATCCCGTGGGTGTCGATGCGCCTGGCGGAGCGCCGTATCAACGCGAGCAGTTTCGGCAACCTGCCGTTTCATTTCAAAGGCCGAGCCGGCGCGCTGTATGGCGTATTCGTCGGGACGTTTATCGGCGTGATCGTGTTGCTGGGCGTGCTCGGCGCGATTTTCATCAAGAGCTTCATGGCGCTGCGGTCAATGGGCCACGTTCCGCTGAAGGCGCACGATCCGGCCGCGTTGGGTTCGGTGTTCCTGTTCTATGTGCTGTTCATCGTTGGCGCGCTGCTGATCAGGTGCTTCTACTTTGCGCTGGTGACCCGCCATGTCATGGGAAACACCACGCTCGGCACGCAACTGCGCTTCGGCAGCAGCATCACGGCGGGGCGTCTGCTCGGCATGGTGCTAGGCAATCTGGCCATCGTCGTGTTCACGCTGGGTCTCGGTTTGCCGGTCGTGCTGCATCGTGTCATGCGACTCGCGGCGGATACGCTGCAGGTATCCGGTCAGCTCGATCCGCAGACTCTGGCTCAAAGCGATCAGACGCCGCCGCGCACCGGCGAGGGCATGTTGAACCTGCTTGACCATGGTGGCTCGTTCTGAGGTGGCGTTGTCGCCTTCTGACGCTACCGGGCCGCGCTCGACTGACACGCGCTACTACGACGGTCGCAGTGCCGCCGCTCACGCTGCGACGCTGCGCTGGAGCGACGCGTTTCTGGCTATCGATGGTGCAGCGGGTGAACTGGCGCTCTGGCCGCGCGCGCGGCTGATTGTCGGCGAGCCCGACCCGCAAGGCCGGGTCGTGTTGTCGTGCAAAGGCGAGCCGGGCCGCGTGTCGACCGAGGCCGCCGCGTTGCCCGGGCAGATGACAGCGCCGCGCATGCAGCGTCGGCAGTATCTCGGCTGGATGGCGGTCGGCGCCGTGGCGCTTGTGCTGGCATTGGTACTCGTCGAGAGATTGCCTGCGGTGGGCGCGGCGCTGGTGCCGCGCAGTGTGGAAAACCAACTCGGCGAGATGGTGGAGGTGGTCGTCGTCGGCAAGCACAACGTTTGTCGCGGTGGCGAGGGACAGCGCGCGCTCGAGCAACTCGAAGCGCGGCTCGCCCACGCGGCGGGTATCGCGCAGCCGGTCCGCCTGGTGGTGATCGACAGCAAGGTGGTCAATGCGGTGACGCTGCCTGGCGCGCGCATGGTGGTCATGCGGGGTCTGATCGAGCAGGTCGGCAGCGCCGATCAACTGGCCGGCGTGATGGCCCACGAGACGGGGCATATCGCACGGCGCGATCCGCTGGTGGCGTTGTTTCGCGGCGCAGGCATCGGCGTAATCAGCGCGACGGTCGGTATCAATCTTGGTTTCGCGGACGTTTCGTCGCTGGCTGGACGACTAGTGAGTCTGTCGTATAGCCGTGACATGGAGCGCCTCGCCGATGCAAACGGCGTCGCCTATCTGCAAGCGAGCGGATTACGCAGCGACGGGCTCGCCGGTTTTTTTGCGCGGACCGACAAACGTGGCGGCAACGCCGGCGCTGCGGTCGAGTTTCTCTCGGATCATCCGCGGACGATCGATCGGGAAAAGCAAAACCAGGGATCGCCGCTCGGCGAAAGCGCGTTGACGGCGCAGCAATGGGCCGCCGTTCGAACGATGTGTGGGAAGCAGTGACGCACGCGACTTATTGAGAGCGCAGCGATGAAAGCCAATGCGCTCAAGGCGTTGCTTGAGGTGGGGATGCGCTTGCCGTGCGTGATGCACGGCAAGCGCTATGACCGGCTTAGCGGTCGAGGAACGACTTCAGACGATCGGCGCGGCTCGGGTGCATCAGCTTGCGCATAGCCTTGCTCTCGATCTGACGAATACGCTCACGCGTGACGTCGAACTGCTTGCCGACTTCTTCGAGCGTATGGTCCGACTTCGTGTTGATGCCGTAACGCATGCGCAGCACCTTCGCTTCGCGCGGCGACAACGAGTCGAGCGCGTCGTCGATGGCGGCGCGCAAGTCGGCTTGCATCGCCGCGTCGGACGGCGAGGAAGCCGCCGAGTCTTCGATCATGTCGCCGAGCGTAGCGTCGCCGTCGTCGCCGACCGGCGTTTCCATCGACACCGGCTGCTTTGCGATCTTCAGAATACCGCGCACCTTCTCTTCCGAGAGTTCCATGCGTTCGGCGAGCACGGACGGATGAGCTTCCTGACCGGTCTGCTGCAGGATTTCGCGCGAAATACGGTTCAGCTTGTTGATCGTTTCGATCATGTGAACCGGCACGCGGATCGTGCGCGCCTGGTCGGCGAGCGAACGCGTCACAGCCTGGCGGACCCACCACGTTGCGTATGTGGAGAACTTCCAGCCACGACGGTATTCGAACTTGTCCACCGCCTTCATCAGGCCGATGTTGCCCTCCTGGATCAGGTCGAGGAACAGCATGCCGCGGTTCACGTACTTCTTCGCGATCGAGATCACGAGACGCAGGTTGGCCTCGATCATCTCGCTCTTCGCCTTGCGCATCTTCGATTCAGCCGCGACCATCTGCCGGTTGATCTCCTTCAGATGCTTGAGCGGCAGCGAAACCGTCGCTTCGATTTCGATGAGCTTTTGCTGTTCGGACTGGATGGCCGGCAGATGGCGCTCCAGCGCGGCGCCGTACGAGGTGGAGGGGCGCGCGGCGCGCTCCGTCCAGCTGAGGTCGGCTTCGTGACCGGCAAACGACTCGATGAACTTCTCGCGCGGCATGCCGCTCTTCGTCACGACGATTTGCAGAATGTTGCGCTCGATCGCACGCACCTGCGCAACCTGATGTTGCACGTCGCCGCACAGGCGGTCGATGGTGCGTGCCGTGAAGCGGATCTTCGCGAGGTGCTGCTGGATCTCTTCACGTGCGCGCAGATACGCTTTCGAGCTGACGTCGCCGCGCGTGTGCGATGCGTTCATCTGGTCGGACAGCATGCCCACCTGGGCGAAGATTTCGAGGCAGTCGCTCGTGAGCTGCTTCAGGCGTGCTTCGTCAGCAGCCGAGGAGTCGGCCGGGCCGACGTCGTCGTCTTCGTCTTCTTCGTCGTCGGTATCCGCGTCGGCATCGACGTCGGCTGCCGCGTCGGCGCTCACGCTGTCTTCTTCGGCTGCGACCGTTTCTTCATTCAGGCCGTCGACCAGTTCGTCGATGCGCAGCTCGCCGTCTGCAACCTGCTGCGCGCTCGCCAGAATGGCCGAGATCGCGAGCGGGCAAGCGGCAATCGCCTGCACCATTTCGTGAAGGCCGTCTTCGATGCGCTTGGCGATCGCAATTTCACCTGCGCGCGTGAGCAGCTCGGTCGCGCCCATCTCGCGCATGTACATGCGTACCGGGTCGGTCGTGCGGCCGAATTCGGAATCGACGGTCGACAGCCCGACTTCGGTTTCCTCGTCGGCCTGGTCGTCCGACACCACAGCGGGCGTGTTCGAATTGAGCAGCAGCGTTTCCGCGTCGGGGGCCTGCTCGTAGACCTGCACGCCCATGTCGTTGAACGCGCTGACAATGCTGTCGATCGCCGCCGTCTGCGCGAAGTTGTCGGGCAGGTGGTCGTTGATCTGCGCGTGGGTCAGGTAGCCTTGCTCCTTACCCAACTGGATCAGCGCACGCATCTGGCGCTGACGCTCTTCTGCTTGCTGCGGCGGCAACTCGGCCGCCACGGGGATCGCTTTGCCGGCGCCCTTGCCCTTGGCGGTACGGCCCGAGGGTGCTTTGGCGGTGTAGCCGGCGGTTTCGTGTTGCGAATCTTCGCGATCAAAAGGGTTCACGTATTCTCCTCTAGAGGCTTCGCTATGAGACGCAAGACGCGACCGTCAGGCGTTTCGAGCATGGCTCAACATCACCTGAGTGACTCAACGCGGTTGTTTGGCTGTGCTCTGGGGAGCAAAAAAGATGAGCCCGCTCGAAGCGGGCCGATAGAAATGTGCGAAATTCGCGCGGCTCGCATTATATACGAGCTTGCGCCTTTGCGCTCATTCTGTGAGCACCTTTTCATCATGCGCGCTTGCCATCGGGCTGTCCGTGGGCCGCTGGTCGGACGTAGCGCGGCTTGCCGGGTCATACGTACCTAGGTGCGTGCACGTTCGCTGATTTCAAGCGCCTCACCCTTCCACTATATACGAGGCGGTTGATCTTCCGCGTGCGGCGGGACCACCTGCGCGTCATGCCCCATATATATAGCGGTGCGTGTTTCTGGCGTCGATTCTCGCTTGGTCAAAAGAAAATTCACAGAAAGGGGTTGACGGCATGTCACTCGTTCTCCATAATCTCGTTTCTCTGCTGCTGATGCAGCGACGCAGAACGAAGCGGTGCCGGGGTAGTTGAGGTGCGGTGCCGGTTTGGTGGTGAATGCGTAATCGATCTTTAAAAATTAACAGCCGATAAGTGTGGGCGCTTGATGCGCGACGCGCTGCCGGATCTTTCGGGATCGGGCAGGAAGCGAAAGTATCAAGTCTCACACAGTAATGAAAGGAAGGTTTTTTTGTCTTCGGACAGATTAATCATTCGTCAGTACGTTGAGTGAGCGACCGGTTGGTAACACAACCGAAAACAGT
>NZ_LXKA01000352.1 GCF_001645125.1 Paraburkholderia ginsengiterrae | reverse complement strand
GCTCACCCGCTTGCCAACACATCGTGCCGCTGACATTGATGCGTTGCTCCCTCATCTCTGGAAACCCTACGCTAGCGCACTATAGCTTACGCACGGGCTGGACAAGGTGCCTTCACCGGGTGCTTACGGAACGACTGCGGATTGACGACGAAGACCAGAATGAGACCGATCGTGAATCCAAGCGCGAAGCCCATTGCAATGCCGCTAGCGGTAAGCATTCCGCCTTCGAGTGCGAGGATCGCGAGAATCTGCGAGCGCGTCACGCCGACGTGCCGCAGCATGCCGAACTCGCGGGCGCGCGCGAGGGTTTGCGCGGAGAACGTCGCCGCCACGCCGAACAAGCCGATCACGATAGCCACCACTTCGAGCAGATAGGTGACCGCAAAACTGCGATCGAAGATAACCAGGGTGCGCGCGCGAATCTCGCCGGGCTGAGACAGATCCAGCGCCCCGCCAAACGGCAGCGCACGCAGCCCCGCGGCAACACGCTCGACGCTCGTTCCTGATTGAACGGTGACCGCCACATCGGTTGCGCCGGTGTCGCCGGTCAAGCGCCGGTAGTCGGCACGCCGCATCACGATCGCTCCGGTTTGCCGCACATAGTCGCGCCATACGCCGGCCACGACGAACACGTGGCCGTGCTCGCCTAGCGGCAGTTGAATACGCTGACTCAATCGGTATCCATATAGATCGACCATTGCTTCGGACACCCAAACAGGCGTCTCGTTTCCCTGGAAAGCGGACAGCGGCAAAACCGCACCAGTCATCTGCAGAGTCGCACCCGGATCGGCTGCGTCGATCCCGCGTGCAAGCAGAGCCACGTCAGGCCGCGCGGGGTCGAGCGTGAGGTGCGAGGTGCGCCCAAAGGCTGCTGCCTTGACACCGGGCACGGCTGCGACGCTGGACTGTTCGTCCGGCCGCAAACCGCCTGTGTCGCCGTTCGGCGCCACGCGCACATAAAGATCCGCGGAGAGCAGATGAACCAGCCAGTCTTCGACGGAAACACGAAAGCTTGCCACCATGATCGCCATCGCGACGATCAGCGCAAAGCTCGACAACACGCCGCCCATTGCGATTGACGCGTGGCCCGGTGCGTTCGCCAGCCGCGCCAGCGCGAGCGTGCGGGCGGCGCCGACACGGCGACGCCTGGCGAAAGCACGGCTCGCCGCCCCGAAGATGAGCGCGGTCGCGCGCGGCATCAACGCAATCCCGCCGACCAGCAGCAGCGCGACGGCAAGATAGCCGCCGATCGGCGCATCCAACCATGGCGGCATCTGCGTGAGCACGGCGGCGGCCGCCAGACACAGCACGGCGGGCCACGGTGTAGCGAGCCGCGCCAAGGCGCCTTCTTCTGCGCCGGCTTTGAGCGCCGCGGCGGGCCGCGCGCGCGCGGCTTCCAGCGCGGGGGCAAGACTGCCCAACACCGACACCGCGAGGCCAAGCGCCAGAAACAGGACGCTCGCCAGTGGTTCGAAACCGACTTGCGGTTGTACACCCGGAAAGTAGCCGCCGCCCAGGTCGCTGCCAAAGAAATGGTGCGCGCCGCTCGCCAGCGCATAACCGAGACAGAGCCCCGCGATCGATCCGAGCAGACCCAGCAGCGCGCCTTCCATCAGGATCTGGCGCAACAGCTGGCCACGCGTCAGACCGAGCACGCGCAGCATGGCGAACTGCGCGCGGCGCCGCACCACGCTCAACGCCTGCGTCGAAAACACCAGAAACGCGCCGGTGAAGAGGGCCACCAGCGCGAGCACATTCATATTGATGCGATATGCGCGCGACAGCCGGTCGGTACGACTTTCGGCATCGCGGGTTTCGGAGATCACCCATTGGCTGCCGAGCCGCGCTTGCAGGGCGTGCCTGAAGCGCTCCCGGTCTACGCCGCGTTCGAGCTGAATGTCCACGCGGGACAGCTTGCCCACTCTGCCGAACTTCCACTGCGCGGCGGCGATGTCCATTACCGCGAGCCGCTGGCCAGGCCGCGTTCTCACGAGACCGCCGGCCACCCGAAAATGCACGATCGAGGTGCCGCTGCGCAGCGCCAGGTCGTCGCCGATTTTGACTTTCAGCCATTGCTGCGCCGCCGGCGAGAGAAACACGGTGTTCGTCGCGAGCGTATCGAATGGCCGGTCCGGCGACGGCACGCCGATCAGATCCGGCGCGATGCGACTCGCCTTGAACACGTCGATGCCGAGCACCGGCAAGGCGGAAGTCCGGTCAGGCACGGTCACATCGAGTGCGAGCACGGGACTCGCGAGCGCGACACCAGGTTCGTTCGCGAGGCGCGGGTAGATGGCTTCGTCGAATGAAGGCTGTGCGCCGCGCACCTGCAGATCGGACTCGCCCGAGAGGCTGCGGGCCGCCGCGGAGAATTCGTTGAACGCCGCGCTATTGATCAGTTGTACTGCGTAGCCGAGCGCCACGCCGAGTGCGATCGTCGCGATGGCAACCAGCGCGCGTCCACGATGACTGCGCCATTCGGCGCTCAGCAGCCAACGGGCGAGAACGCGGTGTCCTTGTCGGTGCTGCGGCCGGCCGATCTCAGCGGGCGTCATCGGCTGAAGGCTCGGGGGAGCGGGCGCCGGCAAGCGCCGCGGGTCCGGACGACACGTGCAGGGCGCCGTCGCTCAGAATCAGGATGCGGTCGGCGAAGGCCGCGGCGGCTTCCGAGTGCGTCACCATGATCGTCGCCGCGCCGCTGGCCTTGCTCTGCGCGCGGAACAGGCCGAGCACGTCGTGCGCGGTATCGGGGTCGAGGTTGCCGGTGGGCTCGTCGGCGAGAATCAGTGTCGGACGATGCACGAGCGCGCGCGCAATCGCCACGCGCTGCAATTCGCCGCCCGAGAGCTGGCGCGGAAAATCATCGCCGCGTCCGCGCAGGCCGACCGCGGCGAGCATATCCAGCGCGGCCTCGGCGGGCAGCTCGTTCAGCAGCAGCGGTAGCGCCACGTTCTGCGCCAGCGTCAGATGCGGCAGCACGTGAAAAGCCTGGAAGACGAAGCCCAGCTTTTGCCGGCGCAGGCGCGTCGCCGCGTTGTCGTCCAGTTGCGCAACGGCGTTGCCGTCGATGATCACATCGCCGCTATCCGCGCTGTCCAGCCCCGCGATCAGATTGAGCAGTGTCGATTTGCCGACGCCGGAATCGCCCATGATCGCGACGAATTCACCGGGACGGAGGATGAAGTCAAGGTGCGCCAGCACGACACGGCCCGCGCCGTATGTCTTGCTGAGCCCGCGGCACTCGAGTGCGGGAACGACACTTTCGTCACGAAGCGCCATGCGATTTCCGAAAAGTGTGAGCGATGAAGGGCGAAGACGCGGTGAGCACGCGCGTAGCCAGTGGCCCCTGAATCGTCGCAGTATATTCGGCTTCCGTAAGGTCGTCCGAAGCAGGGCGCGCGGCTCGCGCCCGGGTCTGAAAATCGTAGCTGGAAAGAGGGGCCTGATCCTTTCCGGACCGTACGACTGAAATCCGACTCGATGGAACAAAAAATATTTCTGCTCGCAAGCAGGCTGAATTCCGGGCTAAATTTGCGCCCGCGCGCTCTCATGCACCAGCCTGATCCGGCTCCGTCCGGTTTTCATGCCGGTGCATTCATACAAGCGCTTGTAACGTGCCGCCAACTGCGCGCATTTTCGCCCAAAAACAACCGTTTGCAGTGGGCCTAACGGTGTTTGTGCGTGCGCACATTTTTATTCATTTCGCAAGACCTGTGGCGGCAATAACGCATTGCACCGGGCTTTGCAGCATTGTTGCGCTGCAAAAGTATTCTTATCTTGGTAATCTCCCACCCTTGGTCATTCGACTGCGGGTAAACGTGTAAGTAGCGGCACCGGCTTCACGTCAATTTCAGCGAAATAAAGCCTTCAATTTCATTTCAATGCCTTCAGGCCTGAAGGCATTGATGCGACGTTTTGTACTTCAAGTTTTCGACAGAGCACATGCCATTGCCTCTTCTTAGCCTACTCATCTGGATCCCTATTGTCGCCGGTCTGGTGGTGTTGCGTGCCGGATCCGACGCGGCACGGGGTCGCACCCGCTGGCTCGCGCTGGCCGGCGCGGTTGCGGGTTTCCTGCCGGTGATTCCGCTGGTCGCGAATTTTCGCAACGACGTCACGTCGATGCAGTTCGTCGAGAACGTCAGATGGTCGCCCACGTTCGATATCGCGTGGCATGTGGGCGTGGACGGCATTTCGCTGTGGCTCGTCGCGCTGACCGCGCTCACCACGATCATCATCGTGGTGGCCTCGTGGGAATCGATCACCGAGCGAGTCGCGCAATACTTTGGCGCGTTCCTGATGCTGTCCGGTTTCATGCAGGGCGTGTTCACGTCGCTCGATGGGATGATGTTCTTCGTCGCCTTCGAAGCGACGCTGATTCCGCTGTATTTGCTGATCGGCACATGGGGACATGCGAACCGTTCGTATGCGGCGGTGAAGTTCTTCTTCATCTCGTTCCTCGGGTCGCTGATGATGCTGATGTCGATGCTGTATCTGTATAGCCAGACGCACAGTTTCGACCTCGCGTTGTGGCGCGAAACGCATCTCGGCACGATGCCGCAGGTGCTGATTTTCCTCGGATTCCTCGCCGCCTTTGGCGTGAAGGTGCCGATGTGGCCGCTGCACACGTGGCTGCCCGACGTTCACCTCGATGGCCCGACTGGCGCCGCCGTGATGATCGGCATGTTGAAGATCGGCGGCTATGGCCTGCTGCGTTTCGCGTTGCCGATCGCCCCGCAGGCCAGCCACTTCTTTGCGCCGATGATGATCACGCTCTCGCTGGTCGCGGTGATCTATTCGAGCCTGCTCGCGCTCGTGCAAACCGACATCCGCCGCCTGCTCGCGTATTCGACGGTGGCGCACATGGGTCTCGTGACGCTCGGCCTGTTCGTCTTCAACCGCATCGGCCAGGCCGGCGCGATCGTGCAGATGCTGTCGTATGGCGTGGTGTCCGGCGCGATGCTGCTGTGCACCGGCATGCTCTACGACCGCACGAAAACGGCCTCGATTTCCGAGTACGGCGGTGTGGCCAACACCATGCCGCGCTTCGCCGCGTTCGTGATGCTGTTCTCGATGGCCAACATCGGCCTGCCGGGCACCTCGGGTTTTGTCGGCGAATTCATGGTGCTGATGGGCGCGATCCGCTTCAACTTCTGGATCGGCGCGATGGCGGCGACCACGTTGATTCTCAGCGCGGCCTACACACTGTGGATGTACAAGCGGGTGATCTTCGGCGCGATCGCCAATGCGCGCGTCGCGAAGCTGACGGATCTCGGCAAGCGCGAGATCGTGCTGCTGGGCGCGATGGCCGTACTGGTGCTCGCGATCGGCATCAATCCGAAGCCGTTCACCGATGCGATCGATCCGTCGGTCGGCACCTTGCTCGCTCAATCGGAGCGTTCGTCGATTCCTTCGGATACCGTACCAGCTGACGGCGGTGAACATCTGCAGGCTGCGGCGCCGGCACCGGTTGCCGCAACGGCTCGCACGCCGGGCTGATCGGATTGATCGGGCATCCCACCCGAAAACCACGCTAGCGGGGGCGTATCGCAGATGCAGCATTCGTTGACCGGATGCTGCCGCTTCCGCGCACTTCCGGACGGCGTAGTCCATTCCTTCGCGCGTCAATAACGCGGCATGGCCAACGAGGTCATGCCGCGTTTTAGTGCTTGTTTAAAGGCACTTTATGATGCACCGATTCTTCGAGTATCTGTAAAGTATCCTTGCAAAAGTTCACCTCCGCGCACGTGTGCGGCAACGTGTCGCACGGTGGTGCGACGCAATAATACGTTGCAAAACGAGGGGTTTATTGGACAATGCCGTTCCCCTACTATGCGAGCGCTAATTAATGGAGAGCGGTCTGATGACGTTCGTTGAAGTCGTAACTGAAAGGCAATGGATATGAAAGGAAAGACTCTGCGAGGGTCGGCAAGTTTCCTTTCCTCCAGCCTCGTGTTGTTGCTCTCGGGTTGCAGCAACCTCGATATTTTGAATCCGAAGGGGAGTGTGGGTCTGGCGGAGCGCGATCTGATCGCCACGTCGACCTGGGCCATGCTGATCGTGGTCGTTCCGGTGATCGTGCTGACGCTGCTGTTCGCCTGGCGCTATCGCGCGTCGAACAGGAACGCCGAGTACCGCCCCGGCTGGGTGCATTCCACCGGCATTGAAATCGCCATCTGGACGATTCCGACACTGATCATCCTGTTCCTCGCCGTGCTGACGTGGAAGACCACGCACGAGCTCGACCCGTATCGTCCGCTCGAGTCGCAGGTGAAGCCGATCAACGTCGAAGTCGTCGCGCTCGACTGGAAGTGGCTGTTCATCTATCCGGACCTCGGCATCGCGTCGGTGAACCAGCTCGCGATCCCGGTCGGCACGCCGGTGAACTTCCGGATTACGTCGGACACGGTGATGAACTCGTTCTTCATCCCACAGTTGGGCGGCCAGATCTACGCGATGGCGGGCATGCAAACGCGCCTGCATCTGATCGCCGATCACACCGGCGACTACGCCGGCCTCGCCGCGAACTTCAGCGGCAGGGGCTTCTCGGACATGAAATTCCGCACGCTCGCCACCTCGCCGGAAGAGTTCAATGCCTGGGTTGCGAAAGTGCGCGCCTCGTCGGACAACCTCAGCATGGACCGTTACCACGCGGTATCTGCGCCGAGCGAGAAGGATCCGGTTCGCTATTTCTCGACCGTCGATCCGAAGCTCTTTAACAACATCATTGCCCGATACAACAACGGGAACGTCCTCGACAACATGAAGGACGCCAACTGTGCGCCTAAGGGGTAACGCATGTTCGGAAAACTAACGCTCGATGCGATTCCGTATCACGAGCCAATCATCGTTGTGGCGGGCGCCGGCATGGTGCTCGCCGCGCTGGCCGTGCTCGGCGCAATCACTTATTTCGGCAAATGGCGCTACCTGTGGAGCGAATGGCTGACGTCCGTCGATCATAAGAAGATCGGCGTCATGTACATCGTCGTTGCGTTCATCATGCTGCTGCGCGGCTTTGCCGACGCAATCATGATGCGCATGCAGCTGGCGCTGTCGTACATGAGCCCGGGCTTTTTGCCGCCGCATCACTACGACCAGATCTTCACGGCCCACGGCGTCATCATGATCTTCTTCATGGCGATGACGTTCATGGTCGGTCTGATGAACCTCATCGTGCCGCTGCAGATCGGCGCACGCGACGTCGCGTTCCCGTTCATCAACTCGCTGAGCTTCTGGATGACGGCGGTCAGCGCGATTCTGATCAACGTCTCGCTGGTGGTCGGTGAATTCGGGCAGACTGGCTGGCTCGCTTATCCGCCGCTGTCCGAACTGCAGTTCAGCCCCGGTGTCGGCGTCGACTATTACCTGTGGAGCCTGCAGCTCTCCGGCATCGGCACTTTGCTGACGGGCGTGAACTTCTTCGCGACCATCGTGAAGATGCGCGCGCCGGGCATGACGTTCATGAAGATGCCGGTGTTCACGTGGACCGCGCTGTGCACGAACGTGCTGATCATGGCGTCGTTCCCGATCCTGACTGTCACGCTCGCGCTGCTGGGTCTGGACCGTTACCTCGGCATGCACTTCTTCACGAACGATGCCGGCGGCAACGCGATGCTGTACCTGAACCTGATCTGGGCATGGGGTCACCCCGAGGTGTACATCCTGATCCTGCCGGCGTTCGGTATCTTCTCGGAAGTCGTCGCGACCTTCGCGAAGAAGCCGCTGTTCGGCTACAAGACGATGGTGTGGGCGACCTGCGCGATCATGGTGCTGTCGTTCCTCGTGTGGCTGCACCACTTCTTCACGATGGGTTCGGGCGCTGACGTCAACGCGTTCTTCGGTATTGCGACGATGGTGATTGCGATCCCGACCGGCGTGAAAGTGTTCAACTGGCTGTTCACGATCTACAAGGGCCGGCTGCAATTCACGACGCCGATTCTGTGGACCCTCGGCTTCATGGTCACCTTCACGATCGGCGGTATGACCGGCGTGATGATGGCCATTCCGGGCGCGGACTTCGTGCTGCACAACAGCCTGTTCCTGATCGCTCACTTCCACAACGTGATTATCGGTGGCGTGCTGTTCGGCTATCTGGCCGGCTTCAACTACTGGTTCCCGAAGGCGTTCGGCTTCAAGCTGAACGAGAAGCTCGGCAAGGCCGCGTTCTGGTTCTGGCAGATCGGCTTCTGGGTTGCGTTCACGCCGCTGTACGTGCTCGGCTTCATGGGCATGACGCGTCGTCTGAACCACTACGACAACCCGGCATGGCATCCGTGGCTGATCGCCGCCGCGTTCGGCGCGGTGCTGATCGCAATCGGTATCGGTTTCCAGCTGCTGCAACTGGTCGTCAGCATCCGCGATCGCAACCTGCCGCAAAACCGCGACCTCACGGGCGATCCGTGGGACGGTCATACGCTGGAATGGGCGACGAGCTCGCCGCCGCCGCCTTATAACTTCGCGCACATCCCGACGATCCGCTCGCTCGACGCGTTCACCGAAATGAAGTCGCGCAAGGGTGTCCAGAAGGTGCCGGTGTATCGCGACATTCACATGCCGTCGAATACGTCCGCGGGCCTGCTGGTGGGGCTGTTCTCGCTGGTGCTCGGCTTTGCAGGCGTGTGGCACATCTGGTGGCTGGCGATTGTCGGCTTTGTCGGCGCGATCGCCACTGTGATCATTTACAGCTTCCAGGACAACGAGGGCTATTACATCCCGGCCGACACCGTCGCGCTGATCGAAGAGAAACGCAGCGGTGGCGCTGCCGTGGCCGGTGTTGGCGCAGCTGTTCGCGCCGATGAGAAGGTCGCGCTGGAGGTGGACTGATGTTACAGAAGACTATTGCGGTTGAGCCGCAACTCGCGCCGGATCATGTGCCGTCGCACTCGGTGTTTGGTTTCTGGCTGTACCTGATGACCGACTGCATCATCTTCGCGGCGCTGTTCGCCGTGTTCGCGGTGATGAGCCACCAGTTCGCGGGCGGTCCGAGCGGCAAGGACCTGTTCGAGATCCCGGGCGTCGCGCTTGAAACGACGATGCTGCTGCTTTCGAGTATCACGTACGGCTTCGCGATGCTGGGCGCGCACAAGAACCGCAAGGGCGTGCTGCTGTTCTGGCTCGGCGTGACGTTCCTGCTGGGCCTCGCGTTTCTGGTGCTGGAAATGCGCGAGTTCTCGCACCTGATCGCCGAAGGCGCGGGTCCGAGCCGTAGCGCGTTCCTGTCGTCGTTCTTCACGCTGGTCGGCACGCACGGTCTGCACGTGACGTGCGGCCTGATCTGGATGGTGGTGCTCGCCGTTCAGGTGATGCGTCATCGTGACCTGACCGAGCGCGACATGATCCGCCTGACGTGCCTGAGCCTGTTCTGGCACTTTCTGGACGTCGTGTGGATCGGCGTCTTCACCTTTGTCTATCTTGCGAACGTGATCTAAATGGACCATAGCCATAACGCCCACGCAGGTGAAAGTCACGGCAGCCTCGGCAGCTATACGACGGGCTTCATTCTTTCCGTCGTTCTGACTGTCGCCGCTTTCGGCCTCGTTATGACGGGCACGCTGACGGGCGAGAACGCGCTGCTGGCGATCGCCGGTCTCGCGTTCGTGCAGATCGTCGTGCACCTGATTTTCTTCCTGCACATGAATACGTCGTCGGCGCAGCGCTGGAATGTGATGGCGTTTGCCTTCACGTTGCTCACCGCGGTCATTGTGATCGGCGGCACGTTGTGGGTCATGCATAACGTCAGCATGAACATGATGTCGCGGTGATGCCACGATAAGTGGATGGCGTGACCGTTGTCTGAAGCAAAGCCCCGCAAGGCGATAGTCTTGCGGGGCTTTTTCTTGGCGGCCGCCGCGCACGCTCGCGGCAATTGACCGATCGACGAACCCGCGTTAGCATCCTTTGCATGAACGCTTCTATCCTTTCCCGTCTGCATTCTTTGCGCGCATGCTGTCATGGCCTGCCGAGGGGAGCTTGCGTCTAGCAAGAGCATCTGTACAGATTCGCATCCCTGAGGCCACCCGTCACACGACCGGTGGCCTTTTTGTTTTTGAACCCCAGTAACGGGAGACACGACATGCCGCTTCGCCTATACGACACCTGGTCTCGCAGCACGCGCGAGTTCACGCCGATTCGGCCGGAACAGGTGGGCATGTACTGCTGCGGCCCGACGGTGTACGACCACGCGCACATCGGCAACCTTCGCACTTACGTGTTCGAAGACGTACTGCGGCGCGCGCTGGCTTTAAACGGCTACACGGTGCGGCACGTCGTCAACATCACCGATGTCGGTCATCTGGTCTCCGATGCAGATGAAGGCGAAGACAAGATGGAGAAGGGCAGCCGCCGCACGGGCGAGTCGGCGTGGACGATCGCGCAACGCTACACCGAGGCCTTCATGAGCGACTGGCGTGCGCTCAATCTGCTGGAGCCCACCATCTGGTGCCGCGCCACCGATCACATTGCCGGGCAGATCGACTTTATCGCGGAGATCGAGCGCAACGGTTATACCTATCTCACGGACGACGGCGTTTATTTCGACACCAGCAGGCAGGATGACTACGGCTATCTGGCGCGCCTCGACGTGGCGGGTTTGCAGGCCGGCAAGCGTGTCGCGCAGGGCGAGAAGCGGAACGTGACCGACTTCGCGCTATGGAAATTCAGCCCGCCAGGCACCACTCGGCAGATGGAGTGGGATAGCCCGTGGGGACGCGGTTTTCCCGGCTGGCATATCGAATGCTCGGCGATGTCGGCCGAGTATCTGGGCCCGTGGTTCGACTTTCATTGCGGCGGCGAAGACCATATCCCCGTGCACCATAGCAACGAGATCGCACAAACCCAGGCGTGCCACGGCACACGGCTCGCGAACTTCTGGATGCACGGCCATTTTCTGGTGCTGGACGCCGGCAAGATGTCGAAGTCGAGCGGTGACTTCGTGCGCTTGCAGACGCTGATTGATCGTGGCAACGATCCGCTCGCGTACCGCTATTTATGCCTGAGCGCGCACTATCGGAGCAGCTTGCGTTTCAACATGGAAGCGCTCGATGCCGCGCAAGCCGCGCTGGACCGGTTGCGCAGGAGCTATGTGCAATGGCCGCGAGGCGGCACGCCGGACGCCCAGAGCGTTGCGCGTTTCAAGGAAGAGGTCGATCAGGATCTGAACTTGCCGCGCGCACTTGCCGTGTTGTGGGACGTAGTCAGAAGCGATCTGCCGGCGGCCACGCGCAGAGCGACGGTCGATCGTTTCGATGCGGTGCTGGGACTAGGTCTCGCCGACTGGAACGGCGATGCGTTCGCGATTCCCGCGGAGATTGCGGCACTCGCGGACGAACGCGAAAGAGCACGCGCGGCGAAGCAGTGGAACGAAGCCGACCGTCTGCGTGATGCATTGGCGGCGGCCGGCTGGAATGTTGAGGACAGTGTGAACGGCCAGGTGCTGCGTCCGCTGGGTAAGACGAAGTAGTCCGAAGTAGTGTCACGCGTTGCGTGGCGGTAGTGATCCAGTTCACGTACCGCCACGCGCCGGCTATGAGCGGTATGCTCCGTGCGGGCGTGTCCGTTCGCGAACTATAGCGGTACGATCTTGGGTTCCCGGTGCAATGGCGGCTCGCCATACGGGAAATAGGTCGGCCCGCAGCCGAAGTGAACGGGCGGACACTGATCCCAGCCGCGTCGAATGACGATGGGCGGTTCGAACTCACCGGGGCAAACCGGCGGGCCTTCGCGCCTCAGGCAGTCGAAGCCGCCGCGAATGGTTTGCGACGCCTTGCGATCGAGTTCGTCGACACGGGGCAGGTCTTTGAGGAGGAGGGTTTTCATGGTGTATCTCCAGCAGGATTGGATGGGCGGAGAGCCCGGACATTGCCGCGCTCATGATCTGCTGTTGCACGCACCATGCCATGCGCCGCAAAGCGAGGCGCCGCATGCATTTGGGGGATTCTTTGGCAAAGGGTGGTTGACTGACACCAACTAACCGCGCGCCGGTGTCGGCGAGTTGCCGACAGCCAGGTTTATCTCAGCACACTCGTTGCGCCCACCGAAATCCAGGCACAGCCGCCCGAGCCTGCACACCTCAACGCGAGTCGCCGCGCCATGCGGCAAGCACGGCCGGCAATTCAGCCATGTCGCGAAAGACATGCACGGCGCCGGCGCCATGCAAGGCAGTCGCGCTGCTATGACCCAGTTCCTTCGGGCAATAACCGAACACGGTGGCGCCGGCCGCAACACCGGCGGTCGCGCCCGTTACCGTGTCTTCGACCACCGCGCAACGTTTCGGATCGACGCCCAGCCCGGCGGCCGCGGCGAGATAGACATCAGGGAAAGGCTTGTTGCGGGTCGTTTCGTGACCGCTGAAGATGTGTCCTGCGAAGCAGTCGAGAATACCCGCCTTGGTCAGTTGCAATTCAACCTTGAGGCGATCCGCGCCCGACGCTACCGCAATGCGCCCGTTCAGCACCGCATGAAGCGAACGTACCGCGGACGCCGCGCCCGGAATCGCGACCAGTTCGTTGTCGAGCGCCGCATTGCGGCGTTCGCGAAACTGCATGAGCCAGTCGGTCGTGATCGCGAAGCCGGTGCGCGCTTCGATAAGCGCGGCCTCGTCCTTGACGGTTTTGCCGACGAAAATACGCATCGTTTCTTCGACGCTCAATTGCCAGCCCAGCTCGCCGAGCATGTCAGTCAGCACGCGGTTGGTGATGGGTTCGGTGTCGACGAGCACGCCGTCGCAGTCAAAGAGTACGGCGTCGAAGGGAAAATCGGCCATCGGGCAGGGTGGGAATCAGGTTCGTGGAACCAGCAAGGATACCTCACCGGCCCACCTGCGGCGGAACAAGGGCCGCGCGACGTGGCCCTTGCGCCGAAGCCCGCAGACTCAGTTCTTATACCCGTCGCTCAGTGTCTTCATGAACGCGATGATGTCTTGAATGTCCTCATCGGTCATGGCCGGCTGATCACCGAACTTGCGGTCGAATGGCGCGTCGGCGACGTCGACGTTGGCGTGATACTGCACCGGCAGATCGTTGTACTTCTGCACCTTGCCAGAGGCGTCCCGCGGATAGATCTTCTCGGGCGCCGTATTGCGCAGGTTGTAGAAGTCCATGACTTGCTTGAGGTCGTGATACACGGCGTTGTGGAAAAACACCTTGCGTTCAGCCACGTTGCGCAGGGTCGGCGTCAGGAACATGCCGCAATACTGCGTTTCCTTGGCAAGATCGCTGCGGAACGGTCCGCACACGCCCATATCGAAGAACTTCGGGTCCTTATTGGCGGGAAGCGCGGGATTGCGCGGTACGCCCAGCGCTTCGTACTGCGTATCGGTAAACACCGGAGGCAAGCCGTCTTTGGTCGGCTGGCTCAAGTGACAGCCCGCGCAGTTCGCCTTGTCCTTGTCGTTGAACAATTGCAGGCCGTGCAGTTCGGCGTGCGTCAGCCGTGCCTTGCCTTCGAGCCAGGCGTCGTACTTGCTGGTAAAGGCATGAAACGATGAATCCTCGGTCTGATAGCGTCCCACGGCGAACATCGCTTCCGAAATCAACAAGCTCGGATTACTGACGATCCCAGGGCCAAAGATCTGCTTGAACTGGTCCACGTACTTCGTTTGCAGCAGCTTGCGCGCCACATCTTCCGGCGAAGCATTGGCCATCTCCACCGGATTGAGCAGCGGTCCGATCGCCTGATCCTGCAAGGTGTCCGCGCGGCCGTCCCAGAACAGCCCGCCTTGCGGCACCATGGCCGGAGCGGCGGGCGCGGCGAGCTCGGTCTTCTGCGCGCGCTGCACGCCGGCGGCTTGCGTCGCCAGCTGGGTCATATCCACCGGCACGTCGGTGTCGCCCTGATCCGGGCCGATGCTGAACGGCGCCTGCCGGTACAGATACGTGAGCGAGGGCGGCGGACGATATCCGGCCTGGTTCATATGCGCGCCGCCGAGCTGAACCGGGAATGCGTTATCCGGCCCATATGAATGCTGCGGCGAGTGGCACGACGCGCACGACTGCGTGCCGGACGCCGACAAGCTCGTGTCGAAGAAAATCTGTTTGCCGAGCAGCGCCACCGCGCTGAGCGGCACGGCTTGCGGACGCAGCAGATGCACCGGATGCGGATTCGCGCCGGTGATGTCCTCGACAATCGCGCCGACGGCGGGCGGCATGCGCTCCGGGTAGATGAGCGCATACGCGCTGCTGACGCCCAACGCGAGCGCGATGCCGGCCGCGCTCCACGCGAGCAGGCTGCGCCACGAGCGGCGGGGCTCGCCGCCCGCGGGCAGATGCGAAGGCAGGGCGGCGTCTGAAGGATGATTCATGGCGGTGGTGACTGGAAATTCGAGTGGGTGCAAAAAAGCAAAATCGAGCCAGCACGGATGCGCTGGCTCGACGCCCATCTACAGCTTGCCGGGTTTCACGCTCCGCGATCTGCAGCGTTGCCCGGCGTGATTCGCGAAAGGCACGAGTGGCACGAAAGCGCACACAAGCCGCTTTCGCACACTACGCCGGGACGCGCACAGGGGCGCGGCGCCCGGCGCGCAAGGCGGCCGCTCAGCTTGCCGGCGCCGTTGCCAGCTTCGTACCGAGGTTCTGGTCCAGATACAGCGGCGCGAGGTTGCCGCTGCCGGCAAAGTTGAACATGTTGACGATGCTGCCGGCCGTCGCGTCGAACGACCCGCCGCCCAGGCGTTGACCGCCCAGCCAGTTGTCTTCGATGAACTTCACCACGGACGCCTGGGTGATCGGCGTATCGTCGACGAAGTTGGCCTTCGCCCACGGCGACACCACGATAAACGGCGTACGTGTACCCGGGCCGCAGCGGCCGTTCACCGCGCCGCCATTCACGCCTTGCGGCTGAACCGCGCCCGCTGCCGTGCACTGGCCCACGCCGCTCAGATTGTCGCTGCCCGCCACCGATTTGCCGCCGGCGGATTGCGCCGTGGTCGAGTCGAACGATGCGCTGCTCGGCGCCTTATAGCGGTGGTCGTACCAGCCGTCCGAATCGTCGTAAGCGATGATCACGGCGGTGTTGTTCCAGTCAGGCTGCTGCTGCAGGAAGTTGATCACCTTCGTGACGAAAGCCTGTTCGTCGATCGGGTCCGAGTTGCCCGGGTGGCCGTCGCTGATTGCCGGCGCCTTCAGGAAGTTCACCGACGGGAAGTTGCCCGCCTTCACCGCCGCGAAGAAGTCGTCGGTGTCGTACTGGTGGTGAACCGGCGTCGCCGTGTTGTCGAGCGGATCGGTCGCGCCGATCAGTGCCGCCGACGTCGGGCGCGTATGCGCGAGGTTAGCCGTGCTGGCGTAGTACTGGAACCACGCATGGTGCTGCACGTAGTCGGTCTTGGTTGCATTCAGCACTTGCGAGAAGGTCGAGCGCGCGCAGCCGGTCGTGCCGTTGGCATTGACCGTCGCGAGGTTGAAGCCGCCCATGAAGCCGCCCCACGTCAGACCCTTGGCGTTGAGCAGGTCGCCGATGTTCTTGTTCTTCGAGGACATCGTGCCCGTTACCACACTGCCTGCCGCCGTCGTGCAGACGTCGCCGGTCGGGTCGAGGTCGCCGATCATCGTGAAGCCGCCGGCCGAGTCCGGAATCGCGTTGGCCGAGGTGCCGCCCGAGACGACGACGCCGTTGTTCTGGCCGGACACCACTTCGAGCGCACCCGGCGTCGACGGACCATACGTGTCCGTGTACGCGTTCTGGTTCATCGCGAAGTTCTGCGCGTAGTTCCACATGGCCGTGACCGTGTTGCCGTCGAAGTAGCCGAGCACCTGGCCCTTCGTGGCGAACGCGCCCGTGCTGCCGGCAATGGTCGAGCCCGACGCCGTGAACAACGGGAACGAGTCCATCGCGCCGTTGTTATAGGCGAGCTGCTCCGCCGCGTACGCGTGGTTCTGGCTCGAGGTGTTGGCTTGCGAGCGGTCCAGGCGGAACGGCAGCAGATCGGAAGCAGGCAGGCCGAGACCGGCGATCGCCACGCTGCCGACCGAGCGGCCCGCCGTGTTCGGCGACGTGGCCAGCGCGTTCGGGTTCGTCGTGAGCAGGTTGTTGGCGCTGAGGTTGTTGACCGACGGCGTGCCCGAGGCTGCCGTGAATTGCGGCTCGCCGACCGGATTGGCGGCTTGCGGATAGGTCCCGAAGTAGTGGTCGAACGAGACGTTCTCGCCGAAGATCACCACGAGGTGCTTGATCGGCGTGGTCGTGACCACGGCATCCTGTGCCGACACCGCGGCGGTGGGCGCCGGGGTGCTCACGCTATTGTTGCTGCATGCCACGAGCGCCAGCATCGCGGCAAACGGGATGGGCAAAAGGGGTAAAAGGCTTCTACAAAACATTTGACTGGCTCCAGATTCGACTACGCCTTCCAGCGTTTCCATTGCGATGCGTGTGGAGGTTCGCTGGGGGTTATTGTTAGAAATACAGCTAGTGCTGGTGGTCTTGCCGCGACAAACTGCGCGCATTGAACCATTCGATGGTTAAAATTTCGGGGCGCGAACATTACCGAAGCCCTCCTGTTTCTTTCAAAGTCGTAACTTACTCTGTCGTTCTGCCAACGTTTGTCCACTATCTGAGAACGACGGCGATGCCGCCCGTTGCACGGACGTGTCTGCCGTTTTTCCCTCATCTTTCCAACGCTGCTGTCCTACGAAATTCCGCGACGGATTTTTGCGGCTGCCGCGTTCAAGAAGTAACGAGGCCGCTACTGGCTTCGACTCTTATCGGAGAAACCAACATGACATCCACTCAACCGGGTCGCCTTCTGACGTCCATGCTGGCCGCCGTGCTGGTTTGCGCCGGCACGCTCACTGCCGCGCCGGCTTTCGCTCAGGCGGTGATCGTCGCGCCGATGGCGCCGCCGCCGCCGCGCGTCGAGGTCGTGCCGGCGCCGCGTTCGGGCTATGTCTGGGATCAAGGCCGCTGGCGCTGGAATCATGGCCGCTACGTGTGGGTGCCGGGCCACTGGCAGCCGGTGCGCGTCGGTTATCGCTGGGTACCGGGACATTGGGTGCAGCGCGGTCCCAACTGGCGTTGGGTTGAAGGCCATTGGGCTTGACGCGGGAGCGCCGCGGCGTGCTTCTTCCGGTGCTACTCGCTGTGCTTACCTGAACCAGGCAGATTGCTATGAAAACGCTTGTGGTCATTCTGCTGGCGGCAACGCTCGCCGGCTGTGTGGTGGTCCCGGCGCGGCCGGCCTACTATCGTCCGGCCGTCGTCGTATATTGATTGTGGTTGTGGCGGGCACCGCGTGCTGCACGCGCCGCCCGCGTGGTCTGTTCAAACCGGTGCGCGCACAACGATTCGCGTGAGGATGAAATCAGGGTGAATTGCATCAGAAGGAGTGGCGGCTAGTGAACCATGTTCGTCCGGCGTCACCGCCTGTCAGGTCCGTTCGTTTCGGGCAGATGCGGTTCGCATCGCGATGGCGCGTGCCGCGGCAATCAGCACGATCCGCACGGCTCACGCGCCGCGTCGAACCGGCGTGCGGGAGCGGCACGCCTTGAGCGAACGCGATCCCGACGCGGAGCTGCTTGAACGGGTCGGCCGGCAGGATCCGGCCGCCGTTCGTTCGCTCGTCTCGCGCAAGCTGCCGCGTCTGCTTGCGCTGGCCACGCGCATGCTGGGCGACCGCATGGAAGCCGAAGATGTGGCCCAGGAGGTGTTCGTGCGCATCTGGAAGCAGGCGTCGCGCTGGCGGGAAGGCGAGGCGAAATTCGACACGTGGGTTCACCGCGTCGCGCTCAATCTCTGCTACGACCGCTTGCGCGGCCGGCGCGAGGAGCCGCATGACGAGATGCCCGAGGAGGTCGATCCCGCCGCGCTTCCCGATGCGCGGCTCGAAGCGCGAGCCCAGGACCAGCGCATACGCGACGCGCTCGCCGCTTTGCCGGCACGCCAGCGCGAGGCGCTGGTGCTCAATTACTACCAGGAGATGTCGAACATCGACGCCGCCGCCCTGATGGGCATCACGGTCGATGCGCTGGAAAGTCTGCTGGCCCGTGCGCGCCGCAATCTGCGCGCTCAACTGGCCGGCAGCGGCCTTAGCAAGGACAAGTCATGACGCCCGAAAGATTCCATCAGATTGTCGAGGCCTATGGTGCCGAGCCGCGCCGCTGGCCGCAACAGGAGCGCGCGGCGGCCGAGGAGTGGGCGCGGCAGCATCGCGTCGAAGCCGATACGGTGCTGGCGGAGGCAGCCGGCCTCGATGCATGGCTCGCCGCCGACAGGCTCGAACCACCGGGCGAGGCGTTGCGGCAGCGCGTGCTCGACAGCGCGCCGGTGCGGCAGCCCGCGGCGCCGCGGCGGCGCTTGTGGTGGTCGGGCGCGGCGGTTGCAGGCGTGGGCCTGCTGGGTGGTCTGGCCGGCGCTTTTGCCGTGTCATTCTTTGTCCTGACGGAGACGGTGCCGCCCGTGCACGAGTCGAGCTATTTAACTTCGAGCTTCGGTGGATCATCCGCCGATTGGAGCGGCGAATGAACTGCCGGTCGTGGAAAATCGTGCTGATTGCCTCGCTCGTGTTCAACGTGTTTCTGCTGGGCGCGATTGTCGGTGGTGCTTATCAATGGTTCACTGCGCGCGGCGCGACTGCGCCGGTGCGGGCCCAGCAGTCCGCGCTGCGTTTCGCCGCGGATAGCCTGTCCGCCGACCGGCAAAAGGCCTTTGTCGACGGCTTGAAGAATGCGCGGCGCGAGGGCAGGCAGTATGCCCGTGAGGCCCGCGAAGGGCGCCGCGACGTGTTGAGCCTGCTGGCGGCGCCGCAGTTCGATCGCGCGGCGCTCGACGCCGCGCTGGCCCGTACGCGTGAGGCCGACAGCCGTCTGCGTGCGCAGGTGGAAGGCAGCGTGGCCGATTTCGCGGCAAGTTTGTCGCCCGAGGAGCGGGTCGCGTTCGCCGACAGTCTGAAAGTGCATGGCCAGTGGCGTGAGCCGCTGCCGGCCGCGAATGCGAAGAAGCCGGCGCAAAAGCCGGCGCAGAACCCGGCGAGCGAAGCATCCAGCGAATCGTCGGGCGAATAAAAAAATAGCGGCGGTGGCGACGGATTTTCTCGCGGCGGACGTTTAAAGAGTATCCATTGCCGAAGAGGGTGGTATGTCCAACTCACCGAACCTGAACGCCGCGGCGATCGCGCTGAACCGCTTCGGCCTGGGCGCGCGCGCCAACGATTCACCGCCCGCCGACCCCAAGGGCTGGCTGCTGGCGCAGTTTGAACAGTATCAGCCGCGGCCGCCCGCATGGGCCGGCCAGCCTGACTCGATAGCGCTGTCGACGGAACTGCTGCAACAGCGCATGCGCCTCAATCAGCAGGCCAGGTCGAATGCGGGCGAGGGCGCCGCCGCCAATCCGGCGACCGCCCAGACCACCGCGCAGATCAATGCGCAAGCGAACGCCCAAACTAACGCACAAGCCACACCGAAGAACGCGGCGGAAACTGCCAGGGAGGCCGAACGAAAAGCCTTTCGTGGCGAAATACTCGACATGTACCGCTCATCGGTGAATGCACGCGTGGCGAGCGCATTGACCACGCCGGCGCCATTCGTCGAACGGCTCGTTCACTTCTGGGCCAATCATTTCGCGGTGTCCACCGAGAAGCCCGGCGTCGCGGCGCTCGCCGGCTCGTTCGAAGCCGAGGCGATTCGCCCGCACGTGCTCGGCCGCTTCGAGGACATGCTGGTGGCTGTGGAACGCCATCCGGCCATGCAACTGTTTCTCGACCAGACGCGCTCGGTCGGGCCGGACAGCATGGCGGCCATGCGCGCCGCGCAACGCAATCCGGAGCGCAAGCGCGGCCTGAACGAGAACCTGGCGCGCGAAATCATGGAACTGCACACGCTCGGCGTGCGCAGCGGCTACAGCCAGGACGACGTGACCGAATTCGCCCGCGCGCTGACCGGCTGGAGTCTCGCGGGCAACCCGGCCAATGGCGGCGCGGCAGGCAGGGCGCGCTTGCAGGAGAACGCCGCGCCGGGCACCTTCGTGTTTCGCGCCGCGCTGCACGAGCCGGGTACGCGGACCATCATGGGCCGCCGTTACGACCAGCCCGGCGAAGAGCAGGCGCTAGCGATCCTGCATGACCTCGCGAGCGCGCCGGCGACAGCACAGCATATCGGCACCAAGCTGGCCCGTCATTTCGTCGCCGACAATCCGCCGGCTGGCGTAAGCGAACATCTGGCCAGCGCTTTTGAGCGCAGCGGCGGCGATCTGCCCACGATGTACCGCGCGCTGATCGACCTGCCGCAAGCGTGGTCGCCCATCGCGGTGAAGTTCAAGACGCCGTGGGAGTGGACCCTATCCACGATGCGCGGGCTCGGCTGGCAGGACCTCGGCAAGCTGCAGACGGCGCCCATCCTCACGCAGCTCGGCCAGCCAGTCTGGCGACCGGGTTCGCCGGCCGGTTACGACGACATTGCCGCGAGCTGGGCCGCGCCCGACGCGCTCGTGCGCCGGGTCGAAGTGGCGCAGCGTTTCGCGTCGCAAGTCGGCGACCGGCTCGATGCGCGCGCGCTCGGCCAGACCTTGCTGGCCGGTTCGCTCAGCGCGCCGACGGCCTCTGCTGTATCACATGCCGAAAGCGCCTCCACGGCCATTGCGCTGTTGCTGGTCTCGCCGGACTTTCAACGGAGATGAATACCATGCTCTCACGCCGCAAGTTCTTGAGCGTCGCCGCTGCCGGTGCCGGCGCGATTCTGGTGTCGCCGCAGATTGCGTTCGCGAGCGTCGCCACCGACCGCCGTTTCGTGTTCGTGATCCAGCGCGGCGCGGCCGACGGTCTGAACATCGTCGTGCCGTACGCCGAGCCCGCTTACGCCACGCTGCGTGGCGCGCTCGCCATCGACACGTCCAACGCGCCCCGGCTCGATGGCACCTTCGCGCTGCATCCCGCGCTGGCGCAGACCGCCGCGATGTATGCACAGCACCAGGCACTGTTCGTGCACGCGGTCGCGTCGCCGTATCGCGACCGCTCGCACTTCGACGGGCAGAACGTGCTCGAGACCGGCGGCACGTCGCCGTATCAGACCAAGGACGGCTGGCTGAACCGGCTCGCCGCCCAGTTGCCCGCCACGCGCGAAAACGCGATCGCCTTTGCGCCCACCGTGCCGATGGCGTTGCGCGGCACGGCGGCGGTGACGTCGTACGCGCCGTCGGCGTTGCCGGCCGCGCCCGACGATCTGCTCACGCGGGTTGCGCAACTGTACGACCAGGACGCGCAATTGCGTCCGTTGTGGGAGTCCGCGATGACCGCGCGCGGCCTCGCGGGCGACGCCGGTGCGCGCCAGGATCCGGCCAGCCTGGGCAAGCTCGCCGCGGGCTTCCTGTCACGCGACGACGGTCCGCGGATCGCCATGATCGAAACCGGCGGGTGGGACACGCACAGTGCGCAGAACGCGCGCCTCGCCAACCAGTTGAAGGCGCTCGACACCCTGCTCGCGGCATTGCGCGACGGCATGGGTCCGCTGTGGAGCAAAACAACCGTGCTGGTCGCCACGGAGTTCGGCCGGACCGCCGCCGCCAACGGCACGGGCGGCACCGACCACGGCACCGGTTCGGTGGCGATGGTGCTGGGCGGTTCGGTGCAGGGCGGGCGCGTGATCGCGGACTGGCCGGGTCTCGCGCCGCACAACCTTTACGAAGCACGCGACCTGAAACCCACCACCTCGCTCGACGCGCTGATTGCCGGCACCGCGAGCGAAAGTCTCGGGCTCGATCCGCAGCGCACGGCGTCCGCGCTGTTCGGCCAGACAGCGGCCGTGCGGCCGTTGACGGGCATCGTGCGGGCCTAGCGCCGATACATGCGCGTCGCAGGACGCCGCATCTACACCACGAATTCAACCGCGGTAACCGAAAGAGCCGGCCGGTGGCCGGCTCGTTCATAAAACACTCAGGAGAGGAAAATGAAAATCACATCGAACGTACGCGCCATTTCGATCGTGGGTCTTTGCGCCGCCTTGTTGTCAGCCTGCGTGGTCGAGCCTGCCCGGCCGCCGCAGCCCGCTCCGCTCGTCGAGGTGGTACCCGTCGCGCCCGCACCGGGCTATGTCTGGGTAAAGGGCCATTACCGCTGGGAGGGCAATCACTGGCAGTGGGTGCCGGGACATTGGAGGGGATAACCGGATTGCATCTGTGACGCCGGCAGAATGCGCGTTCGTCAACGCGGCTGGTGGCGCCGCTCGCTCGCGTTGCGCGGCGAGCAGCGCCACCAGCCGACCCGGCAGGCCGCCGGGTCGAGCCTCGCGCGCTTAGCCTCCGCCGCCCTGCGTGCCGAGCGTGATCTTGTTGCTCACCGACTTCACACCGGCCACGCTTTTCGCAATTTCCTCAGCCTGGGGAATCTGTGCGCCATCGGGCACTGTTCCCGTCAGCGTTACCGCGCCGCCGCGCGCGCGCACAAACACGTTCGATACATCGAAGCCCTGTGCTCTTGCCATGGCCTTGCGTACTTGCAGGCCCAGCGCCCGGTCAGCCTTCTTGGTCGTTTTTGCATCGGTACCCGGCGCCGCCATGGTGCCGGACGCCATCGCCATCGCGTCACTGGACTGTGCATAGGCGCTGGATGCAGTCGCCACGCACAGTGCAATGCCGAGCGCCTTCAAAAGATTGACTGTTTTCACGTTTTCTCCATCCTCGAAAAGTTGATGTCGCTTCGTTGCATGCAAAAAACCACGCCCTTGCGAGCATTGTTCCGCTCACGAGGAGCACCTAGTCTTATAGAAGAGTGATGCTGCGACGCTCCCGGCGCGCTTAAACAATACTCCAGCCAACGCGCTCATGCTGGAAAAACTGCCCCAGGCGCCGCTTTAGCTGCGGCGACGCAACGCGAATTTCGCACGCGCGCTTCGGGGCGCCGGGGTCTAGAACCACCGCGGCGCCATGCGGAGGGTGGTGTCGTCGAGGCTGCGCAGTGTCGCGAACATCAGGGCGACGCGCGGCAATTCCCAACGGAAGAACCACTGGCACGCATGCAGTTTGCCGCGGTAAAAGTCCGCATCCGCTTCGCTATGCGCTTGGGGTAGCGCGGCGCTCGCGACGATCGCCTGTCTCAGCCACGTCCATGCCATCACCACGTGGCCGAAGGCCTCGAGAAACGCATTCGCATTGGCCAGCGCACGTTCGCTGTCTTCTGCGAGCGTGGACAGCAACGCTTCGACCGTGGCGCTCAGGTCGCGCCATGTGTCGCCGAGCGCATCCGCATGCGCGTGCAACGACACATGAGCGCGTGCGGCGTCGATGGTGTGCTGGATTTCACGCGCCAGCAGTTTGAGCGCGGCGCCCTGTTTCATCGTGACTTTGCGGCCCAGCAGATCGATCGCCTGAATGCCGTGGGTGCCCTCGTGAATCATGTTCAGACGGTTGTCGCGATAGAACTGCTCGACCGGATATTCGCGCGTGTAGCCGTAGCCGCCGTGAATCTGGATCGCCAGGCTGTTGGCTTCGAGGCACCACTGCGACGGCCAGGATTTCACCACGGGCGTCAGCAGGTCGAGCAGCAGGCCCGCTTCGGCGCGTGCGGTGTCGCTCACGCCGGTGTTCTGTTCGTCGACGAGGCTCGCCGCATACAGGCACAACGCGTAAGCGCCTTCCACATAGGCCTTTTGCGCGAGCAGCATGCGGCGCACATCGGCGTGTTCGATCAGCGGCACTTGCGGATCGAGCGGGTTCTTGTTGTCGGGGTGGCGTCCCTGCGGCCGTTCGCGCGCGTAGTCGAGCGAGGCCAGATAGCCTCGATAGCCGAGCATGACAGCGCCGAGCCCGACGCCGATGCGCGCCTCGTTCATCATGTGGAACATGTAGGCGAGACCGTGGTGCGGGTCGCCCAGCAGTTCGCCGATACATGCGCCATGCTCGCCGAACGACAGCATGGTCGACGTGGTGCCGCGCCAGCCCATCTTGTGAATCAGCCCGGCGAGAGCGACGTCGTTGCGCGCGCCGAGGCTGCCGTCTTCGTTGACTTGGAACTTCGGCACCGTAAAGAGCGAGATGCCTTTGACGCCCGGCGGCCCGCCGGGTATGCGCGCCAACACCAGGTGGACGATGTTCTCGCTCAACTCGTGATCGCCGCCTGAAATGAATATCTTGTTGCCGCGAATCGAGTAGGTGCCGTCTTCGTTGGGCGTGGCGCTCGTGACGAGATCGGAGAGGCTCGAACCCGCTTGCGGTTCGGTCAACGCCATGGTGCCGAATGCGCGGCCTTCGAAGAGCGCTTGCAGATACTTGCGCTTTTGCGCCGCGCTGCCGAAACGTTCAATCACGTTGGCGTTCGCGGTGGTCAGCATCGCGTACGACGAGGTGGCCATGTTGGCGCTCTTGAAGAGCGACAGGCACGCAAACGAAATCACCGACGGCAACTGCATGCCACCCAGCTCGTAGTCTTTGCCCGCCGCGAGGAAACCCGTGGCGCGCATTGCGTCGAGCGCCTCCTTGACCTCGGCCGGCATGGTGACCCGTTGCCCGTCGAATTGCGGCTCGTGTTCGTCCGAGAGGCGGTTGTGGGGCGCGAACTTTTCGATTGCGACCGCGTGCGCGGTGTCGAGCGCCGCGGTGAACGTTTCGCGGCTGTGATCGGCGTAGCGTGGACGGCGCGTCAGCGCCTCCACCTCGAGCACTTCGAACAGCTGGAACTCGAGGTCGCGCGAGTTGATGATCTGTGCATCTTGCATGGGAGAGGGTCCGTCCACAGGAATGCCGTAATGCGAAACAGCTGCGCGCGCCGCGCGGAAACCCGCGCGCGCGCAGCGGCACGGCTCGATTGATAAGCATCGTATTCGGGTAAGTCCCGATGATCCACCCGGCGGCGATTTGTGTCAGTCTATAGCAAAAGTGAATGAGCGTGCTTTTATTCGAGCGCCGCATGGCGGCACACAGAATGGCCGAGAAATAGGGGATCCGAATCTGTCTGGCCGAACCAACTGGAGGAGCGTTGCAATGTCTGTGAAGGACCTGTTTCAACTCGACGGCAAGGTTGCACTGATCACGGGGGGCTCGCGTGGGCTTGGCCTGCAAATGGCCGAGGCACTCGGCGAAATGGGTTGCCGCGTGGCGATCACCGCGCGCAAGGCCGACGAACTTGCGCAGGCGCAAGCGCATCTGCAACAACGTGGCATCGAGGTGCAGACGGTGATTAACGACCTGCAGCGCTTCGAGGGTATTCCAGGTCTCGTGGATGAAGTGCTGGGCATGCATGGTCACATCGACATCCTCGTCAACAACGCCGGCGCGACATGGGGCGCGCCCGCCGAGGACTACCCCGACGAAGCGTGGCACAAGGTCATGAACCTGAACGTCAACGCACCGTTCTTTCTCGCGCGCGAAGTCGGCAAGCGCAGCATGATTGCCCGGCGCGCGGGCAAGATCATCAACATTGCCTCGGTGGCCGGCCTGAAGGGTTCGCCGCCCGGCATGAATACGATTGCGTACAACACGTCGAAAGCCGCCGCGATCAATTTCACGCGTGCGCTGGCCGCGGAATGGGGCAAGTACAACATCAACGTCAACGCGATCTGCCCGGGTTTTTTCCCCTCGAAAATGTCCGCCGGGCTGCTCGGTAAACTCGAAGACACGATCGTTGCGCACACGCCATTGCAGCGTCTGGGCGGCGACGAAGATCTCAAAGGCCCGGTGGTGTTTCTCGCCAGTGAAGCGTCGCGCCATATCACGGGTCAGCATTTCGCCGTGGATGGCGGCGCGATCATTGCCTGAGTGAGACACCAATGAACGAACGCCATTATCCGCATTGGCCGCCGCAGCTGCCACGGCATCTGACGTTGCCGCAAACCAACCTTTTCTTTAACGCCGAGGTGTCGGCCGCGCGCTTTCCCGACAAGCCGTTCATCATTTACTACGACACGGCGGTCACGTTCGCCGAGTTCAAGGACGAAGCCGAGCGGATCGCGGGCTTTCTGCAGCAGGAATGCCAGGTCAAGGCGGGTGACCGCGTGCTGCTCTACATGCAGAACAGTCCGCAATGGATCATTGCCTACTACGGCATTCTGCGTGCGAACGCGGTGGTGGTGCCGGTCAATCCGATGAACATGAGCGACGAACTGGCGCATTACGTCGAGGACAGCGGAGCGACCACGATCATCGCGCCGCAATGTCTGTTCGCGAACGTCGAACCGCTGATCGGCAACGGCCCCGGCAAGGGCATCGAGCACGCCATCGTCGCCACGTATAGCGATTATCTGAGGCGGCCTTCACCGATTCAGGTGCCTGAGTTCGTCGCGGCGCCTCGCAAGACGTTCAGCATTCCCGGCGTCGTATCGTGGCAGGACGCCATCGAGCGGCGCATTGGGCCAGGGCCGCTCACCACCGGTCCGGACGATCTCTGCGTGATGCCGTATACGTCCGGCACCACGGGCAAACCGAAGGGCTGCATGCATACGCACCGCAGCGCGATGAGCACGCTGGTCGGTGGCTGCGCCTGGTTCTCGACGCCGGCGGATGCCGTCTATCTGTCGGTGTTGCCGCTATTTCATGTGACCGGCATGCAAGGCGGCATGAACAGCGCGGTCTTTTCCGGCGCCACGATCGTGCTGCTGTCGCGCTGGGATCGTGAGGCGGCAGCGCTATGCATACAGAAATATCGCGTCACCGGCTGGCAGTCGATCTCGACGATGATGGTCGATTTTCTGTCGAATCCGAAACTCGGCGAGTACGACCTGTCGAGCCTGACGGGCGCGCGCGGCGGCGGCGCGGCCATGCCGGAAGCCATTGCCAGAAAGCTCAAGACGCTGACGGGCCTCGACTATGTCGAAGGCTACGGCATGTCCGAGACGATTGCCGGCACGCACATCAATCCACCGCATCGTCCGAAGCCGCAGTGCCTGGGCATCCCGGTGTTCGACGTCGACTCGCGCGTGATCGATCCGGCTTCGCTGCAGGAGCTGCCGCAAGGTGAAACGGGCGAGATCGTGGTGAATGCGCCGCAGGTCATGCTGGGCTACTGGGGCAGTCCGAAGGCGACTGAGGAGGCGTTCGTCGAACTCGACGGCAAGCGCTTTCTGCGCACCGGCGACCTGGGGCATATCGACGAAGATGGCTATTTCTTCATGACGGATCGCCTCAAGCGCATGATCAACGCATCGGGTTCAAGGTGTGGCCCGCCGAGGTCGAGGCGCTGATGTACCGGCACCCGGCGATACACGAGGTGTGCGTGATCGGCGTGACGGACGCGAAGCGCGGCGAGACCGTGAAGGCGCTGGTGGTGCCCGCCGCGGCGCATGCGGAGACGATCACCACGCAGGCCATCATCGACTGGGCGCATGAGCAGATGGCGGCGTACAAGGCGCCGCGTATCGTCGAGTTCGTGACCTCGCTGCCGAAGTCGGGCAGCGGCAAGATTCTGTGGCGCAAGCTGCAGGAAGAGGAGGCGGCGCGCAGGGCGGCTGCGGGTGGCGGTACGCGCGGCAGCGGTGATAGTGGCGGCGAAGGCTCGGGGGGGCGAGACTAAATAAAGTCAAATAGTTAAACAAACAAACTTGTATGGTGCAGATGAAGCGCCGGAACAGGCGCGCACCGGACGCTGGAATAAAAAAACCCGCCGAAGCGAGGCAATCCGTTCAATGGGGCGATCTACTACGTAGCTTCATCTCTGCGTTTCGCGCCAATGCATTTCGAGAGCTTCATAATTAATAAATAAGCCATTATTGCGGCGATGACTTCAAGGACCATCATCGCCGGAATGTAGAGATTATCCGGGTCGTGAATGCCCAATTTTTGACAAATAACGAGTAGCCAATGCAATTGGTTTTCTGTCATTGGTTGAGGGTACGTGTGAACATATCTCACTGACAGAATGAGCAGGCCAATAAAGAGAAAGCATTTAAAAACCTTACGGACAAGCGTTGCCATAGGTGATGACCTCAATCCAACCATATGCCGTTAATCCGGAATTGCCTGCCGGGGTTGTGGTCGTATGCAGGAATGCTCGCCGGATAGTCTCAAAATCGGAGTAGGTTGGCAACGTGATGCAGCCGAGCGAAAGGCCACGTCCACCAGCAGGATGCAGACGGAAATTTCCGCGCTGAACTCCTTTGACCCACGTGTAGTCGTCAATGAGGCCGTCGTCGCGATAGAGCGCGAACCATTCGTTATGGTGAGTCGGTGCTCCCCATATGCTATTCCAGGTATCTTTAGTCAACGCCCACGCTTGCGAGCCGATGCCCCCGGCAGGTCGATCTATAACCCAATACTTTCCAGCAGGGATCGGACCATTGTCGGGAACGGCAGTGCATCCACCACGGTTGCGGTAGATGTCATTTCCCGAGTAAGCCTGAAACGTCCCCACACCAAAGATTGCGAGCGGAGAGAAATGCTGGTTATTGACGGTGAATTTCCCCTGTAACGCCATGATCAAGAACGCTCGTCCCAGTTATCCGTGAACTTGACGTTGCCGTCGGTATAGTGCCAGGTAATACGCTCGTACATTAACCCGACCGACTCGATATGGTTGAGTTGGGACATTGCAGCAAGTTTGGTGTTTGCCATGCCGGGATTCATTCCGACGACCTTCACGCCCTCTATGAGCATGATGAAATAAACCTCTTCCTGCCCCGCGTCATTGATTCGATACCACTTTAACTCTGCAGATTTCAACGCTTGTCCTGTAGCGACGGCTTTATACAAATAAGGGCTGGAGGCGTCAAACTCCTTTTCAAGACTCATTGGGGAATGGTTGCGTGATCCGGTAATGGTGCCGGTCTTGCTGTCGACCGGGAGATTCACGCCGTGACCGAATCCGATTATTTCAATACTTCCTTCTCGTCCCTGCACAGTAACGGAGCCTTTGATATCTGCCCCGCCGTCGTCCTTAAGCCACATGTATGCTGGAATTGGCACGTACGAATCCTCACGTTGAATTGCGGTCCAGAGGTATTTGTGCATCCACCTTGAAAGTGCGATCGATAATAGTGAAATATTATTCGCGTATTTTAAGATGATGCCACCTTTTGTGGGCGAACTTCAGATGCGGCCACTTCGCATGGAGTGCAATTTTTCACGAATTCTGAGGCCGCCCGCCAATCTCTGACATTTAATCGTCTGCAAGCATTATGCGCCCTGCGCTTTCTGATCTCAGCGTCGAAAAACGCTTTTTCGTGTTTTTCAATTTCAAGGCGAAGCAGTCACTATAGAGTCAGCGTGTCTTGGTTGCCGGTTGTCTCAAAATACGCTTGCGGGTCAACAACAAAGTTGTACAAGTTTATTTTTCTTTAACAGCGGGGTAATGGCACAAGCCAACCTCAAGCGTGACTGACGCGAGCCTTGCGTGGACTACCACGCGAGGCATGCTTCTTTCGCATTTTGCCTGTAAGCTCTATCTGCTTGTCCGCACCGAACATGGCGCGCGACTCGCGGTGGTGAACAAAAGACTCATAGAGACAACTCCATTGCACAGCAATGCGATTGCCAACTTTCAAGTGGAGAATTTGGACATGAAGAGCTCTGCCCTCAAACAACTCATGCTCGGGCTTGCCGTCACAGCGATGGTGGCCGGCAGCATTCCGCTCGCCGCGGCTCAAGGTGCAAGCGACGCGACGGCTGCCGCTGCGATGGCGCCCGCCGCGGCAAGCAGCGCGAAGCCGACCAAGGCCGAGCGCAAAGCGGCACGCAAGCAGGCCCGTGCCAAGAAGAATGCCGAGTTGAAGAAGCTCGAAGACGCGGGCTATCACCCGGCCGCGAACGACCCGAACTATCCGACCGATCTGCAGAACGCGCAGAAGAAGGCGGGCATTGGCACCGGCGCGAGCCAGTAAGCAGTCGAAAAGTGCACCCCGGCAAGCGCGCGATGTGGCTGAACTTCGCGCGCTTGCCGTTCAGCTTGAAACCCTCTGACGATTTACTGCGAACGCGTGCTTCGCCACGCGCGCGGCGTCATGCCGAAACGTGCGCTGAACCAGTGCGTGAATGACGACTGGCGGGTATAGCCGAGCAGCGCCGCGATGCGGCCCATCGAATAGCGCGCATTGGCAATGTAGCGCAGCGCCAGATCGTGACGCACGTCGTCCACTAGCGCGGAGAACGTGCTTCCCGCGGCATCGAGATTGCGTTGCAGTGTGCGTACGCTCAGATGCAGATGCCGGGCAACGTTCTCGAACGAGGCCTGTTCCAGCGGCAGCAGCAGATAGATGGCCTTGCGCACATCCATGACGATCGCGTCCGCGCCGGCCGCGTTGAGCGGCTCGGCGAGACTCTCTGCAAAGCGGACCAGCTCCAGGTCCGCGGTCGGGTTCGGATAGTCCAGATCCGCGGCATCGCAAACAATCCCATTGAAGTCGCTCTCGAACTCCAGCGGGCAGCCGAAAAAGCGCCGGTAAAACTGCAGTTCAGCGGGGCCGCGGTGGGTGAAATGCACACTGCGCGGTTGCCAGTGCGTCCCCAGCAACGTGCTGCTGTGGCGTGACAGCACGCCAACAGCCAGCTCGGTGGCCTGGCGGGTCGGAATACCCGGGTCCGCGACGATTTCCTCGCGAATGGTCACCGTGTCCCCGGCCGTCTCGATGTAGACGCCCAGCGCGTCGTTGACCAGATGCCGGTACTGGGCCGCCGCGAGCAGCACGTCGCGCAGCGTGCCTTTGTGCGCGAGCAGCATATTGATGACGCCGGAACCAAACTGCTTGCGCGTTTCAGCCAGCATCAGCCCGAAGTTCGGACACGCTGCTTTCGCGGCCGTGATCTCGAGCAACTGACAGGCGGCATTCACCGGAATGCGATCCTCGGGGTTGGCGAGCGCGGCGGTGTCGAGTCCGACTTGCCGCAACATCTCAGCCGGGTTCAGGCCCAGCCGCCGCGTCACGTCGATATAGCCGCTCAAAGTTACCGCAGGCACCATCGTCTGCATCGCTCCTCCTTCCTGCATGTTCTTTTCTGCCCGCTGCACGCCGCCTTTGGCGCGTCACAGCCGAGGCTGGTGTTTACGCTTACTGGCATGAAAAGCGAAAACTGTGTCGTGCAAAAGCAAAAGTGTACTACACGATTCCACTATCGTTCTACCCATACCTTTCGGTGTTCGCTCCTGTTTCTGGATGGGGAGCCGTGGCGCCGAACGCCCTTAGCCCGATGTGAAGGAAGGAAGACATGCAATTTCTCGATGATTCGCTGCATCCCGAAAACCAGGACAAGGTCGTCATCACGGTTGCGCCCTACGGTCCTGAATGGATGCCGGCCGATTTCCCGGAAGACATTCCGGTGACCATGGAAGAGCAGATTCAAAAGGCGGTGGATTGCTACGAGGCGGGTGCGACGGTGCTGCACCTGCATGTGCGTGAACTGGACGGCAAGGGCTCCAAGCGCCTGTCGAAGTTCAACGAGCTGATTGCCGGCGTGCGTGCGGCTGTGCCGGACATGATCATCCAGGTGGGCGGTTCGATCTCGTTTGCACCGGAAGACGACGGCCAGGCCGCGAAGTGGCTCTCCGACGACACCCGCCACATGCTCGCCGAACTCTCGCCGAAGCCGGACCAGGTGACGGTCGCGATCAACACCACGCAGATGAACATCATGGAGCTGCTTTATCCGGAGTATCTGGCGGGCACGTCGCTGGCCAATCCGGTTTTGCAGGCCGCCTACAGCGAGATGACTGTGCCGGCCGGTCCGGCGTGGCTCGAAGAACACCTGAAGCGTTTGCAGGGTGCCGGCATCCAGCCGCATTTCCAGCTGACCGGCATTCACGCGCTCGAAACGCTCGAGCGGCTGGTGCGCAAGGGCGTCTACAAGGGGCCGTTGAACCTGACGTGGATCGGCATTGGCGGCGGCTTCGACGGCCCGAACCCGTTCAACTTCTTCAATTTCGTCCATCGCGCGCCGGATGGCTGCACGCTCACCGCCGAATCGCTGCTGAAGAACGTGCTGCCGTTCAACATGATGGCGATGTCCATGGGTCTTCACCCGCGTTGCGGGATCGAGGACACGATCATCGATCAGCACGGCAAGCGCATGACCTCGGTGCAGCAGATCCAGCAGTGCGTGCGCGTGGCGCACGAACTGGGCCGCGAGATCGCGTCGGGCAAGGAGGCCCGGGAGATCTACAAGATCGGCGTACAGTACGAAACGGTGGATGAAACGCTGGCCGCCAATGGCATGGCGCCGAACCGCGCGTCGAATGTGAAGAACATTCCGTTGCGCGCTGCCTGATGTAGGGGGCATGGGCGCGGCGTGACACCGCCGCGCTGATGCCGGGCTTCACACTGGAGCTTCCAGGCGCTGGCCGGATGCCGCAAGGCAGCCGGATCGGATAAGCGGCCTCTTCGTGCATTCCGTCACGGAAATCACGACCGGGAGCCGCCGCGCCGGACGCGGAGGAGACGATCTTGCTGATGCAGCATGCAGAGCCCGCGACGGGCGATTTTCCGGTGGCGCGTTCGGATGTGCGCGCTTACGCGTGGGTAGTGTTCGCGCTGACGGTCGGGCTACTGCTGTCCGACTATATGTCGCGGCAGGTCCTGAATGCCGTTTTTCCGCTGCTCAAGTCCGCATGGCACCTGTCGGACACGCAGCTGGGGTCGCTGAGCAGCGTCGTCGCGCTGATGGTAGGTCTCCTGACATTTCCGTTGTCGGTCATGGCGGACCGGTGGGGCCGTGTCAGAAGTATCGCGCTGATGGCCACGGTCTGGACCCTCGCGACGCTCGGCTGCGCGCTGTCGACCAACTACGGCGAGATGTTGGTGGCGCGCACCTTCGTCGGTGTGGGTGAAGCCGCCTACGGGAGCGCGGGTATCGCGCTGGTGCTGAGCATTTTTCCGGCCCGCTTGCGTTCCACGCTCACGGCCGCGTTCATGGCGGGCGGCGCGTTCGGGTCGGTGTTCGGCATGGCGCTGGGCGGCGCGGTCGCGGCCCATCTCGGCTGGCGCTGGTCGTTTGGCGCGATGGCCTGCTTCGGCATCGTGCTGGTGATCGTGTATCGGCTCGTCGTGACGGAACAGCGGCTCGCGGCGCTGGAACCCGGCAGCAATCGCGAGCCGACCGGCAAGCTCGGCGTGCGCATGCACTTTCGCATGCTGCTGAGCTGCCTCTTGTCATCGCAATCGGTGGTGTGCGCGTACGTCGGCCGCGGGTTTCACCCCCTCGTGCCGGCCGCCCTCTGCGCCTGGCTGCCGAGCTCCCCGA
>NZ_LXKA01000351.1 GCF_001645125.1 Paraburkholderia ginsengiterrae | reverse complement strand
GCAGGGGGCGGCGGGGCGAGAAACGATATAGGGAGGGGGCAGTGGTAGGCCAATGATGGCGGGCCGTGTGCCCGCACCGAGGGCGACGCGGGGGACGCCAGCGGGGGGGCGTCGCGGGCGGGGTGGTCGAGTCCGGTCGACAGCGAGTGCGACGACATCACCGACCTCACCGGCCAGGGCGACAGCGCGGCGTGGCGCGAACTGCGCGCGCAAGCTCGCGCGGACACCGCGCCGCTGAAGGACAAACTCGAACGCGCGCTGAGCGCCGACGAACGCACCCGCTGGCGTCGCGAGCAGGAGCGCGGCGAGATCGACCGCACCGCGCTCGCCAGGCTCGCGACCTCGCCCGGCTACCGCACGCCGTTTCGCACGCAGCGGGCCACCAAAGGGCGGGACGTGGCCGTGACGCTGCTGATCGACCGCAGCGGCTCCATGGCCGGGCGCAAGATCGAACTCGCGCGCCTGTGTGCGACCGCGTTGTGCGACGCGCTCACGCAATTGTCTTTCGATTGCGAAGTGCTCGGCTACTGCTCGGTCGAATCCGCGCCGATGCGGCAGCTTTATGAACGGCAACTCGCCGCCGGCGCGGATTTGCGGCGCTACAACCGCTTCGTCGAACGGCTCGATCTGAAAGTCTACAAACGCTTTGGCACGGCGGATCTCAGCGGCATCGCCGCGATCGATTGCGGCCATGAGAATCCGGACGGCGAAGCGCTGGCGTGGGCCGCCACGCGGCTCGCCGAGCATCGCGCCGAACGGCGCATCCTGATGGTGTTTTCCGACGGCTATCCGTCCACTGGCGATGGCGACCCGCAGGTGTTGCGCCACGATCTGCGCGAGCGGGTCGCCGCCATCGGCAAGCGCGGCATCGAACTGGTGGGCATCGGCGTGCTGACCGACGCGGTGGAGGACTTTTATCCGCACAACGTCGTGGTCAGCCGCCTCGCCGAATTGCCGTCAACGGTGTTTTCCGTGTTGAGTTCGATGCTGCTGACGCGCTAGCCGCCGCGCATCGCGCTCACGCCGCTTCGGGCGCGAATGGAAACTGCTCGATCTCGCCGCCACGTGCCACCACCACCGTGCTTTCGGGAATCTCTTCCCACCAGCCCGGCAGGTCCGCAAGCGGCTCGGACAGCACGAGAAACGCGTCTTCGCCGACCGCTGCAATGCGCGGATCGTCCGGATACAACTCATGCAGATGATGAAACGAGGTGCTGTGAAAGAGCGAGCGCGACTGGCCTTCGCTCGAATAGCGCACCGCGACGATCTGCTCGCCGTCGGTCGCACACACCGTCATGTTCAACGGCTGCTCCACGTCGTGAAGACGGCCCGTTTCCTCGACAAAAGCGACCATTCTTTTCAGCGCGGTGACGGGCGCCAGCTCCAGACCAAAAGTCAGCGCGAGGAAAAACAGCACTTCGGAATCGGTCGACCCTTCAATGGATGAAAACAGGTCCGGCTCGATCGCCATCATCAGATCTCGGCGCAAGGCGGGAAAGTTGCGTATCAGGCCGTTATGCATGAACAGCCACCGGCCGTAGCGGAATGGATGGCAGTTGGTTTCCTGGGAGGGCGTGCCCGTGGCCGCGCGGATATGCGCGACAAACAGCGGCGAACGGATCGCCCGCGCGGCTTCGCGCAGATTGCGGTCGCTCCAGGCCGGCTGGATGCAGCGGTAGCGAAACGGAATGTCGGTCGGGTGGCCGTACCAGCCAATGCCAAAACCATCGCCGTTGGTGGTGGTCTGGCCCAGCCGTGAATGCAGGCTCTGGTCGATCAGGGAGTGTTTGGCGTTGAACAGCACCGTTTCGAGGTGAAGCGGGTTACCTGTATAAGCAAGCCAGCGGCACATGAGATGCGCTCCTGTCGGGTCAGTGTGACCGCCCCGGCGCGTTGTGCCGCCCGGTGCGGACCTATTTGGCTACCGGCTGCATGGTGGCGATCGGGATCAGGAATTCGGAGAAGCCGGTCAGCATGATCTGCACGCCAATGCACAGCAGCAAGAAGGAAGATACACGCATGGCGACCTTGGTGCCTTCCACGCCGAGGTAACGGGCAAAGATGACCGCCCGGCTGTAGATCAGATAGACCGTGATGGCCACCGTGATTGAAATGACCACGGAGGCAACGCTCGACAGCACAAACTCCGAGAGCTTATGCGTGCGGTTCGCCGTCAGCGCAATGGCGGTGGCGATCGAGCCTGGCCCGGTGGTCAGCGGAATGGTCAGTGGAAAGAATGCCTTGGACATGGCATTGTCCGCATCGAAGCGCTTGACCGCCGGCTGTTCAGCCGGTTGCGTGTCGGGCGCGTTGAGCATCTGCCAGCCGCCCACCGCCACGGCGAGCCCGCCGCCAATGCGCAGCGCCTGCATGGAGATGCCAAAGAAATGCAGAATCGGCGTGCCGATGAAAAACGCCACCAGCAGCACGCACACCACGTTGATGGCGATTTTGCGGGCGAGCGCGGTGCGCTCCTCCGTGGTCAACGAGGCAGTCCGGTCAAGGAAGACGAAAGCAATGCCGATCGGGTTGATGATGCTGATCAGCCCGGTAAATCCAAACAGAATGTCCGAGATCAGACTTTCGACCATATGCGATCCGTGTCGAACGGCGGCCCGGGTACGCGACGATTCGCGCAACTCGAACGCCGCGTCATGTTGATGAAACTGGATTCGCTCAGACGATCCAGAAGATGCTCGCGCTGCCTGGGCAGAATCATATCGCGGCGCGCCAGGCAATACGGTAAAAAAGCCAGACGACTGCGGGCACCCATCGGCGCGCCACGATAAACGTGCCGCCTTGCAGCGCAGCAACCGGCAAGAAAAGGATGCGTCCGCAACTTTCAGAAAGCCTACATTTTATTGACTGACTTTACGTGACCAAAGCATCAGGCATAAAGTCATCAGCGAAGCTGCACTTTCAACGAGACGTACTTACCGCTTCGAGGAGTTGCCCCCATGTTGCTTCGTGTACTCGCCGCGCTGCCGTTCATCGGCATTCTGTTCGGTGTCCCGTTTGTGAACCGTGTCGAGCCGCTGATGCTCGGCATGCCGTTCGTGCTGGCCTGGATCGTCATGTGGGTCGTGCTCAGCGCGATCATCATGGGCATCATCTACCGCCTCGATCCGTCCAACCGTCAGCTCGCCGCCGACGGCGAGGAGGCACGCCCATGAGCGCACTCATCATCATTACGGCGATCACGCTGTTCGCGCTGCGCCTCGGCGTGCGCGCGCGGCGCGGTCACGACATGAGTCTCGAACAATGGACGGTGGGCGGCCGCAGCTTCGGCACGGCCTTCGTGTTCCTGCTGATGGCGGGTGAAATCTACACGACCTTCACCTTCCTCGGCGGCAGCGGCTTTGCTTACGGCAAGGGCGCGCCGGTCTACTACATTCTTGCGTACGGCACGCTCGCCTACATCCTCTCGTACTGGATGCTGCCGCCGATCTGGCGCTACGCCAAGAATCAGCACCTCGTTTCGCAACCGCACTTCTTCTCGCGCAAATACGACAGTCCGGCACTCGGCACGCTCGTCGCGCTGGTCGGCGTGGCCGCGCTGATTCCCTACCTCGTGCTGCAGCTGAAGGGGCTGGGCATCATCGTCGCGACGGCCTCATATGGCGTGATTTCATCCACCGCGGCCATCTGGATCGGCGCCATTGTCGTGACGTCGTACGTGACCATCTCCGGCGTGCGCGGCTCCGCATGGAATTCGGTCGTGAAGGACACGCTGATTCTGGCGATCGTGCTGTTCCTCGGCATCTACCTGCCGTTGCACTACTACGGCGGCCTCGGCAACATGTTCCGCGCAGTCGACGCCGCCCGCCCCGGCTTCCTGACCTTCCCGGCCAAGGGCTCGAGCGTGATCTGGTTCCAGTCGACAGTGCTGCTGACCGCGCTCGGCTTCTTCATGTGGCCGCACACGTTCGGTTCGATTTACACGGCCAAGGACGCGCGCATTTTCCGCCGCAATGCGATGGTGCTGCCGCTCTACCAGTTGATTCTGCTGTTCGTGTTCTTCGTGGGCTTCGCGGCGACGCTGAAGGTGCCGGGTCTGAAAGGCGGCGACATCGACCTGTCACTGTTCCGTCTGTCGTTGCAGACCTTCGATCCGTGGTTCGTCGGCGTAATCGGCGCGGCCGGCATTCTGACCGCGCTGGTACCGGGCTCGATGATCCTCACTTCCGCCTCGACGCTGCTCGCCAACGACGTGTATCGCGGCATGGTGAACCGCAACGCGTCGGACGCCACCGTGGCGAAACTCGCCCGCTTTCTGGTGCCGGTGGTCGCGCTGGTGGCGGTCGGTTTCACGCTGCATGGCGGCGAGACCATCGTCGCGCTGCTGCTGATGGGTTACAGCTTTGTGACCCAGCTGTTTCCCGCAGTGATCTGCAGTTTGCGTCCGCATAATCGCGCGACGCGCCAGGGGGCGTTCTGCGGGATTCTGGCCGGTGTGGCGGTGGTGACGGTCACGACCACCATGCACCTTAGCGTCGGTCAGTTGATGCCGTTCCTGCCCGATGCGCTCAAGGACGTGAATATCGGCTTCCTCGCGCTGGCGGTGAATATCATTGTGTTCGCGGTGGTTAGCGCGGTGACGCAGCCGCGGCCGGCCGAGCAGACGCAGGCATCGGTTCACTAAGGCGCTGCATGACGTAATAGGCGCATCTGGACGTTCCGCGCAGCGGTAAATGAAGGGGCTGTCGCTTCGGCGACCGCCCCTTTTCTTTTATGCCCGGGCGCGTTCGCTGCGCGGGGAACGACGGTAGACTAGGCGCCGGATCGAACCCTGACAATCAAGCGACACGCGGAGCGCATCAATGTCTTACGTTCTCTACTATTCCCCCGGCGCGGCAAGCATGGCCGTGCACTGGATGCTGATCGAAATGGGCGTCGCCTTCGAGGCGCGGCTCGTCGATATCGATGCGGGTCAGCAGCACGACCCGGCGTACCGGCAGCTCAATCCATCGGGCCGGGTTCCTACGCTGGTGGTCGACGGCACGCCGCGCCACGAGTCGGCCGCGTTGCTGATGCTGCTGGCCGAGCGGCATGCCGACGCCGGTCTCGCGCCGCAGCCGGGAACGCCCGAGCGCGCCGCGTGGTTCGAAATGATGGTCTATCTCGCCAACACGGTTTTGCCGGCCATGCGCGACTGGTTTTATGCGGACGTCGACGGCGATGCCGAAGGCGCGCAAGCCGTTCGCGCGCTCGCCCGCCGCCGCCTTGAAGAAGCCTGGGACCGGCTCGACGCCCATCTCGGCGCCACCCATGAGTATCTGATCGGCGGCAAGCTCAGCACGGCGGATTTCCTCGCCGTCATGTTGATGCGCTGGACCCGCAACATGCCGCGCCCCGCGCTCGGCTGGCCGAATCTTGCGCGTTATATCCGCAGCCTGCGTGCAATGCCTTCGTTCATCGAATTGAACGTGCGGGAAGGACTGACCGAATGGCGCAACGAGAACGAGTGAAACACGCGCGTCAATTCGGACGCTTGCCGATCACCACGATGCCGCGTGAAAGTCCGCTCACGCTATCCACCGCCAGCGCGGCCGCGTATAGCTGCGTAACCGGCACCCACACTGCCGGGTATTTGTAGCGCGCTACGTCCAGCAGCAACGCGCTGTCGCTGGCCGCGTCGTAAGCGGCCAGCGGCGACCAATGCCCGCCGCCCGTCTCGCCGATCTCCACGCGCCTGAAATTCAACAGCACGAAGCGGTCGTTATGCTGCGTGGTCGTGCGGACCAGATCGCGGAACTGGTCGAGCGACAGGTCCGCTCCATGATATTTCCTGACCTCGACCGGAAAGGTGCTCAACGCCGCGCTGAGCTGATCGAGCGTCATGCCCTCTTTCGATACCTGCGCCGCGTTGGCGACCTGCGGATCGATCCCGTGAAAAAAGTCTTCCTGCGAAAAAAACGGGAAGTCCGCATACTGGCTCGACTCCGGCCGGCGAATGCCTAATGCGTTGAGCGCCATGACCGAGCTCGCGACCGAACAATAGGCTTCGTTGCGCTGCGTTTCGAAGTACTGCGACAGCGGCCAGTACGACTGGCTGGCGGCGGACGCCGTCAATCGTTTCTGACCGGCCGGCTGGGCCAGCGCCACGAGGTTGGGTGGAACCGGAAGCGGGCCGTCGGCCGGGCGGACGGCGGCCGGCGCACTGGCCTGATTCGCGGGTTGAACGGCGGCTTGATTGACCGCAGGCGGCACCGGCGCGCAGGCGGCCAGCGCGGTGGCGAGAACGACGCCAACCCATTCCTCGGCCCGGCACAAGCGCCCGACGGCGCGCGTCAACGAATATCTGAACATGGATCTTTCCGCTGCGAGTGGAATCGGAATGACGGCCACGATGCCGGCGCAGGCATTGGCGCACACCGGCAAGCCTCGATCTTGTATCACGAAACCCGCTTCAGCGTGCGCGTGGAGATCCATGTCCGCCGGGTTGTGACCCGGCATCATCAATCAGCGGCTGCATCGGGCGCGGACGTTGAGCGTGGAGCAGCAATCACCCGGACTCTGCCGCTCGATCGGGGCGGGCCACGAACGCGTAACCGTTCTTGCCGCCGCGCTTCACGCGGTACATCGCTTCGTCCGCCGCGGCGACGAGGCGCTGGTAATCGTCCACGAGATCAGGAAAGCTGGCGATGCCGACGCTCGCGCGAACCAGTCCGATCCCCATCTGCCTGTCGGTCTCGACCACGCAGGCGATAAGCCGCCGGGCAATCACGGCCAGTTCCATATCCGTTGAAAATTCGCGAATCAGCACCGCGAACTCGTCGCCGCCGATCCGCGCGACGACATCGACCTTGCGCACCGAATCACGAAACCGCCGCGACACCGCGATCAGGAATTCGTCGCCGACGCGATGCCCGAGCGAATCGTTGACCTGCTTGAAGCCGTCCAGGTCCACATAGAGCACGGCCATCTTGCCGGGCGACGAGCTGGCTTGCATCTGCGCGCCCACCTCTTCGAGGGTGGCGAAAAGCTTGCGCCGGTTCGGCAGCGTGGTCATCGCGTCGTGCAACGACGCATATTCGAATTCATGCGACTCGCCCGCCAACTGAAGATTGCGCTTTGCGTACAGGCCCAGCGCGGTGAGCAGCAAACTGAACAGCAGCGCGGCCAGTGCGATCAGCATGTTCGCGACGTGGGTCACGCGCACCCGCACGTCGGCGCCGTCCGCATCGCGCTGCGCACGCCAATACGCCGCGACCGAGGCGAGCAATGCGTCGGTCTCCGCCAACTCGGCGTCGGGCCGCAACGCCGGCACCGGCAGGCGCGGCGCGGCGGAAGGACTGCCGTTGACGAGCGCCGCAAGCGCGGTCAGGCGATTGGCGAGCTCCTCGCGCGCGCGCCGTTCGCCTTCCAGCTGGACGTGGCTGTCACCGGGCCGGTATTCCCAGACACCCGCCGCCACGCGGGCACTTTCCGCGTGCGCGGCCGATTCGAGCACGAGCCCGGCATATTCCTGTTTCAACTGGTCGGAGAAAATCGCTCTGATCTCGAAAGCGAGATAGAACAGGCCGATCAGCAGGCACAGCAGCGACGCACCGGCGAGGACCGCTGGTGTGGGCCAGAAGCGGACCCTGGATGCGCGCCGCGAACCCGCCGGCGCCGCATCGGGCCGCTCAGGGATGCGAGTAGTTGTCTTGCCGGCTTGGGTTTGGGTTGCCATGCTGCCGATAACTCACACGCCGCAGAAACTGTCCGACGCGGGCGAACAGAGACGAGTCTTTATGCCGCGCGTTCGCGCGGTGTTCCTGAGGCGTGGCACGCCCCTCCTTGCCCGGCCGAACCGACGCCACTTGTTGCGCCGGCGGATTGCCGCTGCTCGCGGCCGGTCGGGCGCTCGCGCTGGACGACGCGGATGCGGCGGGCGCAGCGTTCGCCGTCACGACAACTTGGGCCGGCTGCGCCGAACGCCCCACGACCTGGCCCGAATAGGACGCGAGCGGCCCACCCGGTTCCGGATCCATCACCGGCACCTGAGTTACCGACGGCGTTGCACCCGGCGTTGTGCCCGATGTTATGCCACGCACCGCCGGCGGCTGGGACTTCGCTAGCACGGTCGTCGCCGCAGCAGGAGCCACCGCCGCACTGGCGGGATAAGCCACAGCGACCTTCCCGGCCGTCGCCGATGCGCTGGTTCCGAGCGCTTGCCGCGCACCGACTATCGCTGCGGCATACGCCTGCTGATCGTGGTTGAACCACACGCCGTACGCCACCGTGCCCATGACGCCAATCGCCAGGGCGCTCATCGCGGCCACGCACAGGGCGAGGCGTCCGAACCGGGGCGGCGGCCCGGCGGCCGGGGCGACGCCATCCGTCGCGCTGCCGCCGGCCATCGCATCGCGTGCTGAATTTGGCAAACCGGTATCGTCGAACATCGTCATACTCTCCGGAATCCCCGCCTCTGACCGGTGGCCAGACCTTATTTCAAACGAGTTTGCCGGCCGGTGCAAAGCCATGCGACGTATCCAGCCCGCTCGTCGCACGGTCACAACACCGTCATGCTGCGCTTTAAACGTGTGTTTGGCGAGTCCGGCCGGCGTGGTTTTGCCTGGCGTTTTGCATGGAAGACACAGGTAAAACGTGCCAAGCCGCGTGTAGCCGCGCACCACGCCGTGAAGCCTCGCCGCGCGCTGACGTACACTGCACGGGCCTCGCGCGGCAAGCATGCCGCGCTCAACCGTCGGTGACGCAACAACCACGCCTGCCCGAATCCAGATCGAACATTGGCAGCCACGAACCGCTTACGCGGTTGCGCCACACGCCGGCATGCCCGCCCCTGCGTCCGTGTCCGAAGTACCGCTCACTGCACCGTAATGGTCTCCTTCATGTTTGGATGGATGCCGCAAAACACCTTGTAGACACCCGGCTTGTCGAATTTGAACTGGAATGTGTCGTCCTGGTCGAGCGCCGATGAGCGGAACAGGCCCGCGTCGTTGACGACCGTATGCGGTTCGCCGTCGAGATTCTTCCAGGTAACTGTTGAGCCGGCTTTGACCGTGAGTTCCATCGGCGTGAACATGAAGTTCTTGATGACGACGGCGTTCGGGGTCTGCGCGCTGGCCGGTGTCACGCCTGCCAGCGTCGCGGCGAGTACCGCGCTTGCGGCCACGGCCAGCAGCACGCGGCGGCTATTTTTTATCTGCATGACTGATCTCCTGCGATTAAAAAGGGCTGAATCTCAAACCAGCGTCATATCGTCGAGCGTCGCCTTCAGCGGATGGCGCGCGATCTTGATGCTCGTGACGCCGAGCATTTTGGGGAGCTGGTCGCTTGCCACCTTCAGCGGTCCGGGGCCGGGGCCGTCGCCCGCGGTCGGCTGTGGATAGGCGGTCGAGCGCGCGGTATGGAACGTAATGTTCCCTTCCACTTTCGATACGATCTGATGAATGTGGCCGTTGAGCACCGTCACCGAACCGAAGCGCTGCAGATAGCTCATCGCCTGTCCGGCATCGCCGGTGCCCCAGCCCCACGGCTCGTAGATCGTCCACATCGGCATATGCGCGAACACGACGATCGGCGTGCTCGACGAGCGGCCTTTCAGGTCGTTTTCGAGCCACGCGAGTTGGTCGTCGCCGAGCCCGCCCAGACCGTTCGGCTTGAAATGCATGACGTTGACAAGGGCGACGAAGTGCACGCCCTGATGATCGAAGCTGTAATAGCCCTTGTTGTCCGACGCCTTGCCGAAGCGGCTGAAGTATTCGGTGCCGGGGCCGTCCGTCACGTCGTGCTCGCCTGGCACGGTGTGCAGCTCGGTGATGTTCAGGCCGGACATCAACTGGGCCGCGAGATCGAATTCTGCGGGCTTGGACAGATGCGTGATGTCGCCGGTGTGGATGGTCAGCGCCGGCTTGACGGGCATCGCGTTGACGTAGTCGATCGTCTGCTTCAGCGTGCCCGCCACGTCCGGATTGGCTTCCTTGTTGAAGCCGATGTGCGAGTCGCTGATCTGCAGGAAGAGCGGCACGCCCGCCTTGCCTGCGGCTGAAGTCGGGTCGGCGGCAAGTGCCAGTTCCACCGGCGTCAGAATGCCGCCCGCGAGCGTGAAAACGGTGCCGACGCCACCGAATGCGAGACACTTCAGCGCGCGCCGCCGCGACGCGTCGAATGATTGATCTGACGACATGTTGACCTCACGATGACGATTCGCAGGCGGGCCGTGGACCATCCAGCGGCCCTTGCGAGTCGGTTCGTGAGGCATGACCGGGGAAGCGGCGGCTTTATTCCCGATCGGATTAACTTTTTTGTTCCGGCGGGAGGCGGCTCCCTAGCGGATGAAGTGTCCGCAGACTGGCAGGCTGCTCAGGCGAGTGACAAACGACGGCTGTCCGCCACCCGCGGCGGCGAACTGATCGGCCGCCATGGCCGACCCCGCGGCCGCGCCAATCGCGATCACCGCGATCGCGATCCGGCGCAGCCACCCCGCGCGCCCGGCAAGCGACCCGGACACGCTGCGCCAGCTGGCCAGCAGGGTCATCGTGAGGGCAACGATTGCGCAGCACATGATCGCTCCTTCAGGTGCCTTCGGGCGTGCTCAGGAACGCGTTCAGGAACGCGTTCAGGCGTTCACCGCGACCTGGTCCTGGCGCGCGGGGAACGGATTGCGCCAGGCGTCGAACGCGTTCAACTGATCGTGCCAGCGCTGCACCTCCGGAAACTCCTCCAGCGGCATTGCCGCGCTCTTCGCGTACGGCAGGGCGACGCCGACCGCAAAGTCCGCAACCGACAGATCGTCGCCGAGCAGCCACTTGCGGCCCTTCAGATGCTGGTTGAGCACGCCGGCATGCTTGCGGAAAAACCCTTGCGCTTCGGCGACCTTGGCCGGATCCGGCCCGCCGAGTCCGACCCACGGCTTGACCAGATGTTCGAAATAAAGCGCGCCGCCGTACCGGTAGAAATGCTGGTTATTCCAGCTGAACCAGCGGAAAACTTCGATCTGCTGCTGTGCCGTGCGCGGCCAGAGGGCGGATTCCGCACGCTGAGCCAGATAGCAGATGATCGCGTCTGCTTCCCAGATGCTCTTGTCGCCATCCACGAGCGTCGGCACTTTGCCGTTCGGATTGAGCGCCAGATAGGCCGGCGTGCTCTGTTCGCCTTTGCGCAGATCGACGAACACGTAGTCGATTGGCATATCTAAATACTCTGCGACTGCGCAGGTTTTTCTGGGGGCAAGCGTCTCAGCATAATAGAGTTTCATAGTCGACCTCGGTGGAGTTGAGTCGGTGATGCTCAGGGGTGCTCAGTGATGCTCAGTGGTGTTCTGCGACCCGCATGGGTCTCATGTCTGCGCGCTTTCAAGCTCGGCAAGCAGTGCCTCGAGCTTCTCGAAGGAGCCGGTCCAGCCGACCCGATGACCGTCGCGCGCGGCCTCGTCGAAGAACTGCGAATGCGTGAAAGTCAGCTCGGTGCCCTCTTCGATCGGCCGAAACCTGATGCTCACGAGAGATTGCCGCTCCGGCAACGTGACCCACTGCCAGGTAAAGACCAGCTTGCGGTCCAGTTCCACTTCCTGATACTCGCCGCTGCAATCGTGCGTTTCGCCGTCGAGCGTCTGGAACACCACGCGAAAACGGCCACCCACACGCGGGTCGGCTTCGGTGCTCAACACCGGCCCGCCGTCGGGGCCCCACCAGCGCGCCATCAGTTCGGGCCGCGTCCACGCCGCGTAGACTCGGGCGGGCGGCGCCTTGATGCGCCGCACGATGGTCAGGCTGGGCTTTTCGTTGTTCATTCCTCATTCCCCTCCACAAAATCGGCGAGCCGGTCGAGGCTCGCGGACCAGAAGCGCTCGTAGCGTCTCAACCACGCCATCGCCTCCTCCATCGGGCCGGCCACCAGCTCGACCGAGACGGTTCGGCCCGTCTTCGTGCGCGACACCAGCCCCGCGTCGCTCAGCACGTCGAGGTGCTTCATGACGGCGGGCAGCTTGAGCGGCAACGGACGCGCGATTTCCATGACCGACAGGCCGGGCTCGCGCTCGAGACGCGCGAGGATGGCCCGCCGGGTGGGATCCACCAGCGCGGAAAACGTACGATCGAGTTGACTGACTGGAGACTTTGCCATATGGTGAACTATAGGCGCTGATGATCGGGAGTCAAGGCCGATGTGGGCAAGTACGTGAACTCGTAGGCTGCTCCGGCCTGCCCACCGCGGGCGCACCGCCGCTATCATTTCAACGAGCTTGCGACGGTCATCAATCGAGAGGACAACACCGTATGGACATGCTTCAAGGCATGGCAGTGTTCAAGCGCGTCGTGGATGCGTCGAGTTTCTCGAAGGCCGCCGACTCGCTGGAGATGCCGCGCGCCTCGGTGTCGACACTCGTGCAGAATCTGGAGACGCATCTGGGCGTGCGCCTGCTCCATCGCACGACGCGCCGCGTCCAGGTCACCGACGACGGAGCGCTCTACTACGAGTACTGCGCGCGCATTCTTGCCGACGTCGCCGACGCCGAGTCCGCGTTATCGAGCAAGCGTCAGAACCCGCGCGGCACGATTCGCGTGGATACCTCCGCCACGTTCGCCGCGAACGTGCTGATTCCCATGATGCGCGAGTTCAACACCCGCTATCCCGACATCACGGTGAGACTGGGGCTGGGCGACCGTAACGTCGATCTGGTGCAGGAAGGCGTGGATTGCGTGATCCGTATCGGCGTGCTCGACGATTCGAATCTGGTGGCAAGATCGCTCGGCAGTGTGCGCACAATCATTTGTGCCGCGCCGGCTTACCTCGACGAGATGGGCGAGCCCGCCACACCCGACGAACTCGACCGGCATCGCATAGTGAATTATTTTTCGGCGCGCACGGGGAAGATCTATCCGCTCGAGTTGAGCCTGAACGGTGTTCCAACCCGAAAGGCATTCGCCGGCAGCCTCGCCGTCAATGAAGGCCAGGCGTATGTCGCGGCTGCGGTGGAAGGACTGGGCATCATCCAGGTGCCGCGCTTCATGGCGGCAAAGGCGATCGAAACGGGCGCACTGCGTGAAATTCTGCGCGGCTGCGTGTGTCCGGCCATGCCGCTTTCCATCCTTTATCCGCATCGCCGGTTGAGCATGTGCGTGAGGGTGTTCAGCGAATGGGTGCATGAGCTGGTGCAAGGCGATCCGGATTTCAGCGGGTAGTGCGGAAGTACGGATCGTCAGCATCGCGCGCATGAAACTTTGGCCGCGACGCCCGCCAATGGCGGCGCCGCGGCCTCTCACAACCTCAACGAACCCTCTGCTGCTTGCCGGGGTTCGCGCGGCTCATCACGCCCCGCCCACCGTCTTCACACTCTTCCATTGGCCCTGCTGAACCTGGAACAACGTGTACGGCGGCTTGATCAGATCGCCATAAGGGTCGAACGTGATATTGCCGGTGACCCCGGTCACCGTCACCTTCGCGAGGCTGTCGACGATCTTCGCGCGGTCGAGCGAGTCGGCGGCGTGAATCGCCTTGATCATGGCGAGCGCGGCGTCGTAGGCAAACGGCGCGTACAGTTCGACATCCTGATTGAAACGCGCCTTGTAGCGCTTGCCGAACGCCTGCGCGGCAGGCAGCTTGTCGAGCGCAGGACCCGGCTCGAGATCCTGCGTGCCGTCACCCGCCGCCCCGGCAATCTGCAGGAACGCATTGCTCTTGAGCGCGCCCGCGCCGAACAGCTGCGCGGTCATACCCAGCGAGCGCATCTGTTTGACCAGCATCGCGCCCTGTTCATCCAGCCCGCCGAAGAAAATCAGATCGACGTTCTTGCTCTTGAGCGAGGTCAGGATGGCGCGGAAGTCGATCGCCTTGTCGTTGGTGAATTCACGATCGACAATGTTGCCGTTCGCTTCCTTGGCGCCCTTTTCAAAGGCATCCGCGAGCCCCTGGCCAAATGCGGTCCGGTCGTCGATGATGCCAATGCGCTTGGCCTTCATCTGCTCCACCACGAAATGCCCCGCCACGACGCCGCCAACGCCGTCATGCCCCATGGTGCGGAACACGTTCTTGAACCCTTGCTTGGTCAATTGCGGGTTGGTCGAACCCGGCGTGATCATCGCCACATTCGCCTGATGATAGACCGACGAGGCCGGAATGCTGCAACCCGAGTTGTAATGGCCGATCACGCCCACCACACCGTCGTCGACCAGCTTCTGCGCGACCTGGATCGCCACGCGCGGGTCGCCCTGATCGTCCTGCACGTCGAGCACGAACTTGACCGGCTTGCCGCCGACGGTCGGATTCTTCGCGTTCTCTTCATCGAGCGCCAATTGCGCGCCGTACTGCAAGTCCTTGCCGACCCGCGCAACCGGCCCCGTCAACGGACCGACGAAACCGATCTTGACGACTTCGGGGTCGGCTGCCCACGAAGACGGGATATACGTGGCGAGTGCGCAGACGGTGGCACTCAACAGCCAATAGCGGCGATTCATGATGCGCTCCTTGTGGGATGTGACGTCGCGCTTGTTCGATAGTCAGCCGATCCGATGCGCGACGCGTCGAAACCGTTCTGCACTGCTTGCGGTAAGGCCTGAAAAATTTCCTGCATACGAAACCTCGGTGCCAGTCGGCAATCAGAAACGCGTGGCCGCGTACGGTGCGAGATCGAGCGGCGGCGCACGCCGCGCGACCAGATCGGCGACGATGCGCCCGCTCACCCCCGCCAGCGTCAGCCCGAGATGCTGATGGCCGAACGCGTAGATCACACGCTCGCTCGCGCGCGAGCAGGCGAGCACGGGCACGCCGTCGGGCAGCGTCGGACGGAATCCGAGCCAGTTGCTATCCGGCTTATCCAGTGCGGGCAGCGCCCGCTTCGATGAAAACGTCAGCAGATCGATCAGCGAACGGTTGCGCGTGTCGCCGAAACCGGCGAGTTCGACGGTGCCCGCCACGCGCAAGCCGTCGCTCATCGGCGTCATGTAGAAACCGCGCTCGGCCCAGCCGACCGGCCGGGAAACGAGGTGCTGCGCGCCGGGAAAGCGCACGTGATAACCGCGCTCCGTATCGAGCGGCACGCGATCGCCGCACTGTGCGGCGAACTGCGCCGAACGCGCGCCGGTCGCCACCACGACGTAATCGAAACGGCGCGCCACGCCGCCTATCGTCAGGCTCGCGCTGTCGGCCGCGGGCTGCACCGCGTCGACCGTGGTGCGTTCCAGCGAGAGACCCTGGGCGGCGAGTTGCAGATAGAGCGTCTGCAGAAAGGCCTGTGGATCGGAAAAATGCCAGCTATTGCTGAACAGCACACCGCGCTCGAAGATCGGCGCCAGCGACGGTTCGAGCGCCCGGATGGCGGCGCCGTCGAGCACCTCGAACGCCACCCCCAGCTTGCGGCGCAGGTCGAGCGCGGGGCGCGCGGCATCGAAGGAAGCCGCGCTCGAGTACAGGTACAGACATTCGCGCGGCCGGACGTAGCGCGCCAGTTCCGCATCGGCGAGAAGCGGCGCATAACCCTCGTGCGCGCAATCGAGCAAGGCGGCGAGCGCGCCGGCGCTGGCTTCGTAGCGGCGCGGCAGCGAGCTCATCATGAAGCGCGCGAGCCACGGCGCAAGATGCGGCAGATAACCCCAGCGCAGACGGAACGGACTCTGGCTCGAGAGCAGAAAGCGCGGCAGATCGCGGAACACGGACGGGTTGTTGACCGGAATGCACGCATAGTGCGCGAAGGTGCCGGCATTGCCGAACGACGCGCCCTGCCCGACGCCGGCCGGATCGAACAGCGTGACCCGATGGCCGTCGCGCATCAGCGCCGCAGCGCTCGCGAGGCCGATGAATCCCGCTCCGATAATGGCGACGTCCGGCATCACTCGCGTCCTTCAAATGCTTCCCGGCCCATGCGCGAGAGGTAGCCCGTCGCGGTGCCGTCGCGCTGCGGGCGCTTCGCTACCAGCATATACGCCGCCGACGCCACCGCGAGACTCGCCGCGCTCGCCATCAACTGCGGGCGCAAGGCCGGATCGCTGCCCATCGCGACGAGCACACCCACGATCGCCACCACCACTGCGTACGAGAGCCATGGGAACAGCCACATTTTCAGCGTCAGCCGCTGCGGCTCGGTCGCCTCGATGCGGCGCCGGATACGGATTTGCGCGAGCGCCGTGGCGAGATAAACGAACAGCATCACCGCGCCCGACGCGTTCACGAGGAACAGGAACACCCCTTGCGGCGACACGATGGCCGCGACGATCGCCACATAGCCGACCACACTGCTCAGCAGCACCGCGAGCCGCGGCACTTTGTGCGGCGTCAGCTTCAGCAGCGATTTCGGCGCGTCGCCACGCTCGGCGAGGCGAAACAGAATCCGCGACGACACATACAAACCCGAGTTCAGCGCCGAGAGCACAGCGACCAGCACGATCGCGTTCATGATGTCGGCCGAGCCGGGAATCCGCATGGTTTCGAGCGCGGCCACGAACGGCGAGTGTCCGGTCACAATGCTGCCCCACGGCACGATGCAGGCAATCAGGAACATCGAGCCCACGTAGAACGTGATGACGCGCAGAATCACCGAACGCGTCATGGCTGCCACGCTTTTGGCGGGATCATCCGACTCGGCTGCCGCGATGGTGGCGATTTCCGCACCGCCTACCGCAAAAATGACCGTCGGCACCGCCGCGAAAATCGACATGGCGCCGAACGGCATGAAGCCGCGATGGCTGATCAGATTCGTCACCGCGCTGCCGGTATGGTCGAAGCCGAACACGTAGGCTGCGCCGATCGCGATAAACACGATGATCGCCGCGACCTTGATCGACGCGAACCAGAACTCGAATTCGCCATACGATTTCACCGAGAGCAGATTGATCAAGGTCATCACCGAGAGCAGGACGAGACCGATCATCCACACCGGCGCGGGTATCCAGCGTTGCAGGATGGCCGCGCCCGCTACCGCCTCGACCGCGACGACGATCACCCAGAAGTACCAGTAAAGCCAGCCGCTCGTGAAACCCGCCCAGTTGCCGAGGCCAATGCGCGCGTATTCGGTGAAGGAGCCGACGCCCGGTACCGCCAGCGCCATTTCGCCGAGCATGCGCATGACCATCAGCACGACGATGCCGGCCACCAGATACGACACGCAGGCGGCAGGGCCGACGGTGGCAAGCGTGGCGCTGCTGCCGACAAACAGGCCAGCGCCGATGATGCCGCCGAGCGCGATCATCGTGACGTGCCGCTGGCGCAGCGCGGCGCCGAGTTTCGGCGTGGCGTCGGGGGTGGAGGACGGGGAAAGACTCATCTAGTTACTCCTGCAGACAGATTGCGGGACACAATCCGGCGACGTTTCCTGATGCGCGCCACCAGACAAACCATGAGAGCTAGAATCACACAATATTTTTTTGTGTGCAATTAAAACGCGCATTGTGTGGCCCTGGCATTTTCCCTGGATGGTCCCGTCGCCGCGCTCTTTGCCGCAGCGCAGCGAGGAATAGCGTGGCACCGCACTCAAAAGGTTGCAGCCGGGTCGGTCTGGTATAGAATCGGCAAAACTCCGCACAATTGCGGACAAAGCCAGTTTTGTATGGAGACACCTGATCTTATGGCTTCTGACAAAGACGCCGCCCGCACGGCCAATGGCGCGCCGGAGACCGCGCGACGCTCCACGTATCTCGAGGTCTCCAGTTCGATCGAGAGCGAGATTCGCAGCGGCGTCTATCCGCCCGGCAGCCGGCTGCCGCCACAGCGGCAACTGGCTACCGAACTCGGCATCAACGTGTCGACGGTGTCGCGCGCGTACAGGGAATTGCAACTGCGCGGCCTGGTGATCGGCAGCACGCGGCGCGGCTCGCTCGTCACCGGCGGCGCGATGCCGAGCGTCGAGCCGGCCCCGGCCACCAGCAACGCGGCCATCGACCTGACGGTCAACCGCCCGGCCACGGGCGAGTTTCTGGACTGTCTCGCCCGCACGCTGGCCGATTTGCCGCGCGATCCGCGCTATCCGCAAGTGCAGGAGTACCAGCCGCCGCAGGGACCGGCGTGGGCGCGCGCCGCCGGCGCACGCTGGATGGCCGCTCCCGGCTTCACGCCGTCGGCCGAGCATGTGGTGGTGACGAGCGGCGCGCAGCATGGCCTGTACGCCGTGCTGAACTGCCTGATCGGCACCGACGGCGTGATCCTCGCCGACCAGCTCACCTACTACGGCCTCAAGGCGCTCGCCCCGGTGTTCCAGTTCGAGATCGTTGGCATTCCTAGCGATCGTGACGGCCTGCTGACCGACGAAGTGGAACGTGCCTGTCAGCGCATGCCGGTGAAGGCGATTTTCACGGTGCCGAATCTGCAGAACCCGACTGTGACGACCATGAGTCTCGAACGCCGCATGGCGCTCGTCGATATCGCGCGCCGGCATGGCGTGGCGATCATCGAAGACGACGTGTACGGGCCGCTCGTGTCGCAGCGCCTGCCGACCATCGCGAGCCTGTGTCCGGAACTCACGTTCCACCTCGCGGCCACCTCGAAGATTCTCGCGCCCGGGCTGCGGCTCGGCTATCTGCTGAGTCCGCCGGACAGCGCCGCGTTATGCGCGGAAGCGGTGCGCACCACCGCCTGGATGCCCGCGCCGATGTCCATGCTGATCGCGTCCATCTGGATCGAGGACGGCACCGCGCGTCACATCATGGAGGCACAGCTCGCCGAGATTCGCGCGCGCCAGGACCTTGCGCGCGAACTGCTGCCGCAGGAGCTGCTGCAGACCGATCCCGCGTGCATGTTCGTGTGGCTGAAATTGCCGCCGCCGTGGCGCGCCGACGATTTCGCGGCTAATGCGAAAGCGCGTGGCGTGGTGGTGATGCCGTCCTCCGCGTTCGCCGTGGACCGCTCCGAGATCGAGCACGGCGTGCGCATCAACCTCGCCTGCGCGACAAGCCGCGATCAGCTCGTGACCGCGCTGCGCCTGTTGACTGGCACGCTCAAGGACCGTCCTCGCGCACTGTTCGGCACGATCTGAGGACTGTTGCGTAGTTAGCGACGAGGCCCAGACTTTGCTGCACAACTTCTTCAGTCCGCCATTTCGCTCTCTCCGTTCTCGCGCATACCATACGTGACGAGCAAACGGTATAGCGTGGTGCGCGAAATTCCCAGTTCGCGCGCGGCGTCGCCGAGTCGGCCGCGATGGCGCAGCAAGGCAAGTTCGATCGCCTGCCGCTCGGCCGTTTCGCGCGCTTGCGCGAGCGTCACGGGCGCGCCGGTGGAATACGCCGATAGTTCGAGGTCCTCAGCGGAGATGGTGCGCCCTTCCGACATGACGATGGCGCGCCGCACGCGGTTGATCAGCTCACGCACATTGCCGGGCCACTCGTATAGACGCATGGCCGTGATCGCACCCGCAGAAAAGCCATGCAGGCGGCGGCTCGCGTCCTTGCGGTGCTGGTCCAGCGTATACAGCGCGAGCAGTTCGATATCGTTGCCGCGCGCGCGCAACGGCGGCTCATCGATCCTCAGCACGCACAGACGATGGTACAGGTCCGCGCGAAAACGCCCTTCTTCGACTGCCGCGTCCATGTCCACGTGGGTGGCGGAGATGACGCGCACGTCGACATCGATCGAGCCGTTGCCGCCCAGCCTGTCGATCGTGCTCTCCTGCAGGAAGCGCAGCAGGCTCGACTGGCTTTCGAACGGCAGATCGCCGATCTCGTCCAGAAACAGCGTGCCGCCATTGGCCGCCTCCACGCGTCCTACCCGGCGTTCTTTCGCACCGGTGAAGGCGCCGCGTTCATAGCCGAACAACTCGGACTGCAGCAGTTGCGCGGGAATCGCGCCGCAATTGATGGCGACGAACGGCGCGTGACGGCGCGCCGAGCGCGCGTGAATCGCCGCCGCCGTGAGTTCCTTGCCCGTGCCCGATTCGCCGGCAATAAAAACGGGGGCGTCGTTCGTCGCGACTTTGCGGATCAGGCGGAATAACCCGAGCATGGCCTCGCACGAGCCGATCATCTCGCCTTCCGCCGTAGATGTGTCGACGAAGGCGGGCTCGCCGAGCGAGATCATGCCGCAGGCGTGGCCCACGGTGTCGACGATGCGCGCATTGGCGGCAGGCAGCGTGACATAGTCGAAACAGTAGTCGCGCACCAGCCGGCGCGCATGTGCATCGTCGAGATGGGCGGCGCCTGTCATGGCGACCCAGCCGATGTTCGGCATGGCCAGACAGGATTCCAACGCGGCGGCTTCACGCGGCTCGAACACGCTTGCCAGATCGACGAGACCGGCTGCCAGCGAACCATCATGCGCGATTTGCCGTACATCACGCACCGAACCGATCACGTCGACTTCCCATTCGCGTGCGTGGAAGTCCGCCAGCAGTTCCGGCGCGGGATCGCGGGTGAAATAGATGACGCGCTTCGTATTGGCCTTGGTTCTTTGCATCGTTCTTGTTGTTGATTGACCTGCCGCGGCCGCCCTGAACCGTATTGCAAAGTGGCGCTCGCCGCTGCGTAGTTCCGGTTATCCCATGCGAGCGTTCATCATACGTGCTGGTGTGGCGTTTTCCGCATGAACTGACCAAATTTAATGATTAAAGATAATGGGTGGCGTACGCGTCACCTGCGGGCCGTTCGCGCCCGATCAGGTTAGCGCCGCGGCTGCCGCCATGGCTGGAAAAACTGCCGGATCTCGGCACACAGCAGATCAGGCTGCTCCATCGCGGCGAAATGTCCGCCCGCCGGCATCTCGGTCCAATGCACGACGTCGAAGGTTCTTTCGAGCCAGCTGCGCGGCGGACGGTGGATCTCCTTCGGAAAACGAGCGAAGCCCACCGGCGGCGCGACACGTTGCGCTCCTGCGAAGCGCATTGGCTGCAGACGGTTTTCCCAGTACATCTGAATAGACGGGCCGATGCACTGCGTGTGCCAGTAGAGCGAGATATTGGTGAGCAGTTCGTCTTTCGGGAACACCCGTTCGACGTCGCCGGCACAATCGCTCCACGCGCGAAACTTCTCGCCGATCCATGCCGCCAGACCCACCGGCGAATCGTTGAGCGACGCGGCGAGCGTGAGCGGTTTGGTGCCGTGCATATGGGCATAGCCGCCTTCGAGCGCGGCCCACTCGTTTTTCTCCCGCAGATAGGCTTCCTCTGGCGGTGAGAGCGCCTCCTGCTCCGCGCCAATGGCCGGCTCGTACGAACTGGGCAAGAAGTTGAGGTGAATGGCGTCGACGGCCTGCGCATGCCGCGCGGCAAGCGCGATCGACACCCCCGCGCCGAGATCGCCGCCCTGTGCACCGAAGCGCGCATAGCCGAGGCCGTGCATCAGCGAGGCCCACAAGTCCGCCACCTGGAACGAGGACATGCCGGGCCGCGCGGGCGCTTGCGAAAATGCGAAGCCCGGCAGCGACGGCACCACCACGTCGAAGGCGTCAGCGGGATCGCCGCCGTGCGCGCCCGGATCGCACAGCAGGTCTATCAACGTATGGAACTCGAAGAACGAGCCCGGCCAGCCATGCGTGAGCACGAGCGGGTAAGGCGCGGGACCGACGCCACGCCGGTGGACGAAATGCACGCGCTGCCCGTCGACATCGGCCATGAATTGCGGCTGCCGGTTCAGCTTGCGCTCGGCGGCGCGCCAATCGAAATGTCCGGCCCAATACTCGGCCAGATCGCGCAGCCATGCACCGTCCACACCCTGCTGCCAGGCCGGCGATGGCGTGGCCGGCGCCCAGCGTGTTGCGCGAATGCGCCGCCGAAGATCGTCGATGTCGTGATCGGCGATAGCAATCTCAAACGGTTCTATCTGCATGGCGTTGATCCGGTTTAGAGCAATGGATAACGTGCGGCTGCCGTTCAGTCACACGGCTCGCTCGCGATCAGCCGAGCGGGCGCGCACGAAGCAATTCGCATGGTACACAAACGCGCCATTGTGGGTTGGCGCCCCGAAGATTGCCATGCCTGCGGCAAGGTGTTTCGGCGCACGCGCTCGCCAATCGCCGGATAATGGACCTTGCCGTCCTTGCCTTTCATTACCTGCGAAGAGGAGTTTGCCGCGATGTCCGCCCCTGAATCCAAAGTGCCGCGCGTGTTATTGACGAACGACGACGGTATCGACGCCCCCGGTCTCGCCGTGCTCGAAGCGGTGGCCGCCGAACTCGCGCACGAAGTCTGGGTGGTCGCACCCGAGCACGATCAGAGCGGCACATCGCATTCGATCAGCCTGCATTCGCCGCTGCGCGTGAGCCGCCAGGGCGAACGGCGTTTCGGCGTGACCGGCACACCCGGCGATTGCGTCGTGATGGGCGTGCGCCATCTGATGCGCGAAGCGCCGCCTACGCTGGTGCTTTCCGGCATCAATCGCGGTGGCAATCTTGGTGTGGAGACGATGTTCTCAGGCACGGTCGGCGCGGCGATGACCGGCCTGCTGCTTGGGCTGCCGTCCTTCGCGCTGAGCCAGACCTTCAGCAACCGCGACAATGTGCGCTGGGATACGGCACGCGCGCTCGCACCCAATGTGATCCGCCAGTTGCTCGCGATCGGGCTTGCCGCTCCCACCTGCCTGAACATCAACTTTCCCGATGTCGATGCGGCGGCGGCCGGCCCGCTCACGCCGACGCGCCAGGGTGTTGGACTCGTCGAAGATATCGACGTGTTGCCGCACGTCGATCCTCGCGGCATGGCGTATCACTGGTTGCGTTTTCAGCGCGGCGCGCGCGCGAACGATCCCGGCAGCGAAACGGCAGTGGTGGCGTCCGGCCGCGTGTCGGTCACGCCGCTCGCTTTCGATCGTACCGACGAGCCCACCTTCGCGCGACTCGCGGCTTCGCTGACGTAGCCGGCTCTCCGCGCCGCCTCACGGACGTGGCGTGTTGGTCAGACTCGGTGCGCCGGCTGGCCCGGCGGGGTCCGGATTTCCGAAGGCAGGAAGTTTTCCCTCCTCGCGAGCCCGGCCGATTTCCGAGCGCACCTGCGCGCGTGTTTTCGGTGTGGCGTCCAATTGCACCGGCGCGTCCTCGGACGGCGGCGATGGAACCGCCGGTGACGGCGCCGATTGAACGGTCGGCGACGGCGAGGCTGCGGGAGAAGTTGATTCGGCTTGCGGCGCTGACAGAATCGGCGGCAATAGTGGCGGTACAGCGGACACACTGTTTGTGTTCGGCGTGCCTTTCAACTCGACAGGCGTGGCAGAAGATTGATTCGCCACAGCGGGTGTGCGCGCCACCGACGCCTTAGCTCCAGGCGCGCTATGGCCGCTATTGCGATTGAGGCGGGCTACCAGCTTGTCCAACACCTTCTGGTCGTTCGCGTTGTTGCGCGGCGCGCGGTTGGCGGGCGCGCCGTGCACAGCGACGCGGGTTTCATGCGAGTGGCTGTGCCTCGCCTTCGGCGCTGAGGTTCGAAGCGGCGTCGACTGCGGCTGTGCCTGTGCCGCTGGCTTCTTCTCCACTCGCGCGGCCGGCGCCGCACGCTGTCCGGTATCCGTGTGCGCCTGAACGCCGCTATCGTGCCCGTCGAGCTGCGTTTGGGCGGCGGCAAGATCGTTGCGTGGCGGGCTCTGGCGTGCAGCCTGCGGTGCGCCGGCCTTCGTTGCGCCTGCATCGCGACGAGTGACGACCGGGCCCGGCTTAACCACACCGCTCACCATGTTGCCGAGCGTGCGGTTAACCGGCTCGTCGACGTGCACCGGTCCAGCGTCGTCCATCGACAACCAGTGTGTCCCGGACTGCGAGACGAGCGCCACAATCGCAACCGCGCTGACGATGATGCCGGTGACAACGATCTTGCTGGGTTCGCTATGCATGACGTGCCTCTCTTCCAGTCATGAAGCGCGCGTCCGCGGATTCGCAAACGGGTTCGAATTCATCAGAGGGTTCGCGGCGGTCAATTGGATGCAGCCGCAACGGCCGCAAGCCCGGACCGATTGCATCACATGCAAAAGCACGTGCGAACTGGAACTGGAACTGGATGTGCCTATTTTCTATTGATATCCGGCGGGCGTCGAATCGTCCGATAGTGCATAGCCCGTTGTCCGAAAATGCCTACGTGTTTTCACCCATGTGTCAATGCCGGTATTTCTTTTGACATTATTTCGGTATCCGAATTATATGACTGATTGCCGATTGTGCGGCGCAGTGACGGTCGCGGCAACGTTAGTCTTGACCCGTCCGTTTAAAGTCAGGGTGATAGACCTTCACATCATCGACGGCGACGCCCTTGGAGCCGCCGTAGACCGCATCAAACCAGGCAACACACGCAATATTTCCCAGTCAATCTCATCCGCTCGGCGAGCACCGCGACCGTGCCAGCGGGCGGGTTCATGTGTTGGTTTCTACGTCCGTCCACGCGCAAACGTCGCCGGTTTTCAACTGCGGCTGCCCGAGCACAAAAGTCGCGTTTGCCGGTGCGGGTGCTTGCACCTGCTCCGGACCGAAGTTGAATGCGAAGGTCAGATCACCGCGTCGGCGAATGCGCAAGCCGTCGGCTAGCCGTTGCGTCTCGATGCCGGCATCCTGCGCCGCCTGCTGCAAGATCGCGCGGTGCAATCCGTGCGATAACCAACCCGCCACATAGCGAACGCTTCCGCTAGCGAGAACTGCCGGCCACGAATCGTCAAACCGTGCATCGACACGTGTCTCACCATTTGCGCGGACGTGTTCGCGCCAATGCGTCGCGATACCTTGTGTGTCGTCGACGGCAACGGAGGGCGTGAGCGTCGGACGCAGCGTTTCGACTTCGAGCACCTGCATCGGCAGAACGCGTTGCAACGCGCCAGGTGGCAGGCTCGAAGGAATGGCAAAGGTCGTGGTCTTCGAACCGCTCCGCGGACCAAAAACCCATTGCGCCGCACTCTTTTCGATCTGATCGACCAATACGTCGTCGATCACCGCAATGCTCGGCACCACCACCAGCCTGTAAGCCGACAAATCCGCCTTGCTCGACACGATATCCACGTCGAGGCCGAGTTCGCGCAGCGCCTCGTAGTAGTCGAACACCAGCGTCTGATAGTCGAAAGTTTTGCCATGACGCTGAATTTCGAACATCCACTGCGTCTCGTAGTCAAACACGACCGCGGTGGCTGCGCACGCGGGCGCGCCGAGGCCGGACAACGCAATGGACGAAGCGATTTCACGCGCCGCCTGCTGCACTTCGAGGCCACCAGGCGACAGTTCGTTGTTCGGCAAGTTGAGACCCGAATGCATCTGTTCCTGCGCATACGGACACTGACGCCAGCGGAAATACGACACCAGTTCCGCGCCATGTGCGAACGCTTCATATGTCCACAGCCTGACCATGCCCTTCGCCGGAACCGGATTCCACGGCGCCCAGTTCACCGGTCCTGCCTGTTGCTCCATCACCCAGAATCGGCCAGCGCCGATCGCGCGGTAACGGTCGTGATCGAAGGCGGAGACGTCGGGATGCGCGGTGCGTGCGTAACGCGCTTTCTGCTCTTCAGGCAGAGCGATCGATTCCGTGCGTGCGATCGGATAACTGTCCCATGCCGCCACGTCGAGCGCGTTGTCTTCGGCGAAACGGTAATGATCGAAGGTCGTGAAGAAACCCATGAAGTTGTGCAGCAGATCCGCCTCGGGTGCATGCTCACGCAGCACGTCGATCTGCTCGCGATGGAAGCTCGCCACCTCGTCCGACATGAAGCGGCGGAAATCGAGCAGATGGATCGGATTCGCATCTGTGGGCGTGAGATTAGGCAGGCCGATAGCCTCGAACGACGGGTACTCCATGCTCCAGAACACGTTGCCCCACGTGTCGTTCAACACCTCGACGCGCTCGTAACGATGTCGCAACCACGTCTGAAAACGCGTTAATGCAGCGCTCGAATAGCTCGGCACGGTCTCGTGGCAGCCGAGTTCGTTATCAGTCTGCCATGCGACGATAGACGGATGCCTTCCGTAGCGCTCCGCCATCGCGGTGACAATGCGCACGCATTCGCGCCGATAGGTTTCGCTGGAAATATCGTAGTGGCGACGCGAGCCGAAATTCCAGCGCACGCCGTCCGCACGCACAGGCAACACGTCCGGGTGCGCGTCGATCAGCCACTTCGGCGGCGAGGCCGTCGGTGTGCCCAGCACGAGTTTCAGCCCCGCGGCCGCCAGCGTCCCGATGGCTTCGTCGAGCCAGCCCCAGGTGAATTCGCCGGCCTGTGGTTCCATCCGGCTCCACGCGAATTCGGCGATACGAACATGCGTGATGCCGAGTTCGACCATACGTTTTGCATCGTCGGCCCACATCGAACGCGGCCATTGTTCCGGGTAGTAGCAAACACCAAGTTGCATGAGAAAGTCTCTTTGTCAGATGACGGCAAACTGCGCGATCAGCCCTTGCTTGCACCAAAAGTCAGGCCGGCGACGAAATGCTTCTGCATCAGGAAGAACATCAGCACCGAGGGCAAGGCGGCGAGCACCGAGCCGGCGGCAACCAGATTCCATGCCGTCGTCCACTGGCCTTTAAGCGCGGCGACACCCACGGTGATCGGCGCGGCCTCATCGCCCTGCGTGAGGCACAGCGCCCAGAAGTAGTCGTTCCAGACAAACGTGAACACAAGGATGCCGAGCGCGGCGAGCGCGGGCCGGATCAGCGGCAGCACGATGCGCCAATAGATCGTCCATTCACGGGCCCCTTCCACGCGCGCCGCCTCGATCATCTCGAACGGCAACTGCTTGATAAAGTTGCGCAGAAACAGCGTGCAAAACCCGGTCTGAAACGACACATGAAAGATCACCAGCGCCCACACGCTATTGAAGAGCCCCACTTTCAGCGCCATGTCGCGCACCGGGATCATCAGAATCTGGATCGGTACGAAGTTGCCGGCCACAAACGCGAACAGCACGGCGGTGTTGCCCGGGAAGCGGTAGGTCGCGAGAGCAAACCCCGCCATCGACGCCAGCGCGATCGCGCCGATCACCGACGGTACCGTAATCAGCACGCTATTGGCGAAGTAGTGAAGCATCGGCGTTTGCGTAAGCGCCGTGCCGTAGTTTTCGATCAGCGCGAAATGCCTGGGCCAGCCCCAGTAGTCGCCCTGCGACAACTCATCCGACGAGCGGATCGACGTGACGAGCACTGCCAGCATGGGCAGCAGCCAGATCAGCAGCGCGAGCGGCAACGAGGCTTTATAGAACGCGCGATTGAACGGTTTCCAGCGTTCGACGGGAAGTGGATACATAACACGTGACTCCTGGAAATCAGCGTTCTTCGCGCAGCATGCGGCGCAGATGAAACACGATGTAGACGAGCATGATGGCGAACAGCACGACGGCTATCGCCGCGGAATAACCTTCGCGGTAATACTTGATCGCCTGGTCGTACATGTAATAAGCGAGCACGGTCGAGCTATCGAAGGGACCGCCGCCGCTCATCACCGCGATCAGGTCGAAGCTGCGCAGCGCGCCGATCACGGTCAGCACCACGGCCATGAACGTGGCGGGCCGTAGTTGCGGAAGGATCACGTGCCATAGCAGACGCACGCCCTTTGCGCCTTCCATGCGCGCCGCCTCGACCACTTCCGGATTGATGCCCGTCAGACCGGTGAGATACAGCACCATGCAGAACGGCGTCTGTGGCCACAGCGCGGCGAAGATGATGCCGAAAGTCACCGTATGCGGATCGCCGAGCACGGGAATGCCGTGACCGACGATCAGACGCAGCAAGCCGAAAGCGGGATCGTAGAACCAGCCGAACACGAGACCGACCACCACGCCGGACAGCACGAATGGCGCGAAAAACAGCGACTTCACGACCCGCATGCCACGGATATGCTGGTTCAGATAGAGCGCGAACAGCAGCCCGAGCGGCGGCGCCAACAGGAACAGCGCGAGCCAGATCAGGTTGTTCTTGAGCGCCGTATAGAAGGTATCGGCATGGAACAGTTCGATGTAGTTATCGAGGCCCGCAAACGTCTTCGGCGTCATGCCGTCCCAGTTGTAGAAGCTGAGCGAAATGCTGCTGATGATCGGATAGACCACGCACAGGCAAAACAACGCACAACCCGGCAACAGGAACAAAAGCGCCGCGCAGTGCTGATGACGGCGCGTCGTAGAGACGTGCCGGTGCCGCGCCGCGGGTAGGCGGCGCGCTACGGAATGAGACATGATCGGGCCTCGTCGGAGATCGAAGGCGCGTGTCAGCGGTTGCTGCTCTGCTGACACGCCGGGGCTTACTTCTTGTAGATGCGCTTGCGGGTCGCTTCGAGGCTGACGAGCACGGCGTCGAGTTGCGACGGATCGCTGTAGAACTGCTGCATCGCCTTCATGCCTTCGTCGGCCATTTCCTTCTGCATGTCGCGATCATAGAACTGCGCGATGCCGCCTCTCGTGTTCGCCAGCGTCTGGAAGCCGACTTTCGAAATCGCGTTTTCAGGTTCAGTCGCCTGGCTGTTCGACGGCAACTGCCCCCAGCCCTTCGCCAGATCGGCATTGATCTGCGGCTGCTCCATGAAGGCCAGCAGTTTGCGGGCATCGGCCTTGTTCTTCGCTTTCGCGGGAATCAGCAGCACATTCACAGGACCATCCTCGGCGATCGGCACATTGGCATCGATCACCGGAAAACGGAAGTACCCCGTCTCGGCTCTGATGGGGGCCGGGATGAGTGCGGAGAAGAACGTACCCATAAGCATCATCGCGCCCTTCCCATTCACGAGGAGCGGTGTGGTCGCATCGAGGTCATAGGCCAACGCGTTATCAATGAAATAGTGATCGTCGATCAACTTTTTCCACGCGGTGAAGACGTTTTTGACACGGGCGTCCGTATACGGGACTTCGCCTGACATCAGCTTCTCGTGGAAGGCGTAGCCGTTAATGCGCAGGTCGAGATAGTCGAACCACGCCGCCAGGGTCCAGCTGTCGCGTGCGCCGACGACAATCGGCGCGACCCCGCTTTCCTTCAGCTTCTTGCAGGCGTCGAGAAATTCACCCCACGTTTTCGGTTCACCCTTGATACCGGCCTTCTCGAACAGATCCTTGCGATAGAAGAAGCCGTAGGCGTCGTAGCCGAGCGGCGCTGCGTACTGCTTGCCCTGATACGTCGATGCTTCTTTCACCGACGCATATTGCTGCGACCAGCCATTCTTGTTCCAGTCGGATGACAGGTCCTCAAGCAGACCACGCTGCGCGTAATACGCCATGCGCTCGCCAGCGTTCCACGAGACGACATCGGGCGGATCGGTGGCGAGCCAGCCGCCTATCTGCACCTTGTATGCATCATCTGCAATGTAGGTCACTCTGAGATCGACATCGGGGTTGGCTTTCTTGAACTTGTCGAACGCATCCTGCCAGGTCGCGCGTTGATTGCCGCGCGCCGATACGTTGACGCTCAGCGTGGCCGCGTCGGCCGCGGCGCAACAGAGTGCGCCGGCGACCACGGCGGCCGCAGTCGACGCGTATGCCAGACGGCGAAGGCGAAGAGAAATCATCTTATGTCTCCTTGACTACCTTGTTGGCTGACAGCGACTCGCTGCCAGACGATGTACCCGCTCTGTGGCGGAATAGGGTTTGGTGAATCCGGTGGTGCTGCAGGTGCCTTAAGCGGCGACCCGCTCGGGCTCGAACGTGCTACGCCGCAGCGCGACACCTTCCGCATCGAACAGATGACACGCCGAAGGCGGAACGTGAACGCTGATGTGCTCGCCTGGAACAATCGGCGTATCGCCGGGCGCTTTCGCGACGAGCGGGCCGGCTGCGTGATCCGCGTGGATATAGCTGTGTTCGCCGAGCCGTTCCGACAACACGGTGACGCACTGAATGGACTGCCCGCCGCCGCCAAGCCGCAGATGTTCCGGGCGCACGCCAAGCGTGACCGGCTGGCCGCGCTGCAGCCGCTGGCCATCGACATGCGCAACCAGCCGCTCGCCGGTTTTCGCCAGTGTCACAGTCACACTGTCCGCGCTTGCCGAGTCGGCAACGGCATCGATGAAATTCATTCGCGGCGAGCCGATGAAACCCGCGACGAAGCGCGACCTCGGATGGTGATATAGCTCGAGCGGCGCCCCGGTCTGCGCAATGCTGCCGAAACGCTCGGCGTCCGCGCCTGCATGGAGCAATACGATCCGGTCAGCAAGCGTCATCGCCTCGACCTGATCGTGGGTCACGTAGACCACGCTCGCGTTTGCGAAGCGCTGGTGTAGCCGTGCAATTTCCACACGCGTCTGGCCGCGCAGCGCAGCATCGAGATTCGACAGCGGTTCGTCGAACAGGAACACGCCGGGTTCGCGTACGATGGCCCGGCCGATTGCGACGCGCTGCCTTTGCCCGCCCGAGAGTGCTTTGGGAAAACGATCAAGGTAACTGTCCAGTTGCAGGATCCGCGCGGCTTCGTGCACCTTCCGGTCGATGACGTCCTTTGGCTGCTTCGCGAGCTTCAGGCCGAACGCCATGTTGTCGAACACACTCATGTGCGGAAACAGTGCGTAGCTCTGGAATACCATCGCGACACCGCGCGCAGCGGCCGGCACGTCGTTCACGAGACGCCCGCCAATATGCAGCTCGCCTTCGCTCAGGTCTTCGAGACCGGCGATCATCCTCAGAAGGGTCGACTTCCCGCAGCCGGATGGCCCGAGAAAAACACAAAACTCGTGCTCCGCGATCTCGAGATTCACGCGTCGGATCACCGGCGGATGATCCCCATATGACTTCTGCACGTTCGCGAGATGGATTGTGGCCATGCTGCCTCCCGATTTAATCGTTTAAATATTCTCGAAAAAAAATGGGCCTACCCCTGTGCAGCGGGTATTTAATCGATTAAATTGACGGCTCGTCAAACGACGCATGATTCTGTCTCCTGTGTGTTTGGACGCAACATAGCAAACGTCGCGGGACAGTTGCAACATTTGAATCGACGTCCCCGAATATGGGATAAAAATCATGATCACCTTATCCGAAGTCGCTAAACGCGCGCAGGTTACCGCTGCGACGGTTTCCAACGTTCTGCGCAATCGCGAGAAGGTCCACCCGGAGACTGCCGAACGCGTGCTGAAGGCGATCGCCGAGCTCGGCTACCGGCCGAACCTGAACGCGCGTGCGCTGAAAAAGGGCCGCTCGTCGACTTTGGCGTTGATGTTGTCGAACATCGCGAACCCCTTCTATCCCGAGTTCGTGCTGGCGGCCGAGCGCGCAGCGCGCAGCGCGGGGCACTTCCTGTTGGTGTGCAATACGGACGACGATGCGAAGGTCGGTCAGGCATATCTGAACCAGATTGCGGGAACGTTTGCCGATGGCGTCCTCGTCATGAACACGGATATCGCGTTCAACGAGTTCTGCACTTCAACAATGCAGAGCGTGCCAATCCTGCTAACGATGTGGGAACGCCCTGAGGCGCCACCTGCGCTGCCGTGCATTGCCGTGGACTTCGCCCGTGCGGGCGCGCTTGCCGCTGCACATCTGCTCGAACTGGGTCATCGCGACATTGGCATGCTGATCGGCGACGGTTGCGGCGGCTTGCAGAATGCGCGCTCCGATGGCTTTCTCGCGGTGCTACGCGCGGCCGGCATCGAAACCGACGCCGCTGCTGTGCTGCAGATACGCGACTCGATCGACGCCGGCTACGCTGCCTGCATGCAACTGATGGCAAACAGGCCGCAGCTAACCGCGATCTTCGCGACCAATGATCTGCTCGCGATCGGCGCGGCGCAGGCCCTGATCACCCTTCGCCGTACTGTGCCGGATGATGTGTCGGTCATCGGTATCACTGACATTCAACTGGCACATCAGGTGCACCCGGCGTTGACGACGGTTGCGATCCAGACCGCAGCCGTTGCTGAGCTGTCAGTCGACCGGCTCATTCGCCTCATCCAGACGCCCGACCAGCAGCCGTCGATGGTGCTTGCTCCACCGCCCGAGCTTGTCGTGCGCGCTTCGACGGGCCCACGGCGTGCAGCATCAAGTTGAGCCGGTCGATCTCCGACAGTACGACGTCGATGGTTGCGCTGGAAGGCAACCTGACTGTCGCAGATGGACAATCGTGTGCGGTCCGCCAGTTAGATTGGAGCCATATGGCATTTCGTCCCCCCTTGGCAAGAGCTGCCTTGATTCCCGTTCTTTGCACCGTGATGCTCGGCGGATGCATCGTCGCGACGCAGCACGATAGCAACGTGACTCGTTCATCTCAATCACGCACGGACGCGCAGCCGAAGCCTGCGCCCGGCACCCGCATGGCCGGAGCACCTTTTGTTCACCCCGGCCTGCTGCATACGGAGCGCGATTTCTCGCGCATGCGCGAGAACGTCGCCGCGCGGCGGCACCCGTGGTTCGACGGCTGGCAGCGCCTGGTTGCCAACCGGCATGCGTCGCTCGACTGGAAGCCGAATCCGCAGCCGGCCATCTATCGAGGACGCAACCCCGACCACGCAGAGAATTACGCCACGCTCTTCAACGATGCCGCTGCGGCCTACGCGCTTGCACTTCGGTGGAAGATCACCGGCGACGACGCCTACGCGCAACACGCCATAGAAGTCCTGAATGCGTGGTCACGCACGCTGACGATGATCGGTGGCAGTTCCGACAAGTTCCTGGCTTCCGGTATTTACGGCTACCAGCTGGCAAACGCCGGCGAAATCCTGCGCACGTCGCCACTGTGGCGCGCCGACGATTTCCGGCGCTTCCAGTCGATGATGCTCGGCGTGTTCTATCCGATGAACCACGACTTCCTGACTCGGCACAACGGAGCAAAGATCGACCACTACTGGGCAAACTGGGATCTCGCTAACATGGCATCGATGCTGGCAATCGGTGTCCTGACCGACCGTCACGACGTGTATGAGGAAGCAGTCGACTACTTCAAGCATGGCGCCGGCAACGGTTCAATCGAACACGTGGTGTGGAAGCTGTATCCGGATGGGCTGGGTCAGGTGCAGGAAAGCGGGCGCGACCAGGGGCATACCATGCTCGATATCGCACTGCTCGGGGCGTTCTGCCAGATGGCCTGGAGCCAGGGAGACGATCTTTACGGATATGACGACAACCGGTTCCTGCGTGGAGCGGAATACGCCGCCCGATACAACCTCGGGAATGACGTGCCTTACACGCAATACACGAACAGCGACGTCACGCAGCCCGTCATCTCGCCGAATTCGCGCGGTGACGGGCGTCCGATCTGGGCACTCGTCTACAACCACTACGTTGTGCTCAAAGGGCTATCCGTGCCGGACGTCGAGGCTTTTGCCCGCAAGGTCGCTCCGGAAGGCGGCGGTGGCGACTACGGTCCCAACAGCGGCGGCTTCGATCAACTGGGATATGGGACGTTGACATATACGCTTAAATGACGGCCAGCGTCTCACGCAGATTGTCCGGTACGGCGTGGCTGGCATAGCAGGAGGCGTGACTGCGTTTATCGAGCATGCCCTTCGCATAGCAGTTTGAAGCGCTCCGCAATTTATGCGATGCTAGCCTCGCCCCAGCAATCGTAAGAAGAAACCGTGGGCGTGAGGCAGACCAATCCTGTTGTCCATTCCTCCGGAGGAGACATGATTGAGTCAACGCAATTGCCCCGCATCAACCACGCCGGCGCGGCATGCCGTGCTTCGGCGCGCGCCACTGAACCTGCCAGGCTGCGCCGCATCGCCGCCGCATCAAGCTTCGTTTTCCTGATCAATCTCGCCGGCGTCTGCCACGCCGACACCCAGCTTGGCGCCCCGCTTCCGCCCGCGCCCGACAAGCTCTACGGCGATCTGTTCGTGGCCGTGCAAACCGCCCAGATCTATCCGGATCAGAAAACCTTCGTCGACGCGACGCCGAACGCCGACCCCGCCGCGATCGTGCAACTCTACGAACAGCAGAAGAACAATCCCGGCTTTTCGCTGTCGGCTTTCGTCAACCAGTACTTCACGCCGCCGAGCGAGCCAGTCATTACGCCGCCCGCCAATCAGACGCTGCGCGAACACATCAACTGGCTATGGCCCGCGCTGACCCGCACCACCACGAGCGCACCGCCGAACAGTTCGCTGATTCCGCTGCCGAAACCCTATGTGGTGCCGGGCGGGCGCTTCCGCGAAGGCTACTACTGGGACACGTACTTCACGATGCTGGGACTGCAGGAGTCCGGCAACGAAAATCTCGTCGACGACATGCTTGACAACTTCGCGTACGAGATCAACACCTTCGGCCATATTCCCAACGGCAATCGCACCTACTATCTCGACCGCTCGCAGCCGCCGTTCTTCTCGCACATGGTGGCACTCGCGGAGAAAGCGGAAGGCCGCAGCGTGTATCAGAAGTATCTGCCGGCACTGCGCAAGGAATACGCGTACTGGATGCAAGGCGAAAGCACCACGCAGCCCGGCTCGGCCACGCGCAATGTCGTGGTGATGCCGGATGGCACGGTGCTCAACCGCTACTGGGACGAACTCGATACGCCACGCGACGAATCGTATCTGGAGGATATCCAGACCGCGCAACAGGCCACCGGCCGCAATCCGAATGACGTCTACCGCAATCTGCGGGCGACCGCCGAAAGCGGTTGGGATTTCAGCTCGCGCTGGTTCGGCGACAACATGACGCTCGCCAGCGTGCGCACCACGTCGATCATTCCGGTCGACCTGAACAGCCTGATGTTCCATCTGGAGGTCACTATCGCCAAGGGTTGTGCGGAGACGCGCGATTTCCGCTGCGTCGGCGAATTCGCGCAACGCGCGGCGAAACGCGCGCTCGGCATCAACCGCTACTTGTGGAATGCCAACGGCTACTACGGCGACTATGACTGGGAGCTCGCCAAACCACGCGACAACAAGACCGCCGCCATGGTGTTTCCGCTATTCGTCGGCGCGGCGTGGCCCGAGCGCGCGCAACGCACGGCGCAACAGGTCCGCTCCACCTTGTTGCAACCTGGCGGCCTCGTCACGACAACCTACAACACGACGCAGCAATGGGACGCGCCGAACGGCTGGGCGCCGTTGCATTGGGTGGCGATCCGGGGCTTGAAACGTTATGGCCAGGACGCGTTGGCGCAGCAGATCGGCACGCGCTTTCTTACCGACGTCAAAGGTGTCTACGCGACGGACAAGAAGCTGGTCGAGAAATACGTGGTGGAAGGCGCGGGCACCGGCGGCGGGGGCGGCGGGGAATATCCGTTGCAGGACGGCTTCGGCTGGACCAATGGCGTGACGCTCAATCTGCTCGACCTGTATAGCCCGGGCGAGTAAGTACGCGCGGCTGGCGGCGTTGCCGGCGGGTGGAGCACGGTCATCCAGACCCGAACATCCACCCGCCAAGTTTGTGTTGCCTGTCTTGCCGGGGGCGAGCCGGCGCGCACCGCGCGTGAACGCCCTTCAGATCAATCCGACCTTGCCGGTCTCCAGGTCGTACACGCCACCCACCACCTTGACTTTGCCGCTTTTCACGTATTGTCCGATGAGCGGCTTGGACACCATCAGGCGATTGGCATTGAGCCTGACGTTTTCTACGGTGGCCTGCATGACCAGATCCGCGCCATGATTCGCGCTGGCGATCTGCACGGCCGGCCGGAGCGAGCGCACCAGGTCCGGAAGATGACCAGGCAAAACGGTGCCCTCCTTCACCACCTTGACCGCGGCGATCATCGCGCCGCACTGCGTATGGCCGAGCACCATGATGAGCGGCACGCCCAGAAACTCGACGCCATACTCGAGGCTCGCAAGAATGTCGTCGTTGACGAAATTGCCGGCCACGCGCACCACGAACAGATCGCCCGGCCCCTGATCGAAGGCCAGCTCCGGTCCCACGCGCGAATCCGCGCAGCCTACGATCGCCGCGATCGGATATTGCGCCACGGCACGCGCCGCGCGGTCGGCGGAATAGTCCTTGTTTTCGGGGGCATTCGCGACATAGCGGGCGTTGCCCTGCATCAGCCGGCCGAGCGCTTCGTCCGGCGGAATCGAGTTCGGCGCGTGAGCGCCGGGCGGGCCGGCGGCAAGTGCGCCGCGTTGCGGCCATGCCGCCAGCGCGATCGACGAAACACCGGCCAGCAGCACATTGCGCCGCGTGGGGGAAGACAGATGATGCTCACACATGGCTCGTCTCCTGATGGAGTTGAACCCCCTGTATCCGCGCGAATGGGACGTGCTGCGCGCTCCACGGCGAACCTGCGATGCCGGTCCGTTTCACCGTGCCATGGTTGTGTCACGCCACGCCGAGTATTGTCAGCAACGCCTTCGCCGCCGCCTCCGAAGAAGCCGGATTCTGCCCTGTGACCAGCGTCCCGGAGACCTCCACGTGCGACTGCCAGTCCGGGCCCTTCGAATACCGCCCACCGTTGTTCTTCAGCATGTCTTCGACGAGGAACGGCACGACCTCGGTAAGGCCAACGGCCGCCTCCTCCGAATTGGTAAAGCCGGTGACAGGCTTGTCGCGCACCAGCGGCGCGCCATCGGGCGCCTTCGTATGACGAAACACCGCGGGCGCATGACACACCGCGCCGACCGGTTTGCCCGCGGCATGGAAAGCCTCGATCAGATCGATCGAATGGGTGTCTTCGGCGAGATCCCAGAGCGGTCCGTGACCGCCGGGATAAAACACCGCGTCATGGTCCGCGGCGGAGACGCTCGCGAGTTTCACGGTGTTCGCAAGCGCCGCTTGCGCCTCCGGGTCGTTTCTGAACCGCAGGGTGGCTTCCGTCTGCGCGTCGGGCTCGTCGCTCTTGGGGTCGAGCGGCGGCTGGCCGCCCTTGGGTGACGCAAGCGTCGTCTGAACGCCGGCATCCCTGAACACGTAATACGGCGCGGCAAACTCTTCGAGCCAGAAACCGGTTTTCTTGCCGGTATTGCCGAGCTGATCGTGCGACGTCAATACCACGAGGATATTCATGTCCACCTCACGAGCAGGTTCGATTCACGTTGCAACATGCCACGGCGAACGGCTGGCGCAGCCGGGCGCTCTGGCAGTATAGGCGGCTGCGCGCCGCGTTACACGGCAAATACGTCCGGATTGTCCAGCAAGGGCACGAAGTTCCCCGTGCGCCCGTCTAGCGCGAGCATGACGCCGCTTTCGATGTCGAAGATCCAGCCGTGCAGGTTCAGGGTCTTGTGCGTCAGCCCGACCGCCACCGAAGGATGCGTGCGAATGTTCGCGAGTTGCGCAATCACGTTGTCCTTCACCAGGGCTTCGAGACACTCGGCTGGCGAATGGTAGGTTCGTGAAGCGTTGATAGCCTTGGCGGCATCCGCGTGACGCAGCCACCCTGCCACCGCCGGCAGATGGTCCAGGTTCATGCAGGTGGAGATCGCAGTCATCGCGCCGCAATTCGAATGGCCGCAGATCACGATATCCCGCACGCCCAATACGGCCACCGCATACTCGACGGTGGCCGACACCCCGCCCGGCTCCGGACCGTACGACGGGACGATGTTGCCCGCATTGCGGATCACGAACAGCGCGCCCGGCTCGGTCTGCGTCAGCAGCTCCGGCACGACGCGGCTGTCCGAGCAGGTCACGAACAGTGTGCTGGGACTTTGCGACGTCGACAAACGCTTGAACAAGGCGCTTTGCTGCGGGAAGACGTCACGTTGAAAGCGGATGAGACCCTCGATGATTTCCTGCACGGTGTTCTCCGGATAGTTGAAGAACGCATTGGCAGTGCCGGCGAAACCATGAGTCGAGGCATGCATGCGTTTTGTTGGCGGGACTATACCGCAGCCTTGCCGTCGACGGCCATGCCTCGCCGAACCGAACCGAACCGAACCGAAGCGACGGTTACGACACCATACGCCATCGGCCGGGGCATCGGGTAGGGTGAGGGGTCACCCCCTCAGCCCTCCCACACCACCGTACGTGCGGTTCCGCATACGGCGGTTCATCAAGAACGCTGGAGGCGTTGCTGGGTGTCCAGCATCGAAACAAGCCCCTGTC
>NZ_LXKA01000350.1 GCF_001645125.1 Paraburkholderia ginsengiterrae | reverse complement strand
ACTGTTTTCGGTTGTGTTACCAACCGGTCGCTCACTCAACGTACTGACGAATGATTAATCTGTCCGAAGACAAAAAAACCTTCCTTTCATTACTGTGTGAGACTTGATACTTTCGCTTCCTGCCCGATCCCGAAAGACCCGGCAGCGCGTCGCGCATCAAGCGCCCACACTTATCGGCTGTTAATTTTTAAAGATCGATTACGCATTCACCACCGAACCGGCACCGCACTTCAACTACCCCGGCACCGCTTCGTTCTGCGTCGCTGCATCAGCAGCAGAGAAACGAGATTATGAAGGCTCTTTTTCGTTTCGTCAACAACATTTTTTGCTTTCGCTTAAAACCTTGTTGACGCTACGGCCGCTGGTTTCTGCCGCGGCCCTCGTTCACAAACGAGGAGGCGAATCTTAGGCGAACATGGGCCATATGACAAGAGTTTGACGAAAATCTTTCTGGGAGACTCATTTGCGAGTCGAATTCACCACCGCGTCCATCGGAACGGCGTCGGCCATTGCCGCGTAACCCGCATCGCTGGGATGGATGTGATCGCCACTGTCAAAGGCGCGCCGCAGACGATCCGGCTGCGCCGGATCCCGCAAAGCGGCGTCGAAGTCCACTACGCCGTCGAACGCGCGGCTGTTTCGGATCCATTGGTTGACGGCGAGCCGGATACTTTCCCGCTGCGCCGGCAGCGAAGCCGGCGTCAACGTGGCGCCGAACACCTTCACACCGGCGTGCCGCGCGGCGGAGATCACCCTCTGATATCCAGCGATCAGATCGACAGCCGTCACCGAGGTGTGAGGGAAATCGCAGTCGAGGCCGCCATGCGGCGGCATCGCCGCGAAGTTGATGTCATTGATGCCAATCAACAGGATCGCGGTCTTGACGCCCGGACGCGCAAGCACGTCTCGCTCGAAGCGCGTCGCAAGCGCGTCGCCATAGCACGGAGAGTCACTCAGCAGACGGTTGCCGCTGATACCCAGATTGACAATCGCAGTCGAGCGGTCCCCGCTGGCCGCGAACCGGCGGGCCAGCGCGTCCGGCCACCGGCGATTCTGGTTCAGGCTGGAGCGCATGCCGTCGGTGATCGAATCGCCGATCGCGGCGACCGCGGCCGATGAGGGCATCGACTCCACCGAAATCCCGGTCACCCACACGTATTGCATAAACCTGCCGCGAAACGCTTCCGCCGATGCATCCGCGGCGTGATTGCCAGGCGTGGAAACGTAATTCACCTGATTCGACACGCGATGCCACGCCACAATCCGCTGTTCCGGCCCCGTGAACGCACTGATGGCATACGGCGTGCCTTCGGCAATATCAATAGCGACCGGGTCGCTGTCCAACTCCCCGCCCGGCGGAATCGAGACCGCGCTCTTGCCCCCGAACGTCACGCGCACCTGACCATTGCCGGAGACAGTCGCGCCGCCCGCCGAACGCGCAATGCGCAGATCGTCAACGGCAAGCGGAGCTTTACCGTACTGATTGCTCAGGTGAATCCGTGCAGACCGGCCGGACAGCGTCGGATAAACGATCTGGCGAACCGTGCGCCCGCCCACTTCCGGGGCGCGATACAACGGCGGCAGATCCGCCCGCTGCGGAATGGGTTGCAGCGCGGTCGCCCACGCGGCGACCCAATGCGCGGGGGCGTCGGCAGCGAAAACGGTCGGGGAAACGGCGAATTGAACGAGCAGCGCCGCGCTACATGCAGCGGCGAAAGTACGGATGGTCATTCTGGCGGTGGGATTGAGGCGAAACGTGCATTGTGCCCGATCGCCACGCCCCTCGCGGAGGGGCGCTGACGCATTCCGCCGCCAGAAGCTCAGGCAGCCGCCTGCGCCCCGGTCATATTCAGCGCGAGCGCTTCGGCGACTTCGATGCCGTCGATAGCTGCGGAGTAGATCCCGCCGGCATAGCCTGCTCCTTCGCCTGCCGGATACAGTCCCTCGACGTTCATACTCTGATAGTTGTCCCGGCGACGCACGCGAATCGGCGACGACGTTCTCGTTTCGACGCCCGTCAATACCGCGTCGTGCATCGCAAAACCTGCGATCTTCTTGTCCATCTGCGGCAACGCTTCACGAATGGCTTCGATCACGTAGTCGGGCAGCGCGGTGCTGAGATCGGTTGGATTCACGCCCGGCTTGTAGGACGGCACTACCGACCCCAATGAAGTAGACGGCCTGCCGGCGATAAAATCACCGACCAACTGGCCCGGCGCCATATAGTTACCGCCACCCAGTTCGAACGCCCGTTCTTCCCACTTGCGCTGGAAAGCAATACCGGCGAGCGGCCCGCCCGGATAGTCGTCCGGCGTAATGCCGACGACGATCCCCGCATTCGCATTGCGCTCGGCCCGCGAGTACTGGCTCATGCCATTAGTCACAACGCGTCCTGGCTCGGACGTCGCCGCCACCACCGTACCGCCCGGGCACATGCAGAAGCTATAGACGGCGCGGCCGTTGCTGCAGTGATGCACCACCTTGTAGTCGGCGGCACCCAACTGCTTGTGGCCGGCAAACTTGCCGAAACGGCTGCGATCGATCAACCCCTGCGGATGCTCGATCCGGAAACCGAGCGAAAACGGCTTGGCTTCGATATAGACGCCGCGGTCGTTCAGCATCTGGAAGGTATCGCGGGCGCTATGACCGACCGCCAGCACCACATGATCGCAGCGCAGCGTTTCGCCGGTCGACAGCTTCAGTCCGCGCACCTTGCCCTGATCGATCTCGATATCGTCGACGCGCGTCTCGAAACGCACCTCGCCACCGAGTTCGTGAATGCTGGCGCGCATTTTTTCGACCATGCTCACGAGACGGAACGTCCCGATATGGGGTCGGCTCAGATACAGAATGTCCTCCGGCGCGCCGGCCCGCACGCATTCCTCGAGGACCTTGCGGCCGTAGTGCTTCGGATCCTTGATCTGGCTATACAGCTTGCCGTCCGAGAAGGTCCCCGCGCCGCCTTCGCCAAACTGCACGTTCGACTCGGGATTGAGCACCGACTTGCGCCACAGGCCGAAGGTGTCCTTCGTGCGCTCGCGCACGGCTTTGCCGCGCTCGAGGATGATTGGGCGGAAGCCCATCTGCGCGAGGATCAGCCCGGCAAAGAGGCCGCACGGTCCCATGCCGATCACCACCGGGCGCAGCGCGCCCAGTTGCGCCGGCGCTTTCGTGACGAACCGGTAAGCCATATCAGGCGTGACGCCGCAATGCGGCACGTCGGCGAGCCGCTTGAGCGCGGGAGCTTCATCCGTGACCTCGACATCGACGATGTACGTGAGCTTGATGTCGGCCCGCTTGCGCGCATCGTGCGCACGGCGAAACACGGTGTATCGGATGAGCCCGTTCGCGGCCACGCCGAGTTCCGCGAGGCGCTCAAGGACGGCGGCTTCGAGGGCGCTCTCGGGATGATCGAGCGGGAGTTTGATTTCGCTTAGACGTAACATGAGTACCGGGGGATGCAGGAGGCCGCAAATCGCAGCCAATTCGCAATTTTATAGGTTAAGTGTCGGCACGGGGCAGCGGCGCTGATGAAACGCCCCCAACGACGAAACCGTCGAGCCCCTATCGGTGCGACCGATCTATCTCAAAAAATCTATTAACCGACCGGTCGGTTGGTTTATACTGTGCGCACACAGACAACTTCCGCAGAGAGCGTCCCCATGTACACGCAATCCCTGGATATTCCCGGCAATGTCGCGCCGCTCGACGCAGGTGCGAGCGCGCCCGAGCAGGCGCAGTTCGACGCGGTCATGGCCGCCGACGGCAAGATCGAAGCTCAGGACTGGATGCCGGAGGCTTACCGCAAGACGCTGGTCCGGCAAATCTCGCAGCACGCGCATTCGGAGATTGTAGGCATGCTGCCGGAGGGCAACTGGATCACGCGCGCACCCAGCCTGAAGCGCAAGGCGATTCTGCTCGCCAAGGTGCAGGATGAAGCCGGCCATGGTCTCTATCTATATAGCGCGGCGGAAACGCTCGGCGTATCGCGCGATCAACTGATCGCCGCACTGCACTCGGGCAAAGCCAAATATTCGAGCATCTTCAATTATCCGACTCCCACATGGGCGGACGTCGGCGTGATCGGCTGGCTGGTCGACGGCGCGGCGATCATGAACCAGATTCCGCTGTGCCGCTGCACGTACGGCCCGTACGCTCGCGCCATGATCCGCATCTGCAAGGAAGAATCGTTCCACCAGCGTCAGGGCTTCGACGCGCTCATGTCGATGATGGCCGGCACCGAGGCGCAGCGCGAACTGGTCCAGCAGGCGGTGAATCGCTGGTGGTGGCCGGTATTGATGATGTTCGGCCCGAGCGACAAGGATTCGATCCACAGCAACCAGTCGTCGAAATGGGGCATCAAGCGCATCTCGAACGACGACCTGCGCCAGAAATTCGTCGACGCCACGGTCGACCAGGCCAAGGTGCTCGGCGTCACGCTGCCGGATCCAGACCTGAAATGGAACGAGGCGCGCGGCCATCACGACTACGGCGACATCGACTGGGAAGAATTCTGGCGTGTCGTGAACGGCGACGGCCCGTGCAACCGCGAACGCCTCGCCACCCGCGTCAAAGCTCATGAAGACGGCGCCTGGGTTCGCGAAGCCGCCCTCGCCCATGCCGAAAAACAGCGCCAGCGCGCACAGCAGCACGCCGCCTAACCCGCGCGGCATGCCGGACAAAGAATCAGGAGATCTGCAATGAACAAGGAATGGCCGATTTGGGAAGTCTTCGTGCGTAGCAAGCAGGGACTCGACCACAAACACTGCGGCAGCCTGCACGCCGCCGACGCGCCGATGGCGCTGCGCATGGCACGCGACGTCTACACGCGCCGCCAGGAAGGCGTGAGCATCTGGGTGGTGCCATCGTCGGCGATCACGGCGTCCGCGCCGGAAGACAAGGCTGAGCTGTTCGAACCGGCGGGCGACAAGATCTATCGCCACCCGACGTTCTACACGCTCCCCGACGAAGTCAACCACATGTAAGCGCGGCCATGCACATCACGCCCCAACATCTCCAATACGTGCTGCGTCTTGCGGATACCGCGCTGATCCTCGGACAGCGCAATACCGAATGGTGCGGCCACGGCCCGATCCTCGAAGAGGACATCGCGCTGTCGAACATGAGTCTCGATCTGATCGGCCAGGCGCGCCTGCTGTACACGCACGCCGCCTCGCTCGAGCAGCAGCTCACTGGCACAAACCGCACGGAAGACGACTACGCGTACTTCCGCGCCGAACGCGAATTTGCCAACTACACGCTCGCCGAGTTGCCGCACTACGGCCCACTCAGTGGCACCGCGCAAACCGAGAAGGATTATGCGGTCACGATCGTGCGCAATTTCCTCTACGCGATGCTGATGGCGCATCTGTGGACCGCGCTCACAGGTTCCAACGATGAGCAACTGGCCGCGATCGCGTCGAAGTCGATCAAGGAAACCAGCTACCACGTGCATCACGCACGCGAGTGGCTGATCCGCTTCGGCGACGGCACCGAGGAATCGCATCGCCGCGCGCAAGCCGCGCTGGACTACCTGCTGCCGTACACGCGCGAGTTCTTCAGCACGGACGCCGTGGAAGAGTCCATCGCCGCCGCCGGCATTGGCCCATTGACCTCGGAACTCGAGGAAGCGTGGCTCACCGACGTGCGCACCACCCTTGACGAAGCGACCCTGACGCTGCCCGAAGCGGTCAAGCACATCACCACCGGCAAGCACGGCGAGCACTCCGAGCACATGGGTTTCGTACTGGCCGAAATGCAGAGCCTCGCGCGCCAGCATCCCGGCGCCACCTGGTAATCCGACGATGACGACTTCGACCGCCTCCCTCATAGCCGATGCCGCGCTCGAACGCGCATGGGCCGTGCTCGAAACGGTGCCGGATCCGGAAATCCCGGTGGTGTCGATTCGCGAGCTCGGTATTCTGCGCGACGTGCGCCGCGCCGCCGACGGCACACTCGAAGTCGTGATCACGCCGACCTATTCCGGCTGTCCGGCCATGTCGCAGATTGCCGAGGACGTCGCTCATGCGCTCGATGTGGCAGAGCTCACGCCCTATCGGATCGCCACCGTGCTCGCACCGGCGTGGACCACCGACTGGATGACCGCCGAGGCACGCGACAAACTGCGTGCTTACGGCATCGCGCCGCCCACGGGCAACTGCGGCACGGCCGCTGCGCCGCAGGAAAAAGTGATGCGCTTCGTGCCGCGCGCCCTGCCGGCTCCGTCGTGCCCGCGTTGCGGCTCGGCGCACACCGAACGCCTCGCGCAGTTTGGCTCGACCGCCTGTAAAGCCCTGTATCGCTGCCTCGACTGCCGCGAACCCTTCGACTACTTCAAACCATACTGATATGGCCACCCCGCAATTTCATCCGCTGCGTATCCGCGAAGTGCGGCCTGAAACCGCCGACGCGGTTTCGGTTGCCTTCGAAGTCCCTGCCGAACTGCGCGACCAATATCGCTTTACGCAAGGCCAGTTCGTCACCCTGAAGACGCATATCGACGGTGAGGAAACGCGCCGATCGTATTCGATCTGCGTCGGCGTGACCGATTACGACCGCGACGGCGAACTGCGTATCGGCATCAAGCGGGTTCGGGGCGGGCGCTTCTCGAACTTTGCCTTCGATACGCTGCAGCCCGGCCACACGATCGACGTGATGACCCCGGACGGCCGGTTCTTCACCCATCTGAACGCGGATCAGGGCCAGCAGTACCTGGCGTTCTCGGGCGGCTCAGGCATTACGCCGGTCCTGGCCATTATCAAGACCACGCTCGAAATCGAGCCGCGCAGCACGTTCACGCTCGTGTACGGCAACCGCAGCGTCGATCAGATCATGTTCGCGGAAGAGCTCGAAGATCTGAAAAACCGCTACATGAACCGCTTCGTGCTCTATCACGTGCTGTCCGACGACCTGCAGGACGTCGAGCTGTTCAACGGTGTGCTCGATCAGGAAAAATGCGCGGCTTTCATCGAGCATCTGCTGCCGGCCGATGCCATCGACGAAGCCTTTATCTGCGGTCCCGGTCCGATGATGGACGCCGCCGAGGCCGCCTTGAAAGCCGCCGGCGTGCCGCAGGAAAAGGTGCACGTGGAGCGCTTCGGTTCGCCGCTCCCGCAAGCGGGTGTGCCGCCAGTGGAAATTACGGAAAACACGCTGGCTGCCGACCTGGAAATCGTCCTCGACGGAAAACGCCGCAAGCTGCGCCTGCCCTATCAGGGCGTAAGCGTGCTCGATGTCGGCCTGCGAGCCGGCCTCGCGCTGCCGTATGCGTGCAAAGGCGGCGTCTGCTGCACCTGCCGGGCGAAGGTGCTGGAAGGCGAAGTGAAGATGGAAAAGAACTACACGCTGGAAGAACACGAAATCCGCGACGGTTTTGTGCTGACGTGCCAATGCCATCCGATCAGCGATCGCGTCGTGGTGAGCTACGACGAACGTTGAGCCGCTCGCGGCCGGCTGGCGGCACGACGCCCGTCACGCTTTCAGCAGCTTCGCGATCCGCTTACACTAGGGGCCGCTCGCGATCGGACACCTGTTCCGGTCGATGAGCGGCCCCTTTTGCCGCTAACTGTCCTACGCTACTGTCTCCACTGCTGATGAGCACGGTCCACCTCACCAACGGCGATGTCGCCGCCGAATCACTGCGCACCGCGTTGCGGGAGGCGGGCCGCGACGATCGCGTTCATGCACTGCGAGACGATCTGGCGGTCGGCCCGCTGCGCGGTGTGGACGACACGCCCGACGTGCGCGCGGCCTTCTGGGACCGGGTGAGCGCCGACACGAAGCGCGATTTCCTTCGGGAATTCCGCGAGCAGGCTGCGGCGCTGGAAAATATCGCGCGCGGCGAAACGAATCTGGTGATCTGGCATGGCGAAAGCGCTGCGGATCAATTGACGCTGCGCCGCGTCTGCTACCACCTGCGCAACAGTCCACAGCGCCTGAACGAAGTCCGTCTGTCGATTCGCGACCTCACCGATCCGAACGCATGGGCGCACAGCCGTAAAGACGAGGCGACCTCCGTCGGCATGTTCGCGCCGGCCGTCCTGCAAGCCCGACTGCAGGATGCGGCACCCATTTCCGTGCTGCGCATCAGCCGCCTCGCGCTCGAATGGCAGGAAGTCAAACACGCGAATGGCGAAACGCGGCGCTGGCGGGACAACACGTTCACGAGCGGCAGCTTTGCTGAACTGGACACGCTCATTCTCGAGCGCGCCACCGAAGACTGGCAGGCCGCCACGCGCGTTGCCACCGAATTGATGAGCGCCGAGCTCGGATTTCTGGTCAGCGACAGCATTGTGCTGTGGCGTTTGCGCGAACTGGCAGCAACGCGCCGCATCAAGCTGCGCGGCAACGCGAACGCGTGGCGCACGCTGGAACTGTGCGCGGCCCTCGCCGCTTGTCCACACTAATAGAACACACGACTATGGCCCGCACCCGAGCCCCCGACCACGAAACCCAGCGCGAACAGATTCTCGAGCTCGCCGCGGCGAAATTTGCCCAGACCAGCTACCCGAGCACCTCGATGGCCGATCTCGCCGCCGCGAGCGGCACCTCGAAAGCGCGGCTGTATCACTATTACGCGAGCAAAGAAGCGATCCTGTTCGACCTGCTGGACCGTTACACGAAGCGGCTGATGCTGATCATCGCCGAGGTGGAAGGCGCAAGCCAGCGGCGCGAATTGTCGGAGCGGGAAACGTTCGCCGAACTGATCCGGGCGTTTCTGTCCGAGTATGAGACATCGCACAGCCGGCACGTCGCGCTGTTGAACGACGTGAAGTATCTGGTCGACACCCAGCGCGAAGTGATCCTCAACCGCCAGCGTGACGTGGTCGCGGCTTTTGCGCGGCAATTGGCGCGCGCCTACCCGGAACGCGCCACGCGCGAAAACCAGACGGCACTCACCATGATGGTGTTCGGCATGATCAACTGGACGTTCACCTGGCTCAAGCCGGACGGGCGGATGGGATACCGCGAGTTCGCCGAACAGGTGGTGGGTATGGTGGATCACGGTTTGAGTTCGAACCCGGCGTAATTCCGCACTGCACCAATATTCATACGAAATAATAGGCGTAAGTTGCCGGTGCGCGACATTGTGTTACGAACGCTCGTTTCATTTATTTTTTCATAAAAATCAAAGATCTAAAAATAGGGTGCGATATTTTTAGGCAATGGACTCGAAATTAGATACGGGTTTTCCCTAGTGATGAGGGAGGGTTTCCGCTAAAATTGCTTTTGCGGTGCACCACACCGCATGATCAAAAGGAGAACCCGACCATGAACTTGATTACACCCCGCGCAGCCAAACCGATCGTCGCGCACGATCGCGTGTCGCAGCAGGCCGGTCGTGCGTCTGCTCTGGTCCGCGAACTCACCGCCGCCGACCGCGAACGGCTGCTGACCCACTTCCTCGCACTCAACGAAGACGATCGCCTGCTGCGTTTCGGCCAGATCGTGCCCGACCACGTCATCGAAAACTATGTCCGTGCGATCGACTTCACGCGCGACACCGTCTTCGGCGTTTTCGACAGCCAATTGCAGCTTACCGGCGTCGGCCACCTCGCTTATCTGCCTGTTGAAGGCGACAAGCGCACCGCCGAGTTCGGCGTGTCCGTGCTGGAAAGCGTTCGCGGTCAAGGTATCGGTTCCAAGCTCTTCGAACGCGCTGCCATTCGCAGCCGCAATACGCACGTTACGATGCTGTACATGCACTGCCTGTCGCGCAATTCGACCATGATGCACATCGCGAAGAAGGCCGGCATGAAGATCGAATACGCCTACGGCGAAGCCGATGCTTACCTGACGCTGGCGCCGGCGGATCAATCCAGCATCATCGCCGAGATGCTGCAAGAACAAGCCGCCGTGTTCGACTACGCGTTGAAGCGGCAAGCGCGTCAGGCTGCCAAGCTGTTCGACTCGTTCATCCCCACGGCTGCCGCAGCCTAAGCGGCCTGCGCTTCGGTAAAACAACAAAGGGCGGCCTGACGGCCGCCCTTTTTGTTTTAACCCTCGATAGCTTCCGGTTCTGTGCTCACAAAATCGGCAACGCCGTCGTCTCCTTGATCTTTTCAAGCGAGAAGCTTGTTTTCACGTCGATGACGGACGGATGATGCAGCAACTGCTCCTGCAGGAAGCGTGAAAAATGCGCCATGTCCTCCACCTGGACACGAAGCAGATAATCCATCTCGCCAGCCATCGCGTGGCATGCCACCACTTCGGGCCAGGTCTGGACCGCCGCGCGAAACAGGTCCGCATGGGTGGCGTCACCGCGTGGACTGAGTGCCCGGCCGCCGCGTTTTTCCAACCGAACATTCACGTACGCCAGCAAGTCCAGCCCGAGCTGCTGCGCATCGAGCAACGCAACATAGCCGCGGATCACCCCGCACTCCTCCAGCCGCCGAATTCGCCGCAGACACGGACTCGGCGAAAGATTGATGCGCTCGGCAATCTCCTGATTCGACAACCGGCCATTCTCCTGAAGGATTGCCAGAATCCGCCTGTCGATGGCGTCTATCTCTGTTTTGGCCATTACCTGCCGTCCATGAGAAAAGTTGCGCTAGAAAATAGCGCCATCGTAGTGATGCACGATTAAGTTCGCAAGTTTCCACCGCCATGACGCCTATACACTTGCGTCATTCAGTCGTGTTCAATTGCACACCTCAGGAGACAGGCATGCAGGTTCCAACATGGGAAAATCCGGTCGGCACGGACGGCTTCGAGTTCATCGAGTACACGGCACCCGACCCGAAAGCGCTCGGCAAGCTGTTCGAACAGATGGGCTTCACGGCCGTCGCCCGGCATCGTCACAAAGACGTGACGCTGTATCGCCAGGGGGAAATCAACTTCATCGTCAATGGCGAACAGGATTCGTTCGCGCAGCGCTTCACGCGTCTGCACGGCCCGTCGATCTGCGCCATCGCTTTCCGTGTTCAGGACGCGGCGAAGGCCTACAAGTTGGCGTTGGAAAAAGGCGCCTGGGGTTTCGACAATAAGACCGGCCCGATGGAACTGAACATTCCGGCCATCAAAGGTATTGGCGATTCGCTGATCTATTTCGTCGACCGCTGGCGCGGCAAGAACGGCGCCGAGCCGAACAGCATTGGCAACATCGACATTTACGACGTCGACTTCGAACCGATTCCGGGTGCGAATCCCAATCCGGTCGGCCACGGCCTGACGTACATCGACCATCTGACGCACAACGTGCATCGCGGCCGCATGCAGGAATGGGCGGAGTTCTACGAGCGCCTGTTCAATTTCCGCGAAGTGCGCTACTTCGACATTGAAGGCAAGGTGACGGGCGTGAAGTCGAAGGCGATGACCTCGCCGTGCGGCAAGATCCGCATCCCGATCAACGAAGAAGGATCGGAAACCGCCGGCCAGATTCAGGAATATCTCGACGCGTATCACGGCGAAGGCATTCAGCACATTGCCCTCGGCAGCAACGACATCTACCGCACCGTGGATGGCTTGCGCGGCGCCAACATTTCACTGCTCGATACTATCGACACGTATTACGAACTGGTCGATCGCCGCGTGCCGAACCATGGCGAGCCGCTCGACGAACTGCGTAAGCGCAAGATTCTGATCGACGGTGCGCGTGAGGATTTGCTGTTGCAGATTTTCACTGAGAACCAGATCGGGCCGATCTTCTTCGAGATCATTCAGCGCAAGGGCAACCAGGGCTTCGGCGAGGGCAACTTCAAGGCGCTCTTCGAATCCATCGAACTGGATCAGATCCGCCGCGGCGTGGTGCAGGACAAAGCCTGACGCGTAGCCGCCGTGAGGCGTAGGTATCAAATGAAAAGGGCGAGGATCGTAAGATCCCCGCCCTTTTTATTTGCGCCGCTGCCTCAAGTAGGTCAAGTAGAAGCTAAGTGCGACAGCGGCCGGTTATCAACCGACACACCGCATCAGCGGCGCATCACGAATTCTGGTCTTCCTTGCTGGATTGCGCGACCCGGCCCATGGCGATGCGCGCAGGCGCGACTTGCGCGGCACGCGTCAGCGCGTTCGACAGCGCCCCAACGCTGCCCGCATTCGAGCGCACTGGTGCGCTCATGGCAAAAAATGCGGCCGAAACCATCAGGAACGTCTGGATGTTTCTTGTGTTCATGCGTACTCCTTTTCTAACTGCCCTGCTGTCGTGAAGCTCCGCAGAATGCGGAGCATTGCGCAGACATTGCTCGCAGGTGGGGGTTAGACAGACATTTCAACTACGGTTCCGCGAATTTGTAGTTTTTACAGCTTGTTACAGGCGACCTTCGAAGTAGGGTCGAAAACTTCAGGGCAGCGCGCCCCATAGTCCCGTCTCGCTGCAGCGCCGCATTTCCGACGCGCTGCGGCGGGTTTTCACCAGTGCTACCATCACTTAAAACACGTCAATATGGCGGCCCGGCCCTACGCATTCACAAGATGCCGCGGCCTAAAAAGTTTTGGCGATCCCAAACTGGGTGGAGGAGTACACACAATGAATGCCCCGCTAGACGCAGGTCAGCGAGCCTCGCTTGAAGCCGCGTTGTCTTCCGTCACGCTCGACGATAAATACACCCTTGAACGCGGCCGCGCGTACATGAGTGGCATCCAGGCGCTGGTGCGTCTGCCGATGCTGCAGCAGGAACGCGACCAGGCCGCCGGGCTCAATACTGCCGGCTTCATCTCCGGCTACCGTGGATCGCCCCTCGGCGGACTCGATCAATCCTTGTGGAAGGCGAAACAGCATCTCGCCGCGCATCGGGTCGTGTTCCAGCCAGGCGTCAACGAAGACCTCGCGGCGACCGCCGTCTGGGGTTCGCAACAGGTCAATCTGTACCCGAGCGCCAAATACGATGGCGTGTTCTCGATGTGGTACGGCAAAGGCCCGGGCGTCGACCGCACCGGCGACGTCTTCAAGCATGGCAACTCGGCCGGCTCGGCGAGCCACGGCGGCGTTCTGGTACTCGCCGGCGACGATCACGCAGCCAAGTCGTCCACGCTAGCGCACCAATCCGAACACATTTTCAAGGCATGCGGCCTGCCGGTGCTGTTCCCCTCCAACGTGCAGGAATATCTCGACTTCGGTCTGCACGGCTGGGCGATGAGCCGCTACTCCGGGCTGTGGGTGGCCATGAAGTGCGTGACCGATGTCGTCGAGTCATCGGCTTCGGTCGATATCGATCCGCACCGCACCAAAATCATCCTGCCCGACGACTTCAACATGCCCGACGGCGGCCTGAATATCCGCTGGCCGGATCCGCCGCTGGTGCAGGAAGCGCGTCTGCTCGACTACAAGTGGTACGCCGCGCTCGCCTACGTGCGCGCGAACAAACTGGACCGTGTCGAAATCGATTCGCCGCACGCCCGCTTTGGCATCATGACCGGCGGCAAGGCCTATCTCGACGTGCGTCAGGCGTTGACCGACCTCGGGCTCGATGACGAAACCTGCTCGCGCATCGGCATTCGCCTGTATAAGGTCGGCTGCGTGTGGCCGCTCGAAGCGCAAGGCGCGCATGCTTTCGCGCGCGGCCTCGACGAAATTCTGGTTGTCGAGGAAAAGCGCCAGATTCTCGAATACGCGATCAAGGAAGAACTGTACAACTGGCCCGACGCCCAGCGTCCGCGCGTGTTCGGCAAGTTCGACGAGAAAGACGGCGCAGGCGGCGAATGGTCGGTGCCGATGGGCAACTGGCTGCTGCCGGCCCACTACGAACTCTCGCCGGCGATCATCGCCAAGGCCATCGCTACGCGCCTGGACAAGTTCGACCTGCCGTCCGATGTGCGCGCTCGCATCGCCACACGTATCGCGGTAATCGAAGCGAAGGAAAAGGCACTGGCGCGCCCGCGCGTGGAAGCCGAACGCAAGCCGTGGTTCTGCTCGGGTTGCCCGCACAACACGTCGACCAACGTGCCGGAAGGTTCGCGTGCCATGGCCGGCATTGGTTGCCACTACATGACGGTCTGGATGGACCGCAGCACCAGCACCTTCAGCCAGATGGGCGGCGAAGGCGTCGCGTGGATCGGCCAGGCGCCGTTCACCAACGACAAGCACGTCTTCGCCAATCTCGGCGACGGCACCTACTTCCACTCCGGTCTGCTGGCCATTCGCGCGGCAATCGCGTCGAAGGCGAACATCACCTACAAGCTGCTCTATAACGATGCGGTCGCCATGACCGGCGGCCAACCGGTCGACGGCGTGCTCACCGTGCCGCAGATCACGCACCAGCTCGCCGCCGAAGGCGCGACGAAGATCGTGATCGTCACCGACGAGCCCGAGAAGTACTCGGCCAACGTCGGCCTCGCGCCGGGAATCGACATTCACCATCGCGAGAAGCTCGACGAGGTGCAACGCCAACTGCGAGAAGTGACCGGCACCACGATTCTGATTTACGACCAGACTTGCGCGACCGAGAAGCGCCGCCGCAGGAAGCGCGGCACGTATCCGGATCCGGCCCGGCGTGTCGTGATTAACGACGCCGTCTGCGAAGGCTGCGGCGATTGTTCGGTGAAGTCGAACTGCCTGTCGGTCGAGCCAGTCGACACCGAGTACGGCACCAAGCGTCAGATCAATCAGTCGTCTTGCAACAAGGATTTTTCGTGCGTGAACGGGTTCTGCCCGAGCTTCGTCTCCGTTGAAGGCGGCCAGTTGCGCAAGCCCAAGGCCGCCTCGGGCGTCGGCGGCGACGCGATGCCGCCGGTGCCGGACCCCGAACTGCCGTCCATCGAACGTCCTTACGGCGTGCTGGTGACGGGTGTCGGCGGCACGGGTGTCGTGACGATCGGTGCGTTGCTCGGCATGGCCGGGCACCTGGAAAGCAAGGGCGTCACGGTGCTCGACGTCACCGGCCTCGCGCAGAAAGGCGGCGCCGTGATGAGCCACGTGCAGATCGCGAAGAGTCCGGCCGACATCCACGCAACCCGCATCGCCATGGGCGAAGCGAGTCTGGTGATCGGCTGCGACGCGATCGTCACGGCCAGCGACGAATGCGTTTCGCGCATGCAGGCGGGCCGCACGCGCGTCGTGCTGAACAGCGCTCACACGCCGACCGCCGAACTCATCAAGAACCCGAACTGGCGCTTCCCGGGCAGCAGCACGGAAGCCGACGTGCGCGCCGCCGCCGGCGACGACGGCGTGGATACGGTCGACGCGAATCACTTCGCCGTCGCGCTGCTCGGCGACGCGATCTATACCAATCCGTTCGTGCTCGGCTACGCGTGGCAACGTGGGTGGATTCCGCTAACGTATCAGTCGCTGATCCGCGCTATCGAACTGAACAACGTCCAGGTCGAGAAGAACCGGGCGGCATTCGAATGGGGCCGCCGTGCGGCACACGATCTGGCCGCGGTGCGCAAGCTCGTGCAATCGCAAGGACGCGGCGCTACAGCGGAAGCGGCAAGCAGCAAGATCATTTCGCTGCATACGCCGAAGGCGCTCGACACGCTGATCGACAAACGCGCCGATTACCTCGCCGCGTGGCAGAACAGCGCGTATGCCGACCGCTATCGCGCGCTGGTATCGCAGGTGCGCGTGGCCGAATCGTCGCTCGATTCGATCGACGGCCAGTTGCCGCTGACCGAAGCGGTGGCGAAGAACCTGCATAAGCTGATGGCCTACAAGGACGAGTACGAAGTCGCCCGCCTGTACAGCGACCCGGCGTTCATCGAAAAGCTCAAGGCGAATTTCGAAGGCGACTGGAAGCTTCATATTCACCTCGCACCGCCCACGTTCTCCAAGAAGGACGCGCAAGGTCATCTGGTGAAGAAGAAGTACGGCCCCTGGGTGTTCAGCGCAATGCACGTGCTCGCCAAGTTCAAGTTCCTGCGTGGCACCGCGTTCGACGTGTTCGGCAAGACGGAGGAGCGTCGCACCGAACGTGCACTGATCGTCGAGTACGAGGCGCTGGTGCGTGAACTGATCGGCGGCTTGACTGCGGGCAAGCGTGAGCTCGCGATCGAACTGGCGAATCTGCCGGACGGCATCCGCGGCTATGGCCACGTCAAGGAAAACAACCTGAAGGGTGTACGCGTCAAGTGGAACGAGTTGCTGACGCGTTGGCGTTCGACTGACGCGGGCAAGGCGCAGCACGCCGCGTGACGGCAATCGCCTGACCGGCGCATCGGTCAAAAAAAGGAAAAAGCGGCAGTCTGAAAGGCCTGCCGCTTTTTTTCACGTTGCAGCATCGTAGATGCAAAAAAAAACGCCACGGAATCAACTCCCGTGGCGTTTTCACAGACTCGCAGACTGGTAGCGGACGCCTCACCGGGCGGCCGCTTCAAGCCTCAGAACACTCGCATTACTTCGCGTTCACCAGCTTGCGTGCGTTAGCCGAAGCCACCGCCGTCATGTTGATGATCCGGCGCACCGTCGCTGCAGGCGTCAGAATGTGCACCGGCTTTTCCGCGCCCAGCAGGAACGGACCCACCGTCACGCCTTCGCCGCCCACCATCTTCAGCAGGTTGTACGCGATGTTGGCCGCTTCCACATTCGGCATGATCAGCAGATTCGCTTCGCCGGTGAGCGTCGTGCCCGGGAACGCAGCCTTGCGGACCACTTCGGACAATGCCGCGTCGCCATGCATCTCACCGTCGATCTCGAGCGACGGCGCGCGCTCGGCAATCAGCTTGCGAGCCGCGGCCATGCGTTGCGACGACGACGAAGGCGCGCTGCCAAAGTTCGAATTCGACAGCAAGGCGACCTTCGGCGTGATACCGAACTTCTCGATTTCACGCGACGCGAGCATGGTCATATCGGCGAGCTGCTCGGCAGTCGGCGTCTCGTTCACGTACGTGTCGCAGATGAACAGATTGCGGCCCGGCAGCATCAGCAGGTTCATGGCGGCAAAGTTCTCGACGTTGTCCGCCTTGCCCAGCACCTGCTCGATGAACTTCAGATGCGTGTGGTACTGGCCGATCATGCCGCAGATCATGCCGTCCGCTTCGCCGAGGCGCACGAGGATCGCGCCGATCAGCGTGTTGAACTTGCGCATCGCTGCCTTCGCGACGTCCGGCGTCACGCCCTCGCGAGCGCCGAGTTCGTGGTACGCCTGCCAGCATTTCTGATAGCGCGGATCGTCTTCCGGATCGACGATCTCGACGTCTTCGCCGCACTTGAGCTTCGAGCCCATTTTCTTCAGACGCATTTCGATCACCGACGGACGGCCGACCAGAATCGGCTTGGCGATCTTTTCCAGCAGCACGAACTGTGCGGCGCGCAGCACGCGCTCGTCTTCACCTTCGGCGAACACGATGCGCGCCGGCTCCGACTTCGCCGCGGCGAACACCGGGCGCATGACCATGCCTGTGCGGTACACCGTGGTGCCAAGCTCTTCGCGGTACGCCTCCATGTCCTTGATCGGACGGGTAGCGACGCCCGAATCCATTGCCGCTTGCGCGACGGCCGGCGCGATCTTGATGATCAGGCGCGGATCGAACGGCTTCGGAATCAGGTACTCGGGACCGAATTCCAGCGAGTGGCCTTCGTAGGCCTTCGCGACTTCATCGCCCTGATCGGTTTCTTCCGCCAGCTCGGCGATGGCGCGCACGCAGGCGAGCTTCATTTCTTCCGTGATCGTGGTCGCGCCGACATCCAGCGCGCCGCGGAAGATGAACGGGAAGCACAGCACGTTGTTGACCTGGTTCGGGTAGTCCGAACGGCCCGTTGCGATGATGCAGTCCGGGCGCACCTTCTTCGCGTCTTCCGGGCGGATTTCCGGGTCGGGGTTCGCCAGCGCAAGAATCAACGGCTGGGTACCCATTTCCGCGACCATTTCCGGCTTCAGCACGCCGCCGCTCGAACAGCCGAGGAACACGTCGGCGCCACGAATCGCGTCGGCCAGCGTGCGCGCTTCGGTGTTCGCCGCGTAACGTTCCTTCGACGGATCGAGGTTGCCGCGGCCTTCGTAGATCACGCCCTTCGAATCGACAACGAGAACGTTCTTCTTCGACAACCCCAGGTTCACCAGCAGATCCAGGCATGCGATCGCCGCCGCGCCCGCACCCGAACACACCAGCTTCACTTCGTCGAGCTTCTTGCCGACCACTTTCAGGCCATTCAGAATCGCCGCCGAGGCGATGATCGCCGTGCCGTGCTGATCGTCGTGGAAGACCGGAATCTTCATGCGCTCACGCAGCTTCTTCTCGATGTAGAAGCACTCGGGCGCCTTGATGTCTTCGAGGTTGATGCCGCCCAGCGTGGGTTCGAGCATCGCGATCGCCTCGACCAGCTTGTCCGGATCGGACTCGGAGAGTTCGATGTCGAACACGTCGATGCCCGCGAACTTCTTGAACAGGCAGCCCTTGCCTTCCATCACCGGCTTAGCGGCGAGCGGGCCAATGTTGCCCAGACCGAGCACGGCCGTGCCGTTCGTGATCACGCCGACGAGGTTGCCGCGCGAGGTGTACTTCTGCGCGTCGAGCGGTTCGTCGTAGATCGCCATACACGCCGCGGCGACGCCCGGCGAGTACGCCAGCGACAGATCGAGCTGGTTCGACAGCGGCTTGGTTGGTGTGACCGAAATCTTGCCGGGTTTCGGATTCTGGTGGTAGGCGAGAGCGCTTTGCTTAAGTTGTTCGTCCATTTTTTGACCTGCGAGACGTAAATAATTGGGCCCGGCACATCGCACCGTTCGCGTCGCTTGCGTCTATCGAATGGATAATCGACCGAGGCAGTTTTCGCGTGCACCGGTTGGGCGCGGCGTCGAACCTCGGCGGAGGACAGGACGGTGCGGAGTGCTTCGTGGGGCGATTAGTGTACACCCCGAAGGCGTCGATGCACCGAGTGGTTAACATGACACACCATCGGCGAAACAGGGGCCGGCAATGCTGCGGCGCCGCATCCGGTCGCCCGCTGACCGCTTTTACCGCGCGTATTCGCACAACTGTAACGGCAAGCCGCACACGCTCATTGGAGTTCGCTGCCGCGCCGCTCGGGGATCAGGAAAAGCGTCGCAATGATGTCCAGCACGTAGATCGACGCAAGCAAAGCGAGCGCCGCACCGAACGAATAGCGCGCGGCCAAAGCGCCCACCACCAGCGGCCCGAAACCGCCCACCGCGCGGCCGATATTGAACAGCACGTTCTGCGCGGTGGCGCGCGCCTCGGTGGGATAGAGTTCGGAGATCAGCGCCCCGTAACCGCCAATCATGCCGTTAACGAACACGCCCATCGCCGCGCCGCCGATCAGCAGCGCCATGGGCGTGGTCAGGTGCGCGTAGACATACACCATCGTCACCGCGCCCGCCTGGTAGAACAGAAATGCCGGCTTGCGGCCAAAACGGTCAGCGGCGACACCGAACAGCCAGATGCCGCACGCCATGCCGAGAACCGTGACGGCCGTCCACAGTCCGGACTGCGTCAGCGAATAACCAAAGGTCTTCGACAGGTAACTCGGCAGCCAGATCATCAGCCCGTAGTAGCCGAAATTCTGCACTGAACAGAGAACCGCCACGCCGATACTGGCTCGCGTGGTGCGACCATCGGCCACCAGCAGTTTCAAAGGCAGCTCGGGCATGCCGCGCGTCACGCGCTCGGTGAAAAGAGCCGGCTCCTCGACGCGGCGTCGCACGAAAAACGACACGACGGCGGGCAGCAACCCCAATGCGAACATGCCGCGCCAGCCGATCACCGGCAGCAGCAGCGGTGTGAGCAACGCCGCCGCCAAAACGCCGAGTTGCCACCCCAAGCCGACATACGACGACACGCGCGCCCGCTGCGCCGCGGGCCAGGCTTCGGCCACCAGCGTCATGCCGATGCCGAACTCGCCCCCGAGCCCGATCCCCGCGATGGTCCGGTAGGCCAGCAGATCGGTATAACCTTGCGCCAGCGCGCAAAGGCCCGTGAAGACGGCGAAGATCAGAATGGTCCACGTCAGCATGCGCACACGGCCGAAATAGTCGCTCAGCACGCCAAAGATCAGTCCGCCCGCTACCGCGCCGATCAACGTCCACGTGACGAGCGAACCTGCCTGCGTCGAGCTCAGATGCAGGTCGGCGGCAATCGCCGGCAGCATGAAACCGAGAATCAGCAGATCGAAGCCGTCCATCGCATAGCCCAGCACCGAGGCAATCAGTGCGCGGCCGGCGTAGCCTTTTCTGGCGACGGCGCGAGTGGCGGTGGCGGAGGGAGCGGCATCCATTGAAAGCATTCCGTAGGTCGAATGGGCAGAAGCGGCGACGCGCGCCCGAGAAATTCGCGTGAGTGTAAAGGCGCCCCAGGTCGCCCACAAGCGAACCCGGCACCGCGGCGGGACGCGGCACACAGCCCGGGCCTCCCGAAGCGGGCGAGGCTCTGCCGGCGCGGCCGTTATGACCGTCATTCACCCCCGCCCCGCGCGACGGCCTCCTCGGAAGGGTCCATTTCGGGTAAAATATCGGGCTACGCGCGCAGCAAAAACCGGCCCGCACGCCGCTGGCCGGTTGCGTATTGGCCTATCAAGGCGCCGCCCGGCAAGGCGCGGCATACCACACTGCTGCGCCATCGGGCTCCGCGCCCGCTTCTCCTCGCTCACACCCAAGGATTCGCCCATGACAGGCTTCGATCGCCAGACGATCTCCGACACGACCGCCAAGATGCTGCTGGAAGTACAGGCAGTGCACTTCAACGCGGAGAAACCGTACATTTTCACGTCCGGCTGGGCGAGCCCGGTTTATATCGACTGCCGCAAGCTGATTTCGTATCCGCGCGTGCGCCGCGGCCTGATGGAAATGGCCGAAACCACCATCCTGCGCGACGTCGGCTATGAGCAGATCGACGCCGTCGCGGGCGGCGAAACCGCCGGCATCCCGTTCGCGGCATGGCTCTCCGATCGCCTGATGGTGCCGATGCAATACGTGCGCAAGAAGCCGAAGGGTTTTGGCCGTAATGCGCAGATCGAAGGCCTGTTGACCGAAGGTCAACGCGTGCTGCTAGTCGAAGACCTGACCACGGACAGCCGCAGCAAGATCAACTTCATCAACGCGCTGCGCACCGCCGGCGCGACGGTGAACCACTGCTTCGTGCTGTTCCACTACAACATCTTCAAGGAAAGCGTGTCGGTGCTGAAAGACATCGACGTCGATCTGCACGCGCTGGCCACGTGGTGGGACGTGTTGCGCGTCGCCAAGGAAAACAAGTACTTCGACACCAAGACGCTCGACGAAGTGGAAAAATTCCTGCACGCGCCGGCTGAATGGTCGGCTGCGCACGGCGGCGCAACCTCGACGCCGCAATAAGCGCAACTGCCTGACGCGGACTCAATAAAAAGGCCGCCTGTCTCACGACAGGCGGCCTTTGTCTATTTCAGCCCTAGAAAAAACACGCGCGACTTTAAGACAGGTCACCCTTGGCTTCCGTCGTACTCGACGAGAGGTTCAGCAAGCCATTGCTTTGTGCGCGTACTGGAACAACTCCGAATCCCGGTCGATGCCGAGCTTGCGCATGGCCGTGTTCTTTTGCGTGCTGATCGTCTTGATGCTGCGGTTGAGTTGCTCCGAGATCTCCTTGATCGTCATGCCCGACACGAACAGGCGCACGACTTCCAGTTCGCGCCGCGACAACATCACTTCGTCGCTCTTGCCGCCTGCGTTCATGCGCAGTGTATCGAGCGCGGCTTTGACGGACGGGCTCATGTATTCGAGGTTGCGGCTGACATGCTGCACCGCGAGCCCAATGTGGCTCAGGTCGTCCGACTTGTTGACGACAGACGTCACGCCGAGTTCGCTCAGCCGCTTGAGCAGCGCGGCGTTTTCCAGCATGGTCAGCACGACGATGGCAAGGTTGGGGAAGTTGCGACGCAGATAGCCGATCAGCGGCAAGCCGTCGCCATATTGACCGCCCGGCATGGCCAGATCCGTGACGAGCACGTCGCAGGCAACGGTTTGCAGCACCTTGATCAATTCCGTTGACTGCCGCGCACGCGCGACGACCTGCAGACCGGGAAACTTGAGCAGAGCCTGCTCGGCGCCGAAGAGAATAACCGGATGGTCGTCGGCGATCACGACCCTGACTGGATCTTGCATTGCCCTCCCCTCGACAGATGAACCACTCTCCAGAACTTCTGACATGCCTTTGATTTCTATGTGTCCAAACGGATGAGAACGCGGCCAGTGATCGTGCCGACAATTCCTCCGACTATAGCCGATTTCCCATCCGCAAAATCCGCCAGATCACAACAATGATGCATCGTAGAGCTAATGTTAGACTTGATTCGACCTAGGGGCACAAAATAGGGACAATAATCATCGCGAGAACAACCGTCTCGCGCCCTGACAGGAGAACCGGCACATGCGCTCGCGTTGCCAGGTTGTTTCGAATGCTTTGCCGTTTCGCCGTTCACCGTCTTTCGCCTGCGCCATGCTGGGTCTCGCGCTATGGGTGGCCCATGGTCCCCGCGCCCTCGCCGAGGGGACGTTCGCGGTAACGAGCGCCAGCGTTCGCGCGGGCGGCACGATGGAAGCCGCTCAGGTTTTCAATCAGGACGACTGCAAAGGCGACAACCGCTCCCCGCAACTGAGCTGGCATGACGCGCCGCCCGGAACACGCAGCTTCGCGGTCACCATGTTCGATCCGGACGCGCCGGGCCGCGGCTGGTGGCATTGGGCGGTCGCCGGCATCCCGGCCAGCGTCGCCAGCCTGCCCGAGAACGCCAGCGCCTCGGGCTTCCTCAGCAAGCTCGGCGCGGTCGAGGCGCGCAACGACTTCGAAATCAGCGGCTATGGCGGCCCCTGTCCGCCGCCGGGCAAACCTCATCGCTACATCATCACCGTTTATGCGCTCAGCACCGGCGACCTGCGACTCGGACAGGGCCGCCCCGCGCTGATGTTCGATCACGAGATCGGCACCGCGACGCTCGGCAGTGCGCGGATGGTGGTCAACTACGGCCGCTAAGCGCGAGCGTCGCGAGACCTGAATCATTCACGTCGACGCCGGGCCGAAGTCCGGCTGGTGTAGCGCTTATCCCGTATTGGCGCCTGCGCGAAATTTCTGTCATTCGCGCACGTTAAGGTGTTCCCGCGCGATGTGCGCCATACTTGCCGCTGCCTGTGCGCACCTTCGCCGTACCCAGCCCTTCCCCCTTACTTTGCGGAGAGTCCATGTCGAAGATTGTCATCGTTTATCACAGCGGCTACGGCCACACGAAAAAAGTCGCCGAGGCCGTGCTGGCGGGTGCCCTCGACGCCGGCGCGAGCGCGAAACTCCTGCCGGTCGGCGAGATCGACGACGCGGCGTGGACCGAACTGGCGGAGGCCGACGCCATCATCTTCGGCGCGCCGACCTACATGGGCGGCCCTTCCGCCGACTTCAAGAAATTCGCCGACGCGAGCTCGAAGGCATGGTTCGGCCAGACGTGGAAGGACAAGATCGCGGCCGGCTTCACCAACTCGGCGACCATGAACGGCGACAAGTTCTCGACGATCCAGTACTTCGTCACCCTGGCCATGCAGCACAGCATGATCTGGGCAGGCACCGGCATGATGCCGTCGAACACCAAGGCGGCCACGCGCAACGACCTGAACTACGTGGGCGGCTTTACGGGCCTGCTCACGCAGTCGCCGGCCGACGCGTCGCCCGAGGAAGCGCCGCCCGCCGGCGATCTCGAAACGGCGCGCATGTTCGGCGCCCGGATTGCTGGCGCCACTGCGCGGTGGCTCGCTGCGGTCCGCTGACGCACGGCTTGCCGCAAGCCGGCCGATTCAGCTTGAATCGGCCCGAATCGGATGCATGAGCGGTCATTCCGGTGTCACGTCAGGCGCGCATCGTCGTTTTTTCATGCCTTTTGCGCGCCTGGCGCCGTCAGGTCTTAAAATAACGTTCCGGCGCGGCGTCGCGCCCCGTTTCCAGCAAGCTAGTGAGATCGAGATGAGCACGAAAGTATTTGTCGACGGACAGGAAGGCACGACCGGCCTGAAGATTTTTGAATACCTGTCGCAACGCGCCGATGTCGAGATTCTGCGTATCGAAGAAGCGAAGCGCAAAGACCTCGATGAGCGCCGTCGTCTCATCAACGCCTCTGACGTTACGTTCCTGTGTCTGCCCGACGTCGCCTCGCGCGAATCGGCTTCTCTGGTCGAGAACGATCGCACCGTGCTGATCGATGCCAGCACCGCCTTCCGCACCGCCGCCGACTGGGCTTACGGCTTGCCTGAGCTGGCCCGCTCGCAACGCGAGCGTCTGCGCACGGCGAAACGCATTGCCGTGCCGGGCTGCCATGCGTCGGCGTTCGTGCTGGCCATGCGTCCGCTGGTCGAAGGTGGCGTGGTGGCGCCCGAATTCGGCGCGCACGCCTACTCGATTACCGGCTACAGCGGCGGTGGCAAGAAAATGATTGCCGACTACGAAGCCGGCGGCAACGACCGGCTCAAGAGTCCGCGCCCGTACGCGCTCGGCCTCACGCACAAGCATCTGCCGGAAATGGCGGCGCACACGGGCCTGAAGTCGGCACCGGTCTTCACGCCGATCGTCGGCGACTTCTACAAGGGTCTCGCGGTGACGACCTACTTCTCGCCAAACCAGTTGGCCAAGAAGACGACCCCGCAAGACGTGCGTGCGCTGCTCGCGGAGTACTACGCGGGCGAAGCGTTCGTGCACGTCGCACCGTTCGACGCGGATGCGAACCTCGACGGCGGCTTCTTCGACGTCCAGGCGAACAACGACACCAACCGTGTCGACCTGTTCGTGTTCGGCAACGAGGAGCGCTTCGTGACCGTCGCGCGCCTGGACAATCTGGGCAAGGGTGCTTCCGGTGCCGCGATCCAGTGCATGAACCTCGCAATCGGCGCCGCCGAGGAAACCGGCTTGAAACGCTAGGCAAGTTCGAGATACAGCGAGCAATTCGCTGTCAATCCACGCAAAAGCCGGTTCGCCAGAGCCGGCTTTTCTGTTTTAAAAATCCGCCTTTTCAAACTCCCCACCTCACAGTTAATCAGTATTAGCCCGCATTACTTAAAAAATAAAAATCGGACTGCTCAGCAAATTCCCGGTAATTCATCCCTGTCAGCAACCCGCTCAGCATAGTTTTCCGCATAGGGAAACTCCGGACTTTTTGTCGAACGATCGTTCGCAGATGATAGAGCCATTTTGCTGTAACGCTTACCTGGCAAGGGTGTGCGGCGAAGCAACGGTGCCGCTCCTCGCGCGAAATTCTCTTTTTTGTTTAAAAGGGCGGCCGACGTCCACACGGCGCGCAGCCGGCCGCCAATGCGCTGTTTGAATCGATCTTTTTAGACGGCTCATTCAATTGACAGGCATTAATAGCGCGGCGAAATTAGTTCGCACAATTACATGAAGGGAGACAGCAGCATGTCGCAAGCCATTACTCGAGGCCTGGCGATGGCCCTTGCCACGGCCCCATTCCTGATCGCTTGCGGTGGCGGCAAGGCCGACAATCCAGGCCCGGTCAACCCTCCGCAATGCTCAGGCGCGAGTTGTGGCGTGCAAGGTCCGCCGCCCTCCGCTCCGAGCACGGCGGCGCTCTGTCCCGCGACCGCCGATATCGTCAAGACCACCTTCCTGGGTGGCGCGGGTAGCGGCGAAGTGGTGCAGTTGAACATCGACGCGACGGCGATGAAGTACACCCTCAAGTGGCTCGAGTCGCCGATTCCGTTGCGCACGGGACAGGTCACGCCGACCCGTGCAGGTACGCAGATCACGGGCGCGGTAATCCACCCGCCGACCGGTGCGCTGCCGACCGCCGAACAGACGCGCTGCGCCTTCATCCTCGGCGCCGGCACCGGTACCGCGGCCGGCGACGGCCAGCCGTACACGACGCCCGATTTCGTCAACAACCCCAATCCGCCCATGATCCTCGTGGGTCTCGGCGTGGCGGGCGGCGGCATTCCAGGCGCGACCGTCGAGTTCGACGGGCTCTCCATTCCGCTCGTGGGCTCCGGCATCGGCGCGGTGCCGAGCCGCCATTTCGACTTCTATCCGTTCCTCGGTTTCGCCACCACGACGACCGACATCACCAAGTTGCCCGGCACCTATAACGGCCTGCTCTATCACCTGGCGCCGTCGGGCAACTACGCGACCGTCGCGACCAACACGGTTGAAACGTTTGATGCCAGCGGCACGTGCACCAGCAGCAACACTGCCAATCCGAACTACTCGCCGAACGCCGGCGGCTGCCTGAGCACCGGCAATCCGTGGACGTCAAACGCCAACGGCTATTTCGACAGCCAGCAGGCACCGCAGATCGTGCAGCAGTTCAAGCTGCCGATCATCGGCGCGACCGGCAAGTCGGGGACGGCGCACATGATTCTCGGCCAGATCAACGGCGCAACCGTCCCGCTGGTCGTGCGCACGGGCTTCATCAATCTCGGCACCGCCCCGCTGCATCTCGACGCGAAAGTCGACGACGAATCCGGCATCGCCATGCTCGCCGCAGCCACACCGCTCGCCTCCGGCGGTTTCGACGGCGGGTATGTCGGCGCGGATTCGAACTTCAAGTACACCGCGACGCTGATCCAGGGCGCCGTCGGCACATTCATCAATCCGAGCACGTCCGCGGCGGAAAGCGGCTTCGGTCTGGGCTATGGCCTGGCGAGCCCCGGACTCGTCGGCGTGCAGGACACCAACGGCAAAACGGGCCTTGCGATCGCGTCGGGCGGCTTGTACGCCATCGCGATTCAGGGTGTGGAAAACGGCGGCATCACCTCAACCTCGGCCAATTCGGATACGCCAAGTACGCCTTACTTCGGCATTGGAGCGCAGATCAGCAAATAAGGCACCAGGGACCGGCAATTCGCTGTACGAGACATAAATAAAGCAAAGGGTGGCTGGACTGGGAGCCGGCCACACAACGAGAAAATTCTGGAGGCGGTATGAATTGGAGAATCATTTCGGTGCTCGCTCTTGCAGCACCGTTGCTGGGGGCGTGCAGTGGTAGCGGCGGCGACGGTCCGGTGACAGAAGTCCGTCTGTGTCCGGCCTCGCTCGACTACAACACGGTGTTCACGGGTGGCGGCGGCGACGGCGAACTCGTCAAGCTGCAACTCGATACGACCAAGATGACCTGGCAGGTCAACTACATCGAGTCGCCGATCCCGGCAACCACGGGCACCGTCGTACCGACGCGTGCGGGCCAGAGCGCCAGCGGCACGCTGACCCAGGAAACCTTGCTGCCGACCAACAAGCTCAATCAATGCGCGTTTCGCCTGAACGGCGCGAGCCTCGATCCGAATCGTCCGGCGCGGATCTTTGTTGGCGAGGGTGTGGCGGGCGGCACCATCCCGGGCGCGGAAATTTCGTTCGGCGGCATTCTCGGCGTCGGCGCCGTACCAGATACCAAGTTCCCGTACTACCCGTTCATCGGCTTCTCGTCGATTGAAACGAATATCGCGAACGTGGCCGGCACCTATAACCAGCTCGGCTATCACCAGGTCCCGTCACAGAACTTCCTGCCCGTCGCGGTCAATTCGAAGATCACGATCAACGCGGACGGCACGTGGAGCGAGTGCGACAACTCCGGTGTCAACGCCGGCAAATGCCAGCAGCCGGGCAGCAACTTCGCCCAGTCGGCCGACGGCAGCGGCGCGTTCCAGACCAACAACTTCCTCGGCCAGGCGAAACCGACACTCGCGACCACGCCGGAGGCGCGCGGTTACATGATCGTCGGCAAGCTGCGCAACCAGTTGGTGCCAATCCTCGTGCGCACCGGCGCGGCGAACTCGTCGGTGACCGTGCCGCAGAACGGCGCGCTCGGACCGTACGCCGACGACGAATCGGGCATCTCGATCCTGGCGCCGCAAAGCGCAATCACGGTGAACTCGCAAAACGGTGAGTACATCGGCGTGGATAGCCAGTTCGACTACCGCACCACCGCGCTCGAGGGCACGCAAGCCACGCTGCTCGATCCGTTCAACGCTTCGCAGGCATCGCTCGCGACGGCGCTGAATCTGGACTTCACGCAAGCCGTGCCGGGCGTCGTGACCACCACGCAGGTGGGCGCAACGACCGGCACCACGCCAACCGGAAAGATGATCTTCACGGGCGGCGTGTTCGGCTACCTCGATCTGACCAACGCGGCCTCGCCGTACTTCACGATCGGCGCCTTCGTCCAGTAACAGGCGCAGCACGCGCCGCCAATCCGCAACGTGGCGTTCGCGTCCCGGCTGCCGCGTAGCGTCGCGGCGCGGCAGCCGGTGCCCAACGAACAGGCAGCGCGCCGGCGTATTCGCCGAGCGCCGCGCCGCGGGCGATGTGCGTACGCGTGCCTCAGGGAGAAGCAACATGAAAAAGTTCTTACTTGCGATACTGGGCGCCTGCTTGTGCGCCAGTGCGCACGCCCAGCATGCGGGCGACAACGTCGCCGTGCTCGGCTGGTTCCATGTGACGCCGACAAAATCGAGCACGCCGCTCACCACCAACGTCGCGCCCGTGCCGATCAACACGCCGCTGCGCCTGCCGAGTTCGTTCACGTCGTCCGGCACGAGCCTGTCGAGCAGCAACGCCGATACCGCCGGTCTGGTATTCAGCCATTACGTCACCGATCACATTGCCGTATCGACGGTGGCGGGCATACCGCCGGTGTTCCAGATCTCAGGGCGCGGCACCATCAAGCCACCGGGACCGGCAGGCGCGCTCGGCACACAGAACCTCGGCGACCCGCAAGCCAATCCCATTGTGAAGAGCGTGCGCCAGTGGAGCCCGGCGTTGCTGTTCCAGTACTACTTCAATGAGCCGACCGCGAAGTTCCGGCCATTTGTCGGTATTGGCGTGTCGTATAACTGGTTTTCCGACCTCCAGCTGAGCCAGAACTTCATCACGTCGACGCAGAACAACCTCGGCGCCGTGCTGGCCGCCGGCGCGGGCAAGCCGGGCCAGACGCAGGTGTCGGCGAAAGCATCCTCGTCCTGGGCGCCAGTGTTCAATGCCGGTCTGGCGTACAACTTTACCGACCACTGGGGACTGGTCGCATCGGTCACGTACATTCCGCTAAAGACGACCTCGTCGGTCATCATCAAGGCTGCGGACGGTACCGAACTGTCTGTCACCAAGGCAGACCTGGCGGCCGATCCGATCATTTCGTTCCTGGCCCTCTCGTACAAGTTCTAGGTCGGGCAGGCGTTTAGCCACGCAGCCGGCGGCCCCGTGCAGGGGTCGGCCGGTTTTGTTGTTTATGGGGGCGGGAAATTTGGGCAAAAAAAAAGCCCGCCTAGGTTGGCGGGCTGAATCCATATCAGAGGAGACATGGAGGAGACAAGACGAACTATAGCAAATCGTTTGGTGCGACGCAACATGCAAATTAGGGTAGACCCTCGAGTTGCAAAAATGCAACGCACCACCAGTCGTCTCGCCATAGCCGGTTGGCCGGGCCATGCGCCCTGCGCCCTGCGCCCTGCGCCTCCGCGCCTAGTGGCGCACCAGCGCCATCATCGCGCCGAAGCCGACAAACACGCCTCCAGTCAGACGATTGAACATCCGCGCGACGCTGCGGCTCTTCAGCTTCGCGCCGATTCGCGTGCCGAAGCCCGCGTAGACCAGGTACCAGCTCACCTCGATCGTGGCGAAAGTGGCAACCAGCACGCCGAACTGCGGCAGCTTGGGTTGTGCGGCGTCGATGAATTGCGGCAGCAGCGCGGCGGCGAACAGGATCGCCTTGGGATTGCTGCCCGCCACCAGAAAACCGTTGCGGAACAGCGCGAAAGCCGAGCGCGCGGGCTTTGCGGCCAATGCGTCGGCCTCACCGGCGGCAGCTTCATCAGCCGGAGCGCGCCAGGCCTTGACGCCGAGATACACGAGGTAAGCCGCGCCGATCATGCGCAGCGCGTCGAACATGGCCGGCCAGGCCGCGAGAAATACGCCCAGCCCGGCCGCCGAGACCGACAGCATCAACACCAGCGCTGACAGGCACCCCGCCATGGTCGCACTGGAGCGGCGCAGCCCGTGCTGAGCGCCGTGCGTCATCACGAGCAGCATGTTCGGACCGGGAATCGCGGAAATGACAAAGACCGTGGCAACAAACAGCCACCAAGTATGCAGACTCATGGGACTTACGACCAAAATGAGGATTGGGCGGCCATTATGCCCGCCCGCACCCGTCAGCATTTGCCCATGCTTGCGGTTTCTTAGCGTCCGGCCCGCCGTGCGGCAACCTGGCCCAGCACCGCAAAGTCCTTCTCACCGTCGCCGTGGGCCACGGCTTCAAGCAGGCTGTCGCGCACCACGCTCGCAATCGGCAGCGGCGTCGTAACAGCATCGGCCGCGGCCAGCGCAAGGCGCACGTCCTTCAGACCGAGGCGCGCCTTGAACAGCGCCGGCTCATAGCGCTGCTCGGCGATCATCTTGCCGTAACCCGCGTAGACCGGTCCGGGGAACAGGCCGCTCGTGATTACGTCGAGGAAATCCTGCATGCCGACGCCATGCCCGGCCACCAGTGTGGCCGCTTCGCCCAGGGTCTCGACCGCGGATGCGAGCATGAAATTAGCCGCGAGCTTCATGACGTTCGCCTGTTGCGGCAATGACCCGATGCGCCAGGTTTTCTGGCCGATCGCGTCGAAAATCGGCTGGACGCGGTCGATCGATTCAGCCGGCCCGGCCGCGACGATCGTCAGCTTGCCCGCCGCAGCGACGTCAGGCCGGCCCATCACCGGCGCGGCAACATAGTGAATGCCGCGCGACGCGTGCGCTGTCGCCAGTTCCTCGGCCAGCGCCACCGAGACCGTCGCCATGTTCACGTGGATCAGCCCGCGCGGAGCGTGCTCTAGCAACGACGCGGTCACGACTTCGCGCAAGGCGGCGTCGTCGGCGAGCATCGAGAGCACGGCGTCGCCCGCAAACGCTTCGGCCGGCGTCGCGACGACCCGCGCACCGACGTCGGCAAGCGCCTGCGCGCGCTCCGGCGAGCGATTCCACACGCGCACCTGATGCCCAGCCTTCAAAATGTTTACAACCATCGCAGCGCCCATTTCGCCGAGGCCGATAAAACCGATGTCCATCTGTCGCTCCATCTTCTAAAGAACTGGAAGTAAAGCACACCCATGCGACAGATGCAGGGCAGCGCACAATGAAACACGGTGCGATACTGGAGCGATGGTCACCGCGACTTTCCGCTTCTACGAGGAGCTGAACGATTTTCTCGCCCGGCCGCTGCGCCGGCGCGCGTTCAGTTACGCCTGCGCACCGGGTGCCACCGCGAAGCACATGATCGAAGTGCTCGGCGTGCCGCACACCGAAGTCGAACTGATTCTGGTGAACGGCGAGTCGGTCGGTTTCAATCATCCCGTTTCAGAAGGCGATCGCATCGCCGTTTATCCCAAGTTTGAAGCGCTCGACATCCAGCCGCTCCTGCGCGTGCGTGAACGGCCCTTGCGCGTGGTGCGTTTCATCGCCGATGCGCATCTCGGCGGTCTGGCGCCGCTGCTGCGGCTTGCCGGCTTCGATACGCTGTACGACAACCATTACCCGGACGCCGACATAGAAGCGCTCGCCGCCGCGCAACAGCGCATTGTCCTGACACGCGACCGCGAGCTATTGAAACGCCGCAGCATCACGCATGGCTGCTACGTTCGAGCGCTCAGGCCACGCGAGCAATTGCGCGAAGTGTTTGAACGGCTCGATCTGGCCGGCAGCGCGCAACCATTCCGCTTATGTCTGATGTGCAATGCGCCGCTGCGACGTATCGCCAAAGAAGAAGTCGGCGCCCGCGCCCCCGACGGGGTGCTGCAGCGGCATGCCCAATTCGTGACCTGCGACGTGTGCCAACGCGTCTTCTGGGAAGGCACGCACTGGCAAAGAATGCGCGCGCTGATGGACAGCGTGGCGGCGCCGGGGGACCGCCGTTCGTGAGCTTCTCCCGGACGATGCCGGCTCCGCGCGTGACTACGCGGCGCCGCTCGCTCGCGTGACGCCCGGCGCGGTGCGTACAATGCGGGATTACTTATCTGGCAGAGGCCTTCCGTATGGCGATGAAAAAGACCGACCTTGAGAAAAACAAGGCACTCAAGCTGAACAACGCAATGAAGCTGGCAACTGCCGACCGCTTCGGTAAAGCAGCGGGTGCAGAGGCGAAACTCGATCGCCGGGAACAGCGCAAGCTCGACCAGGCGCAAGGCCTCGTCGCCTTTGCCTGCAAGCTGAACGACGAACTGGTCACCGAGCTGAAAGCGCGGGCCGCTACGCATCCCGAAGGTATGACGGGTCTGCTGAACGAAGTGATCAGGCGCGGCCTCGCAGGCTAATTGCCACGCAACTCGCGCTGCAAAAACAAAAAGGCCAGAGCGTAAGCTCTGGCCCTTTCGCTGGCGGCGCCTTCATACAGGTTCCCGCTGCACCAGCCGGACGGCGGCGCAATGCGGTGAAGCAGTGAGGCTCGCCTGACGCGACGAACGTCAGCTTAGTTTGCTGCGCCCTTGTCGTTCGTACCAGCTGCCGAAGCTGCTGCCGCAACCGGAGCACGCTTGCCGTGCGTCTTCAGTTGCTTGATGTGGTGCTTCTTCGGCGCGCTAGCTGCGGCAGCCGGTGCTGCTGCGTCGGACGCTTGTGCGAAAGCTTGAACGGAAACCAGCGCGATCGAAGCGGCTGCGAGCGAGACGATAACTTTTTTCATGTGTTGTTCCCCAAACCTGACGACTGAGTCAATGTGAATGAATAAGCTGCACGGTGAAGCAGACAGGGCTTGAGGCGCCTTCCCGCTCCCCGCGGGAGAGTATTACCCAGCGTAGGCAGTTTGTCATGCGTAAAACTCGATGTGTATTTTCCGGGAGACAGCCTTCTTTCGAAACGCTTTCACCCACCAGGCATCAGATATCAGGGAGACTACCTAGTCGAGGTCAGGCAAGGTTGTCGTCACGCATCCGCGTTCCTTGTCGCGGTCGCTCGATTTACGCGCGAGTCGCGCTAGTGCCCGGATAAAATTACTGTTTGTAGGCAAACGCTGCACCGCCAACCAGCCTCGAATGCCTTGTCAGAACCACTCCATTTGAAAAACCGCCTTTGAAAGCCGACACCCGCCAGCACCTGCGCGCCAATCTTCTGATGCTGCTCGCAGCGATGATCTGGGGCTCCGCGTTCGTCGCACAACGCCTGAGTCTCGACGCCATCGGACCATTTCTGTTCACCGGGCTACGCTTCCTGCTCGGCGCGCTCGTCGTGCTGACGATGATCGTATGCGTGCGCCGCCCCGCACTGGCCGAGCTGACAAAACACGGCGCCGGCGGTGCTCGTGAGTTGCTCGGCGCCGGCGCGCTGCTTGGTCTGGTGGTCGCCGGGTCGATCTCGTTCCAGCAGATCGGTCTGCAGTACACGAAGATCGCCAACGCCGGCTTCATCAGTTCGCTCTACGTGGTAATCGTGCCCTTGCTCGGCGTGCTGTTCAGGCATCGCACGGGAATCGGCACGTGGCTCGGTGCGGCGCTGGCGGTCGTCGGCATGTATTTCCTGAGCGTCAACGAACACTTTTCGATGCTGTACGGCGACTGGTACCAGCTCGCCGGCGCGCTGGTGATTTCCGTTCAGATGATGCTGGTCGGGCGCTTCGCGCTGCGGCACGACACGCTCATGCTCGCGTTCGTGCAGTTCGTGACCTGCGGGCTCGCGTGCCTGCTCGTGGGCCTCGTCATCGAGCCGCTCAGCCTCGCCGCGATCGTGCGCGCCGCGCCGACCATCGTGTATGGCGGTGCGTTGTCGGTCGGCGTCGCTTATACGATTCAGGTGGTCGCGCAACAGCATGCCGCGCCATCGCATGCCGCGGTGATTTTCAGCATGGAAGGCGTGTTTGCCGCGATTGCGGGCTGGCTTGTGCTCGGTGAAACGCTGTCGGCGCGCGCGCTATTCGGGTGCGCGCTGATGCTGGCGGGTTTGATCGTCTGTCAGGTGATGCCGGCCTGGCAACGCGGGCGCGAACGCGCGCCTCAGGCGTCGCTATAAGTCCCGCGCATCGTCTCCGCCCGCAGCCAAACGGGCGAGGCCGGCGCCGTCGGACTGCTTACCCCGTCAGGCCGCACGCGGATAGCCGAGAGCGGTCGGCGTATCCGCAGTGGGCGGAAACACGCACCAGCACCCGTCGTCGTGACGAAAGAAGAATAATCCGCGCGAGCCCCCCTCCAGCGAAGTCTCGACGCGTACGTAACGCCGGCCTCCCAGACGGGTGCGGCTAAATTCGGTGACGTGAACGGGAGCCGACGGCGTCGGCGCAAGCCATTTCTCGACCAGAAAGCGCAGTGACTGTTCGCTCGCGGCTCTCATGATCCGCTCCGGATCGGTTTGTCGTGCGGCGCATCGTGCGTGGCTTCGGTGCCCTCGTCGCTGCTCGCGGCCGACTCATCCGTTTCCGCGGATGCCAGCGCTATCGCCCGATTGGTAGCGGCCGCCCGTAGCGTACTGCAATGGGTGGCATGTCTGATGTCCGAGAGAAGACGGACTAGTTGTCGTGCTGTTCTGCGTTTCATTACACACCCCCGCACCGCACCAATAACTTCAGAAAACACTTTAACTTTATGCCTGGATCGGTCGTCGCCGAAATGGTTTTGACGAAATAGCAACAGTTGCGTTTGCAAAATGAGAGACGCAATCTTCGTACCGTCCAGCTTCAATGTGCGCGTCTGAGGAATAGCGGTCTGTGCGCTGCCGAGCGCTCGCGAACGACGAAAAAAGTCACGCGGCAACCGGTAAAAACCCGGTCTGAAAGGCAAGTTATCCACAATTCCCTATGAATAACTTTGGGATAGTGCACGGAACAGCCTGTGTGTGAAATCTTGATAAAGGGCTGCGGTAGCCAAGCCCCGTCAAAGTTATCCCGGCTTTGTAGTTTTTCTACAGACGTGTTCCGCAGGGTTATTGGACTTGCATGACGTTGATGTGACGCGACATTTGGGAGTTATCCACAGAAGGGGTTAACCCTTGTTAACTATTACTATATATATATACGCATGAAGTAAAAGACATAGGATAAGTACCCCTTCGCGCTGAGATTGAAGGCTGATCAGACCTTGATCAGCCTTAACCTGCTGAACCTGCGCTGAAGAATCAGGGCGCTACAGCGGTTCCGCTCGCCGGTTGCGCGGAAGCCGCCTTATCGATGGCGTCCGGCATGGCGAAGCTGGGCGCTGGAGCGGGAACTGGAGCCGGCGCCTCGACCGGCATTGGCAAGAGACTCGTCTCAATGCGGCTGCTGGTGACCGGCTGCGTGCGCACCACCGTTTGCAAATAGTGATCGACGAGCCCGAAGAAGCGGTCATAGAACTTGCCGGAAGGAATCGTCTCGCTCGAAACCTTGACCATCGCGTCGTTATTCGAACGGATCGGCAACGACAGCGAACCCAGCACGCTCAGACCGACGCTCGCCGACGTATCGCTCTTTTTCAGCGCAAAACCGTTCTGCACGGCATTGACGTACACGATGCTGGTATCGCTCGCCTCTTCCCCTGGCGTGCAGACCACGTGAAATTCGACAACCACGTGGGTATCGCCTGTCGGCTGGAAATTCTTGGTGCCGTCGACGGTATCGCTGCGGGGCATTGTCGTCAGATAGCCCTGGCTCAGCAGGGCGCGGCGGGCGGCCTCGCAGGCGTCCGTGGTACTCGAATTGAAATTGCGCGCATACGGGCTTGCGCCCGTTTCGAATAATTCCTGCTGGAATTTCGGCTGCGGCGTGCTGCTGCAAGCGGCAACGGCCAGCAGGCCGAGCAACGCGGCCGCAGTGGTTCTGGAGAAGGAGGTCAACATGGTCGATCGGAAGGGGCGCTGCGTGAGCGCGAATGGGAATGCATTGTAGATTGGTTGCCTGATGTGCGTAAAAACTACGCAGCGCGGCGTCCTACGAGATTTGACAGTCGACGGCCGCAGGCGCTCCCGGCGCGGCGCACCGAAGCAAGAAGAAAATTTGGGATAACGCTTAGTGGGACGTCAGAGGAATGCCCGGCGACGGTGTCACCGCGCCGCTTAGCCCGGCGGCATTGATAGCGGGCAGCGTGAACGCATTCGCCCAGCTTCCCGGCACAGCGCAACGCTCGGCCGCGGACTGTGCGTCGCACATACCCGCCTGGCCGTCCGCGTTTTGCGCGGCGTCTTGCGGCGTGTTGAGCGCAGCGAAGTCGCCGGCGCGCAGGCTTACTTTCTGCGCATACGCTTGCGACCCGCCGTAGCTTTTGAGCGCGGCGTTCAGGTCGCCGTTGGCCGAACGCATGTAGCCGTACAGGATCGCCGAGCCCACGTCGATATTCGCGGTCGGCTCGGTGAGGTCTTTCACGTTCCTCAACAAACCCCGATGCGCGCCCGGAACGACCTGCATCAGCCCAGTCGCACCATTGGAGCCTTTGGCCTTTTCCTTGAAGCGGGATTCGATCGAGATGATCGCCAGCAGGAGCGCCGGCGGGAGGGAATATTTGGAGGCGGCGGATTGCACCGCGTCGGAGATCTTTTGCGCCTTTTCCTTGGCCAGGCCGAATTTCGTCGTCAGATACGCGGCCATGCGGTCGCTGTTTTCGTCAGCCGACGCGGCTTGCATCAGTCCGAGCGAAAGCACGATCAGGCAAAGTAACCGGCTCATAACGAAGGATGGGGAAAAGGGGATCAGAGCATTATAGCTCTGCCCCCAAATTAGACCCAAAATCGTCTTAGGATTCGCGCACTCGCGGTGCTTCCCGAGCGGATCACTGCTGCTTCGGTTTCGGCACGTAGCCGTCGTTGAGCGTCGCGAGAAAAGCAGCGACGTCGTCGATATCCCGTTCGGACCACACCGGGCGCTCCCCCGCTTTGCGCGTGAGCGGCTCGTCGGTCGTGTCGACGTTCACGCGTAGCGCAACCGGCAAGTCGTTGAATTTGTCGACCTTGCCGTGGGCGTCTTTTGGATACCACTTCGCCGGATTGGTGTCGCGCTGAACGTAGAAACGCAGCGAGTCCTTTAGCGTATGAAAGCGACCGTTGTGGAAGAACACCTGGCGCGTCGCCGTGTTGCGCAGCGAGACCGATTTGAACAGGCCGCAGTTGCTCGTGTCGCTCGCCTGATCGGTGCGTAGCGGTCCGCACAAACCCATGTCGAAGTACTTCGGATCGGCGTTCGCGCGCAACTCCGGATTGCGCGGCACACCGAGCGCCTGGAAATTGAAGTCGGTGAACAGTGGATGGGAACCGTCGACACCCGCCTGATCGATGTGGCAGGCGGCGCAATTGCCGCCCGACGGATTGTCGAACAGTTTTTTGCCTCTCAGTTCTTGTGCCGTTAGTTGCAATTTGCCGTCGAGGTAATAATCGAACTTGCTGGTGTACGGATGAAAGCTCGGGTCTTCGAGTTCGAAGCGCTCGATCGCGTACATCGCCTGCGTGAACGCCCTGGCCGGGTCGGCGAAGATGTTCTGGCCGAACACTTCCTTGAAGCGTGCCGCATACGGCGCGCGCTCCAGTTTGACGAGCACTGCCACCGGGTCCTTGTTCGCCATCTCATCCGGATTGAGCAGCGGGAAACTCGCCTGATCGCGCAAGCGGTTGAAGCGGCCATCCCAGCCGAATCCGCCCACCGGCGCATTGTCCGTTTCGCTCAGCCGCTCGGACATGCTGGCTGCCTGCGCGTGGCTCCACATGGGTGTGCGGTTCAGCACGTAGCGCAGGCTCGGCACGGCGCGCGTGCCTTGCGAGCGCATGTCCGCCCCACCCAGTTGCGCTGCGAGGCCATTGGGTGGCCCGTACGCATGCGACGGGCTATGGCAGCTGGCACACGACATCTTGCCCGAGGCCGATAGCGATGCATCGAAGAACATCAGCTTGCCGAGCGCGGCAGCATCGCTATAGACGGGCTTCGCGTCGGCGGCAGCGCCAGGCGCGGCAACCGCTGCGGCCGCTGCCGCACCAGGCAACAGGACCGCAGCAAGCAGCGCGGCAAGCGCTGCAAACCGCGCGCCGGAGCGCGCGTTGAAACGTATTGCGGGAAACAGCATCGAGTCGCTTACAGGTTCGTGAAGATGTCGCCGCCGAACCCTACGAGGCCTGCCTGCGCCGCATAACCGAGGTGGTCGAGCTGGAAGATGTCTTCAATGCTCTTGAGCATCGAGTAATGGTTGTACTGCACCGTCGACACCCTGCCCGGCTTGATGAACTTCGAGATCATGACCGCGCCGGTGCGGTCGCCGCCGAAGCTCTGCTTCGTCAGGTTGATCGTCATGCCCTTGTACGTCAGCGAAGAAGTCTGCGGGAACGCCGGCAGATTGGGACCCGGCTGCTGGCTGCAGCAGGTCGCGCCGGCGAAGATCAGATCCTCGCCCGAGGCCGACTGCGTCACCGTGGCGTAACTGCTTTCGTCGAAGTTGATGATCAGCAAGCCGTCCTGCTGGAACGCCGGCGAAGCAGTGATAATCGGCACCCACTTCTGCAGGAACGTGTTCGCGCTCGTCAGGCCGCCCGGCTGGCCGTTCACGCACGGCGAGTCGTGACCGTCGTCGCACAGATTCGGCGTGATCAGATTGAAGTTGGCGG
>NZ_LXKA01000360.1 GCF_001645125.1 Paraburkholderia ginsengiterrae | reverse complement strand
GCATGGGGTGAGGCGCTGGTCCGAACGGCAAAGAAGCAACCCGAAGCTTCCCTACAAGTGCCGACAGTCAAACGTCGGCTTAGGCCAACAACCGGTCAGCAGGGCCAGCAGCAAACGACCGCTGTGCTTCAAGACGAAACGTGGCGTCGGTCGCGTCGATACTGCCTATGCTGTGATAAGCCGCATTATCACGGCGAAACCACTCAAACGGATCGGCGCGCGTTGCAAGAGAGTCGACCATTTCGTCCGTTCGAAACCGCACGTCAATTTCGACTTCACGTTGAGGTCGTCCGTCGGTCGAATGATCACAATGACGATTGTGGGGCATCGGTTGACCACATCGAAATCTACGCCGACAAATCTGGCGCGTTCTCTGTGAGTAGAAAGCCCGCCGTCGATGAACGAATCGAGCGTCTGCGGAAGTATCGTGGTCGCCTGCCTGCTGACTTCAAGTTTGATCGGAAATCGCTCAGCGAGAGGGATAACGCTGAATGACCGTTGACGCACGAGTCTGTTGAAAAAGTCGGCAGGCAAGTGAACTGTTCGCCGTCCTGGAAGACCTTGGTAGAAGGGAGGGACAGCATGCGTGCCATCTGTCATGGCCAGGGTTTGTCCTGGGTGGAATCGTTTTTGTGGCCGTCGTAACTTACATACCAATCAGTTGGTATCTTAAATGGGACCTCACGGAGAGCAGTGATGTCACTTGCAGAAAAGCGTCGCACCCAGGCAGATCGAACCGCGCTCGCGCGGGCCGCGCTCGTGCAGTCCACAATCGCACTGCTGAGTGAGCAAGGGTTTGCGAGGACGACGACCGCAGCCATCGCGCTGCACACGGGCGTGACGACGGGCGCGTTGCACCATCATTTCCCGACCAAGGAAAGCCTGCTTTTCGCGGTGCTCGACGAGCTTGCTGATGAGGCGCTTGCGCTCTTGCGCGCGCTGCGCGATGCCGACCTACACGATGACGCGCCGGCGCGCGCGATCGTCACCTCGCTGTGGTCGTTCTATGGCAGCCGGCGCTATTGGGCCGTGTGGGAGATCAACCTCGGCCTGCGTCCAGATAGCGAAATGTACGACGCGCTGAAAGCGCATCGTGCCCGCACGCGCGAGCAAATGTACCAGGCGATCAATACCAATGTCGCGCTCAGGCCACATACAAAGCGCGCTTTGACTATGCTGCTGCCGTTCCTGCTTTCGACGATGCGAGGAATTTTCCTCGACACCTTTTTCGCGGGGCACGAAGCCGAATGGCTCGACCGCCAACTCGAACGACTGATTCACGCGCTCGATCAGGAAATGCGTGTGTTATCGAACGTCCTGCCCGCGGCTTGATGAACAAGACCGACTAATCCCGTTCCAGTATTAGGGAGTTCGAATGAATTGCCCTCCTCAAGCGACAGCGCACAGATCTTCCGCAACTTCCAAAGCGGGTTCGAAGAGTCTCGCGCTCGAGGCCGTGAGCAAGCGCTACGGCAACGCGCTCGCGCTGGACATGCTTACGCTGAACGTGGAGCCGGGTGAACTCGTGTCGCTTCTCGGTCCTTCGGGCTGCGGTAAGACCACGACGCTGCGCCTGATCGCCGGCTTCGATTTCCCTGATACGGGAACTGTGCAGATTGGCGGCGCGGACGTTTCGGCACTACCGCCGAACAAGCGCGGCCTCGGCATGGTGTTTCAGAACTACAGCCTGTTCCCGCACATGACAGTCGGTGGGAACATTGGCTTCGGTCTGCGCATGGCAGGTGCGAAAAAGGCGGAGATTGCGGCGGCGACGAAGCGCATGCTCGACCTCATTCGCCTGCCGGAGTATGGCGAGCGCCGCATCTCTCAGCTTTCGGGCGGTCAGCAGCAGCGCGTCGCGCTGGCGCGCGCGATCGTGAATGATCCGTCCGTGCTGCTGCTGGACGAACCGCTTGGCGCACTCGACAAGAACCTGCGCGAAGGCATGCAGTTCGAGATTCGCAGCCTGCAACAGAGCCTCGGTATCACGAGTGTGATGGTCACGCACGACCAGGAAGAGGCGATGACGATGAGTGATCGCATCGTCGTGATGAGCCATGGTCGCATCCTGCAAACCGGTGCGCCGCGCGAAGTCTATGACCATCCGCGCAATCGCTTCGTCGCCGAATTCCTCGGTGCCGCCAATATCTTCGCGTGCCGAGTGAGCGCGCGCAGCGCCCACACAATGACAGTGATGACCTCGCCCGTGGGCGCTGAACCTGGCGTCGAACTCACGCTTGCGTTGCCGCAATCCCTGCAACGCGACTTGCCGAACGCGCTCGAGTTGGCCGTGCGCCCCGAAAAAATCGCACTGAACGCGCCGAAGCCCGGACACCTGCAATTTCGCGGCCGGATCGTGCAGCATGTGTTCCGCGGTTCGCAGCATTCATACGAGCTTGACGTGCCGGGCCTCGGCTCCGGTGTCTATGCGTGCCAGCAAGCGTTTTCCACCGATCACGCCGGCCATGCGCGCGGCGAAGCCGTGACGGTATCGTTCGCGCCACACGATGTGATCACGCTCGAGCCCGACGAAGTGCCGCTCCCTGCGTCGGGTGCGCACTCGACGCCCTTCGGCCGCTCGACCCCGCTCGCTAGCGAAGGAGCGCGCTGATGTCATCGCCAACCATCACTTCGTCGGTGCCGCTATCGCGCAGCCGCGCGCGCTCCGCTGCGGCTCGCGTGGCGCTGCTGTGCGCCCCGGCGGTCGTGCTGCTACTCGTGTTCTTCGCGCTCCCGCTGATCGGCAATGCCGTGCGGAGCTTCGGGCTCGATACGAACTTATCCACGGCAAGCGGCAATCCGCTCGCGAACTACGAGAAGCTGTACTTCGATCCATACTATCGCGGCGTGATTGTCGAAACGCTCCAGGTCAGCTTCGTTTCGATGCTGCTGTGCCTTGCGATCGGCTATCCCGTTGCGCACTTCATGGTACGCCGCGCGGGACGCCTGGCTATGCCGATGCTATTCCTGCTGATCGCGCCGCTGCTCACCTCGATCATCATGCGCACGTTTGGCTGGCGAGTGCTGTTCGGGCGCCACGGGCCTGTGAACGACCTACTGCTGTGGCTGAATCTGATCGAGCGGCCGTTGCACGTGCTTGGGGGGCCGCTAGGCGTGTATATCGGCATCGTGCATGTGATGGTGCCATTCATGGTGCTTTCGATCGTGCCGGTTCTGCGCGGCGTGGACCGGCGGCTCGAAGAATCAGCGCGCATTCTTGGCGCGGGTGCGATTCGGACCTTCGTGCTCGTCACGTTGCCGCTTGCAGCCGAAGGCATCATGACGGGTTGCGTACTAGTGTTCATGCTGACGAGCGGCAGCTTCGTCACTCAGCTCCTGCTCGGCGACGGCAGCGTGGTCACGCTGCCGCTCCTGATCTTTCAACAGTTCTCGCTGACCCAGGACTTGAGCTTCGCAAGCGCCATGGGCAACCTGCTGCTCGTAATCGTGCTCGGCTGTCTATATATTCAGCTGCGCCTGGCAGGCGGCAAAGGAGAGTCGCAATGATGCGGGCCGGTACGCTGGACAAACACGCGGCACGCGCCGGCGCCGCATCGCTCTCGTGCTTCACGGCGCTTTTCTTCGTCGCGTTGATCGCACCGATCGTGGTTGTTGTGCTCGTGTCGTTCTCGGCGGACGAATCGATCGCGGTGCCGATCAGCGGCTTCTCGCTGCGCTGGTATCACCGGCTCTGGGAGTACCGGCCGTTTGTCGACTCGCTACTGACGAGCCTATATCTGGCGCTTAGCGCATCGTTCATCGCGATCCTGGTCGCCGTGCCGGCTGCGATCGGCGTGGGCCGCAGCAGCGGCCGCATGGCTACCGCGCTCACTACATTCCTGCTCGCGCCCATTGCGATACCGGCGCTGGTGATCGGTCTTTCGCTGCTGTACTTTCTCTCGAATATTGGCATTGGCGTGTCTTTCACGGCCCTGCTGATCGCGCATACGGTGGTGTCGGTGCCGTATGTGATGCGCACTACGCTCGCCACGTACCGCAACACGCAGGCTTCGTACCTCGAAGCGGCAGCTGTATTGGGTGCAAGCCAATGGCAGACGTTCTGCCATGTAACGCTGCCGCTGATCGCCCCCGGCATTTTCGCGGGCGGGCTCTTTTCGATTCTCGTGTCGCTCGACAATCTCGGCGTGTCGTACTTCTTTGGCACCGCAAACGTCACGACGCTGCCGGTCGTCATGCTGTCCTATCTACAGAACCAGTTTGATCCCGCCATTGCGGCAATCAGCACCGTGCAGATGGGCATTACAGTGCTGCTGCTGCTGATCGTCGAAAAAACCTACGGCCTGCGCGCGTTGACGACGCAATGACATGATTGCCGATTCGCTTGCCACACTATCACGCTATGGAGTCCAAATGAAAGCCTCTCGTGCATTACGTGTAGTCTCACTGACTCTTTCGCTTTGTGTCGCCGCGATCGCCGCGCAGGCAGCCGACCTGACAGTGACTGCATACGGCGGCGCGTGGGAGCAGGCGTACCGCAAGTGCTTCGTGCAGCCGTTCGAAAAGCAGACCGGCAAGTCGGTAGACGTGATCCTCGGCAGCCCAATGCAGTGGATTAACCAGATCGGCGCGAACCCCGCGCATCCGCCTATCGACGTGATGATCGGTCTCGTGGATAGCGGCGAGATCGCGCGTCAGCGCGGGCTCGTCGAGCCGATCAATACGACCGCGATCCCGAACCTGAAGGACATCAAGCCGGACATGATTGCGTACGGCAAGGGGTATGGCTTTCCGATCGCCTATGGCGACTTTGGTCTGATGTACAGCAAGAAGGCCGTGCCGAATCCGCCGAAGACCTGGAAAGAGTTTGTCGACGGCACGATCGCCGGCAAGTGGCACGTCGCGTTGCCCGGAATCGCCTATGTGGGAACTGCGCAGGGACTGATCGGGCTGTTCGCGAAGGTGTATGGCGGCAGCCTCGACAACGTTCAGCCCGGCCTCGACGAGATCAAGAAGATGCAGCGGAGCGGCAACGTCACGTTCTATAGCGAGCCGAACTCCCCGCTCATCGCGCTCAAATCGGGCGATATCGACATGGCGATGTACTTCGACGGCCGCGCGTGGGCCGAGCACGACGCGAACAACCCGGATATCGGCTATGTCAATCCGCAGCCGGGCGCGGTGGCGTTCCCGACAATGGTGCAGAAAGTCAAGAACGGTTCGCCGCTTGGCTTCCAGTTCATGAACGAGATTGCGTCGGCCGAGGGCCAAAGCTGTTTCGCCAATGCGATGCAGTATTCGGCATCGAACAAGGATGTGAAGTACACGGACAAGGTGGCACAGCGAGTGGCAAAAGACAACGACTCGATGTGGCTGCCGTTCGACGTGATTTCGCAAAAGACGCCCCAGTGGGTCGAACAGTGGAACAAGCAGATCGGTCGTTGACCTCAACAGGGGATCAAGTTCATGAGTTTAAGAATCGGAGTGGACATCGGCGGTTCCTTCACCGACTTTGCGGTGTTGGACGAGGACTCACGCAAGATCCGCACGCTCAAGGTGTTCTCTCGGCCCGACAATCCCGGTAGCGAAGTGCTGGCCGGGATGACGGGGCTGATCGAGCGCTACGGTATAGACGCGAAAGAGGTGGCTTATTTCACGCACGGAACGACGGTCGGCGTGAACGCCGTGGTGCAGCGCAAGGGGCTGCGTCTTGCGCTCGTCACGACGGAGAAGTTCGAGGACGTGCTGGAGATTGCGCGCCTGAAGATTCCCGACATGTATCACTTGCTGTCGAAGCGGCCGGAGCCGCTGATCCCGCGCGATCGCGTGTTCGGCGTGAAAGGACGACTGGCGGCGGACGGCAGCGAGGAGGCGCCGGTCGACGAAGCGAGCGTGCTCGCGGCAATCGAGGGTATTCGGGCCGCCGGCTGCGAAGGCGTGGTGATCTCGCTGTTGCATGCATACCGCAATCCGCAGCATGAGAACGCGGTGAAGGCGCTGATTGCGAAGCATTGCCCGGAGTTGTTCGTGTCGTGCTCACACGAGGTGTGGCCGATCATCCGCGAGTATGAGCGCACCTCCACGGCGATCATCAGCGGCTATGTGCAGCCGAAGGTGGCGAACTATCTCACGCGTTTGCAGTCGGCGCTCGCTGAGGTGGGGGTGCCGGCTGAGCTGAAGGTGACGAAATCTAACGGTGGCGTGATGAGCGCCGAAAACGGCAAGACGAACTGCGTGCAGATGATCTTGTCCGGCACCGCGTCGGGCGTGATTGGCGCCGCGTATATCGCCAGTCAGTGCGGTATCAAGAATTGCATGAGCCTCGATATCGGCGGCACCACGGCAGACGTCGCGTTGATCGTCGACGGCAACGTTCAGTATGCGACGGGCGAGTATATCGGGGACTTTCAGATTCATATTCCCTCGGTATCGGTCTCGTCGATCGGCGACGGAGGCGGCTCTATTGCCTGGGTTGATGATTTTGGCGTACTAAAGGTAGGGCCCAACAGCGCGGGGTCGAATCCAGGACCGGTATGCTATGGTCGCGGCGGCGAGCAGCCCACGATCACCGACGCCTTCGCCGTGATGGGCATACTCGGCCAGTCCGATCTGGGCTACAACTCAGTCACGCTCGATCGCACGGCCGCACGCCGTGCGATCGGCGCGCTCGCCGAGCGCCTCGGCAAGAGTGTCGAGCAAACGGCCGAGGCGATCATCCGCGTTTCGACGTCGAGCATGTATGCAGGAACGAGCCGGCTCGTTTCGCGTTTTGGCATCGATCCGCGCACATTCACGCTGCTGCCGTTCGGCGGCGCGGGTCCGATGCTTGGCTGCTACCTCGCGCGCGCGCTGAATATGCCGAACGTGACGGTGCCGGTCACACCAGGCGTGCTGAGTGCATTGGGCGGCCTCATTGCCGACATCAAGAACGATTTCGTCAAGACGACCTACTACGAGCTGAACGATGTGACACTGGCGCTGCTGGCCGAAGACGCGAAGGTACTCGAAGCTGAGGCCCGCGCGTGGATGGCGCACCAGATCGGCCACAGCGAGGGCGCCTCCCTCGTGCTCACGGCCGACATGCGTTATCGCGGTCAGTCGTTCGAGATCGAGACGCCAATCAACGCAGCCGCGATAGCAGGGCGCGATGTTGCGGCGATTCGGGCGGCGTTCCATCGCGAGCACGACCGTCTCTATGGTCACAGCGACGCCGGGGCCGGAATCCAGGTCGTCGCGCTGCGGCTCGTCATCGCCTCGGCCACGCCAAAGCCCGAACTCGAGCGAATCGAAGCAAGCGTCGCCGTTCCAGTGCCGCTGCGCGAGATCGACGTATGGATGGACGACGCCTCGCACCGCATTCCGCTCTATCGCCGCGCCGATTTGCGCGCGGGTCAAACGTTCGACGGCCCCGCGGTGATATCGCAGGACGACGCGACCACCTGTGTGTTGCCCGGCTTTACGGTGAACGTCGACGCATACGGCAATCTGGTTCTGGTGAACCGCACCATCCAATCTTGAAGGCCGACCATGAAATTCGACAAATCGGAACTGCAGATCTTCGCGAACTATTGCGTGGCGGCCGCCGAGAGCATGGCCTATACGCTCGTGCGCACCGCACATTCAACGTTCGTAAAGGAAACCGAAGATTTTTCGTGTGCGCTGACGAGCATCGACGGACTGACCTTTGCTTCGCCGCGCACGTTCGGCGCGACCTGGTACGTGGGACTCGACTACGGTCCGCTGATTCGCTCCTTCAGCGATTACCGGCCCGGTGACGTGTGCATGACCAACGACCCGTACAGCGGCTACGTGGCCACGCACACGCCTGACGTCGTGATGTGGAAGCCGGTGTTCTACGCGGGCGAGATTATCTGCTTCGTAGCGGGCCACATTCACAACACCGATATGGGCGGCGCGGTGCCGGCCTCGCTTTCGCGTACGCTAACCGAGATCCATCAGGAAGGGATTCGTTTTCCGCCGACGAGGGTAGTGGAGGGCGGCGTGCTCAACGAAACGCTGCTGGCGTGGATGATGGCGAACGTGCGCGCCCCCGCGCAAAACGTCGGCGACCTGAAGGCGCAGATCGCGAGCCTGGCGACGGGCGAGCGCCGTGTGCTCGAAATCGTCGAGCGCTTCGGCGTGGAGGCGTTCAAGGCTGGCATTGGTCAACTGCTCGACTATTCGGAGAGCCAGGCACGCGCGGTGGCGCGCACGATTCCTGACGGCCGGTATTTCTTCGCCGAATACGTCGATGAAGATGCCGTGGGCGGCAAGCCGATGCGTATTGCGCTCACGCTCACAGTGGCCGACGGTCTGCTGCACTTCGACTTTACGGGCAGTGATCCGCAACTCGCATCGTCGATGAACGTGCCGACTGGCGGTCATCCACGGCACGCACTGTTGCTGGTCGGCTTGAACTACGTGCTGTACTCGCTCAACCCCGACATTCTGCTCAACGCCGGCATGTTGCGCATCGCGACGTGCGAGATGCCGTTGGGCAGCGTGCTTAATCCCCTGGCGCCGGCGGCGGTCGGCATGCGCACGCTTACGTGTGTGGTAGTGCAGGCGGCGGTGTTTGGCGTGTTCGCACAGGCGCTGCCCGAGCGCATGCCCGCGTGCCCGGCGTCGAGCGTGTGCCTGCTCAACGTGAAGACGACCGATGCGACGGGCCGCACGATCATGGCCTCGATTGGGCCGGTAGGCGGTGGTGCAGGCGGCTCGTCGGCCGGCGACGGGTCCGATGCGTCGGGTGCGAACATGGCGTTTCTGCGCAATACGCCGGTGGAAATCAATGAAGCAGAGGTGCCAATCCGCATTCAGGAGTATGGCCTCGTTTGTGATAGCGGCGGCGCGGGCCAGTATCGTGGCGGCCTTGCGATTGTGATGGAGTTCAAGGTATCCGCGCCGAACACACTCGTCACGGCGCGCAATCGCGACCGCACGCTGTTCAGTTCGTGGGGCGTCAAGGGTGGCAGGGCGGGGCGCACGTCGGTGTTCACGCACAATCCGCGCAGCGCGAGCGAAACCGTGCTCGGCAATACCGATCTCGTGGCCTGCAAGCCTGGCGATGTGATTCGTCTCGAAGGAAACGGTGGCGGCGGCTACGGGGCGCCGACGCTCCGCCCGGTCGAAGCCGTCGAGCGTGACGTACTTCGCGGCTGCGTATCTGCGCAGCAGGCGCGAGAAGTCTATGGTGTGGTCTGGGCAAATGGTGCGATGGACGCGAAGGCGACAGCGGCATTGCGTGGGTCAATGGGCGACGCGCGCGAACTCGACGACGGTTTCTTCGATTACGGCCCGAACCGCCGCGCTCACGAGGCCATATGGACGAAGGCACGCTATGCGGCGCTTTGCGAGCGCCTCGAATCGGTGGCGGTTGGCTGGCGCTTCTTTCTCAAACATCAGATGTTCGACCGTCTCGCCGCACGCGTGGCTCGCAACGAGGCGCCGGGAGGCGCGGATATCGTCGCCACGCTGTTTGAGGAACTGGTTGCCGAATATCCGGCGCTGGCCGCGCAGCGTAAGGAGCCGGAACTGACGGCTTGAGCGGGAAACGTTGCTGAACAGCATGCGCATCATGACCGAAGTGCATCAGATGGTGTCATTAAATCGCGTGGCCGCGCGTCGCACGCAGGTCGATGATGAGCGCAATGTCGATCCACCATGCGGCTTCGCGGATCGGCTGACTTCGTCACTCGCCTTTAAAGGGATATCTCATGGCAAACGATCATAGAAAGCCATTCGCCGCTTCGCGGCGCGATTTCATTCGCCTCAGCGTGGCCAGCACCGCTGGTTTGGCAATGCCGGCCATCTGGACATCGGCCAAGGCTGACACGAAGCGCCTTGTGGTGCGCGACTCGGGCGGCGTCTATACCGATGTCTATACGAAAACACTATACAAGCCCTTTCAGGCTGCGACCGGCATTGAAGTCGTTGGCGTTGCCTCGGGTGCGGAGCCAACCGCGCAAATCAGGAGCATTGTCGATACCGGCGCGAAGACGTGGGACATGGCGGAGCTAAGCTTCCCCGCGGTTTATCTGCTTTCGCGCGGCCAGAAGGTGTATCTCGAGCCGATCAAGCTGGAGAAAGACCCGGCCGTCGCGAAGATTCCCGCGCAGTTCGCGGATCCGTACGCCATCGGACACAACGTCTACGCGACGGTCATGGTGTATCACGCCGATGTGTTCAAGAATGGCGCGGCGCCTTCGTCGTGGGCCGACTTCTGGAATGCGAAAACCTTTCCGGGCCGCCGCGCGTTACGCAAGTTCCCCTTCGACACAATTGAGGAATCGCTGATGGCGGCCGGCGTGGCGCCGGGTTCGATGTATCCGTGCAATCTCGACGCGGCTTTCAAGAGTCTCGACGCGGTGAAGCCGCATATCGACATCTGGTGGACGACCGGCGCGCAGTGCGAACAGATTCTGCGCTCCGGCGAAGTGGCACTTGCCTCGAGCTGGATCGCACGCGTGCTGCCGGCTATCGAAAGCGGCGCGCCGCTGGCCATTTCGTGGAACGGCCACATCTATGGCCCGCAGGGCTTCGGCATTCTCAAAGGCGGCGACAACGTCGATGCGTGCCGCCGTTTCATTGCGTTCTGCGCGGACCCGAAGCGCCAGGCCCAGGTGGCGAGCGCACTCGCGGTCGGGCCAACGCAGCCGGAAGCGTTCCAGTTCATCGACCCCAAGCGCGCGAAATACCTGCCTACGTGGCCCGACAACCTGCGCCGGGGCGTGCGGATTGATCCCGCGTACTGGCCCGCGCACCAAGATGCGGCGATTGAGCGCTTCAACGAATGGGTGCTGAGCTAGGTGCCGTTGCTTGACTTGGACTGCTAATCGAATGAGTCTCTTCTACTCGTCCACGCGCGGCTTTGCGAGCGTCGCCGACTATCGTGAAGCCGCTCGACGAAGGCTTGCCAGAATCGCCTTCGACTATCTCGATTGCGGCGCGGAAGGTGGTCACACGCTCGCGCGCAATCGAGCGGCTTTTGCCGAGGTGCACTTCGCGCCGCGCGTTATGGAGGACGTGTCGTGCGTTTCTCCGGCGGCGCCGCTATGCGGCTATGCAAGCGCCGCGCCGATGGTGGTCGGGCCTACGGGCCTGAATGGCCTTTTCTGGCCGAACGCCGACCAGGTACTTGCGCGCGCCGCCGCGGCACGTGGCATTCCATTCGCGCTGTCGAGCGCCTCCACCTCGCTGCTCGAAGACGTGCGCGCGGCAGCGCCGGATGGCGAGCTGTGGATGCAACTGTATGTGCAGCGGGATCGCCGCATTGCCGAAAGCATCATGCGGCGAGCGGCCGAAGCGCGTTATAGCACGCTGCTCGTGACCGTCGATACGCCTGTTCACGGCAAGCGCGATCACGATATCCGCAACGGCTACCGTCTGCCGCTACCCGTTACACCAAAGCTGATGCTCGATTTGCTGTGCCATCCGCATTGGGCGTTGCAGATCGTGCGTCATGGCACGCCGCAGCTCGTCAACCTCGCAAAGAGCCTCGGCGAAGCGCCGGATCTGCAACGCCAGGCGCAAGCCCTCGCGCGCCAGATGGACCTTTCGCTGACATGGCGCGACATTGCGTGGCTGCGCCGGCACTGGAAGGGTCGTGTGCTGATCAAGGGCGTCATGACCGTCGAGGACGCACGCCTCGCCCAGCACCACGGGGCCGATGGCGTCGTTCTGTCGAATCACGGTGGCCGGCAGCTCGAAGGCTCGCTTGCACCGATCGAAGTCTTGCCGGCAGTGGCCGGTGCGCTCGGCGCCTCGTTCGACGTGTTCGTCGACGGCGGCGTACGGCGTGGCGCCGACGTGGTGAAAGCCGTCGCGCTTGGCGCGCGCGGCGTGCTGCTCGGGCGTGCGCCGTTGTACGGTCTCGCCGCGCGCGGCGATGCCGGAGTCGCTCACGTGCTTACGCTGCTCTACGAGGAGATCGTGACGACCATGACACTACTCGGCTGCACGAGCGTCGAGACGCTGCATGAGCGGATCGTCGATGTGCCCCCGCAGTCCTTGTGCGCTGTGTGTTCCTCTCCTCCTGCTTCAAGGCTCCTCCATTCATGAACTTAATCGAATCGCTGCGGGAAATCGTCGGCTCATCAGGATTCGTCGCCGAGGGCGACGCCGAGCCTTTGCTTACCGACTGGCGCGGCCGCTATCGCGGCAAGGCGTGCGCCATCGTCAAGCCATCGAGTACCGTGCAAGTCGCACAGGTGCTAAAGCTGTGCGCTGAGCTTGGCATAGGCGTTGTGCCGCAGGGTGGCAACACCGGTCTCGTGGGTGGCGCCACGCCGTCCGAAGCGGGCGACGCCGTCGTGATCTGCCTCGCGCGCATGACAAAGATCCGCGCTATCGATACCGGCAACGATACGGTCACGGTCGAAGCCGGTTGCACGTTGCAGCAAATCCAGGAACTCGCGGCTTCGGTAGACCGGCTTTTTCCGCTTTCGCTCGCAAGCGAGGGCTCTTGCCAGGTCGGTGGCAATATCTCGACCAACGCGGGCGGCACGGCTGTGCTGCGCTACGGCAGTATGCGCGCGCTCGTCCTCGGCATCGAGGCCGTATTGCCCGATGGTCGCATCTGGGACGGCCTGCGAGGACTGCGCAAGGACAACACGGGCTACGACCTCAAGCAGTTGTTCATCGGCGCGGAGGGCACGCTCGGTGTCGTCACTGCCGCCGTGCTCAAGCTCTTTCCCGCGCTGCACTCGCGCGCCACCGCATGGGTCGCGCTCGATTCCGCCGATGCGGCCATCGAACTGCTCGCGCGCTGCCGCGCCGTATGCGGCGACGCGCTGACCTCGTTCGAGCTGATGTCGCGCAGCCAACTCGATGTCGTCTACGAGCACGTGCCGGGCACGCGCGATCCGCTCGATGGCCAGTCGCCATGGGTGCTGCTGATCGAGCTCGCCGATCCGTCGAACGATGCGCCGCTGCAAGCGATGCTCGAAGACGTCATTGGCGCTGCGCTCGAAGCGGGTCTCGCGCTCGACGCCGCAGCGGCGGCGAGCGCGGCCCAGGCTGCCGCTCTCTGGCATATCCGCCACATCGTCTCGGAAGCGAACGTGCGTTGCGGCATCAGCGTCACGCACGATATCTCATTGCCGATCTCGCAGATCCCGCGGTGCCTCGCGACAACCGAGGCGAAACTGATCGAGGCCGGCCTTGTCGATGGCGCGCGCTTTCTTTACGTCGGCCACGTGGGCGACGGCAACATCCATTCGATCGTGCTGTTTCCACATGCTGCCTGGGCGCGCGTGAGCGACGCCGACGCGCGTGTCGATGCGATTGGCAAGGTCGTCAACGGCACGGCGGTGCAGTACGGTGGCAGCATCAGCGCAGAGCATGGTATTGGCCGAGCGCATCGCGCCGAACTCGCGCACTACAAAAGCGCAGTGGAGATCGACATGATGCGTGCCGTGAAGCACGCGCTCGATCCGGATGGCCGCATGAATCCCGGCAAGCTGCTGTAACGCAAGTTCACTACGTGACAGGACACCGACTCATGACACTTGAACGATCCGCCTTGAAAGGCATGTTCCCGGCATTTCCCACGCCATTCGACGCGCTCGGCGCCATTGACGTCGAGCGCTTGCGCACGCTCGTCGAGACGTTGATCGCCAATGGCGCAACGGGTCTTGTGCCAGTTGGCGGCACGGGAGAATACACTGCGCTCTCGCCGGCTGAGCGTACACAGGTCGTGCGCGCGACCGTCGATGCCGCGCGTGGGCGGGTGCCGGTGGTTGCCGGCGTGGTGTCGCCCGGCTATGCCGAAGCGCTCGACGCGGGCCGCTCGTTTGTGGATGTCGGTGCGGACGGCCTGTTGCTCGTCACGCCTTTCTACGTGACGCCGACCGATGCCGGCGTGCGTGCATACTTCGCCCGCTATCGCGAGGCAGTCGGCGTGCCGCTTCTGCTCTACGACATTCCGTCGCGCACGCGCTACGCGACGCCGCCCGCGATGGTCGCGGCCATGGCGCGCGACGACGGCTCGATTATCGGCATGAAGGCGTGCAACACGGATCTCACCGTGTTTGCCCGGACCGTCGAGGTGAGCGGCGATCATCTGGCGATCTTGAGCGGCGACGATCTGCTGTACGTGCAGCATGTGCTGCTTGGGGCGACGGGCGGCATTCTCGCCTCAGCGAGCCTGCTGCCGAAACCGTGGACGCACATCCACACCAGCGCGGCGAGCGGCGACGCAGCCGCGGCGCTGCGCGAGCACGGCAAGCTCACCGCTCTGCTCGATGCGCTGTTCAGCGAAGTCAATCCGGGGCCGGCGAAAAAGGCGTTCGAGCTGCTGGGCCAGTCGCTTGGGTCCGTGCGCTTGCCGCTCGTGGAGCCTGCGGCGGCCACGGTCGAGCGGCTGCGCGCGGCGCTCTCGGCGCTGCCGCAAGCGTGGGTGCCGGGGTAGAGGTTGCAGGAGAGGGAGCCTCAAGCCGCCTTGCATCGTGAATTCGCGGGTCTGCTTCAGCGGCCGCGCACGAAACTGTTCGAGCGGCTGACCATGACTGTGCCCGGTCGGATAGATAAGGCAATAGGCCGATGCGAGTTGCGTGGCCACCTCGGTTCGAGCCCACGCGCCAGGTGGTTGGCGATCGTTGTTGACGAGTGATGCAAGGAGTTCCAATGGCAACCCTCAATCTCCAGATATCGGGTCTGGGCAAGCGCTACGGCGACTTCGTGGCGCTTGCGCCAACCGACCTCGACGTGGCCCCGGGCGAGTTCCTCACATTGCTCGGCCCAAGCGGTTCGGGCAAGACAACCTTATTAAGCCTGATTGCGGGCCTCGCGCAGGCCGACAGCGGCTCCATCCGCATCAACGGCGCAGACGTCACCCACGGTGCGCCGTACGATCGCGACATTGGCATGGTGTTCCAGAACTACGCTCTCTTTCCGCATATGACGGTGGCGGAGAACATCGCGTTCCCGCTGCAAATGCGCAAGATCGACACCGCGAGTGCGAAGAAACGCGTGACCGATGCCTTGGAGATGGTGCACCTGCCGCATGTTGCCGGGCGCTACCCGCGTGAGCTTTCGGGCGGGCAGCAGCAGCGCATTGCACTTGCACGCGCCCTGGTATATCGGCCGTCGATCATTTTGATGGACGAGCCGCTCGGCGCACTCGACAAGAAGCTGCGCGATCACATGCAACTGGAGATCAAGCGCATTCACCGCGAGCTCGGCACGACTATTATTTACGTGACACACGATCAGGAAGAGGCGATGACGATGTCCGATCGCATCTGCCTGATGAATGCGGGTGCGATCGCGCAGCTCGGCTCGCCCGCCGACCTGTACTTCCGTCCGAAGAGCGTCTTCGTGGCCGACTTCCTTGGCGAGTCGAACCTGCTCGATGCAAAAGTAACCGCGCGCGAAGGCGATCAGGTGCGCGTGGCGATGCAAGGCATCGACAAGGGGAGTGCGATGGTGTACGACCCGCATGTGCAATCGGGCAAGAAGGTGAAGCTGATGCTGCGCCCTCAGAATCTGCGTGTCAGCGGTAACAGTAACGGTAGCAGCAAAGGCCATGCAGAGGCAGATAACAGCGAAACTATGTCCGCGTTGCTGACGGACATTGTGGTCAGCGGCGGCATGACAAGGCTCTACATGAAGCAGCGGCAGCACGCGGGCGAAGCTTCAGGGCTTGTCGCGTCGTTTCCGACCAACCGTCTCGGTGCACAGTACGAGATTGGCCAGACGCTCACGCTGTCGTGGTCGCCCAGCGATGCGGTCGCAATTGCGGGGTGAGCCATGAACGATACCGCACTCCTCGCTGGCAACGAGCGCGAGTTGCCACAACGGCGCCGACATTCGCATTGGCGCCGGTCGGCCAGAATCGCGGCGATGGCCGCGCCCGTGATCGGGTTGCTCGTGGTGTTCCTGATCTATCCAGTCGGGCAACTACTGCTGCTCAGCATCCACAACCGGAACGGCTTCACGGTGACCGAGTATCAGCGACTCTTCGCTTCCTCGGTCTATGTGGACGTCTTGTGGACCACCATGAAGATCTCGCTGCTCACCACGTTTTTTTCGGTGCTCATTGCTTATCCGGTCGCGTATCTGATTTCGGCGGCTACGCGCGGGCGCAAGCACCGGTTGCTGTACTGGGTGCTGCTTTCGTTCTGGACCAGCTTTCTCGTCCGGACCTTCGCTTGGGTCGTGCTGCTCGGGCGCAACGGCGTAATCAACTGGACACTCGAGCGTCTGGGCCTGGTCGAACGGCCGCTCGAGATGCTTTATAACTTGCCTGCGGTGATCGTCGGCATGACACACGCGCTCATGCCGATCGCGATCATGATAATGCTCTCGGTTATGGAGAACATCGACCGGCGTTTGCCGGCCGCGGCCTCGACGCTTGGCGCGCGGCCGGGTACGGCGTTCTGGCGAATCTGGTTTCCGCTCTCGCTGCCTGGCGTGTTCGCGTCAGCGCTGATGGTGTTCGTCACCGCTATCGGCTTCTTCATCACGCCCACGCTGCTGGGCGGCCGCCACGAAACGATGATCACGCAGCTGATCATCGACCAGGTGCTGCAAGCGCTGAACTGGGGCTTCGCTGGCGCGATCTCGGTGCTGCTGCTTGCAGTGGTGCTGGTCGTGTTCGTCGTCTACGACCGGATGGTGGGTCTTTCGACGATGACGGGCGGCAGTAGCAGTTCGCCGCGCGCCGCGGAAACAGGCGCAGGCGTGAGCCGCCGGCTAGGCAATGCGCTGCTTGTAGCGCTGGCCAACGCCACCGACGCGTTGATCGGCCTGCTGCCAAAGCGCCGCAAGCGCGCCGTCGAGGGCGAGAGCCGCACGGCACGCGTCGTCGTGTCGCTGATTCTCGTGTTCCTGAGCGCGCCTGCGTTCCTGATGATTCCGCTCTCGTTCGATTCGGCTTCGGGCCTTGCGTGGCCGCCGCATGGAGTGTCACTGCAGTGGTATCGGCAGGTGGTCGATTCGCCGCTCTGGATGCAGGCCGCCACGCGTTCGCTGCTGGTGGGCGCCGGCACGGGCGTGCTCTCGATGACGATTGGCACGCCCGCGGCCTTTCTGCTTGTGCGCGGCGGATTGCGCTGGAACGCGGCATTCCTTGCTTTTGTTCTCGCGCCGCTCGTCGTGCCGCGGATGATTCTCGCGGTGGGCGTCTTTTATTTCTTCGCGAAGATCGGCCTTGTCGGCTCGTCGCTCGGGCTAGTGCTCGGCCATACCGTGGTGGCGGTGCCCTATGTCGTCATCACTATGATGGCGGTGCTGCGCAACTACGACACGCGACTTGATCTGGCCGCGCAGAGCCTGGGCGCGCGGCCGTTCACCACGCTGCGGCGCATTACCTTCCCGATCCTGAGTGCCGGCATACTTTCGTCGCTCTTGTTTGCGTTCGCTACATCGTTTGATGAACTGACGATTGCGCTCTTCACCTCGGGTGGTCTGAGTACGACATTGCCCAAGCAGTTCTGGGATGAAACGACGATGCAGATCTCGCCGACAATCGCTGCCGTTTCGACCTGCCTGTTCGTTTTCGTGACGATTCTAATCTCGGTTGCCGAGCGGTTGCGGCGCCGCAGTCTCGCGTCGTAAGGGTTCGTCAACGGCCAGTGACGCGGCCAGGCAGGCCAGGTTGCAGCAGGCGGCGGAAGGTACCACTCGAGACGATCGAGATCTGCGCGCAGAGCGTCACTGGGGAGACTTCGTTAGGCGACCGCATACGTGCGCCGGTCAAAATGCGTTGGCCGAGTTCGCTTCGACGCGCATCGGCTTTGTTGAAGTCCTTAAAAACCGACGCGGCCATCGGGAATGCCCGCTTGCCCGCGCAGATAGACGATCGCGCGAATGTCTGTTGTACATTGGAAGCGGCAGTTGCGGTCGCGATGAGGCGACGGACTGAAGTGGCCGATCCAGGTCGCCCGACGTCTGACAGGCGGGGCTGAATGTGCTCAGTTTTTCGCGCTCTGACGGGCCGGACGGCTGGCCGCGATAACGCGGCATTATCGCGGCAACCGCCTCCTGACAGGCGCGGCGGATCCGGAAGGACAAGGAGGCGTCTGCCAGCTTCTCTTAAGGTTTGTTCGACGGCTGCCCATGTCGGCGGGCTCGCAAGCACGCGTCAGCGCGTGCGGGCAGGCGTTGGACAAACCTTAAGAACTCCGGTCTTACCATGCGATTCGACGCGTGGCCGCTGCACCTTGAGTACCGATCCGGATGTCGCACCGGGTCGACGGCCCTTCATGGAGCGATCGGCGTCATTTACTCCCCCCGATCCGAAAGTGACATAAAACCTGGTGTCACTCGTTGCCCGGGCGCGTTGTTCCGGTTTCTCTCTGCAAGCTCTTCAACTCTTTACATCCAAAGTTGCCCAACCGGCATCAAAGACCAGGCATTGGACGCGACACCGAAGACGGGCGGGCATCCGCCGGCCCTCGACGAGGCTGAGGAGCGAAGAGGTTCGTGCTCAATATTCATGCGCCTGCAATAGGACATGAAGTGCATAGCCGGGTCATATCAATTCCGTTGCCCCTCATTCGCCGTGGCGACTGCGACGTGCGCTATGCCCGCATGGCCGATTCTGGCGAGCAGATTCGCAACCGCCCCGAATGGCTGGCTTCGATCGGCATGCAGGTTCACCACGATCCTGTCACTCCGCGCGGCGATGAGCCGGAGTGTCGGCTCGAGTTGGTCCGTGGCGAGGTCGCGGCCGTCGATCGAAAGCTTGCCGTGCGCATCGAGGCTGACGGTTACCGCGTGATCGCGCGCCTCAGGCGTGCTGGCCGCGACCCTCGGCAGATCGATGTGCAGCGTTCTGCTCAACATTGGCGCCATGACCAGAAGAATCACGACGAGTACCAGCATGACGTCGACAAGCGGCGTGATGTTGATTTCAGCGAGCGGCTCGTGCGTGGCGTTTGCGTTCGAACGCAAAATCATGTGAGTACCTCGGCCCGATGAGCGCTGGAAACCGCGCGAAAACCGTTGCGTTGCGCCACGTTGACGAGATCCGCCGCGTAGTCTTCGAGATCGGCAATCAAGATGTGAACGCGGCGCACGAAGAGGTTGTAGGCCAGTGCCGCGGGAATGGCGACCGCAATTCCGATACCCGTCGCCGTCAGCGCTTGGCCGACCGGGCCGGCCACACCCTCTATCCCGCTCGCGCTGCCCACAGCGACAGCGTGCAGCGCGTGGATAATGCCGAACACCGTGCCGAACAGCCCGATAAAAGGCGCAGTGCCGGCAATCGATGCAAGCAGCGTCAAACCGCGCTCAAGCGCGCGCCTTTCCCGCTGGATCTGCTGATTCAGGAATCGATCCAGCAATTCCTGGCGGTCCCAGGCAAGCAGTTCCGCATTCGCTGTCGTCGTCTCCATAGGGGCGACTCCCGACCACGCCGAGAATCCGGCGCGCGCCACTCGCGCCTTAGGACACTTCGATGCGTGTGATGGGCCATTGGGAATGCCTGATGGGTCGCGCTCGGCCGTACTCCAGAACAGCGCCGTGAAGCGCCGGTTCTCAGAAGCAATACGCCAATAGGCGCAGCCTTTATACACAATCAGCAACCACGTCAGTAACGAACAGGCCGCGAGCATACCAAGCGATAAATCGACGATGAGTTGTGTAGCGAAGTCAGACATATTCATAGCCTCAGGTTCCCAGTTTGAATACGATGGGTACCTGGACCCATCCATCTGTCGCCAGATCGCCGCGCCGCGCCGGCACAAAACGCCAGTTGGTGACGGCTTCGATGGCGGCGTCATCGAGCGAATCGTGCCCGCTCGACGACGCGAGTCCAACGTGGTCAGGTCGGCCGCTGGCGTCTACATGAACCTTGAGCAGTACGGTGCCTTGCCAGCCGCGTTGCTGCGCCACGCCGGGATAGCTCGGCGGAGGATTGCGCAGGTAGGCAGCGCCGAAGCTGGGTTCAGTGAGCTGTTCTGGCAGCGGCTGGACGTCCGGCGGTTTTGCGGCCGACGCAGTGAGTGGTTCACCATCGGCGTGTGTGGACGCCGGTGGTGGCGCTGAAGTCTCAATTGAACTCGGCGGCGCAGGCTGCCGCCTTGATGCATGGTTCTGCGCGGTCTTCGGGAGTGGCTTCGACGGTAACGACTGTGCGGTATTTTTCGGTGTGGCCATTTCGCTGCTACGGCGTGGCGAGCTCGAGGATGGTCGTTCAGGCTCCGTCATAACCGGCTCCGGGTTGGCGGCACGTACGTCGAATAGCAAGTCCAGCGCACGCGGCGCCGTGTATTCCACCTTTTCAACGGCCACACGCCATGCCTCGAACGCAATCGTGCAATGGATAGCAAGCATAACTAACGCAATGGCATGGGTGCGCGTACCGCGAAGGTCGTCGAATAGACGGGGAGACTGCGGTGGCAGCCGGCACGCCGCGACGCGCACTGGCAGATTCACCGCCATGTCACGCGGCGGGCGATGCATCCTGCGCCGTACCGCGTGTGCGCCATTCAGCGATGAAGTAATCATGCGCGCCACTCCCGGATTCTGATTGCCATACGGATCGCAACATGCGTGCCGGTCGCGAGACTCCCTATACAGCCTTGTTTCGATCAGGTGTGGTCCGCTGGTGTGCGTTCAGTGTCCCAGTTCGCAACACCGGCTGTACCAAATCGACACGGGTGTCACATGAACGCAGGCCGGCACGGCAAAGCGCTCGACTTCAGTCGCACTGCGTCTATATCCGGCACCGATGTTGCTTGAAAGCGAACACATCGAACATCGCTGTCAACGAATAGAACGCGTAGGGCCACGTAGCCTGGCGCGCCACGGAGGAGACATATGAAGTCGCATCGCGACGACTGCCGACGCACGCGCATCGCTGCCGCCATAGCAGGCATGCTCGCCATGGCCCAGAGCACATGCGCAACGGCGCAAAGCGGGCCCGTGCCGGTACCTGCTCAGGTGATGCCGGCCGTGACCGTGGTCGGCACCGCGCCGCTGACCGGGCTCGGCATGCCGCTCACCGAGGTACCAGCTGCCGTGCAGATCGTCAGCGCGAAGGACATCGAGGCGCAACATCCGAATACCATCACGGCCTACTTCGAGCAGAACGTCACGAGCGTGACGCTCAATTCAAGTCAGGGCAACCCCTATCAGCCGGACGTCAACTATCGGGGTTTCACCGCTTCGCCGCTCCTCGGCACACCTCAGGGCCTGTCGGTGTTCCAGGACGGCGTACGGATCAACGAACCATTTGGCGACGTGGTCAACTGGGACCTGCTGGCACAATCGGCGATCGAGCGCATCGAGGTCATGCCTGGGTCCAATCCGCTATTCGGTTTGAACACGCTCGGCGGTGCGATTGCAATCACCACCAGAAATGGCCGCGACAATCCCGGTGGCAGCATCGAAGTGGAGGGCGGCTCGTTCGGACGCAGGAGCGTGGTGTTCACGCAAGGCGGCCAGTTGGGACACTTTGACTATTTCGTCACTGCCAATGACGAAGCCGATCAGGGTTGGGCCGAGCATAACCCCAGCCGCGTGAAGCAACTGTTCGGCAAGGCCGGATATACCGACGCCCGCACCACGGTCGAGCTAAGCCTCACTGCAGCCGATAATGAGTTGCAGGGAACGCAGACCATTCCTCGCTCGTTTCTCGACAATCCTCGTCAGGCGTACACGTATCCCGACGAGAACCAGAATCGGGCAATCATGCTGAACCTGTCCGGCAAGCACGACTTCAGCGATGCGTTACAGGCCTCCGGCAATGCGTATTACCGGCACTACAACAACGACAATCTCTCCAGCAACGTCAATGGAGATTACGGTTCCATCGATCCTGCGACGGGCGCGATCGATACCACGCCCGCGCAGAACGTGCACTCCGTGATCTCGCAGGAAAGCTACGGATTCGCGTTGCAATTAGGTGTCGCCAGCAAAGTCGCGGGCATGGACAACCAGTTGACGGCAGGCGTCAGCGGGGATTTTGCCAACACCGGCTTCACGCAGTACTCGCAGGATGCGCAGTTCAGCGTGGACCGGCAGACCGTCGGAACTGACGGTTACACGTTACATACCGACGCGTCCACACGTAACAGCAACCTCAGTGTGTTCGTGACCGACACGCTTTCCCTGACCCGCACAATCGCGCTGACGGCCTCTGCGCGCTACAACCACGCCAACGTCGATATCGAGGATCTCAGCGGCATGCAACCATTGTTGAATGGCTCGCACAGTTTTTCGCGGGTCAATCCGGCGCTGGGGGTGACGTATAACCCGGGTTCCTGGTTGACGGCTTATGCGAACTACAGCGAAGGCACGCGCACACCGACGGCCATCGAGCTGGCCTGCGCCGACCCGGCCGCGCCCTGTTCGCTGCCAAACGATTTCATCGCCGACCCGGCGTTAAAGCCCGTTGTATCGCGCACGTTTGAGGTGGGGGCACGTGGCACGTTATCGTCGGCGATTCATTGGAGCGCGGCGTTGTTCCGCACCGATCTCCACGACGACATAGCGTTTGTCAGCAGCAACGGGGCATCGACCTCGACCGGATATTTCCAGAACGTCGGCACCACACGGCGGCAAGGGTTCGAAATCAATGCGCGCGCGCAGACAGGGCCGCTTACTGTGAACGCGGGCTATTCATATCTCCGCGCAACGTATCAGAGCAGTTTTGTGGAGCAAAGCGCGAGCAACTCGAGCGCCAATGCTCAAGGCAACATCACGGTGCATCCGGGCGACCATATCCCCGGCATTCCGGAAAACACACTGAAGCTGCGTCTGGATTATGCGGCAAGCGCGAAATGGAATGTAGGTGCAAACATTCTGTATCGCAGCTCGATATTTGCCCGCGGCGACGAGAACAATCAGGACGGCAATGGGCGCATCCCGGGCTATGCGATCGTCGATCTGGACACGACCTATCAGGTCACGAAGCAGCTCCAACTGTTCGCGCACGTCAACAATCTGTTCGACAAGCGCTATGCCGATTTCGGCGTCCTCGGACAGAATTATTTCAATGGTCCCGGCCATTCGTTCTCGCCCGGCGCCGTGACCAACGAGCAGTTTCTCGGTATGGGCGCGCCGCGTGGCGTGTGGGTCGGTTTGCGCTATGCGTGGAAGTAGGGCGGAGACGGCAGTGGGCGTATAAAACTGCTTGCCTGGAGCGGGCCTCGCACCGCTCCAGGGCTGTATTTGATTGGTTAGAAGAAACCCAACGGCTGCTCGCTATAGCTGACGAGCAGATTCTTGGTCTGTTGATAGTGATCGAGCATCATTTTGTGAGTCTCGCGACCAATGCCGGACTGTTTGTAGCCACCGAATGCCGCGTGCGCCGGATAGGCGTGGTAGCAGTTGGTCCACACGCGGCCGGCCTGAATCTGCCGGCCGAAACGATACGCGCGCGTGCCGTCGCGCGTCCATACGCCGGCGCCGAGACCGTAGAGCGTATCGTTGGCGATCTCGAGCGCTTCTTCTTCGGTCTTGAACGTCGTCACCGAGACCACCGGGCCGAAGATTTCTTCCTGGAAGATGCGCATCCTGTTATGGCCGCGAAAGACGGTAGGCTTCACGTAGTACCCGTTGCTCAGTTCGCCACCAAGCGTATTGCGTTCACCGCCGATCAGACATTCGGCGCCTTCCTGCTTGCCGAGATCGATGTACGAGAGGATTTTTTCCAGTTGTTCCTGTGAAGCCTGCGCACCGATCATCGTCTTCGTATCGAGCGGATGACCCTGCGCGATGGCGGCCACGCGTTTCAATGCACGCTCCATGAAGCGGTCGTAGATCTTTTCATCGACCAGTACGCGCGACGGGCACGTGCACACTTCGCCCTGATTCAGCGCGAACATCGCGAAACCTTCGAGCGCCTTGTCGAAGTACCCGTCGTCGCGATCCATCACGTCGGCAAAGAAAATATTCGGACTCTTGCCGCCGAGTTCGAGCGTCACCGGAATGATGTTCTGGCTCGCATACTGCATGATCAGACGGCCGGTGGATGTTTCACCCGTGAAGGCGATCTTCGCGATGCGTTTGCTCGACGCGAGTGGCTTGCCGGCTTCGAGGCCGAAGCCGTTGACCACGTTCAACACGCCCGGCGGCAACAGATCCTGGATCAGTTCGATCAGCACGAGGATCGACGCTGGTGTTTGCTCGGCAGGCTTGAGCACGATGCAATTGCCTGCGGCCAGCGCCGGCGCCACTTTCCACACTGCCATCAGGATCGGGAAGTTCCACGGAATGATCTGGCCGACCACGCCAAGCGGCTCGTGGAAGTGATAGGCCACAGTATCGGCATCGATCTCGGAGATCGTCCCCTCCTGTGCGCGGATGCAACCGGCGAAGTAGCGGAAGTGGTCAATGGCGAGCGGGATGTCGGCAGCGAGCGTTTCGCGGATCGGCTTGCCATTGTCGATCGATTCGGCGAAGGCAATGCGCGAGAGGTTCTGCTCCATACGGTCCGCAATCCGGTTCAGGATCGTGGCGCGCACGGCTGGCGCGGTATCGGCCCAGGCTTTGCGGGCGCGGTGGGCGGCATCGAGGGCGAGTTCAATATCTTCTTCCGTTGAGCGGGGAATCGACGTAAAAGGTTCGCCGGTGATAGGCGAAACGTTGTCGAAGTATTCGCCGCGTACCGGCGGAATCCATTCGCCGCCGATGAAATTGGCGTATTGCCGCGCATACGGAAATTCGACATCGAGAAACTGCATATCTGCGTGATTCATGCCTGACTCCTCCAATAGTTGTGTGACCGGTGTCGATGGAGAAGGTCTGGGTGGGCTCGGTGTGTCCACCGTGCTGACGCTCTTCATCGTGCGGAGCCCGCAGCGAGAAGCGTGCCATTGACCCTTGCCGGTGTCTCGCGCGGCGTACGGGCATTGGCGCATCGCGTATCTCGTGGAGTGTGAGCATGGTGACGTATGGAGTAGTCCTGTGCACCGTTCGAACCACGACGGTGGCGACTGTCACTTTTAGCAACACATGACCGCCTTACTGCGCCAACCTGCAACGCTGCTCGCGTACCGCGGCGGCCGTGTCACCGTCACGCCGCACCGGCTTTTCGCGAGCCATCATGGCTCGCGGCAACTCTGCGGTCAGTGGCACGCGACTTGCCTTGAATGGTCCGCAGGCAGTCTGCGATCACCAGACGATGGCGCCGCCGCACGGCCTCGCGTCGACAATTCAACAGGAGACAAGGATGAAAGCACGTTTAGCTTCGGCGAAGCGGCCCACGGCGCTTGCAATGAGCGTGGCCGCCGCCGTCAGTGTGGTATTCGCGTCGGCAGCAGCGGCCGATGTCTATCCAGCGGTCACCTATGAGCGTTTGACAGCCGCGCAAAGCGATCCCGGCTGGCTCACGTATTACCGCACCTATAACGGCCAGGCGCATTCGCCGCTCAAACAGATCGACGCAGCCAACGTCAAGGATCTCAAGCAGGTCTGGAGCTACAAATTTCCGGCGGATCTGCAGCAGGGATTCGAGGCCACGCCAATCATCAATGGCCGTTTTCTCTTCGTGACCACGCCGAAGGACAACGTATACGCATTCGACGCCGTGACCGGCAAGCAACTCTGGAAGTTCGAACCCAAGCTCGGCGCGGAGTCGTTCAAGACGGCGTGTTGCGACGTGATCAACCGTGGTGTCGCGTTGTATGGCAAGAATGTCTACGTCGCGATGTTGAGCGGCGACGTCGTCGCGCTGGATGCGCAAACCGGCACGCTTGTCTGGCGCAAGCAGATGTTCGAACCGGGACTAGGTTACGCGTTCTCGCTGGCGCCACTCGCGCTCGACGGCGCATTGGTGGTGGGCAGCGCCGGTGGCGAATACGGCGCGCGCGGTTTTATTGCGGCATTGAATCCCGATAACGGCAACGTGCTGTGGAAGCGCTTCACGGTGCCGGCGGCAGGCGAAAAGGGCGGCGACACGTGGCCGAACGGAATGCAGGATCATGGAGGCGCCCCGGCCTGGCTGACAGGCACCTATGACGCCGCATCGAAAACACTCTACTGGGGTGTCGGCAATCCGGGCCCCTGGCTCGCCGATCTGCGGCCGGGTGACAACCTGTACTCCGACTCGCTGCTCGCGCTCGATCCGAAAACTGGCGATCTCAAGTGGCATTACCAGTACACGAAACACGACACGTGGGATTACGACGGTGTCAACACACCGGTGCTTGCCACGATCAAGTATGAGAACAAGGACTATGACGCGATCATCCACGCGGACCGCAATGGCTTTTTTCACGCAATCGACCGCAGCACCGGCAAGCTGATTTATGCGAAACCGTTCGTGACGGCAACGTCGGTGACCGGCTATACGCCGGACGGCGTGCCAATCCAGGATGCGTCGAAGTATCCCAAGGCCGGCACGACAATCGAAACCTGTCCGAGCTTCCTTGGCGGCAAGAACTGGTGGTCGGTCTCGTACGACCCTGACAAGCATATTGCGGTCGTTCCGGCTTTGCATGCGTGCATGTCGCTGTCCGGCAAATCGGTTAACTATATGGAGGGGTTGCCGTATCTCGGCGAAGGCTTCGAGATCAAGCCGGAACCTGGCAGCAAGGGTTATGGCGAGCTGCAGGCGATCAATGTCGACACCGGCAAGAAAATCTGGAGTCACTGGAGCAAGCTGCCGTGGAATGGTGGCGTAGCGACCACGGCCGGGGGGCTCGCCTTCAGTGGCTCGCTCGACGGTCACCTGTATGCATTCGACGAAGCGACCGGCAAGGTGCTGTGGCAAAGCCCGAAACTGGCGAGCGGGGTTGTCGCGCAACCGTCCGTATTCGAGGTCAACGGTCAGGAGTACGTCGCCATTCTCGCGGGTTACGGCGGCGCGAACCCGATCTGGGGTGGGCCGATGGCGAAGGCGGCGGAGAAGGTGCCACGCGGTGGCACGTTGTATGTGTTTGCACTCAACCACCACGGCTGATGTTCACGTGACCGCCACGACAATCTGGCGATACCTGCATGGATGTAGCCAGCCTGCCGTGGCGGCCCGGCCTTTTCCGGAAGCGAGATCATGAATACCCGACTTAACTGCCTTGCCCTTGCCAGTGTTCTGCTGGCCACCGGCACACTCATACCGGAACCTGCCAGCGCGGCTGCGGGCGTACGTGTTTGCACATTTCCCGGCAGCCCATCCGTTGCGCTCGACGAAGCGGTCGCGCGCGAAGCGCTTCGTACCGCAGGTATTGCGCTGTCGCTTGCCCCTGGGGGATTCGACGGTAGTGACGACGATGGCGTTTCGCTGAAAGAACTCAACAAGGCGCTAGCGCGAAAATGCGACGTGATCGCCGGCTTTCCTCGCTCGAGCGTCGCTGATGGCGCCGGCGCCAGGATGACGTTTTCGCGTGGCTATCTGCGCTCTGGCTATGTTAGCGTCACCACGCGCGAATCGTCCGCGCCGACTGGCGGCGCGGAAGTCGTTGCGGCAACCTATGCAAGCCCTGCGCAACTGATCGCCGTGCAGCAGCCCAACGTGAGACTCGACCTGGAGAACACGGCGGCACTCACGGTCGACGCCGTGGCGAGCGGACACGCACACCGTGCAATCGTCTGGTACCCGGCGGTCGTGGCGTATTCGATCACGCACCCCGGGCAGCACTTCCGGATTGCGGGCGCCGCCTCGCCGTATGCCGACTGGCAACTGGTGTTCGCGTTCGGGAAGAACGGCGCGGCGCTGCAGCCGCGCGTCGATGCCGCGCTGGAGAAGATGGCGTCCGATGGGCGGCTGGCGGCGTTGACGCGTAAGTGGACACTTCCTGAGACGGCGCAGACAGCCCAAGCCGCGGCGGCTACGTTTGCCTATCGCGACGGCCCCGCTCGCAGCGACTATGCGGCATGGAGTATGACGTTAGCAGCCGGTCACGGGGCTGAGCAAGGGCGCATCATCAAGGTCGATGCGAGCACCGCAGCCGACGCCCCGGGATTCGACAGCGCACAGGTGGCGCACGGCAAGACCCTGTACTCGGGCGCGTGCGCGAAATGCCACGGGCCCAACCTGCAAGGATTGAATGCGCCCGCGTTGCGCGGTCCGGCGTTTGCGCCGGCGGCAAACGCCAAGCTGACCATCGGCGGGGTGTACGGGTACATGACGAACAATATGCCCGCTGACCGCCCTGGCAAGATGAAACCCCAGGAGTATGCCGACATCATGGCCTTTCTGCTGTATTCGAACGGCTATAGCGCTGGCTCTACCAAGCTGACGGACGACAACGCCAAGGCTTCGAAGACGCCGCTCAACGCGGGCCCTTCGCAATAGTCCCGATTTACGCGCGTTAAAAAAAACTGCCCGGCGATTCTCCGTTATTCAGGAGAATCGCCGGGTTTTTTCGGTCGAACCCGCCATCTCACCCCGTCTCACGCAAGATTCAGGGATCACCCCAAACGCAGCGAGTTCTCTCTGCTGCGGAAAATCAGCGGCTGCGCCTGGGTGTCACACGCGCCGTCACGGGCAGGCCGCCGGGCCAGCGTCACCACCTGTTCGATCTGTTCGTGATGAGCCGATTTTGCACACACCGGATCGGCGGCCGCGGCGTCTCCGGTTAACAGATACGCCTGACAGCGACAACCTCCGTGATCGGCCCCACGTTCGTCGCAACTCCGGCAGGGTTCGCGCATCCAGTCATCGCCGCGAAAAGCATTGAACGCATGGCTGTGGTACCAGATATCTGCCAACGCAGTGTCCTGCACACGGGGCAGGCTCAGACCCGGCAGCGAGCGCGCCGCATGGCATGGCAGCGCGGTTCCATCCGGCGCGATGCCAAGAAATACCGAACCCCAGCCGTTCATGCAGGCCTTGGGGCGCGATTCGAAGTAGTCGGGGACCACGAACAGGATGCGACAGCGATCGCCGACGCGCTCGCGGTACCGGTTGACCATCGCCTCGGCCTCCTGCAGTTGCTCTGAGGTCGGCATCAACTGTTCACGGTTGAGCATCGCCCAGCCGTAGTACTGTGTGTTTGCCAGTTCGAGGTAGTCAGCCCCCATTTCCAGCGCCATGTCGATGATCTGCGCGACATGGGGCAGGTTATAGCGATGCAGCACGCAGTTGAGGACCATGGGGTAGCCGTGAGCCTTGATGAGGCGCGCGACACGGTGTTTCAGGTCGAAGGTCTTCGTGCTGGAGACGAAATCGTTCAGCTCGCGCGTCGAGTCCTGGAACGAGAGCTGGATATGATCGAGGCCCGCCTCTTTCAGCGCGGCGATGCGCTGCTCGTTAAGTCCGACGCCCGAGGTAATCAGATTCGTGTAGAAACCGAGTCCACGGGCATGCGCGACCAGCGTTTCCAGGTCATCGCGCACCAGCGGTTCGCCGCCTGAGAAACCAATTTGTGCAGCGCCCAGGCCGCGCGCCTGCGTGATCACGTCGCGCCAGGTGTCCGTATCGAGTTCAGCGCCATGGCTGGCGAAGTCGACGGGGTTGTAGCAGAACGCGCAGTGCAGTGGGCAGCGATACGTGAGTTCCGTCAGCAGCCACAGGGGCGGAGACGCTCGCTGGTCCAGGGGGGAGGTGGTCGTGCTCATGTCAATCCAGCCAGCCGCGTTGCCGCGCATGATCGATGAAGCGATACACATCGGCGGCCAGATCCGACGTGTTGAACAGGTCTTCCAATTCCTCGATGATGTCGTCCATTTCCCGGGTTCCGTCGCAGCGCGCGAGAATCTCGCCAGCACTCGGATTGAGTTTGACCATGCCTTCCGGGTAGAGCAAGACATAGGCATCCTGAGCGGTTTCCCACTGCAGGCGGAACATCATTCGCAGGTGCGGCCGCGCACTGGCGTGGTGATCGTGGCGAGGGGCGTTCATGCGGGGTACGCCTTTTCAATCGCGTCGAGCATCGACCACAGAATGTCGAGCTTGAAGCGCAGGATGTCGAGGGCGCGCCGTTGCGCGTCGGGTGTCCTGAAGTGGCTGAGCGTAACGGCGAGTCCGTGTTCGACGTCGCGCTGTGCAAGCGGAATGCGACTGCGAAAGTACTGCAATCCTTGCGCATCGATCCACGGGTACAGGTCCGGCCAGCCGGCCAGCCGGTCGCGGTGGATCTGCGGCGCGAACATTTCCGTAAGCGAAGAGCAGACCGCTTCCTGCCACGGCGCACGGCGCGCAAAATTGACATAGGCGTCGACGGCGAAGCGCACGCCGGGCAGCACATGCTCGAGCGACCACAATGCGTTGCGCTCAATGCCGACAGCGTCTGCGAGGTGTGCCCATGCTTCGATTCCGCCTGGATTGTCGCCGTAGCCATCGTGATCGTGCAGCCGCTCAATCCAGAGGCGCCGCGTCTGCCGGTCCTCGCAATTGGACAGGATCGCGGCATCCTTGAGCGGGATGTTGATCTGGTAATAGAAGCGGTTGGCGACCCAGCCGCGAATCTGCTGCGGCGAGCATCGGCCGCTATTCATCAGCACGTTGAACGGGTGATGAATATGATAGTGCGCGCCGAGCGCACGCAGGCGTGCCTCGAATTCGGCGGGCGGCCAGGGGGCGGCGTGCGTAACCGCGGCAGGCAGGGGGGCGTTCATGGCTATACCTGGAATTGCATTCCGTCGCGTGCCACTTCGATACCGCGTGCGCGTATCACGGCGTATTCGGCGGAGTGCGGGTCGAGAATCGGATTGGTGTTGTTGATGTGAATCAGCACCTTGCGTGTCGCGTTGGGCAACGCATCGAGCAGTTGGACCATCCCTGGCTGACCACGGTGGCCGCACTGCGCAAGATGACCCATGTCGGCCGCAAGATGAGTGGACAGGCCCAGATCGATCATCTCCGTGGCCGACCAGAACGTGCCATCAACCAGCACGAGTTGCGCGGAGCGCATCGCAGCGACCACGGGCTCCGGTGCATTCGCGAGACCGGGCGCATAGAATACACGCGCGCCGCTGGCAAGGTCTTCGATCAGTAATGCGATGTTGTCGCCGGGTGCGGCGTCCATGCGACGTGGGGAATAGGGTGGTGCCTTGCTCTCGATCGGCAATGCGGTGAAGCGGATGCCTTCCACCGGTGCGACCGTGAACGTCTGGTTGAGCGCGATCTCATGACGCTCGACACCGCAGTAGTGTTCGAGCAGCGGCACGAGCGGCAACCCGGTCGAAAGATCGTCGAACACGGGCGCACATGCATACAGCGGCAAGGGCGCAGTGCGTTCGCGCAGCATCAGCAGACCAGTGACGTGATCGATCTGAGCGTCGATCAAAACCACCGCGGCGATGGCGCTATCGCGGATCGAGCGGCCGGGCTGCAGTTCCGGATTCGCTCGCAATTGGGCGAGCAGGTCCGGCGAGGCGTTGATCAGAATCCAGTCAATGCCGTCATCGCTCACTGCAATCGACGACTGGGTACGCGGCAGCACGTCTCCGGTCTGATAGCGGGCCCGGTTGCAGTTCGTGCAGTTGCAGTTCCATTGGGGCAATCCGCCGCCTGCGCCTGAACCAAGAATCTTGATCTTCATGAGCGATGCTCCGGGCGCCGTCACGCACCCTCACTATGAGAGGCGTGCGGCGTTTCATCGTTGCTTCAGCGATTGGCGATATACATCGTGATTTCAAAACCGAAACGCAGATCGGAATAAGCCGGTGTAGTCCATTGCATGGTTGTCTCCTTGAATACGACATGTGATTGAGAAACCGCATTGAGAAAGCGGTCGTATCAATCGAATGCAAAGTCTGTGCCGGACCTGTCAATTCGTGCTCCGTAGGCATGCGGGTTCCAACACATGCTTCGCATGCCGAACGGATGTGGTGTTGTGAATGGATCCAAGGCTTGTTGCACAGAATCTGGCTGTATGTAGCGGCGAAACCTGCAACGCACTGTTCAGTTCGAGTACACCGTTGTTGCAAATTGGAGCACTCGTGTCACAGTGGGTCAGGTTGCGTTTTCGGCGTTGCTCACACCCTGCGCCGGTAGTTTGCGATATATCGTATTACGTGAGACCCCAAGCGCACGGGCGGCGGCCGACACGTTGCCGCCATGCTGCGCCACAGCCTTGACGATGACGCTGACGGCGACATCCTCCAGGCGGCCAGTTGGGAGCTGCAATGCGTCATGGGAACCCACGGGCGCTGCGGTGATAGTGCGTAGGCCATCAAAGAAGTCGTCGGGTAAGTGCTCGCGACGGATCTCGCCATCCGCATCGACCATGGCGGCCGCTGTGCGCAGAAGATTGCCGAGCTGACGAAAGTTGCCTGGCCACGCGCACTGCTCGAACAAGGCCATCACGTCTTCGGCGACGCTTAGGCGTTGCCCGTCGGCGTTTTCGGACGACGCGCATTGCAGCATCTTCTGGATCACCGCGGACAGATCCGTACGTTCGCGCAGCGGCGGTAATTTGACCACCATGCCGTTCAGGCGGTAATACAGGTCTTCGCGGAACCGGTTCTGCGCGATCATGTCGCGCAGGTCCCGGTGGGTCGCGCAAATAATGGCGATATCGACCGGAGTCGACTTTGACGAACCGAGCGGATTGACCAGCCGCTCTTGCAGCACGCGCAGCAGCCGTACTTGCAGCGGATAGGGCATGTCGCCAATTTCGTCGAGAAACAGCGTGCCGCCGTTGGCCTGCAGCAATTTTCCGGTGGCACCTTTGCGCCGCGCGCCGGTGAACGCGCCTTCCTCATAGCCGAACAGTTCGGATTCGATCAGCGTTTCCGGGATCGACGCGCAATTGACCGCGACGAACGCACCGGAGCGCCGCGGGGAGTCGTTGTGGATCGCCTGGGCGAGCAGTTCCTTGCCGGTACCTGTCTCGCCGGTAATCAGGATCGGAATGTCCTTGCCGATCACTTTGCGGATTTTGCCGATCACGGCGCTGATCTGCGGGTCGCCGGTATCCAGGTAGCCGAGTTTCGACAGCGCGGCGGGCGCCGGTTGCTCCGCGCTGTGTGTCGCGCGATATTCTCGACGCTCCTGCGGCGGCCGGCCGTCATCGGCGTAGGTGGCGCGCCGGAACTCGACGTGCGCGCAGACCACCGAGCCGTTGTTCAGGTTCAGTGACAGATGCCGGTCCCGGCTGACTCGAAGATGGTCAATCAGTTGCGCGCTAGTCAGACCGAAGAGCGATGACAGCGTGTGCGCGCGCAGGCCGGCGAGCGGCAGGCCCAGCTGAAATTGCGCGCTGCGATTAGCCGACAGGAAGCGGCCATCGCAGGTGAACGCGACGATACCCTCCATCAAGGTGCCGAGAAATTCCGGGCGGCCGTGAAAGACGATTTGTAACGTCTCGCGAAAGGTATTGGTAAACAGATGGTTTTCAATCATCTGCACGGACATTTTCGCGAGCGCCATGGTGTGCTGGTGATAGCTCCGGTGGTCGCCGGTGACGTCGAGTACGCCGATCAGATCGCCGTACGGATCGAGGATCGGCACGCTGGAGCAGGTTAGAAAGCGGTTTGCCGTCAGATAGTGCTGCTCACCATGGACGACCGTCGGGCATTGTTCCGCAAGCGCCGTGCCGATTGCATTTGTGCCTTGACGGTCCTCGGCCCAGTTCGCGCCCGGGCGTAGTGCCACTTTCTCTGCTCGCCGCAGAAAGTCATCGTCACCAATCGAATGAAGGATCAGCCCTTGTGCGTCGGTCAGCACGATCATGCTTTGCGTGTTGACGATCTGCTCGTGCAGCGTCTCCATGACCGGTGTGGCATGTGCGCAGAGCACGCGGCTTTGCTCGAGCTTCAGTGCAAGGTCGGCGGCCGGCAGCACATCATAGTCCGGCCGCATCGAGGCGCTCAGGCCAAAGGTTTCGGAGCGTTGGTGGGATTTCTGAATCGACGGCGTGAGCCAGCCGGCCTCACGTGTCGCGATGGATGTTACGGCGGGATAGACCTCATCGCGCATTGTCTCCTCCTGCGGGTCGGCCCCGGTCGTTTGCCGAGGCTGTGTCGATACTACGTTAAGCAAGTCCTGCGCCAGATTTGCAGCAATTGCGCGCGGACAAAGCGTCGTCGCCGTTGAGATCGCCCCCTGGCGCACCGGTCGAACGGGCCGGCTGGCCGAAGTCTGTGGTCGATGAGAGATAACGCATAGTCGTCCCGATACGTATAAGCGGTTTGATCTGAATCAATGCCGGTCAAATACGCCGCCGCCGCGGCGAAACGCCGGATTTTCGGCAGGACCGGGCAGCGGTGGTACGTGCGCGATTGACACAAATCAATTCACAGGCCTGGAAGGCGCCGATGATGAGCTCGTGAGTGCCGTTAGCCTTGTTTGTCACGCGGCGAGCGTACCTCCAACGGACGTTGCGCTGACGATGCGGTTGAAACGCCATCAGGCGCGAATTCGTAAGCGGGTTACCTGAGAGAATGGTCATGTACAAAGATATCGTGGTCGCACTGGATGGCAGCAACGCATCAAAGAGGGCGCTAAAGGAAGCTATCAGCATGACGAAGCTGGCTGACGGCACCCTGACGGCGCTGTACGTGCTCGACCGTTTTGCGATGTTTGCCTATTTGGCCAACCACGACCAGTTTTCGATGGTCGAGGCATTGCGGACTGAAGGCGATCGGATCCTGGCGGATGCGCGTATGGAGGCAACCAGGAGCAACGTTGCGTGCAAGGTCGATACAGCAGAGACGGACAACATCAGCGAGGACGTCGCTACCTGCCTGCTGCGTTACGTGCAGGGACATAGCGTGGACCTTGTCGTGATGGGTACCCACGGACGCCGCGGGATCCAGCGTATGACGATGGGCAGCGTAGCGGAGCAATTCCTTCGGCGCTCGACCTGTCCCGTGCTGCTGGTCCGCGATGCGGCAGGCGCGACGTGAACAACGTGAGGTTGATGCCGGGTGGCGTCGAGGCGCAAATTTGACGGATCGCGCTTAGCCCCTATTCTGGAGACAGACGCGTGTCGCCTGGATCGCGTCCGCATGTCACCGGGTGTCGGCGGCTACAGCAGGATCGTGGAGAAAATCCTATGCGTGCGATGGTGTTCGACGGCAAGACGCCGTCGCTGCGTGAGCAGGTGCTGCCAGATCCGACACCTGGAGCCGGGCAAATCCTGATCGACATTCACGCATGTGGTGTGTGCCGCACCGATCTTCATCTGGTCGATCGTGAACTGGAGCATCCCAAACAGCCCGTGATTCCGGGGCACGAAATCGTCGGCACGGTTGCCGCGCTCGGCTCGGGCGTGACCGGGTTCGCCGTCGGCGACCGCGTGGGGGTGCCATGGGTCGGCCACACCTGCGGGCATTGCCGCTACTGTCTGTCGGCGCGGGAAAATCTCTGCGACGAGCCCGTTTTCACGGGCTATACGATTGACGGCGGTTACGCGGAACGCACCGTCGCCGACAGCCGCTACTGCTTCCATCTGCCGCAGCACTATAAGGACATCGAGGCGGCGCCGTTGCTATGCGCCGGCCTCATCGGCTATCGCACCTTGAGCATGGCGGGCAGCGCGCAGCGGATCGGCATCTACGGATTCGGCGCTGCAGCGCATATCGTCGCGCAGGTCGCGCGTCATCAGCAGCGTACGGTGTATGCGTTTACACGGCCAGGAGACCACGCCGCCCAGCAACTCGCGCTGCGTCTCGGCGCGGCGTGGGCGGGCAGCAGCGAGGATGCTCCGCCTGACGAGCTCGACGCGGCGCTGCTTTTCGCACCCGTCGGTGCCCTGATTCCGAAAGCCTTGCGAGCGGTCGCGAAAGGCGGTGTGGTGGTGTGCGGCGGGATTCACATGAGCGACATTCCGTCGTTCCCCTATGCGTTTTTGTGGGGCGAACGGCGCGTGGTGTCAGTCGCGAATCTGACCCGCGACGATGGGCTTGCCTTCATGCGTATTGCAGACGAAATCTGCTTCGAGATCGCAACCACGACCTATCCTCTGACCGATGCCAATCGGGCACTGCGTGACCTGCGTGATGGCCGGCTGACAGGTGCGGCAGTGCTCAAAATCCGTTAGCGCGCCCGTTCGGTGTCAATCCGCTACCTAATGCGACATCAGCACGGGCACGATCATCGATTGCAACATAGTACGGGTGACGCCGCCGAGCACCCGTTCCTGAGCCCGCGCATGACCATATGCGCCCATCACGAGCAGATCGACATGGCGGTCGGCCAGCGAATTGAGCAGCATGGTGCCCGTGTCGACGCCCCGCACCTTGGGTGTGGCCGTGAAGCTTGCGTCGATGCCGTGCCGCGCCAGCCAGTCGGCCACGTCGATCCCGGTCGGCTCGCCATTGTGCGGATGACGCTGAACTTTCATTATGGTGACGAACCTGGCTCGGCGGATGAGCGGCAGCGCATCGGTCGCGGCTCGCGCGCTTTCCCGGCCGCCGTCCCACGCGATCATCACGTTTTCTACCTGTGGCCGGACTGGTCCAGCATAGGGCAGCACGATTGCTGGGCGGCCCGAACCCATGATGATGTCCTCGACGAAGTGGCGCGCGCCATATGTGCTCCCATCTTCCGGAACGTCCTGGCCGAGAATCAGTAGATCGGCATGCCGCGCGTGCAGAATCGCCGTCGCGGCCGGCGCTCCGTCGGGCGCACGCCATTCGGCGTTGCACGCCGCGCGATCCGTCGCGGCGAGAAAGGCCGCTTCTGCACGTTTGCGGTTGTTGTTCCGCTGCGCCTCGTAGCCGGCGTTCCAGATTGCCTCTCCATGCAGGAAGATCGGCTCTGCCGGTTCCTGACAAACGGCATAGAGACCGATCAGATGTGCGTGGAAGCGTGCGGCCAGAACGAGCGCGTAGTCGAGCCGGGCGGCGCTATGGGCGCTGTCGTCGAGGTGCACCAGCAGCGTTTTGCAGTTCATGAAGGTTCCTTGGCCGGTTCGTTCGAGGACCGGGTAACGTCTGTAGCCGACGATGCGCAATGCGCGGAGATCAGCAAGATCGGACAGGTGGCGATGCGCAGAAAATGTTCGGCGACGCTGCCGAGCACCAGTCGCCGCACGCCGCGACGGCCGTGCGTGCCCATCACCACGACGTCGGCGCCAAATTTGCGCGCGGCAAGCTGGATGCTTCGGGCGATGTCGTCACCGCTCATCAGATCGGTTTCGACCATGCGAGGCGAGCCCGTAACGTCTCTGCTGGCCATTCGCGCGGCAGCGTCGGCGAGGACATGGCGGCCGTCCTCCACGAGCGCGTCCCGCACGTAGGATGGGTCGTAGCCGGGTACATCGTAAGACATCAGCGGCATGTCCACGACGTACAGCGGCTGCAGTCGGGCATCCGACTCGCGCGCCAGTTCAACGGCGGCGGTCAGCGCACGCGACGAGGTTTCGCTGCCGTCAACGGCAACCAGAATCCGTTTGTACATGGCGAACACTCCCAAAGAAAGAGAAGGCTCCGCGCTCAGTGCGACATCAGCACCGGCACGGTCATCGAGCGCAGAATCGTGCGCGTGGCACCGCCCATCACCAGCTCGCGCCAGCGGGCGTGGCCGTAGCCGCCCATCACGAGCAGATCGGCGCCGCCGTCGGCCACCTGCGAGAGCAGCACCTCGCCGACCGAGCCACCCGGTCCCGTTTCGATGTCGGTGACCTGGACGTGCACGCCGTGCCGGGCAATCACGGTGGCGATGTCCGCGCCTGGTATCCGGGTGCGTTGACTTCCATGCTCGCCGTTGACGGCAAGGATCGTGGTGCTTTTCGCCGTGCGCATGAACGGCAGCGCGTCGTGCACGGCCCGCGTGGCTTCGCGGCTACCATCCCACGCCACCAGCACCCGGTCGCCCGTGGACCTTTCGTTGCTCGCGTACGGCACCAGCAATATCGGGCGGCCACTGGACAGAATCAGGTTTTCCGGGAAAAAGTCGCCGACGTAGGATTCCGGATCAGCCGGATTGTCCTGGCCGGCCACGATCAGATCGGCGCAGCGGCCTGCGCGAGGGATGGCGACACTGGCAGGTTCGTCGATGGCCACCCATTCGCCCGGAACCCCGGCGCGCCGGAGTTCGGCGTGAAATAGCCGTTCCAGTGCCGCGCGCCGTTCCGTACGCCTTGCTTCGTGCTGCCTGTAGTACTCCGCAGTCCCTGCCATGACATGGAGCGAGCGCGGGTCCGGGCTGAAGACGGCAAATGCGCCGATCAGATGTGCATCGAACTGTTTGGCGAGGCGCAGCGCGATTTCGAATCGCGGATGGGCATTCGCGCTGGTGTCCAGATGGACGGCGATAGTTTTGTAGCTCATGGCGGTCGCTCCAGGAGGGGACAGGGGCACGTGATACGTGAGCTTGAGTCTAGAAACGATCGCCGCAGGCCCATTGATGCAGATCAACGGCAGCTCCGGCGTTGCGCGTGACGACGGAGCTTGATCTGCGTCATGAGCCACCGCCAGCTGCAGCCTAAGCTCTGAGCAAATCCGTGACGCCCGTGTGCGTCCTTGTGTTTGCTCTGGAGGAGAACCGCTTGAAGTTCAGACATGTCGCGTTCTTTTGCAGTTGCGGCGGCTTCGGCAGTCAGGCCGCCTTTGACGAGATGCGTGCGCTGGCCGGCCGGGCGCCTGTCGCGCAATACAAGGTGCGCGCGGCTGAAGTGCACCGCGGTGCGGCGGCCCCATCGCTGTTGCTGTTCGTGAATACGTTGAAACGTCATCTGGCGCAATACGCGACGCTCGAATGGACTTGCTGATTCACGCTCCGCTCAGACCGGTAACAGCATCACGATCGCTGCCGCGCCCATGACCACGGTCGCGATCGAGCCGAGCACGAGGAGCGGCCGGCTCGCGGTGAAGTCGCCCATGACCCTGCGTTTCGAGACGAGCAGGAGGATGACCACCATTAGCGGCACGGCCACCACGCCGTTGATAACCGCACTCCAGAACAGCGCTTTCATGGGGTTGATCGACGAATACTGGATGACCAGCGCGGCCAGCACGCTCACGGCGATCAGGCCGTAGAAACCGCGTGCGTCGCGCGGCGTTTGCTCGAGTCCTTCCGGCCATCCCATGGCCTCCGCCAATGCATAGGCGCCTGATCCGGCCAGCACCGGCACACCGATAAAACCCACACCGAGTATGCCGAGTGCGAACAGCAGATAGGCCAGGTTGCCCGCGAGCGGCCGCAGCGCGCTTGCCGCCTGGGCGGCGGTGGTGATGTCGGTCACGCCGGCGGCATGCAGCGTCACCGCCGTCGCGAGGATGATGAAGTAGGCGGTGAGATCCGAGTAGAGCATGCCGCTCCACGTGTCCCAGCGGATGCGCCGCAGTTCCACGCGCGCGGCGCGCGGGTCGCCCACGAGCGGGGCACCGCCGGCATGCGCGTGCATGTCCTCGACTTCCTCTGAGGCCTGCCAGAAGAACAGGTATGGGCTGATCGTGGTGCCGAACACGGCGACCACGACCGCCGCCGAGCTCGCGTCAACGGTGAAGTGCGGCCAGAGCGTGCGCAGGACGACGTCGCCCCACGGTACATGGACCACGAACAGAACTGCCGCATAGGCAAGCAGCGAAACGGTCAGCCACTTCAGAAAAAAGACGTAGCGATGGTACGGCACGAAGATCTGCAACAGCAGCGTGGCGAACACAAAGCATACGGTCATCATGTGACGGTTTACGCCGGTGACAAGTTGCGCGACTTCGCCCATCGCGGCCACGTCGGCGGCGATGTTCAGCGTGTTGGCCACGAGCAGTAGCGCGACCACGCCATACAGAACGACCGGCGGAAACACCTCCTTGATGTTGGCGGCCAGACCCTTGCCCGTCACGCGGCCCAGATTCGCGCACATGCACTGGACGGCCGCCATCAATGGAAACGCAAGGGGCATGGTCCACAGCATGTTCAGGCCGAATTGCGCGCCGGCCTGCGAATACGTGGCGATGCCGCTTGGGTCATCGTCGGCGACGCCGGTGATGAGACCGGGCCCAACCCGCGCGAGCGGGTGTTCCTTCAGTTGCGCAAGTATCGCGCCCTGGCGTCTCGACGGTGTTCTATCAGGTTCCGCTACGACATCTTCTTGGGCAAGCGTGCCAGGGTATCGGGAGTCGTTCATGTGGTGGTCCCCGAGGGGTGATGGCCGTGGACGTATGGGCTGGACCATACCCGCGCAGCGCGGATGCTCGTTGAGTTGGATCAATCGGGAGCCATCGTTCAGCGGCGCCGCGTGATTAATCCGGCAAAAAAGTCGCAGCGGGCGGCGCCGTTGATGCAGGTCAATCCCGGCGCGCGATTAGCGCGGATGATCTCCGCATGGGCTCGCTGCCGAATGCGGCTTTCATTGTCGCAATGGTCAAAGGATAGAACTGCACGGGCGGAGGCAGCATGGGAATCGATATGCAGATCGTCTACCTCGGATTTGCCGGCTCCGCGCAAATCGAGTCGGAGGCGGCAGCGCAACTGGTGCGCCTCGAGCGGTTCGGCAAAACCATTTCGGGATGCCATCTTGCGATCGAGGCCGTTCATGGGCGGGCGTTGAGCGAGACATCCGGTGCGCGTAGCGCCGCGCAGGACGCGATGCCGAGCCATCTCCTGTTCGACGCGCGGCTCGATCTGGTCCTGCGCTCGGGTGAACTGATGCCACTCAAGCATCGCCAGAGTGAGGATCCCGATGACGCAGTGCGGGCGTCATTCGATGCGGCAGAACGGCTGCTCGAGCGCGGCATCGCGCACATCTGAATTCGCAAACCTGATTCCGGCCTCATGGCAGGCCCGACTGATCAACGGAGGTTGTCGATGAAAGCACTTGTCTATCACGGCCCTGGCAAGAAGTCGCTCGATGAGCGGCCCATGCCGCAACTCGCCAGCGCCACCGACGCTATCGTCAAGGTGACTCGCACCACGATCTGCGGCACGGACCTTCATATTCTGAAGGGCGATGTTCCAACGTGCGAGCCCAGCCGCATTTTGGGACACGAGGGAGTGGGCATCGTGCACCAGGTCGGCACGGCTGTCAGTTCGTTAAAGGAGGGCGATCATGTGCTGATCTCGTGCATTTCCTCTTGCGGCAAATGCGAGTATTGCCGGCGCGGCATGTATTCGCACTGCACGACCGGCGGCTGGATTCTCGGCAACCGTATCGACGGAACCCAGGCTGAATACGTGCGCATTCCGCACGCGGAGACGAGTCTTTACCCGATTCCCGCCGGCGCCGACGAAGAAGCGCTCGTGATGCTGTCCGACATCCTGCCAACCGGCTTCGAGTGCGGGGTCCTCAACGGGAAGGTGCAGCCCGGCAGCACGGTGGCGATTGTCGGCGCGGGTCCGATCGGACTGGCGTCGCTGCTCACCGCTCAGTTTTACTCGCCGGCCCAGATCATCATGATCGATCGCGATGCGCATCGGCTGGAAGCGGCGAGCCGTTTCGGGGCAACCGCATGCATCGACAGCCGGATGAGCGAGCCGGTGGCGGCCCTGATGAAACTCACCGGCGGCGTCGGCGTGGATTGTGCGATCGAGGCTGTAGGTGTGCCTGAAACGTTCGAGTTGTGCGAGGCGCTGATCGCTCCGGGCGGGGTGATCGCCAATGTCGGCGTGCATGGTGTGAAGGCTGACCTGCACCTCGAGTCGCTGTGGGATCGGAATATTTCCATTACGACGCGCCTCGTCGATACGGTCAGCACGCCCATGTTGCTGAAAACGGTGCGCTCCGGCCGGCTTGATCCCGCCAGCCTGATTACGCACCGCTTCCAGTTCGAGGACGTGTTGAACGCCTATGAGACTTTCGGAAGGGCCGCGGATTCCCATGCATTGAAGGTGATTATCGAAATGCCGTAACGGCGGTGTCGACGATGAATCCCGTCACGCTGAAGTTGCCGACGAGGGCACCGTCCGAGCGCAAACATAAGGAGCACGCAATGAAATCGGACATGGAATTGAAACGGCAGGTCGAAGAAGAGCTGGCGTGGGATCCGGCGGTCAACATCACGGACATCGGTGTCGAAGTGCGCGATCGGGTCGTGACGCTATCTGGCCATCCCGCAAGTCTTGCGGAAAAGCTCGCGGCAGAGAAAGCGGCGCAGCGTGTCGCCGGTGTCAAGGCTGTCGTCGTGGAAATGGACATCCGCCTGCTGAATTCGGATGTGCGAACAGATGAAGAAATCGCCAATGCTGTTCGCTCCATCATGCACTGGACAGTCGGGTTGAGCGAAGAGGCGGTGAAGGTGCAGGTCGAGAAAGGCCGGGTGACACTGAGCGGCGAGGTTGATTGCGCGTATCGGAGCCACGTCGCCACGCACACAATTTCACAGATGCGTGGGGTGACGGGGGTATCGAACCTCATCCGGATAGGTGGCAACGCAGCGGCGCAGGATATCGGCGAACAGATCGGCAAAGCGCTGCAACGCCACGCCGAACGCGAAGCGAAGCATATTGAGGTGAAGGTGCATGAAGGAACGGTCACGCTAACAGGTACCGTCGATTCAGTGGCGGAACGCGTGGCGGTGCGCGGTGCGGCATGGTCGGCGCCTGGGGTTCATGCGCTGGTCGACAATCTGGTGGTGAGATAGGCACGCATCGTTGGGATGCGTGATCCAAGTCAAATGACAGGGCGCGGCGCGCACCTAATCTAGACCACACGAGGGCTTGCCGGTGCCCAGATGCGGACCTATCGAAACGCACCGGAGCCATGAATTCAAGGATCCTAATTTTCAAGGAGACTCGCCATGCGCGCATCCGATGTCATGACCAGCAATGTCATAACCGTCACCCCCGACATGACCGTGCGGGAGGTTGCAAAAATCTTTGTCGATAACGGCATCAGCGGTGCGCCGGTGCTGGACACCGACGGCCATATCGCCGGCATGATCAGCGAAGGCGATCTGCTTCGCCGCAGCGAAATCGGTACTGACGAGCGTGCGCGAACCTCGTGGCTCGAATTCTGGTCGGCTAGCCATGAAGCGCGGGATTACATCAAAACGCACGCGACGAAAGTGCGTGACGTGATGACCACTGGCGCGATCAGCGTTCAGCCCGACACGCCGCTCGCCGAGGTGGCCGGTATTCTCGAGACGCGGCGCATCAAACGCGTACCCGTGACGAAGGCGGGCCAGCTCGTGGGCATCGTGAGCCGCGCCAACCTTGTGCAGGCACTCGCCAGCGTGCCGGATGAGCCGGCAGCCGATGTGACGCTCCCGGACGCCGAGATCCGTGCGATGCTGATGGGCGAGCTGGCTGGCCGTAAGTGGAGCTTCGCCGGCCGCAATATCGTCGTCACCGGTGGAGTCGTGCACCTGTGGGGCATTTTTCATTCGATGGAAGCCATTGACGCCGTCCGTGTGGCGGCGCAAAGCATACCCGGCGTCAAGCGTGTGGAGGATCACACCGAGCCGTATCCGGTGATGCCCGGCATCTAGCGCGCTCCGGCTCCGGCAGGCGGCGGCCGAAACGGTTCGGCCGCCGGCATGGGCGGAGAAACCGCGGGTGCGCGGGGCGCCTCCGCAGGCCGCTTACAGCGTGATCTGAGTTCCTGTCGTTCCAGCTGCCATTGCCTCGATATGATCGATCGAACCGATCACCGCGCGCTTGCCGGTGCGCGTGACAAAATCGCATGCAGCCTGGACTTTCGGGCCCATCGAGTGGGCGGGGAAGGGCATCGACCGCAGGCCGGCAGCGGATACCTGGCTCAGTATCCGTTCGTACGGCGTGTGCCAGTCGGCATAGACCGCATCCACATCGGTTGCAATCAGCAGCAGATCGGCACCCATATCCGTGGCCAGCAGGGCGCTGCACAGATCCTTGTCGATCACGGCCTCCACGCCGGAGCGCGTCTGTCGATCGTGTGCGGCACTGACCGGAATTCCCCCGCCGCCGGCAGCAATCACGACCACGTTGCGCTCGAGCAGCCATTCAATGGACTGAAGCGCCATGATGCGTTGCGGCTTCGGTGACGCAACGACGCGCCGGAATTCGTTCCCGTCCCGCGCAAAGATCCAGTCGGTACGACTCGTCAGACGTTCGGCTTCCGCTTCCGTATAAACCGGGCCGATCGGCTTGGCGGGATGCCGGAAGGCTGGATCCTGGGGGTCGACTTCGACGCGCGTAAGCAGTGTCGCGGCCTGGCGCTGGGCGGGCAGCGCGTTGGCCAGTTCCTGCTCGAGCAGATAGCCGATCATGCCCTCCGACTCGGCGCCGAGCACATCGAGCGGAGCCGCGCCCGCCACACCAGTGGCTGCAGTGGCCTGCAAGGCCAGCAGGCCGACCTGGGGGCCGTTGCCATGCGTGACAACCAGTTCGTTGCCGTCGGCAAGCCGGGCGATTTGCAGCGCGGCACGGCGGATATTAGCCATCTGGTGAGCCATGGTCATCGGTTCGCCGCGCCGCACTAACGCAGATCGGCCTAGCGCAATCAGAATTCGCATGATGTCCTCCGGTCCGCGTGGTGCCACGAGCACCGTGGCTGTCTTCACATAAGTGAATTAGGTCACCGTATGGAGTGGGACCGATTGATCTGGATCATTCGCATCGCACTGGCGGGTTGACGGCGATCGCTCATGTCAACTCAGGTGCAATCAGACCGATGTCAAGATTCGCGTGTGGCTGCCGATATATCTTGCATACGTTGGCAACAGTGGCGGCTTTTCCTGCAAAAGATTGTGCCGCCAGTTGCTTGCAAGGTGCCCACGGAGACCCGTTTGATTTCGTATCGACCGCCCATTATCTGGCGAGCGATCGCTTTCGTCGCGATCGTCTGCCTGTGCTTCGTCGTGCTCGATGGCTGGCGAAGTTGGAGCGCCCGGTCAGTCCATCTGGGCGAAATGGATGTCGCCGCCTCGAATCTTTCACGGGCGATGGTTCAGCAGGCCGACGACACGTTCAAGGAAGCAGACACGGCATTGCTGGGCATCGTTGAGCGCGTGCAGCATGGCGGAACCGGCCCAGCCGCGCTTAAACGACTGCACGACGTTCTGGTGATGCGCCAACAGGAGCTTCCCCAGCTTGTCGGTATTTTTGTCTATGACGAAAACGGAATCTGGATCGTCAATTCTACGTCGACCCCACTTAACCGGTTCAACAACTCGGATCGCGAATATTTCGTTTTTCATCGGTATAACGTTGATCCTGGCCCGCACATTGGTGTCCCCGTAATCAGCCGGTCAAGTGGAAAGTGGGTTATTCCCGTTTCAAGGAGAATCAATAAACCGGATGGCAGTTTTGGCGGTGTTGTCGTGGCGACCGTCGATGTCGATTTTTTCAGGTCTTTCTACGATAGTCTTCAGATTGGCAAGGCGGGAGCCGTTGTACTCGTCCTGAATAGTGGTGTGATGCTGGTTCGTCGACCGTTCGATGTCGCAATGATCGGTAAAGATATGCGGAAAACTGAGCTGTACCGCTATTACACGACGAAGGGTCCGGCCGGAACGGCTTTCATCAAATCGGCGCAGGACGGCGTCACGCGGCTGAACAATTACCGCAACCTCCCAAACTACCCGGTCTTTGTGGCCGCTGCGTTGTCCAAGGACGAGATTTTGCACCATTGGTGGCGCGACACGATCTGGCATTCTGCCGGCGTGCTTTGCCTTGTCGTCGTGGTGGGTTTGTTCGGCTGGCATCTGATCCGGCAGATGGAATTGCGAACTGCTGCAGAGGCGGAGCTGACACGTGCCCATGCCTCCCTTGAACAACTCAATCGGACGCTTGAACAACTTGCATTGCAGGACAGCCTGACACAGCTCGCGAATCGCCGGCAATTCGATGTCACATTGCATAACGAATATAGCCGTGCCACGCGTCACGCGAGTCCTCTTGCATTGATCATGCTGGATGTCGATTGCTTCAAACAATACAACGACATTTACGGGCATGCGGCGGGGGATGAATGCCTGCGGACGATTAGCCGTCTCGTCAGGGACCTGACAGCCGGACGTCCAGGAGATCTTGCCGCCCGCTATGGTGGAGAGGAGATTGCAGTGCTTCTTCCGAATACCGATGCCGCTCGCGCCGTAGTCATCGCAGACAACATCCGTCACGCTATTCGGGGGTTGGACATTGAGCACACGGGCAACCCAACTGGGTTCGTCACGATAAGCGCAGGTGTTGTCGCCCGGATCCCGATTCAAGGTTCGGGTGAGCCTACGGAGCTTATACGGGCTGCCGACAAGGCGCTATATGAGGCAAAGAGCGAAGGGCGAAATCGAGTACTCGCCGCCAGCTGCAGTCTTCCTTCGTCGACTGTATCTTGACATCGCAAGCACCCCGAACCAGCGTTGTGCCACCCGCGCTACCCTTCGGTTACTCGAGCGCGGCGAGCGGCACGCGGATCGAAATGCGAAATCCGCTGCCTGGTGAGCTGAAAAACGATACGCTGCCTTGCAACTGCCGCACCCGCTCACGAATGCCAAGCAAGCCAAACGAAGTCTTTTCAGGCGGACGGTCCAGCGCCACACCCATTCCGTTATCTTCGATTTCGAGCGAGAGGGTGTCTTCCGCGCAAGCCATCTCGATTCTCACGCGGCTTGCGCTCGCATGGCGTGCGACATTGGTCAACGCCTCCTGAACGATGCGAAATAGTGTCGTCGACGCGAATTCGTTGAACGCGGGCTCGTCCGATTCAACATGCACGGTCACATCGACGCCATAGCGCTTCACGAAATCTTCCGCGAGCCAGTCGAGTGCGGATGTCAGTCCAAGGTCATCGAGTAGCGGCGGCCGCAAATCGGCGGCGATACGCCGCAGCGAAGCCACCATTGAATCGATCTGCGTCTGCAGTTCATGCGTTTCCGATATGAGAGACGCCGCTACAGTCTGGTCGGCCAGGTTTGATTCGAGCAGGGCGACACTCATCTTCAGCGCGGTCAATTGCTGTCCGAGGTCGTCGTGGAGTTCGCGGGCGATGCGCTTCTGCTCGTTCTCCCGTGTGATTTGCACTTGGGTCGTCACTTCGACGGCGCGTTCGAGTTCCGCGAGGCGCATTCGTTCGGTCATGTCGCGCGTCACTTTGGCGAAGCCGAGCAAGGCGCCAGACGCGTCGCACACCGCAGAAATGACCACATTGGCCCAGAAGCGCGAGCCATCACGCCTCACCCGCCAACCTTCGTCTTCGACACGGCCTTTGGCTGCGGCGATTTCGAGTTCGCGGGTGGGTTTGCCCGCAGCAATATCTTCTGGGGTATAAAACGCCGAGAAATGCTGGCCGATGATCTCGTCAGGCGTGTAACCCTTGATGCGCTGCGCACCCGGGTTCCAGCTCGTCACGCATCCGGAAGTGTCCAGCATGAAGATCGCGTAATCCTCAACCGCCTCGATCAACAGAAAGTAGCGGTCCTCAAGCGGAACGTCGGATACGGACGCCGCGCCGGCAAAGCGGGAAGGTTCGCTACTCGACGGTCCCATCGCGCCTCCACGCGTGTGTGGTGAGGCACGACCTGCCTCATGCCTTTGATTTATATCAGTTTTCGATCACATGATCTACCTCATGGGATGTGCGCGTGAGGCTGTGTTCTGCCGCGTTCGACGACCGCGTGAAGGTCTCCGTCCCGGCGGCAAGTGGCAAGCAGGCGAGTAGCCCGTTGACCTGGATCAATCGTGCCAGCGCGCCCAACGATACGCTGACAGTACGGACGCAAAGCACGCGACGCGGGCGCTTAGAGGTCATCTCAGGGGCATCCCTGCCACCTGGCTGCGCGCCGCACGTTCGATCTGCCGGTGACGCCCCTGAAGCACATGCCGGCATACGGCACGAATATTTCTGGAGAGCATGCTATGAGCAACCTGACTCGTTACGACCCGTTCATGGATCCCATTCCTGAACTGTTTCACGGTCTCTTCCGGCCTTTCAAAGGCCTGTCGGTCGCAGAGGAACCCGACCTGTCTCCGATCAAGATCGACGTCGCCGAATCCGACACGGCCTATTCGGTCAAAGCGGAACTGCCGGGCATTGATCGAAACAACATCGACGTCCAGATCGAAGGCTCGGCCGTGACGATCAACGCAAAGGTCGAACGCAGCAAAGAACAAAAAGAAGGCGAACGGGTGATTCGGCGCGAACGTTACTCGGGATCATTCAGCCGGTCATTTACCCTCGCCAGCGTGATCGACGAGTGCAAAGCGACGGCCGAATATAAAGACGGTGTCCTGTCTTTGACCTTGCCGAAGAAAGCGTCTTCCGATCGCAAGCGGATCGAAATCAATTAGATGCTGTGCAAACAAGCCTGAGAGAACTGGGCCGTCGTCGCGTTAGCCAGGTAAAGCGTGGCTCGCGGCCCACTTTGCATCAAAGGAGTGACCGTGGCACTGACAGGGAAGATCGAGGAAAATGAGTGGTCCGTGCGGGTCCAAACCATACCGGCAACGGACGGCCAATTTTGCGGCGAAATTCACGTAAGCCATCGTACCCAGAACGGCGAATTTACGCATGCCTTCAGGAATCACGAGACATTTCCCACTGAGCGCGAAGCCGTGCTCGCGGGGCTGCGCGAAGGAGCGGTCTGGATCGAACTCAAGCGTTCTGAGGCATTTCAGGTCAAGAAAGCGGTTGACATGCCGTAAGGGATCAATGCCACCAACGGCCCGTAGTTTCTGCGCCGCTCCCTGCCTTATGTTTGGACGAGCCATCGCCAGTTTCTGATTTCGGGCAGATCGTCTCCATGCTGATCGACATACTGTCGATGTTCGACAAGTTTGTCCCGCATCGCCTGCCGAACATGCGCGGCTTGCGACGCCAAGCCTTCGACATGATCGATCACCGCTTCGCACAGATGGAAGCGATCGAGTCTGTTCAATACGGTCATGTCGAAAGGAGTCGTCGTTGCCCCTTCCTCGATGAAGCCGTGGACGTGGAAGTTCGCGTGATTCCGACGGCGGTAGGTGAGCCGGTGAATCAATGCGGGATAGCTGTGATGGGCGAAAATCACAGGACGGTCAACGGTAAAGAGTGTGTCGAACTCGTCGTCACTGAGCCCGTGCGGATGAGCAGTGGACGATTCGAGCGTCATCAGATCGACAACGTTGACGACTCGCACGCGCAGTGCAGGCAGGTGCGCGTGCAACAGATCGACAGCCGCCAGCGTTTCCAGCGTGGGCACGTCGCCCGCACACGCCATGACGACGTCGGGATTGCTGCCTGCGTCATTGCTTGCCCACTCCCAGATTCCAATGCCGGTGGCGGGGTTCAGGAATTTGTTCGAATGCCATGCCGTGGCGAGAGGGCCAGTTTCGGCTTCGCCGTCGCCAACCACGCACGCAACGATCAGATTCGGATGATCGAATGCTGCACCAAACGCGTGCGACAGCGAATAGCCGAGTTCGCCACCCTCATGAATCGAGCCAGGCGTATGTGCGGAGACATGGCTCGGCACGCCGCCCGGAAAGCTGAACTGCCTGAAGAGCGTGGCCATGCCCGCTGCGTCCTGCGGCACGTTCGCGTACGTTTCACTGTACGTGCCTTCGAGCCAGGCGTTGGCGAGCGCGGCAGGACCGCCATGCCCCGGGCCAGCAATGAACAGCATGTCGATGTCGTGTTCGTTGATGAGCCGGTTCAGATGCACATAGATGAAATTCAGGCCGGGCGTCGTGCCCCAATGTCCGAGAAGGCGCGGCTTTACATGAGCGGGTTCGAGTGGCTCACGCAGGAGCGGATTGGCGAGCAGATAAATTTGCCCGACTGAAAGATAGTTGGCGGCTCGCCACCAGGCGTCGATGCGATAGAGCTGGTCGGCGGACAGAGGCAAATCATTTCTGTATTCACGCAGAATCATCAGGTGCTCCAGGTTGACGCCATGTAGACGGATGTAACACTACGTCTCCATCTGCAAAGACGCCGTTTTCGGGCTCCACGTCATGCTCGTCGACGCACTGCACATGCCATTGACCGACCACGGGCGCACGATGTGCGTGTCGGTACCAGAGCACTTGGCCTGATTCGCCTTCGAACGGACCTCCCGGTGAGGTGAGATCGAGACCCGACAACTCGCAGAATCGATGCGTACCCGCAGCGTCATAAATTCGCGTGCCGCCGTTCGAATAGCCGAGCTTGCCCCATTCAGGAACATCGATTACAGCATGCCCCTCACGCGACCATTTGCGTGCTTCGCGGTCGAGCCAGAGAATGGCGTAGACGGCGAGATCGGCGCATTCGAATGTATCGAGGTGGACGGTGATTCTCATCAAAGCCTCCTTTGAAAACGATGATTCAGACCTCCAGCGCGCAACGCATCACTGGGACATCACCCATTCGATCAGCGTGTGCGCATCAGCCGCGGATAGCGGGCCGCCACGCTCCGCGGGCAACGGCATGGCCGTATCGCCCCAGTGCGCGCGTCCGCCCATCCGCAGCTTGTGTTCGAGCACGGCCGTCGCGTTGGGCTGGTCGCGGTACCGGTCGGCTATCTGATGAAACGACGGAGCGAGGAACGGCGCATCCGACGTATGGCAGAACATGCAATGCTGCTGATCGACCAGTTCAGTTGGTTCATTGCGCTGCGCGAACGCGGTTTGTGATGCGGCCAGCAAGCAGCCTGACGCGAAGACGAGTAATGCGGATAGAGGCGCGCGGATCACGGCAAGGGCTCCTTGATAGCGGATACTTTCAATCTATCGTGCGGCCGGTGATCGTTCTTGAGCCAGGTCAAAGGGATGCATGTGGACGAAGCTTCAGAAGTGGTGACGCAAAATCGAGCAACCCGCCAACAGCGGTGCCGTAAGCGGGCATGCCGTCGTTGCGTCGCTGCGGATGAATCCAGCTCGCGAGTTCGCGACGAAAACGCGGATCGGCGAATTGCATTTGGTCCGACTCGGCAATCAGGTCCGCGATGGCTTGGCGTTCAACAAGTCCATCCACGCAGCATGCCATCGTGCCTTCCGCGTCGCACGCATCAATCAGTTTCTGTTGCAGCGATGCCGGGATGGGTTCATTAACGAATGGCGCTCGCGTTGTCACGCGCGCCGTCAGCGCGCCAAAGAGGCCCGTGAGTTGCGCGTCCCAATGACCTTCGCGTGATACGCGCACGAGCGCCACGATGTCGGGGTCCGACTCGGATGGAAACAGGGTGATAGCGTAGGCCAGACGGAAGCGACCGAGTGCGACGCGAAGATTGAAGAGTGCCGCACCGCAACTGATGAGCAGCTCGCGATCGAATGGATCGACAACCGGAAGCGCGCGCATCCGGTCAGCGCATACCTGTACCGTATCGCCATCGACAATGAATTGCCAGGGTTGCGTGTTGTGATTCGACGGGGCAAGCACTGCGTATTGCAACGCGAAGCGCAACTGCTTTGAGGCAGATCAACCTTCCAGACGGTCGGCACGTATGCGACGTACCGAATCCTGCAAGATCGCGTCAGACCTGTGCGAGTCCTTCCGGATCGACGATGTGGACCGTCTTGCCGTTGGCATGCACGAGCCGCTCTCGCTGGAACTTCGAGAACATGCGGCTTACTGTCTCGAGCTTCATGCCGAGATAACAGCCGATTTCTTCGCGTGTCATGCGTAGATGAAATTCCGCAGGCGAGAATCCGCGCGCCTTGAAGCGTCTGGACAGATTGAGCAGAAACGTCGCGACCCGCTGTTCGGCTGTCATCGTGCCAAGCAGCATCATCTGGCTCGATTCGCGGACGATCTCGCTGCTCATCATCTGATAGATGTGATGCTGCATCGATTTGATCTCGCGGCAGATGGCTTCGAGTTGCGCGAAGGGAATGATGCAGACGATGCTGTCTTCGAGAGCGATCGCATCGCAGTTGTGGTTGCCGCCGCAAACACCGTCGAGACCGAGCGCTTCACCTGCAATCTGAAAGCCGGTGACCTGCTCACGGCCATCGCGGTGCATGAGCACAGTCTTGAACGAACCGACACGCACAGCGTAAATGCTCTGGAACATGTCGCCTGCCCGGTAGAGCGTGTCGCCGCGCTTGACGGAACGCGTCGTACAGATGACCGCATCGAGTTTGGCCAGTTCGTCGGCGCTCAGCTCGGGCGGCATGCAGATCGAGCGCATTGAACAGGCTGAGCAGCGGGGCGTACCGTGCCGTGACACGCTGCCCGGCGTGACGGCATGAATCGGTATCACGGTAGGGGCGTGCGCCGAAAGGCGTTGTGCTTCGCGGGCTGGTGCAACTTGCATGATCAGCTCCTGTTCAAACAGCATGTCGCGCGGTACGCGCGTTGACGATGGAATGGATAGTGCGGCAGGCCTTGTCGAACTCCGACGTTTTGTCGAAGAAGAAATCCGCGCCTGCCACTTCGCACGCCCGGCGAAAAGCGGCGCCGGAATAGTTCGTAAGTGCGATCTTCACGATGGTCGGCTTTGCCCGGGATAGTGCTTTGATCAGTCCAAGGTTCGTCTGGCCAGCAAGCCTTATATCGAGGACAACGACGTCCGCATGGCTTGCAAGGATGCCTGCCAGCGCCTCGTCCGTGTCTTCGGATTCACCGGCAATGGCAACGCCCGGAATGGCGGCGAGCAGACGCGCAAACCGCCGCCTGACCTCGAGCGTGTCGTCGACGAGATAGACCTTCGTTACGAGGGTTGACGTTGCGGTATCCATGTCAACCAGTATCGGCGACCGCATCTCAAAAATATATCGGTCGGGATTTAAGCGAAGATAGGAGCGCGGGTAGTTGCTGTAGGAATATTCCTACGCGATTTCCTGCGTGATGCGGCGGGGAGGGGATGTTAAAGGTCAGACGTCGTTTTCGTCGTCGAAAAGCTTGTGGCGGATCGCATAGCGCACGAGCCCGTTCTCATTGGGCATCTGCATTTTTTCGAGGATACGCGTCTTGTGTGTGCTGACAGTCTTGACGCTGACGCACAGCTCGTGTGCGATCTCCGTGATGCTCTGGCCCGCGACGATGCGCCGGAAGACGTCGAATTCGCGGTCGGACAGGCGCTGATGTGGCATAGCTTCGACCGGCTCGTTGAGATTCTGCGCGAAACGCTCCGCCATCGCGAGGCTCACATAGACACCGCCGGAAGCGATTTTCGTCACCGCGCCGACCAGTTCCGTGCTCGCGCTTTCCTTGGTCAGATAGCCGGATGCCCCCGCTTTGAACGCACGCACGGCATATTGCTGCTCCGCGTGCATGGTCAGCACGAGCACGCGCAGACCCGGTTTTTCATCCTTGATCTGTTTGATGAGCTCGATGCCGTTACGGCCGGGCATCGACAGATCGAGCAGGAGCACATGTGCATCGGTCGAGCGCACGAGGGCAATGGTCGTGACGCTGTCCCATGCTTCCCCCGCCACCTCGAATCCGCTTGCCTTCTGGAGGATATGGCGGAGCCCATCGCGTACAAGCGTATGGTCGTCAGCCAGCAATACCTTGATCATCGGTGGGCCTCTTCCTGTTGCACGGACTGCAAGGGGAACTTGACGGTGATTGCAAAGCCCTTGTTTTCTGCGGTGTCGATCTGGACGGTGCCGCCCAGCATGTACGCGCGTTCGCGCACGCCGATCAGACCGAACGACTTGTCCGGACCGGCATTCGGGCTTGCATGCTGGCTGGCGCCGCGTCCATTGTCCTCGATCCGGAGCAGGTAGTGCTGATCGCTCGCCTGAAGCGTCAGTTCAACGGCGGTCGCATCGGCGTGACGGGCGACGTTGGTGAGTGCCTCCTGGACGATCCGGAAGACAGCCGTCGCGCCTTCCTTCGTAAAGACGACGTTGCCCGGATCGATTCTGCGCGTGATATCGATGCCGTAACGGCTCGTGAAATCGTTCGCGAGCCATTCGATTGCGGGCGCGAGGCCAAGATCGTCGAGCATGACCGGCCGGAGGTCGGCGGCGATGCGGCGCAGCGACGCCACGGTCGAGTCGATCATGCGGCGCATGCCGCGCAACTGGTTCGACACGCTGCTGTCGACCGGGCCGGCCGCGTCGCGATTGGCAGCCAGATCCTGTTCTACAGCGGAAAGATCCATCTTCAGAGCCGTCAATTGCTGCCCGAGATCGTCGTGAAGCTCGCGCGCAATGCGCGTTTTTTCTTCCTCCCGCACGTTCTGCAGGTTGGCCGATAGCAGGCGCAGTTCTTCTCGCGACTGTTTCAGCGCATTCTCCGATTTGACGCGTTCGGTGACATCCCGCAGCATCACCGTAAAGAGCTTGCCTGAATCTTCCTGTATCTGCGAAATCGACGCTTCCAGCGGGAACTCTTCACCGTTCGCGCGCAGGCCGTACAACACGCGTTGCTGGCCCATTTTCCGCTCGGAGATGCCTGTGACGCCGAACCGGGTGACATGTTGTACGTGCGCGTCACGGAAGCGCTTCGGAATGAAACGGGAAAGCGGCATGCCGATCGCATCCATCGCCGTGACGCCGAAGACCCGTTCCGCCGTTGGGTTGAAGATCAGGATGTTCTGGGCGTCGTCGATCGTGATGATCGCCTCCATCGACGAACGGATGATGCCCATCATGCGCGCCTCGTTGCGGCGCGCTTCGTCCGGCATGGGGTTGATGGGGGAGCGTGACGTCGCGATCAGCCACGCAAGGACGGCAAAGAGCGCCGAGGCCGCCATGCCGGCGACGAGGACAATGGTTGCTGCGCGGGTCGCGACCAATTCATCTGTGCCTTCCCACTGCTGCATGACGAGCCGCGATACGGCGAGCGTGATTCCCGCGGTCACGGCGAAGGTCAGAAGAGTCAGTACGGCGGGCGCGCCGAAGCCTCTGCCCAGGCTTTGCTGGCGCAATCCGGCGGCGCGACTGGTTTCCGGGTTGATTTTCATCCGAGCCTTCATGCGGGGTATGCCTGCCGTGTCGGGAGGCGATTGTGCAGCGTGTAGCGATCCAGATTGCCTTGTGATGCCATTGTGCGCGATTCCGCAGGCGCAGCCAACGCAACAGCGACGTACCGGGATTGGCAAATAAATAGTCGATCAGGCTGGACTCGATAGCATACGGGGCGAGCCGGGATCCGCCGTGCGGCTGCGGTCCAGCAACCGCCACGCGCTGCGCGCGGCGATCCACTCCTCGTTCGTCGGCTCGACGACCACCGTCACCCAGCTCGATGCTGTCGAGATGACGTGAGCGTTGTTCGCGTTGGCCTGTTCGTCGATCTCAACGCCGAGCCAGCGCAACGCCGCACAGACGCGGGTGCGGATGGGTGCGCAATGCTCGCCGATGCCCGCGGTAAAAACCAGCATGTCGAGGCCGCCCAGCAAGGCCGTCAGCGCGCCGGCTTCGCGGACGATGCGATGGACGTACAACGCCAGTGCGTCTCTCGCGCGCTCGTCCGATGCTTCGTGTCCGAGCAGATCTCGCACATCGGATGAGTACCCGGAGACGCCTTTCAATCCTGCCTCCTCGTACAGCAGCCGTCCCATATCGCGATGCGACATGCCGCGCGCCTCCATCATATGCAGGACGACACCCGGATCGAGCGAACCGCTGCGCGTGCCCATCATTAGGCCGTCGAGAGCTGAAAAGCCCATCGTCGACGCAACGCTTTGCCCTGCGAGCATCGCGCACAGGCTGGCGCCGTTTCCGAGGTGCGCGGCGATCACGCGGCCTCGCGCGGGTGCCCCGAATCTGTCGGCAATCGCAATCGACAGGTATTCGTAAGACAAACCGTGAAATCCATACCGGCGCACCCCGGCATCGAACCATTCGCGTGGAAGCGGCAGCAACTGTTCGACACGCGGCAGTGTCTGGTGAAACGACGTATCGAAGACGGCGATCTGCGGGATGCCGGGTAGCGCATGCCGCATGGCGTCGATGGCATCGATGTTGTGCGGCTGGTGCAGCGGCGCGAGCGGGATCAGCGTGCAGAGTTCATCGAAAACCAGGGCGTCGACGACAACAGGGGCCATGTGATGCGCACCGCCATGCACGACCCGATGCGCGACCGCCACGACCACGATGTCATGCCGCATCGCGTCGACCCATTCGAGAATCGCGCCGAGCGCCGCGCGCCAGGGATTGCGCTGCGAATACGGTGGCGCGTCAAGCAGTCCACCGTCGATACGAAGGACAGGTTTGGTGCCGATTCCACTGACTTCGCCCTGATGCAGCGGAGTGCACGTCGGCTCAACATTCGCATTCTTCGCTGTGCCTTCTGGACAGGAGAACAGCGCGAACTTGATGCTCGAAGAACCGGCGTTCAGGACAAGAATGGTGCGAATTGGCATGTCGTCCCTCAATGCGACATCAGGAAAAAACGCCCGTCAGCCTCGTATGGAACTGATGAGCGAACCACAGTGCGATTTCGAGTCTATGAGCCAGACGGGCGAGCCTGTTGATGCAGATCAATCGCGAACTGCGACCCGCCAATACAGTGAGACAGTCGAACGACGGCAGCGCGACTCAATGCGGATATTTCATCAGGAGGCTGAGATGCGAACGGCACGTGTGGCATTCGTAACAGGTGGCATGGGTGGGCTCGGTGCGGCGATTAGCCGTTCTCTTCACGACGCGGGGATGACTGTGGCCATGTCTCACTCGACGCGCAACGATCACGTCGCGACATGGCTCATGACAGAGCGGGATTCCGGACGCAACTTTCGCGCTTACGAGGTCGACGTCGCCGACTTCGATTCGTGCGAGCGTTGCGCACAACGCGTGCTCGATGAACTGGGCAAGGTCGACGTACTGATCAACAACGCTGGCGTTACGCGCGACGCATCGTTTGCGCGGATGAACAAGACGGACTGGGACGCAGTCATGCGCACCGACCTCGACAGTCTGTTCAACATGACCAAACCGCTGCTTGCGGGCATGGTCGAGCGTGGCTTTGGCCGCATCGTCAATATCGGCTCGGTCAACGGGTCACGGGGGGCGTTCGGACAAACCAACTATTCCGCCGCCAAGTCCGGCGTGCACGGGTTCACGAAAGCACTCGCACTTGAAGTCGCGAAGCACGGTGTGACGGTGAACACAGTGTCGCCGGGCTATCTGGCGACCGCGATGGTCGAAGCTGTGCCTCACGACATCATGCAGACAAGGATCCTCCCGCAGATTCCCGTCGGGCGGCTGGGGCGCCCGGAAGAGGTGGCTGGCCTCATCGCTTATCTGTGTTCCGATGACGCCGCCTTTGTCACCGGTGCCGACATTGCAATCAACGGTGGGATGCACATGCGATGACTTCACCCGAGCTCGTTCGAGAAAACGGGGGCCGAGTTGCACCGCTACGCAGAGCGAATGGCGATGATCGCGATCGAGCGACGCATGCGGCTTTGGCAGCATTGACGGGCGGGTTGTCGCCCGCATCGATGATCCTTGCATGGCTCGACTGGGTGTTGCATATGGCCGTTTCACCCGGCAAGCGGCTCAATCTCGCGATGGAGGCCATGGGGGCCGCGGCTCAGCAGACCGATGGCGCGACAGATCAGGAGACGCTGGCAGACCCGCGCTTCGTGGCACCCGAGTGGGCCATATGGCCTTTTCAGTGCTACCGGGACACTTTTCTGCGTGTGCAGCAATGGTGGGAGCATGCGACCACTGACGTACCCGGTGTCGAATCGCATCACGAGCAACTCGGCCGTCATCCGGTTAGCCGCGTGCGCAATGTCCGCCTGGAAGGGTTGATTTCCAGCGGACCGTTGACCATCATTTTCTTCCGGCACGGGAGTGGATCATGGGACGTATTCCCGCCCGTTCCTGAAGCGCCTGCCATATGCGCGCAACTCTTCGCCTGCTAGCCAGAGCAGCTCACGACAATCTTGACGACTGCAAACGCGGTCAGGCGTATCCCTGATCTGCGTCAAAAACGGCACTGAGACCTGAGATAGCCTGAAACGCGTGATGCCTTGGCCTGTATGCCTGTCACGCACAGGAGACAGTTCGCGTAGACCTGCCACAGTGGAAGGCAACTCGTTTGGCACCTGATCAAACCATGGACAGCGAGCTCGGCAATTTCGGACTGGGTGGCGTGGACTCGCACGATGGCCCTCGGGCGATTCGCGCGTGGCGCCGCGTCCGCTGGGTGCTTTGCGCGTTGAGCTTCCTCGCCATACCTGCCTTCTACATTGAACTGAATGCTACCGCCCAATTCTCGCTGACAGTTGCACGTACGCTGTACCTTTGCATGTTCGCCGGCTTTGCGTCGTTGCTAACCTGGATGCACCACGTGAGCAGAAAGCCAAAGGTATGGCTCGCGCATAACCGACTCGACCTGGTGATCATGATCGGGTCTGGGCTCAGTGCCGGCTTTGGAGCGACCCCATGGCAACCGGCCGAGTGGTTTCTCCGGATGGCGTTCATGTGCCTCGTGGCGCTTCGCATTGTTCTGTCTCTACGAAGCTTTTTTACACCTAACCGTCTGGTGTGGCTGCTGGTCGCAGGGGCGTGCGTCCTCGCGATGGCAGGTGCGGGATTTTATTGGCTTGAACCGCGGGTGCATTCTTACGCTGATGGTTTATGGCTTGCTTTTAAAAGCGGTGCTACGGTCGGATATGGTGATTTTGCACCGACGACTCCTGCGTCGCGCGTCTTTGCGGCGTTCGTCGTTCTATTGGGTTACGGGATGCTATCGCTCGTGTTCGCGAGCATCGCTGCGGCGTTTATCGGGAAGGAGGAGCGGGCGCTGCGGCACGAGATGCATCGCGATATCAAGCGTCTGAGCGATGAAATCATCCGGATGCATGTGGAGCTCAACGCGTTGCGAAAGGCGTTGAATATCTCAGGAGGAGGGGGCGATGACGTTGTTCAACTACGCCCTCGCGACGCTCCGTGAGGAAACTCTGCAAGTTGCTCAACGAAGGCTTGGCAAGTCTCCCTGCTGAGAGCCTGATCGTCTGGCAGGCTTAACGTAGTCCGCTGATCTGGATCAATGTTGCAATGTCAGCGGGTTCTAGCATGAAACCATAGCCTTTCTGCACGCAAGCCCCCATGCGGGAAGTTACCCCTGCCGTCTGAGAGGGGCTTTTTTTGGCAGCGTCGCTTGAGGCGGCACGAATGATTAGCAGTTGCGACGAAGCTTGCGAGGTGTGCGGGCAACGAGGACTGTTAATTCAGGTCGAGCCCGCAGCGGAACGAAGATTCGCGGCCGCAAATGACGGCTGATGACAACGGGGGCGGGTCTTATCGCCCCTGTTATCGTTGGACCGCGAGCGAGGCAGGAGTCGCTCGCGCACATCGCGGACATCGATCTCTCATCATTTCTCATTGAGGATGTGCCTCATAGTCACGCTGCGGCCGCTCGGGCGGCGGAGCTGCGACTGATCTGACGCCCCATGTCAAGCACTGGGCGTTTGAAGGCGTCATTGGGTCTATAACCCCTCCAGTTCCACGGTCTCTTGATAAACAGGCACCTCGCAGGGCCAGCCCAACGTTTCCGCAATACGTCTGCGCATTGCATCGGCTGCTGCGGGCTCCCCATGTGTTACAAAAGTCCGCTTCGGCGGATCGGCGAGACCTGATAGCCATTGCAGCATTTCGCGATAATCGGCATGCGCCGAGAGGGACGTGACCGACTCGACAGTTGCACGCACGCGCACGTATTCGCCGTGCAGTTTGATTGACGGTTCGTGAGCAGCCAGCGCCGCACCGCGTGTGCCCGGCGCCTGGAAGCCCACGAGCACGATCGTGTTGCGAGGATCGTCGGCATACAGATGCAGGTGATGCAGCACGCGACCACCCGTTGCCATGCCACTACCGGCGATGATCACCATCGGCCCGTGGTGTCCCGCAATCTCCTTTGACTGATCGACGGTTCGAACCATGATGGCTGCCTTGTCGATTGCGTTTGCTTCGGAGACCGTCAGCCGATGCTCGTTGAGGTGTCTGCGGTAGACCTCCGTGACGCTCGTTGCCATCGGGCTGTCCAGGTAGACGGGCACATTCGCCATCCGCCCCGTTTCCTTGAGCTTTGCAATGTAGTAGAGAATCTCCTGCGCGCGTCCCACCGCGAAGCACGGCATGACGACGATTCCGCCCTTCGCGAACGTGCGGCTGAATATCCGCGCGAGCTCGTCCTCGGGAATGCTGTCGGGGTGCAGGCGGTCACCGTAGGTTGATTCGACGACGAGATAGTCGGCATGTACAAGCCGCGTCGGCGCATGCATGATGGGGTCCTCGGGTCGACCCACGTCACCGGAGAATGCGAGGATTTTGTGATTCCGGCACATAACCACGCTGGCTGCGCCGAGAATATGAACCGCTCGCAGGAAGCGGAAGCAAAGCCCATGCGTCAGATTGACCGGCTCGTCAAACGCCCGCGGTACGAACAGTTGCAGCGCGCGCTGTGCGTCGTCGAGCGTGTAGAGCGGCAATGCGGGTTTGTGTTTCGAGTATCCGTGGCGGTTCGCGAAGTCCGCTTCTTCTTCCTGTAGCCGCGCGCTGTCGCGCAGCATGATGTTGCATAGATCCGCGGTTCCCGGCGTGCAATAGACGGGGCCACGAAAACCATTGCGTACGAGCAGCGGAAGGTAGCCACTGTGGTCTATATGCGCGTGTGTGAGGATCACAGCCTCGAGCGAATCGGCGGGAACGGGCAGGGGAGCCCAGTTGCGCAACCGGAGGTTCTTGACGCCCTGAAACAGCCCACAATCGACGAGGATGCGGACACCCGTATCCTCAAGCAAATACTTCGAGCCGGTGACAGTCTCGCTGGCGCCGAGAAAGGTCAGTTTCATTGTCGGTCTCCGTCGGGTAGCCGTGCGTTTCCGCACGATTCTTATTGGACGGCAAGGGGCTGGCGGGCCATTGACATAGATCAGTCGGATTGATCTCGATCATCGCAATGCCCTTGATATGTCATCCCGCGACATCAAGACAATTCGTGCGCAAGCTGGGCTTGCAAAAGTCGATGACTGGATTGATTTGTGTCAAGTTCGGTTGTCCCGAGCGGCACATAGTAGATGTAGCGGTCCCAGAGAAAGGACAGACGAGAAATTGATGTCCCGAGGCCCGCGGTGTTCTGCAGGCAACCGGATCTGAACGTGCGCAACGCTGGACGACAGTCGTGGCCAGCAGATGCGACAGGTTCGAAGGGGGGCGATACGGTCATACGGAGGTATCAGAATGCGAACGTGGATGCAGGCGCGTAACGCCATTCAGGTCATGATGCGTGAACACCAGCAGTTGACGACGGTGATCTCGGGGATGAATCATTTCATCCATTTGCGCGAAGCTGGCATGGCAACACCTGGGCTGATGGTGTTTCGGGCAATGCTCTACTACATCCGGGAGTATCCCGAGAAGGTGCATCACCCGAAGGAGGACCGTTACCTGTTTGCACGATTGCGTGAGCGAACCCATGATCTTGACGAGGTCATTGCGGCACTGGTCAGCGAGCATGCGCAAGGTGATGCCCGTTTGCGCAATATCGAAGACGCACTTGTTCGATACGAACTCGAAGGGCCGCCTGCGATCGCTGCGCTTCGCGTGATGGTGGACGAATATGCGAGCTTCTATCAGCATCATCGCAGTGTGGAGGAAGAAGTCATTCTGCCGGCGGCGATGAAATATCTGACGGCGTCCGACTGGAGCGAACTCGACGAAGTGTTCGGCGCGAACCGCGATCCCTTCGATGGCGAAAAGCTCGAAGACGATTTCGACAGGCTCTTCGATATGTTCGTGGCGACGCTTCCCGAAGCGAATCGGTAGGAAGGCGTGCGGGATATCAGAACGCCCGAGCGACAACGTGAGTTGCAGCTTGCACGCGTGAGCCGAGCTTGCGCTTGCGCGGAATGTGCTGCACGCGGGCCTTGACCGTCGTTTCGGCAATGTTCATCGCGCGCGCAATTTCCTTGTTGGTTCGGCCCTTTGCGATACGGCCGAGGTTTTCCTCTTCGCGAGGCGACACGTTGCTGCAGGGGGCCCGGTCGAACGAAGCCTTGTCATCTTTCTGACTTTCTTGCAACGACCGCAATGGGGTGACGAGCTTGCCGGTCATCTCACGGCTGACGGCCGATTCACTGGCCGTGATGTTGACAATGGCCGGGCTCATGACACAACTATCGACGGTCTTGAGAGGGTAACGGGCGTCATCGTGGCGTCGTGCGCCAGCCTTGCATACGTTTGTAGCTGTCGGCAGTTCCACCCGCTTCTTCGCGTTGTTCAAAGGATAGGCGCTGCTTGAGTACCAGCAGCGCGCATTTCGTAGCAGGGCAAACATGTCAACGATGGAGAACTCCGTGCCTTCCGATTCGGCAGTGGCTCAACCTTGACATGAATCAATGGCAGTGCGACAGGAAGCCACAGAATTGCCATCAGGTAGCGATGTAGCATTAATTCATCGCCACTCGGAACCAATATGTTTGGTCAGACTGTCCGTTCCGTGCAGGCGAATGCTTGTTCGGACCCGTGTTTTGTTATGCCTTTAGGAATCCAAATGTTACCCGTCACTGCTGTTCTGATCAGTTTGGCTCCAATGTGGGCAATTTTGCTCGCCGTATCCTGCGCATCTGCGTACTTGCTCTTTTGGCGCAAGGTAATCAAATAATCTTGACTTCCGAGGTGTATCGAAAGCCGAAGAGCATACTTGGCACGGTTCGAACCGGTTGGCGGCGGCGCGATGGGTAACGGCGGCTGAACGAATCAGTGGTCAACGTTAACTTATGCCAAATGTCGGCCGTCCGGGTCACCAGTCAATGCGATGCTTTTCATCGGTTTCACGATGGCGACGATCGTCGGCATGCCCGAGATTGTCACGCAGGAGCCTCAAGCCGACCTGCCTGTCTGCCATATGCGAACCTGCGATCGTCGCCGTTCGCGTCCCGACGGCGGAAGAATCGGCGCATCGTGTTTTCACCCACTTCAGTGATCCGTAAGCCACCGAGCTAGAGCAGGGTGAACAGCCAGCGCACGCGCGCGTAACGCTCGCGCTCGCGGCCAGTTTCCTTTGGCATGTTCTGGATCCGGGTTTTGACCTCGAACCAGAGCTCGGGCGACAGGTAGCGGGTAATCCTCGGTTTGGCGTGCCGCGTGCGCTGACGCGCCAGCGAAAGCGGCTGGTCCATCTGGACGACGGACCACAACAGAAGCCGTTCGGCTTCCTTGCGGTTCTCGAGCACTATGGGGCTGGTGGGTTTTCGTACAGAAGTCTGCGAACGGTTTTGTAATTTGACATAAGATAAATTATCAACATTTCAGATGTCGTAGCTTTATAGAAATGTCCGGTTCTGGATCATTAGAAATGTCCGCTTTCGCGGTGCGTATGCTGCCCACGCACCAAGTCCCGAACCGTTAAAGAATCATCGCTACCCGCCGATATCACCGTTACTTTTCATCAACCGGCCATACGCACTCCCAGCATCGCGGCAAGCCCTCACAACACATTGTTCACAGCCCACCGCGGTGGCATCCCGGATACGCCGTCACGAGGTTAATTTTCGAAAGGACAATGTCCGCAATTAGCCGTCATACTCTGACTCTTCTCGCGGCGGACGGCCCCGGCAACGCGACCGGAAGCCTTCGCCAGACACCAGATGGATGCACAAACGCCGTCTTCCCGACGGCTGTTTCCGCGTAGCGCCACGCGCGGATCATATTGAATTGTGTGGAGCGTACTTCCTGATGAGTTATACCCCCGTCGCGCCGTTTGCTCACGATAAGCCCGATTCCGGCGCATTCGTAGGCAGTGCGCCAGCGTTTCGTCAACTGGTCCGCATGATCGACCGGGTCGCGCCTACCGAGCATCCTTTGCTCATTTTCGGGCCGACCGGATCGGGCAAGGAACTGGTTGCCCGTCGCGTGCACGCGCACAGCCTGCGTCAGGATCAGCCGTTCGTCGACGTGAACTGCGGAGCGATTCCGGAAAACCTCGTCGAGGCCGAACTGTTCGGGCACGCCAAAGGTGCTTTCACGGGCGCGGGCGAAAGCCGCCAGGGGCTTCTCCAGCAAGTCGGCACCGGCACCTTGCTGCTCGACGAAATCGGCGAACTGCCGCTTGCGCTGCAACCGAAACTCTTGCGTGTGCTTGAAACGCGAACCTTCCGCCCGATTGGTTCGTCAACCAGTCTCCACTTCGCGGGACGCGTTGTTGCCGCGACCCATCGCGACTTGCGCGAGCTCGCGCGCGAAGGGCTGTTCCGCGAGGACCTCTTTTACCGGCTCGCGGTCTTCGTGCTCGCCGTCCCCGGACTGGAACAGCGCGTCGAGGACATCCCGGCGCTGGTCAATCACTTCGCCTCGCAGCACACGCGCCGGCTCGAGTTTTCGCCGGCCGCGCTTCGGCGTCTGAGCCAGCACGCATGGCCAGGCCACATCCGGCAATTGCGCAACCTGATCAGCCAGCTCAGCGTGCTGGCCGAGAGCACGCAGATCGACGTCGACTCGCTCGAGCCGTTTCTCGCCAACGAAACCGGCGGGCCGGTGTCGCGTACGAGCCTCGCCGACATGTTGCTGCAACTCGAAGGACGCGACAAACTCGCCGCCGCCGAGGACCTCCTGATCGACCGCGCGCTCGAACGGACCGGGCGCAACAAGAGCGCGGCGGCCACGCTGCTGGGCGTAGGCCGCAAGACCATCGAGCGGCGTCTGAAGTCGCGCGAAGAGCATCACCGGGAAGCGCGCAAGTGTCTCGATCACGGCAGCGCGCTGGTCGGCGAGTCCAAGTTCGCCGAAGCCATTCCGCTCCTGCGCCGCTGCCTGGAGCTGCTGCAGACGCCCCACGAACCGGAGGCCGCACGGCGTCTTCAGTTCGACGCCTACCGGCTGCTCGGCCTGAGCTTGCGCAGCGTGCACGGCTGGCTCTACGCGGAGGCCACCGCCTGCTACGCCGCGGCATTGGCCATCGGCGAAGGCGTCTGCACCCCGGCGGAAATCGCCGCGATTCAGTTCGGCGTCTGGACCACGCAACTGACCACGCTCGAGCTCAAGCAGGCGCGCGCGACCGCGCAGAACATGCTGGAGCGCGCGCAGAACGGCGGTGACCGGGTGTCGCTCGATGAAGCCCACGTCGCGATGACCAACACCCTCTTCTGGCTTGGCGACAGCGAGGAAGCGCTTGCCTGTCTCGCGCGCGGCAACCTGCTTGGCGTGACGCGCAACGACGTTCGCACGGGCTCGCAAGGAATCGATCTCGCCAGCCTCGCCTTGACGTTCGAAGGACTCGCCGCCTACCAGATTGGCGCATTCTCGCAGGCGCGGCGCGCCATGGAGATGTTGATCCTGCGCGCGTCCGAGCCCGGCACGCACGCCTTCGCTCACGCCGTCAACCTGCAGGGCGCCGCCTGGCTCGCCTGCCTGTTCGAGGACTCGGAGCGGCTCGGACACCTCGCGAGCGAACTCGAGTCGGTGTCGATTGCGAATGGATTCGCGTTCTATCGGGGCGTCGGCCAGATTCTCCGCGCCTGCCATCTCAGCTCGCTCGGCCATTCCGTGGAAGCGGAAACGGTCATGCTCGACGGCTTCGATAACCACGTCGTCTGCAATGGCGGCGCCCTCTTCTATTCCTTCATGGCGTGGCAGCATGGCGAGCTGCTGTTGCGCGCCGGCGAAGCGAAGACCTGCGAGGCCATGCTCGCCGGCGCGATCGACGAGACCCTTGCCCGTCAGGGGCGCGTCTATCTGGGCGAGCTGCTGGTCACCCGGGCGCGCGCGCAGTGGGCGCTGGGCGATACGAACGCGGCGGAACTGGGATTGCGCACGGCGCTGTCCACCGCGCTCGCGTTCGGTTCGGTGCCGGCGCGCGTGGACGCCGCGCGCTATCTCGCCGATCTGCTGCGCGCCACCGGCCGCAGCGCCGAAGCGATCGACATCATTGAGCGCGGTTTGCGCTCGCTGAAGGCGGAGTCGACCGCCCGCGTCATCAGCGCGGCTGGTTTGCTCGCCGAACTCCGGCAGGACGTGAGCTTCAATCTCAACAATAAAGGATGACAAATGGCCTATGAGTTACACCGGGAAGATCTGGAACCGCTGCTGCTGGGCGCAGCGTTCTTTGGCAGCGGCGGCGGGGGCACGATCGAATCCGCGCGGCATCTGGCCGCGCATTTTGTAGCCGGCGACTACTATCCGACCGACACGGTCAAGGTCGTGTCGGTCGAAGAAGCCACCGAAGGCGCGGCGGTCATGGTCGCCTACCTCGGCGCGCCTGAAGCGATCAATACAGCCACCTACCCGCTTGGTCCCGTGACGGCCGCGAAGAACGGGCAGGACCGGCTCGATCTGAAGCCCACCCGGCTTGCCTATGTGATGCCGCCGGAAAGCGGCGCGCTGGGCTTCACCGTGGCGGTGCTCGTGGCGGCGAAGCTCGGCCTCGCGGTCATTGACGCGGATGGCGCCGGTCGCGCCGTGCCCTCGCTGCCGATGCTCACCTTCGCGGCCGCGGAGATCGATCCGCGCCCGGCGTTCCTCGTGAGCCAGGGCGGATTGTGCGTCGAACTCGACGTGACGCCGCGCGTGGGCAATCAAGGCGGCACGACGCATCAACGCGACGTGTCGGCGATCGTCGAGCAGATGATGCGGCCGGTCGTCGCCGATCCCGAGTTCGGCCAGTTCGGCGGCCTCGCGATGTGGGTCATGCAACCCTCCGACATCGGGCGCGCCACGCCGATTCGCGGCACGCTGACGCGCGCGCTCGAGCTCGGGCGTGCGGTGCAGGCCGGGCGGATCGGCAGCGCCCGGCAGATGATCGGCTATCTGGCCGAGCACTGCGGGCTGGCCGCGCGGGCGATTTCGGAGCCCGGCGAACTGGTCTCGGCCGAAGTCGATACGAGCGGCGGTTTCGACCTCGGCAAGGTTCGCATTCAGGCCGGCCAACACACCTACACGGTGATGTACCAGAACGAGTCGCTGCTTGCGTGGGACAGCGAGCGCCCGCAGCCGATCGTGTTGTCGCCGGACAGCGTCGCGTACTACGTGGGTGGCGAGGGCCAGTCGATCTTCAGTAACGGAGATCTGGTGCAAGCCGACGGAACGCTCAATCCGGCGATCGGCAAACGCCCGGTGACACTGATTGCGTGGCGTGCCGAAGCCGAATTGCGCAAGCCCGGTCTGAACCTGGACAGCTTCATGCAACTGCTGAACTCGCTCGGCTATCTCGGGCCGTATGTGCCGCTGGAGTCACTCCATTCGCTTCAGTCCATGCACAAGGGAGACGCATCTTGAGCGCCCCGCTTCGCATCTGTGTGCTGGTGCCCGTCAACACATCGCAATACAACGACCGCATCCTGAAGGCGGTCGCGCCGGTGGTGCCGCCGGACGTGCAGGTCGAGATTCGCAATATCACGCAAGGGCACGCCGATATCGAAAACCGCACTAACTGGCTGCAGAACGGCATGCCGGTGGTCGAACTGGCGCAGGCGATTGCCAACGACGGGTTCGACGGCATCTGGCTGACCGACTTCGATATGTGCGGCGTTGAAGCCGCGCGTGAGGTGATCGACATTCCGATCATCGGCGGTTTTCCGGCGGCGGCGTTCACGGCCCTCGCGCTCAGCCAGCGGTTCTCGATCATCACGATCCTGCAGAGCACCCTCGCGATGCAACGTGGCCATCCGCAGACTTATGGCATCGAGGACACGTTCGCGTCGATCCGTGCGATCGATTGCCCTGTCTCGCAGCTCAGCGACATCGACACCGTGATTGTCCGCACGTTCGAAGCGGCGCTCAAGGCAATCAAGGAGGACGGCGCGCAAGCCATTCTGCTCGGGTGCACCGGTTTCGTGGACGTTGCAAGCCGCGTCTCGACGTTGCTCACCGAGGCGCTGGGCGGCTTTGTGCCGGTGATCGATCCGAATCAGGCCGGGTTCAGCTTCCTCGTATCACTGGTGCGCATGAAGGTTCGCCCCAGCCGGCTGACTTACAGCAAGGTCAGTCTCCAGTCGTAACCGCCCCGCTTCACTCCTGCTCTACATCCGGCGCCCGCTCGCCGCGCCGGATGGTCCCGCCACCCTCCCCACCTGGCATTTCCCCTGCTTCCTGGTCGAACGCGTTCCCCTTGTGGACGGAAGCGCCCATTCAATATGCGAGATACGGCCATGTGGACAATAACGTCCATTTTTTTAGAAAAATGTGGACGATATCGTCCATTCCGATGCCGTAAATATTCAAGGATCCCCGCCCCGCGCGTTATCTCGAATTGGCATGACTATTGCTCTGTTTAGTAGGTATTGCTCATCGCCTGGGAAAAAGTCTGGACAGGCGGTAGCAATGCCCGAATCGAGTAATGAACCCGACCGATCATCCGGGGAGCCTGAGAGACCAAAAAAAGATCGCGCGCCGCAAAGAGTTCGAAACATCGATGTCCGGTAACGTTGCGTTTGTTTCCGGATCACCGGCAACGATGCCCGTGGGCCGCCGTTAATGATCGCGGCCGTTCGATTAGTTATACGAACCAGAGACGAAGCGCCGATCGACACCAGCGATACTGCGTTGGTGGTAGCAGACCGAGAGGGGCTGTGCTGTTGTTGTAGTCGTAGTGACTGTCGTGTGCCGACACGTGGCGGCTGAATTCTTCCGTAGAGAAGATCGCTGCGTTGTTCGACACCGGCTTGGCGAGATTGGTCTGGCTATGTACCAGGCTGACCGCTGCAGGCTCGGCCGTCGTCGCCTCTCGCGCAGGGAGGCAGCGACGACCTGGCCTTCGCCAATGGGCCGCACGGCCATCTCCGGGGAATTGAAACGATGCACCACGCCATTTTCGAACGCGAGCTTGTCCATCTGGAACGCGTGATCGCCCTCGCGCAACAAAAGCCGTTTCCGCCGACCTACTGGCGCGATCGCGTCAAGCATCTGGAAGATTCCCCGCAAGCTCCCCTGTACCGCAAGCGCATTGCCCGCCTCGCCAGCCTGCTCTCCGAACTGACCGGCTGAGCCCAGCCGCCCACGGGAAATCGGCCTCCCGGCATTCACACGATCCCATTGCGCGCTACGACGCCCGTTCTCCGGCAACGCGCGTCTTAACGCCCGCGCATTCTCGCCCACCCCACCAGGGAAACAACCAGTGGACTGGTCTTTCTCATCGTGTAGCATCCAATCGTTACATCATTCAATGTAACAATAAAAAATGTCATCATGGCGGGCCGCCGCACGTCCGCCGGACAGGATATTGGGAGGCAGTATGGGTGAGAAGGCCATTCCACACGTCAACGTGGACGAATTGGGGCAATTCCGTGAAGTTCAGCAACTGGCCTACCACTGCGTCGAGAGCGTCGGCGAGATGCTGCGGCCGGGTATGACGGAGAAAGACGCCGCCCGCCTGTTGACCGAGTGGCTGCAGGATCACGGCGTGCGCGACTGGCTGCACAAACCCTTCGCCTGGTTTGGCGACCGTACCGCCTTCGAAGGGTTTTCCGGGCTCTCGCACATGGCCGGCTTCAACCTGGCCTTCTTCCCAGGTTCGCGCCGCCTGGAAGCAGACATGCCGGTCATTCTCGACGTGGCGCCCGTGCTGAATGGAGTGATCGCCGATGTCGGCTACGCGACCTGTGTCGGCACGAATCCGATTCTCGAGCAGCTGAAAGACGACCTCGCCGAACACCGCGAACTGATCGTCAGCATGGTGAAGCAACGGCACACGCTGGCCGACGTGGCGCGCGCGGTCGACCAGTTGTGCAGGAAACAGGGCGTGGAGCCGCGTCACAAAGCCTATCCGTTCAAGGTGCTCGCGCATCGTGTCGCGAAGCTGCACAACCCCGCCAAGCCGCGCTTCGTGGCGCGTTTTGGCCTGAACGCCACGCGCAATCTGGTCCTCGACCAGGTGAGCGCGGGCCGCAAGGAAGGCTGGTCGCCGTTGTGGTCGATCGATCGCCGCTCCGATCATGCGCCGACGCCCGGCCTGTGGGCCGTCGAGCCGCATCTTGGCTTTCAGGGCGTGGGCGCCAAGTTCGAAGAGCTGCTGGTCATCACCGACGACGACGCCTACTGGCTCGACGACGATCTGCCGCATGTGCGCCGCTGGGCGCAACGCGGACGCGTGTTGGCGGCGGCATGACGGGGGCGCGCATGGACCTTTTGACCGAACCCGTACCGTCCTCGCAAGACGAGGTACAACCCGAGGCACAACCCGAGGCATCGTTCGATGCGCCGCCCGCCATGCGGCGCACCGACTTCAAGGTGCACTCGGGCGACGTGACGCTCGCCGCCAGAGCATGGGGCGACCCCACGCGACCGACGGTGATGCTCGTGCATGGCTACCCCGACAACAGCGAAGTCTGGGACGCCCTGGCGGGTTTGCTGGCACACGATTTCCACGTGGTGGCCTACGATGTCCGCGGCGCAGGGCAATCCACTGCCCCCACCCGCATGAACGCCTATCGCTTAGGAAAACTGACCGACGATTTCATCGCCGTGATCAATGCCGTGAGCCCCGATCGCGCCGTTCATCTGGTGGCGCACGACTGGGGTTCGATCCAGGGATGGGAGTTCGTCACCGACGAGCGTCTGCGTGGGCGCATTGCTTCGTACACGTCGTGCTCGGGGCCGTGCCTCGACCATGTCGCTTACTGGATACGGGCGCGGTTGATGCGCCCCACGCCGCGCTCGATCGGCAAGCTATTGGGCCAGCTGGTGCGCTCCTGGTACGTGCTGATGTTCCACCTGCCGTTGCTGCCGGGATTGACCTGGCGCCTATGGCTCGGCCGCGCGTGGCCGCGTGTGCTGCGTCGCGTGGAAAAGACCCACCTCATGCCTCGTCCGACGCAAACGCGCGACGGCGTGCGCGGCGTATCCCTGTACCGCGCCAATTTCATCCGCTGCCTGTTCACGCCGCGCAGGCGTTACGCGCATGCGCCGGTCCAGGTGATCGTGCCGACGCTCGACAAATACGTCAGCCCGGCGCTCTCCGAAGACCTCTCCCGATGGGTGCCGAGGTACTGGCGCCGTGAACTGACCGCACGCCACTGGGTACCCCTCACCCACCCCGAGCAGATGGCCCGGATGGTGCACGAACTGGTCGAGCACACCGAAGGCGGCGACGAACCTGAGACGCTGCAACGCGCCCGCATGCACTCGGAACGCAAACCCCTCAGCGGCAAGCTCGCGGTCGTGACCGGCGCGGGCAGCGGCATCGGACGATGCATTGCACTGGAATTCGCCAGACAGGGCGCGGCGGTGGTGGCGGTCGATATCGACTCCGCCGCCGCCGAGCGTACCGCGACACTGGTCCGGTTGTTAGGCCAGCAGGCGTATGCGCGCAAGACCGACGTCGGCAATGCCGAGCAGATGGAAGCGCTGGCCGGCTGGGTCGGCACCGAACTCGGCGGCGCGGACATCGTGGTCAACAACGCGGGCATCGGCATGGCGGGCGGCGTGCTCGATACATCGGCGCGCGACTGGGAACGCATCCTTCACGTCAACCTGTGGGGCGTGATTCACGGCTCACGCCTGTTCGCCCAACAGATGGTCAAGCGCGGCAATGGCGGTCACATCATCAACACGGCGTCAGCCGCGGCCTTCGCCCCTTCGCGCGACCTGCCCGCCTACGCGACCACCAAAGCCGCCGTGCTGATGCTCAGCGAGTGCATGCGCGGAGAACTCGCCGGTCGAGGGATCGGTGTCAGCGCAATCTGCCCCGGGTTCGCCGAGACGGGAATCATGGCGGCCACGCAGTACGTCGGCGCCAGCGCGCAGGACCAGGATCGCATGCGCCAGAAAGCCACCAGGCTTTATCAAATGCGCGGCCTGCAACCGGAGACGGTAGCGAAAGCCGCGCTGCGCGCGGTATTGCAGAACAAGCCTGTCGTTGCCATCGGCGTCGAGGCGCATTCCATGCGGTTTATCTCGCGCTACATGCCCTGGCTGGGCCGCGTGATCGCTCGCATCAGCATGATCCCGCACTGAGCCTGCGTTGAGCACGCACTGAGCGAGCCGCATTGACCCCACCGCCCGGACGCCGGAGACCGTTATGACGCAAGACTCAACCCCATACAAGATCAAGGCACGCCACGTGAAGTTCGACTGGAGCCAGACGCCGATCCAGTGGATTCCGGGCGACCCGTCGAGCACGCACATCATCAACGTGCTGAACCTGCTGTTCCCCGCCGGCGAACTATGGTTCTGCCGCGTCTATAACAAGGCGCTGCCGCTGATTACCAACCCGGCGTTGCGCGACGATGCGGAGGGCTTTCTCCGCCAGGAAGCGGTGCATTCGCGCTCACACGGCGGTGTGCTCACGCACTACTACAAGGCCCACGGCATCGATACGCAGCCTTTCACCAGGCAACTCGACTGGCTGTTTGGCAAAGTGCTCGGCGAACAGCCCTTCGGGCTGAAGATCGGCAAAACGCGCTTCTGGCTGCGCCAGCAGCTGGGTGTCATCGCCGCGCTGGAGCACTTTTTCGGTTACCTCGGCAACTGGGTGCTCAATGCCGACGGACTCGATGTGGCTAACGCCGACCCCACCATGCTCGACCTGCTGCGCTGGCACGGCGCAGAAGAAGTCGAGCATCGCACGGTAGCGTTCGACATTTTCCGGCATATGGGCGGCACGTACTTCGAACGCTGCTTCCATATGCTGTCGACCGTGATGCTTCTGCTGTATTTTCTGACGCGCGGCGCGCGCTTCATGCACGAGCGCGATTCCGGCGCCGGCAAGTATCGGGGCTTCATTCTCGGCTGGCGTGCCGGGGCGCGGCGCCGTTGCCTGCCGTCGTTCTGGAAAATGATCGCGGCGGCGCTGCGCTATTTCAACCCGCGCTATACGCCGCACCACGAGGGCTCCACTGAACAGGCGCTGGCCTATCTCGCCACCTCGCCCGCTGCGCAGGCCGCGGCGCATGGGGGCAACTGGGTGCGTAGTGCGGGTTGAGGCGGCATGGCCCGCGCTCGTCCCGCAACCAGCGGGACGCCGTCGCCCTCATAGCTGCGATTCGATCGGCAACAGGCTCAAGAACCAGATCGTGGTGAGCCGCATGCCCGATACGCCGGGTTCCGCATCGAGTTCTTTCGTCGTTCCGTCCGCGGCCGTTTCTATCCAGACGATCCGGGTGCTGCCGTTTGCATCCGTGCGTTGCTCGACTCGCCAGGCGATCCGATCCAGTTCCGGCTCGACGCCGTCGACCACCTGCCTGGCCGCTGCCGGACTCTCGCAAAGCACGCCGATTTCCGTGTTGAGGGTGCTCGAGCGCGGATCAAAGTTCATCGAACCAATGAAAATGGTTTGGCGGTCGAATACATACGTTTTCGCGTGCAACGATGCTTTTGAAGAACCGAAGATGAGTTGCTTCTCCGTTGCCCCTTCTGTTGCAACCGGCTTGAGCTCGTAGAGATGGACGCCCGCGGCGAGCAGATCTTTCCGGTAGCGTTGATATCCCGCATGCACGGCACTGACGTCGGTCGCCGCCAGCGAGTTCGTCAGCACCGTGACGCGCACGCCGCCGTCAGTCTGCTTGCGTATCCACGCCACCCCCTGTTTTCCGGGAACGAAATACGGCGAGACGATCAGCATCTGCTGCTTGGGTTCAAGATCCAGCGCCCAGAATTGGGTCATGAGATGGCCCTGCCGGTCTTTCGGTGAGCGTGTGACTTTGGACGGATCGTCGTAGAGCAGGATGGCTTTGCCCCAGGAATAGTCGTCATGAGGCCCTGCCATGGCCTGAGCCAGCCGTTGCCGCGCCTGCACAATGTAGGGTGAGTTGTGCTGCGATGCGACGTATTGGTCCAGTTTTGCGCGGTAGTCGGCGAGAGCGGCCGGGTCTGCGCGATGCCCCATCAGACTGTCGATGGGATAGGCCGAATCGGCATTCCAGAACTCGTCGAAGGCATGGGAGACGTCCCGGACAATCGGCCCATGCACGAGTACATCCAGGTCCCCGAACGTCACTTCACTCGACGCCCCGAAGTATTCGTCGCCGATGTTCCGTCCACCCAGGATCGCGCCTTCGTTATCCGCAATCATCGCCTTGTTGTGCATGCGGCGATTGACCCGGGAAAACTCGACGGCGGACGCCAGCTTTTTGAAGGTGCGGCTCGCGACCGGGTTGAATAGCCGTATTTCGACGTTAGGGTGTGAGCTGATCGCGAGCAGAACCTGATCGTCGGCGTTGGTCCCCAGATCGTCGAGCAGCACGCGCACTCTCACGCCACGGTCGGCTGCCCTGAGCAACGCGGCCGCCAGTTCGCGTCCCGTCAGATCGTCGTGCCAGATGTAGTACTGCAGGTCGAGCGTGCGATCCGCCGTTTCGGCGAGCATGACGCGAGCCACAATGGCATCCTGGGCGTCCGGCAGCAGATGAAACGCGCTGCTGTCCGGGTGCTGTTTCTCCTGAGGCGCGAAGACCATGCCGAGGCGCGTCGTTTCGGAACTCTGAAGCGCATAGCTCGGCGTCCTGCCAGTCTGTGACGGCAGACTGGCGCAGGCAGCGAGTAGAACCACCAGACAGGCTGCTATAAGACTGCGAAGCTTGGTCATGTCAGTTCCTCGTTGGGCTGGAATGCGCGGCGGCAAGATTCAACGCGGTTGCAATTCAACAGGCGGGTCGGCCTGGCAGCCTCCGTCGAGCGGCTTCGTCAGTGCGATTTCCTGGCCAGGTGTCTGGCCGTCGCGCGTCGCAAGCCCGCTACCCGCTTGCGTCACATTCCGGACAGCATTGAGCACCGCCTCATTGTATTGCTCGAAGAGTGTATTTGAAGGTGCGCGATGAGAGTTGACGCGGCGCAGGTGGGGCTAGCAACGCTGACGCAAGCGCTCGTAAAAACGCATCCTTGGCGTATGAGCGATCTCTGCGCTTCGCGCGGTTCTCGCATCCCATACACCTCGGCGTGTTCCTAAAAGCGCTTGCATCAACCGCCTACGAGAAAAATGCGAATGGCAGGATGGCCGCGATATAGACAGCGATCCCGACCTTGGCAAAACCCAGGCTCATTGCCAGCAAGGCGATCATGCTCGCGGTGACAGCCAGCCTGAAACACCAGCGGCGCTGATTCTGACGGGCAACGATGATGCGTCTGTACCCACCCGTTGCGTCCACACCTTCTGTCGCGTCCTTGAATTGACGAAATCTCAACCGAAGCATCACGCGCCCCACTTATTTGATCATTAGATTCTGTCAGCAACCGCATAAAAAATTTCTAAAAGTGGAGAGGCGCGACCGGCCACCCCTCCACCAGGCGTGCGCAAGCTAGCAGCGGTTCATCTTGATGACGCGCGCAACTTGCCCAACGGTGAAGCTGCTGTTTTGCGCATACGGCGCGCAGTCAAGCGGCGCGGTCAGTGATTCGCTGACGGAAAAATGACCCACGTAGCGAAACGAATCAGTTTCGAGCTTGATGAAAACAGGGATCGCCCCGCCCTGCCTTGCGAGCGCTTTTCCAGCGGCACGCGCTGCCGCACCGCCGTTGCAGATGATGATGTCAGGCGCTTGCGGGTTGAGATCGGGCCGCAGGCAGGCCGCTACGACCTTGCCATTCTTCGTTGGGAGAAAAGCCTGCTTGCTGCCGCCGCAGACAGTGTGGATGTACTCGCGTGTATAGTTCTTGTTCATTTCAAACATGATGGACCTCTAAGGAATGCATAGAGCGACGTTGATGCGTATAACAATACGGATTGCTAAGTATACAAATCCGATTTGCCAAAAAAATCTGAATGAATTGTGTGCCCGCGCAGGCACGCCCCTCCGAACGCGGGCGAACCCGGCATTCAGGTGGCGCTAAACAAGATGCACGGAAGGTTACTGCGGCGCGCACCGTCTGCCTGCTGGCAAGACGGCGGCTGGGAGAATGGGCACGCGGACGTCCTGCCGGTCAGGCAGTGAGGTTATTCGACGGTCGACGACATCGGTTATTCATGACACCCGTTCCCGGTTTGAGGTTGCGGCTATTGTAGCGATCCCAATCCCGGCGCCAAGTAAAAAGGTGATAAAAACCGACTCGGCGTAGTTCTCAAAGCACGGGTGCATTAAAGCGCTGGCGGAGCATCGACGGACCTTAGCCGTGGATAACATGCCGAACGATAGATTGCGCGAGGATGCGTGGTTCATCGAACATGGTCGCGAGTTCGAACAGAACAACGAACAGGCCGGCATACGACACTCTCGGATACCTGTCGATCAGCCGCACGATGGCCGGCGCAAATAGCTCCATGACCGGTCTGCGCGTGACAACGCAGGTCACGCAAACGCCGAGGATCAGGCCTGCCAGAACGTCGCTCGGGTAGTGCAAGCCCAGATAAACGCGCGGAAAACAGATAAGAACGATGCATTGCAGCAGCGCGAGCACGCCCATCCATCGGGAGACGAGAAAGATGCCCATCGCGACGGCGGCCCATATCATGGCATGGTCGCTGGGAAAGGAACTCCAGGTTCGAAGAACCGCTTCCGGCGTGGGCGCGATCGGAAATGTCAGGTGCAGCGTGGGATCGTAGAGCGGCCTCTCGCGGAAGGGCAACCAGGAAGCGAGAATCCGGCCAACGAAAAGGGCCAGCACACCGCTCAGGATCGTGGCAACCACCATTTCCCGTTGCCACTGCCTGCGCTCGCTCGTGTCGAACCAGATGGCGCACAGCATGGCGAGTGGCAGAACACCCTTGAACAGGTAGAAGTCCGCGACGAGCCTGACTGCGTGGCTGAGCGTCTCCGAGCGCATTGCACCTTGTGTCGCGATGGTCAGGAGTGTCGTGTCGAAGCTGTTCATAGTCTGGATTTGTATTTGGCTTTGGCGGGGCACGTTGATTGACGAATCGCCTCCCACGCGGCGGTGACGGCCAGTTGTAGCGGAGCGTGCATTGAACGCCATGCGTCTGCCCGTCAGATGGTCAGATGAACGGACAGAACTGGAGCGCCTCCAACCCGAGCCATTAAGGCACTTCGCGTTTCGTTAATATGTGTGCTTGCGCACGCAGGTCCATCAAATTGTCACAGTCGTCAGCAAGCGCTGTGCCTGTCCGCAATGTTTGTGCCCGGCGATCGCCGCGATGCCGAACAGGCAGTCCCGGAACGCGTGACGCTGACACGCAAGGGATGCGGCGTGCTTAGGGCCGCGGCCGGCCCGAACCGAATTTACCGCCTCCGCATTTGCGGTAAGTTCTCCCGCGAAGTAGCGCACACCGCCGGCACATTATCGAAGCCGTCCCATCGAAAAACCGCCCACGTCATTCTGAGGGTTAAGGTTCAGCACCGGCAACCGGGGTGCCGAAGTCGCGTCGTTTGTCACGCTGGCGGGCGTGTTGCGCAGCCCTGGCGCCAGATACACGAATCGCCACCCGCCGTAAGTCTCTTCCTTCTCGAACTCCACGTAACGCAGCGGAAATCCCGTGCGCTTGATCGTCTGCGCGCCCGAGCTGCTATAGACACCAAAAATGCGATCGCCCTGCAGCAGGAACTGCCAATCGGTCTTGCCGGTGACCGGATCCGGATAGGCCTGCCGCAGATGATGCATCGGCACCGCAAAGCGCGTGTCGTTCATCAGATCGTCGACCGACGTCGGGTACGCGCGGCCGACGCGGTAATAGCGCGCGATCGCTTGCCGGTATTGATCGCCGACGAACAGCAGCTGCTTCTCCTGCTCGCGACGCCGCTCCAGCGACCAGACGTCGAGCGCGCCCGCCAGCGCGATCGACATGAGCATCAGCGCAATCAGAAGCGCCAGCATCACGAGCCCGCGCTGCCGCGCAGGGCATGGCGCGATTCTCTGCCTTGCAGCCCGTACGCGGCGTACGCAGCCCCCCGCCCGGCACGCGCGGAGACTCACTTGACCGCCCCTTCCGCATCCGCCACCCGCCCTTGCGGACTGCTCGCGGGCGCGACGTCGTAGACGCCGGTCTTGGAGTCGTCGGGCGAGGCGATCACGGCCCATTTGTCGTCGCCGTTCACCGGGTCGACCGGTACCGAGCGCAGATAATGCTTCGCCACCAGTTCATCGAGCGTGTCCGGATACTGGCCGTTGTCGCCATAATATTTGTCGATCGCATCGCGCATCACCGCGACGTTCTGCTGCCGTACCTGCTCCTTGCCGCGTTCAATGCTGTGCATATAGCGAGGCAAGGCGATCGACAGGAGCAGGCCGATGATCGCCATCACCACAACCAGTTCGATCAGCGTAAAGCCACGGGATCTGAGCGTACGAGCGGTTTTCATGTTGCACCGTCACCATTGTTTGTACGGAACGCCGTTGATGCCGGTCCGCTCGGATTTCGACGATACGTCGAACACGTCCTTGCCGGTCCGGTCATTGACGAGTGCCGTGCCGGCATCGGTGCCGTCCGGCGGTATCCCATAGGCGCGCACGTTCCACGTGTCTTCCGCCGGCGTGTCCGCGTCGCCGATGAAGAACGGATCGCGCGGCACGTGGCGAAGGAACATCAGCAGGCTGCCTTGCGGATCTTTCGCATTAGGCACGCCTGTCACGAGTATGGTCAGCGACGGCGGATAGCCGGATGCCTCCGCCTCCTTGTCGATCAGACCCATATCGCTCGATTCCTTGTAGGCGTCGAGCGCCGTGCGGATTTCGCGCAGCGCGCTGCTCAACTGCTGCTCCTTCTGGCGCTGCACGATCAGTTCGGAGAACGGCATGACCGCAAGCGCGAGGATGGACACGAGCGCGAGCGTGATCACCAGTTCGATCAGCGTGAAGCCACGCTGATCGAACTGGCTTGCGCCACGCAGGCGGACAGTGTTCCCCGGTTTGGCCACGGCTCAGTACCCGTTCTGAATCGAGCGAAGCGGGTTATCGCTCGGCATGTCACCCGGCGGCATCTGCAGAATCGGCGGCGGGGACGGCGGCGCTGCGGGTGCCGGTGGGGGCGCGGGCGGCGGTGCCGCGGCTGCCGCATTTGCCCCACCGCCCTGCTCCGCGTCGCCCGCGCTTTGCTCCGCTGCTTGCTGCGCATTGGGAGTTGGCGCGGCCGGTGCCGGCGTTGGCGGTGGCGCGGTCGGCGTCGGCGCAAAGCGACCCCCGTAGGGCAAGGGCGGCGGCGTCGTGCGCTGCGGCGGAGGCAGTTGCCCAAACGATCCGGTCGCGGGCCCCGGGGTTGAACTGCTTGCCCCCGCGCCCGACTGTGCGGCCCTGGCGCTCGTCGTGCCCCCACCTACGCTGCCCGGCAGCGGCTTCGCGGCCGGTGCGCCTGGCACCGCGGCGGCGGCCATGACGGGATCGAGCCGAAGCTGGTCGGCGTGCACGTTGACGTCGGTGCCGGACCAGACTTCCTGCGTGTCCACATCCGCGGAGAGTTGCGGCCGTACGATTTGCGGCGTGATCTGCAACACGATCTCGGTCTTCGTATGGTCGCCGTTGTGATCCGAGAACAGGCGCCCAAGCACGGGCAATTGTCCGAGACCCGGCACCTTGTCCGCCGAGCGGCGGTCCTCGTCCGAGATCAGGCCGCCGAGAATCTGGCTCTCGCCGTCCTTCAGGCGCAGGCTTGTCGAGGCACTGCGCGTTCCTATCTGATAGGCCAGCGAGCTCAGGCCGGTCTGCGAATTGCCGCTCTGGATCGTCTTGGTGATGTTGCTCACTTCGAGATTCAGTTTCATGCCGACATCGCCATCCCGATAGACCTGCGGTTCCACTTCGAGTTTGATGCCGACGTCGATGTACTGAATCATCTGTGTGTACGACGGACCGCTCGTGCTGGGTGTGCTGGAACTCGAAATCACCGGCAGCTTGTCGCCGATCAGGATGCGGGCCTTCTCCTTATTGCGTGTGCGGATGCGCGGGCTCGCCAGCAGATTCGCGTCGGTATCGGTGAGCTTGAAGTTCGCCGTCGCGGACAGGCCGCTGACATTGAACGCGTTGAGCGGAAGATGGTGCAACGCGCCCCATGTGTCCGCAGTGGACGGGGTGGACATCGTGAACGAGTTCGGCCATTCGATCCCGAGATCGGACAGGCGCTCGTGCGAGACTTCCAGCACCTCGACTTCGAGCATCACCTCGGGCTCCGGCAGGTCCTGGGCGGCAATCATCTCCTGCGCCACCTTGATGGTGTCCGGGGTGCCGCGGATCGTCACGGTATTCGCGCGCTCGTCGATCACCACCTCCTTGATTTTCAGGAGGCTCTTGAGCAGTGACTGGATCTGCTTGGCTTCGACGTTCGACAACTGGAAGGTCCGTACCTTCAATTCCTGATACTCGAGCTGCTTGGCGGGCGTTGCCGGGTAGATGAACAGCGTGTTCGCGTTGAGCTGCTTCTTGTCGAGCTGGTTCTGCATCAGGATCATGTCGACCGTGTCCTTCAGCGAGGCGTTCGTCACGAAGATGGTCGTCTTCAGGTCCGCACGAACGTCACGGTCGAAAATAACGTTCAATCCCGAGGTGCGCGACAACGCTTCGAACACCATGCGTACGTTGGCGTCGCGAAACTGCAGCGAGACCGGCGTGCGCATGATCGACGATTCGGCGAGCTGCTCTTCCTTGTTCATGCGCTGCTCGTGAATCTTGTCGTCGATTTCCTTTTGCAACTGCAACGCCAGCGTGCTGGTCGGATTCGTCAGCAGCACGCGGTGCACGCGGTCGGCCGCCGGTCCATACGAGCCGCGCTGCATCATGCGGTCGGCTTCCTGCAGCGTGGTGAGGTCCCGCCGGTCCTGGTCGATCAGTGCGCCGATCTTGCGGCCGCGTTCGCTGGTCGGATCGATCTGGCTGGCCGCATAGAGCTTCTGGATTGCCGCGTCGAACTGGTAGCTCTTGCGGAACTCGTCGGCCTGGTCGAGCAGCGCGTTGACCTGGGCGTTGCGGTCGTTCAGATAGTTGAGTTTCAACTCGGCGTCGGTCGGGGCCTCCTGCCGGGTCGGAATATGCATGCAACTGCTGAGGGCAAGCATGGAGACGGCGAGCGCAAGCGCGCGTCGCGTCATACCCGCAGAGCCCTCCCAGCCGGCGAGGCGCGGCGTACAGCACGGCACCGGGGGCGAGAGATGGATCGATGGGCCGCTGTCCCCTTTGCGGCTCGCATCCCCGTTGCGTGAGGTTGTCATTTACTTTGCCTCTCTTGGAATGGATACAGCCTGAGTCTGGTTAAGCGGCAGATAGGTCAGCACCACGTCGGACTCCGACACCGACTCGATTCGGTATTGGTTGTCGACGACATCCCCCGGTGAAACGACCAGCAACTGGTCGCCGTTGCTGAGAAAAATCTGCGGCTTCGCCGCTTTCGCGTCCAGCTCACCCAGGTAAGTGAACGGCACTGGCGGCGCCGTGGGTGCTGGCGCGCGTACCTCGGGCACGACCGGCACCTCGACCGGCGGCGGTGGCGGAAGCCATGAGGAGGCGGCGAACGGATTGTTGTTCGACTCGACGGACAGCGGCGCGCGTAGGGAAACCAGCCTGGCGTGCGGCGTCGGCGCGCTTGCCGGTGTTGCGTGGGCAGCGCTCGTGTGCGGTGCGGAACCGGGCGCCGGCGCCGCCGCATGAGTGGCCGTGGGCGCAGTTGATGATGCGGGCCGCAAACGCATGGACGCCGGCTGCGCGCGCCAGTCGTCGAGCCGCTGGCCGTGGAGCGCGGCTAACGCCATTGGCGTCTGGGGCGCAGCGATCTGCGCGCGATAGCCGATGCTGGCGGCGGCGATCCCGCAGATCGTCAGCAGCACGGGTTTGACGAGAGCGGAATTCATGGCTGCGCAGTCCGGTAGATCAACTCGAAGCGGACTCGCGCATCGAGTATGTTGCCGTCGACGGCAGGCCGCTCGACGTGGATCGCCTGCAGGGCCGCATTGGGCACATTGTTCAGGACTGCGGCCAGAAACCGGCGGATCGCGCTGTACTGATCCTTGACAGGCAGCAGCACCTGATACCGCGTAAAGGGTGCTCCCGCTTCAGTCGTCACCTGATATTCGGCGGAGCCGAGCGTCAGATTGCTCTCGTGAGCCTGCGCGAAGATCACCGCGATGTCGTCCGCGCTCTGCGTGAAACCGGGGAATAGTGCCGGCAAGGTATCGAGCGCGACCGCATCCGCCACCGCGCTGCGTTCGTGAGTGGCGTGTTGCGCGCCTGCCGTTCGCGCCGTTCGTGCGGGAACCAGCGCGTCGTGCGCGCCGGATTCGACGCCAGGCGCGGAGACGGTCACGATGGCCGCCGCACCGATCAGCAGCGCGCCGAGCAGTCCCGGCAGGCCGAACGTGCGCTGCAACTCGAAGCGCAACGTCAACAGCCTGTCCTGCAACTGGTCTGCTTTCATGATTTCCTCCAGACAGCAGTGATCTGGAAACGCACCGGTTTTCCGGGCACGTTTGTCTCGATCAGGTGATCGTTGAGCACGGCTTCGCGCAGCAGCACACTGCCCTGCAGATACTTCAGGTACGCGATCATCGCGTCGAAGTTCTTCGCTTCGGCGGTGATGCGGATCTGGCTTTGCGCGGGGTTCTGATCGATGCCGATCAGCGCGACATCGTGATCCGGATAGTCTTCGACGATCGAGAACAGGTCCTGCCAGGGCACGGTCAGTTCGCGCAGCACCGACTGACTCTGTTTTTCCGCGAGCTTCGCCGCCGGCGTGAGCGGCGCCTTGACGACATGCCGGCTTGCGATGGCCTGCTGCCGGATCGCGTCCAGTTGCGCCTCTTCGCGCTCGTTTACCGCATGGACATGCCAGAGCCGCACGCCGCTTGCGAGCACCAGCACGGCGGCCACGCACAGCAGGATCACGCCGCCCATCGGAGGCAGAGCGCGGCGCCGGCTGAAGTCGAGATCGAGGCGCTGGCTGAGCTCCAGGCCGGGTCGTGGGATTCGCGGGATCATTGCGCACACTCCATCAGCCGATGCGCGCGCGAGGCGTGCGCCGCCGGCGCGAGCTGGACCGCCGCCGCGAAACGTGCTTCGAACGGCTCCAGCTCCGTGCCCGCTCCAACCAGATAGAGCTTGCAGTCTTCGTGCTTCAGGTTCGCGCGGGTCGCGGAGCGCTCGAACAATTGCTCCGCCAGTTCGGCGAGCCGGGATGCGTCGGCGGCATCGCCGGGAAAGAGGCGCTGTGCGTCGTACGCAACCCAGCGGTGCTGTTCGACCATGACCGCCTGCATCAGCTCGTCCGCGACGAACAGCAGCAGCCCTTCATCGCTCACGGCTGAAGCGTCGATACGATTGAGCATCTCCGGAAGACCGAGCCTCAGCCGGCTAATGTCGACCTGTTCGGCCGTGCTCACGTCGTGGATGCTGTCGTGAAGCGCGCGTGACATCGCGCTCGCGAATAGCGCTCGTCCGCCGCGCTGCACGCTGAAACGCACGATCAGCGATTCGCCGGCGATCCCGTACGTATCGGCGAAATGGGCCAGCACGATCTCTTCGAGTTCGCGGGCGCGCAGCGTGCGGAAGTCGCCGCGCAAGATCGCGTGATTGCCCCAGAAGTCGTCCAGCACCATGCAGGCGCTGCGTTTTTGCGCACTCGCGGCTGGAATGGGGGCGGCGGCGCGCTGGGCGCCAACATCGGCTTCGGTGATCGCATCGGCGGTGGCAGGCGTGGCGGCAAGCGCCGCGCGCAGTGCATCGAGCAGGCCCGCTTCAGTGCAGCAGTACTCTTCGGGAATCGCCACGCTGGCAGGCTCGACGGCGGGCACCGACGCCGACGCGGGCGCCGGCCGGCGCAGGCGTATCAACCAGGGCACACGGGCACCGACAACGATCTCTCGCGTGCTCGCTCCGATCGCAACCGGATTATTCAACCATCGTGACACGGTTAATCTCCTCGAGAGTCGTTTCGCCGCGCTTCACGAGCTCGACCGCGGCGGCGCGCAGCGACTGCATGCCGTAGCGGAACGCCGCCGCCTTGATCGCCCCAAGCGGGGCGCGCTCCGACAGGAGTTGGCGCAACTCGTCGTTCATGCGCAAGGCTTCCGCGATCGCGCGGCGTCCGCGGTATCCGCTGCCGCGGCAGGCCGCGCAGCCCGTGCCGCGACGAAACAGATAGCTGCCGGCGGTATCGGGCTCGATGCCGGAGCGGACCAGCGTGTCGGCGTCGACGGAGTCATCGGCCGTGCAATCCGGGCAGCACTGCCGCAACAGACGCTGGGCGACGACGCCGTTGAGCGCGGACACAAAGCTGTAGGGATCGACCTCCATGTTGGTGAAGCGGCCGATCACGTCGAAGACGTTGTTCGCGTGCACGGTGGTGAACACCTGGTGGCCGGTCAGTGCGGCCTGCACGGCAATTTGCGCGGTCTCCGAATCGCGGATTTCGCCGACCATGATCTTGTCCGGGTCGTGCCGCAAGATCGAGCGCAGTCCGCGCGCGAAGGTCAGTCCCTTCGCCTCGTTCACCGGAATCTGCAGGATGTCGCCGAGCTGATATTCGACCGGGTCCTCGATCGTCACGATCTTCTCGAGGCCGTTGTTGATCTCGGTGAGAATCGCGTAGAGCGTGGTCGTCTTGCCGCTGCCGGTCGGCCCGGTCACGAGCAGCATCCCGTAGGGCATCGACGCGACCGAGCGCATGAAGCGCGTATCGCCCTGCTGGAAACCCAGGGCTTCGAGCGTCAGACCGCCGGAGGCTTGCGACAGCTGATAGCGGTCGAGTATCCGCAGCACTGCGTCTTCGCCGAACTGGTTCGGCATGATCGACACGCGGAAGTCGATATCGCGGCCTGCGTACTGCGCCTTGAAGCGCCCGTCCTGAGGCACGCGCCGCTCGGCGATATCGAGCTCGGAAATCACCTTCACGCGCGACAGAACCTGATCCGCGACGTCGCGGCCTTCGACGCGGCCCACCACGGTCAGCACGCCGTCCACGCGGCACTTGATCATCAGGCCGTTGGCGCGGCATTCGAGGTGAATGTCGCTCGCCATCATCTTCAGCGCGTCATAGATCGTCGAGTTGAGCAGCCGCACCACGGGGCTGTCGTCACTGCTGATGCCCTGCAGCGTCAACGCGAGTGAAGCCGGATCGACTGCGTTCTGGATCGGGTCGTCGAACGCGAGCGAGTCCATCGCCCGCACGTCTTTTTCGCGCACGGCCAGATATGCGCTGATATCTCCGGCGCTCGCGAGCGCCCAGCGGTAAGGTACGGTCGGCCGGGAACGCATGCGGTGCTCGACACTGCCGCGCGTGCGCGCATCGAGCGGATCGGCGATCACGAACAGCAGACCCTTACTGCTGCGGGGAGTGGCGTCCGTGCCGCTTGCACCGTCCGTGTCGCGAAAGCACACGCACAGACGCGTGGTGGCTTCGACAAATGGAATCACGTCGAAATCGGGTTCGTACTGATTCAGCTCACGCATGCTGATCGGCTTCATGCGGAATTGCGCCGCCAGCCGGGCGCACATGTCGTCCGCGCTCAGCGCCGTCTGCGTCATCAATTCCTCCAGCGCACGAATGCCGGAACCATGCCGCTCACCGAGCGTTCGCAATGCGTCGCGCAGATCGACGCGCGGTTCGGCATCGAGGCTGGCCGGAGTCGTGCTGACGGTATCCACGTCGTTTCTCCCGGAGGTCTATTGAATGCTCGAGGCGATTTCGAAGATCGGCATGTACATCAGCACGACAATGCCGCCGATCACCACGCCGATAAAAATCATCATCGCGGGTTCGATGAGGCGCGAGATCAGGTCGATCGTGCGCGACACCTGCGCCTCCTGAAACGCGGCGATTCTGTCGAGCACCGGCCCAAGGCCGCCGGTCTTCTCCGCGACGGTCAGCAGCCGGTAGGCAATCGGGTTGGCAAGACCGCCCTGCTGAAAGGCGTCGGAGATCTTCGAGCCGTTGCGCACCTGTTGCAGCGCGTTCGCGAGCGCGGTCTGGTCCGCGCGGCCGACCAGACCGTGCGCCAGATCGAATGCGCGCACCGCGGGAATGCCGCCGTCGACCAGCATGGCGGTCGTGCGATAAAACTGTGACTGGCGAAACACGCGGAAGTGTTGCCCGATGCCAGGCAGCGCGAGCATGCGATCGGTGATCCAGTTGCGCACCGCCTGCCTGCGCAGCGCGACGCCGGCCGCTACCGACACCACGGCGAGGCCTATCCCCAGCGCCGCTCCGTTGGCGTGCACCATGCTGCCCCAGGCAATCAGCAGGCGTGACAGCAGCGGAAGCTCGCGCCCGCTGTGCTCCAGCAAAGTGGCGAACCGGGGGACGACAAAACCCAGCAGGAACAGCACGACCGCTGCGCCCACCAGCAGCAGGACCGTTGGATAGATCGCCGCCGACACGACGCGCCCGCGTAGTTCGTGAAGCATCGCGCTATTGCGTGAGTAACGCGTGAGGCTGTCCGCGAGGCCGCCGGTTTGTTCGCTGGCTTTCACGCAGGCCACCAGCACTGGGGGGAAAATGTGGCTGAAGTGCTCGAGCGCCGCCGAGAGCGACTGGCCCTCTTCCAGCAGGCGCAACAGATCGCGGTACACCTGGGCCGAACCCTCGCGGCGCTCGTTGCCGCCGAGCGTGCGCAAGGCATCGACGACACCCACGCCGGCATCGAGCAATGCCGCTAACTCGCGCGCGAACAGTTCGACGTTGAACCTGGCGCCGGGCAGCGCCGCCCAACTCTTGCGCTGGCGCCGCCGTCCCGCGTCGGCGCGTACCGAGACGACCCGCAGGCCACGCGCACGCGCAAGCGACGCCGCGGTCGAGGAAGAATCGCTGTCGATACGGAGCGTCTGAACCGCACCGCTGGTATCGAAGACACGCAACACGTACTTCACGTCGACTCTCCTTGCAAACAACCCACTACCCCACTACCACGCTACCCGCCTTGCGTTCAGGCAACCACGCGATGTACCGCTACCACGAGGAGACCGTTGTGTTCTCGCCGGTACCGCCACCTCGTCCATCCTTGCCAAGCGAGAAGAGATCGTAGTCGCCATGTTCACCTGGGGAACGATACTGGTAGGGTCGATCCCATGGGTCGGCCGGCACGGCCTTCGCCAGATACGGCCCGCTCCACCGCGTGGCATCCTGCGGCTTCGTGATTAGCGCCTGCAGGCCTTCTTCGGTGCTGGGATAGTTGCCGACATCCAGCCGGTATTGATCGAGCGCCTGGCCCAGCGAAACGATCTGCGCGCGCGCGATCTTCGTATTCGACTTGCCGACCTGTTCGAAATAGCGAGGCGCAACGAGACCGGCCAGCAGGCCGATGATGACCATCACCACGAGCAGTTCGAGGAGCGTGAAACCGCGGCTGCGGCGCCGGTTCGTTTCAGGGCAAACACACCGCTGCGGACACCCGGGCATGCCGGGCCTGATAGAGGACAATTCGCTGTGCACGGCTCCCCCTGTATCGACTCACCGCTTCGGCGTTGCCGAAGCCGTTGAATCCATTCTTGTTCAGGTCGATACGGGCAAGAAGTAGGGAGAGCCGTCCAAAGACATGGGTAAAGACCCTCCAGTTGTGAGGGTCCTATAGGGAGGGACGGCGAATGTGTTCCTCGTCCGGCCGTGCCAGCACACCCATTTCGATGGCGATACGCACGAGGTCGGTCACGTTGGTGATACCCAGCTTTCGCATCAGGCTGGCCCGGTGTTTTTCGATGGTTTTCGGGCTGAGATTGAGGCACTCGCCGACCTGCCGGTTGGTGTGCCCTTCGACCACGAGCCGCAGCACCGAGCGCTCGCGGCCGGTCAATGCGTCCCATAGATGCGCTTTGCGCGGCGCGCCGGGAGCAAGCACGGTTGAACTGGACCACTGCCCCCGAACGTCGAGGCTCGTGTTGCGCTTGCCTTGCATGACGAGCCGCATTTCACTGACGAGGTCTTCGAATGATGCGTCCTTGACCACATAGCCGTCCGCGCCCGCGTCGAACGACTCTCGCACGTGTTCTTCGCTGCGGTGAATGGTGAGGACGATGATATGGATCTGCGGCGCGCGGCGCTTGATGGCCGCGATCGTCTCGAAGCCGCTGCCGCCTGGCATCGACAGATCCATCAGGATCAGATCGGGCATCGTCGTAATCGCAAGGCGGTAGGCCTCGAGCCCGTCGCCCGCCTCGCCCACGATGCTGAAGTCGTATAGTTCGGAGACCATACGGCAAAGCGCGCTGCGCAATAGATGCTGATCCTCCGCGACCAGCACGCGATGCCGGGTTTCCAATTTCGTCGCTCCTGACGGGGCCGCGCGCGGCTAGTTCTAATTGGACGCGACGGCGTCATGGTAGGCGCCCAGCAGGTCCGCCGGCGTCGCGAAGCCGTCGATGCGCAGCCACGGCTTGCCGGGCGCCGCGCGCACGAACGTAACCGGCGTGTGGTTCATCTTGTCGCCGCGATAGACGTTAAAGGCGCGTTGCGCCGCGATACTCGCCGCGACGGTGCCGGTGTAGTGCTGCCACTCCGGGCCGGCATCGAATTTCGCCGCGTAGGTTCTGAGGCGCGCCGGCGTGTCCTGCTCAGGATCGATCGAGATCGACACGATGTGCACCTTGTCCCGCTCGGCGCCCAACTGCGCTTGCAGCCTCTCGAGCGTCTGGCTGACCATGGGACAAATCGTGGTGCACGTGGTGTAGATGAACGTGAGGATCACCGGCCGCCCGTCGTTCAGTTCGTCGGGCAGCGAGACTGTCTTGCCGTCGTCCCTGACGAGCTTCACGGCCGGCAACGTGTACTCGGCGGTCGTGCGCATCGTGCCCGGCATCATGTGATGATGCATATGCATGGCGGCGCTATCGTCGGCGTCCGCGGCGGACGCGCACCATGCCGCGGGCCCCGTTAATCCCGCGCCGGCAAGCAGGATCGCGCCAAGCAGGAATGCGTTGGTTGTTCTCATCGCTGCCTCCAGTAGTGGCCAGCAAGGTTCGGTCGCGCGACGTCACGTGCAGGTCACGTCGACCGTGTGGAAAGGCGCGCCACCTTGCATGTTCAGTCTCATGAATTTGCGCACGATCGTCATTGGATAACAGCCCCCAAAGCACGGTAGGGCATGTCCGCTACGAGGGAAAACCCGCTGCGATCAACCGGGGAGCCCCCACATCACAACTCAGTAGATGCCCTGTTGCGGCGAGCGCCAATCGCGGCCTACAATCAGTCATGTGCTTAAGGTTTCCTTAAGAAAACGCATCGGGATGCTCACATGAATACCAACGAGCCCACGCAATGGCAGGTGAAGCTGGCCGACCTGATCGACGGCATGCGCAAGCTGTGCAGAGCCGCCCGGCACTACGAGCCGGGCACGGGCAGCATGCCCGATGCGCGTGGCGCGCCGCTGGCGATTCTTTCGCCGGATGGCATCTTCCTGTCCGCGAATCGCACGGTTGCGGCCCTGCTCGGCTACACGAGCGCCGACCTGGTCGGCAGGCAACTCCTCGAGATGGCGGCGGCCGACTTTGAAGAGCCGCTGGCGAACGAATTGTCCGCGAGCGCACGGCGCGACTTTCATTCTTTTCGTGCGGTGCTCGCCGGCCGCACCGGCCAGCCAATGCGCCTCATGTTGCACCAGCAGTCGGTGCCGGCCGGCCAGAGCGGTCGCACTGCGCTGCTGACGCTTTTCGAGGAATCCCTGCTCCCCCTGCCCGAACCGGCCTCTGTCACGCGTTCGGCCGATGCTGCCGCGCGGGAACGCCTCATGTACCTGACGATGGGCCAACAGAAAGAACGCCAGCGCCTTTCGGCGGAATTGCATGACGGTCTCGGGCAGGCACTGACGCTCGTCAAGCTGATGGCTGAAGACGCGCTGATGCGCATACGCCGCGGGCAGGTCGACGACGCGGCCCAGCTGCTGGATGCCACCGTGCTCAGAATCCGCGAGACGATCGGCGACGTGCGGCAGATATGCGGCGAACTGCGCCCGCAGATGCTCGATCAGCTCGGACTGCCCGCCGCATTGGGTTCGTTGTGCCGGCGCATCGAGCGCAGCGCCGAAGGCATCTCGGTGGTGTTCGACTGCGACGTGAGCGACGAGGACGTGCCGGAACATCTGAAAGCCGACATGTTCAGGCTCGCTCAGGAGGCGTTGAACAACACCGTCAAGCACGCTGCAGCCACAGAGGTGACGCTTGGCGTCAGGCTCACGACAGGCGGCGTGCTGATGACGATTCTGGACAACGGCATCGGCTACGAAAACCGTCCGCTTTCTACGGGGGACGACTGTGCAAGCGGACTCGGTCTCATCGGCATGCAACACCGGGTCGAGTCGCACGGTGGCACGTTTTCGATCCAGTCGCTCGGTAAGAGCGGCACACTGGTGTCGGCGGCATGGGCTGCCTAGTGAGGTTGCGGGTTGCACACGGACTGCGCCCGGAATGCGCTCAGATTGCGCCGCCGCCCAAACTGTAGTTCGGAAAATCCGTGTCCGCGGGGGGCTCCGGCGGCGGATCCAATTCCATGTCGAGGTTGGCCGGCGATCGCAATGGCGTCTCGTCGGCATGCGGCTCGGAGCATTTCTCCGCTAGCGAAGTCAGCAGACCCATGCTGATCGCGACCAGAACCAGTTCGGTCAGGTTGGCAATGTTGAGCTTGTGCATCATGCTGGCCCGATACTTCTCGATCGTCTTCGGGCTGAGGTTCAGGTACTGCCCGACCTGCCGGTTCGTGCGTCCTTCGGCGATCAGTTTCAGCACACTGCGCTCGCGCGCCGTCAGAATGTCCCAGGCCTTCTTCGGTGCGGGCGCATCGTGACCCGTCACGAACGAGTCGACCATAAAGCCGTACACGTCGGCGCTCAGATGTTTCTTCCCGTGCATGACGGTGCGCATCGCGATCAGCAGTTCGTCGAACGAGACGTCTTTCAGCACGTAGCCGTCGACGCCGGCGCGCAGCGCCTCGCGCACGTACTCTTCGCTCTGGTGAACCGTGAGCACGACGATGCGCACGTTCGGCGAGCGGCGTTTGATTGCCGCGCTGGCATCGATGCCATTCATGCCACGCATCGACAGATCCATCAGGATCAGATCGGGGTGCAGCGTCATCGCCAGTTGGCAGGCTTCCTTGCCGTCTCTCGCTTCGCCGACGACGTGGTAGTCGCCTTGCGCGGAGAGCATCGAGCGCAGACCGTTTCTCAGCAGATCGTGATCTTCGGCAATCACGACACGGCAGTTGGCATTCATTTGTTTACCCCTGCAACCATGAACTGGTCGCGACCATGCGTTGAAGCCTCTCAGTGCAGTTCGCCGCAGGTCTCGTCTTTTTCTTGCACCTTCTACCTTCGAATTCCTAACTGTTCCCTTAATTTTGCACGCGCATGGGTAGCAGTCCGCCTCCCCTTCGCAAGGTTCGCGCCATGTCCCCGTAACCCAATGTTGTCCAGTACGTCATATTCGTAAGACGTTTGCCATGGCTGAAAACAGCTACGCGAATGTTTCATATTTGAACTGATCCGAGCCGGCGCGGAGATTAGTGCCAATACTGATGCGGTAGGCATTACGCACAAAATCTTCCCGTGAGGCAAGACTTACCGCGCGTTTAACAAAATCAGAAATATTTCCCCTCCCGAGAAACCCAGCCGCGAGACGGGTTCGATTGCGGACGTTTACCGCGCGTTACGAACGTAACGCTTTTGTACAGCCCCTCGAAACGTTTGTCCGCCGCCGCAAAAGTGTAGGGAGGTGCCCCATTGCCGCTCGGCTTTTCCCCACACCACAATTAAGACGCGGGGGAACATGACCATGCGCTGCAGCTCTTCATCCAGACCGGTAAACACGATACTCGTCGCATGCGCGGTGCTTGGCATGGCTTCACCGGTAGCTGCATGCGCGGAGATTTTTGGTGCGGTTCAGAGCAATGGAGCCATCGTCCTGACCAACGAGCCCGGCAAAGCAGGACTGGCTGTCATCGTTGCCGGCGATCCGCCCGCCGAACGCGGCGCGAAGCGCGCGGATACCTCGACGCCCGGCAACGGAGACGCGTCGCAGTTCGCCGATGTGATCGCCGAAGCGAGCCGCACCTTTCGCGTTCAGCCCGAACTCCTGCGCGCGGTGATCGACGTCGAATCCCGCTATAACCCGAAAGCGGTTTCAGAAAAAGGCGCGCTAGGACTGATGCAAGTGATGCCCGAAACAGCACGGCGCTTCGCGGGAGGAGACATGCTCAATCCACGCGATAACGTGCTGACGGGAGCACGCTATCTGCGCTTCCTGCTCGATCTCTTCAAGGACGATGTCGAACTCACCGTGGCCGCCTACAACGCCGGCGAAAATGCCGTGATTCGTGCGGGCTATCGCGTGCCCTCGCTGCGGGAAACACGCCTTTACGTGCCGCGCGTTCTGGAGCGCTACCGGCGCATGCTCTCCGCGGGTTAGCGTGGCGCGTTCCCGCCGATAGCGGGCACCGCAGACATGACCTTCCCGGCGCAGGCGCGCCGGGTTTTTCATCCGGTCGACGATTGCGGAAACAGATGGATTACGGAAATGCGGGAATCGTTGGCTCCGTTCCCTGGATGTCAGCCTCTGCGTGATGCAGCTTGACCATGTCTTCTATTTCATCGACACGGTTCTGCGGAACGTCGACCATCATCAGCAGCTCGCCGTGCTCGATGGCCTGTTCGAAGCGTTTGAGGCGCGTATTCGGCACGCCGAGACCGATCATGGTCGCGGTCCATGCGCCGAAGCCGCCGCCCGCGAGCGTGAGCGCAACGACTACCCCGCCCGCAATGGTCAGTCCGGCAGGCGGAAAAGCCATGGCGACCAGGCCGGTCAGCATGCCGGTCGCACAACCCGCCGCCGTCCCTCGCTCGAGCGCGTGCAGCACGTCGCTGCTCTGGACGAGCGAGGCCTCCGGTAAGTCATCGAGCGTTACGCTGTGGTTGGCGAGCACGTGGATGTGCCGCCAGGTGATCCGTTTCAACAGGAGTTCATCGACAATCATCCGCGCACATTGCGTGCTGGGGAGCAGAAAGTATATGCGTCTCATGGCGGCCTCTCTGACCGTATATCAAGGTCCATTTGGACCCGTAACACTATTCTCGCGCGGATCGGAGTCCCCTGGAAGCAGGATTACCCGCTTCCAGGGGTGGGAGAGACCCGCCATGCGGCGCGCCCGTGGCGGCCCGTATTCACAGCTTGCCGTAGCTATGCAGACCCGACAGGAACATGTTGACGCCCAGGAACGCAAAGGTCGTCACCAGCAGGCCAGTCAGCGCCCACCAGGCCGCCACCGCGCCGCGCAGCCCCTTCATGAGCCGCATGTGCAGCCAGGCCGCGTAGTTCAGCCAGACGATCAGCGCCCACGTCTCCTTCGGGTCCCAGCTCCAGTAGCCGCCCCAGGCTTCCGCGGCCCACAGCGCGCCGAGAATCGTGGCAATCGTGAAGAACGCGAAGCCGACGGCGATCGACTTGTACATCACGTCGTCGAGCACGTCGAGCGCCGGCAGGCGGTCGGCCAGCACGCCGCGCTCTTTCATCAGATACGCAACCCCCACCATGGCCGACAGCGCAAAGCTGCCGTAGCCAATGAAGTTCGCCGGCACGTGAATCTTCATCCACCAGCTTTGCAGCGCCGGCACGAGCGGCTGGATCTGCTGCGCGTCGCGCGCCACCGAGTACCACATCAGGAAGCCAACCGCGGCGCTGATCACCAGCAGCACGAAGGCGCCGAGCGCCCGCGTGTTGTAGTGCTGCTCGTAGTACAGGTAGAACAGCGCGGTGATCAGGCTGAACAGCACGAACACTTCGTACAGGTTCGAGATGGGAATATGGCCGACGTCCGCGCCGATCAGGTACGACTCGTACCAGCGCACCATCAGGCCGACAAATCCCATCACGACCGCGGCCCACGTCATCTTCGAGCCGATCGCGGCGCCGGTCGGCGAGCGCGACAACAAACCGATCCAGTAGAACACGGTGGCGAACACGAAGAGCGCGCTCATCCACAGAATCGCGGACTGGCTCGACAGGAAGTACTTGAGGAAGAACGCGTTGTCCGCGCGGCTGAGATCGCCGTGATAGATCTGGATGGCGAGCAGCGACAGCGCGGCGATCCCCACCATCAGCGGACGCACCGGCTTCCAGCGCCAGCCGAGCACCACGAACACCGGCACGGCGCAAACCAGCACCAGCTTGTCGTAGTAATTCATGAACGGGTAGTAGCGCGACAGCGCGAACCCCGCGCCCGCCACCATGGCGAGGGCGAACAGCCAGTCGACGATGCCGAGCCGTTTCAGGAACGGCCGCTCGTCGAGCGACGCCAACGCTCGTGCATCCAGCTCTACGCCGTCCCGTTGAAGCACGGGCACAAGGTCCGGCGTGCCGGCGTCAAGAGACATTCGTGTCGGGTTCATGGCCTTCACCGTTGCGCAGAACTATCAATGCGACGCCGGACGCATGCTATGGACCGAAATCGCTACGCGCGCGCTTCGCCAATCGCTCTGCGAGTGCGCACTGTCGATTGAAAAAAAAGCGCCCGCCGGCGGATGGAGCGCCACCCGTCCGCCTCAATACGACCGGCGCTCCAAACCGCGATGATCTCAACACCGATGCCTGCGTCCTGGTGGGCACCGCTGCCGTGCAGCGGCCTGCCCTCACCGCGCGGGTAGGCCGCCCTGGGTGCAGTCTGCCCCGCCCCACCTGGGCGCGCGGTGCCCGGTAAGGCAGCGTGCTCATTGGTCGGCCGGCGGGTTCGCCGCTGCCTCGGTTTCCGGCGGAAACGCCTCGACGAAGGCCGCAACGGCGCGCATATCCCGCTCCGACATGTTGCTGCAGATCGACTTCATGATTTCACCACGTGGCCTTTGTTCGACGTCGTGCTGAAAAACCAGCAGCTGCTTGTAGACATAGTCCGCATGTTGTCCGGCTAAGCGCGGAAACTGATTCATTCCCTCGCCATGCTTGCCGTGGCACGACACGCATGCCGCGACACCCTTGTCCGGCAACCCCGAGGCGAAGATCGCCTTGCCTTCGACCATGAGCGATTGCTCGGCGGGTTCGCCCATCACCGGCGTCTGACTGGAAAAATACGCCGCCAGATCGTCGATTTGCGCTTCGCTCAGGTGCGTAAAGCCCCACATGAACCGCTTGGCGTTCGGGTCGGATCGCGCATGAGTCTTGAAGTCCGTCAATTGATCGACGAGGTATTCGCGCCGCTGCCCCGCCAGCTTGGGAAAAGCCGGCGATATGGAGACGCCCTTCACGCCGTGACAGTTCGAGCAGACTTGCAGCGCGATGGTCTTGCCCGCGACGGCAGGGTTATCGACCGCTCGTGAGCGGTCCATGTCGTGACAGCCCGCTCCTGCCAGCGCCATCCCGAGAGAGATGAATTGCGCTATCTTTTTCATGTCACGAACCTCCTTGCCACTACCTGTTCCGATGTCTGAAAAGAAGAAAAGTCACCAGTACGCTGCCCACAAGTAGACGAACAGCGTGTCGTTATCCGACGCGTTGCGCCCATTTCCGTCGTAGTTCGAGCGGGACCCGAGAAATTTGGTGAAATGCGTGTACTGCAGGCCGACCCGGATGTTCTGCACCGGAATCCAGAAAATCTCCGGGGTCCAGCCTTGCGTGTTGGGCGAGAAATTCGCGCTGCTGGCGTAGGCGGCGCTATCGGTGCTGCCCGTCACGCTGAAGTAAGACAGGCTGATGCCGTACTTGGCCTGATAGATATACGAGGCTTTCAGCAGCACCGATTTGAGATTCGCCGACTGGCTGTCGCTGTAGATAAAATTATTCGGATCACTGATGTTCTCGTGAATATAACGAGCCTGCGCGGTGATCGTATGCGGCTCCAGCAGATACTGATACTGCGCGTCCACCCCGACATCGCGGAAGCGGGTCACGCCCTGCGTGAAGATAGGAAACGCATTCGGGTCGTTGGGATAGACGTCCGCAAAGAGGCCGAACGTGCCCACCATGATGTTGTGCGGACCCCATTCGTGCGTCAGCGCAACGCGCCAATAGGGGTTGTAGCCTTTCAGATAGACCTGCGGGTGCGCGAGGTCTCCGGCCTTGTTGCCGTGGCTCAGGAACGACCAGATGCCGTCGGCCGTGCTGTACGCGGTCAGTTCCGCGTACAGCAGCTTGTTCCAGTAGAGGTAGCCGCCAATGCCTACCACCTGCTGCGCCAGCGCGCCTTCGATCAGCGTGGTGAACGGCGGTGAGCCAACCGCGCTGGTTGACGAAGAAACATAAGGGTAGCTCCACGCCGGAGCGGAGTTGAAGACGTCTTGTACAGTCGGATTGTTGTGCAACGTTACGCCTAGTATGAAGTCGCTCGCTTCGCTGACAATCCGCTCCACGAAACGGAAATCGGTGTTGTCCGATGCCCATTTACCGACCCACTTGCCGGCAGCGTCCTGGTGATCGTAGTTCGTATAGGTATATTGAGCGAATGCGCCGATCTTGTCGGTAATCTTGCCGGCGAGGAAAATGCTGGCCGCGTCCCAAGTCAGATTGCCGTCCTTGGGTGAGACCTGATTCCCGCTGGCGTCGGTGTTGTGCCTGGTCTTGGTCGCATCGACCGTGCCCATCACGGCGAGCGGAATCGTACGTTCACCGAGCGTATAACCGTTCAGCTTGAACATGCGCCCATAGGGCGTGAGTTCGGGAAACTGGCCGCCCGCATGGCACGCCACACAGCTTTGACCCGTTTGACGGGCGAAGATAGGCAGCGCGTGAGCGATAGAAGCCTGGAACAAGCAAACTGCCACGAAAGACGTGAACCACACGCATCGCAGCCATTTGATAAATGCAGGATTGCTGATAATAGTCAAAACCATGGCTATTTCTCCCTGCACTGTGTTTAAAACCTGCCTTGTCTCAGGCCTCGTCTACTCAGGCCACGTCTATATTGTGCAAACCGACAGCGGGAACCGGCATGGGTCAATGTCCTATTCTTGCGGTAGGGGAGACGCTCAATGGCGCGGTGGCGATGGTGCTCGCGTGGCAGTGCGCGCCCCACCCCATCGTCACGGCACCATCCAGTCCCCATCGGCGACGAGCCTGACTCGATCCGGCTCGGCAAAGCGCACGATATAGCCGCCCTTGGACGCGAAACGCTGCCCCGGCGCGAGCGTCAGACGTGGGTAATAACCCGTCAGGATGCGGCGTTCGAGCATGTCCTGAATGCGCTCGATCAGGTAGTCCCGCTCGAACGCATCGACCATATGACTCAGCGTTTCCGCCAGCAGACCACACGCGAGATAGGTGTCGGCCTGGACCTGCGGCGCAACCATCGGGATCTTGCGGATCGAGAACCAGCCGAACGCATAGTCGACACGGACCCGCCGTCCATCCGGCAAGTCGAATGGATACGCAAGGCGCGTGACGGCGCGCCAGTTCTCCGGCAGCGGTGTGCTGTCGAGTCCGCCCAGCAGCCCCGACATGAACACGGCGTTCGACGGCGGCGGCACATGCCCGAGCGCCGCGATGTCGGGCGGACGCAGCCACAGCACCAGCACGTCCGAGTGCGAAATGCCGTGCAGCGCGCCCGCAACGTTCTCACCTGGCGCTAGCGCACGGTTCGAGACCGCGACACCACGGCCTTTCAACGCGGCGGCCAGCGCCTCAGCGCCCCGCTCGCCATTGTCCCCGGTGCGATAGACTTGCCAGACCTTTGTCTTCGCTGTCGAGGTCTTGCTGGCCGCTTCATCGCTAATCCGCCTTGCGAGCAGATCCGCCTCGAGCAGCACGCCCTTCGAGTAATACACGGAATAGAAATCCTGGTCGGTTTCGACCGGCACTTCCACATTGGGAAAGAGACACGGCACGGCCTCCTGCTCGCAGAAGTCATGCACCGGCGCCCAGTTTTTGCCACCGAGTCCCGAAAGCACGGCAAACACGGGCTGCTCAGCCAGATAGCGTTTCAACTGTTCATGCCACGTCGAGGGCGGCCCGCTCAGCTGCCATACATGCAACTCCCAGCGGCGGTTGACCATGAACATCATCTTGCGCGACGAGCGCAGCGGCGGCGTCGCACCGAGCGGAAATATGTTCTTGTCCGCGAAGTACTGCTTGAGCACATCGAGCATGCCCTGCCGTTTCACCGGGTCCGCGTCCGGTGTGACGATCGTCGCGAAGTGCAGCACGGTGTCCGTGACACCCGTTGGCGCGTGCCGGTCGAGGCGTTTCAGATAACCGATCAGCGCGCCCATGTCGCTGTCGTTCAGCGCGTACTGCGGCATCAGACTGCTCAGCGGCTTGCCTTCCGAGTCGAGACCCTCGCGTACCGCCCGTGCGATCGTCGCATCGGTGTAGGGCTCGCGATCGGTGCGCATGCCGGGAACGTAGGGAATGTCGAGATCGTCGGGACTGTCCGCGCGAGGATGGACCAGATACCGGTCGGTGATCGGCGGGATGTTGTTGTTCCCCTCCCTGGAGCCGAGGCCGCTGCGCCGATGGCAATTCATGCAGGCCGCGGCGGCGCCGCGCAGGTTCACGCCGCCGTCGTGCATCGCCTCGATCGGTTCGCCCGAACCCAGCACGCCTTTCTGGAAGATCGCCTCCCCCGTACTCACGGTCGCGACCGGCGGCGTGGGTTGTGCCGGCGGGGCCGCGTTCGCCTTGCCTGACGGCGTAATCGACGCCGCGAGCAACGCCCATTGAATCACTGCGAGGGCGGCAAACGACCGTGCCCGCGCGATGGCTCCCCGGTTGCCCCGAGCGTGGCTCATGGTTAAGGGCTCGGCCGGTTCAAGGTGGGCGGCATGGGCAACGACGCCTCGGCATTTACCGACACTGAATTGCGATGAAGCGGCGCGCCCGGCCTCGCGAACATCGCGTCGTTGAGCGGCGGATTGATCGACACTTTCTCAATCGTCAGCCTGTCGCTCCTGCCGGCCGCGACTACGCCGCTTTCGATCGTGAACGGCACCTGCACGCCGTCGACATTTTTGTAGTCGCTGTACTTCACTTCCACCGTGACCGGCCCACGAGGGCCGCGCGCCTCACGGTCATACTTCACGTCGAGAAAGCTCTGCGCGTCGACCCACACATGCCGCGTCACCCCGGAGGGCAACTTCGCGGCGAGGCGGTAAGCGTCGTGCCCGTCGAGCTTGTCGCTGCCTTCGAGCGTGACTTCGATGCCCTTGGCCTGATGATCGATCAGCAACCCGTCGATCACCTGCTCGTCCTTCGCGGACCTCAGTTCGTCGATGGTGTACGGTCGCAATTCTCCGCTGCCTGTGGCGCTCGGGCTCGTTTTCCAGCCTTGCTTGCCGTCGAATGCACGGACAGCGCGATGGTTGAGCACGGTGATTTCGAAGCGCGTCAGGTTCGGACGTTTCAGCGCGAGCGAGAACGGCAGCTCTTCCGAAGGAGCATTCGCGCTATCCACGTGCCCGACCCAGGCCATCGTGTCGATCTTCCTCCACGCTTCGAGGCCACCCCGGGCGTCGACATTTTTTGCGACGATCTGATCCACGTTCAGATCACGCCCCTCAGGTAATTGCTCACTCGCGTACACCGCCGCCGTCAGGCAGCCGATGAGCATCCACAGTGCGATTCGCGTCATGGCAATGGACCTCGCACGCATGATGGCTAGTGGCTCGCCACTTTAGCCGTGGCCGCATTAGCCGTAGCCGCATTGGCCGCGGCCAACTGTGGCTTCGCAAACAGGGCGTCGTCCATGGACGGATTCACCGTGACATGCTCAATGGTCAACTTGTGCGACGGGTTGGCCCCGGTGACGACCGTTTCCAGCGTATGGGGAATGACGAGCCCATTTTCCTTCCTGTAATCGCGATAAAAGATGGCGACGTTATGCATCCGGCCGTCGAGCTTGCGCGGTTCGCCGTCGATCTTCAGTTCGAGAAAACTGCTCGCGTCGATCCAGATACGGCGCGACGTATTGTCTTTGGTCGTCAGCTTAAGCACGTACGCGCGATGCCCTTCCACCGATTCCATACCCAGCGCCTCGACCCGCGAACCCTTGCTCGCATAGTCCATCAGCGGCCCTTCGAGGTCCGCCGATGCGGCGGCCGACTTCGCCTCCGTGGGGGTATACGGCTCGACTTCGCTGCGTCCGAGGAACGGCCTGACCTTCCAGCCCTGCGCGCCGTCGTAAACCTGAAACGCCGTCTGCTCATTGAAGCGGACCTCGAAGCGGCTCTTGTTCGGCCGCTTCATCGTCATCGTGAACGGCAGTTTGGTGTTCTTCGTGCCACCGGCCTCGAGCTGCCCTGACATCGTGATCGTATTGACCGCGTGCCATGCCTGAAGCCCGCCACGCGCCGCGATGTTGCGATCGACGATCTGCGCCGCGCTCATGTGACTCGCCGCCGCGGCCTGCGCCGTTCCCGCCGCGGAGGCAGCGAACGCCGCCGGGCCGGATGCCAGAACACCGGCCACGCAGGCCGCCGAGATCGCTTTCAAAGGAAACCGGATCATGAGTCACCTCCCGTCTTTATGTGGTTGATCGCTGTGCCGCGATCATTCGACAATCAGACCGTCGACATGCAGCGAGCCGATGAACACATCGACGCGCTCGCCTGCCTTGATCGGACTGCCCTTATTGGAAAACACCATCCAGTATTCACGGCCGGTTTCGAGCGGGCCCGTCTGGCGCAACGGGCCGACCTTGTCCATGACTGGAATTTCAAGCAACGCGTGGCTCGTTTCTCCGTACATATACGCAGTTGCGGTTTTCTCGCCGAGCAGATGCGCGGCCTGCGGGTCCGTTACGCGGTAGCTGAAGCGGATCAGATTGCCCGATGCGGTGCTGCGCACGCTCAGGTTGTCGATGCCCTTCATCATCCCGTAGTAGGTCCTGGCATGCTGCGACACGCTCACCGGCAAGTACGGCGAGTGCTTGTGCGCCGCCGGTGAACTCTGCCCGGCCTCGGCCCCTTGAATCAGAGCCGCGGCCAGACACACTCCGCTCGCGAACCGCGTTGCAAGTGACATCGTGAGGGAACGAGCTTTCATTGCCGCGCCCCTCTCACTGTGCGTTCTGCGACTGCTGCTGCCCCTGCTGCCCCTGCTGATTCTGCAGGTTCGGCGTCACGAGCTTGAACAGACCTAGCAGGCCGCCACCGGTCGAGCCACCCAAGGCGAGCGGATCGATCGGGGTGCCGCCGCCCAACAGGGGCGGCGCCACATACTCGACTGCGCCGATGTCGTACGCGAGTCCCTGCGGCCGGGTCGTGCCGTAGATGTCGTGATTCGGCGCACCGCTCGCGGTACCGGTATTGATCGCCGGCGAACCCGCATTGATCGAGTAGTTGCCCAGCACCACGTTGTAGCCCGGCTTGCCCGCCGTGAGCGCTTCGTTGAACAGCGACAGCGGACCGTACGACATGTTGATCCAGTTGTTGCCTTCATCCGGCGTCGCCGACGGCATCAGGCTGAACAGCGGATTCGGCAGAACCGTATCGGCGATGCCCGGCGGCACCACGATGCCGATTCCACCTGCCTCCGGCGGCACACGCGAACCATTGCAGTACTGATGCACCACTGCCGGATTCATATTGCTGTTGTGCGCTCCCGGGTAGTCGCCGGCGTCGGTCAGGATCGAGTACTGCGGATGCATCGTCAAAGTTGCCTGACGGTTGCTGGCCGACGTATCGCCATACGCACCGATATCCCAGTAGACAGCGTTCGGATCGCAGTAGCCCGTCGCCTTGCCGGTCTGGTTCAACGTCGGGTTCAGCGAGACCGCGTTCTGCAATCCGGCGATATTCGGATTCTTTCCTCCCACTGTGATGAAGAAGGTGCGGTTCTGCCAGAACACATCGTTGCTCAGCACCGGGTTCGAGAACGTCGTGCAGTTGGGCAACCCCGCCGGACAGGCCACACTGGGATTGGTGAACGCCACGATGAAGTTCGCCGTGTGCTGCGCAGTCTCCAGTCCGGCCGGCTGATAAACCGACGTCGTGATCGGCGAGCACGTCGTTTCCGATCCCACCGTCGTGCAGTTCGGCGGCCCGACGTTGGCCTGCGCGGCCGCGGCCGTATTGAACAGCACGCCCGCGGACGCCGTCGCGTCGTTGGAGACGACCGTGTTGTTGATGAAGCTCACGGCCACCGCATCCTGCAGCGAGACACCACCTCCCCCCCACCCGGCCACGTTGTTCGCGATGATGTTGTTAGTCACGCTAACCTGATACCACGCGTTCGAGTTGCTGGGGCTGCGCTGCACCTCCGTGCCGTTGACGTTCTGCAGCCGCAGGCCGCCGCCTTTGCCGCTTTCCGCCGTGTTGCCGACAATCAGATTGCCGTCGATCTTGAGATTGGGGCCAATGCCGTCCGACAGCTCAGGCGCGCAATCGGTGTCAACCGCGGCGTTCTCGCAGAACGTGCCGTCAGGCGGTACGCCCTGGGCGATGATGCCGCCGCCGTACGTCGGCAGCGTCGGGTTGTTGCTCTGGTTGAACAGCACCCAGTTGTGCGAGATGTCGCCGTTGGCACTGAAGCCGAAGTGCGCGACCCCGCCGCCGTCGCCGGCACTGATGTTGCCGCAGACCCAGTTGTAGTTGAAGTGATAGTAGTCCGAACCGGTGCAGAAAGTCACGCCGCCCGCGGACGAAGGCGTGTTCGAGTTGATTTCATCGCCGTACGACGCATTCGACGTCACCGCGTTGTTGTGCACGTTCACATGCTGGTTCAGCAGGAACGGCACTTGCGTGACGCCGTCCGCGGCGATGGTCGCCTCGGCCGTTTCGACCTGACCTACCGTGATACCACCCGTGAGCGTCCCTGCGTTGGCGAAGACACGGTTGTTCGACACCTCCGTGTAATGGTTCCAGCCGTGCAGGTAGATCCCGCCTCCGCCTTGCGAGCTGTTGGTGAAGGTCATGCCGTCGATACGCGACGGATTGCACAGGAAGTTGCTCGGGTAGTTCATGCAATCCGGCGGGTTCGGCTGCAGCAGGGTCGGCCCGGTGAGCGGCGTGCAGATGCCGTTCGCGGTGCAGTTCGGGTCGGGTGCCGGCGCGCCGTTCACCGTCACGTCCTTCACGCCCTTGGCCAGCACAGTAATGGCCGCACCTTCGTACGCGCCCATCAGCGTCGGCTCGATCAGCAGTTCAGCCAGGTTGCCGTTGAGGTTGAAATCCCAGCCGGAAGCCGGTTCGAACGGTATCGCATCCACCTTGCGCTGCATCGTGCTCGGGCAGGAATACGTGCCGGTCGGATCGTACTGATTGCTGGCCGACAGCAGGCCGCCGTTCAATGCGTCGCCGAACAGACACCCAACCTGCCTGCGCCACGGGTCCAGCTTGCCCGACGGGTGGGTATTGGCGTTGACGGTCACCGACGTCGCACCGACACCTTGCAGCCGGACCGGCTTCCACATCAGCAGCATTTCGTTATAGACCCCCGGACCGACGACGATCATGTCGCCCGGGGTCGCCTTGTCGATCACCGTCTGGATCGCGTTGCTCGTGGCGTTCTCGCCGCTCACGTAGGTCGGCATCTTGCCGCCGATCGTGACCGTGACCGTGTCGATCGAACGCTTGCCGTTGGCCGCCGTGATAACGAGTTCACCGCAGGACGTGGGCGTCAGCACATTGCGCTGCTGGATCGTGCAGCTCGACTGCGTGGGCAGCAGGACCGGAGCCAGGATCTTGATCTGTGTATCGCTCCATGACGTCACGATTGAAGGCACGCCGCCGACCGTGACGTTCTGGCACGGGAGGCCGGGCAGACATGCCGTAGGCTTGGTGCCAAAACCATAGTGGCGCGTGAGGAACTTCTGGTTGAACGGCGCGGTGGTCGCCGCCGGACCCGTATAGGCATGGTTCGGCACCTGCGCGTTGCCCTGCGCATTGATGGTCAGCGTGTGCAGCGCGCCGCTGACCCACGGTCCCGAGCCGCCGCCGGTGATCGGATCGCCCGTCACGCTGGAGATCGCCGGCGTGGCATCCGGGTACGCGCAGTCAGGCTGGTTGTAGCCTTCCGCGAAGGCCGAGACCGGCACCACTGGCGTATCCATGTACTGGGTCTGTCCAGGCATGAACGGAATCTCGTAACAGAACTGGCTGTATGCCGGGTTGAACAGAGGATCGCGTATCGTCTGACCGGGATGCGCCGGATCGGGCATGTCGGGATCGTTCATGCAGGCGACCATCATCGTCGGCGCGTAGCCCGTCGGGTTCGGCGGGTTGACCTGCCACGTCGAATAGTTCAGCCCGTTGAAGATGCCCCACTGATCCGAGTACGTGCGGGCGACTTCGTTGCCGGCGAAATCCTTCATCGAGATCGGCACGTTCGGCACCGCGAACTTTTCACCGAATTGCGGCGAGTACGGGTCGAACTCGGATGAGAAGTCGTCCAGCATGAAGCCAGTGTAGTGCGCGGCGACGTGCGTCGAACTGAAAAGCCAGAACTTCGCGAGCGCCGTCCTTTGCGGCGTCAACGTCACTTCCTTGCGGTCGCACAGGTGCCTTGACGCGCCCGCGAACGGCGAGACTTCCTGCGAGCCCGGGAACAGGCTGATGAAGTCCGGCACGATGCGCAGCTCACCGACACAAGGCCAGAACTCCTCGATGCTGCCCGTGTCGCCTTCATGCCGCGGGTAGGTCAGGGAGCCGAGATCCTGAGTCGGATTCTGCGCACTGTTCCGGTTATAGCTGGCGTTCATCGCGGCCTGGTCGGGCAGGATAAAGATGTTGCCGATGCCGCCGAACTGCTGCGTGACCGGGGCAATATAGTTGTCGCCGATCAGGATGTTCTTGTCTTCCTCCTTCACCAGTTCATAGCCAGGCGGCACGATCACTTCGACGACGTACTTGCCGGCCGGCAGCATCTGCGTGCCGTCGCCCGAAGGGTTGGCCACGCAGATCGTGCAGTTCGTGGCAGTAGGCTTGCCGCTCGTCGTGCTGCGGCCCGTCACGCTGGGGAACCGGTACATGCCGTCGTACGGCGCGGGCTGCAGCTGGTTGAACGAGTGCATGCCGTCGTAGCACTTGAACTGCGAATTCGCCGGCAACGCACGCTTCTGCGGGTCGAGCCACTGGGGTGTGTTCTTCAACGTGTAGAAGAACGGGTCGGTGGTCTCCTGTCCCGGGCAGTTCATGTTCGGCACGCCGTCGGAGCGGAAGCCTTGCGCCCAGTCGTCCCAGCTTGCAGTCTTGGTCGTGTCCACCAGCGTCAGGCTGGTGGTGCCGTCCGCGGCGGTGCCCTCCTGATACAGGTTCACGGTGACGTTCGGCACGTTAGGCGTCCATTTCGTGTGGATCAGCAGCGACGGATCGTCGAACGGCCGTGTCGAGGCATAGATGACTTCGCCCCTGATGCCGCCGTTCTCAGTCGCGCCAAACTGCGCCTTGCCAAACTCGAGGAAGGAACTCTGCCCGGAGAAGCCCTGCCAGCCCATCGTGGTCACCCACGGCGGATCGACCCGGCCAGTCGACGGATTCGTGCCCGTGCGGTCATTGCAGTCCGCGTCGTTGCAATACACCGCCCCCGGCACGCGCAGGTTCGTCGGCAAGTGCGCCGTCGTGGATTCCAGCGTGTTGGCGTAGTTGGCGGCGATGGTCGAGCTGCCGCCACCAGGTGTGCCGTCGGGCGGGCCGCCCGCGTCGTACACCACGTGCACGCCGGTCTGCTTGAAGCGTGTTTCGTCGGTGTCAACTACGTACCAGTTGAACAGCGGGAACACTTCGTTAAACGATGCATAACCGTTCAGGTCGGTGTTGTTGAAGTTCGAATAGCTGCCGTCGCGGAAGCGGATATTGGTCGGAACCAGCGCGAGCCCCGGGTCGCTTGCCGTCGAGACGCCCGTGCCATTCAGATCCATGAAGGTCCGCGTGTAGAGATTCGTGTGCCACTGGAGCACAGAAATATCCCCGACATTCGTGGTCTGGCCATTCGCCAGTTGCACGGCCGTCGCGAGCCCATCGACGATCTGATCGTTCCATTGGTCGAAGATCGTGATTCTGTATGTGCCCGTTGGCAGTCCGCTAAAGCTGAAGGTTCCGTCGGCGTTGCACTTGGTGAACGCCATATCCTCGCCGTCCGGGTCGCCGACGCTGACATAGCATTGCGTGAAACTCAGCGAGGTGCGCGAGCCGGAGCCGAACAGATTTTCGTTCGGTGGACGGCTGTAGTGCAGGTTCGTTACCCTGCCCTTGATTCCGTTATTGCACGTCTGCGTTGCGCAAAGGAGCGGCAGGCGGGCGTTGATGATTTTCGGATTGGCGAAGCCGATCGCGACGTGAAAGCCTGCGGGCCCGAACTCCTGGAAGTACGCCGGCCCACCGACCTTGATGAACGAGTCGTGCGCCTTCTGGCCATCCAGCGTGTTCGTCTGCAGCCATTCCTCGCCTCGGCCGATCCGGTCGGCCGCCGGTGTCGCGACGATACCGTACCGGCCCGGCATCAGGTTGGCAATGATGGCCTGGCCGACGAGCGGCGAAACAGTCTTGCCGTCCGACTCGTATTTCGGGCACGTCGGGATCATGCCGACGAGGCCGTCGGTCGAGGTCGAAATCGGGCACGCATTCAGTCCTGTGACCGGATCGATAGTCCCCTGCAATGAATTGGACAGCGGCATGTTGAACATGTCGTAAGTCATCTGTCCGGTTGGGTCGCCCGAGCCGCCCGCGTCGTCCCACATCTTGATTTCGAACCCGCCCAGTCCCGGTTCGCGCGCCGTGCCGAACGTGTCGGTGCCGCCGCTGACATCCACTTCGCCATTCAGCGGAGCGTCGTCTTCGAAGACGAACACCGAGACCTTCGCGGTCGCCATCGGCGTCTCCTGCAGCAGCACGTTGACCGTGGTCTGTCCGGGAGCGATCGGCGCGCCGCCCATGGTGTGGCCGCACTTACCCGTGCCCGGCGCAAAATCCGCGCCGCCAGGACCCGTCGGGCAGTCCTTGGAAATATCGAACGGTCTTTGCGGCCCGGTCGGCTTCAACGGATCGACCGGCTGCGGCGTGCCCGCACCATTGCCGAAACTGTTGCCGGCGTCGCCTGGCAGGATCGAGATGTAGTAGTGCTTCTTCGGATCGAGCGCGACCCGCGACGGATCGACCGGCACCTGCTGCGCAGCCGTCGTGCGGCACACGCCGTTGCCGATATCGCACACGGCCGGCAGGTGCGAGTTGGTCGCCGGGTCATACACCTTCTGCCCCGACTCGCAGGCAACCTTGCCGACACAGCCTGCGGCCACCACCGGCATGTAGCTGGTGTGGAAGTTGGCGCCGAGGCTCGGAACCGGCAACGGCGGGCACGTAGCGGGACGCGTGGACGCGGTTGTCTGGCACGCCGGATCGATCTGGAACGTACGGTCTTCCTCGATGATCCAGCGGTAGTCGGTCAGCTGAACCGGCGTCATGCCCGGCGCCGTGCTCGGCCCGTCAAGCGGCTTGACGATGAGTCCGCTGCCGCCCTTGAACGTGACCGTCACGGTCGCGGGCAGGCTCGACGTGGACTGCGAATTCTTCGCCGTGTACTTGAACGTCAGCGTGGCGGTCGCGTTGCCGACCGGGGGCGTCGTCGGAATCGCGGTGAACGATCCATCCGGATTCAGCGTGACGGTCCCGCCTGTCACAGCACCAGAAATGGCCGCCGTCATTGCCAGTCCCTTCGGATCCGAGGCATAGGCCAGCACGCCGGGCGCGCCGATCTGCAATTGCGACGCGATGTTGCTGACGTAAGCGCCGTTGCTCGCCGTCGGTGGCCCCGACAGGCAGCCGTTCGCAGCGCTGCAGGCCGTCAGCGTGACGGTTGCAAATACCAAGGGGTTGCCGTTGGCCTGATATACGAAGCTGTCAGCGGTCGTGCCGGAGTTCGGCACGTAGACGAAGGTGCCGTCCGGGTTCAGCGTCAGCGCTCCGCCCGTGGTCGTCGTCTTGACCTCGACGCCATACACATTCACATCGTTTGCCTTCACGCCCTTGGCCGGGTCCGACACAGTCAACGTGGTGCCCGGAACAAAGAAGTACTTGGAGTTGGCGGCGGTCGCATTCTGGTTCGCGGCCCCGGCCGTCGGCAGCGCACCACCATTGACGGCGACGTAAGCCTGCATCCCGCCGTCACGCTGATTGTTGGTGGACAGGCTCAGTTCGCGGTCGAACACCGGAAGCGCCGATGCGCCGGTCGCCGGTGCATTGATCATCACGTCGTAGGTCTTGCCGGCCGCCAGAAACACTTCCGACTGGACACGCGGATTGCCAGGCAGCACATTGCCGTCCTCGGCGATCAGCGAGAAGCCGGAGGTGGCCGGATTGCCGGTTTGCGCACCGACCACCGAGGGTACGTGCATGCGCGAACCCGCGTTGACGAAACGCAGCAGCACCTGGCCCGTCAAGGCAGGCGCGGTGGCGGCAAATGAAGATCCACCGGCATTGGTCCGGTCGAATGCGACGCCATTGATCAGGTAGTAGCGCGGATCGTAGTTCACAGTCGGCGGATAGCAGGTGCCGAACGCGGTCGACTTCGAATCGCCGCATCCACCGGGCTGCCCTGACCACGCCATGGTCTCGCTGAAGCCCGGCGTCGTCACCGCTGCCGCAACAGCCGTGTTTTGCGCGGGATCGATTTCGCCCAGCACGAGCGGCACGTCGGCGTCATAGCAGATGCCCGGATTCGTGTAGGCCTGATAGACCTGCGACGCCACCGGACAACTCACGGTGCCGCCGACCGGCGCCTTCACCACCAGCACGCCGTAGAGCCCCATCGGCCCCTGGATCGACGGATGCGTGCCCGACTCGAGCAGATAGGTGCCGGGGCTGAGGTTGCTCCACGTGAGCGCGGTTGTCTTGCCGGTCGCCACCTCGGTGGCAAACGACTGAACGCGCGGGCCTTGCGCGGGCGGCGTGAAGGTCGCGCCGGTCGCGCTGCTGGCAATCGGCCAGGTCGTCGCGGTTTGCGTCGGGTGCGGCGGGCTCGGCATGGTTGTCGCCGTCGTCCCGAGGCCGCCGCCCAGCTGCCCAACCACGACGAGCGAGGTCGGCACCGCGCCGGGCAAGGTATTGGTGAGATTGATCGTCAGCGGTCCTGGCGGCACGGTGATCACCACGGGCGACCAGCTCGCTCCGGCACCCGGATTCGCCGACGCACAGGTCGCCGGCGCAACCGCGGCCGCCGAGCAGCTGTAGCCCCACATCGGCACGGCCTGTCCGTCCGGCAAGGTAGCCGTGCCCGCCTTCGCCGTCAGATTGACGACCTGAGCAAGACAGACGCTGCTGGCAGTCAGCAGAATGGACGCTGCAACCCCTGCCTTGAACAGGTCGAAGAGGGTCGCTTTAAACTGGGTGGATCTCATCGCGCTTCTCCCCGCCTCTAATTGGATTCGTCAATCAGGAAAGCCTGTGGATCGACGAGCATCATCATCATCATTCCGCCTGGGAAGATGTTGTTCGTGGTGATCTCGCGCTCGTTATGCGAGTGCCACATGAATGCGAAGCCTGCTTCGGTTGCCGGCGGATTCACGACGGTTCCGCTCGGCGGGGTGGTCCCGGTGGGCGCCGTCGCGCGGATCGTTGCATCAGGTCCGAGATAGGGACTGCCGCCATACCAGAAGCCATTGGTCAGCACGTGCGAGTCCGGCAAAGTCACTGGTCCGCCGCTGCCGACGTTGCCGAACGGATGCGCTTCGAGCGCCTTGCCGTGATCCGCGCACCACTCGTAGTAATTCGGCGCATGCGGGTCGGCCGTGTAATAGCCGTTCGCGTCCGGAGTGCAGACGACTGGCTTGCCGAGGTAAGCCGCGAATTGCGGAGCGGTATCGGTGTACACGTCGCTGGGTTTATGTCCGTAGACATCCCAGTTCAGACCCTTGCCCGTCCAGTAGAAAATGCCGTCCATCGCGAGGCCCGGTGTGGTGGTGGTCGTGAACAGCAGCGGGCCTGCCACCTTGGTCGAGTCGGTCTTGCTGAGCAGCATGTTGCCGTCGCGCGCCAGCACCCGCACGTGATTGCCGTGCTCGTGGAACGGATGCTGCCAGCGGCCGGTTCCGATGATGCGCAACAGCACCAGTTCACCCGGGTGCATGTGCGGATTGCCGTTGTAGGGCTGATGCGGATACTGCACCGCGTAGTTCGGATCCATGTCGTCCGGCATGGAGCGGCCGTTGACCATGAAATAGGCCGGGTGGTAGGGCTCCGTCTCGACGGTCATGCAGCCGCTCGGTGCCGTGCACGTGTTGCCCGCCTGCTGCTCCGCCTGTTCATGAATGCGCGGATCCATTTCGGAGAACTGAAAAAGATACTCACGGTCGTAGCAGGCGGCGCTGTGATTGTAAGCCGCACCGGCATTGCGGAAGTCCGGCTGCCCATCCGGCAGCGTCGCCGCGACCGCACGGCAGCCAGCGGGCACCGCGACGTTACCGGGCGACGAGGTCGGCAAAACGATGATCGCGCCATACAAGCCCATCTCGATCTGCAGATCGCCCTGAGTGCCGCTGTAGTACGCGTGTGTGCCAGGCGTCGCCGCCACGAAGCTATACGTCACCGTGGTGCCGTGGGTGGCCTCGCGGGTCAGCAGGCCCGGCGAGCCGGTGAGCGCCGCGGGACAGGTCCCGTCGGGGTTCAGGACGGCGGCGCAGACCTGGAATCCGGGAAAGAGAATCGAGGTGTTGCCCGCCGCGGCCGGCAGATTGTTGGTGAGCGTCACCGTGACGACATCGCCCTGCTTGACGATCAGCGTCGGACCGGGAATCTGCATGCTCGGACAGGTCGCGCCCGCAATCGTTGGCGGCGAAAAACCGGCCGGCGCCGTGCGGCATCCATAACCCCACGAGTAAACGCTCCCGCCGTCGGGCTGGGTGATGCGGTTCGCCTCGGCGCTCAGATCGAAGTGCGTCCCCGTGATGCCAGGCGCGGCGGCGTGCGCGTTCATGCAGGCGAGCGCGGCGAGCGTCGCCGCGCCGAACCGTGCGAGCCGCCCAACGCGCCCAAAGCGGCGCGCGAGCATGGCGATCCATGTGTTGTGAGTGATGTGTCCCACGGCTCTTCTCCTAGGTGCAGGACTTCTTGGTCGGGTCCACGCTGTTGCAGATGTGGACCTCGGTCATCAAGCCACCGAAGTTCTCCTGGTCGTTGGCCAGGTGATCGAGATTCGGCGTGTACAGGTAATAGATCGCACCCGGCCTATATTTCGACGTGTCGCTGGCGTCGAGGATCACGTCGATCGATTCGCCGCCGCCCAAGGTGATCGAGTTCGTGTTGTAAGTCATGTCGTTGCCGGACATGTCGCGCAGCAGGCGTGCGTTGATGCCGACCACGTGCATCGGAATACCCAGCGAGGCGAGCGTCTGATACTCGGTGACGTCGAGGTCCGAGATCCGCAGGAGCGCCCTGCCACCGGCCGGAATGTTGATCAGCGCCGGCAGCGGCTGGGAAAAATGCTGCGTGCCGTCGGCAACCGGTGTCGAGAGCGGATTTGGATTCACGGTGTCCGGATAGCTGCGCCCGTTCAGCATGAAGAACTTGTCCTTCATGTCGGTGAACGGCTCCGGATTGAACGTCATGCCCACGAAGTGGAAGTTCGGATCGAAGCCGTGGATCTGCACCGGATACTCGACGTCGTAGGCAGTCGAGCCGTCACCGTCGTTGTACGCGTAGAGCGTTGGCGAGCCGCTCTTGTTGTTGGCGTGGAGCACGCCGTTCGACGGCGGCAGCGGCGTCGTGCACAGAATGTCGTTGCCGCACGCCGTGCGCAGATCCAGTTGCTGCTTCTGTAGCGAGGCGTACAGCGACGCGCTGGCGGGCACGCGGTTCTGGCGCGGCCGCACGAAGATCTGACCGACCATGCCCATCTGCAGGTGCTCCGGCGGCGTGATGTGGCAGTGCCAGAAGTAGGTCCCGGCATCCGGCGCGAGGTAGTAGTAGGTGAAGCTCGCGCCGATGTTGATCGCCACCGACGCGTCCGGCACGCCGTCATAGAACGACGAGGCGTTCGGGTAGCCGTGGAAGTGCACCGTGTGCCGCTCGAACAGGTCGGGGCGCATGATCATCCCAACGTTGGTCAGCGTGAGGAAGAACTCGTCGTCCTCGTCGATCGCCATCATCGGCGCCGGCTCGTTGCCATTCATCACGCCAATGTCCATGATCGGCCGCGGATCGACGTGGCCGGTCAACTGGCCCGGTGGCACGGAATCCGGATCTGGCGTAAGGCCGACCGCGCCGTTGTAGGTCGGGTCCAACCTGGGGTCGCCGACGGTGTTGAACACCGAGGCGAACTCGGTGCCGGGATTGCCCGACTTGATGTCGGCGAGACCCGACAAGGGGCCGAAGGCGAACAGGTAGGTCTGCACGCCGTTCGCCATCGTCGCGTAGCCGTCACCCCCGGCGATCTGCTGACACTTGATCGCCCCGTTGATGACGCCCGTTGAGGCGGAGGTCTGTCCGGTATAGGACGGCCCGGTGTAGAGGGGCTCGGGTGCGTTTGGCGGCAGCGCCGTCGGATGCGCCGGCGTGGTGCTCGGGCATTGCACCGCGAACGACTGGCCGAATGAAGGAACTGCGAATAGCAGGAACAGCAGCGCGGCAACACTGCTGCGATAAGCGTGGGTACTGAACATATGACCTCCGTCCCAGGGGTCAGCCGGCGCGATAGGCGCCGGGCGTCATGCTCTACAGCGGATGCGGGCTGATTGCATTCTGAGATCGGCCCGTATCTGGATTCTGGACAAGAGCGCCGTAGCCTGGGATGGGGCACCCCCCTACACTTGCGGTAGGGGGAACCCATCGGCGGTCTTCGGATTGGGGGCGGACGGCGGGGAAATGAAGGCAGGCGCCGATTGCGTGCGGCACCGGCGCGGTTCGTCGCCCGATGCGCGGGCGGTTCATCAGGGCGGCTTTTATTCTTTCAATTTGCCTTCGTTTAACGGTAACTCCGGGATTGCTTGACGACTTAGCGTCGCCAAGGCGGGGCTACCCGGATAACCATGCACCGAAGGCTGAACGGCATGGGGGCTATTACTACCCCGCGGCGCGGGGCATCAGCGAGGGCTCCACAGGGTCTCGGCCAGGCGTCCCAGCATCGCATCGCAGCGGTTCAACTGATCGAGGGTAATGAACTCGTCCGGCTTGTGCCCCTGATCCATGCTTCCCGGCCCGCAAACCACCGTGGGAATGCCCGCCTCGTTAAACAGGCCGCCTTCGGTGCCGAAGGCCACCGTGCCGAACTCGGTGGAACCGCTCAGCAGTGCCAACAGGCTTGCCGCTTCGCTGTCGGGCGGAGTGGCCAGGCCCGGGTAGGCGCTCAGCGGCTGCAAATGAATGCCCGTGTCCGGCTGCACCGCGCGCATCGACAGCAGCAGTTCTGACTCGGCATAGTTGCGCAGCTTGTCCGCGACCTCGTGGGCATCGAAGCCTGGCAACGCGCGCACCTCGAAGTCGAATTCGCATTCCGCCGGCACGATGTTCAGTGCGCGGCCTCCTTTGATGACGCCGGTCTGCACGGTCGAGAATGGCGGATCGAAGCGCTCGTCGTGATGTTCAGGCTGCGCCAGTTGCGCACCGATCTCTTCCAGCCGGCCAATCAGCCGCGCCGCGTACTGGATGGCGTTCACCCCATAAGGTGCGTAGGCCGAGTGGCAGGCCGCACCATGCACGTGGCAACGCATCGCGAGCTTGCCCTTGTGACCCAGCACCGGCTTCATCTCAGTCGGTTCGCCGATCAGGCACAGGCGCGGCTTGTGCGGACGCTTGGCCAGTTCCGCCAGCATCGGTCGCACACCCAGGCATCCCACTTCCTCGTCATAGGAGAAGGCAAGGTGCACCGGCAGCTCCAACGTCCGTTCGAGAAAGATGGGGACTGCCGCCAGCACGGAGGCGATGAAGCCTTTCATATCGGCGGTGCCGCGGCCGTACAGGCGCCCTTCCCGCTCGGTCAGGCTAAACGGCTCGACCGTCCAGTCCTGGCCATCCACCGGCACAACATCGGTATGGCCGGACAGCACAATGCCACCGCGCTCACGCGGACCGATGGTGGCGAACAGGTTGGCCTTGGTGCGCTCCGGGTTGTAGAACAGTTCGCTCTCCACCCCGAGGCCGGCCAGGTATTGTCGGATGAAATCGATCAGCGCCAGGTTGGAATCCCGGCTGACGGTGGCTAAACCGATCAACCGTTCAAGCAACTCACGGCTCGCCGCCTTACTCATCACCTGGCACTCCATAGCTGGGTGCCGTGGTCGGATTCAACGCCCGCACCAGATAGTCCTGCATCTGCGGCCGATAGGCTTGCCAAAGATCGTCCAGCTTGCCGATCGGGTCGGCATCCGCCCAGTCGACCCGCAGATCGGCGATCGGCCAGCTCACATCGCCCACGATCTTGAGCGCCGCCGAGTGCACGGGGCCGGCCTCGCCGCCGGCCGCCATCGCCGCATGCATGGCGGCCAGCAGGCGTTCGGCGAGCATGCCGGACGCGCTGCCGAACGCCTGAGCCATGGCCTCGATGACGTGAACACCCTCCAGCAAGTTGCCCGCTGCAACGCACTGCTCACCGGCCACCGCATGGTGCACGCCCAGCGCTTCATTGCCGCTGAAGAACGCGGTGCGGCCCTGGCCGTCGATCACCGTCACCTGCCGGTACTCATGCCAGCTGTCGGTGCCGAGCGCGCGGTCGAGCGCCGCCGCGGGCGCGAGTTGCTGGTCTTCGAGGAGATCGAGGATCTGTGGACCAAGGGCTGGCAGCGTTACGTTCTGGGTCGCCACCGCGCCCACGCCTGAGCGCACCCAGGGGCACCGGGCGCCCACCGCAATACTGGACGAACTGATGGCGATCCCAAGCTGCCCGGTTTGCGCACAGCGTCCGATGATCGAGAATGTCATATGCCGCTCCTCAGGCCTGCTTCGCCGTCCAGCCATCCGGAATCACCGCGATCACGTCGATCTCCATCAACCATTGCGGCTGGCCCAGCGCGCTCACCACGAGACCCGTGGAAATGGGGAACACGCCTTTGAGCCACTTGCCGACTTCCTGATACACCGGCTCGCGGTAGCGCGGGTCGATCAGATAGGTAGTGGTCTTGACGATGTGGGTCATATCGCTGCCCGCCTCTTCCAGCAACTGCTTGACGTTTTTCATCGCCTGCTCGGCCTGGGCGCGCGGGTCACCGAGTCCGATCAGGCGGCCGTCGAAATCCGTACCGACCTGGCCGCGCACATAGACGGTATTGCCGGCGCGCACGGCCTGGCAAAGATCGTTATCCAGCGACTGGTTCGGATAGGTGTCCTTGGTGTTGAACATGCGAATGCGGGTATGCGTGGGTTGGCTCATCAATGCACCTCAATACGGGAAAGAAAATTCAGGCCGACAGGCGCGAATCGGGGTAGCTGTCGCCGGATTGCTGTTCGCGACGCTCACCCTCGTGGCGTTGCGACGCATCACGGTAAGCGAGATATTTGCGCTGCGTGGCGATATGGTCGGCAATATGCCGGGCGTCGTGCCAGACACCCCAGATGAACGAGGAGCCGCGGCGCGAGAGCCACGGAAGCCCGAGGAAATAGACACCGGGCTCGGACGACACACCGCGCTGATGCTGCGGCTTGCCGTTTGCGTTGAAGGCATTGACCTGCAGCCAGCCGTAATCGACTGAGTAACCCGTTGCCCAGACAATCGAGGTAATGCCGGCCTCGGCCAGATCGAGTTCGAGGAGCGGATGAGTCACGCAGTCCGGATCCGCAAGCATGCGGCGGGCTTCAGGTTCTTCCGGAAGATCGAGATTGTTCTGCGCTATGTAGGCGTCGGCGGCATTCAACAGCGACAGATAGTTCGCGTCGCCTTGAGCAATGTTGTCGGCAAGATCGGTTTCGAAGGTGACCTTGCCGTCGACAAACGACTTCGTCAGGCCGACGAGCGTCATGCCCTGGCTGGCGAGCTCGCGGAAGTCGATGGTGTGGCCGCCGCGCGCGCCGCTAACGGCGATGGTCACATGCTCCCTGCCCCGCGTGGCGACCTCTTTATCCCATTCGCCGAGCACGCCCAGCCACCAGCAGAAATCGCGGCTGCGATAGGCGCGTGGCGGACGATCGTGCGGTCCGACCGATAGATAAACCTTCCTGCCCGCACGCTGCAACTCATCGGCGATCTGCACGCCCGACGACCCGGCGCCGACCACCAGCACCGCGCCCTCGGGCAGTTGCTGCGGATTGCGATAGTCGGCGGAATGGATCTGCGTAACGTTTTTGTCTTGAGGCGCGATCGGCGGGATCACCGGGCGTTGGAAGGGTCCGGTTGCGACCACCACGCGATTCGCTTCGATCACGCCATCCGACGTTTCGATGGTAAAGCCGGGGCGGCCGGTATTGCGTACCACCTTCGTCACTTCCACGCCCGTACGGATCGGTGCGTTGAATTTCGTGGCATAGGCTTCGAAATATTCGGCCACCCGCTCTTTTCCGGCGAAGGCGTCGGGATCGAGATCGTCGAACTCGAGACCCGGAAACCGGTCATGCCAGGCCGGGCCATTCGCAACCAGCGAATCCCACCGGCCCGTGCGCCAGCGTTCAGCGATACGATCGCGCTCGAGGACGAGATGGGGCACGCCAAGCTTGCTGAGGTGTTCGCTCATGGCCACGCCGGCCTGCCCGGCGCCAACCACCAGCGTATCTATCGGCATTTTTTCAACTGTCATGGTGATGTCCTTCAGAGAGGCGGTTTGATCTTTGCTGTGAAAGAAATCTACGCGCAAACCTCACATCTGAAAAACATATTTAAAAAATGCAAGCTATCTGTTTTATCTATGCAAAACGCGGGATAATCCACGTGGAGACACGCGCCGTACCGGCGCGTCCATAAGAATCCGCTCATGGGGACGCTTCAATGGAAAACCCGCTGCTTCGCTATTCGCTGCGCCAGCTGCGCTATTTCGTCGTGACAGCCGAGGCGCTGTCGTTTACCGGCGCGTCAAAAGTGCTGCATATCTCGCAGCCCTCCATTTCCACGGCGATTGCCGAGCTGGAGGAGTCTTTCGGTGTGCAACTGTTCATCCGCCACCACGCGTCCGGCCTGTCCCTGACCCAGGCCGGGCGCGAGATGCTCGGCAAGGCGCGCGACCTGCTGAAGAATGCGGAAGAACTGCAGGCGGCCGCACGGGGCATGGACACGGGCATATCGGGCGGCATCGCTCTCGGCTGCCTCGTTTCGCTGGCCCCACCGCTGCTGCCGGGCATCATCAGCCGCTTTGTCGCACAGCATACCGGCGTCGTCTTCCAGACGCTGGAGGCGCACCAGGACGATCTGTTCACGGGCCTGCACGACGGCTCGCTCGACCTCGCGCTGACCTACAACATCGATCTGACCGACGACGTCGAATTCCTGCCGCTGCTGACGCTGCCGCCGTACGTCATCTTGCCGAAAACGCACCATCTGGCGCAGCATCGCTCGATCTCGCTGGCGAATCTCGTGGGGGAACCGTATGTGATGCTGGACCTGCCGCACAGCCGGGAGTATTTTGCGGCGCTGTTCGACGTGGTGGGCGAGCGGCCGGTGCCGGTGTTCAGGTCGGCACAACCGGAAGTGGTCCGCGGGATGGTGGCGAACGGCCTGGGGTACAGCATCCTGAACTTCCCGCTCAAATCGACTCACACCGTGGACGGTGAGGATTTCGTCGTCAAGCGGTTCAAGGACGATGTGGCGGCAACCACGCTGGGTATCGCGCAGTCGCGCAATATGAAGCCACGCCAGGTGGTGCGCCGCTTCGCGTCATTCTGTGAAACGTACATCAAGAAGAATCACGCGAAGCGCTAAGCATAGCGATAACAAAAGCGCGGGCGTCTGACGACGATGACACTGTCGCGAGGCGCCCCGTTTCGCTGCTTACACGTTAGAACGAGTAGATGAACTGGGTCGCGAGCAGGTCGTTGGACTTGCCATACGAACCGTCGTTCTTCAGGAACACCTGTTTGTTGGCCCAGTCGTGGCGGTATTCCACCTTGACTGTGATCTGCTGGGTCGGGAAGAACAGCAGGTCGAGCGCCACGTCCTGACGGGTCGCGCCCTTGCACTCGAAGCCGACACCACCGTTCGCCTTCGAATTGGCGAGACAGTCCGCGCCGATACCGAAGCCGTCGGCCGTGTCCATGCCGTTCGAGTTCAGCGCGATGCCACCGCCACCGCCGCCGTTCTTGCTGTCGACCAGCAGGTCATAACGCACGGTTGCACCCATGCGGCCCACCACCGGCAGATTGAACTTGCGGTGCGCGAGCAGCGAGAGGCCGTACCATTGCGCCTGGCCGCCGTTGAACGCGCCGTTCTGCTGCTGGCCGTAGTCCAGTTCGGCGTTGTACTGCACGTCCGCGAGCGTGTAGGTCAGGTCGGCTTCCGTGAAGAAGAACGTACCGCCCGCGCTCGGCGAGTTGCCGCCTACGCCGTAAGAGACGTTGCCCGTGGTCGGGTTGATCGCGCTAGGCAGCGTCTGACGCCCGATATTGAACGACCCGCCGATATCCAGCGCGCTCGACCACGTGTAGTCGGTACGTGCCGTGAAGGTCGGAATCTTGTTGCTGGTCGTGATCGGATCGCCCAGTGCATTGGTGCCGATCTGCGTCGTCGCACCATACGTGCGGTACTGCTCGTTGCCGAGGAAGAACTTCCACGCCCAGTCGCCCTTCGTGTAGTTCGCGCCGATCCCGATGTAGCTGCCCGGATCCGAGAAGTCATACAGCAGGTTGTGCGTGAGCGTGAGCATCTGGTTCGACTGCTGCACCTCGTAGCCGCCGAAGCTCGGAATCAAACCGGCCACGAGCGTCGTGGTCGCGTTCAACGGCACGTTCACCACGGCCGTATTCAGGATGTTGTTGCCGATATTGCCGTGCTCGTTCTGCAGCAGCGTAATGCCGTTGCCGCGGTTCGGCATCAGCGTGATCTCGGCCGACGGCGCCATCGGGCCGACACCGAAGGTCTTCTTGATGTCGAGGTACAGGTCGCCGAACGTGCTGTTGAAGTAGTTGTAGGCGCTCTCGTGGTTCGCGAACAGGAACGACGAGCTGCTCTGCGCGCGGTTATAGATGTAGGTCGGATCGATATAGCCCGTCACCGAGAGGCCCGCGATCGGACCGGTATTGGCCGCATCCACCAGCGAGTCGACCTTCAGCTGCTGGTTGGCGATCTGCTGCTTCATCGAATCGACCTGATCGTTGGTCAGCGTGGCTTGTGCCTTGCCGTAGTCAGGCGACGAGATGTCCACCGGCGCGGCGAGCACTGCCGGAGCAGGGGCTGCAGCGGCGGCTGCCTTCGGTTTGGTGGCGACTTCCGCGCGCAACTGCTTGACCTCCTTTTGCAGCGCGTTGAGCTGGGCTTGCAGCGCCTTGATCTGGTCGCTGGTGGCATCTGCCATGGCCATGCCAGGCAGACTCCCCGCCACCAACAGACAGATGAGCTTCTTTCTCATGCAAATTCTCCTTATTGGTCGTATTGCAAAGCGAGTGCTATGCACGCGCCGCATCGAGCGGCTTGCGAGCGGCGGCTTGTTGTGGCGCGGCGGTGGCGTTCGAGCCGGCTTCCTGGGGGATGGAGAAGGCTGTCTGCATATCACGCATCCGCTTGCGCTCACGCAACTGCATCCAGCGGTTCACCGCGATCACGCCGACCGTCACCGTGGTGATGAAGATCGTGGCAAGCGCATTCATTTCCGGATTCAGACCGAGGCGCACCCGTGAGAACACGACGAGCGGCAGGGTGGTCGAGCCCGGTCCCGACAGGAACGCGGAGAGCACCAGGTCGTCGAACGAGAGCGTGAACGAGAGAAGCCAGCCCGACATCAGCGCCTGCGAGATCAGCGGCAGCGTGATCAGGAAGAACACCTTGAACGGCGTGGCGCCCAGATCGAGTGCGGCTTCTTCGAGCGATCTGTTCAGCTCTTTCACCCGCGACTGCACGATGATCGCCACGTACGACACGCACAGCATGACGTGGCCGATCCACATCGTGATGACGCCCCGGCCCTTCGGCCAGCCGAGCATCTGCTCCATCGCAACGAACAGCAGCAGCAGCGAGATGCCCTGAATCACTTCGGGAATCACCAGCGGCGCGTTGATCATGCCGGCGAACAGCGTGAAGCCGCGAAAGCGCCCGAAGCGCGCCAGCACGAAACCCGCCCACGTCCCGACCACCACCGATGCGAACGCGGTCATCAAACCGATCTTCAGCGAGAGCCATGCCGCGGTGAGTAATTCCTCATCGTGCAGCAGTGCGCCGTACCACTTGAACGAGAAGCCGGACCAGACAGTGACGAGCTTGGACTCGTTGAACGAATACACCACCAGGCTGATGATCGGGATATACAGGAACAGGAAGCCAAGCGTCAGCACACCGGTCGAAAGGGGTTTATTGGGTTTGATCATTTCGTACCTTCCAGCTCCTTGACCTGGTAATACTGGAACACGGCCATCGGCACGAGCAGCAGCAGAACCATCGCGACTGTCACGGCGGACGCCATCGGCCAGTCCATATCGTTGAAGAACTCATTCCACATCACGCGGCCGATCATCAGCGTATCGGCGCCGCCGAGCAGTTCCGGGATCACGTACTCGCCCACTGCCGGAATGAACACCAGCAGGCTGCCGGCGATAATCCCGTTCTTCGAGAGCGGCAGCGTGATGCGCGTGAATGCGGTCCACGGTTTGCAGCCCAGGTCGTAAGCGGCTTCGAGCAGCGTCAGGTCCATCTTCACAAGGTGCGCGTACAGCGGCATCACCATGAACGGCAGGTACGAATAGACCATGCCGATATACACGCCGATATCCGTGTGATACAGGCGCAATGGCGAGTGAATCATGCCGAACGCCATCAGCGTGTGATTGAGCAGACCGTCGTCCTTCAGGATGCCGATCCATGCGTACACGCGGATCAGGAACGACGTCCAGAACGGCAGCATCACGCCCATCATCAGCAGATTGCGGGTAGCCGGTGCGGAGCGCGCAATGTAGTACGCAACCGGGTATCCGATCAGCAGGCAGCAGAAGGTCGAGATCGCGGCCATCTTCAGCGAACTGATATAGGTGGCGATATACAGATCGTCCTGCAGCAGGAACGCATAGTGGCTCAGCTGCATGACCATATGCAGCACACCATCTTTCGCGCTGACAAGATCGGTATAAGGCGGAATTCCAAGCCGCGAATCGGTGAAACTGATCTTCAGCACCAGCACGAACGGCACCGCGAAAAACAAAGTGAGCCAGAGAAACGGCACACCGATCACGGTCGAGCGGCCCGACGGCACTAGCATCGCAAGGCGCCGCGTCAGTGCGCCGGATGCCACTGTAGAGGTAGGGGCGGAGGTTCTCATTGCGTCAGCACCACGCCGCTAGCCGGCGACCAGTAGACGAACACGTCGTCGTTGTACGAGGGCGCACCTTCGCTCATCAGGTGCGAGCTGGACAGATTCGACACCACCGTCTTGCCGCTCGGCAGGCGCACGTGATACAGCGAATAGCTGCCCATGTACGCCACGTCCGAGACCACGCCGCGCGCCCAGTTGTGCGGCGACGACGGTTTCTCCAGCGACACCTTCACGCGCTCAGGGCGCACTGAGATCCCCACCGGCATGCCGAGCGGCCCGGTGATGCCGTGGCTCACGTACATGCGCGTTTCGAGATCCTCGCTTTCCACGAAGATGTGATCCGGTTCGTCCTCGACCACCGTGCCTTCGAACAGGTTGGTCGAGCCGATGAATTCCGCCGAGAAGCGGCTATTCGGAAACTCGTACACCTGGCTCGGCGAACCGATCTGCACGATGCGGCCTTCGCTCATCACGGCGAGGCGGCCAGCCATCGTCATCGCTTCTTCCTGGTCGTGCGTGACCATCACGCAGGTCACGTCCACCTTCTCGATGATGTTCACGAGTTCGAGCTGCGTTTTCTGGCGGATCTTCTTGTCGAGCGCCGACATCGGCTCGTCGAGCAGCAGCAGCTTGGGGCGCTTGACGAGCGAACGGGCCAGCGCCACACGCTGCTGCTGACCGCCGGAGAGCTGATGGGGCTTCCTCTGCGCGTATTTGCTCATCTGTACGAGATTGAGCGCATCGGCCACGCGCTCCTTGATCTCGTTCTTCGGCGTGCCTTCCTGCTTCAGGCCGAAGGCGATGTTCGCCTCCACGCTCATGTGCGGGAACAGCGCGTACGACTGGAACATCATGTTGACCGGCCGCTTGTACGGCGGCATCGTGGCAAGGTCTTCGCCGTCGACGAAAATCCGCCCGGAGGTGACCGTCTCCAGCCCCGCGAGCATGCGCAGGAGCGTGGACTTGCCGCAGCCGGAGCTGCCGAGCAGCGCGAACAGTTCGTTCTTGGCAATGTTCAGGCTGACGTTATCGACAGCGGTGCTGTCGCCGAATTTCTTCACGACGTTTTCGATGCGAACGAATTCGTCCGGTTTCGATTTTGTCGTCACTGCGAGGCGGGCCATCTGTGTGGCGCCGGCTGCGTTTTTTGAGGTCGTCGAGTTCATGATGTAACCATTCCTTGCGAATCGCGGGCCGTTCGGTTGTCCGCTTAATGACCGGTTTTCAGTTGGGACCAGAGACGGTTTTCAAGCCGCAGGATGTCGGTCGGCAACGGCTTCATCAGGGTCATCTTGTTCAGCACGTCCTCCGGCGGGAACACGCCCGGATCCTGCGCCACCGCCGGAATCACATACGCGCGCGCGGCTTTGTTGGCGGTCGGGTAAAACACCTCGTTGGTAATGCCGGCGTTGACCTTCGGGTCCTCGATATAGTTGATCCACTCAAGCGCGGCCTCGGGATGCGGTGCGTCCTTCGGAATGACCATCATGTCGATGCCGAGCAGGCCACCCTCCTTCGGATTGTTGAACTTGATCTCATACGAACGCTTCGCTTCCTGCGCGCGACGGTGCGCAATGCCGACGTCGCCCGACCAGCTGAACGCGACGCAGATGTCGTTATTGGCAAGGTCGTTGATATAGCCCGACGAGTTGAACTGGGTGATGTACGGACGAACTTTCTTCAGCACTTCGTACGCGGCCTGATAGTCGGCCGGCACCGTGCTGTTGGGGTCCTTATGGAGGTATTGCAGCACCGCGGCAAAGACGTTCACGGGGTCGTCGAGAAACGACACACCACAGCTCTTGAGCTTCGAGAGATTCTGCGGATCGAACAGCAGCGCCCAGCTGTCGACCGGCGCGTTGGCGCCGAGCGCCTTCTGCACAGCCTGCAGGTTGTAGCCCATGCCGTCCGTGAAATAGGCGTACGGCACGCCGTACTGATTACCCGGATCGGCGTCGCGCGTGATTTTCATCAGCACCGGATCGAGGTTGGCCAGGTTCGGCAGCTTCGACTTGTCGAGCTTCTGATAGACGCCGGCCTGCACCTGCTTGGCCATGTAGTTCGACGTCGGCACGACGATGTCATAGCCGGAACTGCCCGCGAGCAGCTTGGCCTGCAAGGTGTCGTCGCTATCGTAGTTGTCGTATTTCACGTGGATGCCGGTCTGCTTCTCGAAGCCCGGAATCGTGTCCTTGCCGATATAGTCCGACCAGTTGTAGACGTTCAGTTCGGTATCGGCTGCACGCGCGGGCGTGGCCGGCAGCGCACCCAGGCTGGCGACGGCGAGAAGTGCGGCCGCCGCGACCGCATGACGAATGAGACGTCCGGAATAACAAGCGTTCATGGTGATTCCCCTGTGGGCAAAGAAGTAACTGCGGAAGTCGGTGCGAGCCTCGCGGATTCCCCTTGTGCAAGGAGGCTGCGGCGAAGGACGGGTGAAGACTAGCACCGGGCATTTATTGAATAAAAATAGTTTTCCTACACTGTAGATAGTTTTCCCATATGCAGATTCATGGCGCCATCGCTCGCCTATGAACGCAAAAGATAAAATTCGTCCCGGCGTGTGAGTGCCGAAACATCGAAATTCACCGAAGGGGAATGCAACTCAAAAAATGCATAGGAAAACCTGATGCAATGAAGAACAAATTTGTTCTTTCCGCACCCTTTTTGTTGATCGACAGTAGGGTCTGAGAGCGGTAGCTGTTTCCATCATTGATGCAGGAGATGGACAGCGAGGCCTGTCCATCATCAGAACGGAGTCATTCCTTGAGTCATTCCTCAGCAGAAAATCACAGCCATATGGACTGGCAGCGACTGGCGGCGGAGATCGTCCCGCGCACGCAGGCGCACATCGACGGCCGTTTCACCAGTGGTCATCAAAACGAGACTTTCGAGGCGATAAACCCCGCCACCGAGGCCGTGATTGCCAACGTGGCGTCTTGCGGCAAGGCCGATATCGACGACGCCGTTCGCGCAGCCCGTGCTTCGTTCGATGCCGGGCACTGGTCGCGTTGTCCGCCGGCGGAACGCAAACGCGTGCTGTGCCGCCTGGGTGAGTTGATTGCGTCGCACGGCGCGGAACTCGCCCTGCTCGACTCGCTCAACATGGGCAAACGCGTGGCCGACGCCTTCGAGATCGACGTGCCGGCCGCCAGCAGCCTGTTCTGCTGGTATGGCGAGGCGATCGACAAACTGAACGGCGAGGTTGCCTCGACCGATCCGGGCAATCTCGCGGTCGTCACGCGGGAGCCGCTCGGCGTGGTGGGTGCTGTCGTGCCGTGGAATTTCCCGCTCGACATGGTGGCCTGGAAAGTGGCACCCGCACTCGCGGCGGGCAACAGCGTCGTACTGAAGCCTGCCGAGCAATCGCCGCTGTCCGCCTTGCGTCTTGCGGAACTCGCGCTCGAGGCCGGCTTGCCGCCAGGCGTGCTGAACGTCGTGCCGGGATTGGGCGAGACCGCCGGACGCGCGCTCGGATTACATCCGGACGTGGACGTCCTGGCGTTTACCGGATCGACGGCCGTCGGCAAGAAGTTTCTCGAATACGCCGCGCAATCGAACATGAAGCAGGTCTGGCTCGAATGCGGCGGCAAGAGCCCGAATATGGTTTTCGAGGACACCGACGATCTCGATCTTGCGGCCCGCAAGGCGTGCTTCGGCATCTTCTTCAACCAGGGCGAAGTGTGCTCGGCCAATTCACGGCTGCTGGTGCAGCGTTCGATTCACGACGAGTTTGTCGAGCGCCTGATTGCCCATTCGCGCGACTTCATGCCAGGCGACCCGCTCGATCCGGCCAGCGGCATGGGCGCGATTGTCGACCGCGCGCAATTCGAGCGTGTCAACGGATGGATCGATCGGGGGCGCACGAGCGCGACGCTGGCAACCGGCGGTGGAACATGGCGTTTCGGCGGCAAGGGGTACTTTATCGAGCCGACCATCTTCGTCGATGTGAACGCAAGCAATCCGATCGCGCGCGAAGAAATCTTCGGACCGGTGCTGTCGGTGCTCAAATTCGACACGGAGGACGAGGCGATCGCGCTCGCCAACGACTCGATCTATGGACTCGCCGCGTCGGTCTGGACGGGCCGCCTGTCGCGCGCTCATCGCGTAGCGTCACGTTTGCGTGCCGGCACGGTATCCGTCAATACGGTCGATGCGCTTAGCGCGCAAACGCCGTTCGGCGGTTTCCGTCAATCGGGATTCGGCCGTGACCTGTCGCTGCATGCGCTCGACAAGTACACGGGCCTGAAAACGACGTGGATCTCGTACTGATTAGTCTGTCACACAACTGGAAACTCAAACATGAACGCTCCTCACTTTCCGCACCGCGCGACTCGCGACTATCAACAAAGCGATGCAGCCCATCACCTGCATGCCTTCGTCGATCAGAAAGCCCTGAATCACGAAGGGGCGCGCGTCATGGTGCGGGGCGAAGGTGTCTATCTCTGGGACAACGACGGCAACCGCTACCTCGACGGCATGTCCGGCCTCTGGTGCACCAACGTCGGTTATGGCCGTCAGGAACTGATCGACGCGGCGTCGCGGCAAATGAAAGAACTGTCCTACTACAACATGTTCTTTCATACCACGCATCCGTCGGTGATCGAGTTGTCGGAACGGCTGTTCTCGCTGCTGGGCGATCGTTTCAGCCATGTCGTGTACACCAACTCCGGCTCGGAGTCGAATGAAGTGCTCATTCGCACGGTGCGGCGTTACTGGGACATCATGGGCAAGCCCAGCAAGAAAGTATTGATCGGGCGAGTCAATGGCTATCACGGCTCGACGGTGGGCAGCGCGTCGCTGGGCGGCATGGCCTTCATGCATGAGATGGGCGACCTGCCGATTCCGAACATCACGCACGTCGACGAACCTTACTGGTACGCGAACGGCGGCGATCTGAGCCCCGAAGCATTCGGCAAGCAGGCGGCACTGTCGCTCGAAAAGAAGATTCTCGAACTGGGCGCGGACCGGGTCGGCGCTTTTGTCGCCGAGCCGTTCCAGGGCGCAGGCGGCATGATCTTCCCGCCGGACGGCTACTGGCAGGAAATCCAGCGCATTTGCCGCCAATACGACGTGCTGTTGTGCGCGGACGAAGTGATCGGCGGTTTCGGGCGCACCGGCGAGTGGTTCGCGCACCGGCATTTCGGCTTCGAACCCGATCTGATCTGTATCGCCAAGGGACTGACGTCAGGCTATGTGCCGATGGGCGGCCTGATCATGAGCCGCCGGGTCGGCGAGGCGCTCGTGGAAAAAGGCGGTGTGTACGCGCACGGACTGACCTACTCGGGGCACCCGGTCGCGGCGGCGGTCGCGCTGGCCAATCTCGATGTTCTCCAGAAAGACGGGCTTGTCGAGCGCACGAAGAACGATACCGGGCCGTATCTGCAGAAGGCATTGCGCGATGCGTTCGGCGATCATCCGCTGATCGGCGAGATCCAGGGTGTGGGCGCGGTCGCCGCCATCCAGTTCGCGAAGAACAAGGCCACGCGCGAGCGTTTCAGTGACGAGGCCGAGTTGACCTGGCACAGCCGGACCGTCGGCTTCGAACTGGGCGCGATCGTCCGCTCCACGAACGGCCGGCTGATCGTCGCCCCGCCGCTCGTGATCGACCATGCGCAGATCGACGAACTGGTCGACAAGATGCGCCAGGCTGTCGATGCGACTGCGAAGAAGGTGCTCGGCAATACCCGTTGACTCCGTTCGATCTGATCGAACTCATCGCCCGGGCGTGGAACTGGCGGCGCCCTGCTCTTTAGCCGCCAGCTCTGCTGCGAGCTCAACTGCGGGCTCAACTGCCACGTTACCCGCCAGTTTGCGCCTGTGCCGCGGGGCCGACCGTCCATCCATAACCCAGCGCCTTGTACAGCGACACGACTTCCGCGAGCTCCTGGTCCTGCAGCTGCGATTGCTGGAGCTGCGCGGCAAACAGGCTCCGCTCCGCGTCGAGCACTTCCAGATAGCTCGTGTAGCCGCCCTCGTACAGATCACGCGCGAGCGACAGGTATTGCGTGAGCGCGTCGACTTGCCGGTTAGTGGCCTGCAACTGATCCCTCACGCGCGCGACACCCACCAGCGCGTCTTCCACATCGGCAAACGCGGACTGGATCGTCTGCTCATAGCTGAGCAAGGCCTCCTTCTGTATCGCCTCGGCGCTGCGCACGGAGCCCGCAATCGCACCCCCGGTGAAGATCGGCTGCGAGACCGCACCCGCGAACGACCAGATGCGCGCCGGACCGGTCCAGAGCCCCGAGAGCGCCGTACTCGCCGCGCCGAACAGGCCCGTCAGCGAGATGGTCGGGAAATACTGCGCGCGTGCCGCGCCTATCGACGCATTCGCGGAAATCAACGCCTGCTCGGCCTGAAGGATATCCGGCCGTCGTTCGAGCAACGACGACGGCAAGCCCGCCGGAATCGCGGGCGCGGTCAGTTGCGTGAGCGGCTTGCCACGCGGAATCGGCCCCGGGTTGTCGCCGAGCAGTAGCGACAACGCATTCTCCTGCTGGGCGATCTGTTGCTGGAACGAATAGACCTGCGCCTGAGCCGACTCGTACTCGGACTTCGCCTGACTGACCGGCAGTTGCGAAACGACGCCGCCGCCGTAGCGCACCCGGAACAGCGTCACCGCATCGGCACGGCTAGCCAGCGTCGACTTCGAAATCTCCAGCCTCTGGTCGAGATCGCGCAGCAGCAGATACGACGTCGCCACGCTGGCGATCAACGAAATGCGCGTGGCCTGTTGCGCGGCCTGGGTGCCGAGATAATCGGCGCGTGCCGCTTCCGTCAGACGCCGCAAACGGCCGAACAGATCGATTTCCCACGACGCCATCACGTCGAGCTGCACCTGGTTGCCGACCGCGGGCGGGAAGCCGGGTGCGGGCACGCCACGGCTGCGGCCGCCGGCGAAGTTCGCGCCGATTTGCGGGAACAGCGCGGCGCGCGTGGACATCAGCCGGCCGTAAAACTCGTCGACACGCGCAGCCGCGATCCCAAGATCCTTGTTCTGATCGAGCGCCCGCTGAATCAACCCGTCGAGCACCGGATCGTTGAACTGGCTCCACCATTGAAACGTGGAAGCGTCGACCACCTCGGCGTCGGGCGACGCGTAGCGGAACGACGACGGCGTATCGATAGCCGGGCGGTGGTAGTCCGGCCCGACCGCGCAGCCTGCGAGCCAGCAGGCGCACAGCGCGACGGTGAGGCGACACACAGAGGGTCTCATGCCTATTCCTCCCGTGGCCGCGGCACGGCCGGCGGTCCGGCATCCGCCCCGGGCTCAGTCTGCTTCTTGCGCGACGACAGCGTTTCGAGCCCCCAGAAGAACATCGGAATGAAGAACAGTGCAATGGCCGTCGCACCGAGCATGCCGAAGATCACACCGGTGCCGAGCGAGCGGCGGCTCGCCGCCGAGGCGCCGCTCGCGATCGCCAGCGGCACGCAACCGAGAATGAACGCGAGCGACGTCATGATGATTGGGCGCAGACGCAGTTTTGCTGCCTTGATCGCGGCGTCGTAGGGCCCCAGTCCTTCCTTCTCGCGCATCTCGACGGCAAACTCGAAGATCAGAATCGCGTTCTTCGCCGCGAGCGCGATCAGCACCGTCAAGCCGATCTGGAAGTACACGTCGTCTTCCATTCCGCGCAGGAGAATGCCGACCAATGCGCCGAACAGCGCGAACGGCACGGCCAGCAGGACGCCGATCGGCAGTGACCACTTTTCGTATTGGGCGGCGAGAATCAGGAACACCATCAGCAACGCGAAGCCGAACACCAGCGCCGCGGTCGAGCCGGCTTGCTTTTCCTCATACGCCTGACCGCTCCACGCGTAGCTGTAGCCTTCGCCGAGCACCTCCTGCGCGATCTGCTCCATGCCCGCGATCGCTTCACCCGAACTGTGGCCCGGCGCGGCGTCGCCGGTGATCTTCGCGGCCGGGAAATTATTAAAACGGTTGACGATGTCCGCGCCCGGCACGAAGCGGAACGTGGCGACGGCCTTGATCGGCACCATGTCGCCCTGACGATTGCGCACGTAAAGCTGCTGGATGTCGTCGGGCTGCGTCCGGTATTGCGGCTCGGCCTGCACGATCACCTGGAAGAGCCGGCTGCTCTTGGGAAACTGGCTCACATACGACGAACCAAACATGGTCTGGAGTGCCGCATAAACGTCCTGAACCGGCACGCCGAGCGATTCCGCCCGCTCCCGGTCGACCTCGACCAACAATTGCCGCGAGTGCGTGTTGATGGTCGAGTTCACGCCGCGCAGCGCCGGGTTTTCACGCGCCTTGGCAATCATTGCGCGGACCTTTGCCTCGAGGTCCTGATAACTGCCGTCGCCGGTGCTCTGCAGCCAGAACTCAAAGCCGCCGGTCGTGCCGAGACCAGGTATCGACGGTGGATTCAGCGGGACCACCACGCCGTCCTTGAACCCCGCGAACGCCTTGTTCGCATCGCGGATCAGATCCTGCGCGGTGCCGTTCTCGCCGCGCTCCTTGAACCCTTTGAGCGTAATGAACAGCGTGCCCGCGTTCGACTTGTATTGCGAGTCGATCAGGCTGTAGCCGATTGGCGCGGCAACCGACTTGACCGCGGGCTGCTTCGCGAACCATTGTTCGGCTCGCTGCGAGAGTTCGCCGGCCCGGTCGAGACTCGCTGCGTCGGGCAGGACCACTGCGCCGAGCAGATAACCCTGATCCTCGACCGGCACAAAGGACGACGGAATGTGCTTGAAGAGCCCGACGGTCGCGGCCACCATCGCGACGATCAACAGGAGCGACAGCGCAACGCGCCGGATCGCGAGCTGCACCGCGCGGCCGTAGCCCTGCGTCAAGCGGTCGAACCGCTCGTTGAACCAGCGAAAGAAGCGGTTCTTCTTGTGCTCGCCGGGTTTGAGCAGAATCGCGGCGAGCGCGGGCGAGAGCGTCAACGCGACCACCCCCGACAACACCACCGACACCGCAAGCGTCACCGCGAACTGCTTGTACAACTGGCCGGTGATGCCCGATAGAAACGCCACCGGAATGAACACCGCGAGCAGCACGAGCACGATCGCGATCACCGGACCGGTGACTTCGTCCATCGCGTGTTTGGCGGCTTCCTTCGGCGGCAGGCCGAATTCCGTCATATTGCGCTCGACGTTCTCGATCACGACGATCGCATCGTCCACCACGATGCCGATCGCGAGCACCATGCCGAACAGCGTCAGCATGTTGATCGAGAAACCGAACGCAATCATGCCGATGAACGCGCCAAGAATCGACACGGGTACCGCGATAATCGGCACGAGCGTCGCACGAAAGCTCTGCAGGAAAATGTACACCACCAGAATCACGAGAATCACGGCGTCGCGCAGCGTGTGGACCACCTCGCCAATCGACTCCTCAACGAACTCCGTCGTATCCAGCGCGACTTCATATTTGAGTCCCGGCGGGAAGCTCTTGTGCAATTGATCGAGCGTGGCGCGCACCTGCTTGGCGACCTGCAGCGCGTTGGCGCCCGGCTGCTGGTACACGGCGATCAGCGTGGCGGTCTTGCCGTTGTAGCGCCCGCGCAGCGAGTAGTCTTTTGCCCCCAGCTCCGCGTGGCCGATGTCCTTGATACGCACGGTCGAAGCGTCGCCGGAACCGGCGCGCAGGATAATGTTGTCGAAGTCGGCGGGCTCGGTCATCCGGCCTTTGGTCGCGACCGGGAAGGTTTGCAGAACCGGGCCGCTGGTCGGCGACTGACCGAGGCGCCCCGCCGAGAACTGCTGATTCTGGTTGCTGATCGCCTGCTGCACATCGCTCACGGTGATCTTGAGCTTCGCCATGCGGTCAGGCTTGATCCAGATTCGCATGGCGTAGTCGGCCGAGCCGAAGATCGAAGCCTGGTTCGCGCCCGGAATGCGCTTTAACGCATCGAGCACATACACGTTCGCGTAGTTCGCCACGTAGGACTGGTCATACGAGTTGTCCGGCGAATAGATCGCGATCACCATCATGAACGCCGACGAACGCTTCTGCACCGACACGCCTTGCGCCGTGACCGCGTCGGGCAGTGTCGGCAGCGCGAGGTTCACGCGGTTCTGCACGTCGACCTGCGCGAGCGCGGGGTCCGTGCCGATGTTGAAGTAGGTCGTCAGCGTCATGTTGCCGGTCGACGAACTGGACGAGTTCATATACATCATGTTGTCCGCGCCGTTGACCTGCTGTTCGAGCGGCGCGGCGACGTTCTGCGCGACGACTTCCGCGCTCGCGCCGGGATAGGTTGCGCTCACCGTGATGGTCGGCGGCGCGATGTCGGGAAACTGCGCGATCGGCAGATTGAACATCGCGACCGTGCCCGCCACCACGAGAATGATCGACAGCACCGAGGCGAAGATCGGCCGGTCGATGAAAAAATGGGCGAACTTCATCGCTCAGCCTCCGGTCGCGGACGAGAGGGTGAGATCGACGCGGCGCGACTTGTCAGGCGCGTCGGTGGACACGATCTTCGCGGGACGGCGCATCTCGATGCGCGCAACGTCGACGCCTGCGACGATCAGCGCCGAGCGCACAGTCGCGGCGCGCGCGGCGGCGAGCTTGACGTTCGTGTCGTAAGAGCCGGTTGAGTCGGTATAGCCGGACACCGCGACACGCGAGTCGGGCGCGGCGAGCAGGCGGCGCGCGACGGATGCGAGCGCCTCGGCCGACTGCGGATCGAGACTCGCGCTGCCAGTCGTGAAGAACAGTTCCGTGTGGCCGGACGGCGTGCCTGACGCGCCGGTAGCGCCCGTGTTGGCTGCGGACGTGCCCGCCGGGCCTGCTGCACCGACAGCGCCTCCGGTGCTGGCCGATCCCGCTGCACCCGCGTTGCCCCCTGCGCCTGCCGCGCCGGCCGATCCCGTTGCCCCGCCGCTACCCGAGGCGCCCGCCGCGCCGCCGTCGGCGGTGTTGCCCTGCCCGGCTGCTGCCGCGCCGATATTCACGCTCGCGGCCGGCGTCGGCACCACGCGCGCGTTGACCGGTGCGCCGGGCGCTAACCGCAACGCGTTGTCGACCACCACCCGGTCGCCTGGATGCAGACCGGCATTGACCACCCAGTCGTTGCCGTTCCAGTCCCCCGTCTGGATCGCGCGCTGTTGCGCCTTATTGTCCTTGTCGACGGTCCACACGTATTCGCCGCGCGGCCCTTGCATGACCGCAGCTTGCGGCACCGCCACCGCCGAGGCGCGCTCGGCGCCGACCAGCTTGATGCGCACGAACTGGCCTGGACGCAGCGCGCCGTCGGGATTGGGCACCGCGGCACGAATCAGATAGGTGCCGGTTTCGGAGCTCAGCGACGCGTCTCTGAACGCGATATGACCGCGCTGCGGATAAATGCTGCCGTCGGCCAGGACGACGACGGCCTCGATATCGTTCACCGCCGGCAGCTTCAGGGTGCCGTTCGAGGTCTGCGTGCGCAACTGCAGCATTTCGTTCTCGGACAGCGCGAAGTTGATCCACATGGGATCGAGCTTGGCGACATAGGTCAGCAGACTATTGCTCGCATCGATATAGGAACCGTTCTGCTTCTTCGCGTAGCTCGACAGGCCAGTGACGGGCGCCGTGATGGTCGTGTAGCCGAGATTCAGGTTCGCGCTGGTGACGTTCGCTCGCGCCTGTTCGAGCGCGGCGGCGGCAGCTTGCTGCTGGCCGATGGAATCGTCCAGGTCTTTCTGGCTCAACGCATTCTTCGCCACGAGCGGCCGTACCCGGTTGAGGTTCGCCTGCGCGGTGTCGAGGCGCGCCTTCTGCTGCGCGAACTCGGCCCGCGCGGCGTCGAGCGCCGCCTCGAACGGTTTGCGATCCATCTGGAACATCACGTCGCCTTGATGGACCAGGGCACCTTCCTGATACACGCGCGTGTCGAGAAAACCGTTCACCCGCGCGCGAATCTCCACCTGCTGCGAACTTTCGGTCTGGCCGACGTAGTCGAACAGCACCGGCACGTCGCGCAACGCGATGTCCATCACGTCGACATTGACCGGCGGCCGCGCGGCCTCGGCAGGCTGTTTGTCATGGCACCCGCTCAGCGCCGTGAGGGCTGTCAGGACGAGGCAAGCGGCAAGAACGCGCGACCGTCGTGTCATCTTGAACTCCGTTGGCAATTCTCCGCGGCCGTCAGGCGCGGGTGTCGAAACGCAATCGGGTTAAGTCAGAGACTTTATGATCTGGTGCCAGCCTGAGAAACGATATCGATACCACCCTGACCGTTCAGCGCCGCAAGGCGGCGTGCATGCTACGCAAGGTAGGGTCCGCTCGCGGATAGCTGCGCTTGCCGCTCGTGCAAGACGGAGCAACACGGTGAGTACTGCCGGTCGACAGTCCCTCGCGGCGTTTCACAATGCCCGCGAAGCAACCGGAATTAGCCGGTCAATTCCAAAGACGGAGGACGGTGCCAAGCCTCTTGGGTTATAGCTCGTATTTGAATGTGTTCGGAATTATTCGACAACCGATGCATACCTGCTCCTTATATTTTTAGCTGTATGTCCATTCGATGTCTAACACCGTGCACTGATGTCAGAAGGCAGTGGCCAATTGCCTGGAAGCGTTTTCCTGCCGTCGTGCGCAGGTAGTGTAGCACCGCGAATCAAAAAAAAGATACTGATTGAATATGACCGTTAGCCCATCGCCACACCTAAAGACCTGCAAAGCGGGCTCTTTTATCCATTCGCAAGGAGCGAATCAAAGAGCCATGGCCGTCATTTACATTGATCAAAAAATATAAGCGCTGCATTGAAATTCGTTATGCATAACTCCGCTTTAGCGGCACGCACAGCGCAATTGCAATGCTGCCGATAACCCAATCGGCAAGCTTGTAAGCGTACGCAAATAAATATCGCTCCTGCTCTGCCGTTTGCGTTGTCACCGCCAGCGCGTTGCTGTCGCCGCGCGCACCACCCGGTCTGCAATCAATGTCCGCCCGCCCCCGCTGCGGCAGCCGAGCTGGACCGATCCGGCCTGGTCACCCAGATCAACGGAATGATCAGCACGAAAATCACCGCCGACAGCCAGAAAATATCGTTGAGACCCAGCATGGCCGCCTGGGCATTCATGGCCTGCTCGAAAAACGCCCTCGCCTGTGCTGGCGTTCCTCCCAACGTGTTTTGCACGGCCGTCAGCGCGGACGTGAAAGCCGGATTGTTCACGCTTGTTTGCTCGGCCAGTTGCGCATGATGCAGGATGGTCCGGTTGTTCCATCCAGTCGCCGTGAGCGAGGTCCCCACCGCGCCGGCAAACACCCGCGCGAAGTTCGACAGCCCGGCTGCGGCCGGAATCCGCTCGTGCGACAGGCCGGAAAGAATGATGGCGGTCAGCGGCACGAAGAACAGCGCCGTCGGAATACCTTGCAACAGCGTCGGCAAGACCAGTGTCCACGTGTCCACGCCGGTGGTGTAGTTCGAGCGCATGAAGAACACGCCGGCAAAACCGACAAAGGCCAGCGTGGCGAGAACCCGCGCGTCCGACTTCGGCATGATCTTCGCCAGCACCGGTGCAAGGAGCACGGCGAAGATGCCGAGCGGCGCGGTCGCGAGGCCGGCATCCACCGAGCGGTAGTTCAGGTACTCCTGCATCCATTGCGGCAACAGCACGAGATTGGAGAAGAACACCGCATAGGCCACGGAAATGGCAATCGTGCCGCCCAGAAAATTTCGTTTTCCGAACAATGTCAGATCGACGATGGGACTCTTTTCGGTCAGCTCCCAGATCACGAAGAAAATAAAGCTAATGGCGGCGAACACGGTCAAGGCGATGATCACCGGCGAGTTGAACCAGTCGAGATCCTTGCCCTTGTCGAGCATGATCTGCAACGAGCCGACCCATGCGATCAGCGAGATCAATCCAACCTTGTCGATCGGCAAACGCTTGGTGGGGGTTTCGCGGGTCCGGTAGATCGCCCACGTCACGCCCGCGGCAAAGATGCCGATCGGAATGTTGATGTAGAAAATCCACGACCAGCTGTAGCTGTCCGTGATCCAGCCGCCGAGCGCGGGGCCCGCGATCGGGCCGACGGTCGCCGTCATCGCCCACAACGAGAGCGCGGTGGAGGATTTCTCTTTCGGATACGACCCGAGCAGAATCGCTTGCGACAGCGGAATCAAGGGGCCCGCCACCGCGCCCTGCACGATCCGCGCGGCGAGCAGCACCGGCAGATTCGGTGCAATGCCGCACAGCCACGACGACAGCACGAACAACAGGATCGCCGTCACGAACAGTTTGATCTGCCCGACGCGTTGCGTCAGCCAGCCGGTCAGCGGAATGGCGATGGCGTTGGCGGCGGCAAACAGGGTAATCACCCAGGTCCCCTCGTCCACCGAGACGCCCAGATTGCCGGCGATGGTCGGAATCGCCACGTTCGCGATCGACGAATCCAGCACGTTCATAAACGTGGCAAGCGCCACGGCCACTGTCGCCAGCACGAGCTTGCCGCCGGTCAGCGGCGGCAGCGCGGGCGGCATGGTCGATTGATTCATGTGATCACCTGTCGAACAAGATGAGATTCTCTGACTTGTCAGTTAAATGGCCGAAAAAAACCGGCGTTCAAACGCCGCGGGTTCAGCCGGCTTTGCGCGCCGCGTTTTTCTGCGTCGTGCTCGCGGCCATTTCGCGCCCGGCGGGCATGTTCTGGGCGATGATCCGCGCGATCTCGGCGTCGGCATCGGCGCCGTACTCGGCGAATACGTCGGTGCGATACGAGGTGTTGACCGCCGCGCCAAGTTGCTCGCCGGTTTGCTCGTGTGTGTCGACCTCGACCTGCATCGACAGGCCGATCCGCAACGGATGCGCGGCCAGTTCCTTCTGATCGAGCTGAATACGCGCGGGCAGGCGCTGCACGACCTTGATCCAGTTGCCGGTGGCGTTCTGCGCGGGCAGCGTGGCGAAGGCCGCACCCGTGCCCGCGGAGAAGCCCACGACCCGGCCGTGATACTTGACGCCGGAACCGTACACGTCCGCCGTGAGCGTGACAGGCTGGCCGATGCGCATGTGCGTGAGCTGGCCTTCCTTGTAGTTCGCATCGACCCATACGCCGTCGAGCGGCACGATTGCCATCAACGGTGTGCCGGGCGCCACGCGCTGGCCGACCTGCACCGAGCGCTTCGCCACGTAGCCGGTCACTGGCGCCGGCAAGGTATCGCGCGCGTAAGTCAGGTAGGCGTCGCGCACTTTCGACGCCGCGGCCTGCACGTTCGGATGCTGTTCGATCGACGTGTGGTCGGTCAGCGCATGGTTGGCTTCGGCCTGCTGGCGCGCAGCGTCGAGCGTGGCCTGCGCGGAGCTCACCGCGTCGCGAGCGTGGGCGATGTCCTCGCCGGACACCGCCCCGGTTGCCGCCACGGCCAGGCGACGCTTCAGGTCGTCGTTGGTGCGAGCGAGATCCGATTGACGTTGGGCGACATTCGCGGCGTAAAAGTCGTTGTTGACATAGAGGCCGCTCACCTGCCGCACGGTCTGGCCGAGCGTGGCTTCCGCGTTCTCCAAGGCGACTTTCGCGTCGGCGCCGTCGAGGGTGACGACAGGGTCGCCCTGCTTGACGATCTGGGTGTCGTCCGCGTTCACCGCGACCACCGTGCCGCTCACCTGGGGCGTGAGTTGCACGAGGTTGCCGCTCACGTAGGCGTCGTCGGTGGACTCATAGAAGCGAGCGGTCGTGTAGTAATACGTGCCGTAGCCGGCTCCGGCCACCACGATTGCGGCGGCGAGCAGCGAGAGCAGCAGCTTGCGTTTCGTGGGGGCCTGCACTTGCAGGCGCTGGTCCGCGTCCGACTTCGCGCGGCCGGTGTTGATCGTGTCGCTCATGATGTGGCTCCTGGCAGAAGATAAAAGTGTCGCGATAGCGCTTCAGCGCGCGGCAATGGCGGGATTGGCCGGATTGGCGGAAACGGTCGCGCTCGCCGTCGCCGGGGCAGCGGCGTCGCTGTGCGCGGCGGAGCCGGCGTTGTCCGTATATCCGCCGCCGAGCGCCGCGGCCAGCGCAATCTGCTGATCGCGCCGGTCCATCTTGAGATTGGCGACCTGCTGGTCGGCGGCGAGCGCGGTCGTGTCGGCGTTGAGCACGGTCAGCTGGTTCGCAAGGCCGCCCTTGTACTGCGTGAGCGCCAACTGGTCAGCGCCGCGCGCGGCCTCCTGGGCGGCTTGTGCATCGGCGAGCTGTTCGTCCGTCGAGCGGATTTGCGAGAGCTGCGTGGCGACTTCGGACAGCGCGGTGATGAGCGTCTGGTTATACGTGGCGACGGCGTAGTCGAAATCGGCATAACGTCCCTTCAATTGCGCGCGCAGCTGACCGCCGTCGAAAATAGGCAGATGGATGGCCGAGCCGACCGATTCCGTGCGGCTCGCCGCGGTGAGGAAACGGCCGAAGCCGAACGCGTCGAGGCCGAGCGCGGCGCTCAGATTGATGTCGGGATAGAACTCCGCCTTGGCCTCTTTCACATCGTGCGTGAGCGCGTCCACGCGCCACCTGGCCGCGACCAGGTCCGGGCGGCGGCTCACCAGATCGGCCGGCAGATTGTCCGGCACGTGCACTTCGTCGCCCACGCTGAGCGTTGGCCGCGTGATCGCCAGACCGCGGTCCGGTCCGGCGCCCAGCAAGGCGGCAAGCTGATAGCGGGTGGTGAGAATGCTGCCGTCGATCGACGCCAGCGTGGCGCGGCTGGTGGCGAGATTCGCCTGGGCCGTCTTGCGCTCCACCTCGGTATCGAGACCCGCGGCAATGCGTCCTGCGGTAATGCGGTCGATCTGTTCGCGCTGCGTGATTTCCTGCTGCGCGATGTCGCGCAGCGCATAGAGCCGCGCGAGCTGGTTGTAGGCGCGTGCCGTGGCCGACGTGAGCGACAGCTTGACGACCTCCCCGTCCGCCTCGCTCGCCTGCAACTGCGACAGCGACGACTTCAGCGCTTCGCGGTTCTTGCCCCACAGGTCGAGATCGTAAGAAGCGGACAGCAGGCCCTGGTTCTCCGTCTGCCACGATCCGCCATACGGCGGCGGCACGAGCGCCGTGCCGGAATACTGCTGACGCGTCAACGAGTAGCTTGCACCGACCTTCGGCAGAGTGCTGGCCTTTGCCGTCTCACTGTAGGCGGCGGCCGCCGCCACGCGGGCGCGGGCCTGCTCGACCGTCGGATTGCCCTTCAGCGCTTCGGCGATCAAGGCCTTCAGCTGCGCGTCGCCGAACTGGTCGGCCCAATCGGCAGCCGGCCAATGGCCGTGGTCTTGCACGATGCTTTGCTGTGTCGCATAGGCTTGCGGCTGCGCCATCTGCTTGTCGCTCGAAATGCCGGCGTAGTTCACGCAGGCCGACAGCACGGCCGCGAAGATCACCGTCAAACCGGTCTTTGCGGCCCGCGACACGATTTTCCGGGAAATTAACTGAGTACTCATTGTCTGACCTGTCAGATATTTAACTGAAAAAAACGCTGCGAATATTCGCAGCACTCTTTGCCCGGCTACGTGCCTACTCTGCGAGAAACTTGTTCAGCAGACGGCGCAATTCCTCGAATTCAGCCTTCGTAAACTTCTTCAACCGCCGGTTCAGCACCAACGGCACGATATTCGGAAGCTGCGCGGCAACGGCCTCGCCCTCTTTCGTCAACTGCAGGTTGACGACACGGCGATCTTCGACGCTGCGCGAGCGCTCCAGCAGGCCCTTGGCTTCCAGCTTGTCGAGCATGCGCGTCATCAGGCCTGTGTCGATGCCGAGCAGCCGCGACAACTCGAACGGCGTGGCGGCGATACCCCGGCGCATAGATAGCAGAATGCCCATTTGCTGAGTGGTGATGCCGAGATCCTTCAGTGCAGTGTCCATTTCGACTACCAACAAGTTGCGTGCTTTGTTGATCGAGAAACCCACGCTCTGCGTCAGACTGAAATTTTCCGGCGAGTAGTGGTTCATTCATCCCCCTGTACGATGAGACGAATTTTATCTGCTAGGTCAGATATTGTCAAAATCGGATTCCGCACTGGACTGTTGCAGCCGAGCGTACTAATCCGCCGTTGCGGCTTTCAACTGCTTTCGGCGGCTTTCAACCGCCCTTCGCTATGAGGCGCGCAAAAGTGGTTACCTCAAATTAACCACAATCGGTCATTTTATAATGCCAGTCGGGTCTTTAATCTGCCGCCATGCCCACTCACTATCAGTGACGACAGTCACTCAAGAAGGATGGAAATCATGAAGATCATGCACGTCGACGCCAGCGCCAAGCGCGAACGATCCAACTCCCGCGCGTTGAGCCGCTATTTTCTGGAGCGCCTGCGCGAACAGGGTGTCGATCTGGAAATCGACTATCTGGATGTCACGATCGACACGCCGCCGCACGTTACCGAAGCGTTCGCCATTGCAACCTACACGGCCGAGCACGATCGCACGCCGGCCATGAAAGCGACGCTGGCGCAGTCGGATGCGTTGTGCAAGCGGCTCCTCGCGGCCGACGCCTTCGTCTTCGCCATGCCGATGTACAACTGGTCGATGCCCTCGGCGTTCAAGGCGTTCATCGACAGCATCACGCGCGGCGGTTTGACCTATCAGTTCGACGCAGATGGCCGCGTGGTCGGTCAGTTTTCGCGTCAGAAAACCCTCTTCATCACGAGCCGTGGCGCGGATCTGCGCGCGGGTTCGCCTTACGCGGCAATGGATGCGCTCACGCCCGCCCTGAAGGCGGCGTTCGGGTTCCTGGGCGTGGCCGAGCCGACCTTCGTCGATGCGCAGCCGCTGCAGTTCGCGGATCCCGAAGCACGCACCGCGGCGCTGCAACGCGCACACGCCGAGCTGGACGCGGTGGCGTCAAGCTGGGCCTCGGTCGCGGATTCGAGCGATGAAGATCTGACTGCATTCTCGGGAGTCACAGCATGACACTGCGCACACTGATCGCTGCCGCCACGTTCGCTGGTTTGGCCTTTCTGGGAACGGCCCAACCGGTTTTCGCCGCGGACACCGCCGCCACGCAGGAAACGATCACCCCCGCCTTCGCCGAAACCATTGCAAACGTGCCGGGCAAGACAATGACGGCGCTCGTCGTCGACTATGCGCCCGGCGGCAAGTCGCTCCCGCATCGCCATGGGCAGGCGTTCGTGGTGGCCTATGTGCTCTCAGGCGCGATCCGCAGCCAGGTGAATAACGGCGAGGTGCGCGTCTATCACGCGGGCGAATCCTGGACCGAGAAGCCCGGCGCGCACCATATGGTCAGCGAGAACGCGAGCGATACCGAACCCGCGAAGCTGCTGGCGATTTTTGTCGCGGATACGAATGACAAGCAACTGGTCACGTTCGACAAGAAGTGACGGTATCGAAGTGTGCGTGTGAGCCGGCAGGCAGTCGGCTCACGCGGCCGCCAAGTCCACTGTGCCGGGCTCTGCAGCGTCCCGGTGGACTGCCTGCCGCCGTCGTAACAGCGTGGGATCAATCTCGCACATATACGGCGGCAACCCTATCTGCATACACACGCCGCCATCCCGGAAGCGCGTCGATCATCGGCAACGCGGAACTGTGGGCGCCGAGCAGTGCCCATCGAATCCCGTATTTGTCCACGGTCCGCTCGAATGCGGCGCGGTCCGGCTTGAAGGCGGCGCTGTAGCCCGCCATGAAGTCGTCCCCGTACATGTCAGCACGGCCGTCGATGAATGGTTTGACGTTCCTGAATATCAAATACCCGCCAAACTCATAACTGTTGATGACCGGCTCGCTCAGGAGGCCCGGCGGAACGTGATCCAGCGCTGTGGCCGGCGACACGTAGTCATCCGTGCGCACGAGAGGATGGGCGATGCGCAGCGTCGTCAACACGAGCATGCAAGCCACTCCGGCCACGGCCCAGCGCAGCGCCGGGAACGGGCCGGGTCGATCGGATCCGGTAGCGGCGCCGAAAGCCTGGCCAAGCGGGGCCGTTAGAAGCAGCGCGCCTGCGAGACCCGCGAGCATCTGATGCCGGCTGTGCTGAAGCGCTAGATGCAACACAGCGAGCAGCGTGAGAAGCCGGGGCATCGGCAAGCGTATGCCCCGCGAAAACGCGATATACAGCGTGGCCATGAGCGCCATTTCCATCGGCTCGAGCGCGTGGAAGTCCGTGGGCCTCCACTCGCTGATGCTGCCGATCTGCGTCATGCGCGCGAGTTCGAAAGGAAACAGCAGACCGTGCCAACCATTGGGCGTAACGAGCGACACGCCGGTTGCCGCCGCGAGGAACACGCCCCACCCACGCACGACACTGATCCTGCTCTCCCCAGCGTCGAGCCACGCTTCGATAGCCAACGGCACAACCAGCGCCAGGCCGAACACGAAGCTGCCGTGGAGATTGGCCCAGACCAGCATGAGCGGCAGGAGCCACAGCGACGGCGCCGTACTCTGATCTCTCGCCCGCAGCAAACCGGCGGACCAGAGCACGAGCACCGGCAACGCGAGCAGATGCGGACGTGCCAGCAGGCTGCCACTGATGCAAGCGGCGCCGAGGATAAACACGACTAGCGCAGCCGGCTGGCGAAGCCAGCGTGTGAGGTAATGCGCGAACGCACCGAACGTGATGGCCGTTGCCGCGCCGAACAGCATCATGATGCCGTTCCACCCGGCCGCTTTCCAGGCGAGCGCCATGACGAGCTCGGACAGCCATTCATGCGCCACCCAGGGCGCGCCTGCAACCGTGTACGAGAAAGGATCCGCATGCGGGATCGCACCGGTTCGCAGTATCCATTGGCCGGTCGCGATGTGCCAGTAGGTATCGCCATCATTAAGCAACGCCGGCGTGAAAAGGCCAATAGCAAAGCCGATTACCACCACGACTATCGGAAAGGACGGCCAGCCCCACGCATCCGTGGTGCTGGTTTTCGCGAGAACGAGTCCATGCTTCAATTGCGCCTCCATGTCTAGCGATAGGTCCAGCGGCGGTGCGTCACAAAAGTGAGCGGCGTGACGATGCAGACGACCATCGCAATACCCGCCCACGGCCCGGCTCCCGCTGCCTGGGCGAGGTAGGACACGAGACCGGTCAACGCCACGCCGCCAAGCGACACGGCAATGAATCGCGAGACGTTCCGCAAATGGAGCGAGGACGAGAAACTCCACAGGGTGTTCGCAAGATACGACCAGCACGTCGCGCATACGAACGCCAGCGCATTCGCGAGGGCCGGCGACGCGCCGGCGCGCGAAATCAGCGCGACGGCCACGCCGATATGCAAACCTGTCGCCAGCACGCCGCAGACGCCGAAGCGGACCAGTCGCGTTACTTCGAAATTGTTCACCACGGCTTGGTCACTTGAGTGTGAGCACTGCGAGCAAGGACACGCCGCATGGCAAGCTGCCACGCGACACCCAGTGACGTTCCGCACTGAAAACCCGATAGAGCAACGCGTTCAACGCGCTTGCCGGCGTGGCATCGCCGCTCGACCGCTCACGCTTGAGCAGACGGTCGATGACGCGCACCGCAACCGCCAGCGGCAGCAGCAGCGAGTTGAAATACGTGACGCGTTCGACGCGATAACCGGCGGCTTCGGCACACGCCGCAAGCGTCGCCCGATTGTAGCGACGATGGTGCTGCAGAAACACGTCATGCGCGCTCCATAGCCACTGATAGGCCGGCACGGTCACGAGAACCTTCCCGCCGGGCGCCAGAATGCCGCGCATGCGCGTGAGCGAACCGACATCGTCGTCGATATGCTCGAGACAATCGAAAAAGCAGACCAGGTCGAAGCGTTCGCGCTCGAATGGCAGATCGTCCGGCAAACGCCCCGCGCGTATGTCGAAGCGCCCGCCGGTACTGGCTGCCGTGAGCCTGCGCGCCGTTTCGTCCATTTCCACGCCGCTCACGCTGCCGAACTCGGCCAGCATGTCCAGGTTGCCGCCTGTGCCTGAGCCCACTTCGAGCACACGCGCCCGGGACGGCAACACGAGGCTACGCAGCACCGAGCGCAACACGTCGCGCCGGCCGCGAAACCACCAATGTTCCGCTTCGGTTTCGGCCATCTGCAGATAAGCTTCGGGAGACATGATTCAACCCTCCTCGCGTCAGCGGCTGGTAGCGAGCCGCACACGCTGCGCGGTACGCTTGCGTGAAAGTTCCAGCCGCACGGCGGACGATGGGCGCGAAGCATTGCGTCCGGCGGGCAGCGTGCTGACTTTGCTCTTGGCCTGGTAACGGCGCCGCACGAGGTAGATCGGGCGGCCCTTGCTCTCGTAGTAGATGCGCCCGATGTATTCGCCTACCACGCCGATACCGATCAGTTCGATGCCGCCCATCAACAGCATGACCGAAAGCAGCGACGCATAACCCGGCACCGGGTTGCCGAACAACAGCGTGCGGCCGATGATGAAGCCGCCATACGCAAAAGCCGCGGTGGCGATCGCCAGCCCGATATAGCTCCAGCTGCGCAGCGGCACGGTGCTGAAGCTGGTAATGCCTTCGAGCGCGAAATTCCACAGCCGCCAGCCGGAAAATTTCGAATGACCGGCGCTGCGCGGCTCGCGCTGGTACTCGACGATCACGGTCCGGTAACCCACCCACGCAAACAGGCCCTTCATGAAACGCCGACGCTCCGGCAGGCTGCGCAGCGCATTAACGACCTGGCGGTCCATCAGCCGGAAGTCGCCAACATTCTCCGGCAGCTTTACTTCGGATAACGCATTGTGGACGCGATAGTAGATCGCGGCGGCGGTCCGTTTCGCGAAGGTGTCGCACGCGCGGTTGGACCGTTTGGCGGCGACCACTTCGGCACCGTTGCGCCAGTGCTCGATCATCACCGGAATCAGACTCGGCGGATCCTGCAGGTCCGCGTCGATGGGAATCACCGCGTCGCCGAACGCTTCATCGATTCCGGCTGTCAGCGCCGCCTCCTTGCCGAAGTTGCGCGTCAGGTCGATGACCCGTATGCGCGTGTCCTTCACGCTCGCTGCGATCAGCTTGTCGAGCGTGCCGTCGCTGCTGCCGTCGTTTACGCAGACGATCTCGAAGCGCGTCGCTTCGATCGCTTCGAGCACCGGAATGATCTCGCTAAAGAAATGGCCTACCGCTTCACCCTCGTTGTAGAAGGGCACCACCATTGAAATCAGTGGAATATAGTTTTTTTCGAACATGACAACCTCCCCGTAAAACTGCTTACACCTCTTCGACACTACTTTCGTGGTCTCTGCTCACTCGCCGGAGCGCCGCAGGACCGGGGCCGCGCGCCGCTCCCTGGCAATGCGCCGCAGCAACATCCACAATGTCGCCAGCGAAATCAACGGCATGAACTGGAATGGTCCGCAAGCGATGATCAACATGCCCGAGAGCGGCGCGACCCACAGCACCACCAGCCATTCGCGTTCGCCCCGCCCCCACCCTTCGTTCAGCGCATGACGGCAGTACCATGCAATCAGCACTCCGTACCAGGCGAGATCGTAGTCGTAGAGATAGGGGCTCACGAGCAGGCTGGCGCAGATCAGTGTCGCCGCGCGCAGCGAGTACGAACACTCGCGCCCCCACGCATAACCAACCGCGGCCGCCGCGGCCAGCGCACAGGCGCCCTGCCCTGCATACGCAAGCCAGGCCGGAGCATGAAGCAGCGTCGCCAGCGCGAAGATGGTCGGCACGCGCGCCAGGGTGGCGTGGGCGGATTCGATACTGTGGGTGGCAATCCCGGTGTTATGAAGGAATGCGCTCAGCGTGCCGGTGCCGAACACGAGCAGCGCGAGCGCGAGAGTCGACGCCGCCGTCAACACGAGGGCGGCCAGCGCACGCCACGAACGCGAGCATAGGAGTGCCAGCGGAAACAGCAGCGCCAGTTGTGGCTTCATGCACAGCAGGCCCAGACAGACCCCGGCCACAACGGGATGGCGGCGCAGCGCGATGAGTCCATAGCCGGCGAGCGCAGCCGTCAGCAATCCGTTTTGCCCGACGCTGACGACGAAAATCGCACCCGGGAAAAACAGCGCCGGGAGCATGGCCTGGCGTTCCGCCACGATGGTGCGGATCATCCTGACGAACAGCACATACGCGCCACCGAGCCATAACACGGCCGCGGCTGTATAGGGCAAGAGCGCAAGCGGCAGAACCAGCAGCAACGTATTGGGCGGATATAGCCACGGCAAGATGCCGTTCGCCGTAGCGAAGCGCGGTTGCGCGGCGATCTCGATCAATGACAGTGCGTGAACGTTGTAGGCATCGGCCGCGTGCCCATGCAGCGCGAGGGTCGCCGCGCTCCAGCTCGGCAGAAAATCCATCACGAACGGATTCATGTCGCTGCGGCCGGTCAACCGAACGAGATAGAGCACGGCGAACAGCACGTAGCACCCCAGCACCACCAGCGGATACAGCCGCAGACGGTCCGCGTTGAGCCAATGCGGCCCCCGCGCCGGACCCGCCATGCGCAGCGTCGGCAGTGGCCGGGACTTCGTCGTCACCAAGCGGGATATATGCAGGTTCATGACACCACCTTCATCTCGAGCCGCGTGCGCCGCACGATCGCAAGCAGCGTCAGCAGCAGGACAACCGGTCCGATTTGCGGCCACAGCGTCAGGCGATTGAAGTATTCGTAGAGCGGCAGCAGCCAGGCGAGCACCAGAATGGCCTGCTCGCCGCGGTGCCAGCCTTTCTCGAGGCCGCATGCGACCAGACAGACGAGCGCGACGCCGAGCCAGGTCAGTTCGTAGAACCAGAGGTAGGGATTAGCGAGTAGTGTGGCCACCGCAAGCGCCGCGGACCGCATGCGCAGATCACGGGTGCGTCGCCACACGTAACAGGCGGCCGCGGCGGCGATCAACGCGACAGCGCCTTGCACGGCGTAGGACATGGCGATCGACGCATCGGCGAGACGCAGCGCGGCGAACGGCGTCGGCGACGCGAACCAGTACGGGATCCGGTGTTCGAGCACCAGCTCGCGCGCCACGCGAGTGCCGTCCAGAAATGCGCGAAGCGACTGCGGGCCGCACACGAGCACGCTCGCTGCCGTGAAGAGCCCTGCGCTGATTGCCGCCGCCCAGATGGTCTTCCACGCTCGCGCTACGATCAGCACCACGGGGAACAATACGGCCAGTTGCGGCTTGATCGCCAGCAAGCCGATGCAGATACCAGCCCGCACCGGGTGCCGCTCGCTCCAGCGAACCGCGAATGCCATCAACGCGGCGGTCAGCAACGCGTTCTGCCCGACCACGGCCGCGACGAATACACCGGGGTACGCCAGCACGACGAGGGCCGCGAGCCGCGGACGGCCAAAGCGGGCGGCAAAGCCGGTCACACCGAGGGTACTGGTCGCGAAGAGCCACAAGCCCACGCACACGAACAGCCCATAACTGACCGCGTACGGAAACAACGCAAACGGTGTCACGAGCAGGAGCAACGTGGGGGGATAGAGCCACGGCAGAAAACCGTGATTCAGGTAGGCGCCGAACAACGCGGATTCGGCGCGTGCAAACGATGGATAGTCGTAGACCGCTGCGGGGGACCCGTTCAGCATCAGGTGCGATGCGGTCCAGAATACGGAGAAATCGACGCCAGGTCTCGCGGCTTCGGCACGTATGAAGCCGTCGCTGCTCCGATACCATGCCGCAAGCAGAATCGCACATAGCACGAGCGTCGTGCAGCTGTAGAACAGCACGCGCTCCCGTGTCAGCCAGCCGTGAATGCGATGCTCAGAACTGAGCGTTCCTCGATTTGAAAAGTACATGATCCCCGCCTTGCTTGAGAGCCGGATGTTTTTTTGACTCATCCAGTCAATCTGTTTTTTTGTTTCTATTCCTAAGCGTGCAAATGGTTCATCACGCGTGTGGTCGATTCATTGTTGTAGGAAAAGCCGCGACTTTCAACCTGGCGCATTCCTCCTACCTGACGACGAGACGTATCAGAGCGTCAATTCGGGTAGATTTACCCACCTTGGGAGGGGGCATGTTTCAGCATTGCAACGATTAGGGCAGATGCACCTGCAAAAATGACCCCCATCCCACTCGGATCGGTTTCATGCCGCGCATCGGGCCTGCTTAGGGTAAATCGCTATGAAATCGCCGCAGCGCCAAGCACGGCGCGCCTTTGCGGGGACCGGCCGCGGCGCCCGCCCCCCCTTCGAGTTGTCGCAGAATCGAGACGATCCGTGTTTCAGGAGTGAGTCCAAACCGGGGGCGGCGCAGCGTCCCCCGCATGTTTCCTGGCATTTGGGGGAGCTGGCCTGGTGCTTGCATAGGAAAGAGCGCGGAAGTCGACGACGTGACGGCCGATGCGATTCAGACAGCAGCAACGAGGGAGAGTCCGAATCGCAACGGCATCAGCCACGGGGATGTTTCTTCACTACACAGCTGCGGATCGCAAAGACAGCGCAAGTGAAGGTCAGATGGTGTCGTTGACTGACTAGCGGGCTCCGGTTTGACACGGAAGCCAATAACGAGCAACGGAAGTCGAGGGACCACGACATGAAGAATTACCCGACAAAGCGGCGGACCCACCACCGCAACAGCGGCTCAGACCATGCGTCTGCCGTCGCCATTGATTCGATCATCCGCGGCATGCAGCATCGCTTCGTGGCTGGTCTGAATGGACCGCATGAGAGGCCACTCACCCACTACGCGGTCCCCAGTCAGTCTCCTCGTACAGACAATTCCGTCATGACGGGCGTGCACGTTGACGCGTGCATGCCACCACGTCCGGCGTAGATCCGCATTATCCGTTTTACCCTGTAGTACCCGTAGGTCCTCCCCTAGCCAATTCCGGCCAAGGGTTTATCGTTAGTTATCCGAAAGGAGTTTCATCATGCAAAAGATCATCAACCAAGCTCAACGTTTCGTTCGTGACGAAGATGGTGTGACCGCCATCGAATACGGCCTGATCGCCGCCCTGATCGCCGTCGTCATCGTCGGTGCCGTCACGACCGTTGGCACAAAGCTGAACCTGATTTTTACGACGATCGGCAACGATCTTTAAGCCGTGCGCCGACGGACAATCCATTCAACCGATTCGTCCGTCATCGCCGGATCTCGATACTGATTTCCTGGCAGAACGCAAAGTGGAGTGACCCATGGATGCGACAAAAATAACGATGCAAGGCGTTCCAATACGGCGCTACGTCCGCACCGGTGCAGAGTGCGCCAGACGTTTCATTTCGGATCGGCACGGCGTAACGGCCATCGAGTACGGACTGATCGCCGCCCTGATCGCCGTCGTCATCGTCGGTGCCGTCACGATAGTCGGAACGGATCTGAACGCGATTTTCACCACGATCGGCAACGATCTTTAAAGACGGGACTTGACGGGTGAACGGATCTTCCGTCTCTCCCGTCTATTTCCCCAGATCATGCAGTGCCCTGCGATCAGACCACGCAGGTTACGAACCGAATCAGGAGATTGCCATGAGTGCGTGTAGCAACATTGCGAAGCAACTGCTGCGGGATGACGGCGGTGTCACGTCGATCGAGTACGCGCTTATCGGCTCGCTCATCGCCGTGGTGATTGTTGCCGCAGTCACTACGGTGGGCGCCAACTTGAACGGTCTCTACGAGAACGTCGCGGCCAAGGTCGCCACGGCGGCCTGATAAACCAGGACAACACCGGTCGAGCCCAATCATGTTCCTGCCACCACAACCCATTCCGCTTTGCGTGACCGCGCTGACGATTCTGACCGCCAGCACGGATATCACCAGCCGGCGGATTCCGAACCGGGTCATCGCGATCGGCCTGGCCGCCGCGCTGCTCGTGCAAGTCTGGCTGCACGGCCCGCTCGCCGGCGGCGAAGAATGGCTGACCGGCGCATTGACCGGCTTCGCGGTATTGCTGCCGTTCTATCTGTTGCGCGGCATGGCGGCCGGCGACGTGAAACTGATGCTGACCATCGGTGCCTGGGTTGGACCGGCGCTGACGGTGCGCATCGCGCTAGCAACGTTTGTCATCGGCGGGATCTGGTCGCTGTGGGTCACCTTGCGTCACGGCCGGATGAGGCAGCTGCTCGTCAATCTCTGGTGCATCGCAAGTCATGCGGGGCACCCCGGACTACCGCAGACAGGCGAGCTCGGATATCAGCAGAACGAATCGGTTGGGTCCCTGCCCTACGGCGTTGCCATTGCCGCAGGAACCCTAGGTGTGTTGTTTGCGTCGGCTGCCTGGCCGTACAACCTGTAATGCCGGCCGCAAGCCGACGTTGGAGAAAGAGCGATGAACCAGCAGAACCTTGAAAACGGGAATGGCGCGCAGGTGACGCATCTGCCTGAGCCGGCGCCCTCATACGGGCGTCAGGCGGAGGCATCCACCGTGTCGCGGCGTGCGCCACGCACGCTGGCCGAAACCGGCCTCCCGCAGGAGTTCGTCACACGCCTCATCCTCAAGTCCGCCCTGCTGCACGGCAAATCGAGCTTCGCGGATTTCGCCGAGCGGCACTGCCTGTCGGTCGGCGTACTCGAGGACGCGCTGGCGTTTCTCGTGCGCGAGCACCTCATCGAGATCACGCATCGCGGCTCGAACGACCTCGACGTGCAGAGCCGTCTCACGGAAAACGGCCGCCTGCTCGCCCAGGATGAAATGACGCGGTGCCGATATTGCGGCCCTGCTCCGGTCGCATTCGAAACCTATGTGGACAGCGTGCGCGAACACTCGGTTCGCTGGATCCGCATCACGCAGGCCGATGTGCACGCGGCGTTTCGCGACGTGATCATCGAGCCCGCGCTGCTCGATTCGGCCGCCGCCTCGCTCAACGCCGGCCGGCCCCTGCTGCTGCCCGGCCTTGCCGGCAGCGGCAAGACGTTTCTGGCGGAACGGCTTGGACTGCTGCTGCGCGGCGCCGTGCCGATTCCGTATGCGCTTTACGTGGGCGGCGAAATCGTGCAGTTGTACGACCCGCTCGTGCACCTCGACGCGCCGGATCAGGGCACGGCATCGGCCGGCGACCGGCGCTGGCGCATGTGCCGCCGCCCTGTGGTGATCTCGGGGGGCGAGCTGACGCTCGAAGGACTGGACCTGCGCCATGACGCCACGGCCGGTTTCTACCAGGCGCCGCCGCATGCGAAGGCCAACATGGGCCTGTATATCGTCGACGATCTCGGCCGCCAGCGCGTGGCGCCGCATGAGTTGCTGAATCGCTGGCTGATGCCGCTCGATCGCGGCGTCGATCAGCTCACGCTGCAATCCGGCTCGCGTTTTCTGATGCCGTTCGACGTCTGGCCGGTGTTCTCCAGCAACCTCTCGCCGGCTCAGTTCGACGATGCATTCCTGCGCCGGCTCGGCTCGAAGATCTACGTCGGGCCGTTGTCGGTCGACCAGTATCACGCGCTGTTCGACGCCCGTTGTGCCGCTCTCAAGCTCAACGCCTCCCAGGCCGTGTTCGATTATCTGCTGCACAACCTGCACTTCCCGAGCGGCCGGCCGTTTCTCGCCTGCTATCCCGGCGATCTGCTCGATCTGGTTTCCGCGTCCGCGCACTACCACGGCGCGGCGCGCGAAGTGACGGAAGACGGACTGCGCGATGCATGGCACAACTATTTCGCCACTGCAATGGAACACGAAAGCCCTTACCCACCCACGGCCGACCGGCCGGCCCGACAGTTGGCCGCCGGTTGACCGGCATGTGTCCAACGACCTACGCAGGAGTCTCACCATGAAAAACAGTCGCGCTTTAATGATGCTGGCCGTCGCGGTCCTGGCCGGTCTCGCCGCCGTGGTCTTTGCTTCGCGATGGCTGATGCAGACCTCGTCGAGTGCGGTCACGCCGATCGCGGTCGCCGCGGGTGACGTCAGTCTCGGCGAACCGCTCAACGCCAGTCTGATCCGCACGGTCAACTGGCCGACGGGCAGCGTGCCGCCCGGCGCATTCAGTGATCCGAAGTTGCTCGAAGGCCGCGTGGTGCGCACGAGTCTCGGCCGCGGCGAACCCGTGATCGAAGCGAAGCTCGCGCCGATCGGCACCAAAGGCGGTCTGTCCGCCGTCATCGGCGAAGGCAACCGCGCCATCACGGTACGCGTGAACGACGTGGTCGGCGTGGCGGGCTTCGCGCTGCCGGGTAACTACGTCGACGTGATCGTGAACACGCAGGAACCTGGAAAGGCGGACTCGCAGCAAAGCATCTCGAAGATCGTGCTGGAAAAGATCCTGGTGCTCGCGGTGGCCCAGCAGGTCAATCGCGACGATACGGCGCCGAAGGTCGTCAACGCCGTCACGCTCGAAGTCTCACCCGAGCAGGCGGAAAAACTCGATCTGGCTCGCAGTGTCGGCACGCTGTCGCTGGTGCTGCGCAATCAGGTCGACAAGGCAACGCTGCCGACCGACGGCGCCACCAAGGTGTCGCTGCTCGGCACGCCGGTTCCGGCTTCGGCTCCGGTGGCGGCGCCGGTGCACCCCGCTCGTGTGCACTACGCGGCCCGCCCTGCGCCAAAGCGGGACTGCGTTGGCGTGTTGTCAGGTGTGCTGGGCAGTGTGGAATGTTTCTAGGCGGAAGGCGGCGGCGTCAATAAGGACCAGGCGCCGCCAGCGCCACCATCAAGGCAAATAACCTAAGTCACGATCCACCGAGGTCGGCAAACGGGGGCAGGAAAATGAAAACGAAACACGGTATTTCATCCGGTAGCGCGATGCGCAACCGCTCGCTGGGCGGCGTCATGCTCGCCTCGGCGCTGTGCACCGGATTGCTGGTCGCGCAAAGCGGCGTGGCACAGGAAGCGGTGGAGCTTCCTGCTCTCGCCAAGGCTCGGCCGAATCTGCCGATGCCGGCGGGCCGCGGCGCAACGCCGATGATGGTCAGCATGGCGCCGATCCCGGCGGGCGGAGCAGCCGGGGCGGCCGCTGCGGCCGCCCCGCTGCGCGGACCGAGTTGCACCGGGGACATTCACGAAATGAGCAGCGTGGTCGTGCCGGTCGGCAAGTCGACCTTGTTCCCGCTCGCCGAACCGGCACGCAACCGCACGCTCGGCAATCCGACCATCGTGCAGGCCACGCTGGTGACGCCGCGCACGCTCTACCTCGTCGGCATGGCGGTCGGTACGACCAACATGATCGTGCAGGGACGCAGCGGCGGATGCCAGATGATCGACGTGATCGTCAACATCGACCCCAACGGCCTGCAACAGTCGCTGACGCAGCTGCTGCCCGCCGAGCGCGGCATTCGCGTCTCGACCGCGGCGGGCAATCTGGTGCTGGGCGGGCATGTGTCGAGCTCGCCGGCAGCCCAGCAGGCGCTGGAAATCGCGAAGGCCTACGCGGAAGCGCAGGCCACCCAGCAGCAGCAAAGCGGCACCGGCACGCTCGGCGGCACGGCCAACGTGTCCCAGCAGAGCTCGACCACCAGCAAGGCCTCCGAGGTCATCAACATGATGACGGTTGACGCCCCGCAGCAGGTGATGCTCGAAGTGAAGGTCGCCGAGGTGTCGAAGACGCTCATCAACCAGATGGGCGCGGCGCTCAACATTCAGGGCGGTTTCGGTTCATGGACCGGCGCGCTGGTCAGCAATCTGCTGGCCGGCGTCACGAGCGCCGTGGCGGTGAGCAAGGCGAACAACCGGCCGTTCAATCTCGCCTTCGACGCGCAGAAGACGGACGACCTGGTCAAGATTCTCGCCGAGCCGAATCTCGTCGCGATCAGCGGCCAGGAAGCCACCTTCCTCGCCGGCGGCAAGATCTTCATTCCGGTGCCGCAAAGCAGCGGTACCGGCGTGACGAGCATCACGCTGCAGGAAGAGGAATTCGGCGTGGGCCTGAAATTCACGCCGACCGTGCTCGCCAACGGCCATATCAGCCTGAAGGTCGCACCTGAGGTGTCCGAACTGTCGCCAACCGGCGTCACGCTAAGCGCCTCCAACGTGAGCGGCGTGTCGATCCTGCCGCTCATCACGACGCGCCGGGCCTCCACTGTCGTGCAGATGCATGACGGCGAGTCGTTCGCGATTGGCGGACTGATGAAGAGCAACGTGACCGGCGCGCTGAAGGCGATTCCCGGCATCGGCGAAGTGCCGGTGCTCGGTGCGCTGGCGCGCAGCACGTCGTTCCAGCAGGATCTGACGGAGCTCGTGTTCATCATCACGCCGCATCTGGTCAAGCCGCTGCAAACCGCGGACCTGCCGCTGCCCACGGACACCTTCTCGCATGTGAACGACGTCGACGTCTACGCGACCGGCAACATGGAAGGCCGTAACCCGAAAATGCGTGCCGCACCCGGCAACGCTACCCCGGATGTGTCGCCCATGCCTGCTCCGGCCGCCGCTCCTGCCACGATGAGCCCGCCGGCACCGCAGCCCGCCCCGGCGCCGCAAGCACCGGCGGCACCGGCAGCGATGGCGTTGCCGCCGTCCGATCCGCAGGCCGAAGCACGCAGCACCGTCACCGCGACGCCCGTGCCGGACCCTGCGCCCAGCACGTCGGTCCTGCTCGCGGAAGCGCCACCGTCCGCGACGGCTGAGCAGGCCGCCCGCGCTGCCCGTATCGAAAGCGCCGCGGCGCGGATCGCCTCCCACCAGGGACGGCAGGACGTCGCCAAAGCGGACACGTCGAGCCACACGGCCGACCGTTGATGTGATGCCAAGGGGAATCTCATGAAACACGAACACTTTGCTTTCGCGCGCTGGACCGCGCTCATCGTGCCGGCCTGCGTGGCGCTGAGCGGTTGCATGACCAGCACGCCGATCTGGGACAAGCATTTCGGCGAAGCCCTCAAGTCCGTCAAGGAGGCGCAGATCATCGATCCGCACGCGGGCGAGCATGCTCCGCCGGCACCGGGCATGGACGGCAAGGCCGCCGCCGCGGCGATGGACACGTATGACAAGTCCTTCCAGCAACCCGCCCCGGCACCGAACGCGTTCGTCATCGGTGTCGGCAGCGGCAGCGGGGCCGGCAGTCAGTAACACACGAAAGGTAGGGGGGCGCCATGCGTCGCGTCATGCAATCACGGAAATACGGTGCGGCTCGCAGGCGCGAGCGCGGCGCGGTGGCGATCATCGTCGCGTTGTCGCTCGTCGCGCTGATCGGCTTCGTCGGCCTGGTGCTCGATCTCGGCAAGCTGTATGTGACCAAGAGCGAGTTGCAGAACAGCGCCGACGCCTGTGCGCTGGCCGCGGCGCGCGACCTCACCGGCGCCACCCCTTTGTCGGTGTCCGAGGCGGCCGGCATCGCCGCCGCACACGCCAACAGTGCTTTCTTCCAGAGCACCGCTGTCTCGGCGGTGACGGACAGCACTGTGCTGTACAGCGATTCCACGAGCGATACCTTCGAGAGCAAAGACTCGATCACCTATTCGCTCGCTAATATCAAGTACGCACAGTGCACCACCCAGCTCACCGGCATCGCCAACTGGTTCGTGCAGGTGTTCGGTGCGCTGCCGGGCATGAGCGCGGCCAACGCCGCGAAGCTGGCAAGCTCGTCAGTGTCCGCGGCAGCTGTCGCCACGGTGGGTGCCGCGCAAACCACCTGCGCCATCCCGGTGTTCGTCTGCACACCGGCCTCGGCCGGCGTGTCGTCCTACACGATCGGCCAATGGCTGACCTCCAAGGTGGACAGCCAGGGCAACGGCACCTACGGCGGCGGCAACTTCGGCTGGGCCAACCTGACGCCGGGCAACAGCGGTGCGAGCTCGCTGGGCTCGCTGCTGTCCGGTGCCGGCCAATGCAGCCTGCCCGCGAACGGCACCCAGATCGGCACCACCGGCAACAAGTCGTCGCTCGACAAGGACTGGAATACGCGCTTCGGCATCTATGCCGGCGGCTCCACCGGTGTGACCGACTTTACCGGCTACGCGTACACCACCGCGTCCAATCCAAACGGCAACGCCTACCCCGATTTTGTCCAGGAGCGCACCAAGTACGCGCCGTACCAGGGGGACAACGTCACCGGCTACAAGACGCAAGGCAGCCCCTCCGCGCAATCTGTGTACAAGGCGGGCGCCGATCGCCGGCTGGTGCTCGCGCCGATGGTCGATTGCACCGGCTTTACGAACCCTGGCACGCACCAGGTGCCGGTGAACGGCTGGGCCTGTGTGCTGATGGTCAACCCGATGCAGCAAGGCGGCGATATCAATGCTGTGTTTCTCGAGTATCTCGGCCTGTCGAATTCGGCCGGCAGCCCGTGCGCCACGCAAGGCGCGCCGGGCGCCGGCACCGGCGCCGGACCGCTGGTTCCCGTGCTGGTGCAATAGGAGCGTGTCATGAAAAGAACCCTGCTTTCACGGCGGAAGATGCGCGGCGTGGCCGCGGTGGAGTTTGGCCTCGTGCTGATCCCGCTCGTGCTGCTCGTGACCGGCGTAACGGAATTCGGCTACGCGATCTACCAGTACGACGCCCTCACCAAGGCAACGCGCGACGCTGCACGCTATCTGTCCGAGTTTTCGCCGAGCGACATCGCGTATCCGGTCGCCCAGGCGCAATGTCTCGCGGTATACGGCACCACCGACTGCAGCGGCTCCGTGCTGGTCAGCGGTTTGAAGACCAGCATGGTGGTGATCTGCGACCGGGTGAGTTCGACGGGTTGTCCGGGCATGACGTTCGGCAGTGTCCCGACCTACGACTCGAACAACGGTGCCAGTTCGGGCACGGCCGCGGGCACCGTCAACCTGGTCGCAGTCAAGATCACCGGCTACAGCTACGCGCCGATCGAACCGTTTCGCGGCCTCGGCTCGATCAGTTTCAACGACATCACGACCGTCATGAGGCAGGTGCTATGAACACGCTATCTCCGTCGCGCACCTCGCCACGGCAGTGGCGCCAACGCGGTGCCACAACCGTCGAACTGGCGCTGGTGCTGGGCATTTTCCTGAGCCTGCTGATTGGCGTCTGCGAATTCTCGCGTGTGCTGTTCTACTGGAGCACGGCCACCGAAGCGGTTCGCCTTGGTGCGCGCACAGCTGTCGTATGCGACGCCAACGCGAGTGTCATCAAGACGAGAATGACCGCGCTGCTGCCGTTGCTGAGCACCTCGAATATTTCAGTTTCCTATTTGCCTTCCGGGTGCGACTCCGATGCGCCGACCGCCCGCAGCAGTTGCAGCACGGTGACTGTCAGCGTCACCAATGTCAAGGTGAAAACCATGTTTCCGTTCATGCCGCTCACGCTCACCATGCCGCCGCTCACCACCACGTTGCCACGCGAGAGCCTCACGAGCTCGACAGGCGGCACCGTCTGCAATTAACGACCACAGCCAGGCAGCCACGACCATGATCAATATTCTCACCACTTCGGACGACACCACGCGGCTTTCGCAGATCGTGCAGATGATCGGCGAATGCGGCAATTACCGCACCACCCGCATGGCCGGCAAACCATCGCTGCTGATGGAGCGTGGCGACAGCCTCGACGCGTTCGACGTGCTGATCGTCGACGCGTCGGTCATGGATACCAGCGAGCTTCCCGCGATCGGCAAGCTGTGCCATCAGCACGCGCGGGTCACGTGCATTCTGCTGATTCCGGATGCGTCGCCGCAAACGCTGATCGAAGCCATGCGCGCCGGATTTCGCGACGTGCTGAGCTGGCCGCTCGACAAGCACTCGCTAGGGGAAGCGCTGTTGCGCATCGAGAATCAGCGTGCGATCCATGGCGGGCACGAGACGCAGATTGTGTCGTTCCTCTCGTGCAAGGGCGGCGCGGGCACCAGCTTTATCGCCAGCAACGTGGCGCAGGCCATTTCCGATAGCCAGCAAAAACGTGTGCTGCTGGTCGACCTTAATCAGCTTTTCGGCGACGCCGCCTTTCTCGTCTCCGACGAAAAACCGCCCTCCACCTTGCCGCAAATGTGCGCGCAGGTCGACCGGATGGACGCGGCCTTCTTCGACGCCTGCCTCGTGCACGTGAGCGACACCTTCCATCTGCTCGCCGGCGCCGGGGACCCGATCAAGGCCGCGGAGATCAAGGAGGAGCGGCTCGAATGGATTCTGGGCGTCGCCGCGCCGCGCTACGACGTGGTGGTCTTCGACCTCGGCCAGACCCTCAATCCGCTATCCATCCTCGCGCTGGATCGCAGCGACCAGATTCATATCGTGCTGCAGGCGAGCATGCCGCATGTGCGGGCGGGCCGACGTCTGCAGGAAATTCTCGCATCGCTCGCCTATCCGGCCGACCGTACCCGGCTGCTGCTGAACCGCTACACCCGGCATGGCGAACGCGCGCGCGCCGCGCTCGAGGAAGTGCTCGGCATGCGTCCTTATCAGGTGGTTCCCGAAGACGCCGAGAACGTGTCCGAGTCGATGAATCACGGAATGCCGATTACCAAGATGAGCCGCAATTGCGCAGTCTCGCGCAGTCTGCTTGCGCTCGCGAGCAACATCGTCAGCCAGGCCGCTGGATCCGAAGGAGGCAGTGTGCGCAGCGAACCCCTGCTCTCCCGCTTCTTCGGTCGCAGCCCGGCACCGAAACTCAAAGCAATGTAGCGCACTCACAAGGAGAACGACATGTCGCTGCGTGACCAGATTTCAGCCCAACGCGTGCAGCCTTTCGGCGAACGTGAACACGGCCTGTATTCGCCGAACCAGATGGCGCGCGCCGCCTATCAGGAGCTCAAACGCGAGGTCCATCAGTGTGTGCTCGAACGCGTCGAACTGGAACGTCTCGCCCGGATGCCGGCCGACCAGGTGCGCCATGAGATCGGCGCGCTCATCGCGCGCATTCTCGACGAACAGAAGGCGCCGGCCAACGACCTCGAGCGCCGCCAGCTCGTGATCGACGTGTATGACGAGATGTTCGGCTTCGGTCCGCTGGAAAGCCTGCTGCGCGATCCAACGGTGTCCGACATTCTTGTCAACACCCACGCGCATACCTATGTCGAACGCAAAGGGCGGCTGGAGATGACCGACGTGACGTTCTACGACGATGCGCACCTGATGAAGGTGATCGAAAAGATCGTCTCGCGGGTCGGGCGGCGCATCGACGAATCCAGTCCGATGGTCGACGCGCGCCTGCCGGACGGCTCGCGGGTGAACGCGATCATTCCGCCCTCCGCGGTGGACGGGCCGCTCCTGTCGATCCGGCGTTTTGCGGTCAATCCGCTGCAGATCGCCGATCTGATCGAGTTGCAGAGCCTCACGCCGCCGATGGCGCAGGTGCTCGACGCCCTCGCCCGCGCGAAGGTCAACGTGCTGGTCTCGGGCGGCACTGGCAGCGGCAAGACGACGCTGCTCAACGTGCTGTCGGGCTTCATTCCGGACGACGAGCGCATCGTCACCATCGAGGACGCCGCGGAACTGCAGATGCGCCAGCAACATGTGCTGCGTCTCGAAACCCGCCCGCCAAACATCGAGGGGCGCGGCGAGATCACGCAGCGCACGCTGGTGCGCAACGCGCTGCGCATGCGGCCCGATCGCATCATCCTCGGCGAAGTGCGTGGCGCGGAAGCGCTCGACATGCTCAACGCGATGAACACCGGCCACGAGGGATCGCTTGCCACGATTCACGCGAATACGCCGCGCGACGCGCTGACCCGCCTCGAAAACATGATCAACCTCGGCGGCCTGTCGCTGCCGCCCAAGACCATGCGCCAGCAGATTTCGTCGGCTATCGCGGTGGTGGTCCAGGCGGCCCGGCTGACCGACGGCCGGCGCAAGATCGTCAGCATTCAGGAGATCACCGGCATGGAGGGCGACGTCGTCAACATGCAGGAAATCTTCACGTTCAAGCGGACCGGCATCGATGAGAACGGCAACGTGCGGGGACGGTTCTGCGCGACCGGCGTGCGGCCCAAATTCGCCGAGCGCCTGCAGGCCTTCGGCGTAGGGCTGCCTGAACAGACCTACGACCCAGGACGACAGTTCGAAACCGCCTAACCTTGCTGACATGATCCGCGCGGTGAATCCGGCACCGAATCTCTCACAAGATCGCTCGCCGATTTTCACGCCGATTCGCCGCGGTTTCAGGAGACTTGCATGAACCCGATCTTCTATGCCTTCGCCATTCTGCTGTTCATCGCGGTGGTACTCGCGCTCGAAGGCAGCTACCAGTGGTGGAACAATCGTCATGGTCCCGCTGCCCGCCGGATCGAATCGCGCATCCGCGCCCTGTCCGCAGGCGGGCAGGTTCACAAGGAGCGCCTGACGATCCTCAAGCAACGCATGCTGAGCGAGTCGCAAACGATCGACAAACTGCTCATGCAGGTGCCGCGCATCCAGTCGCTCGACCTGTGGATCCAGCAGTCGGGGGTCAAGTGGTCGATTGCGCGGCTGATCGGCACGACCCTGCTGCTTCCCGTCGCGGTGCTGGCTTGCGGCAGTTTCGCCCCGGTCCCGCTGTCGATCGCCGCACTCGTTGCTCTCGCGAGCTCGGTCCTGCCGATCCTCTATGTGGCCAGGCGGCGCGCCAAGCGGCTGCGTCAACTCGAACGGCAGTTGCCCGAGGTGGCCGACATGATCAGCCGCGCGCTGCGCGCGGGGCACGCATTCTCGGGGGCCATCGGCATGGTGGGCAGCGAGTTCGCCGAGCCCATGGGCGGTGAATTCCGCATCACGTTCGACGAAATCAACTACGGCGTCTCGCTGAACGAGGCCTTGATGAACCTCGCCACGCGCGTACCGATCCGCGATTTGCGCTACTTCGTGATCGCCGTGCTGATCCAGCGCGAAACCGGCGGCAATCTCGCGGAGGTGCTGGACAGTATCGCCTCGCTGATCCGCGAGCGTCTGAAGCTGTTCGACAAGATCCGCGTGCTCTCGGCGGAAGGCAAGTTGTCGGCGTGGATTCTCGGCTTGCTGCCGTTTGGCACCGCGGCGCTGATGATGTTCGTCAACCCGACTTTCCTCGAAGTGCTGTGGCACGATCCGGCCGGTCTGAAAATGATCGAGGTGGTGGCGGGGTCGATGTTCTCCGGCGTGCTGTGGATGCGGCGCATTGTGAAGATTCGCGTCTGACGGCGCAACTGCGCTGTTGCGCCATGAATCAAGCTATTTAGGAGCTGTCATGCAAACGCTCGACTCGATGCATCTGCTGTTGCTGGCCGGCCTGTTCGCCGTGGTGTTCGGTGTGGTGTGCGTCATCATAATCCTGGTCTCGCCGCGCGATATGCGACGGCGCATTGAACAGGCCAGCGGCGCGACGATGCCCATGTCCGAGCCCGGTTCCACGTCGACGGGAACCGCCTGGCTCGAAAAGCTCGCGGAGATTTCGCAGCCTATTTCGAAGCTGTCCATCCCCGCCGAAGGCTGGGAAAACTCGGCCCTGCGCGTGGAGATGATGAATGCGGGCTGGCGCACGCCAGGCGCCGCCGCCCTCTACTTTGCCGCCAAGACCCTGCTGGCGCTCGCGCTGCCGCTAAGCGCGCTGGGCTGGCTCGTCAACACGGCGCTCGCCGAGGAGCCGTACATGCTGTTCGGCATGCTCGCGGCGCTTGCCGGGATCGGCTACTACATCCCGAACATCGTGCTGGCACGCCGCATTGCATGGCGCAAGCGGGCGATTTTCGAAGATTTTCCCGACGCGCTCGACCTGCTGACCGTCTGCGTCGAAGCCGGTCTCAGCCTCGATGCGGCATTGATGAAGGTGGCGGATGAAATCGAACTGCGCAGCCCGGTCGTCGCCAGTGAATTTCAACTGATGCTGCTTGAAATGCGCTCGGGGTTCACCAAGGAGAAAGCGCTGCGCAACCTGACACTGCGCACCGGCGTTGAGGATGTCGAAGCGTTCTGCGCGATGCTGATCCAGGCCGAACGTTTCGGCACCAGCATCGGCTCCTCATTGCGCGTGCTATCCGACACGCTGCGCACGCGCCGCAAGATGCGGGCTGAGGAGCAGGCCTCGAAGATCGCGCTGAAATTGCTGTTTCCGCTCATTTTCTGCATTTTCCCCGCGCTCCTCACGGTGCTGCTGGGACCTGCATTCATTCACATCTACCGGACGCTTCTGCCGAGCATGGGCAGTTAGAGACCCGATGAGGCGCGCGTGAAGCGACTTCGCCACGCGGACGGCTCGCAGACGTGCTACGACACAATAAAAAATCGGGGGTGCAACGTGTCAGATTCAACCAACCTTCGCGAAACGGCCACCTGCGCGACGGCCGATGCCGCATCATCCGCGCCGCGGCGCCAGGCGGCGCTCCGCCCTCGTCTGATTTATATTGCGCGCGTGCCGAGCGAGAAAATCCTCGCCATCACGCGCACGGCCGGCTGGGACGTCACGTTGGTGAAAACCGCCTCTGGCGCGCAAACGGCGACGAATAAAACCGGCGTCGCGGCCGGGCTCATCGACTTCAGCGGCTTCACGGCGCGCGACCATGACGTGCTCAAAGCATGCCTGAGCCAGCCGGCCATCGGCTGGGTGGCGCTCACGGAAGACGGTCACCCGGAAAACCGTACGGTGCGCGAGCTGATCCGCAATTACTGTTTCGACTACATCACGCTGCCGCTGTCGTCCGAATGGCTGGTCCATGTGCTCGGTCACGCCCGCGGCATGGCCGCACTCGACTGCGCGGACAATCCCGCCGAGACGACCGAAGCCCCGATGACTTTCGGCGCAGAAATGGTCGGAGCGTGCGACGCGATGCGGCAACTCTTCAGTACCATCCGCAAGGTCGCCAATACCACGGCTAGCGTGTTCATTGCCGGGGAATCCGGCACCGGCAAGGAACTCACCTCGCGCGCCATCCACGAGCTCTCGTCGCGGCGCAAGGCACCGTTCGTCGCGATCAACTGCGGGGCGATTCCGCAGCATCTGATGCAGTCCGAACTGTTCGGCTACGAACGCGGTGCGTTCACCGGCGCTGAGCAGCGCAAGATTGGCCGGGTCGAAGCGGCCAACGGGGGCACGTTATTCCTCGATGAGATCGGTGACATGCCGCTCGAGGCACAGGCGAGCCTGTTGCGCTTTCTGCAGGAAGGCCGGATCGAGCGGGTTGGCGGCTGCGAATCGCTGCCCGTCGACGTGCGCGTGATTTCGGCAACCCACGTCGATTTGCAGGCGGCGATACGTGATGGACGCTTCCGTGCCGATCTGTTCCACCGTCTGTGCGTGCTGCGCATCGACCAGCCGCCGCTGCGCGCTCGCGGCAGGGACATCGAAATCCTCGCGCATCACATCCTGCAGAAGTACAAGACCGAAAGCACACGCAAGATTCGCGGTTTCACGCCGTCGGCGATCACCGCCATGTACAACAACGCGTGGCCCGGCAATGTGCGGGAATTGAGCAATCGCGTGCGCCGTGCGCTCGTGATGGCCGAAGGCAGGCTCCTCACGCCCCATGACCTCGACCTCGAATCGCCGGCCGACTGCCAGGTGCCGACGCTCGATCTGGCTCGCGAGCAGGCCGAGCGCGGCGCGATCACCACCGCGTTGCGGCGCCACGGTTACCGGATCGGTGAAACCGCGACGGCGCTCGGCATCTCGCGTGTCACGCTATACCGGCTCATGCTCGCATACGGGATACCCAACGCGGCCGATAGCTAGAACTTCGGATGACATTCGAAGTTCATCGACGATCCGTGCTCCGTCAGCATCTGTACGCCGCTGACGGTCTCCGACGTGACGCTGATCTGCATGCCGCGCTGCTCGCAGTAGTCGCGCGCCTCGTTCATCGCGTGTTCGTGAGCGCGGGCCCATGCCATCCGGCCGCCCGTGGCGTTGGCCGCCACCGTGTAGGTGCCGGGTTTGTCCGTGGCGACCACGTCGCCGCCCGATGCGCAGCCCACGAGGCTCGCGCAGGCGGCGAGTGCCGCGACGAGGGCGCGCGCGTGCCGCGATAACGGCGTGCGCTGCGGGGTTATGCCACTAGGCGCGCCGGATGTTGCCTCCCGTTCCGGCGTCCGGCCTGAGATCGTGTTGAACATGTTTGCCTGCACATCATGCGGATTGACCAATGGCGCAATTATCCGCAAACACGCGCAGGAGATCAGCCTCACGATCTGAAAACACTGTTGCCCCCGTCTAAATAATCGGGGGCACGTTGCCGGCCGCTCAGGTCGCTCAGGTCCCCGGCGACGCGCCGGCTGTGCCACCCGCGTCCGGCGGCACGACGTCGTCCGGCGTGGGCGTGGGCGCGGAGGCCGGCTCCCCGCCCCCGTGCGTTTCACCGTCGACCGCCCCGCTCGCCGCCACCGGCGCCGATCCCGGCGCTGGAAGCAGCGGCGGCTGCGGCAAGGCCCGCGGCTCGATCGCCGCAGCGGACGCCGGGGCGCCAACCACTCCACCCACTCCAACCGCTGCGCCAGATGCGGCAGATTCCGCAGATGGCGCGGTTCAAGCCGACGCGGCCGCAGGCGCACGGCGCACCTCGCCGCGCTGCGCCACCACCGCCTCGGGCTTCGCCGGTGCGGGCGCGAACAGCTGCCGGAACCACTCACGCAAGCGGTCCGAGCGCTCAGCAAACCAGCCTGGCTCCTGGTCGGTGGCGAACTTGACGCGGCTGTCCACCAGCCGCGAGCGCTGCGCGCGCTGGAAGAAATCGCCGACGATCGGCAGCGCGCTGTGCGCTCCCTGGCCCCAGTAATCGCTGCGCAAGGTCACACGGCTGTCGTTAAAGCCGACCCACGCCCCCGCCACGAGCTGCGGATGAATCAGGATGAACCAGCCGTCCGCGTTGCCCTGGGTCGTGCCCGTCTTGCCCGCCACGTCGCCGCGCACGCCGAAGCGGCTGCGAATGCTCGAACCCGTGCCCCGGTTCACCACGTCGCGCATGATGTCGATCAGCATCCGGTCGGCGTCGGCGGGCAGTTCCTGTTTGGGCGACGCCGGCGCGAACTCGGCCAGCACCTCGCCCTTGCGGTCCTCGATGCGCGTGACCATCACCGGCTCCACGTAGCCGCCGAGGTTGGCGATCGTGCCGTAGGCCGACACCATCTCCTTCAGCGTGACCGGGCTCGTGCCGAGAGCGAGCGACGGCACCGGGTCGAGTTCGCTGTCGCGCACGCCCATTGCGCGGGCGAGGCGCGCGACCTTGTTGGGGCCGACCGTCTCCATCAATTGCGCGGTAATCCGGTTGCGCGAATACGCGAGGCCGTCGCGCAGGCTGATCGCGCGTTCGCTCGGTTCGTCCTCGTCGTTGGGGCGCCAGACTTCGCCGCCGGCGAGCGGGATTTCCACCGGCTTGTCGATGAAGGTGTCGGCCGGTTTCGCGCCCGCTTCGAAGGCCGCGGCGTAGACGAACGGCTTGAAGGTCGAGCCGGGCTGGCGCCGCGCCTGCTGAACGTGGTCGAACGGATCCTGGCTGAAGTCGCGGCTGCCCACCCACGCCTTGATCTCGCCGGTGCGCGGGTCCATGGCGAGGAAGTCCGCCTGCACGCGGGTCTTGGTCTCGCACACCGACTTCACCAGATCGCGGTCGGACGACACGCGCTTGAGCGCATCCTCATCGGCCAGGCCGGCGTCTTTGGCGGCACGGTAGTCGGGCGTTTCGCGCAGGAAAGTCTGCAGCAGGTCGCGGCCGTTCGAACAGCCCGAGCGCGCCCCCCACGCCGAGTTCGCGATGCCTTGCAGCTGATTGCCCTGCAATGTCACGGCCTGGGTGGCCATGGCCTGCATGCGCGAATCGATGGTGGTGCGCACCACCAGGCCGTCGGAGTACATGTTGTAGTCGTTGCGATCGGCCCAGGCCGCCAGCCACTTGCGCAGCTGCTGCGCGAAGTGCGGCGCGGGTCCAGGCGGCTCGGTCTGCCGCTCGAAATCGATGCGCAGCGGGCGGCGCTTGAGCGTCTCGAAGGCCGCCGGCGTGAGCTTGCCGAACTTGACCATTTGCGCGAGCACCGTATTGCGCCGCTGCAATGCGCGCTCCGGATTCAGCACCGGGTTGTAGTAGCTGTTGCCCTTGAGCATGCCGGCAAGCGTCGCGCTTTCCAGCACGTTCAGATCCGAGGCCGGCTTGTCGAAATAGGTGCGCGCCGCCATCTCGATGCCGTAGGCGTTATAGAGGAACGGCACCGTGTTCAGGTAGGTCTCGAGAATCTCGTCCTTGGTGTAGAGCGCCTCGATCTTGAAGGCCGTGATCGCTTCCTTGAGCTTGCGCGTGAGCGTCGGCGCGCGGCCGATCTCGTCCGGATAAAGGTTGCGCGCGAGCTGCTGGGTGATGGTCGAGCCGCCCTGGCGGTCGCCGGAGAACGTATGCAACGCGGCCGAGGCGGTGCGCCGCCAGTCGAGGCCCCAATGCTGGTAGAAGCGGTGATCTTCGGTGGCGATCAGGGCGTTCACCACGTTCGGCGAGATGTCCGTGAGCTTGACCCACTCGCGGTTGGAAGGCTTGAACTTGGCGAGCAGCTTGCCGTCGGCCGACAGGATTTGCGCGGGCTGTTCGATCTTGGCCTTGCGAATGTCGCCGATGCTCGGGGTGAACGGAATCAGGATCAGCACATACAGAAGCAGCAGCACCGGCAGCGCGACGCAAGCTCTCGCCACCCCACGCCAGGTGGGATGGCGCACGCGCCACCACGCTTGGGCGATCAACGGGTTCGCCGCGGTCAACCCTTTGTCGAGGGTTTCCAGAATGAGGGGAATCAGGCGCTTCACACTGCTTTACCGTCTGCTTGGAAAGGCGCCATCCTACCAAGATGCGCGGCGGCGGCTGATTTTTTGCGGGCCGGATGTGGTTCGGGCATGGCTCGGCCCCCCGCAAACCGGCGCAGCGTGTCCGCAATAATCTCGTTTCACTATAATGTCGCCAATTCCGACAAGAGGTGCTTCATGATCATCAAACCGCGCGTGCGTGGCTTCATCTGCGTTTCCACCCATCCGACCGGCTGCGAGGCCAACGTCAAGGAACAGATCGAATACGTCAAGGCACGCGGCCCCATCGCCAACGGCCCGAAGAAGGTGCTCGTGATCGGCGCGTCCACGGGCTACGGCCTCGCCGCCCGCATCAGCGCGGCGTTCGGCTCCGACGCCGCCACCCTCGGCGTGTTCTTCGAGCGCGCGGGCAGCGAAACCAAGGCGGGCACCGCCGGCTGGTACAACACCGCCGCGTTCGAGAAATTCGCCACGGAAAAAGGCCTGTACGCGACCAGCATCAACGGCGACGCGTTCTCCGACGAAGTCAAGGCGCGCACCATCGAAGTCATCAAGCGCGATCTCGGCCAGGTCGATCTGGTGGTGTACAGCCTCGCCGCGCCCAAGCGCACGCATCCGAAGAGCGGCGTAGTGTTCAGCTCCACGCTCAAGCCGGTCGGTCAGTCCGTGAATCTGCGCGGCATCGACACGGACAAGGAAATCATCAAGGAAACGGTACTCGAACCCGCCACCCAGGAAGAAATCGACCACACCGTCGCGGTAATGGGCGGCGAAGACTGGCAAATGTGGATCGACGCCCTGCTCGAAGCCGGCGTGCTCGCGGACGGCGCGAAGACCACCGCCTTCACCTATCTGGGCGAGAAGATCACGCACGACATCTACTGGAACGGCTCGATTGGCGCAGCCAAGAAAGACCTCGACCAGAAAGTGCTCGGCATTCGCGAGAAGCTTGCGGCGAAAGGCGGCGACGCGCGCGTAGCTGTGCTGAAGGCGGTCGTGACCCAGGCCAGCTCCGCAATTCCGATGATGCCGCTGTACCTGTCGCTGCTCTTCAAGGTCATGAAGGAGAAAGGCACGCACGAAGGCTGCATCGAACAGGTCTATGGCCTCTACAAGGACAGCCTGTACGGCGCGGCGCCGCATATCGACGGTGAAGGCCGTCTGCGCGCGGACTACAAGGAACTCGATCCGGAAGTCCAGGGGCGTGTGCAGGAGCTCTGGACGCAGGTCACCAACGAGAACATCTACGAACTCACCGACTTCAGCGGCTACAAGACGGATTTTCTGCGTCTGTTCGGCTTCGAAATCGCGGGCGTGGATTACGAAGCGGACGTCAATCCGGACGTGCAGATTCCGAAGCTCGTTCAGGTTTGAGTCTTGACGGGGCCTCACGCGGCCCCGTTTTCTGCTGGGGCCGTGCCGGCCCCAGGCAGTCAGCGGCAATCAGCCGCTATCGGCAGGGAAACGCCGCTTGCAACGAGCGGAGAATGGCGAGGCCGATCGGAAAGTCGTCCGAAATGCTCGGATGATTCTTGAAGAACTCGTCGAGCAACGGATACACGTTCTGGTTGCCAATGGCGAGATTTTCCGGCGGGCAGTACAGCGGCGGCCGCTTCTTCGACACCAGGTCGCCGTTCGCCCACCCCAGCGCGTTGATCGTGCCGGTAATGTAGGCCGCGTAGACCGAGTTGTTGTCGCTATGCGCCCATTGCCTGTATTGCGCGGCTGTCATCTCGGCGCTCGCGTCCAGTGTGAAACCCAGGGTGAAACACGCGGCCATCGTGGCCAGCAAAAACTTCGAAACCCGCATCGTGGAACCTTCAATCGGTGTCGCAAAAACGGCCATTGTAGGCGAGTCGGGGCATGCAGCGCAGAATCTCAGGGCGTGCCATTGCGGCAATACTTTCGAAAGCCTTCACGCGCGCCCAGCCGCTCCATGTAGGCCGTCACGGCGGGCATGCCGCCGTGCTCCACCGGCGTTTCCAGCCAGCGGTTGATCGATAGCGCAATCGGAATGTCCGCGAGCGAAAACGCGGGCCCGGCGATAAACGCACCGGTCTTTTCCAGCTGGTTTTCGACAATCCCCATATGCCGCGCCCAGTTCGCGGCAGACAGCTCGATCTGGCGCGGATCCTGATGCGCCGGAGAGTGCCGGACCAGGGCGAGGAACGCATAGCTCCAGGCGCGGTTCAGCTCGCTCGCCTGCCAGTCGATCCATTGGTCGCAGCGGGCGCGCTCGCAGGGATCGCGCGGATAGAGTAGATCCAGCGACTCCCCCTGATAGCGCCCCGCCAGATAGCGGATGATCGAATTGGACTCCCACAGCACGAACTCTCCGTCCTTGATGACGGGGACCATCGCGTTGGGATTCAGGGCGAGAAATTCCGGCACGCCGGTCGCGCGAAATCCGGAGCCCCAGTTTTCCTGTTCGAACGGCAGCGCAAGCTCCGCGCAGGTCCACAGCACTTTGCGAACGTTGATGGATGAGGTCTTGCCGAGGATCTGGATCATGGGGTCAAAGCTTAAAACCCGCTCGAGGGAACCGACAGGCACAGTTTGTCCCACGAGTGCCAGTCCAGCCGCGCCTCCCGTCTCCCGTCTGCTGGATTTGATCAAATTTCCCAAAAGATTTTTTTCATGGCATGATTTGATCAAATCTCACCATGCAAAAACGCCCAGCTTTACCGAACCGGCCTTCCGTCGCGCCTCGCTGTCGAACGCGCTTCGTGCCGTCTTCATCAACCGACTGGAGTCAACCTTGCAAAGCGACCTACGCAACGATCTGCGCGAATTCCTGGAGCAGCACCGAATCCATGAAGTCGAGTGCGTGATACCGGACATGACCGGCGTCGCGCGCGGCAAGATCGTGCCGAAGAACCTGTTTCTCTCGGAAGGCAAGATGCACATGTCGAATGCGCTGTTGATGATCACCGTCAACGGCGAATTCGCCGACTTCGAGCGCTTTGTCGGCCCGAGCGATCCGGACATGGTCTGCATTCCCGATCCGAACACGGTGCGGCTCGTGCCGTGGGCGATCGAGCAGGTGGCGTTTGTGATCCACGATTGCGTCGGGCTCGACGGCGAGCCGATCGCCATCTCGCCGCGCGCGGTGTTGCGCCGCGTGTTGAAGCTCTACGAAGCGCGCGGCTGGCAGCCGGTGGTAGCGCCAGAGATGGAGTTCTATCTGATCGCGCAGAACCAGAATCCGCATGAGCCGCTGCGCCCGCCGCTCGGCCGCGCGGGGCGCAGCGAAGCCGGCCGCCAGTCGTTCTCGATCGACGCGGTGAACGAGTTCGATCCGTTCTTCCAGGAATTGTCGCGCTTTTGCGAAATGACCCACCTAGGCGTCGAGACGCTGGTGCACGAAGTCGGCGCCGGTCAGATGGAGATCAACTTTTCGCACGGCAACGCGCTCGACCTTGCCGACCGCGTGTTCCTGTTCAAGCGCGCGGTTCGCGAGACCGCCTTCCGCCACGGCATTTTCGCCACCTTCATGGCCAAGCCGATGGAGCACGAGCCGGGCAGCGCGATGCACATCCACCAGAGCATCGTCGACAGCGGCAGCGGCCAGAACATCTTTTCGCTGCCGGATGGCTCGGCGAGCCCGCTGTTTTTCAACTACATCGCCGGCTTGCAAAAGTACATGCCGAAAGCCATGCCGATGTTCGCGCCGTATGTGAACTCGTACCGCCGCCTGTCGCGTTTCACCGCCGCGCCGATCAATGTGCGCTGGGGTTACGACAACCGCACCTGCGGCATCCGCGTGCCGAACTCCGGCCCGGACGGCCGGCGGCTCGAGAACCGCGTGCCGGGCGTCGACGTGAACCCGTATCTGGCGATGGCGGCCACCCTCGCCTGCGGCTATCTCGGCATGGTCGAGCAACTCGAAGCGTCGTCACCGATGATCGAAAGCGCCTACGACCTCGAATACGAGCTGCCGCGCGGACTCGAAGACGCGCTCAAGGCGCTGTCGACCTGCACAGAGCTCGCCGAAGTGCTCGGCGACAAATTCGTGCAGGCCTATTGCGCGGTGAAGGAAAAAGAATTCGAGACCTTCTCGCAAGGCATTACCGCGTGGGAACGCGAGCATCTGCAACTGCTCGTTTGAGCGCGGCTGCTGAATGACAACTTCATTGGAGAGCGTGGAATTGAATACCCGTCACGGCATCAACTGGGCGCGCGCGCAGGCGCTGGTCGAGCGCGAACGCCGCGCGTTTGTCGAAGCCATGCCGAAGTCGCGCGCGCTGTCCGAACGCGCGGCGCGCCATCTGCTGTTCGGCGTGCCGCTGCACTGGATGAACGACTGGTCGACGCCCTTCTCGCTGTATGTCGAGGCGGCGCGCGGCGCGTCCTTTACCGACGTCGACGGCCACCGCTATGCGGACTTCTGTCTTGGCGACACCGGCGCGATGTTCGGCCACTCGCCGGCGCCGGTGGCGCGCGCGCTCGCCGCTCAGGCCGAACGCGGCCTGACGGCGATGCTGCCGAATGAAGACGCGGCGTGGCTCGGCGAAGAACTCGCGCGCCGTTTCGGCCTGCCCTACTGGCAATTCGCGATGACCGCGAGCGACGCGAACCGTTTCGCGTTGCGCTGGGCGCGCGCGGCGACCGGGCGCAAACAGATCGTCATTTTCAACGGCTGCTATCACGGCACCGTGGACGACGTGTTCGTCGATCTGGTCGACGGCCAGCCGCAGCAGCGCGACAGTTTGATCGGCCAGGTGCACGACCTCCTCGGCAGCACGCGCGTGATCGAATTCAACGACCTCGCCGCGCTCGAGAACGCGCTGAAAGACGGCGACGTGGCCTGCGTGCTCGCCGAGCCCGCGATGACCAACATCGGCATGGTGCTGCCCGAGCCGGACTACTGGCGGCAAGCACAAGCGCTGATGCGCCGCTACGGCACGCTGCTCGCCATCGACGAAACGCACACGATCAGCTGCGGTCCCGGCGGCTATACGCGGGCGCACGGACTCGAACCCGACTTGTTCGTGCTCGGCAAACCGGTCGGCGGCGGCTTTCCGTGCGCGGTGTACGGCTTCAGCGCCGAACTCGCCGCCCGCGCGCAACAGGCCAAGCGCGACGCGCCGCCGGGCCACTCGGGCATCGGCACCACGCTCACCGCGAACCTGCTGGCGACGAGCGCGATCCGCGCCACGCTCGCCGAGGTCATGACCGACGCCGCCTACGAGCACATGTTCGCGCTCGCCGCGCGCATCGAAAGCGGCCTCAAAGAGGCGATCGCGCGGCACGGCCTCGCGTGGTGCGTGACGCGCGTCGGCGCCCGCACCGAGTTCCAGTTCATGCCGACACCGCCGCGCAACGGCACCGAAGCAGGACGCCAGCTCGACGCGGAACTGGAGCACGTCGTGCATCTGTATCTGCTGAACCGCGGCGTGCTGATCACGCCGTTTCACAACATGATCCTGGTGTGCCCCGACACGTCGGTGGAGGACGTCGACAAGCTGGTCGCCGCCTTCGACGCCTGTCTTGGCGAACTGATCTGAGGTGGCGCGGGCATGAAAACTTCGCGCCATCACACGCTGCAGGATCAGACCTACGACACGCTGCGGCAATGGCTGACGATCGGCCGCTTCGTGCCGGGCGAGCGCATCAAGATCCGCCACGTCGCGGCCGAACTCGGCGTGGGCGAAATGCCGGTGCGCTCCGCGTTGCAGCGCCTCGCCGCTGAGTCGGCGCTCGTCAACGTGCCCAATTGCGGGGTGACGGTGCCGCATCTGTCGAAGGAACAGTTCGACGACGTGCTGCGCGTGCGCCTGATTCTCGAAGGCCAGGCCGCCGAGCTGGGCGTGCCGAATCTCACCCCGCACGACCTGGAGACACTCGAACGGCTGAATGCGCAAATGGCGCAAGCGCTGCAAGACGCCGACGCCAAGGGCTATCTCGACGCCAACGAGGCGTTCCATCTGATTCTCTACCGCGCGGCCGGCTCGCCCTTGCTGCTGGAACTGATCGAAACCGTGTGGCTCCAGGTCGGCCCGATTTCGAATCTGCTGTTCGGCGAGGCCCAGTTCGCCGGCACGCTCAACGACGCGCACGACGATCTGCTGAGCGCCGCGAAAGCGCGCGATGCGGCCGGCGTGCGACGGGCCATCGAGCGCGATCTGAGCCACGCGGCGACGAGTTTGCGCTCGCAGTGCCTGTAGCGCGCGGCCTTCACGCCTTCAGGGTCGCCTGTTCGAGGATCATGTCGTACAGCGCCTGCGCCGCCGGCGACAACTGCGCGGCCTTGCGCGTCACGAGCACCAGTGTGCGCGACACGACCGGCTGCGTGAGTTCGACGATGCGCACGGCCGGATACGCGCCTTTCTGCAGCGCGAGCGCCGGCACCACCGCCGCCCCCACACCTTGCGCGACGAGGCCCACCGCCGTGGAGCTGCGCTGAACTTCGTAGAAGGAGCGCAAGGCCAGTTCGCTGCGTTCGAGCGCGACGTCGAGCAACGCGCGGTTGCCGCTCACCTCGCCGGCAAAAATCAGCGGATAGGGTTGCAGTTGCCGCCACGCAATACGCCGCCGCTTCGCCAGTGGATGATCTTCGTGGCAGATCAGCACGTAACGGTCTTCCGTGAGCGGCACACTGGCCAGATCCGGATGACGGTCGCGCGCAATGTTGATGCCGAATTCCACCTCCCGGCGCAACACGGCCTCCTCCACCGCCGACGACGCGTGATCGAGAATCTTCACGCGGTTATGCGGGTAGCGTGCGGAATACGCCTGCAGGATGCGCGGCAAATATTGCACGCCCACGGTCGGCACGCAGGCGATCGACACGTCGCCGCGGCGCGCCTCGCCGGTCTCGCGAATTTCCACCAGCGCATCGGCGAGTTCGCCGAGCAGGCGGCGCGCCTGCGGCAGGAAACTGCGGCCGATTTCGGTCAGCGCCATGGAGCGCGTGGTCCGCTCGATCAGCGTGACGCCGAGAAACGTTTCGAGCTTGCGCAGGCGCTGCGTGATGGCGGTTTGCGTGACGTGCAGCGAATCGGCCGCGCCCTGGAAGCTGCCGCGATCCGCAATCGCAACAAACGCCTGAACGCCGAGCGTGTCGATTTTCATTAGAAAAATGAAGGAATCGGAAGAATAAATTCATTTTACTCCGCCCCGGGCGACGCTGAGAATGCATGGATCGGATCGGTTCGCAACGCCACGCAGACCAGGCAGACCAGGCAGACCGCGCACGCCAGGCGGCCGGCGGCCGGTCCGGCCATCACAAACCAGGGAGTACGAGATGACGTCGAACAAGGATTGGCACGCGAAGCAGTACGTGTTGTTTGAGAACGAGCGCACCCGTCCGGTCAGGGATCTGCTGGCCGCCGTGCCGGCGACGGACGCACGCGTCGCGGTGGACCTCGGCTGCGGCCCCGGCAATTCGACCGAAACGCTCGCGGCGCACCTGCCGGGCGCCGTGGTGAGCGGTCTGGACAGCTCGCACGACATGATCGACGCGGCCCGCCGGCGCCTGCCGCAATTCCAGTTCGACGTGTCCGACCTGACGACGTGGGACGCGCCGGGACCGTACGACGTCATTCTCGCCAATGCGGTGCTGCAATGGGTGCCAGACCACGAACGGCTGTTTCCCTCGCTCGTGGAAAAGCTCGCGCCGGGCGGCAGCCTCGCCGTGCAGATGCCGGACAACCTGGACGAACCCGCACACCGCCTGCTGCGCGAAATCTCGGCGGACGGCCCGTGGGCGCAGCGGCTCAAGGGCGTGGAGCGCACGCTGCGCCACGACGCCGGCTGGTACTACGCGTTGCTCAAGCCGCTCTGCGCGCGGGTCGACGTGTGGCGCACCGTCTACCATCACCCGCTCGCGGGTGGCGCGGATGCGGTGGTCGAATGGTTCAAGGGCAGCGCGCTGAGGCCGTTTCTGGCCGAACTGGACGAAGCCGGCGGCGAGCAGGCCGCGTTTCTGCAACGTTACCGGGACGCGATCGCGCAGGCCTATCCGGCGCTCGCCGACGGCACGGTGCTGCTGCCGTTCCCCCGGCTTTTCATCGTGGCCACCCGCTAGCGGCGCGAACTTGCTCGCGGGCGCGAGGAGCCGGCTGCGGCGGCTGGCGCGCCAGGGTAGTTCAGGCATTGCCGGGCTTGAATTGTGCGTGATATTGTTCAATTAAAGCGGAGGACGGCAGTTGGGCGTCCTCACCGGAATGCCTATTTCAGCAGCGAGCGTCGCCATGAGTGATGTACGCCATTCTCTGAGTCCACGTGACCGTGTGGAGCTGTTGTGCTGGCTCACCTGCGGCAGTCTCGGCGCTTATTATCTGAACGAAGACTGGCCCGACGCGGCGTTTCACGTGCAGTCCGCGCATAAATGGCTCGACCGGCGATCGCGCGAGGCCGACTGGCTCAGTATCGCGAAGTTGTCGGCCATGGCGGTGGAAATCGCCCGGCGGCACGCGCGCTTTGTCGAAGCGGACTGGGCGAGAGATGCGGTCGAAGAGATTCTCGACACCGACGAACTCGATCCTCAAGCCCGCCTCGTCCGGCAGGTGATCGCGGATTGCCAGAGCGCTCTGGCGGACAAGCGGCTGGCGGATTGAAGTCTCGCGGGCGCAGCGCCATTGCCCGCTCGTCAGCCTCAACGCGGCCAAAACCATCAACCCATGATCGCGCCGTTCTGCGGCGGGCCAAGTAGATAGAATACCGGGACCTCGCGCCAGCGCGCCTCACGTTCCGGTAGACCATCTTGAAACGCAAAATGCCCGCGCTGAACGCGCTAAAAGCCTTCGAAGTCGCCGGCCGCACGGGCAGCTTCACCCGCGCCGCGGAGCTGCTCAACGTCACGCAAAGCGCGGTTAGCCGGCAAGTCCGGCAACTCGAGGGGCAACTGGGCGAAACGCTCCTGCAGCGCCATCATCACCACCTTGAACTCTCGGCCGCGGGCCGCGTTCTGCTGCAAGCGCTGCAGCAGTCGTTCGACCGTATCGAGCTGACGGTCCGCGCCCTGCAGGAGAAAACCCACCGTAACCGCCTGCGCATCAACGCACCGCCCACCTTTACGAGCCGCTGGCTGATGCCGCGCCTCGGGCGCCTGCGTGACGCGCATCCGCATCTGGAGCTGAGCCTGTCGACCCGCGTCGACGACAATCTCGCGGAATCCGGCGTGCTCGACTGCGCGATCCGCTTCGGCAACGGCGAGTGGGAAGGTGTCGACAACCGTCTGCTGATGAGCGAGCGGCATATCGCCGTCTGCTCGCCCGCCTTGCTGGCGCGGGAAGCCGGCCGCCCGCAGATCGACCTGAACCAGTTCACGCTGCTGCATGTGCTGGCGAGCGCGGATCAGCGCTACCTCACCTGGCAGCACTGGCTGAAGGCGGCGGGAATCGACAACGTCGACACGCGCGGCGGTTATGAATTCGACCTGCTCGATCACGCGATTCGCGCGGCGATCGACGGGCTTGGCGTGACGATCGCCGACCGTCACATGATCGCGCGCGAACTCGCGGAAGGCCAACTCGTCCAGGTGCTCAACGTGCACCTGGACGGGCATCAGTCGTACTGGTTCGTCACGCGTGCGGAGCAGGAGGAGCCGCCGCACGTCGCGCAGTTCCGCGACTGGCTGCAGCAGGAAATCTGGCTGAGCGGACGGGCGCTGGATTCGTCGGAATCGGCGCCGTTAAGCGAAGCGGAATAAAAAAACGCGCCGGTCAATCCGGCGCGTTTCTCTTTGCAGAACGGAAGGCGAACCGCCAGCCGTTGCCGTTACGCTGCGGCAAGCGGCTCCGCGGAGTGGGCTTCGGAGGCGGCTTCGCGCGCGGCGTCCTGGAGGATCATTTCCGCACCCTTCTCCGCCACCATCATGGTCGGCGCATTGATATTGCCCGACGTGATGTTCGGAAAGATCGACGCGTCGACCACGCGCAAGCTGGCAATGCCGTGCACTTTCAGGCGTGCGTCCACCACCGACGTGGCCGGATCGTCGCCCATCGCGCACGAGCCGCACAGGTGATAGATCGACCCCGACTGCTCGCGGAAATATTGCAGGAACGCTTCCCGCGTGTTCACTTGCGGTCCGGGCGAGATCTCTTCGACGGTGATCGACTGCAACGCGGGCGATGCCATCACCTTGCGCACCAGTTCGCAGCCCTGGATCGCCTCGTCGATATCCTTCTCCGTGGTCAGCGCGTTGATGCGAATCTTCGCGGCGTCCTCGGCGCGATTCGACGCGATCTCGATCGAGCCGCGGCTGGTTGGCCGGCACGGATTGAAGGCCAGCAAGAAGCCCGAATACGGCTCAGGTTCGAGACTCGCCTTGCTGCTCTTCGGAATCCGGTACGACAGCGGGTTGAAGTAGAGCTGCAGGTTCGGCTGCGCTTCGCTCTCGCGGCCCTTGAAGAAGCCGCCCGACTGGTTCACGCTCATCGCGAGCGGACCCTTGCGCGTCAGCAGATATTGCAGGCCGAGCTTGAGCTTGCCGAGCAAAGGCCGCATCTCGTCGTTCAGCGTCTTCACGTTCGCACGATAGTAGAAGCTCACGCACAGATGGTCCTGCAGGTTCTGCCCCACCGCGGGCAGTTCCTTGACCACCGGAATACGATGCCGCGCGAGCAAGGCGCCGGCGCCCACGCCCGAGAGCTGCAGCAGCTTCGGCGAATCGACCGCGCCGGCCGACAGAATCACCTCGCGGTTCGCCATGAAGCGGCGCGTGGTGCCGTTCTGCACGACGCTCACGCCGATCGCGCGCTGGTTGCCGTCGAAGAGCACGCGGCTTGCCAGCACGTCGCGTTCGACGGTCAGATTCTTGCGCGACAGCACCGGGTGCAGATACTCGAAACTGCTCGACGAGCGCTGCCCGTTGCGCGTGTTCACGTCATAGATGCCGGCGCCTTCGAATCGCGCGCCGTTGAAGTCGTCGCTGCGCTGGTAGCCGGCCTGCTCGCAGCCTCGCAGGAACACATGGCAGATCGGGTGCACCGCGTCTTTCATCGGCGAGATGCGGATCGGGCCGTCGGCGCCGTGATACTCGGTGTTGCCGAGCGGATGCGATTCGAGCTTGCGGAAGTACGGCAGCACGTCGCGAAACGCCCAGCCCGCATTGCCGGCGGCGGCCCAGTCGTCGAAATCGTGCGGCTGGCCGCGCACATAAATCATCGCGTTGATCGAGCCCGAGCCGCCCTGCACCTTGCCGCGCGGACAATAGATCGGCCGGTTGTCGAGTTCCTTCTCGGGCTCGCTGTAGTACATCCAGTTATAGGTTTCGTTGTAGTACGTCTTGGTGAAACCCACCGGAATCTTGAACCAGAACGAGCTGTCCTTACCGCCCGCCTCCAGCAGCAGCACCGAATATTGGCCCGACGCCGACAGACGATTGGCGAGAATGCAGCCCGCGGAACCCGCGCCGACGATGATGTAATCGTAGTTCATGCTCTATGTCGCCAGTCGGCGCTCAATCCATTGATTAGGTATGCTGCTGACCGCGCTCAGCCCTTGGCCGGTGCGAGGTCTTTCACGTCGGCGGGTTGCGGCGCCATCTGCAGATGCAGACGCTCGCCGGTGTAAGGCGTGTGCGCCCTGACCACGTCCATGTTCAGTTCGACGCCGAGGCCGGGTTCCTGCGACGGAATGATGTAGCCGTCTTCCCATTGAATCGGCTTCTTCAGCACTTCCGCGTGGAAACCGTCCCACGTGCCGATGCTTTCCTGAATCAGGAAGTTCGGCGTGCAGGTGGCAAGCTGAATGCTGGCCGCCGCGCCGATCGGCCCGTTGTACAGGTGCGGCGCGATCTGCGCGTAGTACACCTCGGCCAATGTGGCGACCTTCTTGGCTTCGAGCAGGCCGCCCACGCGCGCCACGTTCAGTTGCAGGATCGACGCGGCGCCCGCCTCCAGCAGCTTGAAGAATTCGTACTTGGTGGTCAGGCGCTCACCCGCGGCGATCGGAATGCTGGTGTGCTGCGCGACTTGCGCCATCGCGCCTTCCTGCCCCGGGGGCACCGGTTCCTCGAACCACAGCGGATCGTATTTTTCCAGGCGCTTCGCGAGGCGGATCGCCGACGACGGCACCATCTGCCCGTGCGTGCCGAACAGCAGATCGGCTTTGCTGCCCACCGCTTCGCGCACGCGGCGGCAGAAAGTCTCGCAACGGTCGAGCACTTCCAGCGACAGCTGGTGACCCGAATAAGCCGTGTACGGGCCCGCCGGATCGAACTTCACCGCGGTAAAGCCGAGCTTCACGTTCTGCGCGGCGCATTCGGCGGCCAGATCGGGATCGTCGTAGTCATATTCGCCGCGGCTGTTCTTCGGGTACAGATAGGTGTACGAACGCAGGCGCTGATTCACCATGCCGCCGAGCAGCTCGTACACTGGCTTGTTCGCCGCCTTGCCGATGATGTCCCAGCACGCCATTTCCAGGCCGCTGACCACGCCCATCATGGTCAGATCGGGGCGTTGTGTGAAGCCGCTCGAATACGCTTCGCGCCAGAGCCGTTCGACATGGTGCGGGTCCTTGTCGAGCAGATAGCGGCTGAACACGTCGTCGATGATGTGGGTCATCGCTTTCGGATGAAACGTCGCCGAATAGATTTCGCCGACGCCCTCGATACCGCAAGCGGTCTTGAGCTTGACGAAGATCCAGTACATGCCGCCCACGTGCGGCGGCGGAACGGCGACGATATGCGTTTCGAGCGAGACGACTTTCATTTACGCACCCTCTTTCTGGTTGAGCATGTTTCTCAGCGCGAGCCCGGCGAACCCGCCGAGCGCCGCCATGGCGGCCACATAGCCGAAATACAGTTGATAGCCAAAGACGCCCGGGAAGTTCTGCGTCAAGTAGCCATTGATGAGCGGCAGGAACACGTCCGGCGAATAGCCGACCACGGAGATCAGGCCGATTGCCAGACCCATAGTGGCGGCCGGAATGTTGCAGCGGTCCAGCAGCGACCAGTACAGGCCGCGAATCGCGTACGTCAGAATGCCGATGAACAGCACGAGGAACACCAGCAGCACGTGGCTCGCAATACCCGGCGCCGCCATCAGGCCCACGAGCGACAGCGCGGCAAGAAAGAGCGCGATCACGAGCACCGACACCTTTGAATAACGGTCGCCGAGAAAGCCGCCGCCAATGCCGCCGATTGGCCGCATCCACAGCTTGAGCGTGGTGATCGTGCCGGCCATCACGACCGACAGGCCGATCCCGCCTTCATGCAGATAGGCGGAGAAACTATAGGTGGCCCAGAACACCTGATAGCCGCAGAACACGATCGCGGCCACGAGCCACAGTTCGGGAATCTTCGCGAGGGTTTTCAGGTCGACCAGCACGTTGCTGTGCGGGCGAGCCGCGCGGCCGGAGTCAGCGTCTTCGGCAGTCTGCGGCCCTTTGACGAGACCGAGCACCACGCCCAGCGCAATGCACAGAAACGCGTACAGGTAGACCACAAGCTTGAAACCGGCCGCAACCGGCTCGCCTTTCGTCTGCGTGACCCAGGCGAACAGCGTGATCGCGATAGTCGCGAGCATGGCTTCGATCAGGCCACGCCCGCCGTCCAGCAAGCCGAAGAAACGGCCCTGCTCGTTCGCGCCGGCAATCATCGTCACGCGCTTGATGACAGCGGCCCAGAACGTCAGGCCGGTCGACAAACCCCAGCCGCCGAAGATCAGCATCAGCATCGGGAATGCCGGCGCGGTCGAATACCACAGCCCGAGCACGCCGGTCGCGATCAGCGAAAAGCAGATCAGCAAACGCGGCGCGATCCGGTCGGCGAGCCAGCCGCTTGGCAGATAACTCAGCAGGAAGATCGTGCCCAGCGACGAGTACAGATAGCCGAGCTGACTGTCGGTGATGTGGAACACCTCGAGCATGGTCGGCTGATAGACCTGCCGGAGATACAGGATCGGGTAGATCGCGCCGGCCGCGATCACCAGCAGCATGAGCTGGATATAGCGTTGCGCGTTGCTGTTCTGCTGGACGGCCTGCGCCTCGTTTAATGCAGGCGAGGCGTTGCTTCGAACTGACGGGGATGACACGTGAGCGCTCCTTGGAGACACAGCGCCCGCGCGTCGGGCCAGTGAGTCTCCAATATGTGTTGTTATGGATTGGCAGCGGATTCGCCGCGGGTTGACGATGGCGAAAACGGCGCGCGCTCGTGCGAATTCGTGCGGCGCGCGCCGCTTCAGATTCAGTACTTCATGACCACGAGACGGGTCTGGGTAAACTCGAGCATGCCGTGCTTGCCGTCGTCGCCACCGAGGCCCGAACGTTTCCAGCCGGCATGGAAGCCCTGATACGGATCGGCCGGCGTGCGGTTCACGTACAGCTCGCCTGCTTCAATGCCGTTGGCAATCTTCATCGTGTTCCGGTAGTTCTCCGTATAAAGGACGGAGGACAACCCGAATTGATGGTCGTTGGCCATCTCCAGCGCTTCGTCGAGCGTGCGGTATTTGACCACCGGCATGATCGGGCCGAACGTTTCTTCCTGAATGATTTCCATGTCCTGGCGGCAGTTCGACAGCAACGTGGCCGGATAGAAGAAACCCTTGCCCTCAGGCAGCTTGCCGCCCGTTTCGAGCGTGGCGCCCGCCGCGACCGCGCGTTCCACCATCGCGTGAATCGACTGGCGCGACGCTTCGTTGACGAGCGGCCCCATCAGCGCGGGCTGTTCGCTGCGATCGCCGGTTTCCACCGCGCTCATGTGCTTTTTCAGCAGCGCAACGAAACTGTCATGCACGCTTTCCTGCACGTACACCCGTTCGATTGCCGTGCAAAGCTGGCCGCAGTGCGTGGTCTTGGAGGCGACCAGGTCGCGCGCCGCTTTCTCCAGATCGGCGTCGGCCTCGATGATCGCGGGCGTCTTGCCGCCGAGTTCGAGCGACGGTTTGGCGATGTTCGCCTTGCAATAGTCCAGCACCTTGCGGCCCGCGCCGACGCTGCCCGTCAGCGTGATCATGCCGACCTTGGGATGCGTGCACAGCGCTTCGGCAGTGGCGTGGTTCATCGCCAGAATGTTCACCACGCCGGCGGGCAAGCCGGCCTTTTCCACGGCTTTGGCGATTTCGAATGCGGACGTCGGGGTGTTGTTGCTCGGGCGCACCACCACCGTGTTGCCGGCGATCAGCGCCGGCGCCACTTTTCGCATGAACGTGTAGACGGGGTAGTTGAACGGGATCAGGCATGCCACCACGCCGATCGGCTCGCGATGCAGCACGAGGTTTTCGTCTGGCGTATCGCTCGGAATCACTTCGCCTTCGATGCGGCGCGCCCACTCCGCGTGATAACGGGTGATCTGGCCGGCGTAAATCGCCTCGTTGGTGGCGTCCGCCACGCTCTTGCCCGACTCCAGCGCGAGCGCCGCGCCGATGGCGGGCGCCAGTTCGGTCAGCGCATCGGCCAGTTTGTGCAGGTAGGCGCCGCGTTCGGCCGAGGGCAGCTTGCGCCAGCCTTTTTGCGCGACGGCGGCGGCGTCGACCGCGGCGATCGCCTCAGCCTCAGTGGCGGCCGTGACGTGGGCGATCACGGCCTCGGTGGCGGGGTTGGTGACGGCGATGAGCTCGCAGTCAGCGGCGCCAGCCGCGGGTTCGATGAACCGGCCGTTAGCGAAGTTCCGATCGAGTCGCATGGTCGTCTCCAGAAATGCGTGGTGCGAAGAACGCATGGCCTCTGGCTATGTCCGTCATGCCAAAGGTGCATGGACCGAATTTTTCTACTCGATAGGGTGACTTACAAGCGAATAATTTGCGGGGCGAACATTCGAAAAAGTCATGTTAGACCGGAAATGGGCGCCTCTCAGCCCTCCTTCGCCGCTGTTTTCTTCACAAAAGCGCTCACCACCGCCTCCAGTTCCTTCGTGATCGTGGTCATCACCCCCGCCACGACGGCGAATTCGCGGCCGGTCACCTGCGCGCGGCTCGCCACGATCTGACCATTGAACGAGACGATATGGGCCTCCTTCGCGATCGCCTTGATCCGCTCGATCAGCGCCTGCTGCTCCTTCTTTTGCTGACGTGCAATGCGCCGGCTTTCCTGTTCATAGACGGCGGTGACGTCGTGCAGATGTGCCAGTAACGGATCGACGGCTTGAATCAACGCGGTCAGCGCCGCTTCCGCGCGCGGCGAAGCCTGGCCGATCGCTTCCAGCGCTGCCGTCGCCAGCGTGATGAAATTCGCAATCCGCGCAGCCACCTTGCCGCTGCCGTGAAACGCGTCGCGCAACGCGGGCGAAAACAGCCCGGGCAAACCGTCGCGGCCTTCCACCAGCATCGTGTGACTGTCTTCGAAGGTCCGCAAGGTCTCCCGCGCGGTCGCGAGTGCGCCGTCGAACTGCTGAAACGCCAGCATCGCCTTCAATACGATGCGTTGCGACAGCATCCGCTGCCGCCCCGCCAGATTGATCAACGAGCTCAGCACCTCACTCGTGACTTCCACTTCGCGCGGCGCCTGAACCCGTTCTATCGTGATGCTCATATCCACTTCTTGCGATGTCGATTGGTCTCGTCGCGCGATGCCCGCGCCGAAACGCGGGCCGTCTCGCGTTACTCCGTGGCGTGCGCGTGCATCACACCCGTATTCATCGACCACGCCATCCACGGACGGCGCAACGCCACGATGGCGACGAACGCACACGCGGCCAGCGTGCCGAACGTTGCAAAGCCCATCTGATAGCTCCCCGTGCTTTCTTTCGCGATGCCCATCACGACCGGCAGATAGAAACCGCCAATGCCACCCGCAGCGCCGACGATGCCCGACATCAGGCCCGTGCGTCCGGCCCAGCGATGCGGAACCAGCTGGAACGTCGCGCCATTGCCGAGACCGAACGCCACGTACAGGCACAGCAGCAGCGCGATGCCGCCCACCATGCCAGGCATGACCGCGGCGAAGATGAAATCGCCCACCGAGATGATCGCGAGCAGTAAGGTCAGCGCGCGCACGCCGGACACCTTGTCAGCGATCAGGCCGCCAAGCGGGCGCACCATCGCGCCGGTCGCGGCGAGCAAGGCCATGAAGAGGCCCGCGTCGATCTTCGAGAGTTGATAGAGGTTGGTCAACAGCAACGACACGTACGAGGACATGCCGACAAACCCGCCGAACGTGATGCTGTAGACCAGCATGATCGCCCACGTGTCACGCTCGGCGAGCACCGCGCGGTAGCGCTGGGGCAGCACGGCGATGGCGAGCAGCGCGCCGATCACCGGCAACAGCAGCACACCGGCCTTGCCCGCGCCGAACAGGCCGGCTTCGACCAGCAGCACGAGCACGATCAGACCAACCAGCGTCACCGCGAAGCTGCCGAAGGCACGCAGCACGCTGCCCGTTTTGACGCTCGAATCGTTGGCCCAGAAGTAGAGCGTGATCGCCGCGATCGCCAGCAACGGCAGTGCACCGCCAGCGGCCATCTGCCAGCCATAATGCGTGGCCAGTTGCGGGAACAGGAAACCGTCGAGTACCGCGCCGATATTGCCGGCCGCGGCGAGCCCCAGCACGAGGCCCTGCACCTTCGGCGGATAGTTGCTGCCGGCCATCGGCAGCGCCACGGCGAAACTCGCGCCTCCGACTCCGAGGAACACGCCGAGCACCAGCAGCACCGTGTACGACGGCACCGACGGCAAGAGAGGCAGCACGATGGTCGGCACCGCGGACAACAGCACCCCCATCAACGCAATGCGTTTGCCGTGCGCGGATTGATACAGATTGCCGAGCGTCACGCGCAGGATCGCCGCAGAGAGAACAGGCACGGCAACCAGCAGACCTTGTTGAGCGGGCGTCATCGCCACGCTCTTGCTGATGAACGGCGCAAGCGGCCCGTACAGGACCCAGACGGTGAAGCCGGTGTCGAAATAGAGGAAACACGCCACCAGCGCGCGCCAGTCTCCACTCTTCAGGGAGCTCATCACGTTTTTCATCAGATATCCTTAAAAAACTGATTTTCGACTATCCGGCAGATTGCGCTTCGCGCGACGCACCGGAATGATCACGATGTTGAAAACTGACCAGGATACGCAACCTTCATGCCATTGAGGCGCGTCTCTTGAAACCGACTTCTGAACCTTCGCAAAAGCGCGTGCGATGCGTTTCAACGCACCTGCTCCCGCCATCAATAAACGTCGCGTGCGTAGCGCTTTTCCTGCGCGAGACGGCTCACGTATTCGTTCGCCTTCTCTTCGCTCATGCCGCCGTGCAGCGAGACCACTTCCTTGAGCGCCGCGTCGACGTCCTTCGCCATCCGGTTGGCGTCGCCGCACACGTAGAAGTGCGCGCCCTGCTCGAGCCACGACCACATTTGAGCGCCCTGCTCGCGCATGCGGTCCTGCACGTAGATCTTCTCGGTCTGATCGCGTGAGAACGCCACGTCGAGACGCGAGAGCACCCCGCTGTCGCGCATCGCTTCGAGTTCATCGCGGTAGTAGAAATCGGTAGCAGCATGCTGCTCGCCGAAGAACAGCCAGTTGCGCCCCTTGTCGCCGCGTGCACGGCGTTCGTGCAGGAAGCTGCGAAACGGTGCAACGCCGGTGCCGGGACCGACCATGATCATCGGCGTGTCGGAACTGTGAGGAGGACGAAAGTGTGCGGACTTCTGCACGAACACCGGCACATTGACGTCGCCGGCGCGGTCGGCGAGAAACGTCGACGACACGCCTTTGCGATGCCGGCGGCCATTGCTGTAGCGCACGGCGGCAACCGTCAGATGAACCTCGCCCGGATGCGCTTTCGGACTCGAGGCGATCGAGTACAAACGCGGTTGCAGACGCTTGAGCATGCCGGTCAATTCCGTGGCCGTGAGGCTCGCCGGAAATTCGTGGAGAACGTCGGCGATCTGCTGGCCCCACAGCCACTGCTTGAGGTCGACCTTGCGTTCCGGCGTAAGCAGATCGCGCAGCGCAGCGTTGTTGCTGCGGGCGGCGACGAACGCCAGCAGGTCCGGGTTCGGGCGCGCGATTTCGTAGTGCTTGCCGAGTGCGTCGGCGAGGCGCATTTCGCCCGCGCCCGCCACGTTCACCGTGGCGTTCGCACTCAAGCCGCTCAAGCCGATCAGCTCGTCCACCAGTTCGGGACAGTTGCTCGGCCACACGCCGAGCGCATCACCCGCTTCGTATTCAAGGCCCGAGTCGCCGGTGTTCAGCGAAAAATAGCGCGTGTCCTTGGCCGCACCCTGCCGGTTCAGGCGCAGATTGCTCACGAGCCGCGACGCGGCCGGACGCGTCTTGCTCGGCACCGCGCCCGGCACGACCGCGTTGATCATGCCGTCCGGTGGCACCGCATGCAGCGCCGCATCTTCTTCCTTGATGCGCACGATGATGCGTTCGAGCCACCCGTCCGCGCTCTCCTGATACTCGCTGTCGCAATCGACGCGGTCCATCAGACGCAACGCGCCTTGTGCGGCGAGCCGCTCGTCGAGCCGACGGCCGTGGCCGCAGAAGTCGTCGTAGTTGCGGTCGCCGAGTGCGAGCACTGCGAAGCGCACGCCGTCCAGACGCGGCGCGCTGCCGCCGCCCAGTTGCGTCCACAGGCTTTGTGCATTGTCGGGCGGATCGCCGTCGCCGAACGTGCTCGTCATCATCAGCACGTATTGGGCTTTGACGAGCGTCGAGATCTGGTAATCCGCCATGCACGACGTACGGATCTCAAAACCGGATTCCATCAAACGCGTGGCATAGCGGTCGGTGAGCGATTCGGTGTTGCCGGTTTGCGAGGCCCACAGCAGCGTGACCTTGGGGCGTGCGCGCACGATGCGCACACCATGCTCCGAAGCGGCCGGCAGCGTAGCGGCCGATGCGGGGCGCGCGGCGCTCGTGCTGCGGCTATAGAGACCGGCGAGCAGACCGTCCACATAGAGACGGCTGGCCGACTCGAGCGGTGCATTGCCCGGCAGAACCGGCACGCTGTCGATGATCTGCTCTTCTGCCGAACGCAGTCCGCTCACGAAGCCGGCCAGATAGGCCCGCTCCGTGTCGGTGAATGACGGCGCGGGCGTGGGTGGCAATTGCAACAGACTGGTGAGTGCATTGATACGAGGCATATCCAGATCCTTGGCGTTTGCCGATACGGTATTTGCCGGAAGCGCGCTCGCGGCAACGGCAACAGCCTCGTCGATGAGCGTCTCATCGGTGCTACGCGGAGCCGGCTCGATGTGTTCGACCACTACCGGGCTCAGCGCAACCGCGCAGAATTTAAGTTCGGGCTGCTGCGAAACCGGATCGATCGCGTCGCTCGTCACCGCGTTGACGCACAGGTCGTCGCCGAAGACGTCGTTCCAGTGCATCGGCGCAAAACAGTTGCCGGGGCTCACGCGGTCCGTCACTACCGCCGGCAGCACCGCGCGGCCGCGGCGCGAGCGAATCTCGACAGAGTCCGCCGCCTCGATGCCGAGCGTGGCGGCGTCTTCGGGATGAATCTCGACGAACGGGCCGGGGTTCAGCTTATTGAGCATCGCGACCTTGCCGGTCTTGGTCATGGTGTGCCATTGATGCTGCAAGCGGCCGGTGTTCAGCACGATCGGAAATTCACGGTCGGGCAATTCCGCCGGGGCGACATAAGCGCGGGCGAAGAACATGGCCTTGCCGCTCGCGGTCGGGAACACGAGGCGCGGACGGCTGCCGTCGGGACCTTCCTTCAGCGTCTGGCTCACGCCGTCGTTGAGGTAGCGAACCGGATTGCGATCGGCCGAGTCGTCCGAGGCAAGCGGCCATTGCAGCGGTGTCTCTTTCAACCGGCGATGGCTCGCGCCGCGCAGGTCGTAGCCGGTTTTCGGATTCGAAGCACGCGTGATTTCGGCGAAGATCTCCTCGGCGCTCGCGTAGGTAAAGGCATCGGCGAAACCCATTTCGCAGGCGACCCGCGCGATGATCTGCCAGTCCGGCAGCGCGGCACCCGGCGGCTCGATGCCCTTTTGCATCAGCGTGAGGTTGCGCTCGGAGTTGATCATCACGCCTTCGGCTTCGGCCCAGAGCGCGCCGGGCAGCAGCACGTCGGCGTAGCGATTGGTCTCGGTGTCGAGGTACGCGTCCTGGGCGATCACGAGTTCCGCCGCGCGCAAACCGTCAATCACATTCTGGCGATTGGCGACACTCGCCACCGGATTCGTGCAGATGATCCAGCACGCCTTGATCTCGCCCGCAGCCATCCGCGAGAACATGTCGATCGTGCCGTTGCCGACCTGGGTGGTCAGCGTGCCGTCAGGAATGCCCCACAGGTCCTCGATAAACGCGCGGTCTTCCGCGACCAGCACCGAGCGCTGGCCCGGCAAGCCCGACCCCATGTAACCCATTTCGCGGCCGCCCATCGCGTTGGGCTGGCCCGTCAGCGAGAACGGGCCGCTGCCGCGGCGGCAGATCTTGCCCGTCGCCAGATGCAGATTGCAGATCGCGTTGGTATGCCACGTGCCGTGCGTGCTTTGATTCAGGCCCATGGTCCAGCAGCTGATCCATTCCTTCGCGGTGCCGATCATCCGCGCGGCATCGCGAATGGACTCGACTGACAGGCCCGTGATTCGTGCGACGTTGTCCGGCGTGTAGTCCGCGAGAAACGCGGGCATCGCCTCCCAGCCTTCGGTGGCTTCAGCGATAAATGCTGCGTCCGTATGGCCGTTTTCTTGCAGCAGATGCAGCAGGCCGTTGAGCAACGCGAGATCGGTGCCCGGTTTGATCTGCATGAACAGATCGGCCTTCTCCGCTGTGGTGTTGCGGCGCGGATCGACGACGATCAGTTTGGCGCCGGCTTTCACGCGATCCATCATGCGCAGGAACAGAATCGGGTGACAGTCGGCCATATTCGCGCCGATCACGAAGAACAGATTGGCGTGGTCGATGTCGTCGTACGATCCCGGCGGGCCATCCGCGCCGAGCGACAGCTTGTAGCCGCTGCCCGCGCTCGCCATGCACAGGCGCGAGTTGGATTCGATGTTGTTGGTGCCGACAAAGCCTTTCGCCAGCTTGTTGACGAGATACTGCGCCTCGATCGACATCTGTCCGGATACGTAGAACGACAACGCATCCGGTCCGTGTTCGTCGAGCAAGCCGCGCAACCGCGCCGCCGTGGTGCTGAGCGCCTCGGCCATCGGCAACGGCGCCGGGTCCTGGCCGCGCGCATGACGCACGAACGCGTCTTCGAGCCGCCCCGATTTGCGCAAGGCGACGTGTGCCGACTGGCCCTTCGTGCACAGCCGGCCGAAGTTGGCCGGATGCTCCTTGTCGCCGGCGATTTTCACGACCTGGCCGTCCTCGACGTGCAGCACCATTCCGCAGCCAACGCCGCAGTAGGGGCACACGGTTTTTACGGTAGTGGCGGACATGGCGGGCAAGGTCTGTGGAAAGGGTTGGCGGAAAAGCGGTCAGTCAGATTTCGACCCACACCTGGCCGTTTTCCACTCGCGCGGCGAACGCGCTGACGGAATATCCCGGTGTTTCGAGGCACTCGCCGGTGCGCAGATCGAAGTGATGCTTGTAGATCGGCGAGGCGACCACGACGCGTTCACCGAGATTGCCGATCAGCCCGCGCGAAAGCACCGCGGCCTGCGAGCCCGGATCGAAGTTCTCGATCGCGTACACGATGCCTTCAGGCTCGCCGTTGTCCACATGGAACACCGCGACCTGCTCGCCCTTGACGAGCGCGCAGACACCCGTGTTGGGCACGATGTCGTCGAGCGGGCAGATGGCGGTCCAGGACAGAGGCAGGCGATCGTTGTTCATGGCGGGACTCCTCAGTGAAGGTGATAAAACACGTTTGAATTCAGACTGTTTCGGCTACGACCGGAATCGTGGCGAGCTTCGAGCGCCGCTCGGCCACCGTGGCCGGCCGGATCTGCCCGCGCTCTTCGACGAAGGTGACGTTGGCATCCGATTCGCCGCTGTTCACGAAGTGACGGAAACGCTTGCGGGTTTCGGGATCGTTGACGGCCTTCTTCCACTCGCACTCGTAGGTGGCGACCACGTGTTGCATTTCCGTTTCGAGTTCATCGGCTACGCCGAGGTGATCGTTGACCACCACGTCGATCAGATAGTCAAGGCCGCCCTCGAGGTTGTCGCGCCAGACGCTGGTGCGTTGCAGGCGGTCGGCGGTACGCACGTAGAACATCAGGAAGCGGTCGATGTAGCGCACCAGCGTGTCCTTGTCGAGGTCCGACGCGAGCAGTTCCGCATGGCGCGGCTTCATGCCGCCGTTGCCGCACACGTAGAGGTTCCAGCCTTTGTCCGTGGCGATGATGCCGACGTCCTTGCCCTGCGCTTCCGCGCACTCGCGGGTGCAGCCCGATACGCCGAACTTGATCTTGTGCGGCGTGCGCAGCCCCTTGTAGCGGTTCTCGAGCTCGACCGCGAGACCCACCGAATCGCCCACGCCATAGCGGCACCACGTCGAACCGACACACGACTTCACGGTGCGCAGCGACTTGCCGTATGCATGCCCCGACTCGAAACCGGCGGCGATCAGCTCTTCCCAGATGCGCGGCAATTGTTCGACGCGCGCGCCGAACAGGTCGACGCGCTGACCACCGGTGATCTTGGTGTAGAGGCCATATTTCTTCGCGATCTGGCCGACCGCGATCAGCCCGTCCGGCGTCACTTCGCCGCCCGCCATGCGCGGCACCACCGAATAGGTGCCGTCGCGCTGGATGTTGGCGAGGTAGTAGTCGTTCGTGTCCTGCAGCGAGGCGTGCTCTTTCTTCAGCACGAACTCGTTCCAGCACGACGCGAGAATGCTCGCCACCACCGGTTTGCAGATATCGCAGCCGAGCCCGTGACCGTGCTTCGAAAGCAATTCACCGAAGCTGCGCACGCCTTCCACGCGCACGATGTGATACAGCTCCTGGCGCGAATACGGGAAGTGCTCGCACACGTGGTTGTTGACCGCGAGGCCCTGCTTCTTCATCTCGGCCTTCATCACCTGCGTGACGAGCGGCACGCAGCCGCCGCACGCGGTGCCGGCGCTCGTCGCGCACTTGAGCGCGCCGATGTCGGTCGCGCCTGCGCCTACCGCGGCGCACAGCTCGCCCTTGGAGACGTTGTTGCACGAGCAGATCTGCGCGGCGGCGGGCAAAGCCTCCACGCCGAGCGCGGGCTTCGCGCTGCCGTCCGCTTGCGGCAGGATCAGGAACTCAGGCGATGCCGGCAGCTCGATGCGGTTCAGCATCATCTGCAGCAGCGTGCCGTATTCGCTGGCATCGCCGACCATCACGCCGCCCAGCAGATACTTGCCGCACTCGGAGACCACCAGCTTCTTGTAGAGCTGCTTGCGTTCGTCGCTGAACTGATACGCGCGGCTGCCCGGCGTGTTGCCGTGCGCGTCGCCGATGCTTGCCACATCCACGCCCATCAGCTTGAGCTTGGTGCTCATGTCGGCGCCGGCGAACTCGACGGCCTCGCCCACCAGCTGTTTCGCCACCGCGCGGGCCATGTCATAGCCGGGTGCGACGAGACCGAAGAGCTGCCCGTTCCACAGCGCGCACTCGCCGATCGCGTAGATGTGCTCGTCGCTGGTGCGGCAGGCGTTGTCGATCACAATGCCGCCGCGCGCGCCAAGCGTCAGACCGCAGGCTCGCGCAAGGTCGTCACGTGGACGAATCCCCGCGGAAAACACGATCATGTCGGTGTCGAGATGGCTGCCGTCCGCGAATTGCATGCGGTGCGTGCCCTCTTCGCCGTCGACGATCGCGCTGGTGTTCTTCTGCGTGTGCACCGTCACGCCGAGTTCTTCGATCCTGGTGCGCAGGACGCGGCCCCCGCCCTCGTCCACCTGCACGGCCATCAGACGCGGCGCGAATTCGACCACATGCGTTTCCAGGCCCATATCGCGCAGCGCCTTCGCGCATTCGAGACCGAGCAGCCCGCCCCCGACCACTGTGCCGGTCTTCGAGCGCGCGCCGCACTCCTGCATCGCCTCGAGGTCGTCGATGGTTCGGTAGACGAAGCAATCGGCGCGCTCGCGGCCCGGCACCGGCGGCACGAACGGATAGGAGCCGGTGGCGAACACCAGTTTGTCGTACGGCAGCGTTTCGCCGGTCGACACCGTCACGGTGCGCGCTTCGCGATCGATCGACACGGCCTTCGCGTTGAGCTTGAGCAGCACGTTCTGGCGCTCGAAGAAACCCGGCTCGACGAGCGACAGGTCGTCCGCCGTCTTGCCCGCGAAGAACTCGGACAGATGCACGCGGTCGTAGGCCGGCCGCGACTCTTCGCACAGCACCGTGATGTCGAGGCCATGCGCGGCGTCCTGGGCGAGGCACTCGACCAGTTTGTGACCGACCATCCCGTGACCGATTACGATGATTTTCATGAGCGCGGTTTCCTCAATGTGCTGGGCTTGGTGCGCCGCCCTGGGGCATCGGGCGAACGCGATTCCGGAAATAAAAACGGCGTCCCGCGAACCCAGTCGATGCCGATGACTGAATTCGGGGGACGCCGTTGTCCTGACCTGTATTGCGGCGAGCACTTTGTGTTGCACTCGCGCCGGATCCACGTTGATCCGATGGCTGGGTGTAACGCAAAGGCTGTGCCAATTGCTTTTTATTTCCTTGCAACGTCCGTGGCATAAGGGTTTGCGGCCAGTCGGGCGAGTCTGTTATGAAGTTTGCCCAAGGCTCGTCTTGATGCAGCCAGGCACACGGATGGTGCGACGCAGCACTGTGCACGTGCGAAGTGCGGGCACGCGAGCGGTGCGTCCGGTACGCGTTTTCAGGGCTATTTGCGAGGCGCGGCGGGGTATCGGGCGTGTCTAGCCGATGGGTGGCGTGGTACTTGCATAAAGCTCGGCTAGGCCGTTGCGGCAACGCAGCCGGAACGGCATGAAGCACGGCATAAAAGCACGGCATCGAAGCCAGGCATTCATCAGGCAGTAAGCGGACAACGGCGTCCCCTCGTGATTCTCACGAGCGGACGCCATTTTTTATTGGGCGCGGCGCAGCAGGCAGCAACCGCGCCGGCAGACAGAGAAAGTAAGGACACCGCGATGAACACGAACACCGGCAAGGTCACTCTATTGAGCGCAGGCCCAGGCGAGCTCGACCTGCTCACGCTCAAAGCCGCCCGCGCGCTCGCGGCCGCCGACGTCGTGCTGCTCGACGACCTCGCGAATCCCGAGATCGTGACGCTGGCGCCACAGGCGCGTGTTATCCGGGTCGGCAAACGCGGCGGCTGCCGCTCGACGCCGCAGGCGTTCATCGAGCGCCTGATGCGGCGCTATGCGCTCAAGGGCCTGCACGTGGTGCGGGTGAAAGGCGGCGAAGCGCTGCTGTTCGGGCGCGCCGGTGAAGAACTCGCGGTCTTGCGCGGCGCGGGCATTCCGGTGGAGATCGTCAATGGCATCTCGTCGGGTTTCGCCGCCGCCGCCGGACTCGGTATGTCGCTCACGCACCGACGCCATTGCCACGGTGTGAGCTTCGTCACCGCGCACACCGAGGATCACGGCGAGCCGGACTGGGCCGCGCTGGCGGCGACCCGCACCACGCTGGCGATTTATATGGGGATGCGGCGCATCGACAGCATTGCTGGTGCTTTGCTTGCGTGTCTGCCGGGTGATACGCCGGCCGCTGTCGTGCAATGGGCCGGAGGCGCTAACGAGCGGCGGTTGCTAAGCCGTCTGGACCAGGTTGCGGCTGCGGCGAGCCGCGCGGGGTTTGGCAGTCCAGCGGTGATTCTGGTAGGTGGCGCGGTTGGGGAAAGCGTGGCGTTTGCCGAGGCGGTGGACGGGGCACGGGACGATGCTGCGGCGCTCCAGCAGGATGAAAGGCGGGCTGAAGCACGTACGGCGCGCGAGGCGGTCGCGCGTGCCGCGTGAACTGAGCAGTCCAATAGGCATCGCCTCCCACGATCGACCCATGCAGCTCTGGAAACCATCAGGAAACAGCCAGCCACCATCGCAAGGATTGCCAGGTACAGCCAACTACCGGCTGAGATCTTTGCCGAGAAACATAGCGACCGGCGCAGTCAGCGCGATGCTGTGCAATTCCTCCGGCGACGCGAGCCGCGCGGCGATGATCTCGCGGTTATCAAGCCGCAGCTCCGGCAGGCGATCGAGGTGCAACTCAAAGAAATGCACCCGGTCCCGCCGCCCGTCCCAGATGCCGCTGACACTGCCCGCGGGGCTTAATGGGTGCGACGGGAGACCAATCTCCTCCTCCAATTCGCGCTGCGCCGCCAGGTCCGGCGACTCGCCGGGATGGATGCTGCCGCCAGGCAAACCCCACTCAGTCCGGTACGATGACTTCACCAGCAACAGCGCCCGCCCGACGTAAATGGCGACCAGCGCGCCCTCATGGTGAGGCCGCCGAAGGTGCCACCAGACGCGAGCGAGCCGAAATCCGAGCCAAAGCGCCATACGCCAGACTGAGTCGATCAGCAGAGCCAGTCGCGTTCGCTCAACGCTTGGCATGAGGTCTCTCCTTTCGTTTCATGGTCAGGCGCGCTGCCGGTCGCCGGGTTCGTGTGGCTCGGGTCATGCCGCGTCGGTCATTGGAAATCCCCGAACCCCAGCTCCGCTTCCACCACTTGCCCCACGCGCAGCCACGCCCCGGCTCCGCTCGCAACGAGCGCGTTGTTGCCGAACGTGATCGCGCCGCCGCGCTGCGGATTGGCCCGGTAGGTGCTCATCGTGTCGGTCGGTTCGTGCGGCCATGCTGGATCGGGCGCCCCCTTTGCCTGGTCGATGGTGGGCATCGGACAGCGCGCGCACAGCTTGACCAGTTGCAGCTGCACGCCCTCACCCTCGCCGCCGCCTTCGACGCTGAGGGTCTCCACATAGTCCTCTTCGTAGGCGTCGAGCCCCTCCAGCACGACATTGGGACGGAAGCGGTCGATCGGAATTGACGGCGCGCCCTTGCTGTTCAACCGCCGGTTCAGATCGTCGAGCGACGCCTGGCCGATCACCAACAGCGGAAAACCATCGGCGAAATGGGTGGTGGCGCCGCCGACGCGCTCCGTGTAATCCGGATCGACAATCCGCTCGCGCTCGGGATTGAAACGCAACAGCCGCGCCGGCACGCCGAGAAAGCTCGAGAACCAGGCCGCGCTGGCTTCGCCGGTGTCGAGACCGTACGCCGCGTCGCCCCAAACCTCGGTCTGCACCGCGCGCGGCGCGTCGAGTTGCGCGGCGTCGAGCGGCGTGCGCAAGTCGCTCATGCCAGGCGCGCGAATCACCAGGTCCTGCTCGCCGAGCTCGACCTTGATCAGCGCCATGCGTGGATAGGCGCGCTGCGTGAGCATGGCGCCGGCCGCATCCGTGACCATCCAGCATCGGTCGTATTCGAGGCCGGTGGCGAACAGGCGTGCTTCGCGCAACGCGATGCCCGCGCAGGATTTGATCGGATAGACGAACAGCTCACTGATGGTCGGCATGGTGGGGTGGCGCACGTGGGAACGCGTGCGCATTCTTCAGTTCAAAACCCGATTGTAAAGCGCGACGGACTTTCCCTCCCAGCCCGCCGGCCGCAACCTCGCGCGCGAGGCCCGTGCGAAACCCCTTGTACCGCGTGGCTTCGCCTGCGCCCGGGTTCGACGCGCCGCTGAATACCCCCTATGCGCCGCCGCCGTTACATCCGGCCGCACTTGGACGTAAAATCCCTCTGCGTAGCGCCCGATTATTCCCTGAATGCGCCACAGGTCGGCCCCGCGCGGGCCACGGCGCACTGTCCACGCGCCGTGGCCGGCTATCGGCGCCGGCGCCATCGTGCAAGCCGCGAACGGCGGTGGCGCGTTCATCAAGGAATCGGGGCACCCGCTGCGCAACGACCTTCGCTATGCGTCACGAGCGCAGCGGGTCAGAAAGACGGCGCGAGACACCTTCGAGGGATGGGCCACCGAGCCGCTCGAGCCGTTGCAGGCAAACCTTGCCAGGGCAGACACGGTCAACTATCCGTTGCCAGATGCATCTGAACGGCGCCGGACGCACGCCACCGGATAACACTTGTAGAAGATTCCCTACCATAAACGAACTAGGAAATTCATTATGCTGAGCAAACCCGTGCTGACCGTTGCCGAAACGACCCGAATCCTCGAAGCCGCCCGTGCGGAAGCCGAGAAGAACCAGTGGGCCGTTGCCATCGTGGTGGCCGACGACGGCGGCCACCCGCTCGGAATGCTGCGTCTGGACGGCAGCGCGCCGGCCAGTTCGTACATCGCGACGGAAAAAGCCCGCACGTCGGCCATCGGCCGCCGCGAAACCAAGGTCTACGAAGACATGATCAACAACGGCCGCACGGCCTTCCTGAGCGCGCCGCTGCAAGGCACGCTGGAAGGCGGCGTGCCGGTGATCGTCGACGGCCAGGTGGTCGGCGCGGTCGGCGTATCGGGCGTCAAGTCGGATCAGGACGCACAGATCGCCAAGGCCGGCATCCAGGCCATCGCCGCCTGAGGTCGCATGGCGTCGAATGCGAGTTTGCAGCGCGTTTGACGTGACAGTCATCAAAGAAAGAAGCTAACCCGTTGCACAACGCGGGCCGGTGCCCCCTCATCGGCCCCATTCAGATAGATGGAGCAGTCGATGACTCAGATGAACCCGCGCGGCGGACTGCAAGTCGCCGCCAACCTCGACCAGTTTGTCGAAACCGAAGCCCTGCCCGGCACCGGGATCGACAGCGCCGCATTCTGGTCGGGTTTCGACGCCCTCGTGCATGAGCTGGCGCCCAAGAACCGTGCGCTGCTCGCCGAGCGCGACCGTCTGCAAACCGAACTCGACAATTGGCATCGCGCAAATCCGGGTCCGATTCGCGATCTGCGCGCCTACCGGGCGTTTCTCGAAGGCATCGGCTACATCGTGCCCGTGCCTGCCGGCGTCAAGGCCACGACCGACCACGTGGACACCGAGATCGCCGAACAGGCCGGCCCGCAGCTCGTCGTGCCGCTGTCGAATCAGCGCTATGCGCTGAACGCGGCAAACGCGCGCTGGGGCAGCCTGTACGACGCGCTGTACGGCACCGATGCGATTCCCGAGACCAACGGCGCCGACAAGCAGAAAACCTTCAACCCGGTGCGCGGCGCCGCGGTGATCGCCTATGCCCGCAAGTTTCTCGATCAGGCCGCGCCGCTCGCGAACGGCTCGCATGCCGACGCGACGCGCTACAGCGTCGACGGCGGCAAGCTGACCGTCACGCTCGCGAATGGCACGAGCGCATTGCAGACGCCGGCGCAGTTCATCGGCTATCAGGGCGACGCGAGCGCGCCGTCCGCCGTGCTGCTGAAACACAACGGCCTGCACTTCGAAATCCAGATCGACGCGAACGATTCGATCGGCAAGACCGATTCGGCGCACGTGAAGGACGTGGTGGTGGAAGCGGCGGTGAGCACCATCATCGACTGCGAAGACTCGGTCGCGGCCGTGGACGCCGACGACAAGGTCCAGCTCTACCGCAACTGGCTCGGCCTGATGAACGGCGACCTGGCCGAAGAAGTCACGAAGAACGGCAAGACTTTCACGCGCCGGCTCAACGCCGACCGCGAGTACACCGGCGCGGACGGCAAGACGTCCGTCAGGCTGCATGGCCGCTCGCTGCTGTTCGTGCGCAACGTCGGCCATTTGATGACCAACCCGGCGGTGCTGACGAAAGATGGCCACGAGATTCCGGAAGGCATTCTCGACGCCGTCGTCACCACGCTGTGCGCGCTGCACGACCGTCGCCACAAGCTGAACTCGCGCACCGGCTCGATCTATATCGTGAAGCCGAAAATGCACGGCCCGGCCGAAGTCGCGTTCGCGAGCGAGCTGTTCGCGCGCGTCGAAGATCTGTTGAAGCTGCCGCGCAACACCATCAAGATGGGCATCATGGACGAGGAGCGCCGCACCAGCGTGAACCTGCTCGCCTGTATCGCCGAAGCTTCGGAGCGGGTGGCGTTCATCAACACGGGTTTCCTCGACCGCACCGGCGACGAAATGCACTCGGCCATGCAAGCCGGCCCGATGATGCGCAAGGGCGACATGAAATCGAGCGCGTGGATTACCGCGTACGAGCGCAGCAACGTGCTGGTCGGTTTGAGCGCGGGCCTGCGTGGCCGCTCGCAGATCGGCAAGGGCATGTGGGCGATGCCGGACCTGATGCACGCCATGCTCGAACAGAAGATCGCGCATCCGAAGGCCGGTGCGAATACCGCATGGGTGCCCTCGCCGACCGCCGCGACGCTGCATGCGCTGCACTACCATCAGATCGACGTGCAGGCTGTCCAGCAGGAACTGGAGCGCACCGATTACGCGAAGGTGCGCGACGAACTCCTCGACGGCCTGCTGACGATTCCGGTGGTGGAATCGGCCAAATGGAGCGACGATGAAATTCGCGCCGAAATCGACAACAACGTGCAGGGCATTCTCGGCTACGTGGTGCGCTGGATCGATCAGGGCGTGGGTTGTTCGAAGGTGCCGGACATTCACAACGTCGGCCTGATGGAAGACCGCGCCACGCTGCGAATTTCCAGCCAGCACATCGCCAACTGGCTGTATCACGGCGTGGTGAAGCGTGAACTGGTCGACGAGACGTTCAGGCGCATGGCGAAGGTGGTCGACGCGCAGAATGCCGGCGACCCGCTCTACAAGCCGATGGCGCCGGGCTTCGACACGATCGCGTTCAAGGCCGCGCAAGCGCTGGTGTTCGAAGGACGCCAGCAGCCGAGCGGCTATACGGAACCGTTGCTGCACAAGTTCCGGCTGGAAGTGAAGAAACTGGGTTGATGGTGAATTGGCCGGGCCGTGCGTGAAGCGCGGACCGGTGCAAAGAAAGACGGGCGCCGCGTGGTTTGCGGCGCCCGTTTTAATTTGCGTGTTGCTTCTGCGTGATGCGTTCGCGGCGGCGGCCCACGCGCTGTTAATGCTCGCGTCGGCCGCCGGCGCCGGGCTCACCGCCCGGCGTGAGTCAAACTCAAATTCAATGTCAAACTCAAAGCCTAATTCAAAGTCAAATCAGGCCGCTTCCGCCGTGTACTGTGCCGGCACGTTCGCCTGCATATTGCCCTGCATATAAGCCTGCAAATACGCTTCGAATTCCGCCTTCACTTCCGGATGGCGCAGCGCGAACTCCACCGTTGCCTTCAGATAGCCGAGCTTGCTGCCGCAATCGAAACGCGTGCCGAAATAGCGATACGCAAGCACCTGTTCTTCGGTCAGCAGCGATTGCACCGCGTCGGTCAATTGCAGTTCGCCGCCCGCACCTGGCTTCACTGCGCGAATATGCTTGAAGATGGTCGGCATGAGCACATAGCGGCCCACCACGCCGAGATTCGACGGCGCCTTGTCCGGTGCCGGCTTCTCGACGATACCCGAGAGCTTGATCACATTGTCTTCCCACTCGCGGCCATCCACGACGCCGTACGAACGGCTGTCTTCGCGCGCGATGGTTTCGACGCCGATCACCGAGCTGTGATAGTGATTGAAGGTGTCCACGAGCTGGCTCATGACCGGCTTCGTGCTGTGCAGCAGGTCGTCGGCCAGAATCACGGCGAACGGGCTGCCGCCCACCAGTTTTTCGGCGCACAGCACCGCGTGGCCCAGACCGAGCGCTTCGGCCTGACGCACGTAAAAACAGTCGACGTTGGCCGGCTTGATGCTGCGCACGAGATCGAGCAGCTTCTGCTTGTTGCGCGCCTCGAGTTCGGCTTCGATCTCGTAGGACTTGTCGAAATGGTCTTCAATGGCGCGCTTGCTGCGGCCGGTCACGAAGATCATCTCCGTGATGCCGGCGGCAATCGCTTCTTCTACCGCGTACTGAATGAGCGGCTTGTCGACAACCGGCAGCATTTCCTTAGGACTTGCTTTGGTAGCCGGCAGGAATCGTGTCCCGAGGCCCGCTACGGGAAACACGGCTTTGGTGACTTTCAGCATGGTAGGCATTCCCACATCGGTTAGAAATTAGTGTGTTCGCGGGCCAGGCGGCCAATCGTTGGCGTCGAAAAGACTAGCAAAAAAATCTAGCCCGTAAGCAGGTGAAATTTCCTCATTCCCAATCAATAAAGTCATTCATTTTAGATATCGCGTTTTGTGACCAGAATATGGCAACAATTACGCATCGGATTCGAATTATTTTTTGGCAATGTTGAAAATTTTACGCATCCTGACAACGAGCTTTCAGGCCTGCGTCATTCGTGCTCGTCGAGTTGCGGCAACTTGCCCGGACTCATCCGGAAACGGCGGATTGGTTCGTTGCGCAGCGCCTCGCGGTACGCGGAGGCGGCGACAAGGATCAGCAGCACGGCGATGCCGGCCAGTAAGTGCAGGTTCATGACTTCACCCCAGGTCAGAGAATCCGTGCCTTAAATTAGCATGACAAAATCGCCAAATAATTCACCGAGGCAATTGCTTATGCTCAATTACACTTCGTCACAAAATGAAGGATTAAATCAATTCACTACGCAATTTTTTATCGATTTTTTGCCGGCGTCGTGCACTAGCATGTCAAGCAACGCGGGCCCGTACGGCGCCCGTGCGAATCCGCTTTTTCCTCCGCCAGAATAAGGACCGCGCATGAGCGACTCAGCACTGGATGCCGCCGCCGCATCCCTGCCCAGTTCCACACCCCGCACGCCCCGAACAGCGGCTGCACCGCGCGCCCAGAGCGAGGCGCGCGCGGAAAGCGCCGGCAAAGAGCATGTCATCGACGCCATGCGGGGTTTCGCCGCGCTGCTGGTCGCGTATTTTCATTGCCGCCAGGTCGAATGGGTCGGCATGCAGGCGTTTCACCAGAGTGTGGGACACGCCATCAGTCTGAATGCGCTTGCCGCGTATCTGACGTTCCCGATCGCGTGGGGCTCGGCGGGCGTGCCGATTTTCTTCGTGATCAGTGGCTATTGCATTCATCGCGGCGGCGCGCTGCGGCTCGCCGGCAATCCCGCGTACCGGCTCGACAGCGGCAATTTCTGGCTACGCCGTTTCGCGCGGATTTATCCGGTGCTGCTCGCGGCGCTGGTGCTGACCTTCGCGCTCGACTGGTATAGCCTGCAACTGACGCCCGTCAGTCACAAGATCCGCGAAATCGGCTGGCAGGCTTTCCTCGTCAACCTGTTTTCCCTGCAAGGCGTGGCCGGCAAGACGTTCGGATCGAACGGCGCGCTCTGGACACTCTCGCTCGAAGTGCAGTTCTATGCGATCTACCCGCTCCTGTTCGCGCTGCGCCGGCGCATCGGCATGACGCCCGTGCTTGCGTTCATCGCGCTTGTCAACGTGGTGTCCGCGTATGTGCTGGAGCGCCACGACATTCAGTTCTTCACGTCGTACTGGTTCGCATGGGCGCTCGGCGCGTGGATCGCCGACGCCAGTGCGCATGGTGCGCCGAATGCCCGCTCGTCGGTCTGGCTCTATGTGCTGGCCGCCGGGTTCATCGCGCTGGGCTGCGCAGCGTTCCATTTCGGCCAGTACGGGGCGTTCCAACTGTGGGCCGTCGGCTTCGCGTTCTATCTGTACAAGGCGCTCGACCGGCGCAACGGGAACCAGCGCGAATCCACGGGTCTGCGCCTGCTGTCGCGCTTCGGCGATTTCAGCTTCTCGCTGTATCTGATCCATCTGCCGATCTTCGTGCTGCTGTCCTCGCTGCTGTTCCGCTCGGCGCTGCAAACGTCGATCTGGCCGTCGTTCGGCTACATGCTGGTGGCCGTGCCGGTCGCTTACGTGTTCTACCGGCTGGTCGAACTGCCGGCCATGAAGTGGTCGGCCAGCTTCAAACCGAAAGCGGCCTTGAAGCAGGCCTGAGTCGGCGGCGTGAACCGCGGGTTGCAGCGAGCGGTGTGCAACCCGCAATAAAAAAGGAGCGAAGGTACACGAACCTTCGCTCCACCCCGCACCGACGGCAGAGACCCGGCCAGGCCCCTGCTCAACAACCGCTCTAGGCCTTTTTCCGGCCCGCTACCCGCTTCAGAATCCGCTCGACGCCTTCCACATACGCCGCGGTGCCGAACCGGCTTAGCGCCGTCTGATAGCCGTTCCTGACCAGTTTGTTGCGCAACTCGTCGTTCGAACGCAACTCGGCGAGCGTATCGGCCAGACCGTGGGCATCGCCCGGCGTGCACAGCACGCCGTTCTCGTAGTCGTCGATAATCTCCAGCACGCCACCCGCTCGCGCGGCCACCACCGGGCGCTGCGCCAGCATGCCTTCGACGATCACGCGGCCGAACGGCTCCGGCGTGATCGACGTATGGACGACCGCGTCGACCGCGCACATGCAGGCCGCGATATCGTGCTGGAAGCCGAGAAAATGCACCCGGCCGGCGAGGCCGTGCGCAGCGACGAACGCGTGCAATTCGATCTCGTACTGATCCTCACCGAAGAGCGGCGCGCCCACCAGCACCGCATGCATCTGCGGATTGAGCACCATCGCTTCGAGCAGCACATGCTGCCCTTTCCAGCGCGCGAGGCGGCTGAATGAGCCGACCAGGAACGCATTCTCCGGCAGATTCAGGCGGTGCCGCAGGGTTGCCTGCGGCACGGTGCGCAACGCGTCGAACGGCGCGGCGGAGATGCCGTTGAATACCACGTCGATCCGCTTGTCGTCAAAGCGCGTGAGCTCGGCGAACGCGCGCGCCGACGCCGCCGAATTGGCGATCACGTGCGCGAGGCCAAACCGCGCGCACCATTTGATGATCGCCAGCTGCTTGCGGCCAAAATGCTCGGGGCTCACGATATCGCGCAAATGCCACACTACCGGACGCTTCGCCAGCTTGCCGGCGAGCGCGCCGATCACCATCGCGCGCTGGGTGTTCGCGTAGATCACGTCGGCCTTGTGCGCCCGTTTGGCTGTGGCGCGCACAAGCGAAATCAAGCCCTTGATCGCCTGCCCCTTCGGCAAGGAACCGCCCTGCTTGCGCACGTTGCGCAGCACGCCCGCTTCCAGCACTTCGACGCCCACGCCGGTTTTCGCCAGCGCGGTGTGGAACGGGCCGTCGTCGAACAGCACGACCTGGATGCGCGAATGCAGGGCCTTGACGATTTCCAGCAGCGACAGCTCCGCACCACCGAGCACACCGCTCTGATCGACGGCAAGAATGCGCGGCCCGTTGGCGGCGGCCGGCGCCTTATAAGGAACGTACGGCGGCAGCGTCGCCGTGCGCAAGGCCGGCACCGAGGCCCGCACATGCGCGAAGAAGCGCTCGCGGAAATGCGCGGCGGAAAACTGCTCGGCGTTCGCGCGGCAATCCACCGGCGAAATACGCTTGACGTGGCCGTCGAAACGCTCGACCGCGGCGATGATCGACTCGGCGTTCTGTTCGTCGAAGAACATGCCGGTGGGCCGCGGCTCGGACAGATCGCGCACGGTTTCGAGCGCCCCGCCCTTGCCGTAGGCAATCACCGGAGTGCCGCACGCCTGCGCCTCGACCACCGAAATGCCGAAGTCTTCCTCGGCGGCGAACACGAAGGCCTTGGCACGGCTCATCTTTTCCTTGAGCACCTTGAACGGCTGGTAGCCCATGATCTCGACGTTCGGCCCCGCCTTCGCGCGGATTTTCGCCATATCGGGGCCGTCGCCGATCACGACGAGCTTGCGCTCGGGCATGCGCGCGAACGCCTCGACGATCAGGTCGATCTTCTTGTACGGCACCATCCGCGAAGCGGTCAGATAAAAATCTTCCTTGTCGGTGCATAGCGAGAATGCTTCGACATCGACCGGCGGAAAGATCACCTGCGCGTCGCGCTGATAGACCTTCTTGATCCGCCGTGCAATGAAGTCGGAGTTGGCGACGAAACCGTCCACCGAATTCGAGGTGCGGATATCCCAGTTGCGGATGTAATGCAGAATCAGCCGCGCGAGCGCCGACTTCGGGCCATTGGTCAGTTTGGACTGCTGCAGATACTGATGCTGCAGGTCCCACGCATAGCGGATCGGCGAGTGCACGTAGCTGATATGCACCTGGTCAGGGCCGGTGAGAATACCCTTGGCGACCGCGTGACTGCTGGAGATCACCACGTCGTACGCGGACACGTCGAGCTGCTCGATCGCGAGCGGCATGAGCGGCAGATACGTGCGGTACTTCGTGCGCGCCATCGGCAGCTTCTGGATGAACGAGGTCGTAACCGGCTTGCCGCGCAGAAAGCTGCGGTCGTCGAGGAAATCGACGAGGCTGAACAGGTCCGCGTCGGGAAAGCACGCCACGATCTGTTCGAGCACCTTCTCCGCGCCCGCATAGGTGACGAGCCAGTCGTGCACGATCGCGACGCGCGCCGTCCTGTTGCCACGCAACGCAGCGCGGCGCGTCGGCGCCTCTACGCCGGGTACGGTGGTGAGTTCGGCCAGTGCGCTGCGCTTCGCGGGTTGCAGCACGGCTTCTTCAAGGACTTCCTGGTTCATGCGCTTTTCCTCGGATTCAGACGCAACAGCAGTGAACGCGCAAGATCGCGCAAGGCGGGGGTCATCGTGAACGACCAGGCGAGATTCGCGCCGACCATCAACACGCCGGCGACGATCGCCACGGCGAGACCCGGCAGAAAGCTGGCAAGCCACAGGCCGGCCAGCAGGAAAGCGAGGTGGGCGAGCATGTCGAGCGCGATCTGCCGCGCGCGAATCGCCGAGAGGCGCAGCAGCAGCGCGTAGTCGAACAGCGCCCGGCCGGCCACCGCGACGGCCGCGCCAGTCAGGCCAAAGTGCGTGATGCCGAGCCATAACGCCCCTGCAAACAAGGGCAATTCGAACAAACCGACGCGCGCAGCCGTGGCCGGGTTGACCTGCGACTGGATCAGGATGCGCGTCACGTTCGCCTGCCCGACCAGCCACACGGCGATGATCAGAATGCGGCCCACGGGCGCGGCCACGGTGGCGATTTCATTGCCGACCCACAGGTGCAGGAACGGCTCGAGCACCAGCATGGCTACGAGTGCGACCGGCGTGAACACCCCGTTGAGAAATTCGAGCGACTGCTGCGTGATGGTGTCGGCGTCCGCGCGCCCCACCGCTGACAGGCGCGGAAACAGCGTGCGCACCAGCGCCGTCGGCACGATATTCAGACGCGTCACGAGGTTCTGCGGCACCGTGTAGTACGTGACGAACCGCGCGCCGAGACTCGTGCCCAGCATCACGCGATCGAGCGAGTCGGCGACCATGGTGGTCACGCTCGCAATCAGCATCCAGCCGCCGAAATTGAACAGCCCCTTGGCCACGCCGAATTGCGGCGGCAGAACGCGGCGGATATCCAGCACTTGCAGCGCGCAACGGCCGAGCAGCAGCGCCGCCAGAATGCGCGCGAACACCGCGGCGGCCAGTACGTTCTGCAAGGTCGCGCCCATCCACAACGCGGCGCCGAGCGGCAGCAACTGGAACAGGAACGTGCCGATGGTCTGGTTGGTGTTATAGAGGCCGAAGCGCTCCGCGCCGTTGATCGCCCCCGCGAACACCCACGACACGTTGGCAATCGGGATCGCCACCGCGAGCCAGGGCAACGCCATATACACCTCGTGCTGCAACTCCGGCGACACCTTGCTGAAATACGCGGTGTAGAGAAACGCGCCGAAATAGATGATCAATCCGCCGATCACCCCGGTGGCGAGATTGAGCCACGTCGCGCTCCAGAACACGCGCACGCTCTCTTCCTGGTCGCCGGAAGCGCGCGCCTTCGAAATGTGATTCTGCGCGGCCATGCTCATGCCGAGATCGAGAATCCCGAAGTAGCCGATCAGCGTCCACACGAGACTGATCACGCCGTAGCGCTCGACGCCGAGCAGCTTGATATACGACGGCACGGTCACGAGCGAAACGAAGGTCGGCAGCACCAGCCCAAAAAAATTGATCGCTACGTTCTTGAGAATGCCTTTGTCCATCGGATGCCTTGGGTTTGACTACGTTTGCCTTGCGGGTTTGCGGATTTGCTTTCCACTGCGAATGAAAACATCACGCGCTTCATCAAGGTTTCCAGCGGTACATCATCACTTTGCCGCGCGCGTCTTCCTCGACGAACACGAGATACTCGCCATTGCTGCGTTTCGCGGCGCTGATGCCGTTCGGCACGTCGACCCATCCGGATGCGCGGCCCACTTCCGGGCCGGGCCGGATCACGCCGACCTCCTTGCCGCTGTCCTTGTCCCACACATGCACCGCGCCGACCGGTTCGACGCCGAACAGGTATTGCCCCTCGACAGTCAGGCCGATGATGGTCGCAATAGGTTTGCTCTGCGTCTGCCACGGCAGCGTGATCGCATAGCGCTGCACCGGATTGCCGCTCGACCACTTGTCGTAGCGCACCAGCACGCGGCCCACTTCCTTCCAGAAGCCGCGATCGACCGGTGTATCCGGCGTGTAGCCGGTCACGTACATCGTGTCCGTTTCCGGCTCGTAGATCGCGCGGTGCAGTTCCGTGAACGGCTGCGGCACCGGGTACTGGGTCATGTTCGAGTACGCGTAGACCGGATTGCCTTTGGCGTCGAGTCCCCCGAAACGGAAGCGGTAGATGCCCTTGTTGTCGCGCGTGCGCCAGATGTCGCCGGCCGTGTCGACCCACCAGCCCCAGCCGCCAGCGAGATGCGTGCCGGTGGTGTTGGGCGTGAACTCATCGGTGTTGAACTTGCCGTCGCCGTTCACATCGCGCCAGATCCAGTCGCCACCCGGCGGCGCGTTCGGTACCTTGGCCACGGCGCGCTCGCGCCCCGCAATAAAGCCCGACGGAATCGCTGTTTCGCCGTCATGCTGCGGATCGAAGCGATAGATCTTCAGATGGTCCGCATACATGTCCGTCAGATACAGGAACGTGTGGCCCTTCAATCGGCGGGCGATCGGCAGACCCGGATACTGATCGGTGTGAAAGACCGGATCGTCCGGATACTTGAAGCGGTTCGACAGGAAGCCCGCGTAAGTCCAGTCCTGTCCGGCGGGCTTCGACAGATCGAGCTCGAAGCGTTTGTTGCCGGTATAGACGCTGTCCGGGCGCGCCGGATCGATCCATGCGCCGTCGACGAACAGCAGCCCCTGCACCTGCCAGTTCTGCTTGCCGTCGGGCGCGTAGCTTTCGAGCGTCGCGCCGAGGCCCGCGCCAATCGGTTCGTAACGCGGACCGATGCCGTTGGTCGAGACCACCACGTTGCCGCGCGCGTCTACGCCCACGCCAGTCAGTCCGTTGAAGCGGCGCGGTCCCGGCTTGCCCGCCACACCGCTGAAAATGCCGCCGCGCTCGCCGAGCGATCCCGACTCGGCATAGCGGCCGTTAGTCGTGGTGAAATACAGCACCTGCTGACGCGGACCGTTATCGGCGATCAGGATGCGCCCTTGCGCGTCCACCGCGAGATCCACCGCGACCGTCTCGGCCGGCAGCGTGACGTTTTCGTCGATACGCTTGCCGTCGGCCGTGTAGTGCTCGACATGCGGCGCGCGGTCGTTGCGCGTGCCGCTCAGCACCCACAGCGTGCCGTCCGGCGCGAGCGCGATTCGGCCCGGCTCGTGCACGCTCCAGGTGGTTTTCTGCTGCATCGATTCGGCGTCGTACACCTCGATGCGATCGCGCGCCGTGTTGGCGGCATAGAGCGTGGTGTCGTTCGCCGCGAGGCCGCCGATTTCCGCGCTCGTGCCGGTCGGCACCTCGTTCATCATCAGGAAGCCGGCCGCCAGTTGCGCATGCGGGTCCGCGCTTTTCGCGGCGGGCTGGAACGGCGCGACGCGTTTCGGATCGTCGATCAGCCGGCGCGAAATGCCGTACCACTGCTTACCCTTCTCCGGCCACACGCCCTGTTCGACGAGGCGCCCCTTCTCATTGCCGACCGCGATCGCCACGAACACGTATTTGCGATTCACCGCGACCGCATTGCCGCCGCCATTGCCCCAGCCATGCGTGCCGCCCGCGAAGCCGAGCATCTTGCCGTTCTGATAGACGCTCGCTTCCGCGCCGCTTTCGTCCCAGGGCGCATTCGTATAAATCTTGCCGTCCGGCGCCACCGCGATGGCGGTGATGTTGATCTGCGCCCAGGTGCCGTCGCCGAAACCGAAGGTGTTGCCGATCCACGAAGTCTTCGCGTTCAAGGGGGTTTCCGCGCGAACCGCGAAACTGGCCGATCCCGCAGCCAGTCCGGCGGCACACGCTAACAGGGCAAACCAGCTTTTGAACGTGAAACGGGGCAAGGTATTTCCTCCAATCAACGCCGCGCACGGGCGATGCGACCCGCGCAGGGACGGAACTCCGTGAAATGACGGTATTCATTGCGCTACAACCCGTGCGCGACAACCCGCGCAGCACAAGCCCGCGGCACAGGCCGCCGGCCATCCGGCAGGGACGTGAGACAGATGCGTGCGCGACAGAACGTGTGGACGAGCGTGTGGATGAACCCACAGCGGCTCACATTACGCGGAAAAAACGCCGCAACGAAAATAGAAAATAATTCAAAAATATTCGTCGCTTTAAGCGTAGAGAAAGAAATCAATTTTTAATTCTATTAAAACGAAACGGCCCGCTCCGGATGCCGCCGCCGGTCCGTTTGCACCCATCCTTACCGATGCGAGGCGGCGTAACGCGCACTTATTACGCATTGCGTCATCCGCTTGACACAAGCATAAAAAGCTATTGCGAATGGATAACGAAACACCCTGTTGCAATCTGATTCATTTATCCAATTCATTCCCGTTTTTTCACGATTTTATTTTCCCTAGAATCGATTGCACTTCCGTTGCTACGCGAAGCGGGCGCGCCTGTGCTGCAGTCACCCTGGCGCGACGCTTCGCCCGGCCAATCCGCTTCACACCATGGACGGTTCATGACTGCCAGCGCACTGCCCCTAGCGCCTTCCCACTCCCGCCGCATCGTGCAGCTCGACGGTCTGCGCGCGATCGCCGTACTCGCCGTATTTGCGCAGCACGCGTTGAAAGCGCCGCTGTGGATGGGCGTCGATCTGTTTTTTGTGCTGAGCGGTTTTCTGATCACCGGCATCCTCCTCGAGCGCAAGGCGCGCCAGCAGTCGTATTTCGGCTATTTCTACGCACGCCGGGCGCGCCGCATTCTGCCGCCGTACGTCCTTCTGATGGTGGTGTCGTCGATTCTGTTTGGCCTCGGCTGGGCGCAGCACTGGCAGTGGTACGCATTTTTTGCGACCAACATTGGCGACGCGCTCAATCAGAGCGGCCATGACAGCCTGAATGTGCTGTGGTCGCTGGCCGTCGAAGAGCAGTTCTATATCGTCTGGCCGTTCGTGATCCTGCTCGTGCCAGAGCGTGTGCTCGGCTATGTGGCGGCCGCGTTGATCCTGCTGGTGCCCGTGTTGCGCGCGGTGGCCACGCCCTGGTTCGACTCGTTCTGGCCGATCTATTACCTCACGCCGTTCCGCATGGACCTGCTCGCGGCCGGCGCGCTGCTGGCGGTTGCGGTGCGGCGCGACCGCGATGCGCTCGAGCCGTTCAAGGGCTTCGCCGTGCTGGGTTTTTTTGCGGCGCTGGCGGTGCTCGCGTGGCTGCATCTGCACTTTCCGCGCTTTCGCGCGGCGAATACGCCGCTGTCGAACGCCGCGCTTTATAGCGTTTCGCTGGTTCTGTGCACATCCGTCGTGGTCATCGCCCTGCAAAGCAAGGGCATCGTCAAACGGCTGCTGTGCAATCCAGTGCTGGTCTATATCGGCACCATCAGCTACACGATCTATCTGATTCACCTGAGCGTGCTGTACGCGCTCTGGCCGTTGCATATGAACCGCTTCGTGACCGCCGCGTTCGCACTCGCGATCACGCTCGGCTACGCAAGCATCACATGGTTCGCGTTTGAGAGGCGCCTGATTTTCGGCTCGGGCGGCAACGCACATGCGCCGTTGCAGGCTGCTGCCGGCGGCCGCGCAAGCGCCACGCCGCAAGCGCGACAGGCAGGACGACAAGCAGCGGCACAAACTGCGCCGCAAAGCCGCGCATGAGGCGCCTTGCATGGCTCGTCGCACGTGTGTGGATCGCGGCGTCGATCGCACCGCTTGCACATGCCGCGTCAGCCGCTGCGCATTCGCCCGTGCTGATCGAGGCTTACGGTGATTCGACGACGCTCGGCATCACCTGCAGCGACGGCCACTGCGGCCCGCAGGCGAACAACGCCGTGACGTATCTGCAGGACCAACTGCAGGCGCGCCACGGCGAACGGGTGCAGGTCACGAACTACGGCGTGGGCGGAACGACGGCCACGCAATTGCGCGACGGCATGGGCGGCCGCCGCACCGGGCCGACGACCGGCCTGCCGTGGCAGGAACGGCTCGCCGCCTCGCCCGCGCAGATCGTGTTGATCAATTACGGCATCAACGAAGTGATGCGGAATCAGACGCCCGAGCAGTTCTACACGGCGGAAACCACGCTCGTGAAAACCGCTCGCGCGCTCGGCAAGCAGCCGGTGCTGCAAACCGCAAATCCGATGCCGGATAACCGGCTCAACGCGAGGCTTGCCGCGATGGTCGCGATGACACGCCGCGTGGCCGCCGAACAGCAGGTGCCGCTCGTCGACCAGTTCGCGTACGTCAGCGGCCTGCCCGACTGGAAGACGTTGATGTCCGACGGTGCGCATCCCAAGCCCGCGTTGTACCGGCTCAAGGCGCAACAGGATTTTCAGGTCGTCGAACCATTGGTTCAGCGGCTGCTGGACGGCACGCCCTGAAGCGCTTTTTCAAGCGCGTTTCGAGCACCGCGCGTGCTGAGGGAACGTGCTTCTGAGATGCGCTTCCGAGTGTGCCGATGAAATGCGCCCTACCCGGCGCGAATGCTTCTTTTTTTATCTTTTACCAATATTGAAGGCAAGCTATGAGCCAACCACGCAAAGCGATCATCACCGGTGTCTCCGGCCAGGACGGTGCCTATCTGACGAAACTGCTGCTCGACAAGGGCTATCACGTCACCGGCACCTATCGTCGCACGAGCTCCGTCAATTTCTGGCGCATGCGCGAGCTGGGCGTGCTGGATCATCCGAATCTGCGTCTGGTCGAACACGATCTGACCGATCTCGGCTCCACGCTGCGCCTGCTCGAAGGCGCTCAGGCGGACGAGTTGTATAACCTCGCCGCGCAAAGCTTCGTGGGCGTGTCGTTCGACCAGCCGGTGACCACCGCCGAAGTGACCGGCATCGGCGCACTGAACCTGCTGGAAGGCATCCGCATTCTCAATCCGAAGATGCGTTATTACCAGGCGTCGACCTCGGAGATGTTCGGCCTCGTGCAGGCCGTGCCGCAACGCGAGGACACGCCGTTCTACCCGCGCAGCCCGTATGGCGTCGCCAAGCTGTTCGCGCACTGGTCGACGATCAACTACCGCGAGTCGTACAACCTGTTCGCGAGCAGCGGCATTCTGTTCAATCATGAATCGCCGCTGCGTGGCCGCGAATTCGTCACCCGCAAGATCACCGATACCGTCGCCAAGATCAAGCTCGGCAAGCAGGACGTGCTCGAACTGGGCAACCTGAGCGCCAAGCGCGACTGGGGCTTCGCGCTGGAATACGTGGAAGGCATGTGGCGCATGCTGCAAGCCGACGAGCCGGATACCTTCGTGCTCGCCACCGGCCGCACCGAGACCGTGCGCGACTTCGTGCGCATGGCGTTTGCGGCGGCGGGCTACCAGCTCGAATGGTCGGGCAAGGAGGAGCGCGAAACTGGTATCGACGTCGCCACCGGCAAGACGCTGGTGCGCGTGAATCCGAAGTTCTATCGCCCGGCGGAGGTGGAGCTGTTGATCGGCTGCGCCGACAAGGCGCACGAAAAACTCGGCTGGAAGCCGGAGACCACGCTGGAACAGCTCTGCCACATGATGGTTCACGCGGACCTCGGACGCAACGAGCATCACGAGACGTTCTGAGCGGTGTGACGGTGCGCTGCTGCCGCGGCGGCCGCGCGATGAGTGGCGCCAAGGACTCTTCAAGGCGAGATTCAAAGCAAAAAAGACGCGAGGCCTGATCGTCATGATCCAGGCCTCGCGTCTTTTTGTTACGCCGGCCGATGAGTCAGCCGGCGTGTCTCACACTCAATGCACCCCGCCCGCCGCAATCGCTTCCTCATACACCGACGCCACGCGCCTCGCGATCACCGCGTTGTCGAAGTTCTCGCGCGCATAACGGCGGCAGGCGTCGGCATCCGGCAACTTCAGCGAGCCGTCGAGCGCCCCCGCGAGTCCCTGCGCGATCGCCTTCGCGCCCGTCTCCGGCAGCACCAGATTCGGCGACAAGCCCGCCACCGCTTCCGGCAGGCCGCCCACCGGCGTGACCAGCACGGGCGTGCCCGAGGCCAGCGATTCGACCGTAATCAGGCCGAAGCCCTCCAGCGCCACCGTCGGCACGACGCTGATCTTCGCCGCGCGGTACAGCGCCGCCAAATGCTGATCGGGCACGAAGCCCAGCAGCTTGACGTTGTTCTCGAGCCCCGCCTCGGTGATGCGCGCCTGCAGCTCGCCTTCGAGCCGCCCCTTGCCCGCGATCAGCAGCAACACATCCGGATGGCGCTGCTTGACCAGTTTGATGGCGTCGATCAGATCTTCAAGCCCCATGCGGCGCACCAGCCGCCGCACCGCCAGCACGATCGGCCGGTCCTGCGGCAGCTGCAGCTTCAGGCGCGCCTCGGCGGGCGTGATCGGCAGATTGAACTGCTCGACGTCCACGCAGCCCGGCACGACCCGCACACGGTCCGGCGCGATGCGATAGCGCGAGGTCAGAATCTTGCCGAACGCTTCGGACAGCACGATCAGCCGCGACGAGCGCGCATACACCGACTGCTCCAGATAGCGCTTGGCGCGCTGGCCGAGCGAGTCGGCGCCTTCCACGTGGCTCTCGTCGGCCCACGGTCCCTGAAAGTGCGAGACCTGCGGAATACCGCGCGTCACGTCGAGACCCGGAAACGTGTAGAGCGCGAAGTGCGATGAAATCACGTCCGGACGTGACGTGCTGATTTCCTGGCGCAGCGCGCGGCGCGCCGCCATCAGCCGCAGCGGCAGCGATTGCGCCGCCGAGCCGAAGCCGTTGATCGCGCCGCCCGTGTCGGCGGCCACCCTGGGCGAACCGGCCACCACGCCGCGCACCGCAACGCCCGCGCCCGGCAGCGCGCCGACCAGCGAGTAGTACATGCGGTCGAGGCCGCCCGCGCGCTCGGGAAACCAGTGCATCCCGATCTGCAGCGATTTGATTGAGCTCGTCGTCATGGTCGTGACCCCTGTACGTTTTGAATGAGTGTGATAGTCAAGCAATGCCTGCGCCGATGCGTCGGGTAAGACCCGCCGCGTCATTCGGCGCTCTTCTGGCCGGCCAGCGTGTTCAGCGTTAGTGCATCCGTCTTGGCGACAGCCGCCGCCTCCGCCTCGCTGCGCCGGCGATTTTCCTGCTGCCCCGCCAACTGCCGGTACAGCGCGATGTACTGCGCGGCCATGCGCGCCCAGCCGAAGCCGGTCGCGAGTTCATTGGCGGCCACGCCCATCGCGCGGCGCGCGTCGTGGCGATCCGCGAGGCGCGCGACCGCGCGGGCCAGCGCCTTGGGATCGTCCGGATCGTCGAGCACGATGCCGCATTCGGGCGTGATGATTTCAGCGCCGCCGGCGGTGCGCGCGGTGACCACCGGCAAGCCGGCCGCCATCGCTTCGAGCAGCGACAGGCTCATTGCTTCGTAGCGCGAAGGAAAGACGAAGGCGTCGACCGAATGCATCAGCACCGGCATCTCTTTCACCAGCCCGAGAAAATGCACGCGATGCGCGATACCCAGTGCCTTGGCCTCATCCGGATACGGACTGCCCGGCAGGTAGCCGGCCACCGCGATCTGCACGTAGTCGGGCAGCAACTTGAGCGCGGCCAGCACGGTGCCGAGGTTCTTGCGCGGCGTGCGCAGGTCGCCGACGAACAGCAGCAGGAACGCGTCTTTCGGCAGGCCGAATTTCTCGCGGTCGCCCGTGGCGGCCGCGAAGCCGCGCGTATCGACGCCGTTGTAGATCACGTCGACCCGGTTATCGGGCGTGAGACCAATCGCGCGGATCTCGTCGGCGACTTTTTGCGACACGGCCGTGATGACTTTCGAGCGGCGGTACGCCCAGCGCTCCAGCAGCGCATTGCAGCGCGTATAGATCGACTGATACGCGGACCACACGCCCTTGGTGAGCCCGAACGGATAGTACTTGCTGCCGAACCAGCCGCTATGCACGAAGTGCGAGGTGTTGACGTCGGCGGGCATCCACGTGATAAAGCCGTTCACGTGCAGCACGTCGTATTCGTGCCGGTGCGCGCGCAGCCACAGCGCGCTTTTGAGCGCGAACACCTGCTGGCGCAGCAGATTGGTCGGCCACCAGCGGCCGATCTTCACCGGCACCCAGCGAACGTTCGGATGCGCGAGCAGATCGGGCGCCACGTGCGAGGCCACCAGCGTGACGCCGATGTTCTCGGCGAGGGCCGCGCGCGCAATCTCGTGGTTGACGCGCCCCTGGCCGTCGTTATGGCGTACAACGTGCGTGACAATGGCAACTCTCAAGCAGTGCCTCCGTTGAAAAATAGCGTGCGCCGGCGGTTCATCTTGTCGTAGTGGACCGCGGAAAGAATCGAAAAAACACCCATGAAAAGCAGCAGGCCGCCGGTGCCGACCAGTGAGTTCGTGAACACCAGCATCGCGAAGGTCGCGAGACTCAGGCTCATGCAGGCGGACACGAATTTGTCGTTGCGCAGCTTGAACGAGGCGAGCACCGCGCGCGTGACCAGCCAGACAATGCCGGACATGTAGAGCAGCGTGCCGGGCCAGCCGAGCACGAACGGGATATTCATCACGCCGCTGTCGAAGTTGCCGTACTGCCCGAGCTGGCCGCCATCGTTCGAGAGCTTGGTCGAGGTGCCGGTCGCGCCCATGCCCTCGCCCGACACGTCGGTAAACGCCGTCTTGGCGAAGGTCGCGTAGAACTCGTTACGCGCGGCATAGCTCTGATCGTCGCTCAGGTTGACGATGGTGTTCAGGCGCGCCTGCATCCGCTCGGCGACCGGCCCCACCGCCAGCAACGGCACGCACAGCCCGGCGAGCAGCACCGCACTGGCGATGATGCGCACCCGCACCTTGTTGTTCGACTTGACGAGCTGGATCAGGAGCGCGATCACCCAGCCGCCCCACGTCGAGCGCACCAGACTCAGCGCGAACGAGAAAAAGCCCAGTGCCGCGGCGACCCAGCGCACCCGGTGCGTGGCGGCCATCACGAACACCATCGCGCCCATCATGGCGAACGCGAACGGTCCCGACGAATTCATCGTGCTGAACACGCGCACGCCCATCGGCACCGGGTCGCCCTGCGAGTTCATCTCCGAGCCGAGCATCCACAGCGCGTCCCACGGCGGCATGATGAAGAACTGGATGAGGCCGTAGCCGCCCATCACCAGCATGCCCCAGATAAACGTATTGACGATGGTGTCGCGGTACTGCGGATACTGGCGCGTGTGCGCCATGATGTGAAAGCCGATCAGGATCGGATACAGCCAGTTCGCGAGGTCATAGGTGGCCGCGAGCGGGCCGCTCGACATCACGCCCACGAGGAACGCATAGATGAGGCCGAGCAGCACCAGCAGCACAGGCAGGCCGCGCCGCTGGCCCAGCAGCTTGTAGTAGCGCAGCAGCGACAGCCCGCTGATCATCGTCACCGCGAGCGGCGCGACCTGGATCAGGCTGGTTGGCGTGAACGAGCCTTTGGACCAGTCGGCCAGACGCCGCACTTCGGGGCTCAGGAACCACAGCCACCACATGAAGCCGATGTAGCGCGCCGGGCTCTTGAAGTAGAGCCACAGCCCCGTGAGGATGGCCAGCACCGGAAACGCGAGCGTGAGCACCGTGCCCTGATGCGCGACGATCAGGACCGCCGTGATCAGCCACAGCAGGACCGGCGGCAGCCATTCCTGCCGGCCGCCGGACTTGCCGCGCGCCGTGCCGTGCGCCTGGCCGCCGGCGCCGGCTACGCCGGCTCGGGGAATCGTCGACATCGTTCAGACACCTCCGCGTGATTCGCGCGCGGCGCTGCGCGGGCTTTGCGCCCTCGCCTGCGCGGGTGCCGCTGCCTGTGCCTTTGCAGCAGGCGCGCGTGGCGCCGGCGCGTGGACGTGGGCATCGGCTGGGGCCGGCGCGGCACGTCCCTGCGACGCGGCACGCGTGCGCAGCATCTCCTGCGTGATCCACACGTGCTGCATCGCGTAGTGCTGCGTGGTCAGATCGCGCGCCAGCAGACCGGCGGCGGCCGCCTGCGCCTGGCGCAACGCGTCCGCGGGCGCGGCGGCCAGTTGATCGACGGCGTCGCGCAACGCCTGCGGGTCGAACGGCGGAATATAGAACGCCTCGCCGGCCGGAAAATAATCCTGCAACGCGCCGACGTTGGTGACCACCATCGGCTTGCCGACCGCCGCCGCTTCCAGCATCACCGTGATGCCCGACGCGTGCGTGTTCGGCCGCAACGGCACGACGATCAGATCGGCCCAGTCGTACAGCTCGTGCTGTTTCTTGATGCCCGAGAACAGCGCGATCTCGACGTTCGACGCGCGCAGCGCGGCGGGGATCCGGCGCCGGGTCGCGAGCTTCACCGTGTAGCGCGCGTCGTGGCCGAACGCCTTGACGAGCGTCTCCCAATCGCGGTCGCGGTCATTGCCGATGGCGGCAATGCGGATCGGGCTGTGCGGCTTCCATTCGGCCGGCGGCTTGACCGGAAAGTCCTGCGTATTCAGGCCGTAGAGCAGCGGTTTGGCGTCGCGATTGAAATAGCGCTGGCACAGCCCGGCGTTTTCGCTGGCGAGCGTGGTGAGCTGATCGGCGCGCGTCATCAGCTTGCGATACAGCCAGCTGCGCAAGATGCCATAGGAAGGCCATTTATCGAGCAGCCACACGCTTTGCGCGAGCAACAGGGGCGATGCCCCCGGGCCCGCCTTGCGGCCGCTCAGCAGCAGCATGAGCGCGGCGGACAGCCATTCCTGCTCCGTGTGCGTCCAGATCACGTCCGAGCGCAGCATCTCGGCGCGGTTGCGCCACGTGTGAATGAAGTCGAATCCCAACGCCGCCTTGAGGCCGCGGCGCAGCAGGCGCACTGCTTTGCCTTCGCGGGCGTCCTGCGAATAGGTCAGTGCGAACGCGTCGGACTGAGCGTGGTGATAGCCGTACAGGCAGCCAATGTTGTCGCCCGGACGGTAATAGCGCGGATCGGCGCCGTAAAACAGATGAACGTGAACTTTCGTACTCATGCAGACACTCCGCTCTGCCGGTGGAAAGGGGCATCGGCGGCCCGGACAGACATGTCCCGGCGAACCTCGCGGCAGACCGCATAGCGGGCCGCGCACCGATGCGCGAACGTGCAGAACGCAGGGCTCATGCAGCGCGGGACAGCGCGCGGCGCGCTTCGTGCGCGCCGCTGCGCACCGCGCGCCAGCGCGTCAGCCGCAGGCCCGCCTGCTTCGAGAGCAGCGCGAGCACCGCATGCGTGAGCCCCGGATAGACCCGCGTGCCGACCAGCGTCCACCACCACCACGCGGTTTCGCGGCGCAGCGGCGGCAACTGGTCGCGCAGGATCAGATGGAAATTGAAGGCGGCGTTGCGCAGCGCCGCCATGGTTTGCGCGTCGCGCCGGTCGTCGTCGAAACGCTCGGCGGGAAAATGATCGACCGCCACTCGCGGGTCGTACATCAGCTTCCAGCCGGCGTTCTTCACGGCGAGGCTGAAGGCCATGTCGTTGTGCACCTGCGCGCCCGCGCCGCGCAAACGCGCGTCGAAGCGGATCGTGCGCACCGCCTCGCGGCGGTAGCTCATGTTGGCGCCTTTCAGGATGTCGACTTCGCGTGCCGCGCCGACGCCGAGATGATGATTGCCGATGATCTTGCCGTGCGCGGTGACCTTGCCCACCAGCGGCCGCTCGCCGTCCAGCACGCGGCCTTTTTCATGCACCCAGTCGCGCCCGCCGAGCGCGCCCAGGCGCGCGTCGCCTTCGAACGCGGCGGCAATGCGCTCCACCCAGTCGCGGTGCGGCGCGGCGTCGTCGTCGGTGATCGCGATCACGTCGCCTTCGGCCGCATCGAGCCCGCGGTTCAGCGCCGCGACCTGACCGGGCACCTCGACCAGCGCCACCGAGAGCGGCAGCGCGCCCGGCACCGCCGGGTCGCGCAGACAGTCATGGGTCGCCGCGTCGTCGGCGCGCGCCACCACCACCACCTGATCCGGCGCGCGCGACTGGCGCTGCAGCGCCGCGAGGCAGCGCGCCAGGTCGGCCGGGCGGCGGTAAGTCGGAACCAATACCGTCACTTTCATCGTGCTGTCCTTTGTTGTCGTCGTTGCGCGGGAGCCGGTATGCACCACCCGCTCCGCTCACCCGCTCAGTTGCTCAGATATGCCTGAGCCGCCGCATAGCTGCGGTCGTAGCCGCCGCGCGAGCGTGCCGGGATGCCGTTGAAAATGCCGCCCTGCACGTGCACGCCGGCCGCGCGCAGGCGCTTGAGCGCGTCGATGATCTCGCCCTCGCTGTGCATGCCCGAGCGCATCACGAAGAAGGTCGACGCGGCATACCCGCCGATGATCGACGCATCGGTCACGGCCAGCACCGGCGGCGTGTCGATCAGGATCACGTCGTAGCGCTTGGCGAGACCTTCGAGGTATTGCGGCAGACGCGGCGACATCAGCAATTCCGACGGATTCGGCGGACGGCGGCCGCACGAGATGAAGCTCAGGCCTTCCACGTGCGAACTGCGAATGGCTTCTTCCAGCGAGATCTGGCCGCTCAGCAATTCGGACAGACCGTTATCCTGCACGCCGCCCATATAACGCTCGAGCACGCCGCGGCGCATGTCGCCGTCGATCAGCAGTACGCGCTTGCCCGAATTCGCCAGCAGCACGCCGAGGTTGGCCGTGAGGAAGCTCTTGCCGACGCCGGCCATCGGGCCCGTCAGCATGACGATGCGATTCCTCGCGTCCATCAGCGTGAACTGCATGGAAGTGCGCAGGCTGCGCAGGCTTTCGACGGTGAGATCCTTGGGTCGCGCATTCGCGAGCACCGAGCGCAGGCGCTCGCCGCCGCGCTGGAAGCTGCTTTCGAGCACGGCCTGCTCGGCGGAGAGCGGCACGAGGCCGAACACCGGCAGATGGAAGGTCCGCTCGATGTGATCCGGGTCGTCGATGCCCTTGAACATATTGCGGCGCAGGAACACGAAGCCCGTGCCCGCGATCAGCCCGAGAATCACTGCCGCGGACAGAATCAGCACCTTCTTCGGCTTGACCGGCGCACCCGGGCGCAGCGCGGCGTCGACGATATGCACGTTGCCGCCGGTGCCGGCCTTCTGCACCGACAGCTCCTGCACGCGGTTGAGCAGCAGCACGTAGATGTCTTCCGCCACCTTCGCGTCGCGCTGCAACTGCACGGCCTTCACTTCGGTGGCCGGCAGATCGCGGAAGCGGTCGGCGTATTTGGTGCGTTGCGCCTCCAGTTCGGCCATCTGCTGGCGCGCGGCCACGAGCGTCGGATGGTCGTCGCCGTAGCGCTCGGTGAGCTGCGCCATCTGCAGGCGCAAGCCCGCGATCTGCTGCTCGTACTGCACGCTGCCTTCGAGGTACACCTTCGCCTCGTCGCTCGCGTTGATCGAACCGGACTGGCGCTGATACGCGGTCAGCGCGGCTTCGGCGCGTTCGAGGTCGGCCTTCAGGCGCGGCTCCTCGCTCGTCAGGAAGTCGAGCATCTTGCTCGCGTCGGCCTGCTTGTTCAGCACGTGCTGGCGCACGTACGACTGCGCGAGCGCGTTGGCGACCAGCGCGGCGTGCTCGGGGCTCTTGTCTTCCAGCGAGATCTGGATCACGCCGGTCTGCTTGCCCTGCTCCTGCACCGTAATGGCGGACTGGAACGCGGTGATCGCGTCGAGGTCGTTCGAGCGAACCACCGTGAAGGACTCGCCCGGGCGCGCCGCCAGCTTGCTGACCAGCATGGTCACGCCGCCGCCCTGCGCTTGCTGGCCGACCTGGCCGCGCAGCAGCAGCGCGCCGTTCTCGGCATACAGTTCGTAGTGCTGGTCGTCGGTCACCTTCATTTTCAGCTTCTGCCCTTCCAGCGCGGGCACCACCTCGATCGAGTCGACGTCGGCCTGCTCACCGCCCCAGGCATACGACGCCAGACCGAGCCACGGCCGCGCCGGCTGACCCGGCGTGGCGAGGCGCGCGGCGATGCTGCCGAGGATCGGCAGCGCGTTCGGCGTGACGCTGAAGTTCAGCTTCAGCTGCTGCACGACCGGGCCCACCACGCCGCGGCTCTTGATGATCTCGATCTCGGCGTCGGTCGGCAGCGAGGTCGAGCCGGTGGTGATCGCCGCGCCGGTCTGCGTCTGCGTGAGCGCCTGCGAGGTGTTGTCGGACTGCTCGACGCGCACGTGCGCGTCGGCCGAATAGATCGGCTTGGCGAGCAGACAGTACGCGCCGGCAATCGCGACGATCACCGCGGCGATGGCGACGAGCCACCAGATGTCGTCGAGGATCACCTGCAGCAGTTGTCCAAGGACGACGTCCTCTTCTTCGGTCTTGATCGGACCCGCCAGGTGTGGAGAGATTTGGTTATTCACAATTCGATCCCGTATCGGTTACGTCGGCATTCGCTTCGTGCCCGCGCCGCGTCCATCACGGACGGTACGGCGCGGGCCTGTCGACGGATCAGACTCTTAACGCGTCAACTGCTTCAGGTAGAACAGCGTCTGGATGGTCGGCAAAACCTGCTGCAACACACGGTTGAAGGTGGTCGAAGCGGCGGTGCCCACGTACACGACATCCATCGGCTGCAGCTGGAACTGCGCGGACAGCATGATGGCGTCCGGCTGCGTCATGTCGAGGCGATAGACGTCCGGTGTGGTCGGGTGATCCTTCATGCCGCGCATCACGTAGATCTGGCGCGGATTGGCGTCCGTGTCGAGAATGCCGCCCGCCTGCGTGAGCGCGTCGGCAATGGTCAGACGGCCCTTGAGCATCGGCAGCTGGAGCGGGGTCTTCACCTCGCCCATCACGAAGATGCGGCTGTCGCTGCGGTCCGGCACGTTGATCACGTCGCCGTCTTGCAGCATCACGTTCTGCGTGGTGTCGCCGGCATCGAGCATGCGGTTCGCGTCGAGCACGTACAGCTTGTTGTTGCGCGTGAGGCGCACGCGCTGGATGTCGGCGCTGTCGGTCGTGCCGCCCGAGCGCGTGATCGCGTCGACCAGCGTGAGCGGCACGTCGCTCACCGCGAGCGGGCCCGGCGTCTTCACGTCGCCGGTCACCTGCACCTTCTGGCCGCGGTACGACAGCACGCGCACGTCGACCTGCGGATTGCGGATATAGCGCACGAGCCCGCTGCTCAACTGGTCGCGCACTTCGCCGACGGTTTTGCCGGCGGCCTTGATGCGGCCCACGAACGGGAAATAGATGGTGCCGTCGTGAGCGATGGTCTGGCCGTAGGGATCGGCCTGGCCCGGCAGCGCGGCCGTGTACGGCTGCTGCAAGGCGCCGCCGACCGACTGCGTGGTGTTGCCGCCCGACGACAGCGTGCTGCCCTGCGGCGTGGTCAGTTCAGGGTGATCCCACACCGTGATGCCGAGAATGTCCTGCGGCGCCAGCTTGTACACGTACTGCGACGGGTCGCTCACGGCCGAGGTCGGCAGCACCTGGGTCTGCGCGGCGGCGGCTTGCGCCGGCGCGGTCACGACGCTCGCGTCGATCAGATGGACCGGATAGGTTTCAACCGGCTGATTCTGGTGCTGGCCGTCGTCTTTCAGACGGGATGTGTCGAGATAGTTGCCAGGTGCTGTGGCGCAGGCCGACAAAAAGGACGTCAGCATAAGCGTAGCGGCGAATTTCGTTTTGAAGTTCGCGAACGAAGTTGCGGTGATTTGTTTCATCAGCATATTTTCTTCAGCCATCCCATGACCAGATGTTCGATGAGCACGAGACTCTCCCTGTAAGCGGTTTCCGTGCAGCCGTGTGGATCGGCGACGTCGGAATCGGCCTCCCACTTGCCGAGCGGATAGACCTTGCCGCGCGAGGCCGGATCGAGCGCCTCGACGCCGCTCACCTGCGCGCGTTCGGTGACCAGCACCAGATCGGCTGCGCGTATGAGCCGCTTGTCGAGGCGCCGCGAGTGATGGGCGTCGGAGGCGACGCCCCGCTCGTCGAGCAGGCGCCGCATGACCGGATCCATCGCGTGGCCGTTGACGGCACGCAGGCCCGCCGAATGGAACGCAATCGGTGCGGCGGACGCGCGCGACGCTACACGGTGCCGCGCCTTGAACAGCATCTCGGCGGCAGGCGAACGGCATACGTTGGCATGGCAGACGATCAGAACGTTGGCGAACATGGCGGGCTCCGTGTGTCGAGGCGTGGGGCGGACTCAGGCGAGCTGGCGGCCGGTTTCGGCTTCAGACTCGTCCGCGGTGTCATGCGGTTGCGCGAGACCGTGCGCGCCGACTTTCGCCGGCGCATTGCGCAGCGCGTGCTGACGGCCGATCGCGTGATACTCGATACCGAGTTCGAGCAACGCGTCCGGCTCGTACAGGTTGCGGCCGTCGAAAATCAGCGGCGTCTTGAGAAGCTTTTTGAGCGAATCGAAGTCCGGGCTCTTGAAGACCTTCCACTCGGTGAGGATCACCAGCGCGTCGGCGTCTTCGGCCGCCTGCATCTCTTCCTTCACGAACGAGAGGCGCGCGTGCTGCTGCGGCACGTCCTGCAGATCCAGCGCGAAGACGCGCTTCGATTCGTCGATCGCGACCGGGTCGTAGGCTTTCACCCGCGCGCCGCGGCGCAGCAGTTCGGCGATCAGCGGCCGGCTCGGCGCTTCGCGCATGTCGTCGGTGTTCGGCTTGAAGGCGAGGCCCCACACGGCGAACGTGCGGTCCGACAGGTCTTCGCCAAGGCGCGCGACGATCTTGTTCGCGAGCACTTTCTTCTGCGTATCGTTGACGGCTTCCACCGCTTCGAGAATGCGCAGGTTCGCCTTGTGATCGGCGGCCGTGCGGATCAGCGCCTGCACGTCCTTCGGGAAGCACGAGCCGCCATAGCCGCAGCCGGCGTACAGGAAGTCGTAGCCGATGCGCGGATCGGAGCCGATGCCGCGGCGCACGGCTTCGATGTCGGCGCCCACGCGGTCGGCCAGATTCGCGAGCTCGTTCATGTACGAAATACGGGTGGCCAGCATCGCGTTGGCCGCGTACTTGGTGAACTCGGCCGAGCGCACGTCCATGTACAGCGTGCGTTCGCGATTGCGGTTGAACGGCGCGTAGAGGCGCTTCATCAGTTCGCGCGCTTTCTCGCCAGGCACGTCCTCGTCGCAACCGAGCACGATGCGGTCGGGGCGCGTGAAGTCTTCCACGGCGGCGCCCTCTTTCAGGAACTCCGGATTCGACACCACCGAGAACATATGCGCGGCGTTGCGCGCGGCCAGTTCCTCCGCGATCACTTCGCGCACGCGCGCGGCCGTGCCGACCGGCACCGTCGATTTGTCGACGATCACCTTGAAGCCCGTCATATGGCGGCCGATATTGCGCGCCGCGGCCAGCACGTATTGCAGGTCGGCGGAACCGTCTTCGTCGGACGGCGTGCCGACCGCGATGAACTGGATGTCGCCGTGTGCGACCGCGGCTTCCACGTCGGTCGAAAACGTCAGGCGGCCGGCCTTGCGATTGCGCGCGATGATTTCCTGCAGACCCGGTTCATGGATCGGCACGCCGCCGTTGTTGAGCACGTCGATCTTGCGCTGATCGACGTCGAGACAGAACACGTCGTGACCGATGTCGGCCAGACATGCGCCCGTCACGAGGCCTACGTAGCCACTACCGATGATCGTCAGGTTCATGTATTACACCTCGGGAAATGGAGTTGATTCAGGAGTGCGGTTGCGCGGCACGCCGCGTGACCGGAGCTCAGTAGGCGTTGCTGCCTACGAAGCCCTTCCACAGCGTCAGCCCGACGATCTTGATGTCGAGCCAGAAGGTCCAGTGCTGCATGTAGTACAGATCGAGCTTGACGCGGCCCATCATCTTTTCGATGCGATCCGTTTCGCCGCGATAGCCGTTGATCTGCGCCCACCCGGTGATGCCCGGCTTGATCCGGTAGCGGTGCATATAGCCCTTCACCAGATCCTTGTAGATGTCGTCGTGTTCGAGCGCATGCGGACGCGGACCGACCACCGACATCTCGCCGCGCAGCACGTTGATGAACTGCGGCAGCTCGTCGAGGCTGGTGCGCCGCAGGAACGCGCCGACCGCGGTAATGCGCGGATCGCGCCGCGTGGCCTGGGTGATCCGGCCGGCCTCTTCCTTGTGCAGCTTCATCGAGCGGAACTTGTAGATCTCGAACTGATTGCCGTCGATCCCCTTGCGCTTCTGGCGGAAGAACACCGGGCCGGGCGAGTTCAGCTTCACCGCCGCCGCGATCACCAGCATCACCGGCGCGAGCGCGGTCAGCGCGGCGAGCGCGAACAGGCGATCGAACACGCGCTTGGGCAGCACGCGCAGATCGGTGATCGGCGAAGCGGCCAGGTTGATCGCCGGCACGCCCAGCAGATCGACCATCGGCTGATTGAAGAGCGTCAGGCTGCGCACATCCGGAATGAAGCGGATGTTCACGAAGTCGTTGCGCAGATCCGTGACGAAGCGATTGATCGCCTTCTCCTTGGAAATCGGCAGCGCCAGCCACAGCTCGCGGATCGCGCGCTGGCGCACGAGGCGCAGCATGTGCTGGTAGTCGCGCTCGACCGGCACGCCCTCGATCGCCTCGCCCGCGTCCGGGTCTTCATACGGATTGATCGTGCCGTCTTCATCGAACACCACGACCGGATTGAAGCCCGCTTCCGGACGGCTGCGCATCTGCTCGATCAGGAAGCGCCCATACGGCGCGCCGCCGACGATCGCCACCGCGCGCTGGTTAAAGCCTTCGCGGCGCAATCCCCGCAAGATCGAATAAACGATCACCTTGGTGACGATCAGCAGCACGATCGTGGCAACGGCCCAATAGACCAGCCACAGCCGCGACAGGCTGTCCGAGCGGTGCAGGCTGAAACTGATCAGCACGCCGGTGATTTCCACCATCAGCCAGCCGCCCGCCACACGCGAGAGCAGGTCGTACAGCGGCTTGCCGCGCCACGACTGATAAATGCCCAGCGCCGGAAAGAACACCACCACCAGCAGACAATCGAACGCGAGCGTGACGCTCTGCACATCGTCCAGCCACACGAATTTCCCGCTGTGCACGGCCGACGCGATGGCAGCGCCGAGCGCGACCATGGCTATGTCGATGATTCTCGATAGAACGCTCAGCATGCGCTGCCCCTCAGTTCGTCAGTCAAGTGCCATCCGTTGGTTGATTTAAATCCACGCCGGCGCCGCAATGCGCAACGCCGGCAAGCGCGTCGGGCAAATCAATGCGCAACGCGAAACTGATTGAAGCCGTGCTAATTGCATTTCTGCTTTCCACTCTCAAACCGCCTGAACAACCGGAATGGAAATCGTGAGCCAGAATGAGTGAATACCCTTGTACAGGTATAGATAAAGCGATATTAAAATTCGCGCTGCAACACCACAAAAATCTCAAATTGTATCGGTCAAACTTTCATCATTTTTTCCGACTTTTTCTCGGTAACAGTTACCGGATTGAGCGTTTGAATGATGCTCCATGAGCCTTTCTGCAGAACGCCCTGACGCTTTGTCAGTGTTTCCCTACGAAGCTTTCGGCGGGCCCTGCGTCAGCATTCTGCGGCATGATCAGACGAAAAAAAATGGTTCGCGAATTTTTCCGGTAATTTTTATTTTTTTAAAAAAATAGACGGACATTTTTTCTTCATGAAATGGGGAATTTTATTATTCGTTTTATATAGTTTCTATTTAACGCGCTTTTATTGATTTCTGGGTTCGTGATAAAACTCGATGCATTCACCCAGCCTCGAGGAGTTCCATCATGACAGCTCCGGTTACGGCCACCCCCGCCGACACCCGGTCCACGCAAGTCAAGTCCCTGAACGTGAAGCTCAAGGTTCATCCCGTGATTCTGGCGGGCGGCTCCGGCACGCGGCTGTGGCCGATGTCGCGAGAGCAGCATCCGAAACAGCTGATCGGCCTGCTCGGCGAAGATTCGCTGCTGCAATCCACCACGCGCCGTCTCGACGGACTCGAAGCCGGCTATCCGCTCACCGGCCAACTCGTCGTGGTCGCCAACGAAGAACAGCGCTTTACCACCGCCGAGCAATTACGCACGAGCGGCAAACCGACCCGGCTGATTCTCGAACCGGTCGGCCGCGACACCGCACCGGCACTCACGGTGGCCGCCCTCTCGGTCGCCGCGCAGGACGAAGACGGCATCATGGTCGTGATGCCCGCCGATCACGCGGTCACGGACATCGACGGATTTCACGCGGCAGTGGCTGCCGGCGTGCAGCATGCCGTGGCCGGGCATATTGTCACGATGGGTATCGTGCCGACCCGCGCGGAAACCGGCTACGGCTACATTCGCATTGGCGAGGCGCTTGGTACGCCTAACGACACACACGGCGCCGGTTCTGAAACCGACGCGGAGTCCGCCGGCAAGATCGGCGCGCACAAACTCGACCGCTTCGTCGAGAAACCGCATCTGGAACTCGCGCAGCGCTATATCGAATCACAGGAGTACTGGTGGAATAGCGGCATCTTCATCATGCGCGCGTCGACCTGGCTGAAGGCGATCCGCCACTTCCAGCCGGCTATCTACGAAGCCTGCCAGGCGGCCTTCGCGGGCGGCAAGGCGGACGGCGACTTCTTCCGTCTGCAGCGCGACGCATTCAGCGCATCGCCATCGAACTCGATCGACTACGCGGTGATGGAGCAGCTCGGCAACGATCAGAGCCCCGCCTCCGGCGTGGTCGTGCCCTTGCAGGCAGGCTGGTCGGACGTAGGTTCGTGGGACGCGATCTGGGACATTTCGGACAAGGACGCCGATCAGAACGTGGGCCGCGGCCGCGTGATGTTCGAAGGCGCGGCCTCGACCTTCGCCCATTCAGAAGGACGCCTGATTGCCTGCGTGGGCACGCAGGATCTGGTGGTGGTCGAAACCGCCGACGCCATTCTGGTCGCCGACAAGTCGCGTGTGCAGGACGTCAAGAAGATCGTGGGCCGGATTCGCAACGACGGCGGGCTCGAAGCGGCCAACCACCGAAAGGTGCATCGGCCGTGGGGCAACTACGATTCCGTCGATACGGGTGAGCGCTTCCAGGTCAAACGCATTGTGGTGAAACCGGGTGCGCGGCTCTCGCTGCAAATGCATCATCACCGCGCGGAACACTGGATCGTTGTGCGCGGCACGGCGCTCGTCACGCGCGGTGAAGAGCGCTTTATCGTCTCTGAAAACGAATCGGCCTATATTCCGCTGGGCGTCACCCACCGCCTCGAGAATCCGGGCAAGATGCCGCTCGAAATGATCGAGGTGCAGTCCGGTTCGTATCTCGGCGAAGACGATATCGTGCGCTTCGACGACACCTACGGACGCCAGTAACGCGCGTCGATGGGGGGCGTCGTCGAACGACGTCCTTCAGTCAACTTCAGGCAACACCAGTGAATCACCACGAACCACGAATGAAGCGGGAACCTGCGGCGGTTGCTCCTGACCGGCCGCGGGGAACTGCTGCGCTAGCCGCCCCGCTCACCCCGCATGGGAGATGAGTTCTGTGTACGACGGAAAGCGCTCTGATGCACTGCTTTCGGAGCTGGCCGCGGGTGCTGGCGGCTCGCCCGGATAACGGCGCAACGGACCACGGAAACCATTGAGCGGTCCATGTATCGGCGCGCCGTGATGCGCCGAGGCCGGCTCAGGCACATGGCGCAAGGCGGGCAACGGACGCGCCACGGCAGGCGCAGGCACCGCAACTGCGCGGTTCACGGTGGCGTGAGTGGACGCATGAACCGCCACCTGCGCTGCCGCCTGCGCCGCCACGGAATCGGCAGCCGCCTGCGTCGCGCATTCGCGGTCGATCCACTGCCGCGCCCATTCGAGCGCGTAGTGCTCCGCCGCGTCCGCTTCCGCGAAGCGCGGGCCAACGAGGCCGGAACGCTCGACGCGTTTGCCGTCTTTCATGATCTCCGCCCATGCGCGATACATGGCGTTGGGCACCCGCTCGGCCGCGACATAGATCAGATAGCCACGACGGTCGGCGATCTCCGTGCCGCGCGGAGCGAGACTCATCGACAGCGGACTGCGCTGTTCCGGGTGGCGCCGTTCAGGCACGGGTGTGCCGCGCGCCGACGCGATGGCGGATTCCAGATCATGCATGGCCGCGCCGACCGCGCGTGCTTCGTCCGCGCGAGGCAAACCCGCACGCACGACGGTCCGCGCCACGGGCGCCGCCTGCGCGGCCGCCGGTTGAGAACGCACACCCGGCACGCCCGGCATGGCCGGCTGCGCATGCGTCATGCCCGACAGCTGACGTGTAATGTCGGCGATCGGATCGGCGGGATGCCAGCGGCTCAGGCTGCTGGACGCACCTGGCGCCTGCCACGACTCGGGGCTCTTCCAGGACACGCCACGCAGACTTTCGTCACGCACGCTGGGCGTTTCGGCAACCGGTGCCACGGGTTTGGCCGCGACGGGCGGCGCCGGTTCGGGGACGTACGCGAAGGTGCGCCCGGTTTGCGACAACAGCCGAACCATCTCGAGGAGGGTGCCGTTCAATTGCCATTCTTCAAACCGGCGCCGGCATGTCGGACCCGACGGATAGCGGCCTGGCAGTTTCGACCAGGGCTCGCCGGTTGTCAGAATCCACAGGACGGCATTCGCCACGATACGTGGTTCGGCGCGGGGCCGGCCGCGTCGGTTCAGACGGACGGCCGGCTCGTCAGAGACAAGCGCTGCCAGCAGCGCCCATTCGTCATTGCTTAGCTCATCGAAAAACATTGGATTTTTCTCCACGCGGCCTGGCCGGGCCGCGGCGTTGGGCCTGCCACGGATTCATTTTTTCGACCCGTGTGCGACCCTCGGTTGCACAAATATGTTTTGTACGTTCTGTTGCCTGGTCAATACCGCCCTGAGATAGTGCGGTTTGTCCCTATTGCGAAGCACAAAACGTGGTCTCACTCGTGCATGGGAGAATTTGTGCACGAAGCATACCATCCCCAGGGTTTGCGTGAATATCGTTGAGACAAGTGTTACGGAAAGAAACAATCTTGTCCTTTTTGCTGCGTCTTTTCACGCATTGCTGTAACAGAGATCGTGCCGGTTCCAACGCCGGAATGTGGTATTGCAAAGCACAACATGCTGGCATGACAGGCAAATGGCATTTATTAATCCTGCATGCCCGCGACGCGATATTTTTATGCATTTTTTATAGCGTCACGCGGGTCGCCTCCGGAGTGACGGACGGCGTCGGTCTCAGCGCACCGGCTTCGCCGCGCCGTCGCCCACCACGGTCATCCATTCGCGCACGCGCCAGCGCGTGACGAGCCCGGCGAGCGCATACGGGTCGGCTTTGGCAAAAGCCTCGGCGGCGGCCGGCGAGACGCCCTCGAAAAGCAGCATGGCGGCGTCGGTCGGCTCGGTCAAGGCGCCGGCCAGCAGCAGCTCGCCGCGCTCCGCGGCCGCCCAGGCCAGCTTCAGATGGTCGTCGCGATACGCGCCGCGACGCTCGAGGTAGTCGGATACGAGGTCATACATCAACAGGTAGTGCATGGCGAGCCTCCTATGGCCTGCTTGCGGCAACGGACTGGCGGCGCAGCGGCACGCCATGCATTTCCGCCGATATTGCGCATACGATCTCCAGTATGCTTTTCCTTGCTATTTATTATTCATTTGCGTGTGCAGCAATGCGAAATGGGTGTTTGCAATTTTTCGCCAATTTCGTCGAATGGCGGGAAGCTAAAGTCGTTTGAATTTACTTCATCCATTTGATCGGGATTGCATAACATTGCATAACAATACCCGGCATCGGCGCGACTCGGTATTTCATACCGCCCACGCACCTTCAGACCGCTCTCCATAAGGGAAAACCTGCGTGAGCATGTGTCAACCGGAACGCCCTTCTGTCCGTTCTGGCAGACAGCAGTTGCCACAATGGACGTGCCCGAGGGTCCCGGATGCCGTTGACACCCGCGCGCATGAACAATCAAAAACGTTTTCACCCACCGATGGAGTGTCACATGAAAATCCAATCCGCAATCGCTACGCTGGTTCTGAGCTCGGTCTTCGTTTCCCCGGTGTTCGCACAAACCGCGGCTAGCGCGCCGGCCATGGCGAACAGCCAGCAATCGAAAATGACCGACTGTAACAAGCAGGCCGGCGACAAGAAGGGCGACGACCGCAAGGCATTCATGAAGACCTGCCTGTCGAACAAACCGGCCGCTGCTGCGCCGATGAGCCAGCAGGACAAGATGAAGGCCTGCAACACGCAAGCCGCCGACAAGAAGGGTGATGACCGCAAGGCGTTCATGAAGACCTGCCTGTCGAACAAACCGGCGAACTAAACAGTCGGGATCCGCGCCGCGCGGCAAGCGCGGCGCCCGGCGGCTTCCGCTTCATGCCAGAACAGAGCGGCGCGTCGATTTTCCGCGCCGTCACCCTCCTCGCCGCTCGCCTCTCCTCGCTGCGCTCGTCACACTGCCCGACCTTCGCAGGCCAGCCGCGCGAACGCGCCGTTTTTCTTCTATGATGGCTGCGGAGACGGCCCACCCCACACACAACATTAGACGGGCCGCCATCTTGTCGTTGGTGCTGCAGAGCACCCATCGGAGGCAAGGATGGTATCGAAGCATAAAAACCGCTGGTTGAGGCGGTGGCTGGTCGTCATCGTATTCTGGGCCGTGCCCGTGGCGATCGTTGCGGTCAACGAGATTCGCGAGGAAATGGCCTACAACAAGGTCGACCTCGAGCGCGCGCTGACCACGTGGACCTTCACCGACGCCCAACGCGCCGCGGGCGCACCCGCGCGCTGCCACGGCAACCCCGATGAAGCGCAAGCCGCCGGCTGCCCGGCCGACGTGCTGGCCGCCAATGCGCCGCGTCAGCAGGAGGCCCGCAATGAATACAGCGTGCGCCGCGCCACGCTAATGGGCTATCTCTGGCATGCGTTCGTCGGTTACTGGGTCGTGCCGGCCGTGACCCTGTTCCTGATCGGCGTGTTGATCGGCATGGTGCGCCGCGCGCTGCGGCGCCCGCCTCCGGTCAAAAGTCCGGCGAATCACGGATGATGCTGCGCCACGCGCCGCGGTCGCCTGCACACCGCCGCAAAAGCCCAGGACCCGCACCGCAACGCTCCCGGTTCACTCGCGTCAAACCGACTTCGACAGAAAAACCCGATTTGCGGCGTCAAGGCAACACTTTCAGTTTGTTTTCATGAGCCGGCACCGAGCTCTCGAACCGGTTACAACGCGCGTCCGGGACCGTAGCCTCCAAGCGTCCGTCCAGGGTTTCGCCGAACCCCGGACACGCGTGCCGGCGTCCCTTCGAACACGCTGCGCGCGTCGCCGCCGGACCTCCTGCACCACCGCCAAAAATGTCGGCGCGATGCGCTACGAATTGCCGGAAACGCCCGCCACACAAGGCTTTTCGCGTAACCAGGAAGCGCGCCTTTTGCGCTTGCGTGTGATATAACGCAAAGGCAACCCGAAAACATCAAACGAGGTTGCGCCCCGGAACCATCACGGAGAAAAACGATGCAAAGACGCAACTTCATGTTGAAGACTACCGCTGCGCTCGCTTTCGGAGGCCTTACGCTGGCTGGTTGCACGACCAACGGCCCCAGCAAAGACACCCCTTCCACCGATGCATCCAAACGCCAGTCGATCGACGCCAGCGTCGACGGCACCATGTCGCGGCTCTTCACCACGGTGAAGGGTTCGCGCGAACTGGTCTCGAAGGCGCGCGGCGTCCTCGTGTTCCCGTCAGTCCTGCAAGTGGGCTTCATCGTCGGCGGCCAGTATGGCGAAGGCGCGCTGCGCGTGGGCGGCTCGTCGGTCGGCTACTACAGCACGATTTCCGGTTCGGTCGGCCTGCAGGCAGGCGCGCAGTCGAAGGCAATCATCTTCCTGTTCATGACGCAGGACTCGCTGGACTCGTTCCGCAATGCCGACGGCTGGTCGGTCGGCGGCGACGCCTCCGTCGCGCTGGTGAAAGTCGGCGCCAATGGCGCAATCGACACGAACACGGCGACCGCGCCGGTCGAAGTCTTCGTGCTGACGAACACCGGCCTGATGGGCGATCTGTCGCTCCAGGGCACCAAGGTCTCGCGCCTGAAAATCTAGTTGCGCGATTCACCTGCCGGTTTGCGGGGAGGCGCCTGATCCGCCGGTTTCCGTCAGCAGCGGTGTCCGGGTCGGGTGCTGTGCCGTGCAGTCGGCTTTTTGCATCGTGGCAGGCGCCACATGCGAGAGCTTTTGTGGGCCGCAAACTCTCCTGTGCGGCCTTTGCCTGATGCAACTACCTCAGCCACCGCGAGCCATGCGGCCCCCCCAAAAAAACGGCGATGAGCTTGAAGCGCATCGCCGTTTTTTTATCCTACCCGGTCAGCCGGTTGTTTCCTGCTCAACTCGCCGCTCAGCTTCCCGAGCTGTCGATGACCTTGAAGCGCGAGCGCTTCTGCGCGCGAATCACCGACTGATACGCGTCCACATACTGCTGCGCCATGCGGTGCGACGTGAAACGCTCCTCGAAGCGTTGCCGCACGCCCGCGCGCGGCACCTTGTGCAGACGGTTGACCGCCGCCACCGCGCCGATCTCGTCCTCGACGATAAAGCCCGTCACGCCGTCGTCCAGCACTTCCGGCACCGAGCCGCGGTTGAACGCGATCACCGGTGTGCCACACGCCATGGCTTCGATCATCACGAGGCCGAACGGCTCCGGCCAGTCGATCGGAAACAGCAGCGCGTGCGCGCCGGAGAGAAATTCGGCCTTCTGATGATCCGCGATTTCACCGATGAACTCGACATGGGGCAAATCGAGCAACGGCCGGATCTCGCGCTCGAAGTACTCGTGGTCCGCGGCGTCCACTTTCGCGGCGATGCGTATCGGCATCCCGCAGCGGCCGGCGATCCGGATGGCGGTATCCACTCGCTTTTCCGGCGAGATGCGGCCGAGGAACGCAAGGTACTTCTGCTCGACCGGCTGCGGCGTATAGAGCTGCTCAGGCAAGCCGTGATAGACGGTGGTGAGCCACTTGGCCTGCGGCAGCGGATGACGCTGCGAGTTCGAAATCGACACCACCGGCACGTTGCCGAAAGTGTCGAACACCGGCTGCTGTTCGGGCAAGTCGAGGCGGCCGTGCATGGTCGTGATGAACGGCGTCTCCTGGCGCTTGAAGACCGAAAACGAGTAGTAGTCGAGATGGAAATGCAGGACGTCGAAATTCTCGGCCTGGCGGCGCACCAGTTCCATCAGCAGCATATGGGGCGCCACGCGGTCGCGAATGCCGGGATCGAGCCGCAACGCGCTCGGCCAGACGGGTTCGAGCTTCGCACTGGTGACGGAGTCACCACTCGCGAACAGCGTCACGTCATGGCCGAGTTCAACCAGCGCCTCGGTGATATACGACACGACGCGCTCCGTGCCGCCATACAGCTTCGGCGGCACCGATTCGGTCAAGGGGGCGATCTGCGCAATCTTCATCTTGTGTCTCCGTGAACTGACGGCTTGCGCCTGCGGCGGTACGCGTCAGCGGCGCCAGGCATCCTGACGCCAGTACGTGCGATCCATGCGATGGCCGCGCGCTCACGCGTGCACCACCGGCATCGGATCATTATTCACCACCGTGCCGCAAAAAACCCTTCGTCTTGCATTTAATCGGCGCTGTTACAGTCATCTTACATCCACCGTCATAAGCGGCCGGCCTCGCCGCTAGCGCGCGGGCCATTTCCAGGCCGGCAGATCGCGCTCGTCGGCATCGGCAATGCGCGTCGCGCCGAAGTGCTTCTCCAGCACGATCGACTCGCTCGCCTCCTCGCGCTCGAGCGACGCAATCAGGCGCGCCGCGTGCGACACCACCAGCACCTGCGAATGCATCGCCGCTCGCGCAATCAGGCGTGCGAGAGCCGGCAGCAAGTCGGGATGGAGGCTCGTCTCCGGCTCGTTCAGCACGAGCAGCGCTGGCGGGCGCGGCGTCAGCAGCGCGGCAACCAGCAGCAGATAGCGCAAGGTGCCGTCCGACAGCTCGGCACCCTTGAGCGGGCGCAACAGGCCGTGCTGATGCATCACGACTTCGAAGCGGCCATCCTGCGTCGTCACGTCGAGGCGCGAACCAGGGAAGGCATCGTCGATGGCGGCGTCGAGCGCGGCCGGGTCGCCGATCTCGCGGATGGTCTGCAACGCCGCGGCGAGATCGGCGCCGTCGTTTGCCAGCACCGGCGTGTGCGTGCCGATCTGCGGCAGACGCGCGGCCGCTTCGGCGTCGGTGCGGAAATGGTCGTAGAAGCGCCACGAGCGGATCTGCTCGCGCACGGTGATCATCTCCGGTGCGGTGCGCGGGTCGGAGAACTCCGTCATCATGCTGTCGAAGCTGGCGATGGGCTGCGCAATCGTCTGCCAGTCGCCGCGCTCGTCCCGTGTGCGCAAGGCCGGGCCGTGCCGGTCGACCAGCAACGCGGACGGCCGCAGCACCGGCCCGCTCCAGATGCACTCGCGCTTGATGGTGGGATCGAGCGGAAACCGCGTGGCTTCATTGACGACCGGCAGCCCCAGATCGATCGCATAGCCGAACTGATCGCCGGAAAACCCGAGCCGCAGACTCACGGGCTCGTTGCGGCGCGTGCCCTCGACAGGCGACTCCCCGGCCAGCATGGCCCGCGAAAAACGTTCGGGGCCGGCCCATAAGGTCGACGGCAAGCCGCCCTCGCGCGCGAGCGAGGTAATCACGCCGCCGCGCGCGGTCTCGGCCAGCAGCCGCAGCGAGCGATACACGCTCGACTTGCCGCTGCCATTCGCCCCCGTGATCACGTTCAGGCGGCCAAGCGGCACGATCAGCTCGCGCAGCGACCGATAACCGGCGACGGCCAGGGTGGTCAGCATGCGGCCACCGTCCGCGGCGTGGCGCGCCGCAATACGCGTCGCAATAAGCGCGGCAATGCAATTCCGTCCACACGCCTCATCACTAGCGACCGCCGCCTGTGCCAGTTTGCTGAACCGGCACGCTGCGCAAATCGCTCAGGAAGCTGTCACGCCATACGCCAAGATCGTTCTTACGCAGCGCCGCCATGTTGATCTCATGACGCCGCTGCCGCGCATCGAGCGGCATCTGCAACGCGCGCTGCAACGCGTCACACATGCCGATCGCATCATGCGGATTGACCAGCAGCGCGCCGGACAGCTCGGCCGCCGCGCCAGCGAAAATCGACAGCACCAGCACGCCGGGGTCGTCGGGATTCTGCGCGGCGACGTACTCCTTGGCGACCAGATTCATGCCGTCGTGCAGCGGCGTCACAAAGCCGATCTGAGATTCACGAAACAGCGACATTAGTTTCCAGCGGTCGTACTGCTGATTCAGATAACGGATCGGCGTGTAGTCGAGGCCCGAGTAGCGGCCGTTGATCCGCCCTGCTTCGTACTCCAGATCCTGGCGAATCTTCTGATAGGTGGCGACGTCCGAGCGGGTCGGCGGCGCGATCTGCACCAGCGTGACATTGCCGCGCCATTCCGGGGAGCGCTCCAGCAGTTGCTCGAAGGCCCGGAATCGCTCGACGAGGCCCTTCGAATAATCGAGCCGGTCGACGCTCATGATGAGCTTGCGGCCTTCCAGGCTCTGCTTCAGTTCGAGCACGTGCTGGCGGCTTTCGTAACGCTTGGCCTGCTCGGCGATTTCATCGGGAAACACGCCGATCCGGTAGACGCCGGTGCGCAGCTTGCGGCCGAACGCTTCGACGAGCCCGTCCGCGCTCACCGTGCCGCGTGCGTGGCGGGTCACGTAGTCGTGAAAAGCCAGCTGGTCGGTGGCGGTCTGGAAGCCCAGCAGGTCGTAGCACGAGAGCGACTTCACCAACTCTTCGTGCGGCGGAATGTTAAGCAGAATCTGCGGCGCAGGAAACGGAATGTGCAGGAAAAAGCCGATGCGATTCGTGATCCCTTCGTTGCGCAGCGCTTCGGCAAACGGGATCAGATGGTAGTCGTGAATCCAGATCACGTCGTCGGGCTCGAGCAGCCTGATCAGCTTATGCGCGAGCCACGCGTTGACGCGCCGGTAGCCCGCGTACTCCTCGCGCTCGTAGCGTGCGAGGTCATTGCGATAGTGGAACACCGGCCACAGTGTCGCGTTCGAAAAGCCGCGATAGTACTGGTCGTAATCCTTACGCGTCAGCCCGACCGTCGCGAACGTCACGGCGCCGTCCTGCTCCAGCGTCGGACCCGCGTTGGCGACAGTCTCGCTGACCACGTCGCCGCTCCAGCCGAACCATACGCCGCCCGCATCCTTCAGCGCGCCGAATACGCCGACTGCGAGTCCGCCGGCAGATCCTTTGGTTTCCGTCGGCGTCGCGACGCGATTCGACACGACGATCAGTCGGCCCATCTTGCATGTCCTCCCGGGTGGGTCAGCGCGCTTCGGACACTTTACCGGCATCTGCCAGCAAGGTCCCGTGCCGGGAAACGGCTGCGCGCATCGCCTCAAGTCACGCAATATGCGGGCCCGCCAGATCCGGGCCGCGCCAGGCGGCGCTTCAGATCCGTATTCAGATCCGCATTCGGATCAATTGCCGCTCTTGCAAGGAAACGCCTTGCCGAGCCCGAGCGAAATCGCCGTGCTGGCGTTGTAGCCCGCGACGATCGGATTCTCGGCAATGTACTTGCGCACCGCGTCGGTGAGTTGCGCCGAGCGCGCGTCCTGCGGCAGGCAGAAGTACTGGCCGACCCGCGGCCCGGTCGTACCGCCGATTGCGTCGATGGTGTTGAAGATGCCGTCGGCGGCGCCTTCGATATATGCGGCGCATGCGCTACGCGATGCCACATCCGTCTTCGTGCACAGCTTGTTGAGGTCGCCTCCCGTAAACGCGGCTGCCGATAGCGGTACGGCAAACGCGCTGGCGAAAATCAAAGCCCGCAGCATGGTGTTCCTTTTCAGGGTCGTTTATCAGGCGATGGTTCGCCGTGTTCTGGCGGCGCGCCCACGCGGCGCGCCAAAGTCGTCATTCTGCACTGTTTTGCGAAGCTCAAGCATGCCCGCGGCCGCTATCTTCAGGCACTTTTTTGCGGCCGGCGCTGCAGCGGCCTCGCCGCGTTGGCGGGCGGCCGCGAACTCACGAGCCGCCGCGCCGCGCGCTTTACTTCTGCTGCATCTGCTGCAGACGCGCGGTCAGCCCTTCGACCACGTCCGGTTCCTTGTAGGTCTTGGCGAAATCGAGCGCCGTCATGCCGATCTGGTTCTTCACCGTGAGGTCCGCGCCGTTGTCGAGCAACAGCTTCACGGTCGAGACGTGACCGCCGCGCGCGGCCATCATCAGCGGCGTGGTGCCGTTCGGCGAACCGGCGTCGACGTAGGCCGAATGATCGAGCAGCACCTTGACGATGTCGTCATGGCCGTTCGCGGCCGCGTAGTGCAGCGGCGCCCAGCCCTTCTTGTTGACCTCGGCGTCCTTGGCGATCAGCTGGTTCACGAAGTCCAGATCGCCGTTCAGCGCGGCCATCATCATCGCGTTCTCGCCGGCCTTGTCCTGGATCTCGATGTTGGTTTTCGGATTGGCGAGCAGCGCCGCGCCGACCTTGTCCGACTTCTCGCGCGCGGCCAGCACCAGCAGCGGAATGCCCTGGTTGTCCACGCTGTTCGGGTCCATGCCTTGGGCGAGCAGCTTGTTGACGCCATTGACGTCGTCGAACTTGACCGACTTGATCAGCGAATCGATCGGTGCCGCCTGGACCGGCGCGGCCAGCAGCGACACCAGCGCCGCACAGCTCAGCGTGGCCGCGAACGCCAGACGCGAGACGCCGCGCCGCGCGGCGACCAGCGCGCCGGTGTTGGAGGTTTCTTGAACTGCGACGGCCGACATCGAATTTTTCTTCATATTTAACTTTAGGAAACTTTCCTATCCATTTGATATTTATTGCCTTTATGCTTACACGCCCGTGTTACGCACCGGCGGGCGGCGACAGCTTGAAAAGGCGGAAAAAGTTTTGCGTGGTGGCGGCGGCCAGCGCCGCCTCCGGCATCTCGCGTTGCTGCGCGATGAACCGTCCGACATAACTGACGTACGCAGGTTCATTGGGCTTGCCGCGATACGGCACCGGCGCGAGGTACGGCGAGTCGGTTTCGATCAGCAGGCGCTCGAGCGGGACACGGCGCGCGACGTCCTGCACGTCGGTGGCGCTCTTGAATGTAACGATGCCCGAGAGCGAGATGTAAAAATTCTGCGCCAGCGCCTGCTCGGCGACGGCCCACGGCTCGGTGAAGCAATGCATCACGCCGCCCGGCACGCCCGCGCGCTCCTCGGCCATGATGCGCAACGTGTCTTCCGACGACGCGCGCGTATGAATGATCAGCGGCTTGGCCGTGGCGTGCGCCGCGCGGATATGCGTGCGAAAGCGCTCGCGCTGCCATTCCATGTCGGCGATCGTGCGGCCTTCCAGACGGTAATAGTCCAGACCCGTCTCGCCGATCGCCACCACCTTCGGATGCTCGGCCAGTTCGACCAGTTCGGCGAGGCTCGGCTCGCGCATGTCCTCGTGATCCGGGTGCACGCCCACCGACGCATAAACGTTCTCGTAGCGGGTGGCGATATCCAGCACGGACGGCAGCGTTTCCAGATCGACCGACACGCACAGCGCATGCGTGACCGAATGGCTGCGCATGTTCTCCAGCACCTGGGGCAGACGGTCGGCGAGTCCTTCGAAATTGATATGGCAGTGCGAATCGACAAACATGGTGATGTCCTGCGTTAACCGTATGAAAAAGCAGCCTGTGTGAGAAAGCAGCGGGCCGTCTCGGGTTTCTCCCTCTCGGGAGTCTTGCGCGAAGCGCGCAGGTTTGAGGGCCCGGCTTATGGAATAGTTCGAGGTGATTCAGGCCGTGGTGGTGGCTTCAGCCGCATCGAGCCGCTTGCCGAGAATCACCAGATCGCGCTCCACGCCGTCCAGCACGGCCACGCGCGGCAGCGAGCCCCACGTGTCGAATCCGAAGGCGCGGAACAGGCGCAGACTCGCCTCATTGTGGCCGAAGATGAATCCGAGCACGCTGTCGATGCCCAGCGCGGGCGCCGCGGCCAGCGACGCCGCCAGCAGTTGCTTTCCCAGCCCTTTGCCGCGCGCGCCGGCGTCGAGATAGATGCTGACTTCGGCGGTGCGCTGGTAAGCCGGGCGGCCGTAAAAGTCGGAAAAGCTCAGCCACGCGATCACGCGGCCTGGTTGCTCGGGATCGTCCACCACCCACAGCGGGCGCTTGTGCGGACCGTGCGCATGAAACCACGCCAGCCGGCTTTCGACGCTGACCGGCTCGAGATCGGCGGTTACTTGCCGCGACGGCACGGTCGAGTTGTAAATGTCGACGATGGCAGGCAGGTCATCCAGCGTGGCGTCGCGGTAGGAGAGGCTCATGGTGCGTTGAAATCAGGCAAACAGCTCGCGGTAGCCGATAAACAGCTCCTCGAACACCAGCCGCGCATTCAGCGGATGGTTCTCGACGGCACGCTGGCGCGTCACGGTGCGCATGAAGCGCGCGAACGCGCTGGCGTCAGCTTGCGACGCGCAGCGCGTCAACGCCGCCGAAGCGTTCGGAAAATAGCGCGGCGCTCCCGCCGTGCGCTGCGCCAGCAAATCGTACATCCAGCGTTGCAGCCAGCCTAGCACCAGCGGCACGGGCAGTTTCTGCAGCGCTTCGCCGCAGGCGAAGGCGTCGCAATCCGGACCGGCGGCGAGTTGTTTGAGGGTCCAGTCGCGCAGCGCGCGGTTCTCGTCGGCGGCGAGCGCGAGCGCCGCGAGAGGCGCGCCGCCGGCTTCGGCGAGCAGCGCGGGCGCGTCGGCCACGCCCTGGGCCGCGAGCCACTGCGCCGCCGCCTGCGGCGCGGGCACGCTCATCGGCCACTGGCGGCAGCGGCTGATGATGGTGGGCAACAGCCGGTCGATGCGCGCCGACACCATCAGGAACACGACGCCGGCCGGCGGCTCTTCGAGCGTTTTCAGGAGCGCGTTGGCCGCGGCGATGTTCAGCCCCTCGGCCGGATACAGCACCACCACGCGCGCGCCGCCGCGGTGCGAGCCCACGCCGACGAAGTCGAGCAAGCCGCGAATCTGCTCGATCTTGATTTCCTTGCTGGGCGCGCGGGTCTTCTTGCCTTCCTCGCCCTCGGCCTTGTCGGCTTTTTCGTCGGCGGCGTTGTCGAGGCCGGCTTCAGCGGCCAGTGCCTCGGGCACGACGATCCGGTAATCCGGATGATTGCCTTGCGCAAACCAGTTGCAGGCCACGCACGCGCCGCACGGCTCGCCATTGGCGTGCTGCGCCTCGCATAACAGGCCTTGCGCGAGATGCTGCGCGAAGCGCAGCTTGCCGATTCCGGCCTGTCCGTGCAGCAACAGGGCGTGCGGCCAGTGGCCGCGCAACTGCTGCAGGCGGTTCCAGTCGTCGGCCTGCCACGGATAAATCATCATTTCCCTTTTGAATCAATCGGTTGAAGCCGTTATGCGAGACATAACATTAGCTTTGCAACCGTTATAAAACAGGGTTATATTCTTTTAAATTCAAAGAATTGCAATCAATTCTTCAAGTTTTCTCTGAATCTGCGCGATGCTTTGCGAGGAGTCAATGATAGCGAATCGGTATGGCGCTTCTTCGGCGCGGCGCAGATATTCCGTGCGCGTGCGGTCGAAAAACGCCGCCGACTCGCTTTCGAAGCGGTCCGGATCGCGCGCCGCGCTGCGGCGCTGGTTGGCGATCTCGGGGGCGAGGTCGAACAGCACCGTCAGATCCGGCTGAAAACCGCCCTGCACCCAGCGCTCCAACGTTTCCAGCTTGTCGCGCGGCAGTCCGCGGCCACCGCCCTGATAGGCAAAGGTCGCGTCGGTGAAGCGGTCCGACAACACCCAGTCGCCGCGCGCGAGCGCCGGCTCGATCACGTCGGCCAGATGCTGGCGGCGCAACGCAAACATCAGCAGCGCCTCGGTTTCGAGGTCCATTTTCTGATGCAGCACGATCTCGCGGACCTGTTCGCCGAGCGGCGTGCCGCCCGGCTCGCGCGTCATGACGACCGCGTGGCCGGTCTTCGCGACTTTTGCTTCGAGGCGCTCCCGGAACCAGCCGAGATGGGTGGTCTTGCCCGCGCCATCGATGCCCTCAAACGTAATGAATTTGCCCCGCGCCATCATTGCCCTCGAATGTATTTGTCCACGGCCTTGTTGTGATCGCCGAGAGTGTCGGAAAAGATACTGCTGCCGTCGCCGCGCGACACGAAGTACAGCGCGGTGCTCTGCGCGGGGTTCAGCGCCGCCTGCAGCGACGCGACCCCGGGCAGCGAAATGGGCGTCGGCGGCAAGCCCATCCGGGTGTAGGTATTGTAGGGAGTGTCGGTCTGCAGGTCCTTTTTCCTGATTCGGCCGGTGTAGCTGTCGCCCATGCCGTAAATCACGGTCGGATCGGTCTGCAGCGGCATGCCCACGCGCAGACGGTTGGCGAACACCGCCGCCACCATCGGCCGGTCAGACGGCTTGCCGGTTTCCTTTTCGATGATCGACGCCATGGTCAGCGCGTCGTACGGCGTCTTGTACGGCAGGTTCGGCGCGCGCGGTCCACGCTTCGTTCAAACGCAATTGCATCAGCCGGTAGGCGCGGCGGTACACATCGAGGTCGCTGGTGTTCTTATCGAACAGATAGGTGTCGGGGAAAAACAGCCCCTCGCCGTTGCCGACCGGCGCCTCCGGCGCGCCGATCGCGATCATCAGATCGGTGTCGCTCATGCCGGCCGTATCGTGTTTGAGCGCCGGATTGGCATCCAGCTCGGCGCGCATGTGCTTGAAGGTCCACCCTTCGATGATGGTCGCCACGTATTCGTTGACGTCGCCGCGGGCGATTTTCTGCAGCACCTCGTAGGGCGTCACGCCGGTCTTGAATTCGTAATTGCCCGATTTGAGCTCGCTTTGCAGACCCAGCACCCGTGTCATGAGCACGAACAGTTCCGGCTCGACCGGCACGCCGCCGCGATTGAGCTGCAACGTGACGCTGCGCAGGCTGCTATGCGGCTTGACGGTGACATCGAGTTGCGCGGGGGTCAGGTCGAGCGGGCTATTGGCCCAGTGGTAGCCACCGGCGATCGCGGCGGCGGCCAGCACCACGACGAGTGAGCCGGCGATCAAACATTTCTTCAGAAGGGACATGCGGAACGTGGCAGGGTTGGACTGCATATAATACTTGTTTGCCTTAGCCAAAGTCAGAATTGACTGTTCCCGGAATCCATGAACACACCGCTCGCTACCGCTTCAGGCATCTCCTCAGGAATTCCCTCTGGCCCCGCCTCCACGGCAGCCTCCGCCCCTCCCGTCACCCTCGCCGGGCTTCCTACGCTGCCGCGCCCGTCGGCCGATGAATTCGACGCGGTGATTCAGCACGGCGCCTATATGCCGCTCACGCAGTTCGGCGTGATCGACGTCAACGGCGACGACGCCGCGAGCTTCCTGCACGGCCAGCTGACCAACGACACCCAGCACCTCGACGCAGCCAATGCGCGTCTGGCCGGCTACTGTTCGGCCAAGGGGCGCCTGCTGGCGTCGTTCCTGACGTGGCGCAGCGGCGAAACGATCCGTCTGCTGGTGTCGAAAGACGTGCAGGCCGCGGTGCAGAAGCGGCTGTCCATGTTCGTGCTGCGCGCCAAGGCCAAGCTCGTGGATGCGAGCGGCGAACTGGCGGTGGTGGGCTTTGCCGGCGACGTGCGCAAGGCACTCTCCACGGTGTTCGACGCGCTGCCGGACGGCGTGCACGTGCAGGTGGACGGCACGGCGGGTTCGCTGATCCGCGTGCCGGACGCGCTCGGGCGCCTGCGTTATCTGTGGATCGGCCCGAAGGCGCTGATCGAGGCGCAACTGCCCGCGCTCGACGGCAAGCTCAAACGCGTCTCGCCGGCCGTGTGGGACTGGCTCGACATTCGCGCGGGCGAGCCGCGTATCACCCAGCCGGTGGTCGAGCAGTTCGTGCCGCAAATGGTCAATTTCGACGTGCTCGGCGCGGTGAATTTCCGCAAAGGCTGCTACCCCGGCCAGGAAGTGGTGGCGCGCAGCCAGTATCGCGGCACGATCAAGCGGCGCACCTCGCTCGCCAACGTGGCCGGCGAACTGGACACGGTGCGCGCCGGCGCGGAACTGTTCCACTCGGACGATCCGGGCCAGCCGTGCGGCATGGTGGTGAACGCGGCATCGGCACCGGAAGGCGGCGTCGATCTGCTGGTCGAGATCAAACTGGCGGCGCTGGAGAACGGCTCGGTGCATCTGGGCGCGGCCAACGGTCCGCCGCTGCGGTTCCTCGCTCTGCCCTACGGCTTGCCCACCGAGGTCTGAACGCCTCATGCAATGGAAAGCGGCGCTATCAGGCGCCGTTTTTTACGGTTCTCTTCAACTGAAACGCTCCACCACCGGGAGATGCCCCCCGATGTGCCTGATCGTCTTCGACTGGCGACCCGACGCGGTCGACGGCCCGCTCTTCACGCTCACCGCGAATCGCGACGAATTCTTTCGCAGGACGGCTGAGCCGGTCAGCTGGTGGCATGACGCGCCTGCGGTGCTGGCGGGCCGCGATCTGCAGGGCGGCGGCACGTGGCTCGGCGTGTCGCGCGACGGCCGGTTCGCCGCGCTGACCAACTACCGCGCGCCGCACGAAATGCGCGCGGACGCGCCGACGCGCGGCACGCTCGTCAGCGACTGGCTGAGCGGATCCGCGCGCGACGCAAACGGCAACCCGCACGGCACGCCGCTCGCGTATCTGCAGCACGTCGCGCAAACCGGCGACATCTACAACGGTTTCAATCTGCTGGTGGGCGACTGGACGCGCCGCGAACTCGCCTGGTACTGCAACCGCTCGGAGCGCGCGCCGGAGCTGCTCGCGCCCGGCACGCACGGCATCTCGAACGCGGTGCTCGATACCGCGTGGCCGAAGCTGGTCAAAAAACGCGCCGAACTGGGCACCCTGCTCGCGCGCACGGCGACGCCGCCGCTCGAACACCTGATCGATCTGATGCGCGATCCGCGTCTAGCGCGCGACGACGAGCTGCCGGCCACCGGCATTCCGCTCGAACGCGAACGGGCGTTGTCGGCGGCATTCATCGAAACGCCGGAATACGGTACGCGCGGCACGACCGCGCTGCGGGTGGCCGCGCACGGCGATGTCATCAGCGTGGCGATCGCGGAGCGCAGCGATGACAATGGCTCGCACCGGATCGCGCGGCCCGGAGACTTCGAGCGCAGCTTCGCGTTCAATATCGAACCGGCGATGGCGTGACGAAGGCCGGGGTTTGGTTAGCCATACTGACCGCCTCAGTCACTCACCGGCCGCGCCCGTGTCAATCCTTTGGGATATTCGCCCGGTGTGAGATCAGCGGGCCGCGTCACCGGTGAGAACATATGCGCCCCAAAAATACGGGTGGCGATAGAGCTCCCCGTCCTTGCCGCTGGCCATGTCGCGCTCTGTGCGCGCGAGCGCCTCGGCCTTTGACAGCGATGGATTGTCAGCGTAGATCCGGAATACGCCGGTCGTGATCTCAGTTGCCGAGCGCGATTCAACTGCCCACTGGGTGACGAGCATCGAACGCGCGCCCGCCGCGAAAAACGCACGGGACAGTTCTGAGATCGCATCTCCCGCAGTGCCGGTGACGAGTCCCGTATTGCAGGCGGACAGAACAACCCAGTCGGCGTTCAGCCGCAACGTCACGATGTCGTCGGCGGTAAGAATGGAATCGGGCAGTCCGCTTCCCTCGTAGGCCAGCGCTAGACCAGCCTTGCGCCATCCTGGTACTTCGCCCGCCACGATGCCGTGTGTAGCAAACAGCACGACGCGATCGTTCGACAGGTCTCTCTTCATGACTTCGCTGCGCGAAGCCCGCATCCCCCGAATCACGCTTTGGTCAGAGGCGCCAAGCGCCCCGGCAATCGAGCGCGCTTCCGCCGTCGTCTCAGGTAGCGGCGCCACGCGATGATAGTCGAACGCAGGTGCGCCAGTGTCGACGGGAAAGGCGCGCGCGGCAACGTTGCCGGCTGGAACACTGACGGCCCCCGTCTCGCGGCCGTCAAAACCAGGATCGGCGAAAGCGATCAGCGGCTCGCTCGCGCGCGTCGCCGGATGACTACGTGCGAGCGCGAGTGCAGAGGCGCTCGGTATGCGCACAGGCGTTGCCGTGCCGATCCACCAACGGGCGTCCGCGAGGCTCGACGCTGAACTCGTAGCCAGCACGTCGAAGGGGATGCTCGCGAGAACCCCGCTCGTCCCGATGTACACCGTCGACGCCCCACGAATGTCGTCCTGCACCGGTGCGATCAGCGCCTGGTACAGGCTTGCCGCTGCGCCCAGATTGAACCCCGCCAGGTCTCCCGGGTGCTGCGGCGGCACCCCTGCATCGAAGCCGGCTCGCAATGCCACCACCTGCTTTGTGGGCGCGGCGCGAGTCGCCGCCAGGCGAACTGCGCGAAAGGCTCCACCCGGACGCACCACGAACGCGTAGCTGGCGTCGCGCCCAGCGTAGAAATCCACGTAGACCTCGCCCTCGTGCAGCACCTTGCCGAGGGCGTCGGGTGTCGGGATGTCCGGCGACACGAGTTGGCGATAGAGGGGAAATTGCGAGTCGATCTGCTGGCGCAGGCTGGCCAGCTTCCCGTTGACGGCCTTGATGGCCTTCTCTTCCTGCTCGACATCCTTACTGGCGAGATTCTGCTGCAGCTGGTTTTTGTCGTCCTTTTGCGACTGCTCGAGCCGGTTCGTCGCGCGTGCGAGTGCTACGTGCGCGGTGTTGCGCTCGTAGCGCAGCGACTGCTCCTGTTCGATCAGCGCGCGCAACCCTGGCGTCGTGGCCGCGAGGCGCGCGGCGCCATCGACCATCGCGCCTTGGGTTGCGTTCATATGGAACAGCTCGGCGATCTGAAACGCGAGGACTTGCCCTTCGCCACCCTCGTTCATCGCTCGGCTCATCGAAAGGGCCAGCGCGCCGTCTTCGTCGTAGGCACCCCGTGTACCCGAGTCGCCCCAATCGTCCTGCGAGCTAACGAGCGGCTTGACATAGCTGGCGATCTCCGACTCGCTAACCTGCGTGGCAGGATCTTCCAGCCGGTACAGCATCTGCATTGCGGCCTTGTACTTGTAAAACGGGCTATCTGGCCCGTAGTTGCGCAGGTCCCCCGCCATCGCGGCCGCGATCCGCGTTTGGGCATCCTTCCAGCGTCCGCGCGCGGCAAGAATCAGCGAATCACGTTCGCTGGCAGGCAAGGTATGTGCCACGACGGGGTTAATACTGGCCGCATATTCGAAGCCATCGGCGTCCGCCTGGTAGTCGCCGATGCGCCCTAGCGCGAGCGCAATCATCAAACGCTGGCGCAGCGCCTCGGCGAATATGCCCGAGTACGGTGCGACGTTCGCGCGCCGGAGGCCGTCAATGGTGGCGTTGATTGCCGCGAGCGCGCCGTCGTAGTCGTCGTTCGACGACAACGCGATCGCCCGCCCAAGATCAACTTCCGCACGCTGGGTGGGACTCAGCTTCATGTCGGACCGATTGTCGACGTCCCAACGTATCTCGTTCGCGTAGCTCAACGCCTCGGTCCGGTGATTGGTCTGCACCATCTCGCGGATCAATTCGGGGGAGTTGTCGAGCAACTCGTTGACCGCGGCCTGATGCCGCCTGACGCTAAGCGCCGGGTCATTGAGGTTGCGCCAGGCAAGCGCCTCGCTCTCCCGGCGCTTGAGCAGCGCGAGATCATGCCGGCTCCGATGCCGGCGGTCGAGTTCCGCTTCGGCCCCGAAGTATGCATAGGATGGCTCGCGCGGCAACGTCTCGAGTTCCGCCGGCGTCGCGTCGCGCGCGAGCGCCTTCGCGCGTTCAAGCAGGCGCTCGCTGTGCGCGTAGTCGTTGGAGACGGCGTAGCCTCCGGCTAGATACGAGGCCGTGAGTGAGCGCCGGCCTGCCGGAATGCGCGAGTCATTGACGATCTCCTCGCGCACCCGCATCGAATCGGCCACCATCCCCACACGGAAATAATCAGACGACAGACCATCGAGCAACGCAAAACGCGCATCGCCATCGGTCGTGTCGTTCAGTTGATTGCGCACCACCTGTTCGTGGTCCAGCACCGCCTGTTGTTCGGGAGACCGGCCAGCCGCTGGCGTGGCCGCCGACGAAACCGGGGAATCACCGGGTTGGGCCGTCGGCGACGCCCCGCCCGATGCACACGGCAGCCCCGCCAGCATCAGGGGGATCAGCGAACTCAAAACGGCCAGCCAACGGCAGCGCATATCCATGCCCCTGTTTTCATAGGACTGGTTCGGCTTCGTGATGTAAGCGATCGTCGGCCGCTTTACTCAAGCTTTTATTGAAGCAGCAAGATAGTACGGATTCAAGCCACAAAGGCCGCAAGGCAATTGGGATTGCCGGGTCGCCGCCGCTGTCGCCTGTCGAGACCTTACTTGGATTGGTCAACGGCTCCGGATCGCGGCCAGGGCTGCGTAGGATCGACGCTGGGACGTGGGCTATCCGGAACGAGGCTGCGTGTACCGGCCGGTGCATCCCCCTTGTCCGGGTTCGAGGCGGCGCTCGACGGGATCGGTGCGCTCGCCTTCGGCGTCGCCGTCGCGCGGCCTGATGCAGGTGTGGCCGTTTCGGGCGTTGCAGCCGCGGTTAGAGACGACGAGCAAGACAGCGCAGTCAGCAATACGAGCATGCCTGTGCTGTGTTTCTTGACTATCATTGTTTTGCTCCGCACGTGTACGGGGGGACTATGAAACGCGAGAACCATCCAGTCTGGGCGGTGTATGACAAGCTTCGCACTGCTCGGCTTAATGTTCGATACTACAGCGAACGACTGCGCCGTCTCGAACATTTGGATATGGCTATGGACCTGGCGCTCGTCATCGCGGCCCCCACATCGGCGGTCGCCGGCCTGTGGTTCTTCAAAACGGACATCGGCAAACACGTCTGGCAAGGTCTCGGGACGTTTGCCGCCTTCGTTGCAGCGATCCGGCCGGCGACCCAGTTCAGAAAAACGCTTAAAGCATACGAAACGACGATCGCTGCTTATCAGGCACTCGAGTACGACCTTGAAGCGATACGCCACAAAGTCGAACAGCGCGGGGCTTACGACGAGGAGTTGAAGGCGGATTTTTTGCGCGCCCTTGAACGACAGCGCCACATCGACATATCCAGTCCCGACAAGATCGCCAATTCGCGGCTGCTGAAAACGTGTACGACCGCAGTTCTGTCAGAAATGCCGTCCAATGCGTTTTTTGTTCCGGAAACCTAGTGGCGTCGGGGCGAAACGACACACCTAGTCCGTGCCGAACGCCGCGCGCAGCGCCGCGGCGGCATCCGCATGCGCCTCGGCAACCTCGGGTACGAAGCCGCCCAGCTTGAAAAACTCATGGATCATGCCAGGGTAGCGCCTGAGCGTCACGGCGTTGCCCTGCGCGCGCAATTTCTCCGCGTAGGCTTCGCCTTCATCGCTCAACGGATCGTATTCCGCAGTCGCGATCCATGCCCGCGCCACGCCGCGGAAACCGGGCTCGCCGCGGCGTCCGTCGAGCGGCGCGAAACGCCAGTCGTCGCGATCGCTTGCATCGCGCACGTAGTGCTCGAAAAACCATTGAATCGTATCGCCCGCGAGCAGAAAGCCGTCGGCGAGACGCGTGTGCGAATCGGTCTGCTGGTAGCCGGTCGTGCCAGGATAAATCAGCAATTGCAACGCCAGCGCAATGCCGGCATCCCGCGCGAGCACCGCGCAGACCGTGGCCAGCGTGCCGCCCGCGCTATCGCCGCCTACCGCGAGCCGTGCCGGGTCCACGCCGTATTCCGCGGCGTGCTGGTGCAGCCAGCTCAAGGCGTCGAATGCATCTTCGACGGCGGTGGGGAATTTGTACTCCGGCGCGAGCCGGTAATCGACCGACAGCACCATGCAGCGGCCGTCGCGCGCGAACATCCGGCACAGCGCATCGTGCGTGTCGACGCTGCCCACCGTGAATCCGCCGCCGTGGTAATACACCAGCGCCGGTGCGGGTTCCGCCCAGCTCGGCTCGACCGGCTGATAAAGACGCGCGCGTAGCGTCGCGCCATCGCGGATCGGAATGCGCAGATCGTCGGCGGCGAACATCGGCGCGCTTGCGATCTCCAGAATCGGCGCGCTTTTTTCGTAGGAGACGCGCGCGTCTTGCGCGGTCAATTCATGAAGCTGCGGGCGCTTCGCCCGCGCGATCATGTCGAGCATCTGCTCGATCTTCGGATTCAGCGGCATGGTGCGTCGGCTGGCGCCTGGGCGCCAAAGGTTGGACAGCGCGCGAGCGGATCCGCGCGTGCTTAACTTGCGTTCAGTTCGCGTTCTTCACTTCCGGCTTCAGCGACATGGGATCGACGGGATTGCGCAACTGCTCGATGTCTTCGTGACGCAGCTTGACGCTCTCCATGATGCCCGGATGCGTGACGATGTAAAACCGCCGCGCGGCGATCGCTTCGAAGGTGATCTCGGCGACATCGTCGGCGCTCAGCTTGCCTGCTTGCACCGCGCGCTGCAGTTGCTTGCCCGCCGCAATCTGCGAGCGCGTCGGCGCGCGGTCGTTGCGCAGCTCCGCGGGACGCGAGCGTTCCGCATCGGCGATGCCGGTCGGCACGAAGGCCGGGCACAGCAGCGAGCAGCCGACGAGGCCGCCCTGCGTGCCCGACTGAGCAGCCTGCGCCAGTTGCAGGTCGTGATAAAGCGTCTCGGTGAGCGACACCACGGCGTGCTTCGACGCGTTGTACACGCCCATCGCGGGCGGCGACAGCAAGCCCGCGACCGACGCCGTGTTGACGATATGCGCCGGTTCGTTCTGCGCCAGCATGATCGGCGTGAACGCGCGCACGCCGTGCGCGACGCCCATCACGTTCACGCCGAACACCCACGACCAGTCGTTCGCCGAGCTTTCCCACAGGAAGCCGCTCGAACCCACGCCCGCGTTGTTGAACAGCAGATGCACGCGGCCATACGCATCGAGCGCCGCCTGGGCGAGCGCGTCGACCTGGGCCGCGCTGGACACGTCGGTCGGCACGCCGATCGCCTCGGCACCGGCGGCGCGCAACGCATCGACGGTTTGCGCGAGCACCTCGGGATTGACGTCGGCCAGCACGAGCTTCATGCCGAGCGACGCACCCTTCTGCGCGAACGCGCGGCCGAAGCCACTTGCCGCGCCGGTGATCACCGCTACCTTGCCTGCGAATTCGAACATCGTGCGACTCCTGAAGGGACCGCTTATTTGCGTTTTATTTGCGCTTTATTTACCCGCGCGTTTCTTGAAGACTGCCCGCTCAGATCAGCTTGACGAGCTGCTTGCCGAAGTTCTTGCCCTTGAGCAGTCCGATGAATGCCTCGGGCGCCGCGTCGAGCCCCTGCGCGATGGTCTCGCGATATTGCAGCTTCTTCTGCGCGACCAGCGTGCCGAGCTGCTTGAGCGCTTCGGGCCACACTTCCATATGTTCGCTGACGATAAAGCCCTGCACGAGCAGGCGCTGCGTCAGCATCAGCGATGGATGTTTGAGCGGCATCGGCTGGCCGTCGTAGCCCGCGATAAACCCGCACAGCGCGATCCGGCCGAACGCGTTCATGCGCGCGAGCGTGACGTCGAGCACTTCGCCGCCGACGTTTTCGAAGTAGCCGTCCACGCCGTTCGGCGTCACGGCCTTGAGGTCCTGGTAGAGATTGCCGGCCTTGTAGTCGACACAGGCATCGAAGCCGAGTGTCTCGGTCACGTAGCGGCACTTGTCGGCGCCGCCCGCAATCCCGACCGCGCGCGCACCGGCCAGCTTCGCCAACTGACCGACCACGCTGCCCACCGCTCCGCTCGCCGCGCTCACCACCACCGTCTCACCCGCCTTCGGTGCGATGATGCGGTTCAGCCCGTACCACGCCGTAACGCCCGGCATGCCGACCGGACCGAGATAGGCCGACAGCGGCACATGCGTATCGTCGACTTTCTGCACGCCCGCGCCGTTCGAGGTGCCGTATTCCTGCCAGCCGAACATCGCGACGACCTTGTCGCCAACCGCGAACTTCGGATTCTTTGACTCCACCACTTCGCCGACCGTGCCGCCGATCATCACTTCGTCGAGAGGCTGCGGCGCGGCGTACGACTTGCTGTCGTTCATGCGGCCGCGCATGTACGGATCGAGCGACAGGAAGTGATTACGCACGCGCAGTTCGCCGTCCGCGAGCGGGGCCAGCGGTGTTTCGACGAGCCGGAAATTATCTGGTGTCACCGCGCCTTGCGGACGCGAAGCCAGCACGAGTTGACGGTTGATCTGGGGCATGACGGTCGTCTCCATGAGTGGCCGATTGAATCGGCGAATAATTTGACTGATGCGCCTGATGCGACTGGCGTGCGCTTAAGCAGAAAGCGCCGCGCGCGGCTCTCCTCCGCGCGCACCGCTGATGTGACGGTCAGCCGTCGCTAGGACCCGGCTTCGCCGACGGATCGCTGCGCAAGCGCTGCTGCGTCACCTCGCGGCCCACGGCAAGGCGCCGCATGTATTTGAACGTGCCGAGCGCCTTGGCGACGAAGTGGCCTTCGCTGTCGCGGATCTCGCCTTCGCAATAGGCCATGGTGGTCGAGCGGTGCAGCACGCGGCCGGTCGCGCGCAATTCGCCGCGGCCCGGCTGCATGAAATTGACCTTCATTTCCACGGTCACCACGCCCACGCCGTCACCGGCCAGACTGCGCGCGGCCATCGCGAGCGCGACGTCGGCGAGCGTCATGGTGACGCCGCCGTGAGCGACGGCCCATGTGTTCATATGATCCGGCTGCAAGGGCAGCGAGACTTCGCTGACGCCGTCTGCGGCGGACAGCAATTGCGCGCCGAGCCGGTCGACAAACGGGCTCTCGGGCAAGGACGCATTGCCCGCTTTGGATGAAGGTGAATCGGTCATGGCTGGTTTCAGATTGGGTGGTCGATACATGCGCGCACTGTACGTGCCGCACACCGTGCCGGTGCCGTGCAAGTGCGCCCGCGCCGCTTACTCGCCGCTTACTTGCCAAATACTCGCCGCTTACCTGCCGATCACTGCCTGACGACGCCCGCTTGCATTATGCTCACCCGGCGGCCAATCAGCGTGAACGGTTTTTCGACCCAGTTGAACGCCAACAACGCGAGCGGCACCGCCAACGCGATGGAAATCAGGCAGCCGGCGACCATCACCGCGAGCGGCCAGCGAATCACGATCTCGCTGGGGAGAAGATGCAGCAGCACGGTGCCGGTCGCGTAGAGCGCGATAAAGTGCAGCAGGTAGAAGCTATAGGAAATCCGCCCGAGAAAACGGGCCCAGCCCGTGCCGAGGATAGCCAGCGCCTTGGCCTGACTGCCGCGGCTAAGCGCGCAGATGATCCCCGCGCTGCCGGCCACCACCATGACGTCGGCGTACAACGGATGAATGAGCGGATAACACGCGCTGGCTAGAACAACCAGCATTACGCAGCCCACCACAAAGACGTTGCTTTCGAGCAGGCCTTGACGCACGGCGCCGCCGTGCCTCGCGACCAGCGCGCCGACCACGAACATATATACGTAATGGGCCAGATCGGACGGCGCGTCCCGATAGAACCAGGCGAGCGCCGCGGTTCCCACCAGCACCAGCGTGCTGCGTGCCGCGCTGCCTTGCATGCCCTTGGCACCGATGCACCATACGATCAACGGCAGCAGGAGCGACGCGAGGATTTCCACCTTGAGCGTCCAGGCGTTCGGATTCAGCCACGGCGACACGAAGGTCGCGTTCTCCAGGACCGCCTTGACCGACAGCGGATCCGCGTACCAGTGGTTGAACCACTCGGACGCGCCGGGCATCACCGCGTGGCCTGGATAGAGCACGGTGAGATACAACAACACCACCAGCAGCGAAAACCAGAATGCCGGAATGATACGAAACAGCCGCCTGACGACGAACTGCACGTAGCTAGCCGGGTTCAGCACCGCACCGGCAAGCGACCTGGCGAGCACGAATCCGCTCAGCACGAAGAAGATATCGACCGCGGCTGCGCCGCTGAAAAACGTAATGAGCGCACGGGCCAGATTGGCCTGAACGCCGTGCACTTCCCACACCCGCTTTGACCAGATTGCCGTCTCTGATCCGATCACCAGCCAGATCATCGAGTGGCCAACCGCCACCCACAGCGCCGCGACGCCGCGCAGCGACTCGAGTCGCTCGATAAATCCGTTTGAACTGCCTTCTTTTACTGACATCTATTAGCTCCGCCAAGAGGCGAAATGGTATCAGAACGGGCCTACAACAAGGCTTCAAGGCCTGGGCGCCGGTATGGCGACAAGCGGCATTCCCGTCTGCACCGCGCCGAACCCTGGCCCGGCCAGACCCATGCCGCTCTCACTCTGTTTACATAGCGATCCGCCCAGCCAGCCGCCCTAACTTGCGCACCGCTTCATCGGCCAGATCCATATCCGTACTCGGACAACTCAGCCGGATGAAGTGATCGAAACGTCCGCTATTCGAAAACACCGTCCCCGGCATGATGCGAATGCCTTCCTTCAGCGCGGCCTCGAAGAGCGCCGCCGACGACGTCCCACGCGGCAACCCGATCCAGAAAAACATCCCGCCGCCCGGCGGCGTGAAGCGCGTGCCGTCAGGAAACGAGGTGGCAATCGCTGCCGCCATCCGTTCGCGTTGAATCCGCAGCCGGTCGCGCAAACGCCGCAAGTGTCGCTCATAGGCGTTGGTGGCGAGGAACTCGCCCAGCACGACCTGCGACAGTTGCTCGTTATGCCGCGACTGCGCGAACTTCAGCATGCCGATGCGCGGATGCCAGCGGCCGCCGTTGATCCAGCCCACCCGCATGCCCGGCGCCAGCGTCTTGTTGAACGACGTGCAATGGATCACCGTGCCGTCGGTGTCCCAGGCCTTCAGCGATTTGGGCGGCTGTGCGGCGTCGGCGAGTTCGCGGTACGGATCGTCCTCGATCAGCGCTACGCCGGCTTGCGCGCACAGCTCGACAAGCCGCGCCTTGTGGGCGTCGGGCATCACAGTGCCCAGCGGGTTCTGCAGATTCGGCACCGCCACCACGGCCTTGATGTCGGGATGCGTTTGCAGCGCGAACGCCAGCGCGTCGATGGCGAGGCCGGTACTCGGACTGGCGGGAATCTCGAGCGCGCGCAGACCGAGGCTTTCGAGCGCCTGCAGCAGGCCGAAAAAGCACGGTGACTCGACCGCGACGGTGTCGCCGGGCTGCGTCACCGCGCGCAGCGCCAGATTCACGGCTTCGATACCGCCGTGGGTCATGATGAGGTCGTCGGCGCCGATATGAATGCCGGCGTCGAGCGCACGGCGCGCAATGACTGCGCGCAACTCCGGATCGCCCTGGTCGTGACCGGCGGCGGTCAGCAACGTGGGACGCCTGCGCAACGCGCGCAGCGCGGCTTTCTGCAACGCCTCCGTGGGATAGAGATCAGGCGAGGCGGTCGCGCCGCCCAGATTCAACGCATCGGGATAGCGCTGGAAGGTCGACACGATCGACGAAATCACCGAGTGAATGCCGACGAACTGCGCAGCGCCCGGCGGCACCGCCAGATCGGGCTCGGCCGCGGCGGGCAAGCCGGCCGCCGGCGGCACCCGCACGAAGTAGCCGGCGCGTGGGCGGGCGTCGATCAGCGCGTCGCGCTCGAGCACGCGATAGCTCTCCGTCGCCGTTGCCAGACTCACGCCGTGCCGCTGCATGAAAGCGCGCATGGACGGCATGCGGTCGCCGGGGCGCAGCACGCCGCTGCCAATCGCGCGGCGGTAGTGATCGGCCAGTTGCCGGTACAGCGGCTGGCTGTCCGGCAGCCGCTCCGCGGGCGGCGCCTCGCCGTTCGGATGGAGTTGGGTGATAGGAGTCATGGTCCGATGGTGCGGACAGTTCGCCTCGCGCGACAGATACACATCGGCGAGATTCCAACCGATACAGCGCACGAAAATGCCTCACTGCACCGGTTCAGATTGTCGAGCACTGCGGCTGTTTTCACGTGAGCGGACTCAATAAGCTGGACGACATGTAAACGGTTGAAAGGAATCGGTCATGTCTGCGTTTCAGTCTGAGTGTCAAACCCGCGCCGGTGAATCCCGTCATGCCGCCGCGCGCCTGCCCGCCGGTCAGGTGACCATGCGGGACTTGCGCGCCCACACCGCGATCGTGGCCGTCGAAGGCGATCTGCAACTCGACTTTCGCGATCACTCGCTTGCCTGGCTGGGCGAGGCCGTACCCGCGACGTCGGTCACGCTGCTCGAAGGCGAGCGTTTCGTGATGCCGCAACGCGGCATTGTGACGATCACCGCCACGCACGCGTGCGCTGCCGCGTTCGTCGTGCAACCATGCCGCGTTGGACCGGTCGGTCACCATCTGCTCCATCAAGCCGCGCACTATCTGCACCACCTGGCCGGCCTCGTCAAAACGCGGTTGCGAGGCCCTGTTTAAAACCGCTCTCTTCCCACTACGCTCGCCGGTACAATGCGTGAACCAACCCTTTTTTCGAGGTGCCGGTCATGTCCTTGTTCCGCGCGCTGCTCTCCCGCCGTTCCGCAGGCCTCGCCGTCATCGTTGCCATTGTCGCGCTGACGCTCAACGGTTGCGCGCTGTTTGGCAGCGATCCGTTGCGCGTGAACGTGGCGGGCATCGAGCCGATCGACAGCCAGGGCCTCGAAATGCGCTTCAACGTCAAACTGCGCGTGCAGAATCCCAATGATTCCGCGGTCAGCTTCAACGGCGTCTCGCTCGATCTCGAACTGAACGGCAAGCCGTTCGCGAGCGGGGTGAGCGACCAGAGCGGCAACGTGCCGCGCTTCGGCGAAACCGTGGTGAACGTGCCGCTGACGGTGCCCGCCTTCGCCGCGGTTCGCCAGGCCTTCGCTTTCGCGGGTGCCGCGCAGTCAGGACAGATTCCGTACATTCTGCGCGGCAAGCTCGCGGGCGGCCTGACCGGCACGACGCGCTTCGTCGATCAGGGCACCTTGAGCCTGCCGTCGCCCGGCCTGGTGTCGCAGTAATACCCGGCAGTAATACCAGGCAGTAGCGCCCGCGGCGCTCAGACCACTTCGAACAGACCCGCCGCGCCCTGGCCGCCGCCGATACACATCGTCACGACAACCAGCTTCGCGCCGCGCCGCTTGCCTTCGATCAGCGCATGGCCGGTCAGGCGCGCGCCCGATACGCCATACGGATGGCCGACCGCGATCGCGCCGCCGTTCACGTTCAGGCGGTCATGCGGAATGCCGAGCGTGTCGGCGCAATACAGCACCTGCACGGCGAACGCTTCGTTCAGTTCCCACAGGTCGATATCCTCGACCTTCAACCCGGCCTGCTTGAGCAGCTTCGGCACCGCGAACACCGGGCCGATGCCCATCTCGTCCGGCTCGCAACCGGCCACCGCGAACCCGCGGAAAATGCCGAGCGGTTGCAGGCCTTCGCGCTCCGCCACCTTGGCGTTCATCACCACGCAGGCCGACGCGCCGTCCGAAAACTGGCTCGCATTGCCGGCGGTGATCACGCCGCCCGGCATCGCGGTGCGGATCTTCGACACGCCTTCGAGCGTCGTATCGGCGCGAATGCCTTCGTCGCTACTGACGGTCACTTCTTTCGTGAACAAGCGGCCGGTCGCTTTGTCGGCGACGCCGGCGAGCACCGTCAACGGCACGATCTCGTTCTTGAACCGGCCGGCTTCGAGCGCGGCCGCGGCGCGCTGCTGCGAGCGCACGCCGTATTCGTCCTGGCGCTCCTTCGAGATCGAATAGCGCTTTGCCACGTTCTCCGCGGTCTGCAGCATCGACCAGTAAATTTCCGGCTTGTGCTGCATGAGCCAGCCTTCGGTCATCATGTGGCGGTTCATCTCGTTCTGCACGCACGAGATCGACTCCACCCCACCCGCTACGAACACGTCGCCTTCACCGGCGATCACGCGTTGCGCGGCCAGCGCAATAGTTTGCAATCCCGACGAACAGAAGCGGTTCACCGTCATGCCCGGCACGCTGACCGGCAGCCCGGCGCGCAACGCGATCTGGCGCGCGATGTTCGCGCCCGTTGCCCCTTCCGGATTGGCGCAGCCCATGATCACGTCTTCGACGCGCGCCGGGTCGAGCTTCGCGCGCTCGACGGCGGCCTGCGTCACGTGGCCGCCGAGCGTCGCGCCGTGCGTCATGTTGAAACCGCCGCGCCATGATTTGGCGAGGCCCGTACGGGCGGTCGATACGATTACGGCGTCAGTCATGTAAGTCTCCAGTCGACGGGAGTTGGCGCTTTTAAGCTCGCTCCCGTCCCACGCAAATTGGTTGCTGCTTGCAGATGTCGATAGCGGCGCGCCGGCGAAACGCCTGGCCGCGCCACCCTGGTCATGTCACTCAGGCGCTCAGCCGTTAAACCCCTGGCCCTTGGCCGCGAGCTCGGCAATACTGGTCGCCAGTTGCCATGCGTCGCCGTTGGTGCGCGCCGCGTAGCGGCGGATCGCACGCTCCACGTTGTAGAGCCCGACCGTGTCCGCGTACAGCATCGGACCGCCGCGATGGAGCGGGAACCCGTAGCCGGTCAGATAGACCATGTCGATGTCCGACGCTTTCGACGCAATGCCTTCCTCGAGAATCTTCGCGCCTTCGTTCACCAGCGCGAACACGAGACGCTCGACGATTTCCTCGTCGCCGATCTTGCGGCGCTCGACGTTGGCTTCCTTCGAGAACGCGCCGATCATGTCGTCGACCACCTTCGACGGATACGCGGTACGGTCGCCCGCCTTGTAGTCGTACCAGCCGCCGCCGGTCTTCTGACCGAAGCGCCCCGTCTCGCATAGACGGTCGGCGATCTTCGAATAATGCATGTCGGGGTGCTCGAGATAGCGGCGCTTGCGGATCGCCCAGCCGATATCGTTGCCGGCGAGGTCGCTCATGCGGAACGGACCCATGGCGAAACCGAACTTCTCGATCGCGCGATCGACCTGCGCGGGCAGCGCGCCTTCTTCGAGCATGAAGAGGGCCTGGCGGATGTACTGCTCGATCATGCGATTGCCGATGAAGCCGTCGCACACGCCCGACACCACGGCGGTCTTCTTGATCTTCTTGGCGAGCTGCATGACGGTGGCGAGCACGTCTTTCGCCGTCTCCTTGCCGCGCACCACTTCGAGCAGCTTCATCACGTTGGCCGGGCTGAAGAAGTGCATGCCGACCACGTCCTGCGGACGCTTCGTGAAGGCCGCGATCTTGTCGACATCGAGCGTGGAGGTGTTCGACGCGAGAATCGCGCCGGCTTTGGCCACCTCGTCGAGACGCTTGAATACCTGCTCTTTCACGCCGAGTTCTTCGAACACGGCTTCGACGATCAGATCGGCGTTTTTCAGGTCGTCATAGGAGAGCGTGGGCGTGATGAGCGCCATGCGCTGTTCGAGTGCCTCGGGCTTGAGCTTGCCCTTCTTGACGGTTGCTTCGTAGTTCTTGCGGATCGTGGCGAGGCCGCGGTCGAGCGCTTCCTGTTTGGTTTCCAGCAGCGTGACCGGAATGCCCGCGTTGATGAAGTTCATCGCGATGCCGCCGCCCATCGTGCCGGCGCCGATCACGGCCACCTGCCTGATGTCGCGAACAACAGTGTCCGACGGCACGTCGGGAATCTTGCTCGCCGCGCGTTCGCCGAAGAACGCATGACGCAGCGCGCGGCTTTCCGGCGTCTGCACGAGGGCGATAAAGCATTCGCGCTCGAATGCGAGACCCTTGTCGAAACCGTTCTGTACGCCGGCTTCCACGGCATCGATACACTTGCCCGGCGCGGGGAAATTCTTGGCCATCGCGGCAACGGTGTTACGCGCGAACTGGATGAAACCGGCTGCATTCGGATGCTCGATCTTGCGGTCGCGCACCTTCGGATGCGGACCTGCCTGCGCGCCTACCTTGCGGGCAAACGCGAGCGCGGCTTCGGCCAGATCGCCTTGCACGACTTCGTCGAACAGACCCGAGTCGGCGAGTTTCTCGGACATCACCGGCGCGCCCGACACGATCATGTTGAGCGCGGCTTCGAGGCCTATCGCGCGCGGCAGGCGCTGCGTGCCGCCCGCGCCAGGCAGGATGCCGAGCTTCACTTCCGGCAGCGCGATCTGCGCGCCGGGCGCCGCGATGCGGTAGTGCGCGCCGAGCGCCAGTTCCAGGCCGCCGCCCATCGCCACGCTGTGAATGGCCGCGACCACCGGCTTCGCGCTGCCTTCCACGGCCTTGATGACCGTGGCGAGCGTCGGCTCCTGAGTGGCTTTCGGTGTATTGAATTCGGTGATGTCGGCGCCGCCCGAGAAGGCCTTGCCCGCTCCAGTCAGCACGATGGCCTTGATGGCCGGATCGTTCTGCGCGCGCTCGATCCCTTCGACGATTCCGGCTCGCGTCGACAGGCCGAGGCCGTTGACGGGAGGATTGTTCAGCGTGATGACGGCCACGCCGTCATGTGTCGTGTAGTCCACTGCCATCTGCCTGCCTCCATGCGATCCATGCGGTAGGACGGCGCATTGGCGCGCCGCCCGCCCGGTTCACCGGGGGAACCGTGGTCCGGTTCATTGTCCGGCTGTTCCGGGGTCAGCAGGCAGAATACACTAGAAAAGCACGATCGTTCAATTTTTCATTAGACAGGGTTTCCCCTGACATCCGGTGTGACGTCGGGTGTCAACGGGCACTCCCTTTCGTCTTCGAGCGCGGACGGCAGCACGTGATCGCGGAACTGGTCGCGCAGTTTGAGCTTCTGCAGCTTGCCGGTGGCCGCGTGCGGCAGTTCGTCGACAAAGGCGACGTCGTCGGGAATCCACCATTTGGCGACCTTGCCGTCGTAGAAGGCCAGCAGCTCCTCGCGCGTGACCTCGCAGCCCGCCCGCTTGACCACCACCAGCAGCGGCCGCTCGGTCCATTTCGGATGCGCGCAGGCAATGCACGCCGCCTCGGCCACTGCCGGATGCGCGACCGCCACGTTCTCGACGTCGATCGAGCTGATCCATTCGCCGCCGGACTTGATCACGTCTTTCGAGCGATCGGTGATGTGCAGGAAGCTGTCCGGGTCGATCGTGGCGACGTCGCCGGTCGGGAACCAGCCGTCCACCAGCGGCGAATCGTCCTTGCGGAAATAGCGGTCGATCACCCATGGTCCGCGCACGTACAGATCGCCGAACGCCACGCCGTCCCACGGCAGCTCCCGCCCATCGTCGCCGACAATTTTCATGTCGACGCCATAGAGCGCGTGCCCCTGCTTCTCGAGCAGCTTGCGCTGCTCGGCGAGCGGCCGCTGACTCTGCTCCCAGTTCAGCTTCGACAAGGTGCCGAGCGGCGACATCTCCGTCATGCCCCACGCGTGGATCACCTGCACGCCGTAGTCGTCCGCGAAGGTGCGCAGCATGGCCGGCGGACAGGCCGAGCCGCCGATCACCGTGCGATTGAGCGTCGAGAAGCGCACGCCCGCTGCGCGCATATAGGCAAGCAGGCCGAGCCACACCGTCGGCACGCCGGCCGAATACGTGACGCCTTCGCTTTCCATCAGTTCATACAGCGACTTGCCGTCGAGATCCTTGCCGGGCAGCACGAGCTTCGCGCCCGTCAGCGGCGCGGCGTGCGGAATGCCCCACGCATTCACATGAAACATCGGCACGACCGGCAGCACGGCGTCGCGCGCGGACAGGCTCATCGCATCGGGCAAGGAGGCGCCGAACGCATGCAGCACCGTCGAGCGATGCGAATACAGCGCGCCCTTCGGATTGCCGGTGGTGCCGGACGTGTAGCACAGGTACGAGGCCTGGCGCTCGTCGATCGGCGGCCATTCGAAATTACCGTCCTGCGCGGCCAGCAGCGTCTCGTAGCAAAGCACCGGCGTTTGCATGGCCGGCAGATGCGCCGCGTCGGTCAGTGCGATCCAGCCGCGCACTTTCGGGCACTGCGGCGCGATGACGTCGACGAGCGCTGCGAAGGTGATGTCGAACAGCACGTAGGCATCGTCGGCGTGATTGACGATGTAGGTGATCTGATCGGGAAAGAGGCGCGGATTGATGGTGTGGCAGACGGCGCCGAAACCGGTCGTGCCGTAATACGTTTCCAGATGCCGGTAACCGTTCCAGGCGAGCGTCGCGACCCGCTCGCCGGCTTCTACGCCGAGCCCGAGCAGCGCCTGCGCGAGCTGCTTCGCGCGCTTCTCGCAGTCCCGGTAGGTGTAGCGATGCAGATCGCCCTCGATACGCCGCGACACGATTTCAGTGCTGCCGAAATGCCGCGCGGCATGCGCGAGCAGCGAGGATACGGTAAGCGGCACATCCATCATCTGACCGGCCAGCGGCGTCGTCATAAAGCGTGCTCTCCTCGGCTTGAGTGGTTCAATCGGCTTGCAGCCCGGGCCGGTACGCGAAAGGCATGATGCCGGCCGGCCAGCAGCGCCGCGGGCGCGGACTTACAATATCGGCTAAACCAGAGGCGCTCAATATGTCGTTTTCCCCAAGCATTGCAGGGTTATCCGAGCCGTTATCGGCTCTTTCCAACGCGCTGACCACCTTGCCGGAAAGCGCGTTTGCGCGTCTGGGCAGTGTCTTCATGACGCGGCTTCCGGCGGCGCCGTTGAGCGCCCCGTATGTGGTCGGCTTCTCCACGGAGACCGCCGCCCTGCTCGGTTTGCCCGCCGGCCTGCAGAACGATCCGGGCTTCGCCGAACTGTTCTCCGGCAACGCCACCCGTGAATGGCCCGCCGAAGCGTTGCCTTATGCGTCGGTGTACTCGGGGCATCAGTTCGGCGTCTGGGCCGGCCAGCTCGGCGACGGCCGCGCACTGGGCCTAGGCGAAGTCGAACACGCGGGCCAGCGCTTCGAGTTGCAGCTCAAGGGCGCGGGGCGCACGCCCTATTCGCGCATGGGCGACGGCCGCGCGGTGCTGCGTTCGTCGATCCGCGAGTATCTGTGTTCGGAGGCGATGCATCATCTCGGCATTCCCACCACGCGCGCGTTGTGCGTGATCGGCTCCGATCAGCCGGTGCGGCGCGAGGAAATCGAAACCGCCGCCGTGGTCACGCGCGTCTCGCCGAGCTTCGTGCGCTTCGGCCACTTCGAGCACTTCTATTCAAACGACCGTATCGACGCGCTGCGCACGCTCGCCGATCATGTGATCGAGCGGTTCTATCCGCATTGCCGCGAAGCCGACGATCCGTATCTCGCCCTGCTCAACGAAGCGGTGCTGTCCACCGCCGATCTGATGGTCGAGTGGCAGGCGGTCGGCTTCTGCCACGGCGTGATGAATACCGACAACATGTCGATCCTCGGCCTCACGATCGACTACGGTCCGTTTGGATTCATGGACGGCTTCGACGCCGGCTACATCTGCAATCACTCCGACTCTCAAGGCCGTTACGCGTACCGGATGCAACCGCAAATTGCGTACTGGAATCTCTTCTGCCTCGCCCAGGGGCTGCTGCCGCTGCTGGGCGAACAGCACGAGGAGAGCGTGCGCAGCGAGAAGGCGATCGAAGATGCGCAGCGCGTGCTGGGCGGTTTCAAGGACCGTTTCGCGCCGGCGCTGGAGCGGCGCATGCGCGCCAAGCTCGGCCTCGACACCGAGCGCGAAGGCGACGACGCTCTGGTGAATCGCCTGTTCGAGGTCATGCACGCCAATCGCGCGGACTTTACCCTGACCTTCCGCAATCTGGCGCGCATGTCGAAGCACGACGCAAGCGGCGACGCGCCGGTGCGCGACCTGTTTCTCGACCGCGCCGCCTTCGACGCATGGGCGAACGACTACCGCGCGCGGCTGTCTCAGGAAACACGCGACGACGCGACCCGCGCCATTGCAATGAACCGGGTGAACCCCAAATTCGTTCTTCGCAATCACCTGGCGGAAACGGCAATCCGCCGTGCGAAAGAGAAGGATTTTTCCGAAGTGGAACGACTGGCTGCCGTGCTGCGCCACCCGTTCGACGACCAGCCCGAGCACGAAGCGTATGCCGGGCTGCCGCCGGACTGGGCGAGCTCGCTGGAAGTGAGCTGCTCGTCGTGACACGCTAAAGCCGGACAACGAGCCCTACGACAAGCCCTACTACAAGCCCGACAGGAAGCACGAGACAAGGAATCGACCATGAACAACCCCGACGACCTCAACACCGGCGCCCCCGCCGTGCAGAAAGACGACGCCGAATGGCGCAAGCAGCTCTCCGAGATCGAATATCAGGTGACGCGCCACGCGGCCACCGAGCGGCCGTTCACGGGCCGCTACCACGACCACTGGGACCGCGGCATCTATGACTGCGTGTGTTGCGGCACCCCGCTGTTCGAATCGGACACCAAGTTCGACGCCGGCTGCGGCTGGCCGAGCTACTTCAAGCCGATCAACGGCGAAGTGATCGCCGAGAAAACCGACCGCTCGCACGGCATGCTGCGCATCGAGGTGCAATGCAAGAACTGCGGCGCGCATCTGGGCCATGTGTTCGAAGACGGACCGGCGCCAACCGGTCTGCGCTACTGCATCAATTCGGCTGCGTTACAATTCGAGCCCAAGTAACGCAGCGCGGCGTCCGGCGCGTTGCCGGCCGGCGCCTCTCGAACAGTCAGGCGCACGCGCCGGCCGCGGCATACGTCACCGGCTGGTCAATCCGACTCCGGCGCGGCAGTCCCGTTACGCGCGGCTTACATGGCTTCGCACTTAGCGGAATGGCCGCGCCCAACTGCGTCCCTCATTGTTCAAGCCACTCTCCGAATTCCCGACCAGATAATGAAATTCCTGTTCGATCTGTTCCCGATCATCCTGTTCTTCGTCGCCTTCAAGCTGTGGGGTATTTTCACGGCGACGGCAGTGGCGATCGTCGCCACGCTGGTACAGATCGCGTGGGTGGCCTTCCGCCACCGCAAGGTCGATCCGATGCTGTGGGTGAGCCTCGGCGTCGTCACCGTGTTCGGCGGCGCGACGCTCGTGCTGCACAACGACACGTTCATCAAGTGGAAACCGACCGTGCTCTACTGGGCGTTTTCGGTCGCGCTGATCATCTCGCAGCTGGCCTTCAACAAGAATCTGATCGAAGCGATGATGGGCAAGCAGATCACGCTGCCGCATGCGATCTGGGGCAAGCTGAACGTCGTCTGGGCGGTGTTCTTCGTGCTGCTCGGGCTCGTCAATCTGTTCGTCGCGTACCACTACACGACCGACCAGTGGGTCAATTTCAAGCTGTTCGGCGCGACCGGGTTCCTGGTGGTGTTTATCGTCGGACAGAGTTTGTGGCTGTCGAAGTACATGAAGGAAGAATGACATGACGAGCGACGCTTTCATGCACGCCACCACCGCCGAGCGTGCCGCGCTGATCGAGGCCCGCCTCACCGCCGCGCTCGCGCCGGTCGCCTCGATCCAGATCACCGACGACAGCGCGCAGCACGCGGGCCACGCCGGCGCCTCGGCCGGCGGTCATTTCAGTGTCACGATCGTGGCGGCCGCATTCGCCGGCAAGGCCCGCGTGGCGCGGCATCGCATGGTGTATGATGCGCTGGCCGATGCCATGCAGCGCGGCATTCATGCCCTTGCCATCACGGCGTATACGCCCGAAGAATTCGCTTTGTTGCCCCGCTAGGAAAATTTTCGATGACCTTGAAGAAAACCCACCTCTGGGTATTGCTGGCTGCATTTGCGGCCGCACCTGCATTCGCACAGAACATCGCCGTGGTGAACGGCACGCCGATCCCGAAGGCACGTGCCGATGCGCTGATCGACCAACTGGTTCATCAAGGCCAGCAAAATACGCCGCAACTGCAAATGGCCGTGCGTGAAGAACTGGTCAACCGCGAAATCCTGATGCAGGAAGCGCTGCGCCGCGGCCTGCCGAATCGTCCGGACATCAAGGCGCAAATCGCCGTCGCCCAGCAAACCGTCGTGCTGCGCGCGCTGATCGAAGACTTCGTGAAGAACAATCAGCCGACCGACGCCGAAGTCACCGCGCGTTACAACGCGCTGATCAAGGACGCGGGCGGCAAGGAATATCACCTGCACCACATCCTGGTCGACAACGAGCAACAGGCCAAAGACCTGATCGCGAAGATCAAGGCCGGCGCAAGCTTCGAAGATCTGGCCAAGCAATTCTCGAAGGACCCGGGATCGGGCAAGAACGGCGGCGACCTGGACTGGTCGGACCCGAAGGCTTACGTGCCTGAATTCGCGGACGCGGCCACGCATCTGCAGAAAGGCCAGATGACCGACACGCCGGTGCATACGCAGTTCGGCTGGCACATCATCCGCGTCGACGATGTGCGCAACATCACGCCGCCGCCGCTGGAGCAGGTGCGCCCGCAGATCGTGCAGCAGATCCAGCAGGAGAAGCTGCAGGCGTTCGAAGAAGGTCTGCGTAAAAACGCGAAGATTCAGTAAGCGGGTTTTTGCCGCTGGGAATCGGGCGAGCGCTTTAAACGGGCACGCTAATTCCAATTCGTTAGCGGCGTTCGAATCTGCACACAGCCCCGTTCAGTTCATGACTGAGCGGGGCTTTTTCATGTGGGCTTGAGATAGCGCGATGAAACCGCCGCGCTTCACTTGCGCAAGGCCGCGCGCATCTCCGTCAGCGGCATGGCGGCGATCGAATCGAGCAGCCGGATCTCGCCGGCATTCGGCCGGGCGATTTCGTCGACGGCGCGGCGGGTCTCCGACACGCGGGCGTCGAGCGTGGCCAGCATCTCATCCAGCAATTTTTCCGCGCCTTTGGGCGGCAGACTCAGCGCTTCGCCGAAGACCAGCATGTTCTTTCTGGAGATGTCCGCGAACTGCGTGGCGTCTCCTACGGGCATGGTCAGGTCGCAGCGCGGCCAACGGTCCTGCTGCTGCGGCTGGTAAGTCGGCGTGTGGTAGACGACCGTGCTGACCAGATCGTAGAACGGCGCGAGCATGTAGCCGCGTGGGCTGACGAAGAATGAGAGGTTCTTTAAATGCGAGTCCGCGTTGCCGATCAGCACGTTGAAGATCGCCCAGCGGAATACGTCGAGACGCGCCACGGCCCGCGTGCCGGTTTTTTCGATGGCCTCTCTGAGCACCTGCGCCGTTGCATTCCGATATTTGAAGCTGCGGTCGTAATTCAACAACTGCATGGCGTCGACGGTATGCAGGCGCCGAGCCGGCTCAGTGGACGTGTCACGGTCGAAGCGGTCGATCACGTAGCAGGCGGAGGGCACGCGCAAGAAGTGTGTCGGCGGTACGCGCACACCCATCGCTCGTGCCAGCCGCATGCAGAAAAATTCGTTGATCGCCGAGTGGGGATAGCCGGTGGTTCGCATGTCGGGCTTGAGCAGATGCATGGACGGCTCGCTGCCCACAGGCTCCAGCAATTCATAAGCCGGCGCCTCGCCTCGCAAGGTCAGCAGCAGTTTCTGCTGGGCACCGGCCGCGGACATGCGCTTGGGCGCCGAGGCCGAAAGCGCGTGCTGCGGCATGGCCTGAATGCGCGCTTCGAGCTTCGCGCACGACAAAGGTTGCAGGCCGCCGGGCACCTCCTGTTCATTCTCGGCGAGAAGCGTCAAGGCGCCGGCCGACTCCCGGCCATAGTAAGCAAGCAGGCCCCACGCGTCGCTGGCATTGACCTGGGCCGCGCGCGCCAGCGCCGTGCGCATCTCCTCTTCGGGCAAGAGGTTGTCGAAGAACCATTGCACCGGCCGCTGGCTCGAACCGTCGATGTACGGCTCGGCATTCAGCGGAAAAGCGGGTGACAGCGCAAACGCGTCCTCGCGACCCAGCCAGTCCTTGTCGTAGGTAAATGACCAGATGCCGTTTTCATCGCTTACGGTGCCCACGCGCCGGCCGTTCGCGTAGGCCACCAGCGTTCTAGCGGCCATGAGTTGTCCGCCGGCGTTGCGCCGCCTTGGTGGCCACGTCGGAAGGGATGTCGACGGAGACCTGCGCCCTGAGGGTAATGCCCAGCTCACTGAGGAGGTGCAGCACCTTGCCGATCTGGGCCGTCGACTTGCCTGCCTCGATATGCGTGATGAACTTGGGCGACAGGCCCGTGGCGATCGCGAGTTCGTCGCGCGTCAGCCCTTGTGCGAGCCGAGATGCCCGCACCAGATCGCCCAACTCCGTCATGTTTTCGATGAAAACGTTGGATGCCTGCACGCCCGCTCCTCGTCCCGTTCGTACCCGATCGGGAACATTATGCCACGGGAGATACGTGCGAACCTGTTTTCGTACCCGTCCGGGTACGAAACAACTCACTTGATGTTCATTCAGCCCACTTCGTACCCGCTCAGGTACGAAGTGGGCTCGAAGTGAGCCAATTGCAGTGTGCCGGCGTATTACGTACCCGAGCGGATACGGATGACGCGTTACGGCCTCAGCCCAGCCAGCGGCGGGCGTTCTGGAACACGCGCATCCACGGGCTCGCGTCCGTGGCGCCCTCGCCCCAGCCTTCCGGATGCCAGCTCATCTGGACCGCACGATGCACGCGCTCGGTGTGCGGCATCAGCACGGTGAAACGGCCGTCGGGTGTCGTGACCGACGTGATGCCGTTCGGCGAGCCATTCGGGTTGAACGGATACTGCTCGGTCGCCGCGCCACGGTGATCGACATAACGCATCGCCACCGCCACCTTCGACATATCGCCTTGCTGTGAGAAGTCCGCGTAGCCTTCGCCGTGCGCGACCGCCACCGGAATGCGCGAGCCTTCCATGCCGTTGAAGAAGATCGACGGCGAGGCCTGCACTTCGACCAGCGAGAAACGCGCCTCGAATTTCTCCGACTTGTTGCGCGTGAACTTCGGCCAGGCTTCGGCGCCCGGAATCATCGAGGCGAGGCTGCTCATCATCTGGCAGCCGTTGCAGATGCCGAGCGCGAACGTGTCGTCACGGCCGAAGAACGCGGCGAACATGTCAGCCAGTTGCGAGTTGAAGCGAATCGCCTTCGCCCACCCTTCGCCGGCGCCCAGCGTGTCGCCGTACGAGAAACCGCCGCACGCCACCGCACCGGCGAAGTCCGCCAGATTGGCGCGGCCTGCCAGCAGGTCGCTCATGTGCACGTCGTGCGCGTCGAAACCGGCGCGGTCGAACGCGTAAGCCGTTTCGAGGTGCGAGTTCACGCCCTGCTCGCGCAAGACCGCCACGCGCGGACGCGCGCCCTTCGCCACGAACGGCGCGGCGATGTCTTCAGCCGGATCGAAGCTCAGCACCGGCGTGATGCCCGGGTCCGCGGCGTCGGACAGCGCCTCGTATTCAGCGTCGGCGCAAGCGGGGTTGTCGCGCAGACGCGAAATGCGCCAACTCACTTCGCTCCACGTGCGATGCAGTTCGGCACGCGGCGCTTCGTAAATCTTCTTGGCGTCGCGATAGATTTCGATCGTGTCGCGCTCGTTGAGCTTGCCGATCACGTGTGAGCACGCCGACAGGCCATGCTCACGCAACGCGCCCAGCACCGCGTCGCGGTCCGCGGCGCGCACCTGCACCACCGCGCCGAGTTCCTCGGTAAAGAGCGCGCGGATCGTGCGGTCTTCGCGGCGGCCGCTGGTCTGCTTGGCCCAGTCTTTGGCGTCGCCGTAATCGGATTCGTGATTCGGATCGAGCACCAGCATGTCGACGTTCAGCGACACGCCGACGTGACCGGCAAACGCCATTTCGCACACCGTCGCCCACAGGCCGCCGTCGGAGCGGTCGTGGTACGCGAGCAGCTTGCCGTCATGGTTCAGCGCCTGGATCGCGGCGAAGAAGCGCTTCAGATCTTCCGGATCGTCCACGTCCGGCACCGTGTCGCCAACCTGCTGAGTCACCTGCGCGAGAATGCTGCCGCCGAGGCGATGCTTGCCACGGCCGAGGTCGATTGCGATCAGCACGGACTCGCCCGCGCTGCGCAGTTGCGGCGTGAGGTGGCGGCGCACGTCTTCCACCGGCGCGAACGCCGAAATGATCAGCGAGACCGGCGCGACCACTTCCTTCGCCACGCCGCGGTCTTCCCACTTGGTGCGCATGGACAGCGAATCCTTGCCGACCGGAATGCTGATGCCGAGCGCCGGGCACAGCTCCATGCCGATCGCCTTGACCGTGTCGTACAGCGCGGCGTCTTCACCCGCTGCGCCGCACGCGGCCATCCAGTTCGCCGACAGCTTGAGCTTGTCGAGCGACGCGATCGGCGCGGCCGCGATGTTCGTGACCGCCTCGCCGACGGCCATGCGGCCCGAGGCCGGCGCGTCGATCACGGCAAGCGGCGTGCGCTCGGCCATGGTCATGGCTTCGCCGCGGAAGCCCGCGTAGTCCATGGTGGTGATGGCGACGTCCGCCACCGGCACCTGCCACGGGCCGACCATCTGGTCGCGCGCGGTCGTGCCGCCCACCGAGCGGTCGCCGATGGTGATCAGGAACGACTTGCTCGCCACCGTCGGGTGACGCAGCACGCTCGCCGCGACGTCCGCCAACGCGATGCCCGTGACATCCACCGGCTCGAGCTTGCGCTCGACGCGCTGCACGTCGCGATGCATGCGCGGCGCCTTGCCAAGCAGCACTTCCATCGGCATGTCGACCGGTTCGTGCGCGGTGTCGTCGTTGCGTTCGGAATCGATCAGCTTGAGCTGACGCTCGGCGGTGGCCGTGCCGATCACCGCGAACGGGCAGCGCTCGCGCTCGCACATGGCCTGGAAGGCCGGCAGATCGGCCGGCGCGATTGCCAGCACGTAGCGCTCCTGCGCTTCATTCGACCAGATTTCACGCGGCGACAGCCCGCTTTCTTCGAGCTGGATCTTGCGCAGATCGAACAGCGCACCCTTGCCCGCGCCGTCGACCACTTCGGGGAACGCGTTCGACAGGCCGCCCGCACCGACGTCGTGAATGCTCAGAATCGGGTTCTTCTCGCCCAGCTGCCAGCACGCGTTGATGACTTCCTGCGCACGGCGCTCGATTTCCGGGTTGCCGCGCTGGACCGAGTCGAAGTCGAGTTCAGCGGTGTTGGTGCCGGTGGCCATGGAGCTCGCCGCGCCGCCGCCCATGCCGATGCGCATGCCCGGCCCGCCGATCTGGATCAGCAGCGACCCTTCCGGCAGGTCGTGCTTATGCGTGTGCTGGTCCGAAATATTGCCGATGCCGCCGGCGATCATGATCGGCTTGTGATAGCCGCGCACCAGACCCGCCACGTTCTGCTCGTAAGCGCGGAAATAGCCGCCCAGATTCGGCCGGCCGAATTCGTTGTTGAACGCGGCGCCGCCGAGCGGGCCGTCGATCATGATCTGCAGCGACGACGCGATGCGGTCGGGGCGGCCGTACGCTTCGTGCTTGTCATCCGGATTGCGGTGCGCGAGCGGCTGCGCGGCGTCGCGCGCGTTTTCCCAGGCCTCGACACCGTCCGGCAACTCCAGATTCGACACCGTGAAGCCAGCCAGACCGGCCTTCGGACGCGCGCCGCGGCCCGTCGCGCCTTCGTCGCGGATTTCGCCGCCGGCGCCGGTCGAGGCACCTGGGAACGGCGAGATCGCGGTCGGGTGGTTGTGCGTTTCCACCTTCATCAAGGTGTGGGTGAGCTCGGTGCTGCGGCGGTAGTGTTCCGCCGGCTCGCCGGCGCCCTGCTCGGCCGCCGCGCGCGGGAACCAGCGCTCGGCCATGCCGCCCGCCATGATCGCCGAGTTGTCCGAGTAAGCGACGATCGTTCCTTGCGGGTTCAGCTTCTCGGTATTGCGGATCATGTTGAACAGCGAGATGTCCTGCTTCTCGCCGTCGATGGTCCATTCCGCGTTGAAAATCTTGTGGCGGCAGTGCTCGCTGTTGGCCTGCGCGAACATCATCAGCTCGACGTCGGTCGGGTTGCGGCCGAGCTTCGTGAAAGCGTCGACCAGGTAGTCGATTTCGTCGTCGGCGAGCGCGAGGCCGAGTTCGGTGTTGGCGGTTTCCAGCGCGCCGCGGCCGTGGCCGAGCACGTCGACGGTTTGCAGCGGCTTGGCCGGCAGTTCGTCGAACAGGTGCATGGCGTGGTCGCGCGAACTCGACACGCTTTCGGTCATGCGATCGTGCAGCGCCGCCGCGACGGCCACGCGGGCTTCGTCGGAGAGCGCCTTCTTGCCGCCCAGCAGGCCGCTTTTCAGCGTGACCGTGTACTCGACGCCCCGCTCGATGCGGCGCACCTGCGTGAGCCCGCACAGATGCGCGATATCCGTTGCCTTGCTGGCCCACGGCGACACCGTGCCAAAGCGCGGCACCACGAGGAAGGTTTCGACCGTACCGCGCTCCTTGACTTCTTCGAACGGATCGCCGTAGTGCATCAGCGCCTCGATCTTCGCGTTGTCTTCAGCGGACAGCGGCGTCTGGGCGTTGACGAAGTGCAGGTACTGTCCGCGCACGCCGGTGATGTTCGGGTCGATGCGCGTAAGCGTTTCGAGCAGGCGGGTTTGACGGAAATCGGAGAGGGCCGAAGCGCCGGGGAAACACGAGAAGTGGGCCATGGACTTGACGTTGCGTCGCGATGAGTGATGCCGATGAGTCGCGCGTGCAGGCGACGTGAGGCGGAAAATAAGTCCGGGATTATACCCCGGGAACAGCCTTCCAACGGCCTTCGCCGTGCGCTTCGGGCAAGGTTTCGGTGGGACTCAGGCCAGGCGCGGGTCCGGCTTCGGCATTGACGCGAAGCGCACCGGGGAGCGCCGTCCGCATGGCCGAGCCACCGGTTTGACTGCTATCATTCGCCCTTTCACCAGATCGGCGCGCGCGGCCTGGCCTTGCCGGGCCTTGTCCCGGCAGCACGCCGCATGTCACGCCCAATGGGAACGCGCCGGTTCGGCGCCCCGTCGGCAAATCGAATCAGAACATGGATGTCATCGTCATCGGCGGCGGGATTGCGGGCGTCGCCACCGCTTATCAACTGCGCGCGGCCGGCCACCGGGTATGCGTCGTCGAGCGCCACGCCACGGTTGCGCAAGGCGCGACCTATGGCCACGGCGGCACCGTCCTGCCGACCCCGCTGGACGTCTGGTTCGGCCCGACTTTCATGGCGAGCCGCCAGAACGCCAAAAATGGCGTCATCAATAAAGCCGGCTTTAACGGGCCCGCGCGCCAGTTCGTCAAACAGCTCGCGGCACTGCAGGACCCGAACGAGTTCGGCCACCAATACGGACTGCTGCGCCCGCTCATCGAGCTGTCGCGCGAAACGATGGCCGACGTGGAATCACGCTTCGGGCTGGAATTCGAACAGACGAGCGGCCTGCTCTACCTGGTCCGCTCCCCTCAGGAATGGGAGCTGCTGCGGCCCGCCATCGGTCTGTTGCGCCTGCATGAAGTGCCGCACCACGAACTCACGCCCGCCGAATGCGCGGCGTTCGAGCATTCCGTGCGCACCGAGCCTGAATTCGCCGGCGGCGTGCTGTTCGACCAGGAGCGCACGGCCAATGCGCCGCTGTTCGCCAAACTGATCAAGCAGGCTCTCGATACGCAGGGCGGCGTGCAATTCATGCAGGGCTGCGAGGTCTCCGCGATCCGTCTCGACGGGCAGCGCGCGTCGGTGGAGCTGGCGCCGCGTCCGGGCGCCGGTTCCACGACGGCGCGCTCGCGCGAAGTCGATGTGGTTCACGCCGACGCGGTGGTCGTGGCCGCCGGCCATGGCAGCCTGCCCCTGCTCGAGCGTCTCGGCTTGCGGCTGCCGCTGCACCCGCTGCGCCTGCATACGCTGGTCGCGCCGATCGCGCATGAGGAATGCGCGCCGCATGTGGCGATCGTGGATGCGGTCAAGCGGATCGCGATCAGCCGCATGAATCACCGGCTGCGGATTGCGGGCGGCGCGGTCCTGCAAAGCGCCGGCCAAGTCGACAAACCACTGGGCGAAGCGGTAACGAAGGAAGCGCTCGCGCTGCTCGGCCAGGCCACGCACGACTGGATTCCGGGCGCCGCGCGTATTTCGGCGGCACTGTCGTGGGAAGGCGTCAAGCTGCTTTCGCCGGACGGCTTGCCGGTGGTCGGCAACGCGCTGCATCCGCGCCTGTTCGTCAACGCCGGCCACGGCCCGGCGGGCTGGGGCCTTGCCTGCGGGTCGGCCAAACTGATCGCCGATCTGGTGTCGGGCGCGACGCCGGATGTCCCCGCGGACACGCTGGCCGCGCTGCGCCCGGAGCGCTTCCGGTAAACGGCAGACCCGGGCAGACCCGGGCAGGCCCGCGCGCGAGCGGGCCGCAACAGACCTTAACAGGCGCCCGCCCGGCGCCTATCGGCACTAACATAGCGATTCCAGAAGCCATCTCACCTGGCCATCGACGAACACCGGACGAATACCCGGCGAACGCCCGATGACCCGCCAGGTCTCGCCATGACCGACGCCGACCACACGCTGCCGACCCTCATCAGCCCGCACAACCGGGCACTGCCGTTACTCACGCTCACCGACCTGCGCATCGCGGAATCGCAGGCGGCAGCCGCCTTGCCGAAGCACACGCTGATGGGCCGCGCCGGAAAGTCCGCGGCGAGCTTCCTGCTGGAGCAGATCACCCGCGACACCTCGATCGAAAGAAAACGGCAGAAGGTGTGGCTCATCGCCGGCCCGGGCAACAACGGCGGCGACGCGCTGATCCTCGCAACAGAACTGCACCAGGCCGGCATTGCCCTCGAACTGTGCATGCCGCTCGACGTGAAGCCGGACGACGCGCGCTGGGCTCTGGAGACGGCCCGCGCCGCGGGCGTGCCCATCACCGCGGCACTGCCCGCCTCGCTCGACGCCTACACCTGGCTGGTGGACGGCATGTTCGGCATCGGCCTCACGCGTCCGCTCGAAGGCGTCTTCGCGGCCATCGCCCGGCGGCTCTCGCAACGCGCGATGGCCCGGCCGCGCCAGGGCGGCGTGCTGGCGCTCGACATCCCCAGCGGTCTCGACAGCGACACCGGCACGATCGTCGGCAACGGCGAGGGTGGCGCGGTCCATGCCACCCACACGATCACTTTTATCGGCGCCAAGCCGGGCCTTTTCACCGCGCAAGGCCGCGACCTCGCCGGTGCCGTCACCGTCGCGCCCATCGGCGTCGACACGGCCAGCCGGACGGCGGTGCAGCTCAACGCGCCCGAACTCTTTGCCGACTTCCTGCCGCCGCGCGATTTCGCGACCAACAAGGGCAGTTTCGGCAGCCTTGCCGTGGTCGGCGGCGACACCGGCATGTGCGGCGCGCCGATCCTCGCCGCGCGCGCGGCGCTCTTTAGCGGCGCTGGCAAGGTGCACGTCGCGCTGCTGGGCGCGGGCGCCCCGCCCTACGATCCGCCGCATCCCGAACTGATGCTGCATGACATCGGCGAACTGCCGCTCGACAGGATGGACGCGCTTGCGATCGGCTGCGGCATGGGGCAGCGCGAGCGCGCGAGCCATGTCATGCGCGACGTGCTGCAACTCGACGTGCCCAAGCTGTTCGACGCAGATGCGCTCAACCTGATCGCCACCGACCCCGCGCTCGCCACCGCCGTCACCGCGCGCGGCGTGCAAGGCGACCCGTGCATCCTCACACCGCATCCGCTCGAAGCCGCGCGCCTTGCCGGCACCGACGCGCCGGGCGTGCAGCGCGACCGGCTCACCGCGGCGCGCGCGCTGGCCGCGCGCTTTGCCAGCGTGGTGGTGCTCAAAGGCAGCGGCACGATCATCGCGGCCCCGGACGGCCGCCTCGCGGTCAATCCGACCGGCAACGCCGCGCTCGCCACGGGCGGCACCGGCGATGTGCTCGGCGGCATCATCGGGGCCCTGCTCGCGCAGCGTCTGCCGCGCTACGAAGCGGCGCTGGCGGGCGTGTATCTGCATGGCCTCGCCGCCGATACGCTGAGCGCCCAAGGCCACGGTCTGGCCGGGCTGACGGCGGGCGAACTGGCGCCGATGGTGCGAACCTTGCTCAACCGCCTGTTCTATCCGGCCTAGCCGGCGGCCCGCGCCAGATGCGCTCCATCTCAAGCCGCGGCAGGGAGCGGCCAGGAAGCGGCCAGGCGCTGTTACCTGTCACCTAAGGCCGCTATACTGGCTAACCGCGCTCACTGATCGAGTTGACTGATCGTGTTATCCGGGTGAGCGCATAAACCGGGCGCGCTAACCGAACGCGCCGCGCATCGGGTCTATCGCGGGTTGCGGCGCAGTGGCGCCGCGCCCCGAGGCGAACCCGGACGCGCGGCAACGCGCCAACCGTATCGCTGCATCATCCCCGGCCGCGTGTCACGCGCGCGCCTTTCTTCGTGCCCCCTGGTTAGACGGACGCTATGACCCAGAACTCGCTCCCCTCCTGGTCCTCGCTGCAAACGCATTACGAGCAGATTCGCGATGCGCACCTGCGCGACTGGTTCGCCCCCGAGAACGATCCCGCCCCTACCCGTGCCGAGCGCTTTGCATTCGCGGGCGGCGGTCTCGCGGCCGACTTCTCGAAGAACCGCATCACCGACGAAACCCTCAAGCTGCTCGTGCAACTCGCCCGTGAAGCCGGCGTCGAGAAGCGCCGCGACGCGATGTTCGCGGGCCAAGTCGTCAACCCGACCGAAGGCCGCGCCGCGCTGCACACCGCCCTGCGCGCCACCGATCCGAAAGCGCCGTTCCACGCCGAGGTGCAGGCGGAGCGCGCGAAAATGGCTGCGTTCGCCGACCAGGTCCGCAGCGGCGCATGGACCGGCTACACCGGCAAGCGGATCCGCCATATCGTGAACATCGGCATCGGCGGCTCGGACCTCGGGCCGAAGATGGTCGTGCACGCGCTGCACCACCTGGCCACGCCGGAGATCGCCACGCACTTCGTGTCGAACGTCGACGGCGCCGATCTGTACAACGTGATGCAGCAGATCGATCCCGAAGAGACGCTCGCGATCATCGTCTCCAAGACCTTCACCACGCTCGAAACCATGACCAACGCGCGCTCGCTGCGCGACTGGTTCGTCGCGAAGGGTTGCCCGGAAAGCGCGCTGGCGAAGCACTTCGTCGGCGTGTCAGCCAATCCCGCGGAAGTGGTCAAGTTCGGCATCGCCAAAGAGAACGTGTTCGAGATGTGGGACTGGGTCGGCGGACGCTACTCGCTGTGGTCGGCGGTGGGGCTGTCGATCATGATCGCGGTCGGCCCGCATAATTTCGACGAGCTGCTGGCCGGTGCCAACGAGATGGACCAGCATTTCCGCGACGCGCCGCTCGAGAAGAACCTGCTCGTGCTGCTCGGCATGCTCGGCATCTGGTATCGCAACTTCTTCGGCTCGCAAAGCTATCTGGTCGCGCCGTATTCGGAAGCGCTGCATTTCCTGCCCTCGTATCTGCAACAGCTCGAGATGGAGAGCAATGGCAAATCCGCGCGTCTGGACGGCGCCACGGTCGACTACCCGACCTCCGCGGTCACGTGGGGCGAGCCGGGCACCAACGGCCAGCACGCGTTCTTCCAGATGCTGCACCAGGGCCCGACGATCGTGCCGATCGATTTCGTTGCGGTGCTCACGCCGGAGCATCCGCTCGCGAGCCATCATCCGAAACTGCTCGCCAACTGCTTCGCGCAGAGCGAGGCGCTGATGCTCGGCCGCACGCTGGAAGAGGCAAAAAAAGTGGCCGGCGCGGACAAGCCGGAACTGGCGCCGCACCTCGTGTTTCCGGGCAATCGCCCGACCACCACGCTGCTGGTCGACGCGCTCACCGCGCGCACGCTCGGCGCGTTGATCGCGATGTACGAGCACAAGGTGCTGGTGCAGGCGTCGGTGTGGAACATCAATCCGTTCGATCAGTGGGGCGTCGAGCTGGGCAAGATTCTCGGCAAGGTGGTCGAGGCCGACCTGACGGCACCGAGCGTCGATGAGAAGAAGCACGATTCGTCGACGTCGGCTTTGATCGCGCGGGCGCGGGCGGCGTTGAAGAAGTAAGGGAACGTGGCGGCGCAGTAGTTCGCGCCGCCAGTGGACTGTTGCCGGAACGACGAAGCGGGCCCTTGCGGCCCGCTTTGTTTTTTAATCCATCTCCTTTCCGTGCTAAAGACTCGTTCAGGCGAGCCGCCCCGCCTCGATCGTCACGGTCGTATCGCAGCGGCGCGCGAGTTCGACGTCATGCGTGACGAGCACCAGCGTGGCGCCGTTCGCACGGTTCATCTCGAACATCAGATCGATCACCGCATGGCCGGTAGCGGCATCGAGACTGCCGGTCGGCTCGTCGGCGAAGAGAATGGCCGGGTGCGTGACGAAGGCGCGTGCCAGCGCCACACGCTGCTGTTCGCCGCCCGACAGCAGCTTGGGATAGTGGCCGGTGCGCTTGCCGAGCCCCACCTGTTCGAGCAGACGCCGCGCACGCGCCGCGGCCTCGCGCGTGCCGATGCCGCCTTGCAGTTCCAGCGGCAGAGTGACGTTTTCGAGCGCGGTCAGGTGCGGCATCAGTTGAAACGACTGGAACACGAAACCGACCGCGCCGCTGCGTAACGCGGCCCGCTCGTCTTCGCTCAGTTCCGTGAGTTCGCGGCCCAGCAGCCGAACCGAGCCCGCGCTGGCACTGTCCAATCCTGCGAGCAAGCCAAGCAGCGTAGACTTGCCCGACCCGGATGCACCGACGATCGCCACACTGCTGCCGGCATCGATAGCAAGATCGATCTCGTCGAGAATCGTCAGTTCGCCCGTTGCATCCTTAACCTTCTTGCACAAACCCCGCACTTCGATGACTGGATCAGTTTTGTTTAGCATGGTGAAGCGTAGGTTGAAAGTGCGTGCCATGACGCCCCGGGTTACGGCACTGAAAACGGCGCTCGGCGTTGCCGTGGTGGCCGCCGCCCTGCTTTCGGCGAGCGTCACGGCGCGCGCCGCTAATGCCCCCGGACCCGCCCAGGAACCCGCCAGGCCGGTGATCGTCGTGCTCGGCGACAGCATCTCCGCCGAATACGGCCTGCCCCGCGACACCGGCTGGGTTGCCTTGATGCGCCAGCGCCTCACCGACGAGCGAATCGATTATAGCGTCGCCAACGCAAGCATCAGCGGCGACACCACGAGCGGCGGACGCGCTCGCCTGCCGGCGCTCATGCAGCGCTTAAAGCCCAGCATCGTGATCGTCGAGCTCGGCGCCAACGATGCTCTACGGGGCGTGCCGCTCTCCACCACCGAAGACAACCTGCGCACGATCATCGAGCAGGCGCAACAGGGTCACGCGAAGGTCGTGCTGGTCGGCATGTACGTGCCGCCTAATTACGGCCCGGACTACACGCAAAAGTTCCACGGCCTGTACGGCGAGCTGTCGAAGGAACTGCGCGTGCCGCTCGTGCCGTTTCTGCTCGCCGGCATCGCCGACAAACCCGACATGTTCCAGGCCGATCAGATTCATCCGACCCAGCAGGCACAGCCCGTGCTCCTCAACAACGTGTGGCCCGCCGTCAAGCCACTCCTTCGCACAAGTTCGCCGCGCTGATAAAGGCTGCTAACAACTTGTTTCAGAACTGCGGGAACGTGGGTCGGAGAGTGTTATCTGACACTTTCGCAATCCGCGTAACTCGGCTCGATTTTGAGCGACTTTTGAGGAGATGACGTGAAATATCTACCGTTAATCGCATTGACCGTGGCAATTTCCGCCTATGCCGCTCAACCACCCGCTGGCGTTCAATCCGTCGGCCAAAGCCAGCAAGCGCCCAAGGCCGTTGCCACCTGCATTGCGCAGAAATGGGCAGACGGCACGCAGCAACAGGTCGTGTCCCAGGACATCATGGCCAACGATCAGGCTATGGATGTCTACGTCCCCGGTCAACAGCCGCCTAACGGTGCTGCCGCCGTGGTGCGGCCCTCACCCAGCGGCAAGGGTACGTGGGTCGGCTTTCGCGCCGGTGGCGGCGCGGGCAGCGACGCCACCAGTGCAATCAGCGCCTGCCTGTAACGCGCCGCAGGCCATGGTTTGACGAGCTGGACTCGTCGAATGAAAAATCTATGGTCAGCCCGATTTTTGCAAGCGAGGCGGTGTTGGCATAAAGTGGACTTGCTCGAATCTATCCGGGGTCGTGGATGGGAAAGATCCCGCCCCATGATGAGAGCTGCGCCGGGCAAACC
>NZ_LXKA01000348.1 GCF_001645125.1 Paraburkholderia ginsengiterrae | reverse complement strand
CGCTCTCGGCGGCGCGCATGGGCGTGAAGGCGATCATCGTGGTGCCGGTCACCACGCCGCAGGTGAAGGTCGATGCGGTGCGCGCGCACGGCGGGCCGACCGTCGAGGTGGTGCAGTTCGGCGAGTCGTACAGCGACGCCTACGGCCACGCGGTGAAACTTCAGGAAGAGCGCGGCCTGAGCTTCGTGCATCCGTTCGACGATCCGTACGTGATCGCCGGCCAGGGCACGGTCGCGATGGAGATTCTCAGCCAGCACCAGGGGCCGATTCACGCGATCTTCGTGCCGATCGGCGGCGGCGGACTGGCGGCCGGGGTAGCGGCGTACGTGAAGTCGGTGCGCCCCGAGATCAAGGTGATCGGCGTGCAGACCGACGATTCGTGCGCGATGGCGGCCTCGCTGAAGGCCGGCGAGCGGGTCACGCTGAACGAGGTGGGGCTCTTCTCCGACGGCACGGCGGTGAAGCTGGTCGGCGAGGAAACCTTCCGCCTGTGCAGCGAGTATCTCGACGACGTCCTGCTCGTGAATACCGACGCGCTGTGCGCGGCGATCAAGGACGTGTTCCAGGACACCCGCAGCGTGCTGGAGCCGGCCGGCTCGCTCGCGGTGGCGGGCGCCAAGCAGTACGCCGAGCGCGAGGGCATCGAGAACCAGACGCTGATCGCGATCACCTCCGGCGCGAACATGAACTTCGACCGCATGCGCTTCGTGGCCGAGCGCGCCGAAGTCGGCGAGGCACGCGAGGCGGTGTTCGCCGTGACGATCCCCGAGGAGCGTGGCAGCTTCCGGCGTTTCTGCGAACTGGTCGGCACGCGCAGCGTCACCGAGTTCAACTACCGGATTGCGGACGCGAATTCCGCCCATATCTTCGTGGGCGTGCAGATCAGGAATCGCAGCGAACTGGCGCAGATCGCGGGTGCGTTCGACGCGCACGGCTTCCCCACCGTCGACCTGACGTTCGACGAGCTCTCCAAGCAGCACATCCGTTACATGGTGGGCGGCCGTTCGCCGCTCGCGCACGACGAACGGCTGTTCCGTTTCGAGTTTCCCGAGCGGCCGGGCGCGCTGATGAAATTCCTCTCGTCGATGGCGCCGAACTGGAATATCAGCCTGTTCCACTACCGCAACCAGGGCGCGGACTACAGCTCGATCCTGGTCGGCGTCCAGGTGCCCGAGAGCGAGAACGCGGAGTTCGAACGCTTTCTGGCCACGCTCGGCTATCCGAACTGGGAAGAGACGCAGAACCCGGTGTATCGGTTGTTTCTGGCTTGATCGTTTAGGACTGAAACACGCAGATGGCTCTCACGCTTGCCGACAAACTGGTGGTGGCAATCTCGTCGCGCGCGCTGTTCGACTTCGAGGAAGAGAACCGCGTGTACGAGGAAGGCGACCTTCAGGCCTATGAAGCGTTGCAGCGCGACCGCCTTGCCGTGCCCGCCAAACCGGGCGTGGCGTTCCCGCTGATCCGCAAGCTGCTGGCGCTGAACGCCGGCGGCCATCGCGTGGAAGTGGTGATCCTGTCGCGCAGCGATCCGATCAGCGGATTGCGCGCCTTTCATTCGTGCCGCGAACATGGGCTCGCAATCGAACGCGGCGTGTTCACGCGGGGGCGCGCGCCGTTCGGCTACCTGAAGCCGCTGAACGCGTCGCTGTTTCTGTCCGCGAATCAGGAGGACGTGCGCGACGCGCTGGCCGCCGGATTTCCGGCCGCACGCGTTCTGCCCGAATCGGCGAAAATGGCGAGCAAGTACCCCGATGAAATCCGCATTGCCTTCGACGGCGACGCCGTGCTGTTTTCCGACGAAGCCGAGCGCGTGTTCCAGAAGGACGGTCTGCGGGCCTTCGTCGGTCATGAGACGCACAATAAGGATCTGCCGCTCGCGGACGGTCCGTTGAAGCCGTTGCTCGAAGCGCTGCACCGGCTGCAAAAACTCGCGGACGAAGCCGCGCCGATGCATATTCGTACGGCATTGGTGACAGCGCGCTCGGCCCCGGCGCATGAGCGCGCAATCCGCACCTTGATGGCGTGGAACATTGAAATCGACGAAGCGATGTTCCTCGGCGGCCTCGACAAGAGCGCATTTTTGCGCGAGTTCGAGCCGGACTTTTTCTTCGACGACCAAATTGGCCATTGCGAATCGGCCCGCGTCGTGACGGCGACCGGGCACGTGCTGAGTGGCATCGTGAACGCATCATGACACCCGAACAATCACCGCTGGGTAAGCCCTCCGCTTACACCGAACAATACGACGCTTCACTGCTGTTTCCGATTGCGCGCAAGAACGCGCGCGAGGCAATCGGCATTGGCGCGCAGTTGCCGTTTTTCGGCACGGACATCTGGAATGCTTATGAGCTGTCCTGGCTGAATACGCGCGGCAAGCCGCAGATCGCCGTGGCGACGTTCTTCGTGCCGGCGGATTCGCCGAATATCGTCGAGTCGAAATCGTTCAAGCTCTACCTGGGCTCGTTTGCGCAGACGGCGTTCGATTCGATCGAAACGGTGCGCGACACGATCAAGCGCGACGTGTCCGCTTCTTGCGGCGCGTCGGTTTCGGTCCACCTGGCCGCGCCGAACGAGTTCGGCAAATTGCAAATGGATGAGTTTGAAGGCATGTCGCTCGACCGCCTGGATCTGGATGCCGAGGTTTACCAGCCTGACGCTTCCCTGCTGAAAGCGGCGCTGGATGAAGCTCCGGTCGAAGAAACGCTGTTCTCCAATCTGCTGAAATCGAATTGCCCGGTCACGGGCCAGCCCGATTGGGGTAGCGTGCAGATCCATTACGTGGGTCCGCAGATCGATCACGCGGGCTTGCTGCGCTACATCATCTCGTACCGGAGTCACACTGGCTTTCACGAGCAGTGTGTCGAGCGGATTTTTATCGACATACTGAAGGCCTGCAAGCCGGTGAAGCTCGCGGTGTATGCGCGCTACACGCGGCGCGGCGGGCTGGATATCAATCCGTTCCGCACGAATTACAACTTGCCGATGCCGGACAATATGAGGCTGGCGCGGCAGTAAATAGCGAGTGGTTCGCCGCGGCGGGATGATGCATCCGGTCGCGACGAACGAAAGAGCGAAACCTTCAGCTTCAGGCCGCCGGCTTCTTATAAGCTACGCAGTCCACCTCGACCCGGCAGTCGATCACCATCGACGAAACCACACACGCCCGCGCCGGCGGATTCTCGCCGAAGTACTCGCGAAACACCTTGTTGAACGACGCGAAGTCGCGCGGATCGTCCAGCCACACGCCGCAGCGGACCACGTGCTCCGCGCCATAGCCCGCTTCCTTCAGGATCGCGAACACGTTCTGAATCGCCTTATGCGATTGCTCGACGATGCCGCCATTGATCACCTCGCCGTTTTCCATCGGCGTCTGCCCGGAAACGAACAGCCAGCCGTCCGCTTCGACCGCGCGCGCAAACGGCATGTGCTGACCACCCGTGCCCTTGCCGCCTTCAACACCATATCGCTTCATTATCAACACTCCTTGAAAAGTCGGGCAGGCGGCGTGGACAACGCCATGCCGCGCGCCATATCAATCGAAAAAAAATCTTAGAACGCTCCGTGCGCGTCGCCCTTCGACGCAGCACCACGCGCGACGAAATGACCACCGCGCTCGCCCGTCGCTACGCCATTGCGATACGTCAACACGCCGTTAACCCAGACCGCGTCGATCCCGTCCGCCGCCTGCTGCGGCTTCTCGAATGTCGCCGCATCGCGCACCTTTGCGGGGTCGAACAGGACGAGGTCGGCGTGGTAGCCGATATGCACCTCGCCACGCTGCGTTAGCCCATAGCGACGCGCCGACAGACCGGTCATCTTGCGCACCGCCTCTTCGAGCGGCAGCAGCCCCGCATCGCGAACGTAATGGCCGAGCACGCGCGGGAAAGCGCCCCACAAGCGCGGATGCGGCAACGGATCGTTCGGCAAGCCGTCTGAGCCGACCATGGTCGCGGGATGCGACAGGATGCGCCGCACGTCCTCTTCGGACATGTTGTGATACACCGCGCCCGCCGGTTGCAGGCGCTTGCCCGCTTCCTGCTGCGTGACGCCCCATTCGGCCGCGATCTCCTTCACGAGCTTGCCGGCCATTTCCGGATGCGGCTCCGACCACGTGATCGTGATGTCGATGTCGCCCGTGACCTGCTTGAGATCGAGCGTCGACGAACTGCGGTTGTACGGATAGCAGTCGCAACCGATCGGCTGCAGGCGGCGCGCGCCTTCCAGCGACTGCAGCACCTCTTCGCTGCGCCCCCAGTTCGACGGCCCCGCGCACTTCAGATGCGAAATCACCACCGGCACATGCGCGTGACGGCCCACGCGATACGCCTCGTCCATTGCGTCGAGAATCGCGTCGAATTCGGTGCGCATGTGCGTGGTGTACAGCGCGCCCGCGGCGGCGAGCGGCTCGGCAAGCGCCATCACCTCTTCGGTCGGCGCGGAGAAGGCCGAGCCGTACGCGAGCCCTGAACTCAGACCGAGTGCGCCATGCGCCAGCGCCTCTTCGAGTTGTTCACGCATGCCCTCGATTTCCTGCGGCGTCGCCGCGCGGTCGAGCCGGTCCATCTGGTTGCTGCGCAATGCCGTGTGACCAATGAGCGCGCCGACGTTCACCGCCGGACGCGCCGCGTTCACTGCGTCGACATAGGCCGCGAACGTGGGGTACTGGAACGCGCCGCGCTCGCCGAGCAGGTTCATCGGATCAGGCGGATCGCCCTTCAGCACCACCGGCGACGCACTGATGCCGCAATTGCCGACGATCACTGTCGTCACGCCCTGAGTGATCTTCGGCAGCATTTGCGGCGACTGGATCACGTGCGTGTCGTCATGCGTGTGCACGTCGATAAAGCCCGGCGCCAAGGCGCGGCCTTCGGCCTCGATCACTTCTTCGGCGAGCCAGTTCGACAGATTGCCGATCGCGGCGATGCGGCCGTCGCGGATCGCCACGTCGCGCTCGACAGGCGGGGCGCCCGTGCCGTCATACAGTTGCGCGCCGACAATCAGCGTATCGGCGGCTTCGGGATGCGAATGCATGGATCAGTCTCCTAACGGTTGTCGATCGCCGCCGCCGCGGTGCGTGTCGAGCGCGTGCTTCATGCGGCGCAGCAATTCACGGCTCTCGTCGCCCTGACTGACGGCAAGTTCGGTGACGAGCACATCGAGCGCCATCATCATCGCGTAGCGCGACGACGAGGGCTTGTAAATGAAATCGGTTTCGAAGGCGACGATCGGAATCAGCCAGTCGGCCAGCTTCGCGAGCGGCGATGCCGGCGCGGTCAGCGCGATCACCGTCGCGCCGTAGCTGCGCGCGATCTTGCAGTTCTCGACCATCTCCGGCACGCGCCCGGTGGTGGAAAGCGCGATCACCACGCTATCACGCGACACGGTGCTTGCCACCATACGCTGCAACAGGCCGTCCTGATAGGTCGCCACGGGCCGGCCGAGGCGCACGAGCCTAAAGCGCATCTCGTCGGCAAGCGCGGTGGAGCCGCCGCCCATGCCGAACACGTAAATCATGCGCGCGGCGCGCAATACGGCCGCCGCGTCGCCCAGCGGCGCCTGACGCAGCAATTGATGGTTATGCGCGAGCGCGGTCTGCAGTTCGTCGAACACGCGGGTTGCGATCGGCTCGGGCGCATCGCTCGACGCGCCGGGCTGCAGGAAGCGCTGACCCACGGCAGCTGCCTGCGCGAGCCGCAGCTTCAGCTCCCGCACGTCGCGGCAGCCCACTGCCTTGGCGAAACGTGTCACGGTCGCGACGCTCACCTCCGCCTGTTGCGCGATCGCGCCGATGCTGGCGCGCGAGGCGCCCGTCAGATCGTCGAGGATCAACGCGGCGACCTTGCGTTCAGCCGAGCGCAGTTCCGGCGCACATTCAGCGATACGCGCGACGATGTCGAAGGCCAGCGGTTCGGCAGTAGAGTTCATTGCGCACAGTGGGCGGCCGCACGAAGGCTTACAACAACCCTCCGGCATACCGTGTTAATAAATAACATTTCTCTGAGAATCGTACTTTCGGTAACATACTAAAGTCAACTTCGATTCAATTTAACCGAACGATGGAGCAAGGGGACATGAAAGTTACAAACTATCAGGGCGCCACGATCGATCCTTATAGCAAGGGTCTGGGCGTGGTTCCGAGCACCAGCATCCAACTCACGGATGCCGCGCGCCTCGAGTGGAATCTGCTGAACGAAGACGTCAGCCTGCCCGCCGCCGTGCTGTACGCGGACCGGGTGGAACACAACCTGAAGTGGATGCAGGCGTTCGTGGCGGAATACGGCGTCAAGCTCGCCCCGCACGGCAAGACCACCATGGCGCCGCAACTGTTCCGGCGCCAGCTCGAAACCGGCGCATGGGGCATCACGCTCGCCACCGCGCATCAGGTGCGCGCGGCCTATCACGGCGGTGTCTCGCGCGTGCTGATGGCAAACCAGCTGGTCGGCCGCCACAACATGATGATGATTGCCGAGTTGCTGAGCGACCCGGATTTCGAATTCTTCTGCCTTGTCGATTCAGCTGAGGGCGCCGAGCAATTGGGCGCGTTTTTCACATCGGTGCGCAAGCCGTTGAACGTGCTCCTCGAACTCGGTGTGCCGGGTGGCCGCACGGGCGTGCGCGACGAGGCGCAGCGCAACGCCGTGCTCGAAGCGATTGCGCGCTACCCGGACGTGCTCAAGCTCGCCGGCGTCGAATTGTATGAAGGCGTGCTGAAGGAAGAGCACGAAGTGCGCGAGTTCCTGCAAAGCGCGGTCGCGATCACACACGAACTCGTCGAACAAGGGCGCTTTGCGCGCACGCCGGCGGTGCTGTCAGGCGCAGGTTCGGCCTGGTATGACGTGGTCGCGGAAGAATTCGTGAAGGCCTCGGAAACCGGCAAGGTCGAGATCGTGCTGCGTCCCGGCTGCTATCTGACGCACGACGTCGGCATCTATCGCAAAGCGCAGACGGACATCTTCGCGCGCAACCCGGTCGCCAAAAAGATGGGCGAAGGGCTGCTGCCGGCACTGCAACTGTGGGCGTATGTGCAGTCGATTCCCGAGCCGGATCGCGCGATCATCGGTCTCGGCAAACGCGATTCCGCCTTCGACGCAGGCATGCCGGAACCGGCGCGCCACTATCGTCCGGGCGACGATGCGCCGCGCGATATCGCCGCGAGCGAAGGCTGGGAAGTTTTTGGCTTGATGGATCAGCACGCGTATCTGCGGATTCCGGCAGGCGCAGATCTGAAAGTGGGCGACATGATCGCGTTCGACATTTCGCACCCGTGCCTGACGTTCGACAAGTGGCGCCAGGTGCTGGTGGTCGATCCGGCTTACCGCGTGACTGAAGTGATCGAAACGTTCTTCTGATGTGGCGAGCGAACCGCGCGCTTCGAGATGACGAGGCGCGCGGTTCGACGTGCTTCAGATCGCCTGAAGCGAAGGCTTCCCGGCGGATTCCGTGGCGGCGGCGTCGGCGGCTGCGGCCGCCACCTCGCCAATCCTCACCTCCAGCATTTTCAACGCACCGGACAGCGCGCCCAGCACATCGTCCGGCAACGCGGCCATCGTGTCGTGCAGAAAGGCATTGCGGCGCGGCAAGCTCGCTTCCGTCGCCGCCTGCCCCGCTTCGGTCAGGCGCACGTTGGTGACTCGGTTATCGCGCGTATCCATGCTGCGCGAAATCCAACCCATGCCTTCGAGTGTTTTCAATTGCCGTGTAAGCGCGCCCGGATCGACGCGCAGGCGCTCGACCAATCGCTTTTGCGAAGACTCGCCGGCCTGGTCGTGCAACGCAAGCAGAATGCGCCAGCGCGGCAACGGGTGGCCGACCTGCGCCTCGAATGCCGACGTGAACGCCCGATAAGTGCGGCCGAATTGCTGCATGACGGCGACGCGGTCCTGTTCTTCCATGATCTGTCAGTAAAACGGTAAGTCTAAAAAATCAATCCGCGTGAATCACCGGCTCGAGCTTTCGCTGGAGCTTGATGGGTGGCACACGGCGGCTTTGCCACACCGATACCACGGCGATGATCGCCGCCATCGCGAGACCGAGATGAATCGCCGAGACGAGCGCTTCGCGCGCGCTCTCGAGCAGCATCGCGCCGTTATGTCCCGCGTGCGCCAACTGGTCTAGCAAGGTGGTTTGCGCGTCGCGATTGATGAGGATTTGCGGGTCGCCGAGATCGGCGAACCATTGCGACGCGTGGTCGTTGTCGAGCGCGCTGCGCACGCCGCTCGCGTACATGTGGCTGATCAGCGTGCCGGTGAGCGCGGTGCCGATCATACCGCCGATCATCCGCAGCGACTGCAGCAGCGCCGTTGCAATGCCGAGGTGTTCGCGGCCGGCGGTTTGCTGCGCAAAAATCGTCAGATTCGGCATGACGAAGCCGAGGCCCAGGCCGCCGGTCACCATGAACGACATCAGCAGCCATTGCGGCATGGAACGCGTCGCTACCACTACCCCGAGGCACGACAACGCCAGCAGCGCAAAGCCGACATACAGCATCAGATTGGGATTGCGCACGCGCGAGACGATGCGTCCATTGGCAATGCTGCCGATCGTGATGAACACGACCAACGGTGTAATCACGAGGCCCGCGTCTTTCGGCGACATGCCGAAGCCGCCCTGGAACAGCAACGGTGCGTAGAACAGCAATGAGAACATCGTGAAGCCGCCCAGCACGGCGAGTGTGAAGAGCGCGGCAAGACTGCGGTTGCGGAACATGTCGACCGGCAGGATCGCTGTTGGACAGCGCTTTTCCCAGCGCCACAGCGCGTAAGCCGACGCGACGCTCAAGCCGAGCAGCGCGAGCGCGCTCAGCGTCACACCATGTTTCGGCAGCAACTCGACGAACAACTGCAGCGAACCGAGCGCCACCGCGATCAGCACGGCGCCGGGCCAGTCGAGCCGCATTTTCCCCTTATGTTCGACGTGACGCAGATGCGGCAGGAAGCGCCACACGAAAAACAGCGACAGCAGGCCGACCGGCAGATTCACGTAAAAAACCGAGCGCCAGCCGTAGTACTGCGTGAGGAAGCCGCCGAGCGACGGCCCCACCGCATTGGCAATGCCGAAGGCCGAACTCATCATCACTTGCCAGCGCAAACGCACGACCGAGTCGGGGAAGAGATCAGGAATGCACGCGAATGCGGTGCCGACCAGCATGCCGCCGCCGATGCCCTGCAGGCCGCGCGCCAGCACGAGGAACAGCATGTTGTTAGCGGCGCCACACAGCACCGACGCCCCCGTGAAGACAACGATCGAGGCGATCACGAACGGCTTGCGTCCGTAATAATCGCCAAGCCGGCCGAAAATCGGCACGGTAATCACCGAGGTCAGCAGATATGACGTGGCGACCCACGCGTAAAGCTCGAAACCCTTGAGTTCGGCGACGATGGTGGGCAGCGCGGTGCCGACCACGGTCTGGTCGAGCGCGACCAGCATCGTGACGAAGGAGATGCCGAGCATCGCCAGCAGCGACTCGCGGAAGGGTAAAACTTGCCCACTCGAATGGTGGGCCGCGGTATGGACAGCCATTTTTTGATAGCGCAACAGTTGACTCGTCAAACGATTGGGAATCATACCACGCTGCAGCGCTCTAAGCGGAACGCGCCGGTGCCCATCGCCGCGCCGGCAATCGACTGAAGAATGACTATCACATGACGCCAGGGAGGCACATGGAGCCAGGTTCGCTCGCAGCACCAACGTTATTGGACGAAGACCTGAAAGCGCTGCGGCGCGCGAAACACGAGCTGGAAAGCCCCGCACTGGCGATGAAGCTGGCAAGCATCGTCGGCGCGCCGCTGGAGAAGCTGCTCTCACGCATGCCGGCATTCGCCAACGAGAAGGTCACGGATGCGACGGAACTGGCCTTGCGCAAGTGCCTGGCGATCGCGCTGCGCACGCTGGGGCGGCAGGACGGCGCGACGCGGCTCGCTGTATCCGACAAGCCGAGCAATCTGCTCCACAAGTTTGCGGTCGCGACCACCGGCGCGGCCGGCGGCGCCTTCGGACTATTCGCGCTGCCCGTCGAACTGCCGGTCACGACCACGCTGATGTTTCGCTCGATCTGCGACATAGCGCGCAGCGAAGGCGAGGATCTGACTTCGATCGACACGCAACTGCAGTGTCTAACGGTGCTCGGCATGGGCGGCACGTCGAGTGCCGACGACGACGCCGACTTCGGCTACTTCATCATGCGCGGCGCGCTGGCGCAGGCGGTATCGAAAGCGTCATCTGAAATTGCGACCAAGGGTTTCACCACGCACGGCTCGGCGGCTTTGCTGCGCCTGCTCAACACGATCGCGGCGCGCTTTTCGGTGCAGGTGAGCGAGCAGATCGCCGCCAAATCGATTCCTGCGATCGGCGCGGTGCTTGGGGCGATGGTCAATACTGTCTTCATCGACCACTTCCAGCAGGTGGCGCACGGCCACTTCACCGTGCGCCGGCTTGAGCGGCAGTATGGCCGCGAAACGGTCGAGGCCGCCTATCAGACCATCGACATCGCGCTCGACGGCTGAGCCGCATCCCTGTGGGTCGTCACACGCCGCACGAACGCGGCGGCACGGTCGAGCGCGCGGTTCGCTTCGGGGATGAACGGCGCGAAGATCGGCCAGACGTGCGGCATCTTTGTCCACACTTCAAGCTCGCAGTCGACGCCCGCAGCGCGGGCGTTGTCGGCGACGCGCCGCGAGTCGTCGAGCAACACCTCGGTGCTGCTCACCATAATGAAGAGGGGCGGCAAGCCATGCAGGTCGGCGTAGACCGGCGAGGCATAAGGATGGGTAGCGGGCGTATCGCCGAGATACACCTTCCCTGCCAGCGCGATCGCAGGACCGCTGAACATTGGGTCGATGCCGTCGTTCGCGCGGATGCTGGCACCCGTCGCGGCCAGATCGGTCCAGGGAGAGAAAAGCAGGCCGCCTGCCGGCATGGGGTCACCGGCGTCGCGCAGCGCCACCAGCGTCGCGAGTGCAAGACCGCCGCCCGCCGAATCGCCCGCAATCACAATCGACTCAGGCGCGATGCCGTTGGCGATCAATTGACGATAGGCCCCTGTTGCATCGTCGAGCGCCGCCGGAAAGCGATGCTCGGGCGCGAGGCGATAGTCGAGCGAGAAAACCGGTGCATCGGCGCGTGTCGCCAGCCCAAACGCAAGCGAGCGATGCGTGCGCGGAGAACAAAAGTAGTAGCCGCCGCCATGGCAAAACAGCACGACCGGACCGCTATTCGCGGCCGGCGCGCCTTCGGCTCGTTCGAGCCACTCGCCGTGCAGCGGCGTGTCGTTCGCGCCGTACAACTCGCGCAGACGCCAGCCACGGGGCACACGCGGCGACCAGGCACGCTTCGCGGTTAGCGCCCGCGCCTGTTCGACGTTGATGCGCGGTTTGAGGGTTCTCGGTCGAAACTGCCTGCGCAGATACCAGCACGCGAGTGCGCTTTGCCAACTCATCGGGCCACGCTCCTTCGATTGTGTCCCGCCATGGTACGTGCGTTCGACGCGGCATCAGTGGATGGCGCCTTCTAATCCTGAAAAGCGCCCGTGCTTCCGCTTAAGGCTTGCCGGTGGATTAGTTCGCCGGCAGGACCTGTCCGCGAATCTCGCCTGTCGGATTCTCGGCGGTATGGATGTTGAAGTACCACTGTCCCGCCATCAGGTCTGTCACCTGCTGTTCGGTCAGTGCGGCGGAACCTTTGATCGGGCTCGCGAGCGCCCCCTTCCCGATCGGCACCTGCGGCTTGGCGTTCTGTCCCACCGGTGCTGGACCGTGGAAATGCGCGGCGGTCACTGGGCCGCTCAGCCCTTCGTAGGTGATCGTCCATTGCAGGGTTTTGGTCGACGTGTCGAACGTGGCGTTCAGCATGCCGTGCCCGTGACTCACGCGCGGCGGTACTTCGCTCGAGGGCTCGAGATCCGCCTTCAATGCCACCGTATCCGCGAAGGCCGCGCCCGCGGCCAACGCCCACAACACGACGGCAAAGCTCAGTTTTTTTAGCGCAGCCATTGTCTTCTCCGGACTTGATGCACCGCCGCACCGACAGTTCGGTTACGTACGGAGCTTTCACATACTAGTGCAAATCCATTGAGACTGTTCGCGCGAGAGATCGCGCGCCCGATAGCCTCGGCGCACGCATGTCTGGCGGCCTCGTTGCGCACGGCATTGATGCCGGACGCGACACACGGCTACTTTGTAGTTGTCCGTAGCGATCTGGATTCGGATTGAGGGACAACTCGTCCATCAAGTTGCCGCGAATGAGACACTGCCTAAAAGTGTGACTGACGGCGGCCAGCCCTAGAGTCTTGCCGTCTCTATCCGCCAGGTGCGCGGGTGCGTTTGACGCATTCCGTGTGTGCTGAAAACTGCGCGGCGACCGTTTGAAACGATTTCCTCAAACAGTTTATTGCAGATTTTGTAGTGAATGAACGGCAATATCTCGGCTATGCTTCTGACTGCGAGAAGTGACTCCTTCATCGAGGGATGTCTCCAAATCTTTAACGCGGCTTCGGCCGCGTTTTTTTTCGTCTGATTATCCGGCTTTCATTTCAGCGTGTCGGCCCGCGGCCATGCGAACGCACTCGGGGGAAGCGGCAACCGTGATGCCTTGCCAATTGGCAGAAATCTAAGCGAGCAATGCCGCCTGCTGCTCGATTCCATCCAGCATGGCATTGCACCTGCTGATTAAAACCAACCCATCGGTGCGCAGGCGTTCCGGCGGCTGAACGGCAATTTCGCGACGATACTCATCGAGCGCGCTAAGCAGCGGCGGGTATTGCAGCACGCTCGCCGCCCCTGCCACGCGATGGAGCCACTCGCGCACACGGCCAACCTCGATACGCCCGGGCTCGGCACGTTCGAGCAAAGGCGACAAGGACTGCACGTCTTCACGCACCGATGTAACAAACGAGTCGAGCAAAGCCTTGACGGTGGATTCGCTACCCCATAGCTGCGTCATGTGTGACAGATCGACTGGGACGAATGGCTGGGCACCGCTATCGGTATTCGGTCCGGCAATCGGCGGGGTACCGGCGAATTCCGCAGGTGCGGCTTGCGACGCGCCGTCAGCGCCGAACCAGCGGCTCAGATAGTCGCGCAGCGTGGCGAGCCGGGTCGGTTTCACGAGACTGTCGTCCATGCCGGCGTCACGGCACAGGTTCAGATCTTCGGGCGCGGTATTCGCTGTGATGCCCAGAATCGGCAGGCGGTGCGCGCCGCCCCGCTCGTTCTCGCGGATACGCCGCGTGAGCTCGTAGCCGGAGACTTTCGGCATGTGGCAGTCCGTGATCAGACAACCATAGCTCGTGCGCTGCAGCGCGGCCAGCGCCTCGGCGCCGTCAGCCGTCACGTCGCAGGCGAAACCGAGCAGCGCCAGTTGATGACGGATCAACTCCTGATTAACCGGATGATCTTCCGCGACGAGGATCAGCCGACCACTGGCGATTGCCCGTTCACGGTCCGGCGCCGAAACGCCTCCCTCGGACGTACGCGGCATGCCCACCAACCGCGGCGCCACCGACGGCAGTCCTGTCATTGCGGCGGCGGACGCGGCGCCGAGGCCGCGCCACGAAATCGGGTTGATGCTGACGCGCACCATGCCGTCGAGAATTCGGTAGCCAGTCGGCTTTGGTTTTTCGGTCAGGATGATGATGCGCGCGCGCGAACTGATGCCCGGCGGCAAGCTCACCTCCTCGGTCACGAACAGCAAATCCACATCGGCCAGTGCAGCGCGATCGCGCAGTTCCCCCCCATCGGGCGCGCAGCTGCGCAATTCGAGTCCGAGTGCCTCGCCAAAGTGCATCAAGGCCTGCGCGACGCGCGTATCGCCAACCGCTACGACCCCGCGCTTGCCGCGCAGGCCGTTGACGGAGTAACGCTCGGTCTCGACAGGCAGGGTGAGGCGCACCGTCATGCGTGTGCCACGGCCTGGCTCGCTGTGCAGCGCAAGTGAACCGTTCATGAGGTCGATCAGCTTGCGGCAGATCGTCAAGCCTAGGCCGGTGCCGCCAAAGCGCCGCGTGGTGGACGACTCTGCCTGCACGAACGGCTCGAACAGCTTGGCCTGCACTTCCGGTGCAATGCCAATGCCGGTGTCTTCAACGACCATTTCGAGCGTTTGAGTGCCGCCGCCCCGCGCGACGACCGACACGCCCACGTCGACCTCACCCTGCGGGGTAAACTTGATGGCATTGCCGAGCAGATTGAACAGAATCTGCCGCAATCGCACGCTGTCGCCGCGCAACGTGGCAGCAACGTCCGGAGTGATATCCACCCGCACTTTCAGACCTTTTTCATGCGCCCGGCCTGCCAGCAGGCCGACTGCGTTGTCGACCAGTTCACGCATGTCGATGGACTCGGCCTCAATAGTCAGCCGTCCTGCTTCAATTTTCGAGTAGTCGAGCAAGTCGTCCAGAATTTGCAGCAGCGCGCCGGCCGACTCGTGGATCATGCCTAGCATTTCACCCTGATCCGGATTGAGCGGCGTGCGTTCCAGCACCTCGACGAGACCGAGCACGCCGTTCATCGGCGTGCGAATTTCATGGCTCATCATGGCGAAGAAATCGTCTTTGGCACGCGAGGCCGCCTCGGCCACATCGCGGGCTCGCGCCAGTTCCTCGGAGCGCGCGTGCTCGAGGCTGGCGTCGACCCAATAGCCACTCCAGACAACGGCGCCATCCTGTTCCCGACGCGGCACCAGCTCGGCGCGCGCCCACGTGAGGTCGCGCCCGTTCTCGAAGCGAAATTCCATGTGCACCGGCGTTTCGCAGCGCGCTGATCGCTCGAGCTTTGCCAGCACCAACGGTCTATCCTGCTCGCACACATGCCTGAAATCGACCTGCTCGGCACTGCTCGGCGAGCCGTCATTGCCTACGAACAGACGCCGCGTGTCGCCGCCGATATAGGGAAATGAGTACACGCCCTCGGCTGTGCGACGCAGTTGAAACACAGCGGCCGGCAGCGAGCGCGTCACATCGAAGAGGCGCCGTTCGGTTTCGCGTGCGCGCAATTCGGCTTGCCGAATATCCGTGACGTCGACCACCGTACCGAGCACGTACGCGGGTTGACCATCTCCGCCACGGCAAATGCAGGTCCAGAACAGACCGTGCCGCACGTTGCCCGCTCCGCGCTCGAACTGAAGCTCCACTTGCGCGGTATCGCCACCGTTCAGTATCGCGCGGGTCATGTCGTCGAGGATGCGGCAGTTGGCCTCGCCCCACGTCTGGACATCCATCGTGGTGCGGCCGAGTACCGCTTCCCGACTCATCCCGCAGACCTGCTCGTAGGCCTCGTTGACGGCGATATAGCGCCCCTCGAGGTCCTTGGCGACAAGCGGATAGGGCACCATCTTCATCATGGTTTCCTGGAAGTTGAGTTGCAGCGCAAGCTCATGCTCGGTTTTCTTGCGCAGCCTGACTTCCCGTTGCAGCAGCAAGTAAGCCCGGAGGGTGACCAGCAGCACGACACCGATGCCGATCAGCAGCGGCAGCAGCCGCACCGCGGTCACGCTCCCTATACCCGACTGCGTCGTGCTGTCGGTAACCCATTTCTGCCGGATGCGCTGCTTTTCGGCGGACGGCATGGCCTGGAGCGCGCGGTCGATCAGGCCGACGAGTTGGCTCAGGTCGGGGCGCACCGCGAAGTCAAGCACGTCAGGGGCGCCGGCCGTGCCGAGAATCTTGAGGACACCCTCATACCGTTGCTTGAGGAGGATATCGACGGCGGCCACGTTGTCCGCCTCGCCGGTCGAGACTCTCCTGAATGCCTCGTCGAGGCTCGGCGCAACGGCGACGTGGTCCGGTGGAATGTGCTCGAACACGGGCAAAATTGAACCGGCCACATGCGGCGAAACGACGATGCGGCGCGACGCAAAATCGTTCAGCGAACGAGCCGCTGGCTCATCCTCACGGCCGACGATGACTAGCGGATAACTTTCGTACGCAACGGTATGCCGCGCGTTCCTGAGGCGTGGATCGTTGCTGGAAGCCGTGGCCAGAATCGCCAGATCGCCCCGCTGGAATGCTTCGACGGCAGCGGGCCAGTCTGTCGTGTGGGCGCGGGTGAACTGGACGCCGAGCGTGCGGCTCAGATACGCCAGATAGTCGGCGGCAACGCCTGCTGGCTCGCCGGAGTTGTCGGCATAGCTGAACGGCGGCCAGCCGTTGTCAAATCCGACTTGCAACGGTGGCAGCGAACGAAGCCAAGCCTGCTCCTGCGACGTCAGCGCGAAACGCTGCGCGGTAGGCACCAGCGCCGCGTCGAAATTGCTGGATAGCCAGCGAGCGCGAATTGCCGAGTCGTCAGCGGGGTCGATTGCCGCCAACGCATGGTCAAGCCGGTCGCGCAGTGCGGTCTGGCTTCGGGGCACCGCAAAGCGCAGGCTCGCAGTCTTGCTGCTCTCCTCGAAGGCGACGTGCAGCGCGCGAAATTCGTCGGTAGCCAGTGCATGTTGCACGTTCGGGGTGAAGCCGAGATAAACGTCGGCCTCACTTTTGACAACCGCCGCAAGCGCGTCGTGCGTTGTCGCAAAGGTAATGATCTGGGCGCGAGGGAAGCGGTCGCGCACCCCGCGCTCGAGCGCAAAGCCTTTCTCCACGGCAATGCGTGCTCCAGCGATCTGGGCGGGACTGCCAAATCCGTCAACGTCGCGCCGAACCGCGGCCGACGATGACGAACGGAAATACGGCGCCGTGAAGCTCAAGCACCGTTCACGCTCCGGCGTGCGGGCCACGCTCATCAGCAGATCGATTTGCCCGGTGCAGGCGGCAGCAAGCAGTTGAGGAAAATCCGGAAACGCCTTCGGTTCGATGACGACATTCGGGCCTACGAGCGCACGCAGATAGTCGGCACTCAAACCCGTGAGGCTGCCATTTTGTAGCGTATCGAACGGCGGCCACCCGCTGGCGAGCACGCCGACACTCAGTTTCGCGGGAAATGCCCGTGCTGCCTGGAGAGTTGAGGGATCACCGAACGGCCGTGCGACAGCGTTCATCTGTGTAACGACCAAAACAAACACGGCAAGCAGAGACAGCGACACACGTCGAAGCACGTGTTTTATCGCGGCACCCTGCGGAAGTTTGATGACTGACACGTCGACGCCCCCTCAACGCTCAGGCGACTTCGCCGGGCCCGTCGGCAAGCGCGGAGGCCGAGTGATCAGCTCTGCCATGCAGGGACGAGGACAGTATGCCTGCGGCGACACCGCCCGCCAGCGGTGCGGCCCAGAACAGCCAGAGTTGATCCAGCGCCCAATCGCCGACGAACAGCGCCTGGGCCGTGGAGCGGGCGGGATTGACCGAGCCATTGGTCACTGGGATCGACACCAGATAGACAAGCACCAGGCAGGCACTGACGATCAGCGGCGCAACTGACCTCATGTTTCGCCGGGCAGCCATTGACAGGCTTGCCATGACGAAAATGAAGGTCAGGAAAAATTCAACGACTAACGCCGAATGCAATTGATAGTCGGCCGGTGAATGGTCGGCAAAGCCATTCGCGGCGAACTCGCTTGCGCCCATGTCAAACCCGGGGCGGCCGCTCGCAACGTAAGCGAGTAGTGCGGAGGCCAAGATTGCGCCGAGAATCTGGGCAGCGATGTAGGGGAGCAGATCCCTGACTGGAAAACGTTGCGCGACTGTAAAACCGACGGTGACAGCAGGATTGAAATGAGCGCCGGAGATAGTGCCAATAGTGTAGCTAGCCGTAGCAAGCGCGAGACCGAAAGCCACCGACATTTCCAGCACGCCGTACGTCTGTTGAAGCACACCGATGTTCAGCACAATGCTGCCGCACCCGACGAAGACCAGCCATGCCGTTCCGACACCCTCGACCAACAATCGCTTACCTAACGCAGCCATGCCGCCTCCTGATTTCTGCCTGTCAGGCAGACGGCTTCGCAAGATTGCCGTTACACAGTTGCCTGACCTCTCTTGTCGCGGGCATCGCTCAGCTTAGTGAAATGACTGCTTTCGTCAGGTAAGCATGAAAAAGGCCGCAGTTAATTCAGAACTATGAGGCGGCAACGTTCACCAACCAATCAGAAGACTCCTAAATTGTTCGCTACGCGAAAGGATCTCCCATGGTGTGACTCAACTGCGTCTCCTTGCCGTCAGGCCAGTCCGATCTGGCGGGCGTAGCCGATCAGATCAGCTTCAGTTTCGAGCCCGAGCTTGCGCATCGCACTGCGTTTCTGGGTGCTGATGGTTTTTCCGCTACGCTCCAGACGCACGGCGATCTCATGGACCGCCAGGCCCTGCACATAAAGCTGGAAGACCTCCCACTCGCGTGCGCTCAGCACGCCAGCGCGAAGTTGCGGTGGCGCGTCGGTGGATTCCATCGCGGCACGCACGTGCTCCGACAGATAGACCTGACCGGCAGAAACCGCCTCGATCGCATCAATCAACGCCGTGGCGGCCTCGCGCTTATCGACGATGCCGCGCACGCCGATATTCAGCAGCCCCGACAGCATGTGCGCATGGCAAATCATCGTCAGCACGACTACATGCGGATGCGCGTGTTCCCGCAACAATCGGCGCAGCAACGACACAGCGTTGCTGCCTCCGTGAATGCCCGGCATACCGATATCCGACACGACGACCTCGCACGCGCGGGTGTCGAGCAGTTCGGCCAAACCATGAGAGTCGGCCGTCTCGCCGACCACTTCGAAATGCGACGCAGCTTGCAGCAGCCGTTTGACGCCGACACGAACACAGTCGTGATCGTCAGCGATGATGACGCGGATCTTGTGTGCCATATGTTGTTGTCTTATCGATTGGCGGGCCTCGCACGCGGTGTGCTTCCCCAGGCTGCGCCAATGCATCTTCTGTTCGTCGCGCCGACGTGGCGCGACACCTCGGTCATCTGCTACCGGTGCTGCGGGCGCTCCTCGGGAATGACGCCATGTTCGACGGCGAAACGGAACAACTCCGCGTCGCTGCGCAGCGCGAGCTTGCGCATGGCGGTGCACTTCTGCGCGCTGATCGTCTTGACGCTGCGCCCCAGGCGCGTGGCGATCTCGGTGACGCCAAGCCCCGATGCGTACTGGGTGAACACCTCGAGTTCGCGCCGCGACAGCACGCCGCGCACGAAGTTGAGACGGTGGGTTGTCGTTGCATCCGCGATCAGTGCGCGTACCGCCGGCCCGACATAGCACTCGTGTGCCAGCGCCGTAATGACCGCCACGTGAATCAGATCAATGCGGTCGCGCTTGCTGACCAGCGCGTCGACACCGAGCGCGATGACTTTTTGTAGTTCGGCCGCGTCGGTTTCCATGGTGAGCACGACTAGCGCCACGTCGGGAAACCGCGACCTGAACTGCCTGACTACTTCCAGCCCGCTGCCGTCGGTACCACCCGGCATATAGAGATCCATGAGCACCAGGTCGCATGGATTGTGATCGACTTCCGTGAAGAGTTCCGTGGCGTCGGTCGCGCGGCCGACAACCTGCATATTCGGATAGCCACCGAACAGATTTTCGATTGCCAGCAGAACGAGTGGATGGTCGTCCGCGATGATGGCTCGAACGGGTGTGTTGACCTCGGCGGTGTCGCTCATCGTCTATTTCTCCTCCGCATCTTGATTTAGTGCCGCCCTCTTCATTGAAACCGCCCCTTGTCGCGATCATTAACCAGTCTTCGTCAAATAAACATCGGATCGCTCCGAAACAATTTTGATTCGCTCGAAAAATTTAATTGCTTAGTTATGCGATTTAAAACAAAGAATTCCATGGGAACGCACGTAGGAAAACAAACCAGGGTCATTGGTGACGCCGATCTTCGCCATCGCTTCGCGCTTTTGGCGCGTGACCGTACGTCGATGGCAGCCGAGCGCTGCCGCAACGTCCGAGATCGACTGGCCACCCACCAGCCGTCTGATGACTTCAGTCTGCATCCCCGTCAATCGCAACGCCGGCGGTCGCTCGCCTTCAACGTCCCGCGGTTGCGCAAGCGCCTCAACGACGGAACTGCCCAGATAGGCTTCACCGGCCGCAGCCGCCTTGATCGCCCGCAAAAGTTCGTCCATCGGCTCGGATTTGCCGAGCACGCACGCGACTCCGTCCGACACGACGGAGCGAAGGATCGCGGCATTCGTCAGCGTAGTCATCACCACAATGCGCAGTTGTGGCCAGCCGCGGCGGATTCGCCGAATCAGGCTCAGACCGTCCTCGACAGCGCCTGAGGGCGCGGGCATCGCGAGATCAGTTACCAACACATCGCAAGGCGTGCGGCGCAGAAGATCGATCAGCGAATCGGGATTCGCCGCCTCGCCGGCGATGGTGACGTTATCGTGCTTTTCCAACGCGGCACGAATGCCAAGCAGAACGAAAGGATGATCGTCTGACAGAATGATTCGAAGCTGCATTAGGATTTGTCTCGTCACTTGTAGGGGTAGATTTCCAATACGCAGAAATGCGCGGAGGGCGCTCTACGTATACCTGGCGAGTCTCCTTGTTGCGCAATGCACGCCAAGGCGGCCATAAAATCACCACGACAAATTCACGAAAATCGGATCGTTCTGAATCCGCTGAAAAAACTCATACCCCAATGCGACCCAATCGGAAGATGGAAACTTAAATACGCGAAATGAATATTCTCGATCTCGCCAAACAACCCGTTTCCTGCCGGACCTAAAGAACTAAACGACGCAATCGGTCAGACGCTCAAGAGCGCTTCCAACGCGCGCCGGCGAAGATGCGCATAAAAGGCAAGCGCGGCGCCATGTCATGGCGCCGCGCTTGCAAAACAACCTTCTCAGAGTCAGATCGCGTCACAAGCTCGCGCCGCCCTCACCTTGCCTTCACGAGCCGCGCGAGGAAAAACTGGCAAAGCAATCAATGCGCAGACGCTGGCCACGGCCCACACCATCGGCCATGAGCCAACCGACAACAGCGCCGGAATCGCGAGTGGCGTCAGAAACAGCGTGAGAAAGACACAGGTGTTGCCCATTGCGAGAGCGGTACCGGCGCGGCTCGTTCCGGCCAGCGTGGCGAGTTCCGTGAAGGCCACGCCGTGCCATGCCGATCCGCTCACACCGCCCAGCACGACCATCAGCGCGAACACCGCGGTCATAGCCGTGTGGTGCATGCCGGCGAAACCCGTCATCGCGGCGAGCGACGCGAACAGCACGGCGGTCAGCAAACTGCACGCGCGCATGTAGGCCCGCCGATTGCCACGCCGGTCGGTCCAGCCACCGCTCCAGACCCGTGCGATCGCAGCGCCGGTTTGCACGGCAGCCATCGTCACGCTAATCGCGAGCACGCCGGCCCGGCTGAAGTCGTGAAGGAACACCGTCCCGAATGTAATCACGGCGATCTGCGGCACGCAGAGCGCGCCTGCGCCGAGCGCCACGCGCCAGATGCCGACATCGCGCAACGGCGAAACCTTGATGGACACACTGCCCGCCGCAGCGGTGCCGCGGGCCGTCGGCGCACTGCTCGAACCGGCGTCGGCATGGGAAGGCTCGTGCAACCAGCGCCACGCAAATATCGCGGTAATCGCGCACGCCAGAGCCAGCACTGTATAGACGCTCGTAAAGCCGAAGCGCGACGCGAGCACCGGCAGCAGCAATGCGCCGAGACCGCCTCCCGCGGGCACAGCGGTCTGGCGAATGCTCATGGCCAGCCCGCGCTCACCCTCGCGAAACCAGGCCATCACCGCACGGCCGCTCGATCCGTTGACGCTGCCGCCGAGCAGCCCGACCAGCAACAGGCCGAGTGCGAGCGCTGTCACGCCCGGCACCCGCGTGCCGGACGGCACCACGAACAGGGCCATCCCCGCCAGCGCGGCAGCGGTGGAAAGCAGTCCCAGCAACAGAACGCGCCGGTCGCCCCAGCGGTCAGTCAGCATTCCCCAAGGCAACTCACTAACGGCAATGCCGAGGCCAAGCATGCCGAGCGCCAGTCCTAGCCCGTCGTTGCCCAGGTGATAGCCCGAGCGCAACAGGACCGCTGTCGTTGGAATGCCGGAAAACGCCGCGGAGAAACTCGCGTTGGCGGCGAACCCGACCCCCAGCACCTTCCACCGATGACGCGCCGACCGGCCGCCGGATAACCCTACGGCTGCAATAGATTCGTTTCCCATGACACCCTCCGCAAAGAATATGGAGGTATCCTACGGGTGGACTTTCTATCGGAAAAGCCGGAAATTTAGATGGCATCCATCGGATATACCGAATCATGAGCCAGCGTGGATTTGATCTCGCGCAGTTGCGCACCTTCGTCGCGGTCGCCGAATCGGGCAGCGTTTCGGCCGGCGCGGAACGCGTATTCCTGTCGCAGTCTTCGGTGAGCGAGCAGCTGAAGAAACTCGAGGAGCGCGCCGGCCAGCCGCTTTTCGTGCGCAGCAAACAGGGCGTGAGCGCCACGCCCGCCGGTGGCCGGCTGCTCGATCATGCACGGCGCATCATTGCGATGAGCGAAGCCGCGTTCGACGACCTGCAAGGCCGCTCGCTCGACGGCGAGCTGCGCATCGCCATCACGGACTACTATCGGCCGCACGACATCGCGCGCATTCTCAAAACGTTTTCGGAACAGCACCCGCGCCTGAAACTGCACGTCACGGTTCAGCCGAGCGCGGTGATCGACAGTCAGGCCGGCGACGATGCATCGTTCGACATCGGGCTCTCGCTGCGGCTCGTTACGGACCCGGCGCGCGCCGCCAATCGCCGCACCGGCGCGCAAGGCACGGTGGTCAGGCGCGAGAAGCTGCTGTGGGTCAGCGCGGCCGACGCCGGTCCCCGGCCGTCCTCGCCGTATTCGCTGGTCTTGCTGCCGTCGAGCTGCCAGTTGCAGCGTTTCGTCGTGAAGCTGCTCGACGAGCACAAAGTGCCCTATGTGGTATCTCACTCCGCGTCCGGCGTGGCCGGCTTGCAACTTGCGTTGAAGGCCGGGCTCGGCATCTCCTGCCTGAACGAGTCGTCGATTGGCGGCGGTGTCGTAGCGTGCGCGCCGAGCGTGGGCCTGCCGGCCTTGCCCGCGGTCGAATTCCATCTGCTGCCCGGGCGGATCGGCGAAAGCGAACGCGTCAGCAATGCACGGACGGCTTTGATGCGGCTCTTCAGTTGATCGGCGAGCCCATCATCAAACAATCACGTTCGCGCTATAGGCTCGATGTCTATGACAATCGCAATCCTTTAGGTCAGAGATTGAAAGCCCTTTGATCCACGTCTATGATGTTTAGACCTTTGGTCGGTTGAGCCTCTATTGACTATTGACGCACTGAACAAAATCCTGCAACCTGCTACGCGCTGCTAAACGTTTCACGCGTTAATTCTTGCAGCCCGAACGGCGCCACCCATTGGCGCATTCAGGCAGATCTTTGTCTTGTAAAGCAATCGCATCACGATGGCGAATAAACACTCGCCGTCCAATTTATGTCCGCCTCGACTTGCTGTTTTCGCAATCGCTGTAATAGAAAGTTGGCGGAGTTGAGCTGCGTCGTCCGTCGGAACCATAAGCAAATTCACGGGCGAACGCGCGCGAAATAAAACAAATTAAAGAACGTTCCCTATCGAGGCCTGGCGTGCACCATAGAACGATCGGATCGTCGATTCTGCTTGTGCTTTACGTCATGTGGAGCGGCGTGGCGCTTGCCGCCACGGGCGCGTCCGACGCCATGCCGTCAGCCATGGACGAGCGCGTGCGCGCCTGCACCTCGTGTCATGGCGTGCAAGGCCAGGGCCTGAACAACGACTACTTCCCGCGCATTGCCGGCAAACCGGCCGACTACCTGTTCAACCAGTTGACCGCATTTCGCGACGGTGGCCGCACCTATCCGCCAATGGGCTATCTGGTGGCCTTTTTGCCCGACGACTATCTGCGCAAGATCAGCCAATACTTCGCCGATCTGCAACCGCCCTACCCCAACGCCGACCAAAGCGACGTCGCACCCGCCGTGCTCGCGGCCGGCGAGCGCCTCGTCACGCAAGGCGATCCGGCTCGCAAGATACCAGCGTGCATTGCCTGTCACGGAGCGCGCATGACCGGCACGCAACCCGGCATTCCAGGTCTGCTCGGCCTGCACGCAAGCTATATCGCGGGCCAGATGGGCACCTGGCGTTCGGGCACGCGTCACGCGCTTGCGCCGGACTGCATGCATTCGATCGCCGTCAAGCTGACCGACAAGGACATCACCGCGGTATCGAGCTGGCTCGCACGCCAGCCGCGTCCGGCCGATCCTCGCCCCGCACCGGCGTCCGGCGAACGGCTGCCTCTCGCCTGCGGGAGCCAACCGCAATGAAGCCGACTCTTCGCTCTCCGCGCTCTTTCCGCGCTCTGCGCTCCGCCTTGCTCACGCTGACGAAGCGCCGCCGCACGCCGGCATCGCTCGTGTCAGGTGTGCTGGTTGCCGGCGCGCTGGTAGCCGGCAGCGCCTTGCTTCTGCGCGCCTCGCATACGCCGCTGATCGCTACCGCACGCGCCGCCGAAACCACAGCCGCTTCGGCTCCGGGTGGCAGCGCGGATACGCGTCCCGACATCGTCAAACGCGGTGAGTACCTGGCGCGCGCAGGCGACTGCGTGGCCTGCCACACTGCGCCGCGCGGCAAACTGTTCGCAGGCGGCCTCGCCATGGAAACGCCGTTCGGCACGCTCTATTCGCCGAACATCACACCGGATGCGCAGTACGGCATCGGCACGTGGAGCCAGGACGCGTTCTTCAAGATGATGCGCACCGGCCGCACGCCCGACGGCACGCTGATCTACCCCGCCATGCCGATCGCGCAATACACCAAGGTCACGCGCGAAGACTCGGACGCGATCTTCGCCTATCTGAAGACAGTCACACCGGTACGCCAGCCGAATCACAAGCACTCGCTGCGCTTCCCGTTCAATCAGCGCAAGCTGCTATACGGCTGGCGCACGCTGTATTTCCGCGAGGGTGAATTCCAGCCTGATCCGACCAAATCGGTCGAATGGAACCGCGGCGCGTACCTCGTCGAAGGGCTCGGGCATTGCACCATGTGCCACACCAAGATCAACATGCTTGGCGGGTCCTCGCAAAGCGAGCAGTTCGCCGGCGGCCTGATTCCGGTGCAGAACTGGTATGCGCCATCGCTGACGTCGGACAAGGACGGTGGCCTCGGCGACTGGAGCATCAAGGACATCGTCGATCTGCTGCAAGCGGGCATTTCCGATCGCGGCGCCGTGTACGGCCCAATGGCCGAAGTCACGTACCACAGCCTGCAATACATGACTGACGACGACATCAAGGCAATGGCCGCCTATCTGAAGACCTTGCCAGCCAACCGCGGCCGCAAGTCTGGGCCGTCGGCGCCGACCAACACCAACGTATTCGCACTCGGCGAAAAGATCTACGCCGATAAGTGCGCGCTCTGCCATGGCGCCAAGGGCGAAGGACAACTGCAGCATTACCCGCCGCTCGCCGGCAATCAGTCGATCGAAATGGACTCGGCGGTCAACCCGATCCGCATCGTGCTCAACGGCGGTTTCCCGCCGGGCACCATGCGCAATCCGGAACCGTACGGGATGCCGCCGTTCGGTCAGGAACTGAATGACACCGATGCCGCTGCCGTGGTGACGTACATCCGCACGGCGTGGGGCAATCACGGCCTGCCCGTGACGTCGCGCGAAGTCAACGAGTTGCGCAAGGCGCCGTTGCATTGAACCGCTGCACTGGAGAACCTTTAGATGGAAGCGAACGATACCCACGGCGCTGCTCCGCCTACGGATGACGAAGTGGAGCGCGTCGTCGCCGCCGGGCCGCATGGCGCGATTGCTCTCGCCGGCGTGGCGACGCTGATCGTCATGGCGATCTGGTTCGCCTTCTACTTTCTCGTGTTTCTGCCGCGCGGCGTCATCCACTGATCATGTCGACTGATTCCAATCATCAATCGGGTAGCGGCCACGCGGTCGCGTTACGCGCCGAGCGTCGCTGGGCCATGTTCGCCGCCGCGCTGATCGTGCTGATGCTGGCCGTCATCGTGTTCTCGGGGCTGCACTGGGCGATGATGCCGCCCTCGCGCGTCGAAACCATCGACCCGTCGCGTCTGCAACTGTCCGGCGAATTCGTTGAAGACAATCTCGGCAGCGCGGTCGAACCCGACGGCTCGGTTGTCGTGCGCTTCATCGCGCAGCAGTACTCGTTCACGCCGCAATGCCTGCTCGTGCCCGCCGACACGCCGATCACGATTCGGACCACCAGCGCCGACGTCGTGCATGGCCTGCTCGTCACCGACACCAACATCAACACGATGGTCATGCCCGGCTACGTTGCCACACTGAATACGCGTTTCGACAAGCCTGCCGATCACACCATGCCGTGCCACGAGTTCTGCGGCTTCGGCCACCAGACCATGTGGGCGCACGTCAAAGTGATCGACAAAGCCGCCTTCTTCGAACAAGCCCGACAATCACGGAGGCTGAGCTGTGTTTCACGCTAAGCGACTCGTTCTCGCGCACTTCTGGCTCGCCTTCATTGCGTTTCTGATCGCGCTGTTTCTCGGCGCCTGGCAGATGCTGGTACGCAGTCCGCTGCTACCGTGGGTCGGCGACCCGGAGCTCTACTATCGTTCGGTGACCGCGCACGGCACGGTGATGGCCTACGTGTTGCCCACTCTGGTGGCGATGGGCTTCGGCTATGCGATCGTCGAACTCGCGCTTGCTCAGCGCCTCGCCGGTCTCAAATGGGCATGGGCCGCGTTCGTCATGCTGGCAGTCGGCGCGGTGATGGCCATGGTGCCGGTCTCGCTCGGCCAGGCATCGGTGCTGTTCACCTTCTATCCGCCGATGATCGGCAGTCCGTTCTATTACCTCGGCGTGGTGCTGGTGGTGGTCGGCTCGTGGATCTGGGTCGCGCTGATGCACGTCAATCTGCGCATCTGGAAGCGCGCCAACCCCGGCAAACCAGTGCCGCTCGCGATGTTCGCCAACGTGGCGGGCGCCTACCTGTGGGCCTGGACCGCGGTCGGCGCGGCGCTCGAGATCCTGCTGCAGATTTTGCCGGTCGCCTTCGGCCTCACCAATACGATCGACGCGGGCCTCGCACGCGTCCTGTTCTCGTGGACGCTGCACGCAATCGTCTACTTCTGGCTGGTGCCGGCTTATATCGCGTACTACACGCTGGTGCCGCGAGCGATCGGCGGACGGCTCTACAGCGATTCGATGGCGCGCGTGTCGTTCATTCTGTTCCTCGTGTTCGCGATGCCGATCGGCATCCACCATCTGTTCGCCGACCCGCAGGTCGGTGCCGGCTTCAAGTTCCTGCATGCCGTGTTCACGGGCATGGTGTCGGTGCCGACGCTGCTGACGGTGTTCACGATTTGCGCGTCGGTCGAGATCGCCGGCAGGCTGCGCGGCGGCAAGGGAACATTCGGCTGGCTTGCCGCGCTGCCCTGGCAGAACCCGATGATGCTCGTGATCGCGTTTTCGTTCGTGATGCTGGGTCTCGGTGGCGCGGGCGGGCTGATCAACATGAGCTATCAGCTGAACTCGACCGTGCACAACACGCAGTGGGTGACCGGACACTTCCATCTGATCTTCGGCGGCGCGATCTTCATCATGTACTTCGCGATCGCTTATGAACTGTGGCCGCAACTTACCGGCCGCGCGATTGTGTCCGCGAAGCTGGTGCGCACGCAACTGTGGCTGTGGTTCATCGGGATGATGGTGGTGACGCTGCCGTGGCACTACGTCGGCCTGCTCGGCGCGCCGCGCCGCATGGCCTATTACGACTACAACATGCCGGGTATGCAGGCGCAGGCGTTCTGGGTCGGCATGTCGGCGGTTGGCGGATTGATTCTCGTGGTGTCAGGCGTGCTGTTCATCTACATTCTTGCGAAGTCGCAATTCGGGCCAGCAGTTCAGCAACAGAGTTTCCGCTTTGCAAGCGCGGCACATCCGGTGGATCATGTGCCCGCTGCACTCAACAGCTTTGGTTTGTGGGTGGCGTTGATGATCGGGCTGACGGTCGTCAACTACAGTGTGCCGATCATGCAGTTGCTCAGATTGCCGCAGACGTCCGTGCCGGCAGTCGTCGTCGGAGCGCAGCGATGAATCAGGAACGCGTCTTCAGCTTGCGCAACCCATGGTTCACGATCAGCGTGGGCAGCGTGATCGCGATGGCTATCGTGTCGATACTCATCGGCTTCGTCTGGTTGCCGTCGGCGAACGGCGCGTTCAGCGGGCAGAGCCTATGGGCGACGATCTGCAGCGCAGCGGGTGCGCCGTCGAGCTGGTACGGCGGCGCCAACGTCGCGGGTCCGGCGCCAAGCGAAGTGGTAGTGCTGCCGCCGTTGCGGCGCGTGCGAGCCGATGCGGTTTCGATTGGCCGCGGCGCGACGATTGCGACACAAAATTGCTCGATGTGTCACGGCGTGCAGGGCACTCCTCCGGTGACCGCGCCCGCCTTGGCCGGACAGCATGCCGATGTGGTTTATAAGGAATTGCGCGACTACCAGAACGGCGTGCGGCAAAGCTCGGTCATGCAGGCGATCATCGCCGCGCGCAGCGATCAGGATCTGCATGATCTGGCGGCTTACTATGCGTCGCTGCCGAAAGGTCCGGCGGCGGAGAGTGCGTCTGCCGGCGCGGGGCCGGATGCGATTGCGGTGAGACTTGCGATGCAGGGCGATCCGCAGCGCAATATCGCGCCTTGCGCGGCATGCCATGGCCAGCTCGACCGCAAGGGTGCCGCGCCGTGGCTAGGCGGGCAATCGTCGGCTTATCTTGCTGCGCAGATGCAGGCCTTTGCGTCCGGTGCCCGGCATAACGATATCAATGAGCAGATGCGGAATGTGGCAAGACAGATGACCTCTGCGGAGATTGATGGTCTGGCTAAGTATTACGCTGCTATGCAGTGATGGGGACGCTTCAAGGCGCGAACATTGCTCGCGCCTTTTTCATTCCTGCGGAGTTGAGGCAGCTAGTGCCGGTTAATGTGCAACGGCAAACGGCTGTTCGGCATGCTCCGCTCGCGGCGCGACGTTAGAGCGCACCGGCTTGGATCGCACGGTATCCGCAGGCTCCGCGTTCGGCTCGTCATCTGAATTCACCCGCGCTGCCCCAGACAGAAGGCTCGCCGCACATTTGGCGGTGATGCGGCTATGAGGCACGCCCTTCGCATCAAGCGCGATCACCTGGTACAGTTCGCGGTCGCATTCAATTTCCCGCTCGTACGCTTCGCCAGTTTCGACAAACAGTTCCAGCAACGCGCGCTGGCTTTGCCGCTCGTCCCTTGTTATGCAAGGAGTCCTGTATATTGAAGCCGCAAGCGTAACCAGTCTTTTGAGTTGATCCAATTGCCGATTGCACAGATCGAAAGCTGAAAGCGCGAGTTTCTCGTACTGGAGCGCATCAACGGGCGCGCGTGGGGTTGCTTGAGGTTTGCTGGCAGATTTGCTCATGGTGCGATTTCCGGTTCGTTCTTGAATCGCCCGACACTCGCTAAAAGATGGGGTGAGCGGGCACGTGGCGAGTTTGAGAGACCGGGCGTAAAACCATAACCGGCGAGCCTTGCGGCTCCCTCACCACGGCCCGCCCATAGAAAAAGGCGCGCAGATGGCTAGGCACTACCCACTTTCGCGGGTAGTGCGGTTTTACGCTACGGGCTCTCACACCCGCGCCGTTTTGTCTAACGGCAGGAACAATCTAAACCACCTGTTTTTTGAGACGATCAACCAACCAGGCTAAACACGCAAATTATATCTAATCTTTACATTTGGTCCTGATCCGAAGAATGAAGTCCGTCAGGAGAGAACTAAGTCCGTCATGGCGCTTCGGACGGACACGTGACATTTAAGTGCAAGTGTCTCGGTCGGCTGCTCGGACCACTCCGTCGGTAAGCCAGGGTTGATTAGCAGAGCGGGGGAAATGGCCCGCAGGTGCCAGTTCGTGTCGGACCGTACCCGGCCAAATTCAGACAGTCGACATGCGCTCCTGGATCGTTAACAATCGCGGATGAAGCCCGGATACGCGTACGAATTGGCGGCAAGACGTGCCGCACGGTAGGTCGCAATGCATTGCGGACACTGCCGTAGCAGTGGTGCTTGAAATTGAATACTCTATCTTGTGGTAGAAAAATGCATACTCACATTCCAAGCGTCACGTCCGCTCTGTTGGTGATGTTCATGAATGGCTTGGTCTATTTGCTTGCCATGAATGCCGTGTTCGATCGACTCAGAGAGAGACATCCGGTTACTTACAATCTCCTCAACAGGCCCAAAATGGGGCGCGGAGGATTCAATTGGCCAACCATGCAATGGATGTTGCAAAGAGGCTATAAGTCGATCGACGACAGATTTTTGAAAGTGTTAGCAGACCTTGGGCTAGTTACCGGGATACTTCAAGCAGCAGGCGCGGTGCTGCTACTCGCATTCTTCAGTCACCCATAGCTTCGCAGCTTGGCAACAAACCGAACTCATATAGTCGTCTCAAATGGCGGTTTCATGGTGCGATGAATGTCCCTTGTGGGTGGCGGATTCAACCGCTCGTCATCCGTCTCGGTTCGGCCAAAAAGTGACGGGCGGCATTTCAGGGGCGCAGTCGGCTATCGATTCATGAGCCGACATTCCCATTACTGCTAGCCGTGCATGACCATGCGGCGACCGCCAACCGGATGGAGTCGACGCAGGGAGCTAGACCCGAGCGAATCAGCTTCGTCTCATGTTAGGATCGACTGATTAACTCGTGCGCAACCTTTCTGGGGCACGTCGCCGATACCGAGGCAATCCGCATGCCCATCAATTATCTTCGCGGTTTCACGAAGCCTGAGCGCAGCGACGTCGCGAATCGTCGCCTCGGGCGATCGCTCGCGTTCGTCGCTGGAGCAGCCAACGCTGGCGGATTCCTAGCTGTGGGTCAGTACACCTCACACATGTCTGGCATTGTGTCGTCGCTTGCCGATAACGTCGCGCTTGGCGACATCAATGTGGCCGTGGCGGGATTGAGTTCCTTGTTGTCGTTCCTTGTCGGGGCGGCCACGTCAGCGATCCTGATTAACTGGGGGCGACGTAGGCGCTTGCAGAGCCAATACGCGATGCCGTTGATGCTCGAGGCGTCGCTGCTTCTCCTCTTCGGTGTTCTCGGCTCGAATCTGGAGTCCCACCACGTGCTGTTCGTGCCCGCTACCGTCTGTCTTCTCTGCTACGTGATGGGGCTGCAGAACGCTATGATCACCAAGGTTTCAAAGGCGGAAATTCGGACGACACACGTCACCGGTCTTGTGACAGATATTGGCATTGAGCTTGGTAAGCTGTTCTATTGGAATGTCGGGGCAATACCCGGCAACCTGGTCCGCGGAGATCGACAGAAACTAGGGCTTCTCGGATCGCTGTTACTGTCGTTCCTGGTGGGCGGATTAACTGGCGCAGTAGGCTTTAGACATCTAGGATTTGTGTCGACCGTTCCTCTTGCGATCGTCCTTCTTACTCTCGCCGTTGTCCCAATCGTCGACGATGTGCGTGCTTATCGCAGTTAGGCGAAACGCCAGGCTGCATAGCTTGATAGGTGTCTGCATTCGCGCGGAAAGCGGACACGGATCGGCGCTAGTTGATCGGCCGAGTTGGGTCGACCAGAGCCGGTCGTCGTCAGGCTCGGTCGGCCATCTTCAGCCGCTCGCAGTCGCGCCAACATGGTCATTCAGACGCCTGCCCTACTCAAAAAGCGGACTATCGTGCTTGGATCGTGTTGGATGAGTGGATAAGTTGTCGGCCAAACCCGACATTCGAATGTTGGCGCTTGTAGTCATTTAAAGTTTGCTTTCCTGACATGTACGCCTCGGCGACGGCGATTGTCAGGCTCCCACGGGCGATCAGCAGCGAGTCCTTGCTTGCGGCTGGAATCCAAAACGCCGAGTTGATGCCAGTTGCCCCACGTTCAGATCTTGTCCAGCGCTCCCGCGTAAGCAGGTCCAGTTCAGGCACGCCCTGCCGAAGTTTGCCGGAGTGGCGACGGCCCGCTTCCACTGTCTCTGAGGTTTGTACTCATTTGACAGTATCGATGGCACGATCTTGAATGGTTGAGATACAAACATTATCGGATTTGACGATGCCAGCTCTTCAGCCATTTGCACAGAATATCTGGACCGCATTAGCCCCCCATTCTTTCATGGGTTTGCATGTCGGCACGCGCATGGCGGTCATCCGGCTGTCATCGGGTAAGCTGCTGCTGCATTCGCCTATCCCATTGAGCAGCGAATTGCGGGCCGCAATCGATGCCTTGGGACCAGTCGCGCACATCGTCTGTCCGAACCTTTTTCATCACATGTATGCTGCAGAAGCTGCGGCGGCTTATCCGCAGGCAATTCTGCACGGCCCGGCAGCCTTGCAACGCAAGCGCAAGGATCTCCGCTTCGGGGCGGTGCTGACGGATCAGCCTCATCCGGACTGGCACGACGACCTGGAACTACTGACGATCGAAGGCTGCATGCTGGGCGAGACGGTTTTCTATCACCGCGACACGCGTACGCTGATCGCCTGCGACCTGGTGGAGAACTTTCAGCAATCGTCTCACTGGCTGACGCGCAACTATCTGCGCCTGGGGGGTGTCCTCGGCGAGGTCGGATGGCATCCGCTGCTGCGAATCGCCTATCGCGACCGCAAGCGCGCCCGCGCCTGCATCGATCGGTTGCTCACCTGGCCATTCGAACGCGTCGTGCTCGCACATGGCGACCTCTTGACCGACAACGCCCACGCCCAGGTGCGCACGGGTCTGGCCTGGCTCTGAGCGTGCATCACTTAGAGCCTATCGGAATTTGGACGGAATCCGATTACATGCCGCCATGAATGCCGACATAGCCGTCCGCTGGACACTCGAAACCGGCCATTGATGCAGAGCGGACTCCGCGGACCGCCTCGGTTCGTGCGTTGCCGATCGTAGTGCAATGCGTAGGAAAGTATGCACATAGCGTGAGGCGGCACGCGACCACAATCGGTCCTTCGACATGAGCTTTTACATCGTGGACAATCAGCATGCACACGCACGTCGAGTTTACGTGCAGCGCTGCGATCCTCAGCACATGACCACGGAACGCACACTTACCGCGCCATCGGCGTTCCCATATTCGGACAAGATAGACGATGAGTCATCCACGAGAATTTTTAACAGCCGCAGACATTGTGGCGATGGAACCAGAGCGTTCCGTCCATCCGTTGAACGAGAATGCGGTCCGGTTGAAGAGGTCGCTTGGCGACGCAACAGGACTGACGCAGCTCGGTTTTCATCTGATGACGCTGATGCCGGGACACGAATCGACGGAATATCACCGGCATCTCTACGCGGAAGAATGCGTCTATATTCTTTCCGGCATCGGCGCGGCGACTGTTGACGACCGCACCTATCCGATTGGTCCAGGAGATTTCATGGGGTTCCCGCGCGGCGGTGCCGCCCACACGATGCTAAATACAGGTGACGTGCCCTTGGTTTACATCGTTGCTGGCGACCGACTGGAACATGACGTGTGTGATTATCCGAGGCAGGGTAAGCGGCTGTACAAGGCCGGTGTCAACAAGGTCTTTGTGGATCAGAACACGTAACCGAAGAAACCGAACCTGCGAACGACTACCGTCTACGACGATTGGAGGGCCGGGTTCGGCATTCCCGCGTCTCGTCGTTCGACTAAAGCACCTTTTTCATCGACGGTGCAGTGTGAAGCACAAAGTTCTGACGCTCATAGAATGAAACAGCCTCCGGTCTCGCGTCGAGAAACACGGTACCCATGTCGCGAGCCCGTGCGTCGGCTTCTGCATAGTCCATCAACGCTTGACCCGTACCGCTTCCCCGAGCTTTGGCGGTAACGACAAGATCATCGATGTGCAGATGCGCTCCGCGCGCCAGCGTATGGACCGGCCTCATCCCCATGACACCGAGAAGCTCGCCGTTCTCGAACGCTCCCACGAGCTCGTAACCAGAATGTGATTGCCGCCGCACTCGCTGCAGGAACTCCGCCTCGTCCAGTGAGCGCAATTGGGAAATGACTGGAAAGGCTTGTGCCCATTCAACCGGGGTAAGCCGTCGAATGTTGACATTGGTGCGGCGAGTCTGCGTCATAGCTTGTAACCCGTCTTTAAAGGATGTCAATTCTTGCACACAAGTCCGCCCTGTCTCACTGCTCAATGTGCGCTAGCGAGAACGACGAAGGACTGTTGCGGGTCGATAGCGGTCCTCTCGGTCGAGCCCAGGATCGACGCGATGGGTCAAATCCGTAAATTTCCACCCCACCTCTTTTTATCAGCTCGTCGGCGGGCACGAGTAGACTGGTCAATTGGGGCAATGTTTGGATATGGTGACTTGCTGCCTGTGCACGGTGCATGACAATTGCAAATTGCTCGAAGAGCAGGGAGGAATGTCCATGTTTCGTAAACTCGTGATTGGCGCGCTAGGCGCCGTGGCTGTCTTGCTCTCGACTACGGCATTCGCGCAAGGTACTGCGGCGGACGCTAAGGCCATGCTTGAAAAGACGGTTGCGGCGATCAAAGCCGATAAGGCCAGGACGCTCGATCAGATCAACAACGGCGAAAACGGCTTCCTTGTTGGCGACCTCTATCCGTTCTGCTTCAATCTCAGCGATGGACTCCTCGTCGCGGTCGGCAATCCCAACGTTAAGAGACTGCTCGGCAAGGATGCGAGGACATTCAAGGACCCTACGGGCGACGTATATGGCCCAAGGCTCTACGACGCGGCAAAAGAGGGCCAGGTCAATGAGGTCAGCTACATGTCTCCCAAGGCCGGCGCTGACAACACGTGGGTGCCAAAGGCGAGCTTCGTTACCGCGGTCGCCGGCTTGGGATGCGGCGTCGGTTACTACAAGTAGTCCGGCCAAAGAATCCGACATTCACCGCTATGTTCGCTGGCCCCGCAGCCGGTACGCCCGGTGCGTCAGGGCCTGCCTTGCTTTGTGGCCGGTGGGCGCCGCAAAGCGCAAGCGGCTCAGAAAATAGGCGGCCCTGCACGTCCGGTCGGCTATCATGCCTATCCTCTCCGAAGTAGCTCCTTATGATTTCCGTCCGTAATCTCACGCTGCGCCGCGGCGTCAATGTCGTACTCGACAACGCGTCCATCACTTTCACCCCCGGCGAAAAGATTGGTCTTGTCGGCCGCAATGGCGCCGGCAAGTCGTCCTTCTTCGGCCTTCTCAACGGCACGCTGCACGAAGATAGCGGCGAGTTCTCGATTCCCGCTGCGTGGAAGATGGGCCAGGTCGCGCAGGAGATGCCGGAGACCGAGCAGAACGCGACCGACTTCGTAGTCGAGGGTGACACCGTGCTGCTGGCCGCGCAGGCCGAAGTAGCCGCTGCTGAGGCCAGTGACGACGGTATGCGCATGGCGCACGCCTACATGGACCTGCACGACGCCGGTGCGCACGATGCCCCCGCACGTGCCCAAGCGCTGATCCTGGGCCTTGGCTTCAGTGATGCGCAGCTTAGCCAGCCGGTCAACAGTTTCTCCGGCGGCTGGCGCATGCGACTGCAGCTGGCGCGCGCGCTCATGTGCCCGTCCGACCTGCTGCTGCTCGACGAGCCGACCAATCACCTCGACCTCGACGCGCTGGTCTGGCTGGAAGCCTGGCTCAAGCGCTATCAAGGAACCCTGGTAGTGATCAGCCACGATCGCGAATTCCTAGACTCGGTGACGCAGGTGACGGTGCACGTAGACAACGCGAAGCTTGTGCGTTACGGCGGCAACTACAGCAAGTTCGAAGAGATGCGCGCTGAGCAACTCGTCTTGCAGCAGGCCGCGGTGGCCAGGCAGGCGGACAAGATCGCCCACCTGCAGAAATTCATCGACCGTTTCAAGGCCAAGGCCTCGAAGGCGAAGCAGGCGCAGAGCCGAGTCAAGGCGCTCGAACGCATGGAGAAGATCGCCCCCGTGCTTGCCGACGCAGAGTTCACCTTCGAGTTCAAGGAGCCGCTCAACGTCCCGAACCCGCTGTTGTCGATGCTGGACGCGAGCTTCGGCTACCCGGCGCCGACCGACGCACTGCCCGGCACGCCGCCCACGGTCATCGTGCGGGGCATCAACCGTTCCGTGCTGGCCGGGCAGCGTATCGGCATCCTCGGTGCCAACGGCCAAGGCAAGTCCACGCTGGTGAAGACGGTGGCGCACGCACTGGCGCCGATTGCTGGTGAAATCAGCGAAGGAAAGGGCCTGAACATCGGCTACTTCGCCCAGCAGGAGCTCGACGTGCTGCGCCCGCTCGACACGCCGATGGAACATATGATCCGCCTCGCCAAGGACACGCCACCGCACATGCGCGCGCCCGGCCAGAGTGGCACTGAACAATCGCTGCGCACCTTCCTCGGCACCTTCAACTTTAGTGGCGACACGGTCCATCAGGCGGTTAGCACAATGAGCGGCGGCGAAAAGGCGCGGCTCGTGTTGTGCATGATCGTGTGGCAGCGCCCCAACCTGCTGCTGCTCGACGAGCCTACCAACCACCTCGATCTGGCCACACGCGAAGCGCTAGCCATGGCGCTCAACGAATTCGAAGGCACGGTGATGCTGGTCAGTCACGACCGGGCCCTGTTGCGCGCCGTATGTGATGAGTTCTGGCTGGTCACCAAGGGCGGCGTCGAGCCCTTCGACGGGGATCTGGACGATTACCAGCAGTTCCTGCGCGACGAAGCCCGTAGCATGCGCGAGCAGGCTGCCGCGGAGCAGAAGGTCATGGCCTGAGATACTCTCAGGCGGGCGGCGGGCGTTGCATGGGAGGCGGCGCGCGGACGTTCAATCTCACGCGACATCCACCACGATTTTCCCGCGCGCGGTGGCGTTCGTGATGGCGTCATAGGCGAGTTCCGCGGACCGCAAGTCGAACCGGCGGGGATCGAGGTTCGGCGTGAGCTTACCGGCTTCGACGAACCGTGTGGCCTCGCGCAGCATCGCTCCGTGGTGCGCGCGATACATGCCCGTCAGAATCGGATAGAGGGTGAAGACCCCCGAGTACGTGGCTTCTCGGAAAGACAGCGGCGCCAGCGCATGCGTACCCCAACCCAACGCGCTGACAACATGGCCAAAATGCTTGACCGCCGCAAACGAAGCATCGAGCGATGGACCGCCGACGGTGTCGACAACGAGGTCGAAGCCAGTGCCTTGCGTCAACGATGCGACATACTGTTCGACGGATTGCGACCGGTAGTCGATTGGCGTAGCGCCCAGGCGCGCAACGAGATCGTGGTCGCGTGAACTTGCTGTTGCAAAAACTTGAGCACCGAGTGCGCGCGCCAGTTGCACCGAGACATGTCCGACACCGCCTGCTCCGCCCTGTACCAGCACAGTTTGGCCCGCTTGCAGATGGGCCCGGTCGACAATGCCGGAATAGGAGGTGATGAACGCGAGCGGCAGCGCCGCGGATTCACGCATCGACAGGTTGGCCGGCTTGATCGCAAGCAGGTCGGCATCGACCGCCGCATACTGGGCCAGCGAGCCCTGAATGCCGCCGACGCCGCCCGTCATACCGTAGACCTCGTCGCCGACATGGAAAGCGGTCACGCCCGGCCCGACGGCATCGACCACGCCAGCCATATCGATGCCGAGCACCAGCGGCAGTGGATGCTTCGCATGCGCCGCGCTGCCAGCGCGGATCTTGGTGTCGAGCGGATTGAGACCGCTTGCGGCAATGCGCACGCGCACCTGGCCGTGTGCGGGTTCGGGCATCGAGACTTCAGTCAATTCGAGCGGGCCGTTGTAGCGGTTGAGGACGAGCGCCTGCATGGTCATGGTGGGTTCCTATCGGGTTGCTTTTCCGTCGAGCGAACGGGTCAATGCGCTCATCATGGTTTATGCTAAAACGCATGTAAATCAATGTTTTCGCACAAGAGCCATGCAAATATGAATGACGCCAACCTGGATTGGAGCGACGTCCGGATCTTTCTGGCGATTGCCCGCTGCGGCACGCTTGGGGCAGCAGCGAAGCGCGTGGGCCAGACCCAGCCCACCATGGGGCGCAGGTTGCGTGCGCTCGAAGAAGCGCTTGGGCATACGCTGTTCCAGCGCACGAGCGACGGCTTTGTCCTGACGGATGAGGGCACGGCGGTGCTCGCTTATGCCGAGCGAATGGAAGAGGAAGCGCTTGGCTTCACGCGCGCGCTTACCGGGAAAGAGACCCAGTTGACCGGTCTGCTGCGCGTCTCCTCGTCGGACTGGTTCGGCGAGCACATACTCACACCGGTGTTCGCGCGCTTTCTGGCTAAGCACCCGGGAATCTCGTTGGAACTCCTCACGGATTCGCACCTCTATAACCTCGCGCGGCGCGAGGCGGATCTGCTGTTCCGCATCACGCCGTTCGACGAACCTGACGTCATCCGGCGCAAGCTGATGCACATCGACTATGCGTTGTACGGGCACGTCGATCTGGTTCCGCCGTCACGCGGCGAGGGTGACGGCTACACGCTGATCAGCATGGACAGCGCGTTCGGTTTGCTGCCCGACGTCGAGTGGGTCAAGCGCATGCTGCCTCGGGCCAGGATCGGTTTCGGCAGCAATAATCGCGGCGTACAGGCACGCATGTGTGCTGAAGGATCTGGCTTCGCTGTCCTGCCGTGTCCGCTTGGTGATGCGACGCCGGGCATTCGGCGGATCGATTTGGGGGAAGCGCCGCCGGGTCGCGATGTCTGGCTTGGCTTTCACCGTGACTTACGTCGCGTCGCGCGACTGCGCGCACTTCTGGATGCAACGATCGATGCGCTCGCGAACGTTTGAGTCAGGTGGGCGATCAGAGCCTCTCGAGAACTTCAAGAAAGAGCAATATGAGGATGAAGAAGCCGATCCACCTTACCGTGGTCATGAGGGCAGAGAGCTTAAGGCCCAGTGAGTTCACTGCGTCCGCGACAGGGTTCGCCATTAATTCATCACCGCGACCGCCGCTCGCCGCCGCGGTACGCAATTGAGCCGTTGCGAGGTCAATACGAAGGTGGGTGACGTAGCCAATTGCGATTTCCGGACATTCAATTGCGCCGTCGCTTTTGCTGGGCCTGAGAAAAAGGTCCGGCTCGCGCTGAGGGTCAGCCATGGCACTTTCAGCTGTGTAGAGGTGTCGCAGCGCCAGTCCCAACTCGACTGCGCCAAACTGGCCATCAGACATCGCCTTCGAAAGCGCATGTATGCAGGCTTCGGGAATGTGGCAGGTGAGCCACCACTGATCGGGTTCGCCGGTCTCTGCGTCGGCCCGATTGGCGCCGAGACGAGCAGTACCGAGCGGCACGTCGGCAAACGAAATGCCGAGTTCGTCCTCCAACTCGCGCAGACCTAACCGGTCAGCCTTGCTGACGTCGCGTGCAGCGAAGGACACTTCAACGGTGCGCATCGTGTGTCCAGCGTCGCCGATAATCGACAGCTCCTGGCCATCGAGACGCGCCACTCCGTGCAGCGACGTGGTAAGTGTTGGCTGTTTGTCTGCGTCCAAAGGCTCTGCGAGTTGTTGCGTGACATGAAGCTGTTCCAACCTCAACCACATTGACCTGGCCGGAACATACGTGTGCCTCTCGCCATCCAACCCAACATGTTCGAGGGTGTGATCCTTCCGCTCAATTAATTCCGTCGCGACGTTTTTTTCCAAAAACTCCATGGCGCTCCCCCCGTGATTGCCTCAAACCCTTGGGCGATAGAGGACAAGGGTGTGGACACTGCCCGCCTGAGCGTGTGGTCAAAGCGCCGACGGTCGCGTATTGCAATGCAGCATGCTGATGGTAGGAATTCTACCCATCCGAACGTTTGGCGGATATTAGGAAGAGCACACATAAAGTGCAATTTCTTTCGGGTACCCGCGCGGCCGAGGCCAGAGACCGGCTATTCCCGCCCCGGCCCCGGGACCTCAATCGAGTGGTAGCTGTATCCCAGACTCTGCGAAGACCTCGCGTACGACGGACAATCCGTTCAGCGCCGC
>NZ_LXKA01000347.1 GCF_001645125.1 Paraburkholderia ginsengiterrae | reverse complement strand
AACCGGCACCGCACTTCAACCACCCGGCACCGCTTCGTTCTGCGTCGCTGCATCAGCAGCAGAGAAACGAGATTATGAAGAACTTTCGCTACGCCGTCAACAGGTTTTTTCCAGCTTTTCAAACCTGTCCACCGCGCCGAAAGCCTTGCCACTGCTGGCTCTCCCGCCTCCCGCGCCCCGTTGTCCGAAGCACGAAAGAGCGAGATTCTAGCGAGCCCGCGAGCGCCTTGCAAGCGTTATTTTGACGTGCATGAATTGCGCCAGAAACCGCACGAAGATGACGAAGAAATTGCGAAGAAATCAGAAGATCTGCAGGCGCAATATTCGCCTGCGCGGCCTGGTCTCAAACAGAAACAGAAGCAGCCGCGTGCTTAAGCATCGCTCGCTCGACAACGCCTAGGTAATGATCGAGATCCGGCGTCACGCGGCTCGCGTCTTTGGCGCGATCGTCCCATTTACGCAGGCGCAATGCGTCTTCCGCGTAGGGCTTCTGCAGGAACGCCTCAGCCTCTTCCCTGCTGAAGATGCCGCCTTGCAACTCCAGACTCCGCACCGAATCGGCGGACAGCTGGCCAAAGTAAGTGGCGTCGATTGCACACAGGCAGCGCTTGGCGTCGACGTGCATACGGATCGGCTCCAGCACCGCGTTCGACAAGATCGGCCGCAAGAAAGGCAGCGCGAAATACTGATGAAGATCGTCGATACCCCGCTCCGTCGGTGTCTCGCCTTGCAGATTGAGCAGATGCCCGAGGTCGTGCAGAAACGCCGCGGCGACCAGCTCCTCGCCGGCACCCGCCTCTTCCGCCAGCGCGCCGCTCTGCAAAGCATGTTCGAGCTGCGTCACCGGCTCGCCGCTATATGCCAGACCACCATATTGCTCAAACAAGGAACGGATGTCGTTCAGACTCAATGCCACGCTCTTACTCCCACGGTAACGAAAAGGTCTTCAGATTGGTGAAGCTCTTCATGGCCTCCTGAACACCTTCCTTATAACCAAGCCCGGAGTCCTTGATACCGCCGAACGGCGTCAACTCGATCCGGTAGCCAGGCACCTCCCACACGTTGACTGTGCCCACGCGCAGCTCGTTGATGAAGCGCGTGATCGCGTCCTGGCGATTCGTGCATACACCCGACGATAACCCGAACGCCGTGCCGTTGCTAATACGGATCGCGTCGTCGAGCGTGTCGAAGGTGATGATCGGCGACACCGGGCCGAAGGTTTCCTCGCGCACCAATGTCATCGACGGATCGACACCGTCCAGCACCGTCGGCGAATACAGCGCACCGTTGCGCTGGTTGCCGATGCGCAGACGCGCGCCGTTCGCCACTGCCTCGTTCACGCGCGCTTCGAACAGTTGCGCCGCCGCGGCGTCGATCACGGTGCCCATCTGATTGGACGCATCGAACGGATCGCCGAACGACCAGGCCCGCGTCTTCTCGACGACAAGATCCGTGAAATCGGCGGCAACGCTCTTTTGCACCAGCATGCGTTTGACCGCCGTGCACCGCTGCCCGGAGTTCTTGTATGAACCCTGCACGGCAAGCGTTGCCGCGCGCTCGAGATCGGCGTCGTCGAGCACGATCAGCGGATCGTTGCCGCCCAGTTCCAGCACCACGCGCCGGTACGCCGCTTTGGCCGCAATGTATTTGCCGATCGCCACGCCGCCCGTAAACGTGACGAGCTCCACTAACGGATGCGTGATCAGCTCATCGGCGATTTCACGCGGATCGCCGGTCAGCACCTGCAGCATCGGCGCGGGCAAACCGGCTTCGTAGAGGATGTCGGCGAGATAAAGCGCCGACAGCGGCACCTTTTCCGACGGCTTGAGCACGATCCGGTTATTCGTCGCGATCGCCGGCGCGATCTTGTGCGCGACCTGGTTCATCGGGTGATTGAAGGGCGTAATCGCCACGATCACCCCGGCCAGTGGCTCGCGCTGCGAAAACACACGCCGCTTCTTGCCATGCGGCGTGAGATCGCAGGAAAAACTTTGCCCGTCGTCACGCAACGCTTCGATCGCGGCAAACTTGAACACATCGGCCACGCGGCCGATTTCATAGCGCGAGTCCTGCTTCGACAAACCGGACTCGAGCGAAATCAGATCCGACGCTTCTTCGGCCCGCTCACGCAGCAACGCCGCCGCGCTTTCAAGAATCTGCGAGCGCTCGTAACGCGTGAGCTTCGCCTGATAGGCGGCGGCGTACTCGAACGCCGCGCGCACATCGTCGACGCTCGCGAGCGGGACTGTACCCACGCGCGTGCCCGTATAAGGATCGAGTACGTCGAGCGTGCGCGAGCGCGTCGCACGCTCGCCTTTGAGCCGCAGCGCTTCCGCCCGGAAAGCCGGATGGTCCCGCAGCGTGGTGTTCATGATGCCGACACGCGATTCAGGGCGATGTCGAAGACATCGAAGTTGCGCAGCCGCTTACCCTCGCTTGCGGCCGGCAGTGCTTCGACACGGCGGTTCAACAACAGCGGCACTTCCTGCTCGGAAATACCACCGTGCGAACGCAACGGCACAGTCAACCCGGACAGGTCATGATCGGCGCGACGCGTGCCGAGCACGACATGCTTCGTGCTGACCACGACGATATCGCCGACGCGGTCCGACGGCAGCTCGAAGCGTTCACACGCCGCGCGGTTGTCGAGCACGAGTTCGATGCCCTGCAACCCGCCGATCCGTTCGATCACCTGCGCGACGCTCACATCGCGCGGCAGATAAACCGTCGCGAACGACCCCAGCGCGCCGTGATGCACCACGTAAGGATCCGTGATCGGCAGGATCACGCGCGCTTTCTTCGCGCCGAGCCAGTCGTCGAGCACGTCCTGCAGATAGATCACATTCGGCTCGCCGGTCTCCGTATCGTGCTTCGCGTTCATGCCGTGGTCGGCGGTCAGGCCGATGACCCAGCCGAGCGCGTCGAGCTTCGCGAGGTAGCCATCCATCATCGCGTAGAAGGCGTTCGCGCCTTCCGTGCCCGGCGCCCACTTGTGCTGGATGTAATCGGTCGTCGACAGATACATCAGGTCGAGCTGGCGCGTTTGCGCGAGCCGCACTCCGGCGGCGAACACGAACTCGGACAGCCCAGCGCTATAGACATCGGGCACCGGCATGCCGACCAGGTCGAGCACTTCGTCGATGCCGTTTTCCGCGAGCGTCACCGTGTCGGCTTTTTCCGCCGAGAAGCAGATGCCCTTCATCTGCCAGCCGAGCAGCCGGCGCAACTTGTCTTTCGCGGTGACGACGGCCACCGCTGCACCCGCTTCGGCGGCCGCTGCCAGCAAGGTGCCGGCGCGCAGATAAGCGGGATCGTTCATCATCACTTCCGCGCCCTCGCCGCCATTCGCTTGCGGGTCCCAGAAGTAATTGCCGCAGATGCCGTGCACCGAAGGCGGCACACCGCACACGATCGAGAGATTGTTCGGATTGGTGAACGACGGAATCACGCAGTCGGCCTTGAACGCGCCGCCGCCCTTGAGCATCTTGCCGAGGAACGGCGCAACGCCGGCCGCGACCGCGGCCTCGAGATAATCGAATTCACAACCGTCGACGCACACCACCACCGTCGGTTGCGTGGGTAGCCGGTAGCTGCGGCCATTGACTTCGATGATACGTTCGCTCGTGTTTGCCATGCTTGCCTTCCATGCGTGCCAGGCACGCGTGTTGTAGTCAGTCCGTTGCAACTATCTCAATCGTTCGAAGCCGGCAGCACCTGCACCACACCCAGCGGCGCCGCCGTTTCGCACGCCGCATGGGCGCGCTGCAAGCCGCCGTTCACGTGCGCATGCATCAGCGCCGCGGCGTGCTCGGCATCGCGCGAAGCCAGCGCCGTCAGGATCGCGCGATGCTCGGCCAGCGAGCGCTCCATGGCGTCGGCGTGCACCACCAGCGCGGCCCGCCGGAACAGGCTCAGTTCGCTCACCAGCCTTCGATACGTCTCATACAGCTTCAGGTTACCCGAGCCCGCCACGATCGCGTCGTGAAACGCCACGTTAGCGCGCGTATAGGCATCGTGATCGTTGGCATCGAGCGCCTCGCGCATGGCGTCGAGCCATTCGCGCAACCCCGCGAGCCTGGGTGCGTCGATACGCGCCGCCAGCATCCGGCACGCCGCCTCTTCGAGCACCGCGCGCACCGCGTAAATCTCGTCCGCTTCCGCGAGCGAAACCGTGCGCACAAAGACGCCGCGATTCTTCTCGGTCCGCACGAGACCGGCCTGTTCCAGCGCGCGAAACGCCTCGCGCACCGGCCCGCGCGACACCTGCAGACGCGTGGCCCAGTCGGCCTCGTTGAGCTTGTCGCCGGGCGCCAGCGCGCCTTCGGTGATATGCCGTTCGATTTCGTCGCGGACCAGCGCCGTCAGTGAATGTCTGCGCACAACCTCGATCGGATCGACAGAAGCAGTTTGCATATTTTCGGTCATTTTGACAAATTTCGCCACATCGATATGAGCATGTGTATCGCCATGGCACGCATGCTCACGCCTCAGAAGTTGCCCGTCAGTCCGCCCGGCGGCCTGGAACGCGCGCCGCGATCAGCAACAGCGCCACGAGCGAGACCAGCAGCAGGATCAGCGACAGCGCGGAGGCCGGCAGGTAATAGCCGCGCTCCACCTGGCCGACGACTACGATCGGCACCGTCGCGAAGCCCGGCGGATAGACGGTGAGCGTGGCGCCGAGTTCGCCGAGCGACAGCGCGAAGCCAAGCGCGAGGCTTGCGCGTATTGCCGGCACGAGTTGCGGCAGCACGACGCGACGCAACACCATCGAAGGGGGCGCGCCGAGACTCGCCGCTGCCTCGCGCAGGATCGTCAGTTCCGGGCGCAGCGCGGCCGCCGCGCAGCGGTAGCAGAACGGCAGCACCAGCGCGAGCTGCACGAACACCACGATCGCCGCGGAGCTCGACAGATCGATTGGACGCTTGTGATACGCAATCAGCACGGCGAGCCCGAGCACCACGCTCGGCACGCCGTTGGGCATCATCGCGATCGTGTCGACTACAGCGCCGAGACCGCGGCGGTCGCGTCCTTCGAGCGCGAGCGCGAGCCACAGGCCGAGAATCGTGCCGAGCACCGCGACGCCCATGCCGATCTCGAGACTGGTCCGAAGCGCGTCGAAGTCGCTCGAACCGAGACGCTCGAACCAGCGCATGCTGAACCCTTCGGGCAGGATCGTGCCGGACCAGTGCGCCGCCACGCTAGACAGTGCGACGACCAGCACCGGCAACACGAACAGCCAGAAGCACAGCAGCGCGGCAAAGCCGAGAAACAGGCTGCCGAGCATGCGCGCCACCAGGCTGCGGCGCACCGGCCGCGATTTCTTGTGCATGACCGGCAAAACGGTCGGGTCGAGTTCAACGGCCATGGCCCGCTCCTTTCACCTTGCGACGGTTGACCTGGCGGTACAACGCGTACAGCGACAAAGACATGATCAGCATCACGACCGCGCCGGCGGCGGCGGTCGGCAGATCGAGGTCGACGGTGGCGGAACTGTAGATCGCCACCGGCAGCGTGATCAGATGCGCGCTGCCGAGCACGAGCAGAATGCCGAACTCGTTGAGCGTCAGCAGAAAGCACAGGATCGTGCCCGCGGCGATGCCCGGCCACGCGAGCGGCAAGATCACCTTGAACGCGACCATCCAGCCGTTCGCGCCGAGACTGCGGGCGGCCTCGATCAGACGCATGTCGAGCGTGGCGAACGAAGCCAGCGTGGGACGCACGACGAACGGTGCGTAGAACACCACTTCCGCGAGAATCACGCCGCCTACGCCGAACAGGAAATCGAGCGGCGGCGCCTGCAGATGAAAGAGCTTCTGCAAGCCGATGCTGACGGAGCCTTGCGAACCGTATAGAAAGATCAGCGTGAACGCGACCAGAAACGACGGGAACGCGACGAACAATTCGAGGAAGCGCGTGACCAGCCGCGCGCCGGGAAACGGCTTGAAAAACAGCAGCGAAGCCAGCGCGATGCCGAGCAGCGACGCGAGCCCGGCGCTCGCGAACAGAATCCACAACGCCGTGCCGATCACGCCGCTCGTTTCCGGATTGCCGAAGAACGCCGAATAGGCCTGCACGCTCAAACCGTGCGGACCGGTCAGACTCAGCAGCACGAGCCGCACGAGCGGATAGATGACGAGCGGTCCGAGCACGACCACAGCAAGGAACAGAAGATGCCATTGCGCCGCGCGTTCACGGCGTTTCACCGAGGCGGTGTGAGCGGCCGCGCTGGCCCTGCGGCGGGCATCGGCGTCCGCCGTGCCGAGCGGATTGGGCGTATCAGGGGGTGATAAGGACGACATCGTCTGCCTCGTAATGCAGGGAAATGCGCGCGCCCTTTTCCGGCGTCATGCCGTGGCCGCGCTGCATATGGACCAGCACCGGTTCGTTCGGCATCGCGTCCAGCACGACCGATACCGACAACACCGCGCCATACCATTCGACCGACGCAACCGCGCCGTGCAACTGCCCTTCGCCGAGCGGCACGATGCGCAGCGCCTCGGGACGCAGACAGGCCACCCGGTCGCGCTCGTTGTAGCGCGCATCGGTCATGCTGAAGGCGACCTGCGGCGGCAGCAGATTGGCTGCCCCCAGATAGCGCGCGACAAAGCCGTCGGCCGGTGTGTCGTACAGCTGTTGCGGCGTGCCGAGCTGCGCAATATGGCCTTCGCGCATCAGCAGTGTGCGATCGGACAGCACCAGCGCGTCATCCTGGTCGTGCGTCACGCAGACGATCGTCAGATTCGGCAGGCGCTCATGCAGCGCCTTCAGTTCAGAGCGCACCGACGCGCGCAGATTGGCGTCGAGCGCGGAAAGCGGTTCGTCGAGCAGCAGCACATCGGGCTCGATCACGAGCGCGCGCGCGAGCGCCACGCGCTGCTGCATGCCGCCCGAGAGCTGCGCGGGCATCACGTGCCCGGCGTCGCCCAATTGCACGAGCTTCAACGCGTCGGCCACGCGCCGCGCGACGTCCTTGGACGGTGTGCGGCGCGCGCGCAGGCCGAAGGCCACGTTTTCGAACACCGACAGATGCGGGAACAGCGCATAGCTCTGGAACAGCAGGCCGAGATTGCGCTTGTGCGGCGGCACGTGCGTCAGATCGTGACCGGCTACCGTCAGCGTGCCCGACAGGCCGTCGGCTTCGATAAACCCGGCAATAAAGCGCAGCAGCGTGGTCTTGCCGCAACCGCTGCGGCCAAGCACGGTGAGCAATTCGCCGCGCTGGATGGTCAACGACAGGTCGTCGAGCACGGTGCGCGAACCGAAACGCACCGTCAGATGGTCGATCTGCACGCCGCCCGGCGTGTTCGAACGCGCGGCATCGAGCGCGTCTGGCGAGGCGCCGAGCGCGCCTGGGTGAGCAAGACTGGCCGTATTCACCGGGTTCATCCTCCAACAAAATTCATGCTGACGCGGCGCCTCGGAACACTCCGAAGCGCCGCCTGATTCCACTGCTTTAACGCTGCCTGAGCACTGCATTAGCAGTGCCTAAGCAGCGAACGGCGATTTACTTCGGCTTGACCACTTCGATCTGCTTGCCCGACGAACCGATCACGTCGTTCTTCCAGCGCGCAGTCCAGTCGGCCTTCTTCGCCATCACCTGGTTCCAGTCAACCGGAATCAGCTTCACGCCCGCGATAGCCTGCTTGACTGCTTCGCCGTTCTTGCCGGCGAGCGGCACGTCCGTGCGGCCCGGAATGCCGAAGATGTCCGGCACCTTCGCCTGCACGTCCGTCGACATCAGGTAGTCGATCAGCTTCTTGCCTTCAGCCTGGTTCGGACCGTTCTTGATCAGACCAATCGCGTACGGCAGCTGGAACGTGGTCGGCTGGCCGCCAGGCGCTGCTGCGAGGAACACCGGCTTGAGCGACAGGCCGCCGTTGGCCGCGTCGTCCAGATCCATCTGCAGGTCGCCGTTGGCGACGGCGATCTCGTTACGCGAGAGCAGCACGTCGAGGTAGCCCGTGCCCTTGGTGTGGAACTTGGCGCTCTGCTCGAGCTTCTTCAGATAGTCGAATGCCTTGTCTTCGCCCATCAGCGACGAGGTCAGGATGATCACGGCCATGCCGTCGCCCGCCGTAGCCGGGTTCGAGTAGGCAACCTTGCCGCTGAAGTCCGGGTGCAACAGGTCGGCGAACGTCTTCGGCTCGGTCTTGGTGACTTCCGGGTTGATCGCGAACGAGAAGTAGTTGTTCACGAAGGTCGCCCACGTACCGTTCGACGCCTTGGCGATCGCCGGCACGTTCTTGTAGTTGGCGCTCTGGTAAGCCTGCAGCAGGCCGCTCTGATCGGCTTGCTGGATGAACGGCGGCAACGTGACGATCACGTCGGCCTTCGGCTGATCCTTTTCGATCGTGGCGCGGTTCACCACTTCGCCGCTACCCGCCGTGACGATGTTGACCTTCACGCCTTCCTGCTTCTCGAAGGCCGGCAGCACGTCCTTGTAGAGGTTTTCGAGACCGTCGGCGGTGTACAGCACCACTGCGTCGGCCGCATGGGCTTGCATCGCAGCGCCGCCAAATGCCGCAGCGGCAACCAGCGCCGGCAACAGTTTGCGTGCGAGGCCGGCCGTGGCGTGTAGGGAATTCGTCTTTGTCATGTCGCTCTCTCCGAAAGGCAAAAAACCAGACGGTCGGGATATCCCGATACCTGTTGTGATTGGACGGCGGTAGCGCCGCGCCTCTTGCGTGTTGCCCGCAGCATGTTGCCGTGCGGATTGCAGATTGCCGACAACTTTACTGCTTCTTCTCCTGCCTGACTTACAGCCCATCTACGACATTTGCGCTGCCAGCCATGCCTGATCGGGCACGGCAAGGATCACCGGTTTCCGTGACAACGCCATGACGATTCTGCATAAAACCAAAAAACGACACAATTCGCCAATAATATCCAAGCCAGTCTACTGGTTGCGAGTCTGGATGGCGAAGGTTCAGAAGAGGACGGAAGCCGGCGGATGACCGGAAATCGGCCCGAACCTCGTGGGTCCGGGTCTGCTCGACAATATCGCCGGGAGATGTCAGTGGGAGGGCAAGCGACGGGGTGCCGGCGCGCCGGTGCGTTGGCCGCCTTGCGCTCAGGCGCTCAGGTACTCAGGCGATCAGGATTTCCAAACCGTGCGCCGTGATCGCCTTGCCGAGCGCCCGCTCGGGGGCCAGCTCGGTCACCAGATAGCGCACCGTCTCGATACCGTTGATCCGCACCGGCGTCACGCGGCCGAACTTGGAGTGGTCGGCGACGATCACCACCGTGTCGGCGGCGGCGATCATGCGGCTGCGCACTTCGGCGGCCATGCGGGTGTAGTCGGTCACAAAGCCGTCCGGTGAAATCCCGCCCGCGCCGATGAAAGCGAAATCCGCGTGGTATTGCGTGAGTTGCTGCACCGTGTCGAGCCCGAAGGTCGCATCTTCGTTATCCGACAATTCGCCGCCCAGCAAAGTGACACGGTTGTCATTGCGGCGGCCGAGCAAGAGCGCGATGCGCCAGTCGTTCGTGTACACCGACAGCCGGTGCCGGTCGAGCAGCGCCCGCGCCACGGCCTGCGTGGTGCTGCCCGAGTCGATGATCAGCGACGCGCCGTCCGGCACGAACTCCGCCGCGCGCCCGCCGATGGCGCGCTTCGCGCCGGCGTTGGCGGCTTCGCGAGTCTCGAGGTCAGGCTCGCGCCGGTCGCTCGACAACGCGCCGCCATGCGTAGTGACCAGCAGACCTCGCCCGGCCAGCGCATTCAGATCGCGGCGAATGGTCTCGCGCGACACGTTCAGTTCGCGCACCAGCTCCGCGACCGAGAGCGCGCCGGTTTTGGCGACTTGCGCCAGAATGTATTGGTGACGTTGTTCTGCGAGCATCTGAGGAAGGCCGGAAGCCGGCACGCTTGGGTTTCGCGAAGGGTGGAGATGGCCGCCGTATTGTATTACGCAAGGCGCACAGATGCTCCTCCGAACCCGCTCACCGGCCAACTTACCTGCTAACCTGACGCCTTGGCCGTGCGCGCAAGTCCGTCGATACCTGTCGATGCCTGTCGATGCCTGTCGATGCTTATCGAAACCGCGCGGCCCGTCAAACAAACCGCCAATGCCGCCACTGTTTCGCCGTCTACTGCTCCTGTTTCACGCACTGCGCTACGGCGCGCGCCTGATCTGGCTTGCCGCCCCGCGCGAGCACAAACTGCACTGGATGATCGACCTGCTCGGCCGCCTGCACACCGCAAGTCAGAGCGGCCGCAGCCTGAACGGCGTGCTGCCGGCGCTTGGGCCGCTCGCGAGCCGCTTCGCCGAAACGCTGGCCGAACGGCCCGAGCTCGCCACCGGCACCGTGCACGACGCCATCGAGGCGATCGATCACATGGAAGCCCCGTTGCCTCCCCACGAGTCCGAACAGGCGTTGGCGCGCGCCTTCGGCCGCCCGCTTGCCACCCTGTTCAGCGCGGTCGATCTGGTGCCGGTGCGCGGCGGCTTTGCCGAGCAGACGCATTTCGCGCGGCTGCTGGTGCCGGTCAACGGCCATAGCGAGGTGGCGATCAAACTGGTGCGCGCCGAGCAAGTGCAGCAGATCGGCGACGAACTCGCGCTCCTGCGCTGGGTCGCCCGCTGGCTGGAGAAGTTCTCCGGCAGCGCGCGCCGCCTGCAATTGCGCGCGCTGGCGCAAACCTTCACCGACGAGATCCTGCGCCGCTTCGACCTGCGCGCGGAAGCCGCCAATCTGAGCCAGACCGGCCATCACTTCGACGGCGACGCGCGCATCATCGTCCCCAACGTGATCTGGGATCTCTGCACCGCCCACACGCTGACGATGCAGCGTATCAGCACCTTGCCGGCCAGCGACCTGCCCGGCCTGCACGCGCATCACATCAAGCTCGCGCCGCTCGCCACGCATATCGTCGAAGTGGTCACCGAACAGGCCTTCGAGCACGGCTTCTTTCACGCCACGCTCGACGCGCGCCGCGTGCGCGTCAGCATCGAGCCGGACACGCTGGGGCGGCTCGTGCTGGCGGAATTCTCGGTCATGTCCAGTCTGTCGACCGGCGAACGCGAGTTCTTCGTGCATGGCGCGACCGCCCTCTTCGATCAGGATTACGGGCGGCTTGCCGAAATGCATCGCGATGCGGGACACGTGCCGCACGACACGCGCGCGGAGATGCTCGAAGCCGAGTTGCGCACTCGCGCCGAAGCGCATTTCGCGGCCAACCCGGAAGATCGTTCGGCGGGCTCGCTGTTCCAGCATCTGCTGCATGCGGTGCACCCATTCGACGGCGCCGTGTCCGGGCGCCTCGCCAACGCGCAACGCTCGTTCCATCAGGCGGAAATGCTGGCGCGCGCGCTGCATCCGGGTGTCGATACGTGGAATATCACGCGCGGCGTGCTCGCGGAAATCGCGCGGCGCGATCTCGATCACCGCGGCTGGATCAAGCGGCTTTCGCGCGAGTTGCCGCATCTCGCGCATATGCTGCCGCGCCTGCCGCAACTGGCGGTGCGCTATCTGCAGCATGAGCACGATCGCGCGCGCAGCCCTCAGCAGAATGCGCGGTTGCTGGCGGCCGTCGCCCGCGAATACCGGCGCACGCGCGTGCTGCTGTGGGCATGCGCGGTATGCGGGGGCGTGATCGGCGCGGGGGCCGTCCTGCTGATGCAGTGATCCTGCTGAGTGCAGGCTGGAACAAGACGCGCTTGCCGCATCCCGGCAAGATAGCGGTTTTTTTCACGCCGCCCTTACCGATGTTCGCCTCCCTGATCGCCGCCGTCTTCGTCGTGTTGTGGTCGACCGGTTTCGTGGTTGCCCGCGCGATTACGCCGTACGCCGATCCCAATCTTTTCCTGCTCGCACGCTTTGGCGGCACCGCGTCGATATTCGCCCTGGTTGCGCTCGCTACACGCGCTGCGTGGCCGCGCGGCCGCGACCTCGGCAAACATCTGATGGCGGGCGCGCTGCTGCAGGGCGTCTATCTCGGCGCCGGCTACTGGGCGGTCGCGCAAGGCCTGAGCGCCGGGGTGATGGCGTTGCTCGGCGCGTTGCAGCCGCTCGCCACGGCCGCGGTCGCGGCGCCGCTCTTCGGCGAGCGGCTGTCGCGGCGCGGCTGGTACGGCATGGCGCTCGGCCTCGCCGGCGTCGTGCTGGTGCTTCAACCGAAACTGGCGTCGGCCACGCCGCCGGCGCCGCTCGGCACCGCGCCCGCGTGGCTGGTCGTGCTGATCTCGATTGTCGCGGTCGGCGCGATCACGGCCGGCACGTTGTTTCAGAAGAGCTCGCTGGCGAAAGCCGATATTCGCAGCGCGAGCGCAATCCAGAATTTCGGCGCGGCGCTCGTCGCGGCCGTGCTTGCACTGGCGCTCGGCGAGCATCGCTGGATTGCCTCAGCCACGTTGTGGGCTTCGCTCGCATGGGGGATCGTGATGCTCTCCGGCGTGAGCGTCACCTTGCTGGTGTGGATGGTCCGGCGTGGCGACGCGGCGCGCGCCACCGCGCTGCTGTTTCTCGCCCCGCCGCTCGCCGCGCTCGAAGGCTATCTCGGCTTCGGCGAGACGCTGCTGCCGGTGCAGATTGCGGGCTTTGCCTTCGCCCTTGTTGGTGTGCTGCTGGCGCGCTCGTGAAGCGCGCAGCAGCCACGCATCAATCCGCCGTGTCCGCGCCGGCCGGCACTTTGGCGCGCGCCTTGCTGCCCGGCGCGGGCGCCCACGCTGGACGGCTCTTGCGCTCCGAATCCACCACGACGATGTAACGCCCGGCCCACGGCGTCACCTGACGGTCGCTTTTCAGCACCCACAGCGATTTACCCGACTCGACGAGCGCGGCATATTCGGCGTCGAGAATGCCGTAGTGATCGAGAAACGTATTGAGCGACGCCGGAATCCGCACGCAGCCCTTCGAATGACGAATACCGAGGAGCGGCTCGAGCCGGTCGGGGTCGGTGGCGTGCATCTGGAAACGCATCTGCGACATGCCGCCCTTGCCCCAGCCCCGCTCGCCCTGCGCCCACCCGAGGTCGAAGATCCGCATGTCGCGCTTGCCGTAGCCGCGGATATGGTTTTCGTTCTGCGTGCCTTCGGAGCGGAAATCCATGTTCGCGGGCGTGTGCTCGAACACGCCGAGCGGTGTAATGAAGTGGTCATACTCGCCGGGCCGCCCGGTCGACACCGGTGCCGCGCCGATCATCTGCCAGGTGTCGGCCGGCGTGGCGCGGAAATAGATGAACAGTGCCTGCACGTTGGCATTGCGGTCGACCAGGACGACATACTCGCCGGACAGATCCCCCAGCGTGTTGGCGCCAAGCACCGCCTGCAGCCGGTCCGCGTAGGCTCGCTGCTCGGCTGCCGGCACGCTTAGCTTGCGTGTGACGTGCTGCGCGAACACGGCACGCAACAGGAATGCGCGACGCGGATCGACCACGCCGGCTGCATCGGGCGCCGCGACCTTCGACGCGTCGATGGCCGGCACGGCACGACCTGCCGGTCTCGGCGCTGACGCCGGCCGCGGCGCCGGGGCCGCTCCGGGCGCCGGCGCCGCGATCGCTGCCCCGCAGCAGAGCACGCAGAAAGCGGTGCCCAACGCGCGCGCGAGGCGGCGGAGAACTTGCCATGCGGGCGTGACGCCCGGCACGGGGATTGAATACGGCATCAACGCCACTTCGCACCGACGATCCACCGAGGCGAACGTCAGGCGGTCCAGTCCTGGCCGGCCAGGCCGATTGGGGTAGTTCATCGCGTAATGGAGCAAACCTGATTATTATTGACTGCTCGCACGCTCATGCGGCGCTCGGAACGAGGATGTTACTAAGCACATTGCGATCTGTCGATGAAGATCGGGCGATTTAACCATGTCGCTAATCAACGTACCCGTTTGCCGCTCAGCGCGGCGGATTAAAAACATCGAAAGGGTGAATTGAAGTCAATAAGCAGCGGTAAATGCCGGGACAAATGCGTTGCAACGCGCCGGCTGAAACTGCCCGTCATCTACCGGGCGCGGGGCCGCGTCTACGCCAGCCGCGCACAAGTATTAATCGTTTGACCATTGCGCAAATGCGAGGAGCCAAAAAGAGCCATGACGCAACACAACCCAGTCGCACGCCAGGCAAGCATCTCCGCAGAAATGCACATTAGCGCCGAATTCGACGCCCGGTACGAAATCGAGCGCCGGATCAATTTTCTTGCAAATTATTTGCGCAGCAGCGGATTGAAAACGTATGTGCTCGGTATTAGCGGCGGCGTCGACTCGACCACCGCCGGGCGCATCGCGCAACTCGCCGTGGAACGGCTGCGCGCTGCACATTACGACGCGCATTTCGTGGCAGTACGGCTGCCTTACGGCGTGCAGAAAGACGAAGCCGATGCACAGGAGGCATTGCGCTTTATTCGCGCGGACGAAAATCTCGCTATCGATATCAAGCCCGCCGCCGACGCGATGCTCGCCGCGCTGGATCATAGCGGCGTGCTATTCAACGACGAATCGCAACGGGATTTCGTGCACGGCAATATCAAGGCGCGGCAGCGCATGATTGCGCAATACGCGGTAGCCGGCGCGCGAGCCGGCGTGGTGATCGGCACGGACCACGCGGCCGAATCGGTCATGGGCTTCTTCACCAAGTTCGGCGACGGCGGCGCCGATGTGCTGCCGCTCGCCGGACTCAACAAGCGCCGCGTGCGCGCCGTGGCGAAGGCTTTGGGCGCACCCGAGACGCTGGCTCACAAGGTGCCGACCGCCGACCTTGAAATGTTGCGTCCGCTGCGGCCCGACGAGGATGCGTACGGGATCCCATACGACGCTATCGATGATTTTCTGGAAGGCAAACCCGTGAGCGACTCGGCGCGCACGACCATCTTGCGCTTTTACGACATCACGCGTCACAAGCGCGCGTTGCCGTACACGCCGTTCGACTGGCCTGCGCAGGCAGACGAGCAATGAAAAAGGGAATGTATTGAGTGGAGTGCGACTGCCGCGAGCGATGTCCGCGCGCGGCATGCCGAAGCGTCAACGGCGGTGATTCAGTGCGAAGGGGGCGGTTCGTCGGTGAACAGGTCGGCGCTCGCCTCCAGCGCAACACCGCCCAGATGCTTGCCCTGAATCTGCCGCGCGATGATGTCGCCCACATAGGGCACCTGCGCGTCCAGCTTGACCATGGCGTACGCACCAGGCGTGCCGGCGCCGACCACCTCCACGCTTTTCGCATAGTGCCCAAGTTCGTGCTTGAGGAATTCCAGCACTTCCTGTTCACTGCACGATTGCGCGATGTTGCGCACGATCAGGTTCATTCTGCCTACCCTCGGCGGGCATCGCGGCTTGAGCCGCGATCCGTGGATCGCACCCGCACCGGGCGCATGGCCGCGCGCTGTTTCGCTTGCGCCGCGGCGAGTTCGCGGATCAGTGCCGCGCCGGCGGCGCCCAAAGCAGCCAAAGACAGATAGAAGGCGATCATTCAATTCTCCCCTGCGATTTTCGTCCTGTTTTCAGGATAGCCACAATCGGCAGCAAAAGCGATGCGACACAGTGTCGTAAAACGGGCTTTACAAGCACCGTTAGTGCACTGTACCTGAACAGGCGGCGTCAAAAACAGCAAAACATCTGTTCAGGTTGTAGTACGGGTCCGGCAAACGCGTCAAACGTGGACGCTCGCCTCAGAACCGGGCCACGACGCGCACTGCTACGGCATCCTGCGGGGGACGGGCGCAAAAGGCGGACTGATCGTCTGGATCAGTCCGTCGCTTGTGCATTGGCCGCGCTCATTCACCACACACCCTCGCCGCGTTGCGGGACCTGAACCAGCGCCGCCGAATTGACACGCATGAACCGGGCGGCCGAGGACCGGTGGCCTTATGGCGCGTTGTCGCTCGCGGCGGTCCTGGTGCTGTCACCTCCGGTGGCGACGTCGAGCCGGCTCACGTCACAAGACGTCTGACTGAAGCCCGAATAAACCACCGACCAGTTACCGACGATCGCGGCTTGCGCTTCGGCGAGGCTCAATTTGCCTTCGCATACACAGCGTTTGAGCATGACCGCCGCGCGCGCCTTGCGGCGCTCTCCCTGCGGACCGGCCCACGGCAAAAGATCGAGATTGGAGGCGGCGTCCGGCGAGCCGCCGAGCACAATAGGCACGCGCCGGTCGAGTGCGAAGGCCGCCCCGTTGTCCGCATTGATGCCACGTTCCGCCAGCATGCGGTCCTTGTGCGCCATCAATTCGTCGAACGGCGGCGCCACCGTGTCCGCATAGCCGGGCCGGCAAATCGTTTCGGCCACTGACTGCTGGGTGACACGTTCATCGAGCATCGCGGCGTCTTGCGCGTGGACACCACCCGCACGCAACGCGAGCAGCGCCGTGAAGGCCAGCACTAATGCGGCGCGCGCGTTTCGGGCGGAACGCGCGATGCCGCGCCGGCGCGCGAGCGCCGGTGAAGCCGCCACATGTGTCCTGCTGGGAGGGTCGCCGAAAGGGTGGATGCGATGCCTGTCTGCAATGCCTGCGTTCATTCGTCGGCGCGCCGGCGGCGGCACGCAATAGTTCAATTCGCAGGCTAATTAAAACACATTCAATATGCCGCGGTAAAAAAAGCCCGCCTCTGCTCCTGGCACAAGAGCGATGATTTGCCAGGTTCGGCGGGCTTCCGCAACATCAGACAGCGCTACTTCGGCACGCGCGCCTGCAGGGCGCGGATCCGGCCAAGCGCCTGCGTATTCGACACGGTCGCGTCGTACATGGCTGCAAGATCGGCCTTCAGCGCGGTACGTGATCCGCCGTCGAGATAGACCATATGCCCCGACGGATAAAACCGCGCCGAGAGGTTCTGCCGAACCTGCTGGCTGAGCAACGGCATTTGCTGCAGATCGAGCACGGTCTGATAGAACGGCGTCACGTAATCGAAAAAGCCGTTTGCCGACAGCACTTTCAAATCGGGATTAAGCGCCATCACGGCGGCCAGGTCGCCGGCGGTGTACAGAATGATGTTGCCCTTCGAGTCGAGCCCCTTCTGTGCGCCAGTCGGATCGATATGGCTGAAATCCCAATACTTGAAGGCCTGATCGTTCAGGTCGGTAAACGACGAATTCGACGTGTACTTCAACTGCTCGTTCAGGTACACGTTCCACATTGTCGTGTAGACGCCGGTGACCGCGGTCATGGTCGGGTCGTTGCCCCCGGAGTTCGGGTCGATCTTGCCGGCAATGCCCGTGTCGATCGCCGTCACGCGGCCGTCATATTCGCCGAGCGCGAGGCCTTGTGACTTCAGCAGCGTGGTCAGGAAGAGCGAGTTGCCGCGGCTGTCGTACGACGCGATATCGAGGCTCCACGCCAGCAAGGTCGTCTTGTCGATGCCGGTGTATTCGCTGAGTTTTTCGACGGTGGCCGCATCGGTGGTCGGAAACTTGCGTAGCGCCGCCAGATAGTCTGTGCGCGCGAACTGCGCCACTTCTTCGGCGAATACGCCGAGATCGGTGGGCCGCGGCGCGATGCCGAGCTTCTTGTGATACCACGCGTCCGCCGCGGTCGTGGGAAGCACGCCAACCGGATTGCCGGCCTGGGTGTAGTCGAGAATCGATGATTGCAGCGTGATGCCGTTCAGATCGACGCCGTCTTCGTGCAATCGATACGCCAGCACGCAACTGCGCGCGGTGCCGTAAGACTCGCCGAACAGGTACTTCGGCGAGTTCCAGCGGTTGTTCTTGGTCAGAAAACGCTTGATGAACTGCTTGATCGAATCCGCGTCCTGATCCACGCCCCAGAAGTCGCGGTTTTTCTTCGGCGCGATCGCCGCCGAGTAGCCGGTCCCGACTGGGTTGATGAAGACGAGGTCGCTCTTGTCCAGCAGGCTGTCCGGGTTGTCTTCCATCGCATAGGGCGCGGGCGGCGTGAAGCCGGGCATCGACGTCTTGATCCGGCGTGGCGCGAACGAGCCGAGCAGCACGAACACCGAAGACGATCCTGGCCCGCCGTTATAGAAAAACGTGACCGGGCGGGTTTCTTCCTTCTGGTTGTCCTGCGTGAAGGCCACGTAAAACATGCTGGCTTCCGGCTGCGAGCTGCTCGGATCGACAATCACGAGGTGACCCGCCGTGGCCGTGTAGTTGATCTTGCGCCCGCCAATGCTGACCGAATGGTGTGTGACCGCCGCGGTTTCGGCGGTTTCGGTAATGGAATCGTCCGGCCCGTTGCCGTACGCAACCGGATCGAAGAACGGCTGATCCCCAGCTTTGGCCGACGTGCTGGCGGCCGCCGGCGCGGCTGATGCATGAGAATTGTGCGACGACTGCGGACTAACGGAAGCTGATGCGGTATTCGTCATGATCGCTCCATGGTTTTGTTCACGTCTTGTGTGTCGTCCCCCGAAGGGAACGTCCTTCGGGGTATGTCTTGCAGACTATAGTGCGGCAGCCACCTTCTGGCCATTCGGACTGCCGAGTCCGGTGCAGGCATCCCAGCCCACGGATGCCGCGAAACTGCCGTTGTTGCCTTGCGTGATGTCGTTGCACGCACCCGCCGCCTTGTACAGCTTCGCATTGATGAAGCCGGCCGGCTGCCCCTTCGCCGCGTTGATGCGCGCAATCAGCGCGGCCCACAGCGGCGCGACCGCGCTCGTGCCGCCCACCACCGTCTGCGTGCCGTCGATCAGCACGGTATAGCCCGTGGTCGGCGATGCGTCGCCCGCCACGTCCGGCACGCCACGCCCGCTGAGCGCCGTGCCGCTACCGCTCGACGACGTGACTGTCAAACCTTCCTGCCACGCCGGCACCGGGAACGCCCGGCTCACGCCGCCGCCACTTGCGCCGCCTTGGGCGCCGTCGTTCCAGACCACTTCGCTCGAGATCGACGTGCCCGACGCGCTCAGATGCGTGCCGCCGCAGGCCAGCACATACGGGCTCGACGCCGGAAAGTCGACCTGATCGCCGCCACCTGTGCCGTCGCTCGAACCACTGTCGCCCGACGCCGCGCAAACCGTCACACCAAGCGCCGCGGCCGACTGCAGCACGCTGTTGAAGGCCTGCACCGACTGGCTGGTCCAGTTCGACTCGGGGCCGCCCCAGCTGATCGAAATGACCGACGGCTTGTTGGCCGTGTCGTGCACCGCGCGGCTCACCGCGTCGATAAAACCGGCGTCGCTGTTCGGTGTGAAATACACCGCGATCGCCGCGCCAGGCACGATCGCGCCGACGATTTCGATGTCGAGCGTGACTTCGCCGTCCGGTCCATTCGGGTCGCCGCTCGGCTGATTGCTGCCCTGATCGACGCCGACCGACTTCACCGTGGGCTCGGCCACCCCCAGGCTCCCGAAGTACGCCTTGAGATCGCTGGTGTTATACCCGCCACCCAGCTCGATGATGCCGACGCACTCGCCGCTGCCGTCGCCCTGCGGAAAGTTGTAGAGCGACGCGATCTGCGGCGGCGTGAACGAAACCTGCCTCCCTCGAGCCGGCTGGAACGGCGGCCGGATGCGAAAGTGCGGCCGCGCCTGCGGCCGGTTGTCGAGCCCAAGCACGGCTTGCACGACGCCGTGCAGATCGTCCGGCACGCTGATCGTGCCGGTGCGGCCACGGAACTGCCCGGTGATGTGATGTTCGTAGTGCTCCAGCTTGACGCCGAACGCGGTCTGGAACTGCGCAATCGTGCCGCCCAGCACGACCGTGCGCGCAGCCGGATCTTCGCGCAGCACGGTCAAACCGTGAGCGGCGGCGAACGACTTGACCTTGACGACGTCGTCCGGCGCGGCGCCATAGTCTTGCGCCAACGCCTCGCGCGAGAGTGGTTTCACAGAGGGGTCGCCTGCTTCGATCTTGCTCATCAGCGCATCGAACTGCGCCTGCTGCTGCCGGCGCAGCATCACGAAGACCTCGATCCGCTCCGCCGGATCGCATTGCCCCACGACTTTCGAACCGGCTTCCACCGTTCGCTCGCTGCCTGGCAGCGGGTGCTTGTTGACCATGGTGTCGACTCTCCTGTTAGCTTGACGGCCCGAGTCGCAATGCGGACTCCGGCACGGCACGCACTTGCGCAACCTCATTGCCCAATACCTGCGGCAGATTGCGGTTTCAAGGCCTGTGTCAAATCGTCCGACCTATCCATTCGAACACAGTTCCGGAACAGGCGACAGTTGTCCGAATGGCCAACGCGGTGTGGCATCGATACTTGTTGCGCAGGCTCGCGCTATGATGCTGAAGCGGCAATCCAGCCGTTACATTGCCTCGCGCGCGAACCGCGCGCACGATCGAAGAATCAGAGGAACCCCATGTCAATTTCGATGTATCAAGCGTCGCTGCCCGTGTTGATTCGCGGCCTGACGAACCTGCAACTCATTCTGGGCAAAGCCGAGGCGCACGCCGCCGCAAAACAGATCGAACCGTCGGTGTTCACGAATGCCCGGCTCGCACCGGACATGCTGCCGCTGGTGCGCCAGGTTTATATTGCGAGCGACACCGCGAAAGGCTGCGCCGCACGTCTGGCCGGCGTCGAGGCGCCCAAGTTCGAAGACGTCGAACAGACCTTCGAAGAGTTGATTGCCCGCCTTCAAAAGACGATTGATTATCTGAAGGAATTCAATGCAGGACAGATCGACGGTTCGGAAGAACGCGCGATCACGCTGAAAATGCGTACCGGCCCAATCGAGTTCACGGGGCTGTCGTATCTGCTCGGTTTCGTGCTGCCGAACTTCTATTTCCACGTCACGACGGCCTACGACATCCTGCGTCACAACGGCGTTGAACTTGGCAAGCTGGACTTCCTGGGCGGCATCAAGTAAAGCCCTCAGGTACGCATCGGCGAGCTCACACGCCCGGCTGGAAGGCAATGACCGCCATGCCGGTCAGCGTCAGGAGAACGCCGGCCGCATCCCACGGCGTTGGCCGTACGTTGTCGACGCACCATAGCCAGGCAACCGCCACCGCCACGTAGACACCGCCGTAAGCTGCATAGACGCGGCCCGCGGCGGTGCCGTGCAGCGTCAGAAGCCACGCGAACAGCGCGAGGCTGAGCGCGCCGGGCACGAGCAGCCAGATGGAACCGCCCTCCTTCAACCAGCGCCACGGCAAATAGCAACCGACAATTTCAGCAATGGCGGTCACGGCGTAAAGCAGGAAAGTTTTCATCGACGGGTGCAAGCGAGTGATTGTGCCGCCGCGAAGCGCGCGCGGATGTGTGCTGGCTTTATTAACACAATCAGTCTGCTTGCGGGCGTGATGCTGAGCCGTGGCCCGCCAGCCCAGCGGGCGGGCGGTCACGCCGCGATTCGTGCTGCCTTAGTCCAGCGAAAGCCGCAACGCGAAACCGATCAGCGCCGCCGAAAAGGTCCAGCGCTGCAAAGTCTGCGCGAGCGGATGGGTCCGCATCCACCCGGCGATCCGGGCGGCGCCGATGGCATACATCGCGTCGAAACACGCGCCGACGGCAACCAGCACAAGACCAAGCTCGATCATTTGCAGAGCAACCGGCCCGGCCTCCGGGCGCACGAACTGCGGCAGCAGAACCGAGCAAAACAGGAGCGCCTTCGGATTCAGCAAATTGGTCAGCAGGCCCTTGACGAAAGCCGCCCGCAACGGACGCGACTCCACGCTCGCGGCACCTTCCGCATGGCCGCCGGCATTATCGCCCTGCGGCAGCGCGAACACCGGCGAGCGAAAAATCTGGATACCCACCCACGCGAGATAGACCGCGCCGCCATAGCGCACCACCTCGTACAACCACGGCGCGTTGCGCAACAGCGCGGCGACGCCGCACGCCGAGAGCGTCACATGCGTCGCGCGCGCGAGGCCAAGCCCGCCGGCAGCCGCGAAGCCACGTCGCACGCCGTGTCCAATACTGGTTTGCAACACCAGCGCCATGTCCGGCCCAGGCACGGCATAGACGACAATTAGCGCCGCAATATAGACGGCCAGCAGGTGTGCGGAAATCATCAAAGCCTCCTGTTTTTGAGGCCTCTATCTTGCTATCGCCCGCGGAGAGTTTTCTGGCGAATTACTGGTCCGGCAGCTCCTATTTTGGAGGAATGCGCTAATATTATGGATCCAGATCAAGCTTTCCCCTAATCCACCACCTGCATCGCCGAACCATGACCAGCGACCTCGATAAAACCGATCGCGCGATCCTCGCCGCGATTCAGAAAGATGGCCGCATATCGAATGCGCGGCTCGCCGAAGCAGTCGGCCTGAGCGAGACACCCTGCGCGCGCCGCCTCAAGCGCCTCGAAAACGACGGCTATATCGATCAGTACCGCGCGATGCTGTCCCGCTCGGCCCTCGGGCTCGGCGTGATTGCGTTCGTCTACGTGCGCTTTGCCGTGCACGACCGCGCGACGGCCACGCGCTTCGAACGCGAGGTGCAGGCGATCCCCCGGATTCTGGCGTGCCACAACGTATCCGGCAGCGCCGACTACATCCTCCAGGTGGTGGCGCGCGACCTCGACGACTACGGCACATTCATGCGCGATGAGATGCGCGGTCTGCCGGGCGTGACGTCGGTGGAATCGGCGTTGTCGTTGCGGGAAGTGAAGGCCAATGGCGCGTTGCCGCTGTCCTGAACGCGAACGCAACAGAACGTGGCATAGTCCCCCCTTCGACACGGCGCGGGCCGACCAGACAAAGATGGAGTTTTCAGGGATCACGAAAAGGCGCGAGCCGAAGAAACCGCGGCGATGGCCCGCGTAATGACCGCGACCCAGCGGGTGCAGTCGGCCTTCGCGTCGCTGCAAACGCAGTTCCCGCCGGCCGGCAGCGGCCAGCCCTCGCAGTTTGCGCTGCAAACGTTCGACGCCGCGCTGCAGGAACTCGAAGATGCCCAAGCCGCATTCGACGAAATGCTCGGCGACCTGCTCGACGGCAATCGTTGATTGGCGTAGCGGGTCTATTGACTGCCTAGCTGCAGCGTAGCGCGCGAGCGCTGGCCGTCTTCAGATTCCACGGAAGCGGCCAGCGCGTTGTCCGGAGGCGCAAGACGGAGTTGACCGTTAGTTGCGCATTGACATCCGGGACATGGAAATCCCGTACGGTCGGAACACCCTCCCCCGCCTGATCAATACCGTTGCAACCCCGCTAGCGGGCCCCGGTCACCCCACGCATCCATCACACCTCACCAGTCACGATTTTCGGCTCGCACAGAATCGGAAAGTTGACCGAGTTCGCGACATAGCACTTCTCGTGCGCCACATGATGCAAGTGCTCGGCCAGTTCGAGATCGCCGCCTGCGCGAATCACAACGTGCGGGCGTAGAACGATCTGCGAAAAGCGGCCCTGCTCCGGGGAATCGAGCATCGTGCCTTCGGCATTGTCGCGATAGCTCAGAACGACAACGCCCGCGTCCGCACAAAGATGCAGATACCAGAGCTTGTGACAGGCAGACGCCGAAGCGACCAGCAGATCTTCCGGATTCCACCGGTTCGCGTCACCCAGAAACGCGGCGTCCGACGATCCGGGAATGGCGGGCTTGCTCCCTGCGGCGATGATGTGGTCCCGGCCATAGTCGCGGTACCCCGAGGTGCCGCTGCCGCGGTTGCCTGTCCATTGCACCGACACCGTGTATTTGTGCTCGCCGTACGCCATGCCATTCTCCTTTGCTGTTGACCCAAAATTGAACTCGCGACACGTGCATTCTATATGCGCCCGGTCATTTTGGTATACCATTATTCCAGACAACAGGAACCCTCGCATATGGACCACAAACTGGATTCGACGGCCGACGCCATCGCCGTCTCGCTTCGCGAACTGATCGCGGCCGGAGAGCTGGCAGACGGCGCGCGGCTGGTCGAGCGCGAACTCGCCGATCGGTTCGGGGTGAGCCGGGTGCCGATGAGAGAGGCCATCCAGAAGCTCGAGGGCGAAGGGCTGGTCGAGCTGATGCGCAATCGCGGCGCCGTCGTGCGAACCTTGACGGCGTCCGACCTGGACGAGATTTACGGCCTGCGCATGTTGCTCGAAGGAGACGCCATCTTCCGCGCGGTCAAACGCATGGACAGCGAGACGTTATCGCGCGCCGAACTCGTTCATCGACTTCTGGGAGACGCGGATACCGTCCAAAAACAGGGTGAGCTGAATCGCGAGTTTCATGAACTGCTATACCGCCCTTGTGCAAACGGGCGGCAGTTGAAAGCGATCCGCGAACTCCGCGCTCAGGTCGAGCGCTATGAACGATTGCAAAGCACCCTGCTCGCCGATACACCGGCCTTCCAGGACGAACATCAACGCATTCTCGAAGCATGCACGGCAGGCAACGCACGCCTCGCGCGATCAATGACGGTGGACCATCTCGCGTCGGCGAAACGCATCGTTCTGCAACTGGTCCGGGACGAGTGACGCAGAGGGCGTAACGACAAAGGTGTAACCAGCCCATGCAAAGTTACACAAACCCTTACAAAGCAACACGCGCTTCGTGTGCACCGAGCGCTTCGCGATGGCGTTATTGCTGGCATCTACTCGCGGAGTCCAACATGAACACGAACCTCACTTCCAGCAATCCGCAACGCAGCCGCATTCACCCGCTGGTCGCCGGCGCGGCGGTAGCCGTCATTCTGGCCAGCGCCACCGGCATCGCGGCGATGACCGGCCTGCTGCCGACTTCGCATGCCGTCACGGAACCCGCTCTGCCGGTCACGGCGGCCGCGCAAGTCGCCAGCGCACCGCTCGCGGCACCCCAGCCAGTCCCGGTTCAGCAAACGGCGCAGCTGCCGGTGCAACAAGCCGCGCAGCAGCCGGTGCAGCAAGCCGCCCCTGCCCGGCCGCCGGTTCACCACACGCACCGCCCCAGCCCAACGCCTGCGCCGGGCTACGCGAACAATCAGGGCTACCAGGCAAACTATAACAACCCGGCGCCGCGGCCGGTCGCCGCCGATCCGTATGCAGGCGAAGTGGTCGCGATCAACACGGTGCAGTCGCCCGAGCCGACCACGGGGCTCGGCGCGCTCGGCGGAGCCTTCGCGGGCGGGCTGGTCGGCAATCAGATCGGCGGCGGCCGCGGCAAGATCCTCACGACGATCGCGGGCGCGGTCGGCGGTGGCCTCGCCGGCAACGGCATCGAGCACGCGGTGCGCAAGCAGACCACCTATGAAGTCCAGGTCCGCATGCAGGACGGCAGCTACCGCAACTTCAGCTATCAGACGCAACCGGCCGTGCAGGTCGGCGAACGCGTCCACGTGTCCGGCGATTCGCTCAGCGCTTCGTGAACCTCTGACGAGCGTCCAGAAAGCATAAGGCGGCTCCCTCGCGTTATGATCAACCGTTACGCCAGAACGGCTGATCGCGCACGATGGAGCACGCCTACATCCACCTTTTGCATCTGCTAGCCGGCCACCCGGCGTGGACGCTCACGGTCATCTTCCTCGCCGCCTTTCTCGAGGCGATTGCCGTTATCGGCACCTTCATCCCCGGCAGTACCGCCATGTTCCTCGCCGGCGCCCTGACCGGCACCGGCTCGCTCAGCCTCGTCTGGGTACTCGTGTGGGCGATCGCCGGCGCCATTGCCGGCGACGGCATGAGCTTCTGGCTCGGCAGCCGCTACAAGGATCAGATCGCCCAACTCTGGCCGTTCGCCAAACACCCGGAGGTGCTCGAGGCGGGCCATCGCTACTTCAGGAAACATGGCGCCAAGAGCGTCGTGCTGGCGCGCTTCATCGCTCCCTTGCGGGCGATCGTGCCCGTCGTGGCGGGCATGCTGGGCATGACGCCGTTGCGCTTCTACGCCATGAACGTGCTGTCGGCGCTGATCTGGGCGCCCGCCCATATCCTGCCGGGCGTGGTATTCGGCGCCTCGGTGCTGCTGGCCGGCGCGGTGTCGTTCCGGCTGGTCGTCATCCTGGCCCTGCTGGTGGGCATTGTCTGGCTGAGCTTTCGTGTGGCGGGCTTCCTGCTCTCGCACGCCAACGCATGGTCGAGCGCGGCGGGCCGCAATCTGGGCAGCTGGGCCTGCCGGCATCCGGGACCGTTTGGCCGTTTCGCGCGGAAAATGCTCGACCCCGAAACGCCGGATGCCAGCAGCATCCTGCTGGCCACACTCATCGTTCTGGTGTCCGGGGCGCTCTTTTTCGGGGTGCTTGACGACGTCATCAGCGGCGATCCGCTCACCCGGGTCGACCTCTCCGTTTATCACTTTCTGCAATCGGTACGCACGCCCTGGGGGGACACCGTTCTCGCGGGACTGTCGACGCTGGGCAACACCATCACGCTTGGGGCGCTGATCGTGACGGTCACGGGGTGGATGCTGCTGGAACGTCGCTGGCGCACCATCGGCTACTGGCTCGCGGCGGTCGTATTTTCCCAACTGCTGATCTTCGCCCTGCAGTTCGCCATGCACCGCGCGCCGCCCAACGCATTGATGGGCGGCTCCTACGTCTTTCCGAGCAATCACGTCGCGGCGACCGTCACCGTCTACGGCTTCCTCGCCTTTCTCCTCGCGAGGCGGGTCGGCATGCTGGAGGGCATGCTGGTGGCAGCCGCCAGCACCATGGTGGTGATCGTGGTCGCGCTGGCGGGCGTGTACTTCGGCAGGTACTGGGTGTCCGACGCCATCGGCGGCGCCGCGCTCGCGTACGCCTGGGTGGCGATCATTGCAATCACGGCCATGTGGCGGCACCCTCAGGCGCCGCCGGAACGCCCCTTCATGCCGGTCGTGGTTCTGGTGGTCATGCTGGTCAGCGTGGGCGCGCAACTCGGCTTCAGTCTGGGCGCCCCGCCACCGGACAGCATGCAGCGGCCGCCGCCCGTGCTGGTCACGCAATCGCAATGGAAGCTCTCAGTGTGGAAGCGCCTGCCCTGCTACCGCTCGGATATGGGCGGCGATCTCAAGGAGCCGCTCACGCTGCAGTGGGTATCGAACCTCGATTCGATCCGCGGGCAACTGCGCGCCCAAGGCTGGGTCGAGGGCACGGACCTGTCGCCGCACAGCCTGCTTTCCCTCGCCTCGCCCAATGTCGCGGCCACCTCTTTGCCGGTCCTGCCGAAGCTCAACGACGGCGTGCCTTCAACGGCCGTTTTCATGCGGCCGGGCGATAGCCGCGACGAACGGGACGTGCTGCGCTTCTGGCCCAGCGGCTACGCGGTGGGCGACGGGACATCCGCGACGCCGCTTTGGGTCGGGGCTTTCGCGCACGAACGGCTGGCGCGGCGCTCGTGGCCGATCAACATCGTGCGAGTAGATAGAGACTGGAGTCTGCCGGATGTGCACGCGGCCTCCGGGGCGGACCTCGGGGCCGCGCTCGTTGCCACCGTGAGTTGCCACGGCGTGCCGGTGTCGCTGCTCGTCTCGCAGATGGAATAAGCGGGCATAAGCGCGTTCGCTGGTCCGCGACGGAAATCGCCCTGCGCTCAATCAGTTACAGCGCCTGCCCAGGACTTGTCCACAAAGATATGAACATTTTCTGTGGATAAGGTCGGCCGGCGGCCGCCTTGGCTGAGCTGCCTTGATCGAGCCGCCTTGGTCAAACCGGCATACCGCGCCTGCGGGTCGATCCCAATGTCCCAAGCCAGGAAAAGCGGTAAGTGATTTTCTAGGCAATGCGAACCAACAGACGGGCATATTGCATCAGTTTTCTCTAGAGTTAAAGAGTCGCCCGTGAATCCGGAGCGGCACCACGCCGCTGATTAGTCCAGCGTAAGTTCATCCTAAGGAAAATAGCCAAATGAGAGCATCTTTACATACGGAAATATTGACCTATTCCGACTGCCACGCCGGTGCCAGCCTGCATCAAAACAGTGCCCCTTTGGCACTCAAACACATAATCAGCCCGGAAGAGATCCGGGATAATCTGCCCGCCAACCAAGGCGGCATCGGCTTTCTGTTTCACGCTACCGACTGGGACACTCTTTCATTTTCATTTCACAATGTGAAGCGCAGAGACGCGTCATTCGAAGAGGAGCTGTGGAACACCAAACCGTTTATTGCGTCGCCGATTTATTCGGGTTCACAGATTATCGGCGCCAATATCGCCTGCCCGGTGCCCCTCGAAATGTGGCTGGGAAGCCCGCGCGGCATCAAGCGATTCCGCGAGACGCAATTTTTCCCGGCGCTGGAACTGGCGAGGCAGGCAGGCCTGAACATGGTCGCGATGGGCGCTTCCACTCCTTACGCCTGCAACTACGGCGCCCTGCCGCGCGACACGAAGCCGCCTCATATCACCACGGGTCACGCCGCCACCGCCGCAATGCTGAAAGACTGGGCCATGCACTGCTGCAATGAACTCGACCTCGAGTTCGGCAGGACCAAGCTCGCGCTGTTCGGTGCGGCCGGGCGGCTGGGCACGACCGTGGCCAAGTACGCGCTCTACAAGGATGCCCCGAAGGAGTTGGTCCTGATCGACTTGCCGGACAAGCTGAACCTGCTCAATGACCAGGCAAAGGAGTTGATGGCATCGGACCTGCTCGGAAAAACCCGAGTGTCGGTGCATACGTTCAGTCCGGACACACCGTTGCCACAGTTCGATGGGGCGATACTTGCCAGCAGCACCAGCGTGCCGTACCTCACCGTCGACGATCTCAAGCGCGCCCAATTCTGGATAGACGACTCCCATCCGCGGGCAGCGAGCGTCGAGGCCGAACTCGCGTCTCGCGAACATACGCTATATATTGAGTGCTTCGCGCGTGGCCCTGCCGGACTCAATACCACGTTCCCATTCCGGCTGCCGACCACGCGCGATTGCTACACGTGTTTCGCCGAAGGCTACTCCGCCTGGCAGGAAGGCATTGCTTCCGACTTCATCATCGGCAGCCCGCCCGTGTGGTCGGTGTCCTACACGCACGGTCTCCTGAAGAAATACGGATTTACGGTCGGCCCATTCCATGGCAAGAACGGTTCGCCGATCAGCCTGGAAACGCAACACCGCAACAAGCATGAATTGATGGGGTCGTAAATGTCATTGGAGGCCTGATGGTCATACCGCGCGAAAGCATGCGGGACGTGCTGGAACGAAGCCGGTTTGCAATTCGATGGGGCGGCGCCCTGGGCCTCCTGTGCCACCCCATCTACTACGTAGTCTGGACCTATGTCCTGCCCCAACCGTACGACAACCTCTACCTCCGGCTGAGCGCGGCGGCTCTCTGCATTCCGCTGGTCTTCCAGGCACGCTGGCCGAAGCGCTACAACCACCTCCTGCTGATCTACTGGCATTGCTGCCTGATCTACGTGCTGCCGTTCGTCTGCACGTTCCTCGCGATCCGGAATTCATTCTCCACCATGTGGATGATGACCGAGGTCATGATGATCTTCATTCTCGCGCTGTGCATCGACAGTCCGTTTTTGCTGATGGGTTGCATCGGCATCGGCGTATTGGCCGGCGCGCTGGCCGCGGTGTTCAGCTCCCCTGTGCCGATCGTCGTGAGCGCGGAAGATCAGTCGAACCTCGCGCTGCTGCCGGTGGTCGTCTTGTGCAGCATGGCGTTTAGCCATGCGATCAGCAAAGGCCGCATCTTCGTCGAAAAGAACCGGGCCTTGCAGGCGCTCGCGGGTTCGATCGCCCATGAAATGCGCAACCCCCTCGGCCAGTTGAAGCATGTTCTGGATCGGGTGGAAGAGGCACTGCCGGCCACGGTGGAATCCAGCCGCGCGTCGCCGCTGTCGCACGACGGCGCGGCAAGCCTGTATCGTCATCTGGCGCACGGGCAATTGTCGATTGAGCGCGGTCTGCGCATTATCGCCATGACACTCGACGAAGTCAGCGCCAAACCCATTCGCTCGGACGGCCTCGCTTATCTGAGCGCGGCGTCCACCACGCGCAAAGCGCTGGAAGAATACGGTTTCGCCGACGAAAAGGAGCGCGACAAGGTCAAGCTCGTGGTGCTGGAGGATTTCACCTTCAAGGTCGACGAAACGGTCTACCTGTTCACCCTGTTCAATCTGATCAAGAACGCGCTTCATCACATTGCTACGCATGCTTCGGCCACGCTCACGCTCACGGTCGACCGGAACTTGGTCATGGTGCGCGACACCGGACCCGGCATTGCGCCCGAGATGCTGTCACACCTGTTCGAGCCGTTTCGCACGTCGGGCAATTCGGCTGGCACCGGGCTCGGGCTCGCTTACTGCCAGCGCGCTATGCACGCCTTCGGCGGCACCATTGGCTGCCGCTCGGAAGTCGGAAAGTACACAGCGTTCACGCTGCAGTTTCCAGTGGTCTCGAAGAGCGAAATCGAGGACTACGAACACAAGATCTTTGAACGCGCCACGCCGGTTTTCAGAGGCAAGCGCATTCTGCTCGTCGACGACGACGCCGGGCAGCGCATGCGAACCGGCCGCGCGTTGCTGAAGGTGGGCGCGCACGTCAGCGAAGCGGAAAATGGCGAAGTGGCGCTGGCGGTGCTGCGGGAGTCCGCGCACCACGACCTTGTCCTGATGGACATCGACATGCCGGTTCTGGATGGCTATGCAGCCACGGAGCGGATTCGCGCCGACCATGAATCGCCACACTGGGACGTGCTGATATCCGCCTACACGGCGGAGCCCGGCACCGTGGCGCGCGTGCTCGCCCGGCGCGCCGGCATGGACGAAATCATCAGCAAATCGTCCAGCGTGCTGGAACTGATCACCTCGGTCCAGGCGCTCTTTGAAAACGGCAACCGGCACCATCTGAGCCAGAAAACCGACGCGTTCGCCGGCAAGTCGATTCTGGTCGCGGACGACGACACCTACAGCCGGCTGGTGGCCAAAGCCTATCTGGAGCGATGTGGTGCAAGCGTGGTCGAGGCCGAACACGGCCAGGCTGTGCTGGCTCGCTTGCAGGAGCACGGTGTCATCGACGCCATCGTGATGGACATGAACATGCCGGGCATGGGCGGCGTGGAAACGACCGCGTCGATTCGTGCCCGCACCGACGCCTACGCCACGGTGCCGATCATCGCCCTCACCAGCCAGTCGGACGACGACGCCGTGCGGGCCTGCCTCGCGGCGGGCATGAACGAGGTCATGATCAAACCCGTGCACGGCGGCTCGCTGTACATCTGCCTCGCCAGACAGTTGACGCCGCAACGGGTGGCGAACGTTGCCGCCAAAGCAGCGCCCGCCCCCACGGCCGCCGCGCCGGCCAGCGCGCTGCCCGCGATCCGGGAAAGCGATCTGCTCGACGAGAAACACCTCGAAGAACTGGTCGCGCTCGATCTGCTGGACGATTCGTTCATCAAAGGCATCGAGCAGATTCGCCAGCTGGTGGACCGCCTCGAGATCAGTACGGACGCCGACGACCTCGAAGCGACGCACCGCGCCCTGCATCTGCTGCTTGGCGTGAGCGGCAACATCGGGGCGAAGGCGCTGCATCAGTTCGCGCGGCAGATCTATCCGCGCGTGGTCGAGGGCGCATGGCCCGCGGAGGACAACTGGCTGGCGCGCATCGGCCTGCTGGGCGGACGTTCCGCCGACGCGCTGCAAGGGTATTTCAACTCGGCGAAGACACGTCGCGATCATCGCGACTTTCTGAACGATTGATGCCTCTGAGATGACAGCGAGCGCCCCGCGCCTGACTGCTACGCGGTCTGACTGCCGGACGGCACCTCGTTGTCACTGGCATGCATGCGGCCATTGAAACCCGGAAAACTCATGGTGACCGTGGTGCCCGCGCCGTAAGTCGAATCGATCCGCAGACACCCGCCGAACGATTGCATGATCCGGTTGCAAAAGATCATGCCCATGCCGTGGCCGCCCGCGCCGCCGTAGGTGGTGATGGGGTCTTGCAGCAGACGTGCCTTGATCTCGGGCGCAATCCCCGGTCCGTTGTCGCAAATCCGGATCTCCGGCTCCGGGCTTGCCACGACTTCGAGCTGCAAAGACGGCGCATCCGTACCGTCGAGCGCGCGCAAAGCATTGGACAACAGCGACGACAGGACCAGCGCCACGCAGTTGGGCATGGCATGCACGACGAAATCGCCCGCCACGTCGACCTTGATCCAGTCGCGCTGCGACGCGACAAACGGATAGGTATCGAGCAACGTGGCGATCAGACGGGTCGCCCTCACCTCGCGGGCGCCGGCGCCCGACGCGGATTGCTGGCCACCGCTTTTGTGCACCGTCGCCCAGAACGACGAGATCAGCGTCAGGCAGTACTGCGCATTGTTCAGCATGGAGCTCGCCGCCTGACCGATCGCCCTTTGCCGTTCCGGATCATATTGCTCGCCGACGTCATTCTCGACGGAACGCGCAAAGAGCGAGATGGTCGCGAGTGGCGTGTTCAATTCGTGGGCGAGAAAGGCAAGCGTCTCGTCCATGGCCAGCAGCCGCTGTTGCCGGGTCTCCCGCTCCGTGTAGCGCGCGATCGCCAGTTGCAGGACCTCGCGTACCATGTCGGTCCGAAGCGGCTTTTCGAGGATGCGGAAGATGTCGCCGGTATTGACCGTCTGCAGCAGCATGTCCTTGTCGGCGTACGCGGTTACGAGTATCCGCATGATTTGCGGATATTCCTGCGCCACCTGGCGCAGCAGATCGTCGCCGTCGCGCCCCGGCATGCGGAAATCGGTCACCATCACGGCGATCTCCGAGCCATGCCGGCCCAGCACCGCCATGGCTTCGTCGGCGCCGGAGGCGACATGCACGCTGTAGTCCGCACCGATCGCCCGGGCGAAGTGGTTGCGTGACATCTCGTCGTCGTCGACGAAGAGAATGGCAAACGGGGGCTGCATAGTGTCACTCATCGCATTCGCAACGCATCGCGGCAGGTCGAAATCGAGTGTGGAAGTATAGGGGATCGCGCCGGGGAAAAATACGGCAGCGCCTCACACCGCAAGCGACAGTAACAAATCGAAACTGCGGCTCAAGATGCGGTTACGAAATAAGGTCCACAGTCGGATAGACTCTGTTTGTGATTGTCTGGATTCCTGTCGCCGCTATCGGCGATATCGGCGATACCCCAGCCAGGGAGTTTGTATGACGCTCTTCGACAGCAATTGGCCGGGCCGTCCATTGACGGCGTTCGCTGGATGCCTCCGCTCCGGCGGGAGCGTGTCATGAGCGAAGCGCCGTCAACCCGGGCAGAGCGGCCACGGCGCGGCCGCCTGATCCTCGCCGTCGTGGTGCTGGCGCTGATCGCGCTGGTGATCATCCATCTGGTTCGCTCGAAGACGCAAAAACCCGCTGCGGCCCCCCAGGTCGTGACGGTCGCCACCGCGATCATCGGGCCCATGCCCGAAACGCTGAGCGAGCTGGGCACGGTGACCCCCGTCGCCACCGTGACCGTGCTGCCGCAGCTGAGCGGCTACCTGACCGCGGTCGGCTATCGCGAAGGCGAAGAGGTCCAGAAGGGGCAATTCCTCGCACAGATCGATCCGCGCCAGTACGAAATCAGCAAGCGCCAGGCCGAGGCCCAACTGGCCAAGGACAAGGCGGCGCTCGCCCAGGCCCGCGCCGACCTCGTGCGCTTTACGCAATTGAACGAGCGCAAGTCGATTGCCGAGCAAACCTATGCCGATCAGCAGTTTCTCGTGCAGCAGGAGGAAGCGGCCGTCAAGGCCGACGAGGCCAACATTGCGCAGTTCGAACTCGACCTGATCTACTGCCACATCACCGCGCCGGTGGCCGGCCGAGTCGGGCTGCGCCTCGTCGACCCGGGCAACTACGTGACCGCCTCGAGCCAGCCGGGCATTGCCGTCATCACCTCGATGAAACCGACTACGGTCGAATTCACGGTGCCGCAAAGCGCGCTCGACAAGGTGTTGCAGCGCAGCAAGTCAGGGGCGCAGCTCCCCGTCACGGTGTTCAGCAGCGACAATACCCGCCAACTGGCGACTGGCACGTTGTACGCCATCAGCAACCAGATGGCGACGGCGACCGGCACGGTCACGCTGCGCGCGAGCTTCCCCAATGACGACGAAGCCCTCTTCCCGAACGAGTTCGTCAACGTGAAGCTGCTGGTCGACACGCTGCAGAACGCGGTGCTGGTGCCCACCCCCGCGATACAGAACGGCGCCCCCGGCGACTATGTGTACCTCGTCAACGCCGACAGCACGGTGTCGGTCCGCAAGGTCACGCTGGGACCGGGCGACGGCCAGCACACGGTGATCACGGCGGGGCTCGCCGCGGGCAACGTGGTCGTCACCGACGGCATGGACCGCTTGAGCGACGGCATGAAGATCAAGGCGAGCTCCGCGCGGCCGGCGTCGAATGCGACGGGCGCATCGGCTGCGACATCGGCAACAACGCCGGCGGCAACGGCAGCCCCTGCCTCCGCCGTCCAGCGGACGCGTCCGGCGTCCGCGCCCGGCACGGCCGCACCAGGCCAGACATCAACGGCTTCGTAGCGCCGCGCCGCGATGAATTTCTCCCGGCTGTTCATCCTCAGACCCGTGGCGACGTCGCTGCTGATGATCGCGCTCGTGCTCGTAGGGCTGGTCGCGGTGCGCTTTCTGCCGGTCTCGTCGCTGCCCGACGTCGACTATCCGACCATCCAGGTCCAGACCTTCTACCCCGGCGCGAGCCCGAACGTGATGGCAACCACCGTCACCGCGCCGCTCGAGGTCCAGCTCGGCGAGATCCCCGGTCTGCAGCAGATGGTCTCGTACAGTTCGGAAGGCGCGTCGGTCATCACGCTGCAATTCGATCTCTCGCTGAATCTCGACATTGCCGAGCAGAACGTCCAGCAGGCCATCAACGCCGCCAACAGCTTCCTGCCGAGCGGCCTGCCCGCGCCGCCGACCTACGCGAAGGTCAACCCGGCCGACCAGCCGATCCTCACGCTCGCGGTCACCTCGAAGTCCATGTCGCTGACGCAGTTGCAGGACACCGCCAACAATCGTCTCGCCACCAAGATCTCCGAGGTCCCCGGCGTCGGTCTCGTGACCACGGCCGGCGGCAACGTGCCGGCCGTGCGCGTCGAAGCGGACCCGCAGAAGCTCGCCGCCTACGGACTGAATCTCGACGATTTGCGCACCTTGCTGGCCAACGTCAACGTCAGCCAGCCGAAGGGCAATTTCGACGGCCCGGAACTCGACTACACGATCAACGCGAACGACCAGATCGCCGACCCGAAAGACTATCTGGAGACCGTGATCGCCTACCAGAACGGCGCACCGGTCTACCTGCGCGATGTCGCGCGCGTGAGCCAGGCCGCTCAGGATGTGGAACGCGGGGCGTGGTACAACCGCACGCCCGCGATCGTGCTGAACGTGCAGCGTCAGCCGGGGGCGAACGTGATCGCCACCGTGAACCAGATCATGAAACAGCTGCCGCAGCTCGAATCGACGCTGCCCGCCGGCCTGCAGGTCACAGTCGTGGCCAACACCACCGGCGTGATCCGCTCGTCGGTCTCGGACGCCGCGTTCGAACTGGTGCTCGCCATCGTGCTGGTCGTGCTGGTGATCTTCGTGTTCCTGCGCAACGTGCCCGCTACCGTCATTCCGAGCATCTCCGTGCCGGTGTCGCTGATCGGCACGCTCGCCGTGATGTACCAGCTCAACTATTCGATCGACAACCTCTCGCTGATGGCGTTGATCATCGCCACCGGGTTCGTGGTCGACGATTCGATCGTGATGATCGAGAACATCGTCCGCTATCTCGAAGAGGGCAAGACCCCGCTCGAAGCGGCATTGGAAGGCGCCGGCCAGATCGGCTTCACCATTCTGTCGCTGACTGTCTCGCTGATCGCCGTGCTGATCCCGCTGCTGTTCATGGGCGGCGTGATCGGCCGGCTCTTCAGCGAATTCGCGATCACGCTCGCGGTGACCATCGTGATCTCGGCCGTGGTCTCGCTGACGGTGGTGCCGATGCTGTGCGCGCGCCTCTTGCGCGCCCAGGCGCAGCGCCATCCGAGCCGCTTCGAGCGCTTCAGCGAAGGCCTGTTCAACAAAACGCTCAACGCCTACGAGCGCGGCCTGAGATGGGTGCTCGATCACCAGACGCTCACGCTGGTGGTCGCGCTCATCACCGTCGCGCTCACCGCGATCCTCTACATCGTGATTCCGAAGGGCCTGTTCCCGGTGCAGGACGTCGGCGTAATCCAGGGGATTAGTGTGGCCGACAATTCGGTTTCCTATTCAGCCATGGTGCGTCGCCAGAGCGCGCTGGCCGATGCGATCCTCAAGGATCCCGACGTGGTGTCGCTCACCTCGTATGTCGGCATCGACGGGACCAATCCGACGCTGAACAACGGCCGCTTCCTGATCAATCTGCGTCCGCGCGACGACCGCTCCGTCACCGCCGAGGAAATCGGCCGCCGCATCCAGCAGGAAGTCGCCAACGTGCCCGGCATCCGCCTCTATCTGCAGCCCGAGCAGGACCTGACGCTCGACACGTCGATCTCGCGCAACCAGTACAACTTCGTGCTGCGCGGGCCGAGCCAGGACGCCTTCAACCAGTACGTGCCGGCGTTGATCGCGCGCATGAAGCAGATTCCCGCGATCACGGACGTGACGAGCGACCTGAACACCAATGGCCTGAGCGTCGACGTCGAGGTGAACCGGCAACTCGCCGCGCGCTACGGCATCACCGCGGCCACCATCGACAACGCGCTCTACGACGCGCTCGGCCAGCGCATCGTGTCGACCATCTTCCAGCAGTCCGACCAGTATCGCGTGATTCTGGTGGCGAAGCCCGAGACGATGCCCACCGTGCAGTCGCTCGGCAACCTGTATTTGCCGAGCCAGACGAGCAGCAGTGGCCAGGTGCAGCTCTCCGGTATCGCGAAGATCAGCATCAAGCAATCGCCGCTGATGATCAGCCATCTCGCCCAGTTCCCGTCGGTCACGATTTCGTTCAACCTCGCGCAGGACGCATCGCTCAGCGCCGCGGTCGCGCAGATCCGCGACGCCGAACGCGCGGTGAATCTGCCGCCGTCGATCACCTCGACGTTCCAGGGCGCGGCCCAGGCATTCGAAGACTCGCTCTCGAGCGAGGTCTATCTGCTGATCGCCGCGCTGGTCGCCGTGTATATCGTGCTGGGCGTGCTGTACGAAAGCTACATCCACCCGGTGACGATTCTGTCCACGCTGCCGTCGGCCGGCATCGGCGCCCTGCTCGCGCTGATGATCGCGGGCAGCGATCTCGACGTGATCGGCATCATCGGCATCGTGCTGCTGATCGGCATCGTCAAGAAGAACGCCATCATGATGGTCGACTTCGCGCTCGAAGCGGAGCGCGTTCACGGCAAGCCGCCGCGCGAAGCGATTTTCGAAGCATCGCTGCTGCGCTTCCGGCCGATCCTGATGACCACGCTCGCCGCCATGCTCGGCGCCCTGCCCATGCTGCTCGGCACCGGCACCGGCTCGGAGCTGCGCCGGCCGCTCGGTCTCGCGATCATTGGCGGCCTCACGCTTAGCCAGGTGCTCACGCTCTTCACGACGCCCGTGATCTACCTGTTCTTCGACCGCCTCGCGCAGCGCGCGAGAAGCCGGCGCGGCGCGGCCAATGGCGGCGCCGCGGCACCGCCGGAGAACGCGCCGTGAACATCTCGGCGCTCTTCATCCAACGCCCGGTCGCCACTGTGCTGCTGGCGCTGGCGATCGCGCTGTCCGGGATGCTGGCCTATTTCCGACTGCCGGTCGCGCCGCTGCCGAACATCGCCTTTCCCGTAATTGCGCTGCAGGCGAACATGGCGGGCGCGAGCCCGGAGATCATGGCGGCGACGGTCGCCGAGCCGCTGGAGCGGCGCCTCGGCACCATTGCCGACGTCAGCCAGCTCACCTCGATCAGTTACGTGGGTTCGTCGCTGATCATTGTCGTGTTCGGCCTGAACCGCGATATCAACGGCGCCGCGCGCGACGTACAAGCGGCCATTCAGGCCGCACGCGCCGATCTGCCGACCACACTGCGCAGCAACCCGACCTACCGTCAGTACAACCCGGCCGGCGCGCCGATCATGGTGCTCGCGCTGACTTCCGACACGCTGACGAAAGCCCAGCTCTACGATTCCGCCGATTCGGTAATCCAGCAGCAGTTGTCGCAGATCAGCGGCGTCGGGCAAATTACGCTCGGCGGCGGCGCCTTGCCGTCGGTGCGCGTCGAGCTGGAACCGGGCAAGCTGAACAGTTACGGCATCGGTCTCGAAGACGTGCGCGCGGCGATCGGCGCCGCCAACGCGAACAGCGCGAAAGGCCACATCGACCAGGGCGAGCAGCGCTACGTGGTCACCTCGAACGACCAGATCAGCAAAGCCGCGCCGTATCGCGACGTCGTAATCGCCTACCGCAACGGCGCGCCCGTGCTGCTGCGCGACGTCGCCCAGGTGCGTGACTCGAACGAAAATATCCGCAATGCCGGGCTCTATAACGGCAAGTCGGCGGTGCTGGTGATCGTCTATCCGACGCCGGGCAGCAACGTCGTGCAGACGGTCCAGCAGATCCAGGCGCGCCTGCCGGTCATTGAAGCCGCGTTGCCGAGCACGATCCACGTGAACGTCGCGATCGACCGCTCGGAGTCGGTGCGCTCCTCGGTGGCCGACACCGAGCGCACGCTGTTCATCGCGGTACTGCTGGTGGTGGGCGTGGTGTTCGTGTTCCTGCTGTCGCCGCGCGCCACGCTGATTCCCGCCGTCGCGCTGCCGCTGTCGATTATCGGCACGTTCGGGCCGATGTATCTGCTCGGCTATAGCATCGACAATCTCTCGCTGATGGCGTTGACGATCGGCACCGGCTTCGTGGTCGACGACGCCGTGGTGGTGCTGGAGAACATCGTGCGCCATCTCGACGCCGGTCTCCCGCCGAAAGAAGCCGCGCTGCGCGGCAGCGCCGAGGTCGGCTTCACGGTGATCTCGATGAGCCTCTCGCTGATCGCGGTATTTCTGCCGATCCTGCTGATGCCGGGCATTGTCGGCCTGCTGTTTCATGAATTCGCGGTCACGCTGTCGATTGCGATCCTGCTGTCGCTGCTGATCTCGCTGACCATCACGCCCGTCATGTGCGCCTACCTGCTCAATCACGAACAGGCGAAGCATTCGAAGGCGCGCTGGGCACGCTGGGGCGAAGCGCAATTCGAGCGCTTCAAGCAGGCCTATTCGCGCTCGCTCGCGGTGGCGCTCGACCACTCGCGCGCAGTCATCTTTCTGTTGATCGGTCTGCTCGTGCTCAACGTGTTCCTGGTCAGGTTTGTGTCCGGCACGTTCTTTCCCGAGCAGGACACCGGCATCCTGATCGGGCAGATCATTGCGGATCAGAGCATCTCGTTCTCCGCCATGGAAAAGAAACTCGCCCAATTGCAGGCCATCGTGAAGCAGGACCCGGCGGTGGCATCGGTTGCGGGTTTCACCGGCGGCCGCGCGCTCAACACAGCCAACGTATTCATCGAACTCAAACCGCTCGCGCAACGCCATCTGTCGGCCACCGAGGTGGTCAACCGGCTGCGCCCGAAACTCAATGCCGTCTCGGGCGCGCAGCTCTTCCTGCAAGCCCAGCAGGATCTGCAGATCGGCGGACGCCAGGCCGCGGCCGAATACCAGTACACGCTGACCAGCGACGACGCCGACGCCCTCTTCACGTGGGTGCCGAAACTCGTGGCCGAACTCGGCAAATACCGCGGAAAAATGGAGGACGTGAACTCGGATCTGCAGCAGCACGGCTTGCAGACGTACCTGAACATCAGCCGCGCGACCGCCACGCGCTACGGCTTCCAGCCGAACCAGATCGACAACGTGCTGTACGACGCGTTCGGCCAGCGCACCGTGTCGACGATCTACAACCCGCTGAACCAGTACTTCGTCGTGATGGAAGTCGCACCGGCCTACTGGCAGTATCCGCAGGCGCTCAACCAGATCTTCATGAGCGCGGCCGCCGGCAACGCAAGCGGCACCCAGCAGACGCAGATGTCCGGCGCGACCGTCAAGGCCGTGCAGCAGGCGGCGGCCGTGAGCAGCGCGTCCGGCAGCAGCGCCAATACGAACTCGCTGAACGCCGACGCGGAGGCGAACCAGCAGACCAACAGCATCTCGAACAGCAAGGGCGGCAATTCCAGCGGCAGCGCGGACAGCACCGCGGCCGAAACCATGGTCCCGCTGCCTGCATTGCTGACCTACTCGAACAGCCACACCGCAACCCAGGTCAACCATCAGAGCGGCCTCGTTGCGGGCACCATCTCGTTCAACCTGCCCAATGGCGGCTCGCTCAGCGAGGCCGGCCAGATCCTCGAGCAGGCCGGGCGCGACATCGGCATGCCCGCGTCGATCCACGGCGCGTTCGCGGGCGCCGCCCAGGCGTATGCCCAGTCTATGGTCGCCGTGCCGCCCCTTATCCTCGCCGCGCTGGTCGTGGTCTACATCCGTCCCTTATACACACCTGACGCTGCCGACGATCTACCCAGCTTTGCTCCTCGCGTCGCGCC
>NZ_LXKA01000346.1 GCF_001645125.1 Paraburkholderia ginsengiterrae | reverse complement strand
GTGCCGGAGTCGGGGTGGGCGTCGGTGCTGGGGCCGGCGTGGGAGTCGGCGTCGGCGTCGGCGTGGGTGTTGGCGTCGGCGTCGGGGTTGGAGCCGGAGTCGGCGTAGGAGCCGGCGTCGGCGTTGCGGCCACTGCCTTCAGCCAGCACGCCTTATCGTAGCCATATGCAGGATCAGTCGACGAAACCGCGCCGACATAGCAGCCCACGCCATTGCTAAATGTCTGCGGAGCGGTCAGCATCACCGACGGCGCGTTGGGCGGAACCGCACCGAACACGACCGAGGCGGTTCCAAGAAAGGAACAATTGCCATTCTCTTGCGCGCACAACTTGTATTGCTGGCCGCCGACAGTGATGGTGCTCGCCTGAGCCTGCGCGTTTTCCGCGGCAAACGATGCCAGCACAGTCGCCGACGCCACGCCTAGTAGTTTCAAATATCTCGTCATTGTCCGTATATATCGCTGTGAACAGGTTTTCCCCGAGAATTCAGCGAGATCGATCACCGTCGTCCCGCCTTGGCGTTATTGAATAGAGAGAGGTCAACCAGAGAACGCGCTGAACACGTTCATTGCTGATGTGGTGTCTGCCACCACTTATTTATTACGGATAACTTACTATAATCTTGCATAAAGACCGCTCGACACACACCGTTAGCGATCACACAGCAAAATCCGCAAGGGAGATCACCGGGCGTGGCACGTAGCGACGCTCGAACGGACATTCCCACTGCCTGAAAAAGTCAGTCGGCTTCCCGGCCCGTGCCAGGCGATTCTCCTGGCGCGCAACCGGGGTAGACACCCCGAGAGGGTTCAAACCATGCCGACGACGTAACGCGATAAACCTGATAAGGCACGCGCTGACAAACCGGCGCCGCCCATATTTGACAAACCCATTTTGACAAGCAAATTGCGGCGCAACGCATTCACCGAATGAATTGAGGATGCCGAATAATCACCCTAATTTCTTCGCTTTCGTTACGCTGCGCTTTAAAGCGTGCCATTGAACCCCATTCCACCAGATACAGGAAAATATTACCCGCAACTGCGCAATGGCCACTGACTTAACCCACTGACGTAACCATTACCCGGCTGGCACGATTCCGAATTGCATCCGGTACTAATTACAGAGGTTTTTGGCAGACAAATTATAAACGTTTCATCCGTGTAACGTGGCGGCCTGCCAGGGCGATAAGTGATAAGAGCGGAAATGTTTGGTAAGGCGTGCCGGAAGGTTTTCCAAATGCCGCCGAATGGAACGACTCTGCCTCACGTGGCCGAAGAAAAGGCAAATCTTTGATTTGTCAGTGGATAGCCAATATTCGGGCCATCCATCATTTGCTGGCTGTTTAAATAATATTAATACAAATGATCCGGCACTGACTCCGGACTGACAAAACCGCATGCGTTACCGTGCAGTGGTCGCGAGCAACACCGGATCGTTGCGATACAGATCCGGGAACATCTTCTTCAGATCGGTCACTTTCGGCAGATCGTTGATCGCGATATACGGATAGTCCGGATGCAGCGCGAGGAAGTTCTGATGGTAGTTTTCGGCCGGATAGAAGCCTTTGAAGTTCTCCACGCGCGTCACTACCGGCCCGCCGAACACATGCGCTTTGTCGATCTGCGCGATATACGATTGGGCGATATCGCGCTGCGCCGCGTTCACGGGAAAAATCGCCGAGCGATACTGCGTGCCCTCGTCAGGTCCCTGACGGTTCAACTCGGTCGGGTTGTGTGCGACTGAGAAGAATATCTGCAGCAGGCGTCCATACGTGATCTGCGTCGGATCGTAGGTGATCTGCACCGACTCCGCGTGTCCCGTATCGCCCTCGCTAACCGTTTCGTATTGCGCCGTGGAGGCCGCGCCGCCGGTGTAGCCCGAAGCGACCTGACGCACGCCGCGTACGTGCTCGAACACGCCCTGCACGCCCCAGAAGCAGCCACCCGCGAACACCGCCGTTTCACTGTGCGCCGCGCCGGCCTTTTCGTCCTGCGCGGGAGGAGGAATTTTGGTGGCTGCTTCCGCCGAATGGGCCAGATGCTGTGCAGCCACGACGCTCAAAGCAACGGCAACGAGGCCCGTGAGCCGCGCGACGGAAAAGCGCTTCTTCAGCGGCGCGGTGCTGGTGAATATCGTACGCATGGTCAGTCCTTAAGGTCAGTGAGGGTTGAGCCGGGCCGTGCGCACCGGCTTATCCGAACGTGAAGGCAAAGGCCTGCACGCCCGGGTCCAAGAACTCGATCGAGAACGTGTGGTCCGTGACGTCGCCGGTTTGCCGCACCAGTTGATACAGACGCTGCCCGGTCACCGTGCCGCTGCCGTCGGCGGCAACATCGGCACCGTGCGCGGCGCCAGGCGCGGCACCGTCGACGCTCACGCGAAACCGCACCGGCTTGCCATCCGCGCCCGGACCCAGCACCAGATGCAGGTCGCGCGCATGAAAGCGATACACGATACGTCCGGACGCATTCACCAGCGTGGCATGCTCCGCGCCGACGTTCCAGGAGCCGGCCAGCCCCCAGTCGTTGACAGCAGGCTGCGACGGTGCCGCATAGGTGTGCGCCTTGTCCTGCACTTCGCCACCGGGCGACGCGAAGTTCTCCGCCCGGTCGTACCCGATGTAAGTCTCCTGCGATTGAATGTCGGCTTCGTCCGCGGCGGCCTGCACGCCCTGCGCGCTGGCGTTGCCAAGCCCGATTGCGACCTTCGAGGCGCCCGCATGGCCCGCTTCGGCCAGCAGTTGCTGGATCACCTTTTCGGACTCCGCATAATCGCCTTCGCCAAAATGGTGATAGCGGATCTGCCCTTTCGCATCGACGAAATAGTGTGCCGGCCAGTACTGGTTGTTCAGCGCGCGCCAGATCGCGTAGTTGTTGTCGATGGCGACCGGATAGTCGACGCCGAGGTCATGCGTGGCCTTCTTAACGTTGTCGATATTGCGCTCGAACGCGAATTCCGGCGCATGCACGCCGATTACCACGAGCCCTTGATCCTTGTACTTCTGCGCCCACGCTTTGACATACGGCAGCGTGCGCAAACAGTTGATGCACGAGTACGTCCAGAAATCGACCAGCACAACCTTGCCGCGCAAATCCTGCAACGTGAGCGGCTGCGAATTCAGCCATTGAACCGCACCGTCCAGCGGCGGCAACACGCCTTCGACCGGCAGCGGTGCCGCTTCGGCGGCGGTGCGGATCATCGCGCCGCCGGACGTTGCGGTGGCAACCGGAGCGGCGTCGACCGGCGGGTTTGCCGCAGCGTTGGCGTTCGTCATCGCACCGCTGTCCGGTGTAGCGGACGTAGCAGACGTAGCAGACGTATCGGCCGGATCAGCTGCGACTGGCGGCTTGCCCGGAGTCCCCTTCGGCGCGAGCTTATCGACGAGTTTCTGCTCGATACCGCCGGTCGCGACGGTCGAGACACGCGTGAGCAGGCCCGTATCGACACCCAGCGCGATCGCCACCACGCCACCCAGCATCGCCGCGCCGATGCCGCGGCGAATCCATTCCCCCGCGCCCAGCGAGCGCTTCATCGCCGCAAACACCTTCCCGCCGATCAGCAGCGCAATCGCCAGCGAAGTAGCCGCACCAGCCGCGTAAGCCGCCAGCAGCAAGGTCGTGCCGATGCTCGCGCCACGCAGCGCCGCGCCGGTCAGCACGAGGCCGAGAATCGGACCGGCGCACGGCGCCCACAGCAGGCCGGTGGCGATCCCGAGCAGAAACGAGGAACCCGCGCGGACCTGCTGACCATCGGCCTGCGCAAAGTTGGACAGGCGGTTGCCCGCGCTCACCAGCGGACGCATCAGATAATCAGCGAAGCGCGGCAGCAGTAACGACAAGCCGAACACCGCGAGCAACACGATGGCGACCCAGCGGCCATACTGATTGGCCTGGGTGACCCAGCCGCCGCCCACAGCGGCAAGCGTTGCGACGAGGGCAAACGTCAGCGCCATGCCGGCCAGCAACGGCAGGCCGCTGCGCACGAAAGGCTGATCGGCACGCGCGAACACGAACGGCAGCACCGGCAGGATGCACGGGCTGAGAATCGTGAGAGCGCCGCCAAGATAGGCAAGAACAATGAGTAACATGTCGGCTCCAGGCGTTCGGTCAGGGTCGGTTGATACGGTTAGTGTGGAAAGTGGCCACATCCTAGAGCGCCGTGGATGTCGAAGTCCTCACGAAAAGTTAAATTATTTGTGATAACTCGCCGCCGGAAAATTTTGCACAATGGCGGCATGGCCGCAGGGGCCGCTGGCAGCGCCGTGCCCTTGCGCCGATCCACGCCCCCAAACCACGGCGGAAGCCAACCATGGACCATTCGAAGCGCATCCTGATCGTCGAAGACGATGTCGACATCGCCAACGTGCTGAGTCTTCATCTGCGCGACGAACGCTATGAAGTCGTGCACAGCGCCGACGGCAACGAAGGGCTGCGCCTGCTGGAGCAAGGCGGCTGGGACGCGCTGATTCTCGATCTGATGCTGCCGGGCGTGGACGGGCTGGAAATCTGCCGGCGCGCCCGCGCGATGACGCGCTACACGCCCATCATCATCACCAGCGCGCGTTCGAGTGAAGTTCACCGGATTCTCGGCCTCGAACTGGGCGCGGACGACTACCTCGCCAAACCGTTCTCGGTGCTCGAACTCGTGGCGCGCGTGAAAGCGCTGCTGCGCCGCGTCGACGCCATGGCGAAAGATTCCCGGATCGAAGCCGGCAGTCTGCGGATCGCCGGGCTGTCGATCGATCCGCTCACGCGCGAGGCCGCCGTCGACGACCAGCCGATCGAACTCACGCCGCGCGAATTCGACCTGCTGTACTACTTTGCGCAGCATCCCGGCAAAGTCTTCTCACGAATGGATCTGCTCAATGCGGTGTGGGGCTATCAGCACGAGGGCTACGAACACACCGTCAACACCCATATCAACCGGCTGCGCGCGAAGATCGAGGCCGACCCGGCGCAGCCCGAGCGCATCCTGACTGTCTGGGGACGCGGCTACAAGCTCGCCGTGCCCGGCGAGACGCCCACGCCCGCCGGCGCACCGAAGGACGCATCGTGAACCTGACGCTGACCCAGCGGCTTTCGCTGGTTTTTTCCGTGCTCCTGCTGGCCTGCTGCGGCGCGTCGGCCTACCTGCAAATCCGTTCGAGCGATCTGCACGAGAAAGAGGTCATCCAGAGTCTGTCGCGCAATCTCGCCGACCACATTGCCCACCGCACGTCGCTCATGGACGCCAACGGTCTGCGGCCCGACGCGGTCCGGCAGCTGTTCGGCCAGCTGATGAGAGTGAACCCCAGCGTCGAGGTCTATCTGCTCGACAATCAAGGGCGCATCGAGGGCGACGACGCGCCCGCCGGGCACGTCAAACGCGAACGGGTGGACCTCGAGCCGATCCGGCAATTCATTGCGGGCGAGGCGCTACCCATTCTCGGCGACGATCCGCGCAGCGTCGCCGGCAAAAAGGTGTTCAGCGCCGCGCCGCTGCAACTGAGCGGGCAGCCGCCGTCCGGCTATGTGTATGTGGTTCTGCTTGGCGAAGAACATGACGCGCTCGCTGCACGCGTGGCGGCCAGCTCGGTGCTGCGCACCACGTTGTGGTCCATGGCGCTGGTCGCGCTGCTGGGATTGATTGCGGGCCTGATGGCATTCGGCCTGATCACGCGGCCGCTGCGCCGCCTCACTGAAGCCATGCGCCGCTTCGATGCGGAGGGCGAGCCTGACACCCAGCCGAACGTGCCGCGTTCATCGCCTGCCGGACGGGGCGACGAAATTGCCGTGCTCGAAGCCACGTTCGCGCAGATGGCGAACCGCATCGGCGAACAATGGCGCGCGCTGACGCGGCAAGACCAGCAGCGGCGCGAGCTGATCGCCAATATTTCCCACGACTTGCGCACCCCGCTGACCTCGCTGCACGGCTACCTGGAGACGCTGTCGCTGAAATCCGACACGCTGGGCGAAGCGGAGCGCAAACGCTATCTGGCGATCGCGCTCGCACAGAGCGTCAAGGTGGGGCGGCTCGCGCAAAGCCTGTTCGAACTGGCGAGGCTCGAGCACGGCAATGTGCAACCCGCTCTCGAACCATTCTCGCTGGTCGATCTGGTGCAGGACGTTTTCCAGAAATTCGAGTTGCCGGCCGAGGCGCGGCACATCCAGTTGCGGGCCGGCATTCCGCCACGCCTGCCGAACGTCACGGCCGACCTGGGCATGATCGAACGCGTGCTGACGAACCTGCTCGACAACGCGATTCGCCACACGCCCGCCGAAGGGTCAATCGAAGTCGATCTTGCGCATAAGGACGGCAAGGTATCGGTCACGGTGAGCGACACCGGCCCCGGCATTCCGCCGGACCAGCGCGCGGGCCTGTTCGAGCGGCCCTTCAGCTCCGGCGGCGCGCATCGAGGCGGCGGACTCGGCTTGCTGATCGTCCACCGCATGCTGCAACTGCATCACAGTCAGATACGCCTGGTCGAGCACGCGGGAACGGGAACGACGTTCTGCTTCGAACTGCCGGTGACCGCCAGGTCCAACTCCGCAGGCGTCCCTATGTGACGGGCGGCCCGGCCGCATCACGAGGTGCCGCGCGCGTCATTGCGTTACCGCGTCGGCGCCGAGGTACTTGCGCATCAGCCGGTCGACCGTGCCGTCGTCGTGTATTTTCTTTAGCGCGGCGTTGAGCATCTCGAGCGTCTTCGTGTCGCCCTTGCGTACGCCGATCACGCTGCTGGCGCCGAGAATCGCGGGATCCTGAATGCGGTCTCCGGCGAACGCGAACCCGGCGCCCTGGGGTTTGCTGAGAAAGCCTGCTTGCGCAGCCGGGCCAAGTACGAGCGTGGCGTCGAGGCGTCCGGTCTGGAGATCGGCGTACGCGCTGTCCTGATCCTGATACTCGGCAATCGTCACGCCGTGATCCGCCCAATTCGCCTTGGCGAAATTCGCCTGCGTCGAGCCTTGCAGCACGCCGACGCGTTTGCCGGCGAGCGCCGCGGCAGTCGGCGCCAGCTTCGCGGATTTGGCCGCCACCAGGCGAATATCCGCCGGATACACGGGCACCGTGAAATCCATTACGGCGCGGCGCGCGGCAGTCGGCGCCAATGCAGCGGCAATCGCATCGAACTTGCGCGACTGCAGCCCTGCAATCAGTCCATCAAAACTGCCGACGACAAACTCGCATTTCCGGTTGGCCGCCGCGCAAATCGCGTTGTCGATGTCGATCTCGAGTCCGGCGAGCTTGCCATCCGGCAATTTGTATTCATACGGCGGATAGGCGGCGTCGGTGCCGAAGCGCAGGGTTGCCGTATCCGCGGCAAACGTGTTGACAGGCAGTGCAAGGGCGACGGCGGCGGACGCAGCAAAGGCCGCGCCCACAAGGCGCGTTACAAGATTCATGAGAGCGATCCAGAAAGTGTGTGAAGTGTTCAGGCCGCGAGACGCTGCTCGGCCAATGCAACGAAGAAGCGCACACCAAGCGGCAATACGTCGTCGTTGAAATCGAATTCAGGGTGGTGGCAATAAACGCCGCCCTGCCCCAGCAGAACGTAGGCGCCCGGGCGGCGCAGCAGGAACTCGGAGAAGTCTTCCGAACCGTTGAGCGGTGCGAATTCGCGCAGCACGTTGGCCGCGCCGAACACCGTCTGCGCCGCGCGAGCCGCCGCGTCCGCCTGCTCACGATGGTTGATCGTCGCCGGCGAGCTGCCGTAGAACTCGATGCTGATTGCGCAGCCGGTCGCCTTCGCCACGCCCGCGCAAATGGTTTCGATGCGGCTTTTCGCGAGCGACCGAATGCTCTCGTCGAAGGTGCGCAGCGTGCCGGTGAGCGAGGCATGGGCGGGAATCACATTCGACGTCGTGCCGGCGTGAATGCTGCCGATGCTCAGCACCGCCATCGCGCTCGGATCGACCGAGCGGCTCACCACGGTTTGCAAGGCGCAGATCAATTGCGCGGCGGCGGCAATCGGGTCGATCGTCTTTTCGGGCGAGGAGCCATGTCCGCCAACGCCGGTGACTTCGATGCGCAGTTCGTCGCAGGAGGCGAGCATCGCGCCGTCCCTGACACCGAAGGTGCCCGGCGAGAAATGCGGCGCGTTGTGCATGGCATAGATTTCGTCGAACGGGAAGCGCGTTTCGAGGCCGTCCGCGAGCATGGCGTTCGCGCCGCCGCCGGTTTCTTCCGCGGGCTGGAACACCAGCACGAGCGTGCCGTGAAACTCGCGATGCTTGCTGAAGTGGCGCGCGGCGCCGAGCAGCATCGCCGTGTGCCCGTCGTGTCCGCAGCCGTGAAATACGCCGTTGCGCAACGAACGATGCAAAGGCATGCCTTCTTCCTGCATCGGCAGCGCGTCCATGTCCGCGCGCAATGCGATCGAGCGGCCGGGGCCAAGCCTTCCGTGAATCACACCGACCACACCGGTGCTGCCGATTCCCGTATGCGTCTCGATGTCCCACGCCCGCAGTTTGGCGGCCACCAGTTCACTGGTGCGCGTTTCGTCGAATGCCGTCTCGGGGTTGGCGTGGATATCGCGGCGTAACGCGACCAGTTCCGCGATCTCCGCTTCGGTATGCTGCATGCCCGGTGCCTCCCTGTATACTTTGCGCGCCGACACGGCGCTCATGAGGCACCCATGCTAGCGATTGCGCGGGCAGATCGATTTCCAATTCCTTATGGCCATAGCGAAAGCTTATGGCGCCCTCAGTCATGAAAACGACCCAGCTACGGATGCTCGTCGCCATTGCCGAACACGGCACGCTCATGGCCGCCGCTGAGGCATTGAATCTGTCGCAGCCCGCGGTGACGAAGAGCGTGAAGGAACTCGAGACGCGCCTGGGGGTGCAGCTCCTCGTACGCAGCGGCGCCGGCGTCCGGCTCACGCCGTACGGGGAAGCGCTGCTGCACCGGGCGCGCCGGGTGGTCGCGGAAATTGCCCGCGCCGAGCAGGAACTGAAGGACATGAAGTCGTCGTCGGAGCGCACGCTGTCGATCGGCGTGTCGCTGCTTGCGGCATCGATCGCCGTGCCCGCGGCGATTCAGGCATTCCGGCGCCGGTTTCCCGATTCGCTGGTCAACGTGTACGAATGTCAGCCGAGGCAGATCACCGACGGTCTGCGCGACGGCACATTCGATCTTTGCGTCGCCGCCGTCGCACAGCGGGACGTGACGGCGGAATTCCAGGTGGACCCCGTCGCGGTGCGGACACAATCGCTCGCCGTGCGCAGCGGCGATCCGCTCGCCGGCGAAACCCGGCTCGACGTTCTGTCGCGCGACCGCTGGCTCTACAACCATACGCGGGAAAGCTGGCCGGAATTCTGGTCGCAATTGTGCGGCGGCCGCCCGGCTCAGGAGCCGCAACGTGTCAGTGTCTGCACCTCGCAGCGGCTCTACCCAAAACTCGCCGGCGAGCCCGGCGTGGTGAGCGTGTGGCCCGACTTCCTTCTCGACGAGCACGTCCGCTCAGGCATGTTGACGCGCCTCGCCACCGACGCACACTTGCCCGAACTGACCGTGAGCCTGATGTATCGCAAGGACCATGTGTTCAGCGCGACCGCGGAATACTTCACGGAGTGCGTCGTGTCCATGGGCTTCAACAATCCGAGCGACGCGGCGCCGTAAGACTCCGCGTTTGCTTGCGTAATTGCCGGCGTTCCAGCCAGTTGCGCAACTGACCGGCTACGAGCGCGCTTATCAGCAGCGACAGGTACAGCATCAGAATGTCGTGGCGCCACGTATCGAGCGCGACCTGGTGCGAGACCAGCTTGGGATCGGGGTGCAGCGGGCCGGCGTTGATTGCCATGACAGCTTGCTTCATGCGCACGAAACCCGCGGCGGACAGCAGCGGCAACAGGACCAGGAACGCAACGAGCACCGGTTTCGCGCGACGCACCCAGGCGTGGTGGCGCATGCGCAGCCAGAGTCCAAGACAACCGTGCAACCAGCCCGGCGCGAGCAGCGCAAGCTGCAAGCCTTGCGTGCCGCTCGTGATGAGCGATATCACAATGCGCTCGTAGTTGGGCTCGAAGCCGTAAAGAGACGCGGCGAGACGGGTCGCGACCGCATGCCGGATCAGCAGCAGAGGGAGGCTCAATCCCGCCCAGAGCCGAACCCATTCCGTGAGCGGCAACGCCCAATGGCGGCGGCCGTAGATGGTACGCAGCGCCAGCGAAAAATGCATCAGCGCCGCGCCGTAGAGAAGCACCGTGCCAGGCACGCTATGCCACAGCCGTAGCGCCAGCGTCAGGCCGTGTCCGGCGAGATCCAGCGACCAGATCCCCAATGCATGATTGACCAGATGCAGAAAGAGATAGATCAGCAGAACCACGCCTGAGATGAACTGGAAACGGCGCAGCAGAGTGTGCATGGCAAAGTCCCTGTGTTTGAACGCGCGCGGCCGCAGCCGCGAGTGCCGTCGCGCGATGACATCGAACGCCGCTTTCCGGATGATAGCAACGTGCCTAAGGCCCCCTCGGCAACGTTGCGTGGTCGCATCATGTCAGACGGAACGCGCGGACCGGTCCCGGCGCTTGCGGCCCGACGCGTGATTCGCCGTGCTTTGGCGTACGGCTTCGGCGAATTTTTGCAAGGCGGACAGCGAACCGCACACGCTGTGGTATTCCTCACGGCCGATTCTGGCATTGAGAACAACCGCCATCCCCGACTCACGCGCCATGTCGATAATGTCCATTTTGATCACCTCAATTCGTTTCCTCACGTCTGTATAACCACCGCTCCTGCCCGTTTATTCCCGTTCGCCAACCGGTGCGCACCGCCGCGTCCCGGCGCGACGATTCCGGGAATAACCAGGCCGCACTCGGGGTTTACCGATGCAGAGCGTGTTGCTGTCGACTTCAATCGAGTTCGAACATGCGCTCGCATATTGAGGAGTATCGACATGAAACTGATCTCGCAGAACCCGCTCGCAGTCCGGACCATCTCGCGTGCGCTCATGGTCAGCGCCGCACTGCTGATCACCTCGACCGGCGTGTACGCGCAAGCGTCGTCTTCCGCCCCCGCCCCCCATCAGGTCACGCGTGCGGAAGTGCGGCATGAACTCGAAGAACTGGAGGCCGTCGGGTATAACGCGTCTCAGGGCGATGACGGTGACTATCCTGCCGACATTCAGGAAGCGGAGAGAAAAGTCGCCGCCATGCATGCAGCCCAAAAGAGCGCGCTCATGAACAACCAACCGGCCATGCAGGCCACACCCACGCAATGACGCGCGAACCCGGCGCTTGGGCCTGATTCGTGTCGCTACGGAGCGATCCGAAGAATGGCCCATTCCCGATACTTCGTTTTTTCCGAACTGTTCATCCACAATTAGCAGATTTATCCGACTCACAACCTGCCGCAGACTGGGATCCATCTTCACTACGGACATTGTCCGCTTAAGGATCCCGATCATGCGAACCTATCCGCGCAATAGCCCTCAAGCCGCCGCACGCATCGTGGCGCTGGCCATCACGGCCGACGGCCATGTGTGCAGTTCGGAAGAGCGCCTGCTGGAGAAGTTGAACATTGCCGGCGAACTCGGTCTTGCGCCGGAGCAATTCGCGCAGATCGTGCAGACGCTGTGCGAGGACCGCTCGGTCGCGCAAATGTCGCTCGCGCCGCCGATGGGTCATCCCGATGCAACCATGCTCGACACCCTGATTGGCGAAATCGACGATCCGGCGTTGCGCCGCAAAGTCATTCGCCTGTGCGTGGCCGTGGCGGTCGCTGACGACTATCTGGCGGATGGCGAAATCGCCCTGCTCGCCGCCGTGTTGAACGCATGGGGGCCCAACCTGACACCGTCCACCAGCCGGCAGGGCCTCTCTTCACACGCGCTGCGCGGTTACAGGCGCGCGCCGGCCACCACCTGAGAAGCCAGCGCATGATGTTGGCCGCGGCGCGAGCGGATGGCGTGGATCTCCTCGATCACGCCATCCGCGCGGCCGAGCCAGCGCAAGCCCCGCAACAGCGACAGGTCCTCCGCGCCCAGTTCCGCAAGGGGAAACACACCGAGGCCGCGCGCGGCGAATACCGCCATCAGCGCGCTATCCTCGAACTCGCCGACAATGCTTGGCCGGATACCGTGCGTCTCGAACCACCGGTCGAGCCGCGCGCGCAACGCCGCGTGCCGGGTCGGCAGTAGCACGGGGATGTCCGCGAGACACTGCGGAAAACCTGCTCGGGCGGCCTTGCGGACAATCTCCGCCGGGCCATACCAGTCGACCGGTGAGCCGGCAATGCGCTGACTGATCACGCGCAGGTCCGCGTTATGCGGCGCCGGCTGGCAGGCGAGCACCAGATCGAGCCGATGCAGCGCGAGTTCGGACATCAATTCGGCATGCTCGCCTTCGTGACACAGGAGCCTGAGCGACGGCGTATCGAGCACCGGCGCAAGGAGCGCGTGCGCCGCCAGCTTCGAAATACCGTCGGACAGCCCCACGGCGAGCCGCGCCACGCCTTCCCCGCCCGCCTCGCGCAGCTCGTCGAGCAGCGCCTCGCCGAGCTGAAAAATCTGCTCCGCACGATTGAATGCCGACTCGCCGGCTTCCGTCATCGTGACGCCGCGCCCAGCCGGTTTCAGCAACTGGCGTCCGATCGACTTTTCCAGCTCGCGCACCTGCGCGCTGATGGTTTGAACGGCCATGTCGAGGCGCTCGGCCGCGCGCGCAAAGCCGCCCTCCTTCACGACGATCCAGAAATAGTACAGATGGCGATAGTTGAGCATGGCGCGATATGTCGAAAAAAACGATATGTTGATCAGATTATCACTGATTTATTCGAAGCATCCAGTCGGCGATCATAACGCTATTGCAACGCACCACCATTCCTTCGCTGACGGACACCATGGACTCCCTGCTCACTCTCATCGCCGATCCTGCCGCATGGGCCGCGCTCCTCACGCTGGTCGTGATGGAAATCGTGCTCGGCATCGACAACCTGATTTTCATTTCGATCCTCAGCAACAAGCTGCCGGAGGCACAGCGCGCTCACACGCAGCGCCTTGGCATCATGCTCGCGCTGGTTCTGCGGCTTGGCCTGCTCGGCACGGTGGCATGGATCGCGCAGTTGACCGCGCCCGCCGTCACGCTCTTCGGCCACGCGTTCTCATGGCGCGATCTGGTGCTGCTCGGCGGCGGCCTGTTCCTTGTCTGGAAGGCGACGTGTGAAATGCACCATCACGTGATGCACGCGGAAGAAGCACAGGGCAAGGCAACCACGACGGCTCAATTGACGGTGGCGGCCGCGATCGGCCAGATCCTGTTGCTCGATATCGTGTTTTCGGTCGACAGCATCATCACTGCAGTCGGCATGACCGATCACATGCCGATCATGTTCGTCGCGGTGATCAGCGCGGTCATGGTGATGCTGTTCGCTGCCCAGCCGCTGTCGCGCTTTATCGATCGCAACCCGACCATCGTCACGCTCGCACTCAGCTTCCTGCTCGTGATCGGCATGACGCTCATTGCGGAGGGCTTCGGCTCGCATGTACCCAAGGCCTACATCTACGTGGCAATGGCGTTCTCCGCATTCGTCGAGGCGATGAACCTGCTGGTGCGCCGCGCGAAATCGAAACGCGTGGCCGGCACGGGCGTGCTGACCAGCAGTACGAAATGATTTATTCCGGATCGGGCACCTCGCCGGATCGCGTGCCCGATGTCTTTGTACCCTTGAGGAGCGACATCATGAAATGCCCTGTTTGCAAGACGACTGACTTGCTGATGACCGAGCGCCGCTCGATTGAAATCGACTACTGCCCGGATTGCCGCGGCGTGTGGCTCGATCGCGGCGAACTCGACAAGCTGATAGCGCAGGACGCCGCGCATCCCGACACGTCCGCTGCCATGCGTGCAAACCGCGAGGGCCACCGTGACCGGGACCATTCATACGACCGCAACCGCGGGCACGGCGATCATGGAACGGGATATGGAACGCAGCGCAAAAAACGCTCGATCTTCGACGTATTCGATTTCGATTGAGCGTGGCCTGCCGCGCAGGAAGAGACGCCGGGCATTCATTCATGGCCCGGCGTATGGATGACGCTAGCGCGCCTTGCCGCGCGCACTCCTGCCGGCGCTGACGGCCCGTGGTGCGTCCTTGCCCGTTGGGGCGGCGCCACCATTCATCTGGTCCAGCCACGATAACGCGTCGACGTAGCCCAGAAACTGCGTGAGATAACCCGGCGACAACTCGCTCATCAGCGAAAGCGCACGGTGCACGAGGCTGCTCGAGTTGAGCGGACCGGTGTTGCCCGGCACCTGCTCCAGCGACTGGCGCATCTGCTTCTCGGCGCGGACTTTCGACCACATCTGCCTGAAGTCATCGAGCGCGGCCAGTTCCGGATACGACGCGGCGCGCGGCAAGCCGTTGGCCGCAGGCACGTCGTGAGCGCGGCTCGCCATGTAGTCGAGCAAGCCTGCCAGCGTTGCCGTTGCGGGCTCATCAGTCGACAACGCCGCGCTCTCCGCGGAATCCGCGGGGACCGTGGATTCTTCCGTTGCCAATGCCGCGCCTTCGAGATTGTCCGCATACGTTTCGAGCAGTGCGGACAAGCGCTCGTCGAGGATGCGCCGCGCCTCGCCGCTGTGGCCGGCCGTGCGTCGCTCCAGCGCCTCGATGAAATGAAAACGGACGGGATCCAGACGATCGGCGCCGCGCTCGTGCCAGGCGTCGAGCGTTGCACGGGCTTCGCTCGCCACATCGCGGCCGTGGTCACTCATGAGGTTTCACCGCTGCGGTGGACGGCCTCGGGACCGGCGCGATTTCCACGCGGCGGTTTTTGGCGCGGCCCTGCTCGTCGGCATTCGAACTCACAGGCTGCCCGGAGCCAAACGCGGCTGCAAAGAGCGACGATGCGGGCACACCGTCGTCGATCAACGCGCGCGTCACGGTCAACGCTCGCTGCGCCGACAGTTCCCAGTTGTCGGCAAAGCGCCGGTTGCCTTCCCGCAGACGCTGATCGTCAGTAAAACCGCTCACCATCAGGATTTCGTCGTTGGTCTGCAAATACGCGGAGAGCGGCCCGGCGAGGCTCTTCAGCAGATCCCGGCCTTGCGGCTGCAGTTGATCCGAGTTCAGCGCGAACAGCACGTTGCCGCTGATACCGATACGCCCGTTCACCAGCGTCACGCGCCCGGCCGCAAGCGGCCCGGCCAGCGCCTGCTCCAGCGTCTTGCGGCGCTGCGTTTCCAGCTGACGCTGTTTGACCTCCTGCTCCAGCTTGCTCGAGAGTTCCAGTTGCACGCCGATCACGCCGACCAGGATCAGCACGAACGCGCCCAACAGCACCGACATCAGATCGCCGAAGACCGGCCATATCGGTGCGGCCGGCTCCACGCCGCCGTCGATGTCCTCGGTCATGCGGCTTCAACTCCGGCTGACGCACGCCGGCCGGCGGCGAGCTGCTGCAGGTTTTCGACAATCTGCTTCTGCGACATCACGCTCAGGTCAATGACTTCCCGCGCTTGCGCGACGTAGTACGCAAGCTGCTCGTCACTGCGCGCGAGGGATTTGTCGAGCGCGGTTTCGATACGCTGCAGATGCGCCACCAGCTTGTCGTTCGATTCGCCGAACACTTGCACGGCGCCGCCGAACGCTTCTCCAAGGCTCGCCACTTCCACGGCGCTGCTGGTGACTTGCGCGGCAACTGCGCCGAGCTTGCCGGTTTCGTGCTCGACGTGGTCCGTGAATCGCGTACCCACGCGCTCGAGCAGATCCGCCGATGTGGCGACCAGCGCATCCACCGCCGTGCGCTGCTCGGTGGACGCATGATTGACCGCGTCGAGCAGGGTTTCCAGCGTTTCCAGCAAACGGCTGCGCTCCTGCAGCATCGCCGTGTCGCGCACCATGCTGTCGGACAGCTTCTGACGCAGTTCGGCCACGACTTCGGCGGCCGCCTTGGGTGCTTCCGAAGCCGCCTGCACGAGTTGCCCGATTTCGGCGATCGTCGCGCTCGCATGGGTCTGCGTCTGAGCCGAAATATCACGCGCGGTTTGCGCGAGCGTCTCGCAGATTTCCTGCTGGCGGCTCGCGGTGCGCGCGCCTGCCTGTTCCCATGCCTCGTTCAAGCCAGAGGCCATCGCATCGAGCGCCCCGGTCCATGCGGCGAGGCGTGCTTCGTCCTTCGCAGCGAGTTCTGCCTGCAGATTCGCCGCGGCCTGCTGAGCTTGCGCCGCGACCTCCACGATCCGGCCGATCTCGGCCATCGTTTCGCTCGCGTGCGCCTGCGTCTGAGCCGAGATATCGCGCGCGGTTTGTGCCAGCGTGTCGCAGATGTCCTGTTGACGGCTCGCGGTGCGCGCGCCCACTTGCTCCCATTCCTGGCTCAACGTCGCGGCGGTCGCACCGAGGGTCTCGGTCCAGACAGCAAGCCGCGCTTCGTCCTTCGAGGCCAGCGCCGCCTGCAAATCCGCGTGCGACTGATTCACGCCGCGCAGCAGCGACGCCGCGTGTTGCTCGAAGGCCGCAGCAGCCGTGCTCGAATACTGGCCAAAAGTCGCCACAGCAGCTGTCGAATGCTGCTCGAACGCCGCAGCGGCTGCAGCAGAATGCTGCCCGAAGGTCGCCACAGCCGCAGCCGAATGCTCCCCGAAGGTCGCCGCAGCCGCAGTCGAATGCTCCCCGAAGGTCGCCGCAGCAGCGGTCGAGTGCTGCTCGAAAGTCGCAGCAGCAGCGGTTGAATGTTGTTCGAAGGCTGCCGCAGCCGACGTCGCATGTTTTTCGAAGGCCGCAGCGGCTGCCGCGGAATGCTGCTCAAGGGTCGCTGCAGTCGTCGCTACGTGCTGCTCCAGAGTCGCAGCGGTCGTCGCCGCTTGCTGCCCGAAGGTCGTCGCTGTCGTCGCCACGTGCTGCTCGAAAGTCGCCGCCGCAGCAGCCGAATGCCGTTCAAAAGTTGCCGCGGCTTCCGCCAGTGCTTGCTGATTACCTGCCGCCAGCTTTTCGCCGACGCTCTCCTGTCTCGACAGCGCCTCGTGCCACGCCTTCGACACGCTATCGGCCGTAGCATCAAGACGGGCTGAGACTCCGTCCAGCAAACCGGCCGAACGCTGTTCGAACGTTTCCGTAAAGCCGTCCAGCGAGGCGCGCAAATGCTGCGCCAGTTCCTCGCTCGCACGCCGGTGACCCGCCAGGGCCTGGTTCCAGATCTCCGCGACGTTCGACGTCGCCGCCTCAAAGCCGCTCGTCAATCCGTCCAACTGCTGCTGCACGGCGTGCGTGACAGTGCCGTGCATCGCGGTGGTCTCGCGCGCGAGACCTGCCATCGTGGCTTCCATGACCGGCTGGAGCGCCGCGCCGGCCGCGCGCGTGCTGTCGGCCACACTCGCCTTCAACGACTGTTCAACCGAACTCGCGAGACGCGTGAAAGCGGCCTCCGCCTTGTTGTGGAAAGCATCCTGGCTGGCCGCCTGCTGCTCGCTCGCGGCAAGGCCCTGACGCTCGATTGCCGCCACCATCGTTTGCAGACGGTCGACCAGCGTGGGCATCACCTCGGCCTGGCGCTGCAGGAGCCGGAAAGATTCCTCGCGCTGATGGGACTGCGAGTAGACGCGCAAGGTCGTCGCGATCTTGACGTCGAGCATCTGCGCCGCCTGCATGCGTTCGCGCCGGCACAGCGCCGACAGCAGCCCCAGCATCGCGGAAGTGGCCACGCCGGCAATCGAAGTGCCGAACGCAAAACCGAGCCCTTTGACCGGGGCGGCCAGCGACGCGCGGATCGCCTGCAGGTCCGTCGCGCTTTCCAGCGCCGCCCCGGTGCCGCGCAGCGTCGCGACCATGCCGAGCAGCGTCCCGAGCATGCCCAGCAGCACCAGCAGGCCAACCAGATACGGCGTGAGCGCCGGGCCGGCCAAGGCCACGCGCTCGCCCTCGACACGCAGACGCGCCGCGTTGCGCAGGCTCGGATGCAAGGGCTCGAGCCACGCGGCGAGACTCGGCGGCGGCCCGGCCAGGTCCGTCACGGCGCGCGTGAGCGTGCCGGTGGCCTGGCTGTAGCGGTGCAATTCAAGCGCACCGCTCAGATAGCAGACGCCGATCAGCAAGGTAACGGCCAACGCCAGCGGGTTCGAACCAAGGTAGCCGGCGGCGATCCAGCACACTGCGGCCAAACCTGCCAAAAACACAACGAATTCAATACGATATCTGGACATGGTGTCCCAATTAGCAGGTGCGAAGGGCGGCGAGCAACCCTTCGACCGGTTGAAAACGAACTTCCAGTTCGGCCAGCAGCACGCTCTGCATATCCTTGCGGAACGTCTCCTGCCATGTACCGGGCGCGACCGTCGCGTCGGGCGCGGCATCGCCCGAGGCTTCCGCGGCGGCCAGCGCCGTCTGCTCCGCTTCGCGCAGGCGCTCGAAGTGTCCGGCGAGCAGTACGGGCACCGACGCCAGCAGACTCCGCTCACGCTCGCTCAGCGCCCGCTCCATGACGGCGTCCACCACCGCGAGCCGCGCCATGGCCGGCGTTCTGGCGGCCAGCATGCTCCGCAGGCGGCCGCGCAGATTGCCAATGTCCGTCTCCATCGACTGCTGGATGGTCAGGTAGCGCTGGCGAAACACCGCAAAATCGGCCACTTCCTCGACGGGCGCAGTCCGGGACGCGGTCCTGACCAACCCGTGTCCGGACACGCGCCGCCGGTCGGCGGCAGAACCGCTCTTGCCCGTAATGGTCTGCGCCAACGCGTCACGCACGCGCACGCACGCGTCCTCCTCCGCGCTGCCGAACGCGCGCGCGTGCGCGGCGACGGCAGTCGGATTGCTGTTCAGCGCCGAGGACAGCGCAATGGCGTCGGTCCAGCCGAGCCACTGGCTGAGCCGGTCCGAGAGCGATTGCCTGGATTCGGGAACATCGACATCCGCGAGGCGAGCCAGTAAGCGGATGAGCGCCGGGCCACTGAGAGCTGTGCGCTGGGGGGCTTGCAACATACCACCGATATCACAAAAAAGTCAGCAGTTTACACGCTGACGGCGCCTAGGCATCTGACGCCCAATTCATGGCCTGCGCGCAAGCGTTTTCTCAACGCGGCCGGCGCGCCTCAGGACCGTCCTGGATGGACTGGACAGCGCCGCCACTCATGGACACACTTCAAGGCTGTGCTCAGACGAAGCGACCTCAGGCAAGGCCTATAACCAGAATGAAATTCGATACCGTTGTGCTCGGTGCGGGAATTGTCGGCGTGTGCGTCGCCGTGCATCTGCAGAAGCGCGGCCGCCAGGTCGCGCTGGTCGATCGCAAGCTGCCCGGCAACGAGACGTCGTTCGGCAATGCCGGGCTGATCCAGCGTGAAGGCGTGTATCCCTATGCGTTTCCACGCGACCTCGGCACGTTGCTTCGCTACGCGCGCAACCAGTCGCTGGACGTGCGCTACCACGCCGATGCCATCCTCAAGACCGCCCCATTCCTGTGGCAATACTGGCGCAACTCGCATCCAGCGCGACACGCCGCCCTTGCGAAGTCGTACGCGACGCTGATCGAACATTGCGTGAGCGAGCATCGCGCGCTGGCCGCCGACGCCGATGCAAGCGCACTCTTACGCCCGATCGGCTGGATGAAGGTATTTCGCACCGAGTCCTGCCTCGACGCGGAGACACGGGTTGTCGAGCGGTGGCATCGGGAATACGGCGTCGAGTGCGAATCGCTCGACCCCGCTCGCCTGCGGCAGATGGAACCCGATCTCGACAAGACCTTGAAAGGCGGCCTGTATTTTCCGGCCTCCGATTCCGTGAGCGATCCGAACGCGCTCGTCACGGCCTACGCGAAGCATTTTGAAGCGCTGGGCGGGCGCTTTTTCATCGGCGACGCGGACACGCTGCGTGAAGGCTGGGCGGTCGATACGGAAGCGGGAACGATCTCGGCGCCGTCCGTTGTCGTGGCGTTGGGTCCGTGGTCGGATCGTGCGAGTGCGCGCCTCGGCTACCGCCTGCCGCTCGCGGTGAAACGCGGCTATCACATGCACTACGCGCCACAAGGGACCGCGCGTCTGAATCATCCGGTGCTCGACGTCGAAAACGGCTACCTGCTCGCGCCGATGGCGCGCGGCATCCGCTTGACGACAGGCGCGGAAATCGCCGAGTGCGACGCGCCCAAAACGCCGACGCAACTCGCCGCGGTCGAGCCGATTGCCCGCGCGCTGTTCCCTCTCGCCAACCGTCTCGACGACGAAGCCTGGATGGGCCGGCGGCCGTGCACGGCGGACATGCTGCCGATCATCGGGCCCGCGCGGCGCCACCCGGGCTTGTGGTTTGCGTTCGGCCACTCGCATCACGGGCTGACGCTGGGTCCGATAACCGGGCGTCTGATCGCCGAGATGATTACCGGTGAAGCAACCGTCGTGGACCCGCATCCGTTCAGGGTGGAGCGGTTCTAGTCGCGCGCCGGCGGAAGAAAGCCGGCAACGCACGCTCGGTCGCCCGACCAGCGGCTCGAAATCATCGTCAAAACGCCGTCAACCACCATCATTCCACACCCATTTTCAGCTATTTTTACATCAACTCGCTGAGATCGCTCTGTCACGCCCACACCCGTCTCGATATTTTTTGTTGAGAACGCTTCTCAATTACAACTTGATTGCATAGAATGCATGCCGCAAACATTTTGTAATAAACATGGAATTTCCGGGTAAGGTTCGCGATATCTGCCCGGTCACCAGAACTCGACGGGGATAGACATGAAGTTGCGGTCCGACGAACCCAAGCTCGGCAAAATCAGCACGACACTGTGCAGCATGTTGGCTGCCGGCCCCGCCCTCGCCCAGGGCACGGCGAGCGCGGCGCCGCCCGACAAGGAAAGCCAGCTCGCGCCGATCGCCGTTCAGAGCGAGGCGGACCACGGCTTCAAAACGGATCAGTCGGCGTCGGTCAAATTCACCGCGCCGCTGGTCGACACGCCGAAGTCGGTGACCGTGATTCCGCAGGAGCTGATCCACAGCACCGGGGCGTCGACCTTGACCGAGGCGCTGCGCACGGTGCCGGGCATTACTTTCGGCGCGGGCGAAGGAGGCAATCCGCTCGGCGACCGGCCGTTCATTCGCGGCTACGACGCGCAGGGCAGCACCTTCGTCGACGGCATGCGCGACATCGGCGCCACCACGCGAGAAGTGTTCAACATCGAAAGCATCGAAGTCACCAAGGGTTCGGACGGCGCCTATGGCGGACGCGGCGGCGCGGGCGGCAGCATCAACCTGATCACCAAGACCCCGCATCTCGGCAATTCCGCCGACGGCAGCGCGGGCCTCGGCACCGACCGTTACCGCCGCTTCACCGCCGACGGCAACTGGCAGATGGCCGATCACGCGGCATTCCGCCTGAATGTGATGAGCCACAACAACGACGTGGCCGGCCGCGACGCGGTCAACAACGAACGCTGGGGCATCGCGCCGTCGTTCACCTACGGCCTCGGCACGCCGACGCGCGTCACGGCGAGCTACTACCATCTCTCGACCGATGACCTGCCCGACAGCGGTATTCCGTACCTCTACACAACCACCAACAAGCCGGCCAGCGTCAGCACGATCTATCCGGCCAACGTGGACCGTCACAACTTCTACGGCCTGATCGACCGCGATTTCCGCAAGACCACGTCGGATGTCGGCACGGTGCGAATCGAGCATGACATCAACAGCAATCTGACGATCCGCAACACCACGCGCTATACGAAATCGACTCAGGACTACATCTGGACCCAGCCGGACGACAGCCAGGGCAACGTGGTGAACGGCATGGTGTGGCGCCGCGCGAATACGCGGGCGAGCGACGTCTATAGCCTCGCGAACCAGACCGAACTGTTCGGCGAGTTCAAGACAGGTTTCCTGAAGCACAGTTTCACCACCGGCCTCGAAGTGTCGCGCGAAACCAGCGTGAACGATTCGTACCTCGTGGCGGCCGCGACCGGCGCAATCTGCAAGACCAAGGGCATTGGCGCGGCCTCGGGCTATAACTGCACGAGCCTGTGGGCGCCGAATCCGAACGATCCGTGGGCAGGTTCAGTCGCCCAGGCGAACGATCCGAGCGAGCAGCGCACGATCACGAAATCGGTGTACGCGTTCGACACGATCGAACTGACCAAGCGCTGGCAAGCCAACATCGGCTTGCGCGTCGACGACTACTCAACCGACTTCCGCAACACGGTCGCCAACGGCGGCAAACGCACCTCGCGCGACGATACGCTGTTCAACTACCAGTTCGGCCTCGTCTTCAAGCCGGCTTCGAATGGCAGCGTGTATGCGTCGATCGCGACCTCGTCGACACCGGCGGGCGCCCTGCTTGGCCAGGGCAGCGAAACGCAATCGTTGACGCCGGGCCGTGGCGGTGTCGGCGCGAACGCGGATCAACTCGCGCCGGAAAAGAACCGCAGCGTCGAATTCGGCACCAAGTGGAACGTGCTGAACAACAAGCTGTCATTGACGGGCGCCCTGTTCCAGATCGACACGACCAACGCGCGCGTCACGCTGCCGAACAACGAGTACGCGATGGCCGGCAACAAGCGCGTGCAAGGTTTCGAGTTCGGCGTGGCCGGGCAGTTGACGAACAAGTGGCAAGTGTTCGGCGGCTACACGTACATGAAGAGCGAGTTGCGCGACAACGGCAAAAACACGGCGGATAACGGCCACCAGTTCCCGAATACGCCGAAAAACAGCATCAGCCTGTGGACCAACTACGACGTGCTGCCGAAGTTCACGATCGGCGGCGGCGCGTTCTACATGTCCCAGGTCTACGGCGATACGGCGAATCTGCGCGCGGTACCCTCTTACTGGCGCTTCGACGGCATGGCGACGTACCGGATCAACAAGAAGGTCGATCTGCAGCTGAACGTGCAGAACATCTTTAACCGCACGTATTACGACCAGGCCTATCCGGCTCACTACGCGTCGATCGCGCCGGGACGTTCCGCGTTCCTGACGCTCAACGCGCACTACTAAGCATCGCGCAATGGAACAGGTGACGTTGAAGGCGCTCGCGAATGTGTCGCACGACGAGTTCGCCGCGATTCTTTCCGGGCCGCCTGTCGAGGCCGCCGCATGGGTGGCGGCCGCGGCGCACAACGGCATTGTCGAAGCGCAGGCCGTGTACGGGCAATATCTGCTCGACGGCCACGGCGTGCCGCGCAATGCCGAAGAAGCCTTCACGTGGTTCAGGCACGCCGCTCGCCGGGATCATCCGATGGCAATGAACATGCTCGGCCGGTGCTATGAACATGGCTGGGGCACCGCCGCGTGCGCGCCGGTGGCGGTGTACTGGTACCGGCTCGCCGCGCGGGCCGGGCTCGACTGGGGCATGTACAACTATGCGTCGGCGCTGGCGCTCGGCAACGGCGTGGAATGCGATCGCGCCGAGGCATTGCAGTGGTTCCGGCTCGCTGCCGAACTCGGTCACGCGAAGTCGATCAACCTGGTCGGCAGCTTTTACGAAGACGGCTGGGAAGTCGATGCGGACGCCGAGGTCGCGCTCGATCACTACCGTCGCGCCGCGGAAGGCGGCGATTTTCGCGGCCAGTTCAACTACGCGCGCCTGCTGGCGGAACGCGGAGAGATCGACACCGCGTTGGATTGGTTGCAGCGTGTGCCGCATACCGCGACCGCTGCGTTCATCGGAAAGATGCGGACGTGGCTGGCCGCTTCGCCGGTGAGCGCGTTTCGGGCGCTCGCTGGCAGCGTCGGTACGGATGTCGCCGCACGTGCAGACGCCTTCGTCATCCCGACGCAGGAGTCGCGCACATGATGCTGCATCTGCCGGGTGTACTCGACAAACAGCAGGTCGCGCAATGCCGCGAAATACTCGACGCCGCGCAATGGATCGACGGCAAGGCGACCTCCGGCGAACAGTCGGCGCATGCCAAGCGCAATCAGCAACTGCCTGAAGGCTCAGCCGCCGCGCGCGCGGTGGGCGACGCGATTCAGGACGCGCTCGGGCGCAATCCCCGGTTCTTTTCCGCCGCATTGCCGCTGAAAGTCTTTCCGCCACTCTTTAACCGCTACGCGGGCGGCGACGGTTTTGGCACGCACGTCGATAACGCGATCCGTCAATTGCGCGGCACCGATTTCCGCATTCGCAGCGATCTGTCGGCCACGCTCTTTCTCGCCGAACCTGATACTTACGACGGCGGCGAACTTTGCGTTGAAGATACCTACGGCGTGCATCGCGTGAAGCTGCCCGCCGGCGACATGGTGCTCTACCCCGCGTCGAGCCTGCACCACGTGAGCCCGGTCACGCGTGGCGTGCGGATCGCGTCGTTCTTCTGGATTCAAAGCATGGTGCGCGACGACGGCGAGCGCGCCATCCTGTTTCAGCTCGACAACGACGTGCAGCGTCTGGCCGCGGAGAAAGGGGCCAACGACGCCACGGTCGTGAGTCTCACCGGCATCTATCACAATCTGCTGCGCCGCTGGGCCGACGCCTGACGCACGCCTGAAACGACCTTCAACACCAAACCGCGCATGCAATAAAAAAAGCCGCGGACCACAAGGTCCGCGGCTTTTCCGCAAAGACTATCTGACGATCAGGCCATCAGGCCGTGGCCGCCACCCTGCGCGGCGACAGCACCGACACGCCGAAACTCACCACGATATTCACCGCCAGCGCGATCAGGCCGATATACAGCGGATAGACCGCATCGCCGAGATGCAAGGCGAACACCGGCTTGAGACCTTGCGAAATCGCCAACCCGGTACCGAGCACGATGCCCGCCAGCCAGCCGAGGAACAGGCCCGGCGTGTTCAGACGCCGCGTGTAGAGCGAGAATACGATCGCCGGGAAAATCTGCAGAATCCACACGCCGCCCAGCAGTTGCAGGTCAATCGCGTACTGCGTCGGCAGGAACACGATAAACAGCAGCGCGCCGAACTTCACGACCAGCGACACGACCTTCGCCGTGGACGCCTCGCTTTCCGGCGAGATGTTCGGCGAAACCAGCGGACGCCACAGATTGCGCGTGAACAGATTGGCCGCGCCGATCGACATGATCGCGGCTGGCACCAGCGCGCTGATCGCAATCGCGGCCGCTGCGAAGCCGACAAACCACGACGGGAACAGCGTGTTGAACAACGCCGGCACCATGTCCGACGCCGACTTGACGTGCACGCCGGCCGCAATCGCCATATAGCCGAGCAACGCGATCAAACCGAGCAGCAGCGTGTACGCCGGCAGGAAAATCGCATTCTTGCGCACCGTATTCGCCGACGAGGACGACAGCACCGCCGTCATCGTGTGCGGGTACATGAACGCGGCCAGCGCCGAGCCCAACGCGAGCGACGCATACGCGGTGAACTGCGCGGGCTTCAGAATGATGCCGGTCGCGCCGCCCTTGGCCTTGAAGTACGTATCGGCCGCGTCGAACACATGCGCGTAGCCGCCCAGCTTCGCCGGAATCAGCCACACCGCCGCGATCACCACGATATAGATCATGATGTCCTTCACGAACGCGATCATGGCCGGCGCCCGCAGGCCGCTTGCGTAGGTATAGAGCGCGAGAATCACGAAGGCGACGATCAGCGGCATTTCGCCGGTCACGCCGAGCCCCTTGATCACGACCTGCATACCCACCAGTTGCAGCGCGATATACGGCATGGTCGCGACGATGCCGGTCACCGCGACGGCCGCCGGGAACCACTTGCCGCCATATTCGCCCTGCACGTAATCGGCTGCCGTGATGTGGTTCTTCGCGTGCGAGATCTTCCACAGCTTCGGCATCACCGCGAACACGAACGGGTAAACAATGATGGTGTACGGCAGCGCGAAGAAGCCGTACGCCCCCACCGAATACACCAGAGCCGGCACCGCGATCACGGTGTAGGCGGTGTAGAAGTCGCCGCCGACCAGGAACCACGAAATGACCGTACCGAACTGGCGGCCGCCGAGGCCCCACTCGTGCAATTGCGTCAGGTCGCCGCGTTTCCAGCGAGCGGCAAAGAAACCGATCACCGTGACGAGCGCGAAGAACGCGATGAAGACGGTCATCGCGACCGGATTGACGGGATTCGTATCGCTCATTTGACACCTCGGTACACGACGTAAATCAGTAGCGAGGTCAACGGCACCCACAAGAACTGATACCAGTAGAAGAACGGAAAGCCGACGAACGACGGACGCGTGTCGTTATAGAACGGCAGCCACAACAAGGCGATATACGGGATCAGCAGAATCAGCCAGAGCCATGAACGGCCGGCGGGTTGGGAGGTCTCCACAAACATCTCCTAAGTCTATTATTGACATCGCGCGCCACGACTCGTGGTCCGGCACGCAGCACGGTATGCCGCGGGGATGTAGTATTCGCCTTCGTAAGCGTCCTTACAAGCGCGCAACTACGTAAGCCGGCTACGTAATAGTACGTAGCCCGTTGGCGGTCTTTTCACCCGATGAAACTCAAAGCAAAGATTGTCCTGCTGGCGATCGTGCCCTTCCTGGCAGCCATGGCGAGCATTGAAATCGGCGTGCACCAGCAAGCCACCGCGCTCGCCGCAACGCAGCATGCGACCACCCAGGCCGCGTACCTGGCCAGCAAGGAAATCGAACTCAAGCATTACGTCGAACTCGCCACCACCGCGATTGCGCCGCTCTACGACGCCGGCCAGGACAATGCGCGCGACGACGCGCTGCTGCGCACGCGTGCGCTCGCCGTGCTGGAGAAAATGGACTTCGGCAAGGACGGCTATTTCTTCGTCTACGACATGCATGGCCGTTCGCTGATGCATCCGCGCGAACCCGACCTCGTAGGACGCGATCTCTCGGACCTGCGCGACAGCCAGGGCACGCCGGTCATCCAGCAACTGCTCGCCGCGGCCTCGCAGGGCGGCGGCTACGTGCGCTACCTGTGGCATCGTCCGTCGACGGGCAAGGTCGCCTCGAAACTAGGCTACGTGGTGCCGCTCGAGCGCTGGGGCTGGATGATCGGCACCGGCATCTATCTCGACGACGTGGATTCGACGCTCGCGCATATCGACGAAGGCGCGGCCGCCAACATCGACCGCACGATGAAATGGATCGACGCAATTGCCGTGGCCGGACTGGCGGTGATCGCTCTATGCGCGCTCGTGCTCAACGTCACCGAGTACCGCAGCGCGGACGCCAAACTGAAGCGGCTCGCGCAGCAGGTGGTGGAGTCGCAGGAAAACGAGCGGGCGCGCCTGTCGCGTGAACTGCACGACGGCATCAGCCAGATGATGGTCTCCGTGAAACTGCTGCTCGAATCGGCGCTCACGCGTTTCGAACGCAGCGAAGTGCGCGTGCCCGAGGCGGAGGCAGCGCTCGCCACCAGTCTCACGCGGCTCGGCGATACGCTGCGTGAAGTGCGGCGCATTTCTCACGCGCTGCGCCCCTCCATGCTCGACGATCTCGGCGTGGCTGCGGCGCTGGAACAGCTCACGCGCGAACTCAGCGAGCAGTCGGGTATCGAGATCGGCTTCACACAGATCGCTCACACCCATGCCGCGATTTTGCCGGACGCGGTCAACACGGTCCTGTTCCGGATCGCCCAGGAAGCGCTGACGAATATCGTGCGCCACGCGCAAGCCTCGAGTGCGGCGCTGGCTCTGGAAATATCGAACGACGCCGTCACGCTGAACATCGCGGACAATGGCCGTGGCTTCGATGTGACGCATGCCTTCGTCGGCCGGCGCTCGGGCGTGGGCTTGCGCAATATGCGCGAGCGGCTCGAAGCGCTGGGCGGCACGCTGTCGCTTGCTTCACAGGCCGGACATACGCTCGTCACCGCACGCGTGCCGCTCGGATCGAACGAACCGGCCTTGCCCGCCCTGCAGGAATCCTGACTATGAACGACACTTCACCCGCCATCGCCCGCCTGATTCTCGTCGACGATCATCCGCTCGTGCGCGACGGCTTGCGCGCGCGTCTCGAAGCGGTGCGCAACCTTGAAATCGCCGGCGAAGCGGGCAACGCGGAAGAAGCACTCGCACTCGCCGAGAGCCTCTCGCCGCATCTGGTGCTGATGGATGTGGGCATGAACGGAATGAACGGCATTGCGCTGGCCGGCATGTTTCATGAGCGCTTCCCGGCGATTCGCGTGCTCATGCTGTCCATGCACGATAACCTCGAATACGTGACCCAGGCCGTGCGCGCAGGCGCGAGCGGTTATGTGCTGAAGGACTCGCCCGCCACCGAAATCGTTCAGGCTATCAGCGCGGTGCTCGAGGGCAAGACGTTTTTCAGCGCGGGACTGGGGGCGCGTCTGATTCAGGCGTCGGCCACGCAATCGCCAGTTGAACGGCTCACGCCGCGTGAGCGCGATATTCTCGACGCACTCGCGGAAGGCCTGTCGAGCAAGCAGATCGCGCAGCGCAACGACCTGTCCGTGCGCACGGTGGAAACGCATCGCCTGAATCTGAAACGCAAGCTCGACATTGAAGGCCAGGCGGAGTTGATCAAGTTCGCCGTCGAGAACCGGCGCACGAACCGGTAACGATCCCGCTGACGCAGCGCTTCACACCTGATCCCTGGAGACGATGAGGATGAGATACCCGATCCGATTGCCGCTGGCGAGTCTGCTGATCTGCTGCGCCGCCGCTCACGCGCAGGTCGAACCGGCGCGTGTCAATCGCGGCCATGACCCGTTCTTTCAGATCTCCAAAGCAATCAGCGACTGCCCGGTGCCGTTAGGTCCGCTAGAAACCATGCAGGAATGGCTCGACGACAGTCATTACCGGATCGAACGCGGCAACAGTTGCTGGATCGAGGGGCGCTGCCGCCTCTCGAACGCGTATCTCTACGACGTGGAGATTGCCGATGCCGTACAGCGGCGCCTCACCAACATCAACTTCGCCACGCACTGGCGCGAACAGTCGACCCTGTGGCTGACCTTGCAACGCCGTTTCATCTACGTGCAAGGCTGCGTTGCGCCCGGCTTCGACAAACCGGCATTCCTCAGCGAACTCGCGAAAACCGCCGACGTGGAACGCGTAATCGACGACACGACGAATAATCCCCACGCGGCGCAACTGCCCTACAAGACACTCGCCGATCCGGACAAGCCCGTGCTCGATCCGGGTAACTAACGCGTCGACCGAGCCGCGCAATACCGTGCATGCGTGATATCCGGTATCACGCCGCAGCGGCTTTATCGGCAATCGAACATAGCATCGCAGAAATCAAACTTTGGGCGTTTTAACGTCATTGCTACTATCGGCGGCCCGACATATCCGGTCCGCGCACAATGACAACACAACGATCGCAACGCCCGTCTCTTCGCCTCGGCATCATTGGCGCCGCCGTCGCCAGCCTCGTCGCACTCGCGTCCTGCGGTGAAGACAATCTGCCCGGTCCGGCGCCCGCCCCCGTGGTCGCGCAGAAGCGGCCGAACATCCTGTACATCATGGCCGACGATCTCGGTTATTCCGACCTGCACGCGTTCGGCGGCGAAATCAATACGCCCAACCTCGACGCGCTCGTGCAATCGGGCCGCATCCTGACGAATCACCATACGGGCACCGTCTGCGCGATCACGCGCTCCATGCTGATTTCCGGCACCGACCACCATCTGGTCGGCGAAGGCACCATGGGTGTGCCGACCGATGAACGCAAGGGGCTGCCGGGCTATGAAGGCTATCTGAACGACCGCGCGCTATCCGTCGCGCAATTGCTGAAGGACGCCGGCTATCACACCTATATGGCCGGCAAGTGGCACATCGGTTCGGGCATTGTCGGCAGCCCGACGGGCGGTGGACAGACGCCGGACCAATGGGGTTTCGAGCATAGCTACGCCTTGCTCGGCGGCGCCGCGACCAACCACTTCGCGCACGAACTGGCCGGATCGAAAAACTACACCGAAGACGGCCAGTACGTTCAGCCCGGCCAGCCAGGGCAGCCCGGCGGCGTGGGCGGCAGCCCTGCGGTGTTCTATTCGACCGACTTCTACACGCAGCGCCTGATCTCATACATCGATTCGAACAAGGGCGACGGCAAACCGTTCTTCGCCTACGCGGCCTACACATCGCCGCATTGGCCGCTGCAGGTGCCCGAACCTTACCTGCACAACTACGTCGGCAAATACGACGCCGGCTACGACGTGATCCGCAATGCGCGTATTGCACGGCAAAAAGCGCTCGGCATCATTCCGAACGACTTCGTGCCATACGGCGGCGCTCCTGAAACGCTGGCAGCGAGCCCCGCCACTGCGAACAACGGCACCGTGAACGCGAAATACGTGAGCGCGGTTCACAGCGCCGCGCAAGGCTATACCGACTACGGCCCCGGCACCGTCAACAAGACATGGGCAAGCCTCTCGCCCGCCGAGAAGAAGGCCCAGGCGCGCTACATGGAAATCTATGCGGGCATGGTCGAAAATCTCGACCACAACGTCGGCCTGCTGATCCAGCATCTGAAGGACATTGGCGAATACGACAACACCTTCATCATGTTTCAGTCGGACAACGGCGCTGAAGGCTGGCCGATCGACTCCGGCGCCGACCCGACCGCGACCGACACCGCCAACGCCGCGGAACCGGTTTATTCGGCGCTCGGCACCGACAACGGCAAGCAGAACGCGCAACGTCTGCAATACGGTTTGCGCTGGGCTGAAGTGAGCGCCACGCCGTTTCGTCTGACCAAGGGCTATTCCGGAGAAGGCGGCGTGTCCACGCCGTTGATCGTGCATCTGCCGGGGCAAACCACGCAGAAGCCGACGCTGCGCGACTTCACCCACGTCACCGACAACACCGCCACGTTCCTCGCCGTCGCGCAGGTTTCGCCGCCCACCCAGGCCGCGCCGCCGCTGATCAACACGCTGACCGGCGTCGATCAGAACAAGGGCAAGGTGGTCTACAACAACCGCTACGTGTATCCGGTCACCGGGCAATCGCTGCTGCCGCTGCTGAACGATCAGGCCGCGAGCACCGTGCACACCGCGTCGTTCGGCGACGAAGCCTACGGCCGCGGCTATCTGCGCAGTGCCGACGGCCGTTGGAAAGCCTTGTGGACAGAACCGCCGCTCGGTCCCGTGGATGGCCACTGGCAACTGTTCGACATGAGCGCCGACCGTGGCGAAACGCAGGACGTGTCGACGCAGAATCCCTCGGTGATCGACGGTCTCGTGCAGCAGTGGAACAGCTATATGAGCAGCGTCGGCGGCGTCGAGCCGTTGCGTCCGCGCGGTTACTACTGAGTGCCTTCAGGCCAGCATTTCTTGAGAGCACGCAATGACCGTTAGATTCAAGCTGACAAGCCGCACGGCGCTGTACGGCGCTTACGCGGCAATCGCCGTGGCCGCGTTCGCTGCCGCCTTTACCGCCGCGACAGCCGCTTCCGCGGTTTTCAGCGGCGGCCAACAGGCGAGCGCGTTCGACGTACTGAACCGCTCGCGCCCGCTGTCCGCGCTCGGCTCCGAACAGCAATGCGAGCGCTACAGCGGCTTGCCCTCGCACTGGCGCGACGATCCGAAGGCCGGCATGGTCCATCTGCGAGGCGGCGAGTTCGTGTTCGGCAGCAAGCTCGGCTATGAAGACGAGCGTCCCGCCGGCGACGGCAAGACGCACGTCGGCGGTTTCTGGATCGATCAGACTGATGTGACGAATGCGCAGTTCGCGGCCTTCGTCAACGCGACGGGTTATGTCAGCGATTCGGAGCGCCAGGGCGGCGCCGTCGTATTTCACACGCCGACACGCGAAGAAATGAACGCGCGCGATCTGGCCTGGTGGACGTGGGTGAAAGGCGCCGCGTGGAATCATCCAACTGGCCCGGGCAGCAATCTCGAGGGCCGCATGAACCAGCCGGTGACGATGGTCACGCAAGCCGACGCCCTCGCCTACGCACGCTGGCTCGGCCGCGATCTGCCGGGCGAGGCGGAGTGGGAATACGCGGGCAAGGCGGGTCACGAAGGCGCGGAACTCGACACCGCGCCGCGCGACGCACATGGCAAACCAACCGCCAATTACTGGCAAGGGGTGTTTCCCGTACTCAACACGAACGAGGACGGTCATGTGGGTCTTTCACCGGTGGGTTGTTACGCCGCCAACGATTTCAGGCTCTACGACATGATTGGCAATGCCTGGGAATGGACCAGGGACGTCTACACCGGCCCGCACCAGTCGCACACCAACGGCGATACCGCGGCGGTCGCGCCGCGCGAGCGCAAGCACGATACGCCGATGGTCATCAAGGGTGGTTCGTTTCTGTGCTCGCGCGACTACTGCGTGCGGTATCGCGCGGCCTCGCGCGAGCAGCAGGAAGCGGATTTGCCCGCTTCGCACATTGGTTTTCGCACGATCTTGAGGGATGCTTCATGACGCCACGTTCATTCTTTGCCGCCACGCTCCTGCTCGCCGCTTTGTCGGCTCAGGACGCGCTGGCCGCTGCTTCGCAGGTGCAGGTGGTCAAAGTGGGCGTAACTCCCGGCACGCACACGCAGATCATGGAGCAGGTGCGTCGTGTCGCGGCCAGCCAGGGACTCACGTTGGACGTGGTCGTCTTCGATCAACCCGAACGCATCGACGCCGCGCTCGCCGCAAAACAGATCGATGCAGCAAGTTTCGAGGACGAGCCACACTTCGAGGCGCAGTGCAAACAGCATGGCTATGCATTGACGAGCGTCGCCACCACCGTGACATTTCCCATCGCGTTGTACTCGCGCAAACTGACGAACCTCGGCCAGTTGCAGCGCGGCGCGACGATTGCGATTCCTGACGATCGCGAGGGCACCGCGCGCGCCCTGGTTCTGCTGCAAAACTACACGCTGCTCACATTCCGGGACAGCGCGGGTCTGCACGCGACGCTCGGCGACATCACGAGCAACCGGCTGAACCTGAAGATCCGCCAGGTGCCGCGCGCGCAACTGTTCGACACGCTGAATCACGTGGCCTTTGCCGTGATCGACAGCGACGACGCGGCACGTGCGGGCCTCTTTCCGGCACGCGACAGCCTCGGTCTCGAAGACGCACGTTCCCCCTATGCCAACGTGCTAACCGTGCGCGACGCCGATCGTACTGAGCCGTGGGTCGCGCAACTGGTCGCGGCCTATCATTCGAACGACGTCGCGCATTTCATTCTGACGCGGTATCAGGACTCGGTGCGCCGGCCGTGGTGAACGCTTTCTCGTTCGCGTGCACGGCCTGCGGCAAATGCTGCAATAGTCCGCCCGCCATGACCTTGCCCGAGTTGTTCCGGCATCGCGACCGGTTCATCGGCTGTATTGCGATTGGCCGTGTGCCGCGCAGAAGGAGAGGCGAGCGGCTGCGCGCCGGTCAGTATGAAACCGTGCTCGACGAAGCTGACATCGCCGCTTTCGATTCAATCGCGGACCGGCTGCTGCACCGCGCCGGCGACACGTTCAGCATCACGACGCAGGGCTATGACTACCCGTCTCTGGCACGCTGCCCCGCGCTCGCGGACGACGGCCGCTGTTCGATCCACCTGCAAGGCAAACCGGTAACGTGCGAAGTGGTCCCGCTCGATCCGCTCGTACCGGACACGTTGCAACACCTGGTGCTGGCCGGACGGAGGCAGAGCGCGGCCTACCTCGGCGCCGACTGCATTCAGGAGGGCGAACGGGCCGATGCGGCGCTGATGGTCGCGGCAGGCCACATCAGCGATGCAAACGCGCAGGACGCACTGGCACGCCGCCGCAACGCGCTCGAACAAGACAATGAGGTATGGGGCCGCGCAGTATTCGAATCGCTGCGCAAAGACCTGTTCGTATCGCCCGCCGCTTTGGCACGCATACCTGTGGGCGGCTTTTTGACGCTATCCATTGTGCCGGCGCTACGGGTAGTAGCCGGCACTTCCGCGCCCAACCGCCGGTTGTGTCTCGACTATATCGACAGCCAGCTCGGACTGATCGAACGCAGCATCGAACAGGCATTGTTGCGGCGACGCCTGGACGACCGTCCGGTTACACAGGAGTTGCGTGGCTTCGCTCAAGCCTATCGACAAACACGAGCGTTTCTTGCGTGATCGCCGGGGCGCATTGCGCGCGCTCCTCTCACCTGACCAGCGAAAACGCCTCCCGCATGGCAATCTCGCCTGCGCCGAAGACGCCGACGACCGTATGGTCCGACGCCACGCACTCGAACGTCGACTCCAGAAACGTAATGACGAAATGGCGTTGCGCCGAACCCGCCGGGGCGATCGCCACGAGTTCGGCGGCGAGCGACGAATTCATGACTTCGTGAACCGAGTAGCCGGCCAGCCCCTGGGAGGCGAGCGGATGAACCTCGAGATCGACTTCGCCCGGAGGCCCCAGCCGATGAAACACCGCGTCGGGAAATAACACCGCGCAGAAGGGATCGTCGTCGGGATCGAATGGGCCGAACCGTTCAAAGTCGGATTCCGCAATTGGATAGCACAGAATCAGGCGATGGTCGCTGGCGACGATGAAGGGTTCGGCGGCATCGGCTGCCGGATGAGGAACAGAGTCCAGCAGGACGACCTGGTCTTCCTGCTGGGGTGCTTCAGGATTGCTGGGCATCGACTTCCCTACTCTGCCGCGCTCACGCGCCGGCTGGCGTTGCCGCGGCGCTCGTCGCAGTGGTTTCGACCTTGACCGCGGTCTTGCGCACCGGCGCTTTACGGACCGACTTGGCCGAGGCACGCTTCTTCGCGGCCGGCTTTGCGGCGCTTTTCTTCGCCGCTACTTTTCTGGTGGCCGCGGTTGCCTTCTTTGCGACCGCCTTTTTGGCCGCTGCCGGCTTCACCTTGCCGGCCTTCTTCGCGACTTTCGTGGCGGCCTGGCTGGCACCGCCGGCAGCTGCCGCCGCGGCGTCGATCAGGAATTTGCTGCGATCCTTGACCGTCGCGAGCCATGCGGGCGCCGGTCCGCGTCCGCTCCAGGTGGCGCCGGTTTTCGGATTGAGGTACTTGGGCGGTTGTGCGCCTTTGGGCTGACCTTTGCCACCCTTCGCGCGGGTGACTGCGGATTTCGCCGGGGACTTCGTTTCGCTCGCGCCTTCAATCAGAAATTGAGTGCGGTCTTTCACGCCGGCAATCCAACCCGGCGCGCGGCCATGACCTGTCCAGGTCGCCCCGGTTTTATTGTCACGGTACTTCGCCACTGACTTACCGGCGCCGGCGCCTTTTGCGTGGCCGTTGCCGGTGTTGCCATGCAATCCTCTGGCGACTCGGCCGGCCTTTGCCTTGGCTTCGATATCCGCGGTAGTCAGGCCATGCTTGAGCATCAACTCGCGAATCTGGTCCACCGCGCCTTGCGCCTTCCTGGCAATAAGGATGTCAGCTTGCGCCTGGAGCTTCTTAAGCTTTGCTTGGATTTGCTCTAACGTGGGCATTTGATTGCTCCTTATGTGGTAATCGACCGAACTATGCCACGAATGACGCAAGAAAGGCAGATTGGCGTCGCCATTAAGACACGATTCCACTTCTATTGCGCATCCGGTGGAGTACGAACTTTCGTCTCCTTTACTCCGCTGCCGCCTGTTTTCTCCAATACGTGGGAGGAACGGCTGCGTAGACACTTCGTACTTGCACTATAGGCAAGCATTCGGAGATTCAAAGGAGAGTCATAGAATATTTTATTGTTCTGGTGCGTTGGCGTGGGTCCGAATTAAGAGGGATTGTGCAATGGCGACCCGCTTAACTCATCCCGCCGGCGGCGAAGTACTCGACCCCAGGCCTCGGTAATCCCGCGTTACCAATCTCGCAGCGCTGTTGCACCTGTGTCCGGGTTGTCCTTCTACACTCAAAACCGTAGTCAGTCAGCGGCAAAGCTCTCTGGCAAACGTGGAGTTATCGGACGCATCGCACTTCGATGTATTGGGAGAAATCATCATGAATACAAAGATCGTTGGCGCAGTATTGGGTCTGGCCGTGCTGGCCGCATCGTCGGCGGCATCGGCGCACGTGGATGTGGCTGTTGGAGTCGGTATTCCAGTCGGCGTGATTGCGTCGCCGCCGGTCTATGTCGCGCAACCGGCTCCGGTTCCGGTTGTCTACGGCGGCTACGGCTACGGCTACGGCTACGGCGACTGGCGTGCGCGCGAGTGGCGCGAACGCCGCGAATGGCGGGAACACGAGTGGCGCCGCGAGCAGTGGCGGGAACATGAATGGCGTGAGCGTCACTGGAACGGCTATTGAAACGGCGCTGAATAGCGTCACTTCATACAATCACACTGTCGCGGTACATTCAGATGAATGGGCGCAATAGCGGAGGAATTCGGGGCGTCCCGCCGCCCCGTTCACGCAATCCGCAATCCGTGCGACGGCAAAATCTCCTGCGTCGTCACGAAACGGTGCTCCTTTACCGCGTCGTGAAATAGCCGGTAATCGCTATTCTCAAAGGCTTCCGTCCACTCCGGATCGTCGCCGGTGTCGTCGTCGTGCGTCAAACCAGTGGCTTTGTACTTCCAGGAGCCCACCCCTTTGGGCACATACTCGGGAATCGACTCTTTCAAACCGGGAATACCGCCGCTCTCCACCACGTTGCGGATGTGCAGCAGACGCGCGTTGTCGTCCTCGTTCCGATTGGTGTCGAGCAGATTCGTGAGCACGTCTTTCACATTGTCCGGCAGGCCGGGCTGCGTTTCGAAATCCTCCCGCTTCGCCAGATAAGCACGCACTACTCGGCACGTCATCTCGGCCGCCTGCACGAATTCCGGCAAATTGTGCCGCTGGACGAACTCGTTTCTACCGTCGATATAGTGCCATTTTGCCCACGGCTGATCGGGATAGTGCAAAGCGGCGCCATGTCCGACGGGTAGCGCGATGGTAAGGACATCCTCCTCGACGTGTTCAATCAGATGCTCGGTGGCGAGTTTGAGCCTCGCCAGCCAGCCTTTGCGCGTGCAGTCCTGCGCTTCCAGCAAATGAACCCGGTTCCCCGGGCTTTCAATTCCCGCGAATCCCTGGTGCGCCCAGGTGTCGACATACGTGTGAAGCGTCACACCGAGGCGGTGCAAACCTGTCGCCGTTCCCTGCTGCCGGATCGCCCGCCGCACGACCTCGCGCGCGACCACGCTATCTGGACGGCATATGGCTTTTTCGTGCAGTGTCGTGCCTTCGGCCGCCGGCAGGAAATGAAATGGCGTCCACACCAGACGGTTCTTGTCGTCTTCCGTGGTGGCGTAATCGAATAGTTTGTGCGCGGTGGCGAAGCGCTCGAAAGTCTCTCCGCCCTTGAAGCGCAGTATGCCGGCGGTCGTCGCGTCGTCGACGTACTGGCAGGCGTGCGCCACGGTGATGGCATCCCCGGCCGGCATTCCGCCGACGCGGGCAGCGATATACACCACTCCATAGTGGAAGTCGATATTCATGGGAATTGCTCCTGATGCGCGACGAATGACAGTTGCGTCTTCCAGACTGCGTGGCAAGGCCGGTGCCGCGTCGGCGCGTGACTAGATAGTAGACGACCGAGCCCGGCGAGACTTTAAAAAAACACCGCGCGGTCCTGTTTTCCAGCCCTGGCCAGCGTCCAGCCGTCATGCTGATAAATAGACTTGTGACAATCAGGTGCCACTTTTTCCCGTGTTTATTATTTGCACTGTCCGGCGGCTCGACTATGCTTGGTTCAATTGGAAGATGTTCGTAATGCGCGAGGGCATACCGGGTCACATCCTCCAATTCAGAACTTGGGGCCTCTACACGCGATAAAAGGATAATTCCAATGAAACTCGAGCAATGGAAAGAAGGTGCAAGTCCGCCTCGGCGCAAGTTGATAAGCAGCAAGGCTCACGTCGTGCTTGCGACAATCGGCACGCTGACTTCGGTAGTGGGTATCGGCGTGGCCATTAACGGCGGGCTGGAGTTCAATCGCACCAAAGTCCTCGTGGGAGTTGGCATTACGATCGTGTCCACTATTGTCTATGTGTCCATGCTCTTTACGTCGACCGAGTGAGATCCGGCTTTCTCGCTCTTCGGAAATGCGCCCCCATTGAATGGGCGATCAGGTCAGGTGGGTAATTTTCAGGCGGCTATTCCACTGTGAATTCAGGTATTCGAGCGCGATCTGCCGGTGACAGTGATGAGGTAAATGTTCACTGCAAAGCAGGCACGCCGAGCGGAATAGATCGATGTCCAGATTGCTTTCCACGCGGCGCTTCGCAATGACGTCGACGTAGGCGGCGGCGAACTCGTCCCACTTCATTTCGTTCGCCTTGTAGCGCTTGAACAGGTCCGGCTCGGGCGCCAGCTCCGGCATTTCCACGTAGCCGGCGCCGCATATTTTGTCGAGGAAGAAAGGCAGATCCTGTTTCTTCGCAAAGCCGGCGAGTTGCGACGTGTTACTCAGGCGGATGTCGAGAACCGTGCGCACATGTGCGTTTTTCAGCAGGTCGAAAAACTCCTGCGCGCTCTTGCCGGTGAATCCGATCGTGGCCACCTGTACCGCTTTGTCGTCGCGTTTCATTGCAGCATGCGTGTCAGTGGGCAGATTCGATGCCCGGTAAAAGAAAAGCCCCGCTGGCGTAGCCTAAGCGGGGCTTAGTCTCGGTTCTCGTTTTCGAGAATTACTTGTTGACGATGCCGACCAGTTCGACTTCGAAGGTCAGATCGCTGTTCGGCGGAATCGGACCGACGCCGCGCTCACCGTATGCGGTAGCTGCGGGGCAAGTCAGTTTTGCCTTGCCGCCCACCTTCATCTTCTGCACGCCTTGCGTCCAGCACGGAATCACGCGATTCAGCGGGAAAGTGGCCGGGCCGCCGTGCTTCGCCGAACTATCGAACTCGGTACCGTTAGCCAGCGTGCCGCGGTAGTTGACCTTCACGACGTCTTCAGCAGCGGGTTGAGCGCCCGTGCCCACCGTCAGGTGTTCAACCACAACGCCGGAAGGCAGTTTTTCGGTAGTCGGCCCGGCGGCCATAGCCGTTGAAGAAAGAACAGTCGCAGCCAGCAGAGCAACAATAGATTTCAAAGCAAGTCTCCAGGTGGGAAGTGCGTCCCATTGTAACGGATCGCATGTGACGCACCACCATCGGGTAAAACGAAGAAAACTGTCTCGCCGGACGGTCTGTTCCAGCGAAGGAAAGTGTCGCGCGTTAGTCCAGACGTTGTATCGCGTAGTCAGTTGCCTCGACGCCGCGCGCGTTGAAGTCCGCGAGCATGGTTTCGTGCTCGCGGACGCCGGCCAGCACGGCCGGATCGAGTAGCGCGGTAATCACTTCTTCGCGGTCACGGCTCGCTTGCGCGACGACGTCGCCATACGGACTCCAGATTGCGCTCGCACCACACGTGTCCCAACCGCCGGTTGTGCCAACGTGATTCGACAATAGCGCGTACAGGGTGTTGTCGAAAGCACGTGCGGGGATCCAGATACGCGACTGGTGATAGCCCGTCTTCACGCTGAAGAGCGCGCTCACCAGATATGCATGCGCGCCGTTGACCGCCGCGAGCCGTGCGTGCTCCGGAAAGCCCGAGTCATAGCAGACGCCGAGTGCGAGCCGCCATCCATCGATTTCCAGCATGCGGCCTTGCGTGCCCGGCTGATAGAACTTTGTCTCGCTGCTGTAGAGGTATTGCTTGTGATACGGCTCGAGTTGCTCGCCGGAACGGCTGAACACCAGCGAAGAAATGTGCAGGCCACCCGCGCCACGCGTCGCGGCACCGACGATCACGGCAATCTCGTGCTGCCGGCACACTTGCCGAATCGGTTCGAGCCGCGCGTCGTTTGCGTCGAACGCGTATTTCGCGGGGTCGCTTGCGATCAGGTCAGGTTCGTAGCCGCTCAGGAATTTCTCGGGAAACACCACCACTTTCGCGCCGCGGGTCGCGGCCAGAATGGTTAGTTCGGCGGTTCTGGCAATGTTGGCCGCGACGTCGCCGCAAACGGGCTGCGCCTGGGCGGCTGCAATACGCAACGAGGTTTGCGGTAACGATGCCTGTTTGAGATTCAACGCGCACTCCGTGGTCAATGGATCGTTGCGATGTGCCCGCTACGTCGATTGTTCTCTTCGACATGGGCGGGCTGGACCGCGGTATTTGAACACGAGCGGCTGGGTGTGCGTAAGTGGGAGGTGTCTGTTGTGAGCCGGCTGCGGGGTTTGACGGTCGACGCGGGATGTTGTCTGCGAGTCGTTGGGCGAGAGAGGAATCCGATTCTGGCGAGTGCTTTCGATGACTGAACTTGTTTGCTTGGCGCACTGTATGACGCGCTGGTCGTGGACTCAGTGATTGATGGAGCGCGCGGGCCGCTGGGGTGTGGACGGTCCGCGCGTTTTGCGTGATGCCATCGGCGGGAGGCCGGGTTTCCCGCCCTCCGCGCGATGGCCTCCTTGACGTTGCTTCGTTAGTGGCCGTTGCCGCCGCCGTGACCGCCTGAGCCTGAGCCGGAGCCGTAGCCGCCTCCGTGACCCTGGCCCGCGTTGCCGGCGCCGGAACCGCTGCTGCCTTTGCCGCCGTGGCCGCCGTCGCCATGACCACCATCACCACGGCCGCCTGTGCCGTGACCGCCATCGCCGTGACCGCCTGCTCCATGACCGCCATCGCCGTGGCCACCGTCGCCATGACCGCCGTCGCCATGACCGCCTGCGCCGTGACCGCCATCGCCATGACCGCCATCACCATGGCCACCGTCGCCGTGACCGCCGGCGCCATGACCGCCGTCACCGTGACCGCCGTCGCCATGACCGCCGTCGCCATGGCCGCCGTCGCCGTGACCACCGTCGCCATGGCCGCCGTCACCGTGACCGCCGGCGCCATGACCGCCATCGCCGTGACCACCATCTCCATGGCCGCCATCACCGTGGCCACCGTCGCCGTGGCCACCGTCGCCGTGACCGCCATCGCCGTGACCACCATCGCCATGGCCGCCATCACCGTGGCCACCGTCGCCGTGACCGCCATCGCCGTGACCACCATCGCCGTGACCGCCGGCGCCATGACCACCATCACCGTGACCACCATCTCCATGGCCGCCATCACCGTGGCCACCGTCGCCGTGACCACCATCGCCGTGACCACCATCGCCGTGACCACCATCGCCGTGACCGCCGGCGCCATGACCGCCATCGCCGTGGTCGCCATCACCGTGACCGCCATTACCGTGACCGCCATCGCCATGGCCACCATCACCGTGACCGCCATCGCCGTGGCCGCCATCACCGTGGCCGCCATCGCCACCATGATGCCCACCTGTCCCTCCGCTACTACCGCCATCCCCTCCTGAGCCTGTGCCGCCGCTGCCCGATCCGCCACTACCCGATCCATCTCCGCCTGATCCGCCACTGCCTGATCCACCGCTACCTGATCCACCGCTACCTGATCCACCGCTACC
>NZ_LXKA01000345.1 GCF_001645125.1 Paraburkholderia ginsengiterrae | reverse complement strand
GCTCACCCGCTTGCCAACACATCGTGCCGCTGACATTGATGCGTTGCTCCCTCATCTCTGGAAACCCTACGCTAGCGCACTATAGCTTACGCACGGGCTGGACAAGGTGCCTTCACCGGGTGCTTACTTCTTATGCGGTCATTAGAGACATCATCGCCGCCAACCTGCCCCTAGTCCGCGGCTGCAATTGTCTGATGGTATTGTGAAACCTTGATGGCATCGCTAAGCCTAGGCACGAGATACGGCGCCCCGCCTTTCTCAAATGATCAGTATCACTTAACATGGCCACTGCGCGGCCAGAATAAACGCTGACGCATTTCGTCATGGTAACGTGGAGGAACTTCACCGCTCAACGTCTCATACGGGCCTATCCATTACAGTCCCCCGGTCTCGCCACGCTTATTGCCACATCCATGCCAGGAACACGACCTTCACATATCGTCCACCCTCGCGACACGCAGTTCGCGCACTCCACGCCCAAGGCGCCGGCGCAATAGCGTGCGCAACGTCGCGCCGTCGACATAGCCCACTTCCGAGGCAATCGCCTCAATGTCGAGACGGCTCGTGCGCAGGAGATGAACGGCTCGCTCGACGCGAAGGTCCTGGAAGTATGACAGCGGAGATTTTCCAAGCACAGCCTCGATGCGGCGTTGCAGTGTTCGCGTACTGGTCGCCAGGGCGCTCGCTGCGGCATCAAGCGAGAAGCCCTCAGCGAGCCGGCCTCTTGCCCAACGCTCGAAGCGCTCGACGAGCGGATCTGCGCGCGCGAGATGATCCGGGATCATGTAGGGCGCTTGCGATGGTCGCGCGTCCACCAGCAGATAGCGGGCTACAACCGATGCCAGATCGGGACTCGCCTGATTCAACAGCCAAAGAGCGAGATCGAGGTGCCCCATCGCGGCGCCCGCGGTGGTGAAGTCGCCCGACGGCACCACCATGCGAGCGCTGTCCAGGCGAACCTCCGGGTAACGCTGACGAAACAGCGGCGCGAGCCACCACGTGGTGGTGGCTTCCTCGCCATTCAGCAAGCCAGATTCCGCAAGCACGAAAGTGCCAATGCAAGCGGTGGCGATCTTCACGCCATCCGCGTGACTTTGACGGAGCAATGCCAGTGCATCGAGCACGTCGCGCCGCGCAAGCGCCGGCACCAGTTGCTCCGGCGTTTTCTTGGCGAGTGCCGGCACGACCAGCCAGTCCGGCCGGTCCATGGCGCTCGCCGGCTTGACCGGCACGCGCATGCCCAAGCCGGTCCGCACATCGCGCCGCATACCGATCACGTCGATTTCAAAGTGCGGACCGACGCCGGGCTGTTGGATCGCGGCCAGATCGTTCGCGGTGGTGAAAGCGTCGAGCACCGCGGAAAGCCCCGTGTCGAACACGCCATCGAGTGCGAGAATGGTCAGCTTCATGTCGTAAATGACCTCAAAAATGTCATTTACGACAATAGTACGCATACCCGTTCCTGTCTACAGTAGCCCTCAATCCGGGTGCAACCTGCGAACTTTTCCCGGACAACATCCTGAGCAACCTGTGTAACCGGAGCAGACCATGAAAGTGATGGCGATTGGCACACTCAAGCCGCTTACCCTCGAGCAACAACAGGCCTATATGCCGAAGGAAGTGCCCGCAACCCTGCAGCTCTACCTTGATGGCAAGATGGAGCAATTCTGGCTACGGGACGCAATGAAGGGGGTCATTTTCCTGATGAACGTGGATTCAGTCGACGAGGCCGACAAGCTTCTGAAGGCATTGCCACTCGGCAGGGATAACCTCCTGACGTTCGACTTGATGCCAATCGGACCGCTTGCACCGCTCGGCATGCTGATGAACGCCGTTTGACGGTGCTGCAGGAAGTGAAGCGGTCAAAAGGAACCGGTATGAACCACTCAACACAATCCAGCCTCGACCGCCCCATCTGGGGCGCCCTGACAACCAGACAGGCGCATTTGCGGCAAGGCGATCTGCTTGCTCGCCGCTTTCACCCCGACGTCGCTCCGTTCGCTGCGGTCGAGTGCGAAACCCCTGCTGCCTACCAGGCGCTCCACCAGCTCCTGCTGCCTGATGAGCAGGTCGCGTTGCTGTCCTTCGATCCTGTCGTGCCAGGCGATGCGCTGCGAGCAGAACGTGTGGGCGTGATCCATCAAATGGTAGGCACTCGCCACGAAACCCGCGACATGGACGACCCGGACGTGATCGCCCTGAGTAGCGCAGATGCGGAAGACATGCGCGCGCTGGTTCAAAAGACCAAACCCGGTCCCCTCGGCAAGCGAACTCACGAGATGGGCAACTACATCGGCATTCGAGACGGCGGGCGTCTCATTGCGATGGCCGGAGAACGAATGCGCCTCGACGGATACGTTGAAATAAGCGCGGTTTGCGTGGATGACGACTGGCGCGGCAGAGGCCTCGCTGGCAGGCTTGTGAGTCTCTTGTGCAGGGACATCAAGCGTCGTGGGGAAACGCCATTCCTGCACGTACTCAGTGACAATCAATCCGCGGTCGGACTGTATGAACGTCTTGGATTCGAGTTGCGGCGCACATTCGTCCTCACCCGGATCATGAAGGCTGACCCAGCATCGGCGTGATGCGATTTCCTGTTGGTGCATCGGGGGCGTAGCCGTGTGCCTCCTTGCGCCGCGAGTTGCCGATTGGCGGCCGGGAAGCTTGGGCGACGATGTGAAACCCGTTGGGAAACGGTTGGGGAACGCTGGCCTCATTAAATAAAGGTGCGACTTAAATATCTTGCCCCTTTTTAACGAGGACACATCATGCCAAGACTATTGCAAAAGAAAGGCATCACCGAAGTCTTGTCGATGTACAAGCAAACGGTTGCCTATTTTCCTGGCACGGCCGATACGCCGATCATTCAGACAATCACTCGGGAAGACCTGGTGGACTTGCTAAACAATGCGACGACCAATGATGCCGTCTCCGGGCCTAGCGCGGATCTACTTCACTATATGCGTGAATACAACTGGTGCATCACCGCGGGTGTTCATGAAGGCGGCCTGGGCGGCGCCGCGGGTGGAGCGGACCCGGAGCCGCACATTTCTCTTTCAGTGAATGGGTACGGCTACCATTTGCGCGTCGTGAAGAAGAACAAATTGTGGGTGCTCTGGGATATCACCGGGCCTGCGGAGGGAACGCCCGGCGGAATCAGGCTAAGCAAGGGGAAACAGGCCGCGGCGGCAAGGAACGCCCCGCCCGTGGTCACGACGATTGACGAATTTCAACAAGAGTTTGCGTTGACGGAGAAAGAGGCGCTCAGAGCGGTATGCCATTGGAAGAAAGCAGGCGGCACAAGGCCACAGGCAGTCGCTTGGCTGAAGGCTCAAAAGTGATGTTAGAACCTGTTCGAGATTCTTGCGGTCAATCCCGCCGCCATAGCGAAGCGCGGAATACCTCGCACACCGCCGACCCATCCGGTTAGCCCACGCCCTAACGACTGCAATCAAGTCACAACAGTCGTAGCCGAAACCGCGCCACCAATTTTTCGCAGTGCTATCCCAGTTTGGATCAATGTCGTTGCGATGCGCTCGCACAGGTCACGTTGAAGTTGATGCTGAAGATTTTCGTCGATTCCGGACTCAGGACGCCCGCAACTCACGGACGCCTTTACCAAGCCGCCGCCGCAGCAGCGTGCGCAGTGTGACGCCGTCTGCGTAGCCGACACGCTCGGCGATACGATCCACGCTGTCCTTGCTCGTTTTCAGCAGATGGACGGCGCGCTCGATTCGCAGATCCTGGATGTACTCGACGGGCGTTTTACCCAGCACTTCGTTCAGACGTCGCGTCAAGGTCCGTTTACTCGTCGCCAGGGCGTCTGCAGCGTCGTCGAGCGCGATTGCCGCGTCGAGGTGTTCGCGCACCCAGCGGTCGAAACGTTCGACGATCGGGTCCGAATGGGACAGGTGATCGGAGATCGCAAAAGCGGACTGCGAAGGCCGCGAATCGAATACGAGGTACTTGGCCACCAGCGCCGCAACCTCGGGGCTGTTGTTGCGGATCAGCCAGAGCGCCAGGTCGAGATGGCTCAGTGCGGCCCCTGCCGTCACCGTGCTGCCGCTGGGCACGAGAATGCGATGCGCGTCCAGGTGCACGTCGGGGTAACGCTGCCGGAACACGGGCGAGAGCCACCAGGTTGTCGTGGCTTCGCGCCCATCGAGCAAGCCACTCTCGGCCAGCACAAAAGTGCCCGTACAGGCCGCTCCGATGTGAGCGCCGGCATCGTGCCACGTGCGCAACGCATCTAGCGCGTCGATCACGTCAGCCCGGCCGAGCGATGGCACCAGCAGATCCGTCGTGGTCCTGTTCAGCGCGGGTACAACGACCCAGTCTGGAGTGGGGGCGCCGGCCACATCGCACACGGGAACTTGCAGCCCGAGCGCGGTGCGCACCTCCGGACGCATCCCCGCGATCGTGATTTCGAAGCCCGGCATGGCAATTTCCGTCGAGCGCGCAAGTTCGTTGGCCGTCGCCAAGGCATCGAGTACCGCGGTAAGGCCGGTGTCGAATACCCCTTCGAGCGCGAGTACAAAAATTCGCATGGCAGTATCGATATCAAAATTGTCGATTGGGACAGTGTTCTCCTACACACCGCGTTTGTAAAGTGCATCTATCGCGTGGCCCCTCACGCGGACATTGGAGAACACAGATGATCAAGCATGCTTTATTTGTCAGACTTGAAGCCAAACCCGGAAAGGAGCAGGCGGTCGCGGACTTTCTTGCCGACGGCCTGGAAATGACGAATCGGGAGGCAACCACGCCGATCTGGTTCGCTCTCAGGCTGTCGCCCAACACGTTCGGTGTCTTCGACGCCTTTGCGAGTGAAGAGGATCGCCAGGCGCATCTGGCCGGCAACATGGCGAAGAGCCTGATGGCGCGGGTCGATGAAATGCTGGCGCACCCTCCTACGGTTGAGCCGTTCGACGTTCTGGCCATAAAGAACACGCTGGCCTGACACCCCTGTACACGCGTATTTGAAAGTGATTGTGGAGATTAAAATGTTCGCACTGCGAAAAACTCTTCTTGCCGCCGCCCTGGTTGCCATGGGTAGCACGATGGCCCACGCCGAGGCCGGAACCGCGGCAAAAGATATCGTCATTGTTCACGGAGCGCTCGTGGACGGCTCTGGCTGGCGCAACGTCTACGACATCCTGTCGAAAGACGGCTACCACGTGAGCATCGTGCAGGAGCCGCTGACCAGCCTCGACGAGGACGTCGACGCGACCAAACGCGTCATTGATCGGCAGCAGGGCCCCGTCGTACTCGTCGGTCATAGCTATGGTGGCTCCGTGATCACGGATGCGGGCGCCGACCCGAAGGTGAGCGCACTCGTCTATGTAGCCGCAATTCAACCCGACAAGGGCGAAGCCACCGGCCAGCTCCTGCAGAAGTTTGCCCCGCCAAACGATGCCATGCGCGCCTCGCCGGACAAATATTTCTACATCCCGCCGGCGAGATTCCGCGAGACCTTTGCGCAGGACGTTCCGCCGTCAGAAGCGCAATTCCTGGCTGACTCGCAACAGCCACTCGCACAGAAAGCCGCGGCAGCACCTCTGCCTGTCGCTGCATGGCGGACCAAGCCTAGCTATGCGGTGCTGACCACACAGGATCACGTGGTGAGCCCACAGCTCCAGCGCTGGATGTATCAGCGCTCGGGCGCCAAGGTCACCGAAGTGAGCGCAAGTCACGCGGTCTATATCTCACATCCTGACGAGGTCGCCCGGGTCATCGAGGCTGCCGCGAAGTAGGCCCGCGGGGGGGCGCCGTCATGGCACTCGCACTCGATACTCACCTCTAAGCAGGGAGTTCACGAGTCGAGCAATGCACGCCGCCCCCACCCGACGCAATACCCAGAATATCCACCTGGACAATCGCTCGTGAGCCGGCATACGGTCGGATAGTCGCCACAGCGGCGGCATCGGCCGCAACATCGTTGAACTTCGGAACGATGATCGCCCCGTTGCATTTGTAGAAGTTGATATAGCCCGCGGCAAAATTCGTCATCTGCCTGTCGCTCAACGTGACGCCGTTGGAGGTGCAGTAGGTGCCTGGCGCATTCAACGCAATCAGGGTAAGTGGCCGCCCCTTCGCATCCGATTGACCCGACAGGCGGCTGAAGTTGGCGCGCATCAGTGCCTGTTCATAGGTCGAGTTGGCCGGATCGGCCGCGTACGCGACAACTCCGGGCGCGAGGAATTTCGCGTAGAAGTCGACATGCCCATTCGTGATGTCGGTTTCCTTGTCAGGCGTCGCCGCGCCGCCTTGAGCGCCGACGCCGGCGCCTTGCGGAAAGGTTGCCGTGCCCGGGATCCAGATGATCTTCTGCACCCCGAGCGTGCGTCGCAACTCCGCAAGCACCGTGTCTTTGGCCGTTGGCAGCAGCTTCGCATTGGCGACTACACCGTTCGGAATGGCGAACAGTTGTGGATTGCGATTGACGTGCAGCACCGCGGATTCCGTCAGGATCGCCGTCGCCTCGCCGTCGAATTCAATCGCCCCGCCTTCGAGTGTCAACGTGCTCTGGATCAGCGTCGCGTTGCTCGCCTTCGCCATCCACGCTGCCAGCGTGTGGTCGTTCGCAAACGGCTGGAAGAATTTGCCTGCTTTCGATTTGTTGCTGCTTGCGGCAACCGAAGCGGTCACCGTCATGCCGGGGGTGAGATTGACGCCGTCCGTATTCGCGTTGCCCCAGCCGTTGAAGTTGAAATTCACCGCGCACAATGCGTTGCTATTGGCCGTGTCCTTGACGAAGACGCAGCCCGTGTCGCGCGTCCAGAAATCGTCGAAGCCATTGGCTAATGCGATAAGTTTGACGCCGCCCACGCCGGTGCCACGCGCCAGGTAGTTCGCATGGATGGCGGGATTCGCGCCGCTCGGCATCGTCAGCAAAGCCTGCGCGGCGCTCAGGTCGACCGGCAGCACCAGCATGTTGACCGGCTCATACGTGCCGATTGCTTTGGCCACGTCCATCAGGTCAGCACGAACCCGATCAATGCCCGCGTCCGTGCTCTGTGCTGTGACCGGTGCCCAGATCCCTTCCGAACCCGAAGCGAATGCCATATACGTTGCTGTATGCAGTGAATCCTCGCTCGGCATCAGATACGGAGCCTGGAGCGCGACGGGTGGCTTCTGTGACGATGGCGGCGACGTCGAAGATTCCGATGACGAACCCGGCGATTCACCGCCACCGCCACAAGCCGCCAACGTGCCCACCAGTGAAAATCCCAGCAACGACGCTGATCCTTTGATAAAGCCGCGACGCGTCACCGGCTTACGCTTGATCGATGCGTCCAACGTCTGATTGTCTTTGTTTGCCGCCATGTCCATTTACCTCTTATTGCTCGCGGCATCCCGGGAATAGCTCGGTGGTTTTTCGCGGATACGAAACGCCGGCCGACAGCTCTCCCTGCCAGGACATGTGCCCACGGCATGATTTCAATCATCAGGGAAACCGCTTCAGTGTTCGGTCGAAAATTCGACCACGAAATCAATCACAAGCGAGCCGCCGTCCCACGGCAGCTCGAGAATCTGATCACCTGGGTTGCTGTTGTGTCGTGCAGTGGATTCCTCCACCACCGGCTGCCACGCCATCGATATTCAGCTGAATCACATCCCGCCCGGGAAAAAGATCCGCGAGAATGTCGCGCGTATTGCGGTCCGCTTTGCTGTCGCCGAACTCCGGGGCAATCACCGCGCGATTGCACACGTAGAAGTTGACGTAGCCGGCGGCGAACTGATCGTTCTCATACTTCCGGCGCACGGTCGTCGGGCCTTGCAGCACCACAACTCTCAACGGGCGGCCCTTCGCATCGGTGGACTTTCGCAGGATGTCCAGGTGACGCTTCGTCACCGCGTGGTCGTAGGAAGACGGATCCGGATCGAGCCCGGCAACCACCACGCCAAGGCTCGTAAAGCGTGCGTAGAAATCAGTATGGCCATCGGTAATGTCTTTGCCTGCAATGCCTGGCAGCCAGATGATTTTCCGCAGCCCGAGCAGGCGGGACAGTTCCGCTTCGCACTGCGCTTTGCCAACACCGGGATTGCGATTGGCATTCAGCACGCAGCTCTCGGTGATGATGGCCGTGCCTTCTCCGTCTACTTCAATGCCACCGCCTTCCAGGACCAGACGCGTGTCGAGCAGCTTCGCCCCGGCTCTGCGCGCGACGAACGACGCGACTTCCGCGTCCTGCTCGTGTTCCTGCTTGTTACCCCAGCCGTTGAAGTTAAAGCCCACCGCGCCAAGCTGCCCTGCGGGTCCTTTGACGAACACGGGCCCGGTATCCCGCATCCACAGGTCATCGATTGGTTGAGGCACGAGTTCGACCGCGCCGCCGCACAGGCGGGCGGCGATGTCGTGGTCCTCCTCCCGCACCAGCATTTTTACCGGCTCGTGTGCCGCGATGGCCTTCGCAATGCCAGCCAGGTTCTCTCTGACCACGGGCAGCAGTTTGCCGCCCCAGATTTCCTCGCTGGGACCGAACGCCATCCAGGTCGCCGCGTGAGCGCCGCCCTCGTCCGGCATGTTCCAGTTGGCGCTTTGCGCGAACGCGGTCGCGCCGAAGAAGCTGCTGCCCAGCGCTCCAGAGAACAGCGCACCACCGGATGCCATGAGTCCCCGCTTCAGAAAATGACGTCTAGTCGTCATGTAAAACACCTCATATCAATCGGTACAGCTTGCGGCATAACCCTTTTCTCAGGGCTTGCTCGCCTTGAGACCAAGCCAGATTCGACCCTCCAGACGAGCAGTGGCGGGCGCTTCGGCCACCGGCGTAAACAAAGTCCGCTTCTTTTGCTCATCGGGATAGATGTTCGGATTGTTGATCAGCGCGGGGTCCATCAACCTCAGCGCGCCCTGATTGGCATTCGCGTATCGCGTGGCATTGGAGATCTTCGCCACGACGTCCGGCCGCAGAATGTAGTTGATGAACGCGTGCGCATTGTCCGGATGCTTCGCCGTCTTGGGGATGACCATGGCGTCGAACCACATTAGCGTGCCTATGCTCGGGATGTCGTAGACAACGTCGCGCTTGTGGTCCAGCTCTCGCGCCTTTTGCGCGGCCAGGTTAATCGCCCCTGAGTAGCCGACCATGACGCACAGTTCGCCGTCGATCAACTCGTTGGCGCTAGCCGAATCCACGAACAGACGAATATTAGGCCGCGCCTTCAGCAGCATGGTCTGCGCAACCGCATAATCCAGCGCGGTCGGATTCACCGGATCGCGGCCAACGTAGCGCAGGGCCAACGGCAACACCGTGCTCGCGGAGTCCTGCAAGCCGATGCCGCAGTGAGCGGCGATGCGCGACGCGATTGCCGGGTTAAACAGCAGGTCCATGCTGTCCGCCGGCATATCCTTGCCGAGGATCGCGCTGACTTTGGCGCGGTCGTAGCCCACGCCCACCGTCCCCCACATGTAGGGGACGCCATACTGATTGCCCGGATCGGACTGCGCCATCAGTTTCAGCAGCGCGGGGTCCAGATTCCTGAGATTCGGCAGCTTGCTCTTGTCGAGCTTGCGAAACGCGCCGGCCTGGATCTGCTTCGCCATGAAATCGTTAGTCGGCCACACCAGGTCGTAGCCACTGTCGCCCGTCATCAGCTTGGATTGCAGTGTCTCGTCGCTGTCGTACGCGTCGTAACGGACCTTGATGCCGGTTTCCTTCTGGAACTCGGACAACGTGTCGGGGGCGAAATAATCGCTCCAGTTGTACAGGTTCAGTACTTTCTCTTCCTCGGCATGGGATTGCCCTGCGAACAGACACAGACAGAAACCAAGACCGGCGAACGATAGGCGCCAGTGTTTTTTCATAACGTACTCCTTAGCGATAGCAGGAAGAAGCGCCGTCGCTGGTTAGCAGCGTGCGATACATCTCCGGGCGGCGATCGCGGAAGAATCCCCACGACTGCCGGTCCGCGCGAATGGCGTTCAGATCGAACGTGTGCAGAAGAATGGTTTCGTCCGTGCGATTGGCCTCCGCCACCTTCGCGCCCGTATGATCCGCAATGAAACTGGAACCGTAGAACACGCCGGTGAGTCCCTGCTGTTGTGGATTGCCGTTGCCGAAGCCGACCTCACGGCCAATCCGGTTGGCAGCCACCACCGGCACCATATTCGCTGCCGCATGACCCTGCATCGTGCGTTGCCAGTGACCCGCCGAGTCGAACTCGCTGCTGAACGGCTCCGACCCGATGATGGTCGGAAAGCACAGGACTTCAGCGCCCATCAGGGCGAGGCTCCGAGCCGTCTCCGGATACCACTGATCCCAGCAGATGCCGATGCCGATCTTGCCAAAGCGCGTGTCCCACACCTTGAAGCCGGTGTCGCCCGGCGTGAAATAGAACTTCTCGGTATAGCCGGGACCGTCCGGAATGTGAGTCTTGCGATACACGCCGAGTACTTTGCCGTCGGCATCAGCTACGGCAATCGAGTTATAGGCGGCATTGCCGGCCCGCTCGAAAAACCCAATGGGCAACACAATGCCCAGTTCGCCGGCAAGTTTCGCGAAGCGGGCAATCCGCGGATTGTCTGCAAACGGTTCGGCCAGTTCCAAATGCCGCACGTTCTGATCCAGACAGAAGTACGGCATCGTGAAAAGCTCGGGGACCAGTACGAGGTTGGCGCCCTGCGCTGCGGCCGCGCGGATCAGTCTTTCCGCGGTGGCCATATTGTCTTCAAAGGTCCAACTGCCCGATGCCATTTGCACCGACGCTACGGTGATGTTTCGCGACGACATGTGACGTCTCCCTTCGATGATTGGATCCGGTCCGGATCAGTGAGTGGTGGCTGGCTGCTGCTGCGTCGAACAATGGATGCTACCGCCGCCGATCGACAAAGTGGGAATCGGCAGCAGTTCGACGCGCCGCTCCGGAAACGCCTGAGCGAAGACCTCGCGCGCGGCCTGATCCTGCTCCACACCAAACGCGGTCGAGATCACCGCGCCGTTGACCAGAATGTAGTTCGCGTAGCAATCGCAGTAGCGCTCGGAGCCATAGCGTTCGCTGACAATCGGCGAGGGCAGATCGAGCAGTTCGAAGCGGCGCCCGGCTGCGTCGGTGGCCAGCTCCAGCGCGCGGCGATTCTCACGCATCACATGAAAGTAATCGCCCTGCACCGGGCTCGCGCTCTGGCACAGCATCTTGCCTGGCGCAATAAACGACGCAATGCCGTCCACATGCCCGCTCGTTTCAATTTCATCAGGATTACCAGGCAGCCAGACAATTTTCTCCACTCCCAGCATACGCCTGAGTTCGGCCTCGATTTCCGCGCGACTCATGTGCGGATTGCGATTCGGATGCAGCAGGCAGCTTTCCGTGGTGATCAGCGTGCCCTGTCCATCGACATAAAAAGCGCCGCCTTCCAGCACCATATGAGAGTTGAAAATTTGCGCTCCGGCCGCGCGGGCAATGTCCTGCCCCACCTGCTGGCAACCGTCGTAAGGCTGGTATTTCTCGCCCCAGCAGTTGAAGCGGAACGAAGCGGCGCCCAGCCGGCCACCCTCGCCCACCAGGAAAATCGGCCCGCAGTCGCGCAGCCAGTTGTCTTCCGCCGCGACGGCGAGCACTTCGACGCTGCTACCGAGCAACTCGCGCGCTGCATCCGCCTCACTGTGATGAGCCGTCACCACGCAACGCTGATAGCGGGCAATGGTCTGCGCGACCAGCGCGAACTCCCGGCAAACCCGCAGATAATGCGGTCCCCACAGGTCTTCGCGGCCTTCCAGAATCGGCCATCCCAACCAGGTGGTGTGCATCTTTTCCCATTCAGCGGGCATCCGGTAGCCATGTTGGCGAGCGTCAAAGCGACTCATTCCTGTGTCTCCATCGTTAGGTGGTGAGGTATTGTGATACGGGTTACACTTGATGAAAAATGATGTTTATTGCCTTAACCGATTAATTTTCCTCATATCTCAATGCAACGTGTCCCCTCCCTGAAGCTGCTGATGGGCTTCGAAGCGGCCGCCAGACTGGGTAATTTCTCGCGCGCGGCCGACGAACTGCATCTGTCGCAATCAGCCATCAGCCATCAGATCCAGCAGCTCGAAGAGCAACTGGGGCAACCGTTGTTTCGCAGAATCGGCCGCGGCGTGGAACTGACGGTCGCCGGCGAGGTGCTGCAGCGAAGCGTGCAGCGCTCCATGGAAACGCTGCGCAGCGGGCTCGGACGGATCGCCACGTACCTCGACCCTGGGCTCGTCGTACTGGTGTGCCCCGCTCCGTTGCTGCACGGTTGGCTGCAACCGCGTCTCGATCAGTTGCAGCAGGTACTTCCCGATCTATGTCCATTGCTTTCCACTGATGAGAGCGCGCGTTACGTCGATGAGATCGACGTCGACTTAACGATCGGAGCGCGGCCAATGCAACAGGCCGGGCTATTGGAACTTCCGTTTCTGCAAGACGAGTGGGTGACCGTGTGCGCCACGGCACTGGCGGCGAAATTAGACCGCGTGCCACGCGCCAAGCATCATTTGCATACGGGCCTCATCTGCCTCGAGGAAAACCTGACCAGCGAGAGCACCGCGCCGATTTTCCGCGCGCAACTGTCGGCCTTTCGCATGAGCGCGATCTATGACGATCAGCGTCTCGTGCTGGACGCGGCGTTGCGCGGACGCGGCATTGCTTGCCTCTCCCGGCTGGTGGCGCAAGGCAGTATCGATGAAGACGCTTTGACCATCCTCGACGATTACCCGCGTTTGCCGGGCATGACGTGGTGGATATCGCGCGTGTCCGGGCCTTCGCGCTCGCCCATCGTCGAGCAGATGTTCGAATGGCTGCTCGCGCAGGGTCAGGAAGGCAATTCCGGCCGCGGCCCCGAAGCCTGATCTGTATCGGAGCCACGGCCGGCTCGATCACGCGGGAAGCTATAATCTATGAATCATCTGCACTAATCCCGGCAGCGGTGAATCGTGCTAGAACGAATAGATAAACTGCGTGGCGAGAAGATCGTTCGAACTGCTATACGACCCATCGTTACGCAGGAACACCTTGTTATTGGCCCAATCGTGCCGGTACTCGAACTTCACCGTAATCTGCTCAGTCGGGAAAAACAGCAGATCGAGCGCGACGTCCTGACGATTTGAACCCTTGCACTGCAACCCCAGGCCGCCGCTCGCCTGCGAATTGGCGAAGCAGTCCGCGCCGATGCCGAACCCGTTGTAGGGGTCGCGGCCCTGGCCGTTCAACGCAATGCCGCCGCCACCGCCGCCGTTCTTGCTGTTTGCGAGGAAGTCGTAGCGCAACGTCGCGCCCATCCGCCCGACGCCGGGCAAGCTGAACTTGCGATGCGCAAGCAGCGAGACGCCATACCATTGCGCCTGGCCGCCATTGAACGCGGCGTTCTGTTGCTGGCCATAGTCGAACTCGACGTTGTACTGGACGTCGGCGAGCAGGTAGGTCAGGTCGGCTTCCGAGAAGAAGAACGTGCCGAAACCGCTGGGCGCCTGGCCGCTCACGCCATAGCTCACCGCCCCTGTGGTCGGATTGATGGCGCTCGGCAAACTCTGGCGGCCGATGTTGATCGACGCCCCGATATCGAGTGCGCTCGACCACGTATAGTCCGCGCGTGCTGTGAAGGTCGGCACCTTGTTGCTGGTCGTGATCGGATCGCCCAGCGCGTTCGTGCCGGTCTGCGTGATGGCGCCATTGGTCCGGTACTGTTCATTGCCGAGCAGGAATTTCCACGCCCAATTGCCCTTCGAGTAGTTCGCGCCAATGCCGATATAGCTGCCGGGGTCGGAGAAGTCATACAGCAGGTTGTGGGTCAGCGTAAGCATCTGATTCGACTGCTGCACTTCGTAGCCACCGAAGCTCGACATCAGACCCGCGACGAAAGTCGTCGTGCCGGACAGCGGCACACTGACCACTGCCGTGTTCAGAATGTTGTTGCCGATCTGCCCATGCTCGTTCTGCAACAGCGTGATGCCGTTGCCGCGATTGGGCATCAATGTAATTTCAGCCGACGGCGCCATCGGCCCGACGCCGAAGGTCTTCTTGATGTCGAGGTACAGGTCGCCGAACGTGCTGTTGAAGTAGCCACCGGTGCTTTCGTGGTTCGCGAACAGGAACGAGGAACTGCTTTGCGCGCGGTTATATACGTAGGTCGGATCGATATAGCCCGTCACCGAAAGACCGGCAATCGGTCCGGTATTCGCGGCGTCTTCGAGCGAATTCACCTTCAATTGCTGAACGGCAAGCTGCTGCTTCATGGCGGTAACGTCGTCGTTGGTCAGCGTCGCCTGCGCTTTTCCATACGCGGATGACGAAACATCGACGGGAGCGGCGGCGGGCTCGGCGGCTGCCGGCCCGGCCGGCGGCTGCGTCTGCAATCGCTTCACCTCTTTTTGCAGCGCGTCGAGTTGCGCCTGCAATGCACCTATTTGATCGGCCGTGGTGTCTGCCAGCGCGATGCCGGGCAGACAGCCCGCCACCAGCAGACACATCAGTTTCTTTCTCACACGAAGTCTCCTCGTTTTTGTATTGCGATTAACTTGCCGATGCCTTGGCCGCCGCATGCCTTCCGCTCACGGAAAACGTGCACGGGCGTTCCCATGCGAGGCGCGCGAGGCGGCTCACAAAACGTGCTGAGATCAGGGGAAGGTTGCCGGCGCGTTACCGGCGCGGGCGGTCTGGCGTGGCCTTAGCGTGGCGGCGGTTTCATACGGCGTGGCGATCGGTGCTCGCTAAAACCACGCCATTCGACACCATCAGCGTCCCGCCTTAAGCTGCGCCCAAAGGCGGTTTTCCAGCCGGACAATCTCGATGGGCAACGGCTTCATCAACGTCATTTTGCGCAGCACGTCGTCGGGCGGATAAACGCTCACGTCCTGCGACACGACCGGGCTGACGAGCGGCCGCGCGGCACGGTTCGCGGTGGGATAGAACACCTCGTTGGTGATCGCCGCATTGACCTTCGGGTCCTCGATATAGTTGATCCACTTCATGGCCGCTTCGGGATGCGGCGCGTCCTTCGGTATCACCATCATGTCGAACCACAACAGGCCGCCCTCCTTGACGTTCGAGAAGCGGATCTCGTAGGAGCGTTTCGCATCCGCCGCGCGCCGCCGTGCAATGCCCACGTCGCCGGACCAGCCCAGCGCCACGCAGACATCGTTATTGGCGAGATCGTTGATGTAGCCCGACGAGTTGAACTGGGTGATGTATGGGCGCACCTTCTTCAGCAGATCGAAGGCCGCCTGATAGTCCGCGGGATTCGAGCTGTTCGGATCCTTGTGCAGATACTGCAGCGCGGTCGCGAATGCGTCGCCGGCCTGATCGAGGAACGAGACGCCACAGCTTTTCAGCTTCGACACGTTTGCCGGATCGAAGATGAGGGCCCAACTGTCGACGGGCGCGTTGTCACCCAGCGCTTTCTTCACTTCCTGCACGTTGTAGCCGATGCCATCGGTGCCGTACGCCCAAGGCACGCCGTATTGCGCGCCCGGATCGGCATCCGCGACCATTTTCATAAGGACCGGGTCGAGATTCTTGAGATTCGGGATCTGCGACTTGTCGAGCTTCTGAAGGATGCCCGCCTGAATTTGCCTCGCCATGTAAAGCGACGACGGCACGACGATGTCGAATCCCGAACTTCCCGCCAGAAGCTTGGCCTGCAGCGTGTCGTCACTGTCGTAGTTGTCGTATCTGACATGAATGCCCGAGTCTTTTTCGAAGTTCGGAATCGTGTCCTTGGCGATGTAGTCGGACCAGTTGTAGACATTGAGTTCGGCATCGGCCGCCATAGCAAGCGGCGGGCAGAACAGAAGAAGTCCGGTGAACGCAACAAGGGCCGCAGCCGCGACCTCATGACGAAGATGACAAAAGCGCATTGTTGTTTTCCTTGAAGGTAGAAGATCGGCGTGAAGGTTGTTTGTAATTTTTAAAATGCCAGATAACAATTTGCTTTCTACTCCTATCTATTTTGATGATCTGAGTAGCGACGGGAATGAATGGAAGTGTCGATGCGGGATCGCGTCTCTCGCCTTGCCGACGGGTGAACCATTGTGGGTCGAACAATATCTGATGAGAATTGATGTTTTTTGTTTGATTTAATCAATTTCTCTCATATCTCTGCGGCGAGCGGCAGACGAGACAGAAAGCCGGCCAGATGCGCAGCCTGGCCTGCCGAGTGGCCCCGGCTCCAAAGCGAATCTCTGGACGTGGAGACCTTGATGAACAATGAGCGGTAAACACCCTGCAGCGCGATTTCCGGCACGCGCCACAGGGTGCCATTGCATTAACCAGCTTACGCGACGAGTCCTCGCAGAACGGTTTCCAGATCCACGTCGCCTTTGACGATGTCGGCTGGATCACCTTCAAAGTCGATCCAGCCTTCATTGAAACCGTCGAGCATGCGCATTCGTGGCAACGGCTCTTTCATTCCTTGGGACCGGAACAGCGCCTCCCATGTGTCGCGCGCCACCACCTCCGCACGAACCGGACGACCTAGCAGTTGGCCGAACACCTTGGCCAGATCGTTGGGACTCACACGTTGCGGCCCCTCCAGTTCGACGACACGCACGCCGCGCCAGGTTTCCTGAAGCAGTTGTGCGGCGACCCGGCCGACGTCCGCCGTCGCCACCATCGACACAGCTTTGTCGAGTGGCTGCAGAAAGCTGGGGATCGTTCCTGTGTCCCGCGCCGGCGCAACGTTCCACGCGGCGTTTTCCATGAACCAGCCGGGGCGCAGAAATGTCACGGGCATCGGCAAATCGCGAAGCACCTGCTCCATCAACGTACGTTGCGTGAGCAGATTGGTCTCGGTGGCTTGCGCGCCGATCGTCGACAGGCAGACAACCTTGCCAGGCGCCGCCGCCTGAAGTGCCCCGCGTACGGCGTCAATCACAGCACTTGCCTCGGGAAAGCCCGGCGACGGATCGAACTCGGACGGCGGCAGAATGAAGACGCCTTGCATGCCCTTGAACGCGGCGGTGAGAGACACCGCGTCCTCCATGTCGGCTGTCACTACTTCACACCCACGCTCAGCCCACAAACGTGCCCGAGCGGCATCGCGTACCACCGCGCGTACCTGCTGACCCGCGGCGAGCAACGTGCGCGCCACCGCACCGCCGACCTTTCCTGTTATTCCTGTGATTGCGTACATTGCTGCTTCTCCTTGCATAGATAGAACAGGTCGCGGCGAGTGAGTTGAACGGTCATCTCCCGCTCCCTGGGAATTGGAAATTGGCATCAACAATGATTGGTGTCAGATGCCAATCAGCGATGCGTGTACAGCGAATCGAACCGTGCATTCGCGCGGGCCGGCTCGCCGGTGCCGCGGTTGCCGGACCCGGACGAATCACTGCGCACACCGCCCACGCTGCTGTCGATGTTCGGCCCCGCGCCCCTCTGTGCAGCCACAGCCGCTTCGGCTGCCTGAATGTCGGCGGGGTAATGGGGATCGTTAGCGCGGCCGGGCTGATAGCCCACGCTTTCCAGTTGAACAAGCTCTGCGCGCACCTGCGCACGCGTGACAGTCGAGCCAGATTCCTGAGCGTATCCAGCAACAGGAAAGGTGATGACTGCCGCGACGGCAAAGACGAGATGACGGGTATTCATGGCAATGCTCCTTTGGGCCGTTGAGGACAAAACGTCCTGTTGGGATGCATTGTGGGTAAACGCGACAAGAAACTAAATGATATGAATGGCACTTGTTAAATGACATCCGGTTACTAATGAGTCATAGTGCCGTTTTTGACGCACTGAGCAGGGAGCGCCTATGAGATCGTCCAGCGAGAATCTCTCCAGCGGCATCAGCGTATTTGCCGCGGTCGTCGATGCAGGGACGTTCGCAGCCGCGTCCGAAGTGATGGGTATGTCGCCACCCGGGGTTAGCCGGGCCATTGCCCGGCTCGAAAAGCGCCTAAAAATACGGCTCTTCAATCGGACGACCCGTGCCGTTTCGCTGACTGAAGAGGGTCGACGGTTCTACGAGCAGGTCATGCCGCATTTAAGGGGAATGGAGGCAGCAGCAGCAGCCGCGACAGGAGGCGCCGCGACCGTGCGCGGGAAGCTGCGAATCAATCTTGACCCGGTTTTTTCGCGAATCATTCTGGGCCCTAAGCTCGACGAGTTCATGGACGCGCATCCTGATCTCGAACTCGAGTTCATCGCGAGAGATCAGCTCGGCGACCTCATCATGGACGGCTTCGATCTGGCCTTGCGATTTGGCGAACCTCGCTCATCGAGTCTGATTGCGCGAAAGCTCCTTGACACCGCGGTTGTCACTGTCGCATCGCCCTCGTACCTCGCACGTCGGGGGCGGCCCGCGGAGCCTCAAGAGCTGGCGCACGGAGCGCACAGGTGCCTCGAATTCCGGAACCCGGAAACCGGAAAGCCGTTTACGTGGGAGTTTCATCGCAAGCGTAAAAAGCTCGTTGTCGAAACGAATGGACGGCTTACGGTGAATGATCCAAGCGCACTCCTCAACGCGTGTCTGGCCGGCTCCGGCGTCGCGCAGATGCTTCTGCTCGGCGCCGAACACCTGATCCGCAAGGGGCGGCTCGTCAACCTGTTCCCGGACTGGACGGATGAGCGCTTCCCGCTCTATGCGTACCATCCATCCCGGCACCAGATGCCAGCCAAGACAAGGGTATTTCTTGACTTTATCGTCGCTCTGACAAGTACGAGTTAAGCAAAGCTTAAGGTCAGTTTATTCAGGCGCAAATGACTTCTGCCTTTCGACCTGCCTTAAAAGCACTCGGCCGATACAATTTATTACACTCCCTCAAACGCCCGCCCCTTGGGCGTCCCAGCCCCCTCCGGAAGACAAACGAAAGCGACCCTTCACCGTACTTTCTCATTTCGATCCTTACCCTTCCTTGGGCACGACCGTGCCCAATCAATTTACGAGGTGAAGAATGGACGAAATCAGGAGATGGGTTGGCGTCGGGGCAATATTCAGCGCGAGCGTTCTGGCGTTCGCGAGCATGGCCGCGATGGCGCAGGACCATGATGACGATCATCACCACCAGCAGTACACGCACATCTTGCTGATCAGTGTGGACGGGATGCACGAGGCCGATCTGGTCAACTACGTCAAGGCACACCCGGGATCGACCTTCGCGAAGCTCGTCAAGCATGGCGTCGAGTACACCCATGCTTCGACCTCCAGGCCCTCGGACTCGTTTCCAGGGCTTCTGGCCTTTGCAACCGGCGGCAGCCCCTTGAGTCATGGCGTCTTCTATGACGATACCTACGACGCGACCCTGTACCCCCCGGGCAGCAATTGCACCGGCACGCCGGGCACGGAAGTCAGCAACTTCGAAGCACTCGACTGGGATCTCACCAAGCTCGACGGCGGATCGCCGCCACCCGGCGCAGCGTTCGATCCACGCAATCCGCACATCAATCCCGCGAACCTCGCGCTGCGCAAGACAGCCAACGGCTGCGAGCCGGTCTGGCCGCATCTGTACATGAAGCACCATACGAACACGATCTTCGAGATCATCCATGAAGCCGGCCTGCGCACCGCATGGTCGGATAAGCATCCGGCCTATGAGATTCTCAACGGGCCGTCGGGGTTGGGGCTGGACGAACTCTACGCACCCGAGATCAACTCGACCTCCCTGCAGGCGAACGGCTATCCGAACGCGCCCGCGACCGCCGACTGGACCACCGACCCGACGTATACCCGGACGTACGATGGGTTCAAAGTCAAGGTCGTCCTGAACTGGATCCACGGACTGGATCAGACCGGGACGAAGCAGGTCGGTGTGCCGGCGATCTTCGGCATGAACTTCCAGGCTGTCAGCGTCGGACAGAAAGTCACGGTGGCCATGGAAGGCAAGACCACGACCCGTGGTGGCTATCTCGATGCGGCCGCGACCCCGACGTTGCCTTTGGCGCAATCGCTGGACTTCGTGGATGACTCGCTGGGCAAGATGTACGATGCGCTCAACGCAGCGCATCTGCTGCAATCGACACTGTTCATCGTCGGTGCCAAGCATGGCCAGTCGCCGATCGATATCACGAAGCTTCACATGCTGAGCGGTTCGAAAAACGCTTATGCGACCGCCGACGTGAGCGATCCCGCCACGCTGCTCAGCAATGGCGGCGTAGCGGTCGCCCAGGAAACGGCCGACGACGTGTCGCTCTTATGGCTCAAGAACCACAGCGATCGGGATCAGGCAGTATCGATCCTCAGCGCCGACCAGGGGAGCGTCAATTCCACCCGCATCCAGACGCTCTATGACGGCGCAACGTTGAAGTCGATCTGGGGCAATCCTGCGGAAGGCCGTGTTCCTGACATCATCATCCAGCCGATACATGGAACGATTTACAGCGGAAGCGCGGCCAAGCAGGCCGAGCACGGCGGCCTTTCGGATGACGACACGAACACGCTGCTGGTGGTCTCCAATCCGAAGCTGGACGGAAAAGTGGTCGATACGCCGGTGACGAACATGCAAGTGGCGCCGACCATTCTGAAGGCCCTCGGCCTCGACACGCACAAGCTCGTTGCCGCTCAGCGTGAAGGCACCCATAGCCTTCCAGGCCTCGAGAGCCACGGGGACGACGACTGATGAGCAGTAACGGTTCGCAGTAACAGCAGCAGTACGAGCGCCGGCGACCGCTTTTAGCTTCAGGCTGCCGGCGCGGACGCGGGTGCGGGTGCGTGGCTGACTACCGCGCGCCCGCTCCGGCCAGCCAGCCCAACGGCAAAACCAGCATCATCTCGTTTGTACTGCGTCGGGCGATGGACGAGCATCCAGCTTGAGCTGCATGAAGGCCAGATCGAGCCACGCGCCGAACTTCATGCCGACTTCCTTCAGGTGGCCCACGTGCTCGAAGCCGAGCTTTTCGTGCAGCTTGATGGAACCGGCGTTATTCGCCTCGATGCCTGCCACCATCACATGCTTGCCGATCGACTGGGCCCGGCCGATCAGCACCTGCATGAGCGCCCGCCCAATGCCCTTTCCCTGCTGATCGCTACGCACATAGACCGAATGCTCGACCGTGTGATGGTAGCCGTCAAAAGCGCGCCAGTCGCCGAACGACGCATAGCCGAGCACCTCGCCGGCTTCGCCCGCGGCAACGAGCACCGGATAGCCCGCCTTCTGACGATCGGACAGCCACGCCGCGCGGTTCGCATGATCCACGGTTGACTCGTTCCAGATCGCGGTCGTGCGTGTGACGGCGTCGTTGTAGATTGCCGTGATACCTTCGATATGATCCGCACCCGCATCACGGATTTCCATTATCATGCTCCCTGTCAGTCCACTATAGTGAAACAAGTGTACACCATAATAGACGATATAGATCAACGCGTCGGTGCGCGTATTCGGGCCGAGCGAGAGAGCCGCGGTTGGTCGCTGACCGGTCTCGCCGAGAAGTCCGGCGTCTCGCGCGCCATGGTCCACAAGGTCGAGCGTGGGGAGAGCAGTCCGACGGCCTCGTTGCTGGCAAAGCTTGCTGGGGCGTTTGGCATGACCATGTCGGCGCTGCTGGCGCTCGCCGAGCTTGAAGATGGGCGCCTGCTGCGTGTGACGGACCAACCCGTGTGGGTCGATCCGGAGAGTGGGTATCTGCGGCGGCACGTCTCGCCGAAGTCAGCGTCTCCGTTGAACCTGGTGGAGATTGATCTGCCTGCGTCAGCGGAGATTCCGATGCCGGCGTCGGCCTATTTGCAAACACGGCAGTTGATCTGGGTGCTAGACGGGGAACTGGTGTTTATCGAAGGTGGCGAGCGTCACGAACTCGGCGCGGGCGATTGCCTCGAACTCGGACCACCGAGCGACTGCGTATTCAAGAACGAAAGTTCACGGACGTGCAAATACGCGGTCATCGTCGACCGGAAAGCGTGACCGTCGAAGCGCAAACGCCGGCGGCTCCGCAAGATCAATGACCGAGACCGCTGGCGGCGATCTGCTGCTCCACGAATTGAGCGAAAAGTGTATGCAGATGCGTGGTCGGATGAAGGTCGTCGGCAAACATATACGTCTGATCGGCATTGGACGCGACGTACGTCGGCGGCGAGCATAACAACGACGTGTTATCAGGCGTCTTCGTGGGAGAGCAGGCCTGAGCCGTGTTGGACACGGAAAAACCATTGGCCTGAAAGTTCGCAATAACCTGGTCGACCCAGGTGTAAGAATCGATCAGGATAACTTTGCTTTGCAAGCCGTTGCTTTGCAAAGCAGTGTTCAACGTACCGTTGAAGAGTTGCGACAGCTGAGTCAGATTCGCCCCGCCGTCGGACGAAGCAATACCTTTTGGCGAGAGACCGACATTCGGCACATTGATCACGACAACATGCGTGGCGCCGCTCTGGATAATCTGCCCGATAACCTGCGCCAGCGCGGTCGCCGCCGCCTGCACGGTAGGCACTGCGGCCGGCGGCGAGCCGGCGCGAAGCACGTCGTTCGCGCCGACCCAGACCAGCACCAGTTGCCCGGAGTTGAAGCTCCCATGCGCGGACAGATAGCTTGAAACCTGCTGGTTGACGGGCATTTCAATATTGCCGATCACGTCGGAGAGAAAGTCGTACTGGTTCGCCGGCGTCGCGACGGTGGAGCCGCCCTCTGCATAGCCGAAGCCGCCTTGCGCGCTCAATTGATGAGTCAAGCCGATCGTGAACGCAGCGGTTAGCGTATCGCCGTAGTACTGCGCGACATCCTGCGTCCATACCTGCCCAGGATTGGTCGTGAAACGCCCCCCGCCCACTACGCTGGCGATCGGCGCATAGGTCCCGACGTCCGACAGGCTGTCGCCGAACGAGACGATTTGCAGATGAACACCGCCGGGCGGATTGCTTGCGTTACTGCTTCCACCTCCGCCGCCACCTCCGCATGATGCAAGCAGTGCAATCAGTACGGCAGAAATTGCAACACGAACCCTGTTTTTGATTGCTGGCATATCGGCTCCCGAACGCTCAACTGGGCGGCTACGCCCGCGTGGGTCACTCGCCGTTACCCGCGTGGCGAGATCACATCGGGTGGGCAAGCAAGAAGAGTGCACGCTTCGCGCCGCAGTGCTGCAGCGCATTGGCCGAGGAAGGTATCAAACGTACCGGTGGGAAGGATTGCCTTGTTAGGCGTTGCCGACGTTGAAAAAATGCCTGTGACTCCACAGTGCCGATCATCGGAATGACGCTGTTGTGCTGACCGCCTTGCACCAGTGGCGCTTCTTCCCCGCCATGCAATCGGGGCATCCGGTCGAAAGCCGGCTGGATATTCGCGTGCACTTCAACGTCGACTAGCGAACTCACAGCAAGGGCAGCGTCTGCCGGATGTGCTCCGCGAAGACCGTGGTCAGATGGGCGGGGCGCTCACGCTCGAACTTGAGGGTAATGACTACGCCGGGCAAAGGCGGAAGCGCAGGATCGCCATTGAGTATGGCGAGATCCGGAGCGACAGCAGTCTGTGTGATGACCGCCACCGCCTGCCCCGAGCGGACCAGGGCAGTGAGGCCGGCCAGACTGCTGCTCGCATAAGCAATACGGTAGGCCGTGCCCGCGCGTTGCAGCGCTTCGCAGGCGGCCACGTGATCGAGCGTGTCTGGATCGGAAAGCGCCAGCGGCAACGGATCGAAGTGTGCGGGATCGAGTCCCGGATAGCCCACCCAGACGAGCGATTCGCGGCGAATGATGTCGACGTTCGGGGTGTCCTCGGGCAACGAGATCAGGGCAAGGTCCAGCGCATGCCTTTCCAGTTGTTCGAGCAAGCGCGGCGTGGGAGCGCAAATGACCTCCACCAGCGCGCGCGGGTGCTGGCTCGAGAACTGCCGCAGCAAATGCGGGAGGAAGACGGCGGCGTAGTCGTCCGGGCAGCCGAAACGGATCGTCCCCGACAGGCTTTTACCGGAAAGATCGGCCATCGCTTCGTCGTGCAGCCGCAGAATGCGTTGGGCGTGGATCAACAGGCGTTCGCCGGGATTCGTCAGCACCACCCCGCGCCCGGTACGCTGAAACAGCGGCTGATCGACAATTTCTTCGAGGCGCTTCATCTGCTGACTCAGCGCAGACTGGGTGCGGCCGATCCGGCTGGCCGCGCGGCTCAGCGCCCGCACTTCGGCAATGACGATAAACGAACGCAGCAGATCGATTTCGAGGGAGAGACTCAAGATATAAGGCCCGTTTCTAGCTTCCATAAGAACTATTCGATTCTATGAAAGCAGAGAGCCAACTAGACTGCAAGTTATTCTCGCCACCCGCCAAGGAGAAGCAAGGTGTCCCTCAACCACGATGAAATTTTCTGGCGCAACGCCAGGCAGCACCTCATCCGCTATGGCGGCACCTTCGAGCCGATGATCGTCGAGCGCGCCCTGGGCAGCTTCGTCTATGACGCGGACGGCCGCGCGATCCTCGATTTCACCTCAGGGCAGATGAGCGCGGTGCTGGGGCACAGCCATCCCGACATCGTGTCGGTCATCAACGAATATGCGGGCAAGCTGGACCACCTCTTCAGCGGAATGCTGTCGCGACCGGTAGTCGACCTGGCGACCCGGCTTGCCGACATCACACCCGACGGACTCGACCGGGCGCTGTTGCTTAGCACCGGCGCGGAGTCGAACGAGGCGGCCATTCGCATGGCGAAGCTCGTCACCGGCAAATATGAAATCGTGGGTTTCGCGCAGTCATGGCACGGCATGACGGGCAACGCAGCCTCCGCCACCTACAGCGCCGGCCGCAAGGGTGTTGGCCCGGCAGCCGTCGGCTCGTACGCGATTCCCGCGCCGTTCCCGTACCGGCCGCGGTTCGAGCGTCATGGCGAATACGATTACCTGGCAGAACTGGACTACGCTTTCGATCTCATCGACCGGCAGTCCAGTGGCAATCTCGCCGCTTTCATCGCCGAGCCGATCCTCAGTTCCGGCGGGATCATCGAACTGCCGCAAGGCTACATGGCCGCGCTGAAGCGCAAGTGCGAGGAGCGCGGCATGCTGCTGATCCTCGATGAAGCGCAAACCGGGGTCGGGCGCACGGGCACGATGTTCGCCTGCCAGCGCGACGGCGTCACGCCCGACATTCTCACGCTATCGAAAACGCTGGGGGCCGGCCTGCCGCTCGCGGCCGTCGTGACCTCCGCGCAAATCGAGGAGCGGGCCCACGAACTGGGTTTCCTGTTCTATACGACCCATGTGTCCGATCCGCTGCCTGCCGCAGTCGGTCTGCGGGTGCTGGACGTGGTCGAGCGCGACGGGCTGGTTGAACGTGCGAACGTGATGGGCGCGCGGCTCAAACGAGGCTTGCTCGATCTGATGGAACGCTTCGAGTGCATCGGCGACATTCGCGGGCGAGGGCTGCTTCTCGGTATGGAGATCGTCAAGGACCGCCGCACGAAAGAGCCGGCAGATGGGCTCGGTGCAAAAATCACGCGCGAGTGCATGAACCTGGGGCTCAGCATGAACATCGTGCAGTTGCCTGGCATGGGCGGGGTCTTCCGGATCGCTCCTCCGCTGACTGTTAGCGAGGAGGAGATCGACCTGGGTCTCACGCTGCTTGGACAGGCGATTGAGCGTTCGCTGTAGCCACCTCGATGCGCTGAGCCGGAGCGGCTTGCTGTAGAGCGGCGCGAAAGAGTTGCGTCAATCGAAGCCGCTCGCCACTCAATCGCCGGTTTGAACTGACTCGATGAGATTGTTGCGCAACTTCACGATCGCCTTCTGCACATTGTCGAACTCATCGGGCGCCAGGCCGGTTGCTTCGACAAGGTCCATCTTCAGGCCGTCTTCCCGCAGCCGCCGGCCGGTTTTCGTGAGACTGACGCGCACCTGGCGCTCGTCCTCGGGATCACGCTGCCTTTCCAGATAACCCAAGGCCTCGAGTTTCTTCAGAATCGGAGTAAGCGTGTTGGATTCAAGAAACAGCTTCTCTCCCAGACCGCTGACAGTCTGATTGTCCTCCTCCCACAACGCAATGATCGTGATGTATTGCGTGTAGGTGAGCCCAAGCTTTTCGAGGATCGGCTTGTAGCCCTTGCCGAACGCCAGGTTCGCCGAGTAGACCGCAAAGCAGAGGAAATCCGAAAGCATCACTGTGCCAGGCGCCGGTTGATTCGTGGGTTTCATCTGCATACTCCTTGGCTAAAGTCCAATGTCTCATGTATCTCACGCATCGAGATATATATCGCATGCGATTATATCGCAATAGAACTAACCATGCCTGGCGACCGGGCAGAACGTAAGCAAATGGACGGCATATCCGATGCCGTGACCGGCGCGCAAGACGAACCATGTTGCGCGACGGCCCAGCAGCGGAGAGATGCACGATTTAGTGATGTGCGAAGGGGTTGTCGCGAGGCGTCACCACGGCACGGCTCCCCGACTGTGAGAGCCCCGAAACGACACCGCCGTAAGCCGCTTGCGAGCCGGTTGCTTCATCGCGTTCGGCGGCGACCGTTTGTGCGCTCTCGCCGCGTTGCGACGCCGGCGCGCCAACCGAGGGCCGGTAAAACGGGGCCGGTCCGTAACCGCTGGCAAATGCGGGAGCGGCAGCGGATGCAGACAAGGCGACGAGCAGTGCGGCGATAAATTTGGTGGTCTTCATGATGAGAAATTCCCTAAAAGGTGTTGGATAAAAAAACGTGTCTTACTGGATCAAGCGGTGATGACGTTCACGACGACTTCGATGTTTCCGTGCACAGCCTTCGAATACGGGCAGATTTGATGAGCCAGGTGCGCGACCGCCTCGGCGGCGTCTTGCGCCACGCCCGGTATGCGGACGGTGAACTCGGCGCCGAGGAACCAGTTGGCACCGGTCTGGCCGACGTCGACCCGGATATCCACCGAATGGTCCGGCGGCAGCGTGACCTTCTTCAGCGAAGCCGCAATGCCGAGCGCCGAGATGTAGCAGGCCGACCATGCACCGGCAAACAGCTGCTCGGCCCGCGGGTGCGGTTCTGTCGCGATGATGTCGAGGTTGTCGCCGGCCGGTGTCGACAGCTTGAGGTCGACGACGCCGAACTCGCCACGCTGCACGCTAGGGTCGCGATTCACCGTGGTGTGGGTATTGCCGGAAAAAAGAACTTTGTCGATCTTGGTCATGATGGATTCCTTGATGAATAAGGGTGCTCAGCTTTTTAATCGCACGCGATTGAATCGCATGCGTCGTATGATGGACGAAACAAAACCCGGTGTCAAGCGCATAAGATTAAATCGCATGCGATATTTAATAGGGCCAGCCAGAACCCAGCGAGAACCATGAACTGTTGCGTCACGACGATCCGACACCCGAACGGCGGCCGCCGCGCCACAGCGCAAGCCTTCTACGCCGCCGCGCCGGGCTCGCTCCCAAGCTCCTGCGCGATGAAATCGACAAACGCGCGAATCCGGTTGGACATCTGATGCCGTTGCGAATAGACCGCGAAGATATCGGCATTGGGCGTGTCGTGCTCAGGCAAGACCCGCACCAGCGAACCATCGGCGAGGTACTGCTTGATGTCCCACTCGGCGCGCATCAGGATGCCGTGCCCTTCCAGCGCCCACTTCACCGCGATTTCGCCGTCGTTCGTCGTCAGCGACCCGTTGATGCGCACGGCCTCCGTTTTACGCGACGCGCCTCTGCCCGAAGTCAGACGCCACACGCCGTAGGCTTCGTCACCCTGGCGGATGCCGATGCAGTTGTGCCGCGTCAGATCGTGCGCGGTCATCGGCATCCCACGTGCCGCGATGTAGGAAGGCGCGGCACATAGCAGGCGCCGGTTCGTCGCAAGACGACGCGCGACCACCCGCGTATCGGGCGGTTCGCCGAACCGGATGCAGACGTCGAACGTATCGTCCGTGAGTGGAGGAGGCTTGACCGATAGCTGAAGTTGAACCGACACCTGCGGATATTTCGCGACAAAGCGCGAGATCGCCGGCGCGACATGGCTGCGCCCAAAACCGAGCGTCGCGTTCACGCGCAGCAATCCCTTTGGATTTTTCTTCGCCGTCCCCAGCAGTTCGGCCAGTTCGTCGATCTGATCGAGGATCCGGCGCGCGTGCTCGAGATACAACTCGCCGTCCGGCGTGAGTGTCATGCGCCGCGTGGTTCGGTTGACGAGCGGCACGCCCGCGCGACTCTCCATCTGCCGCAAATGCTTGCTGACCGCCGCTGCCGTCAGCCCCAGCTCCCGTGCGGCGGCGCTCAGGCTGCCGGACGCGGCGAGCGTCGAAAAGAAACTTAAATCAGACGGTTCGACGGTCTCGCGCATCGCTTTCACTTGTGAATCAAAGTTAAAGATGCTTTGAGTTTAGCACCGGTTTTTTCTTGCGGAGATGGGTAGAGTTCACTGACACCCCCAACACCTAGAGGTCGGAGACATGAAAACCTATCGCATCGCAACCATTCCCGGCGACGGCATCGGCAAGGAAGTCGTACCCGCCGGCGCGCAGGTCCTCGAAGCGCTCGCCAGGACCACCCGGTCGTTCGCATTCGAGTTTGAAAACTTCGACTGGGGTGGCGACTACTATCGCGAGCACGGCGTAATGATGCCGGCCGACGGGCTCGACGCCCTTCGCAACAAGGACGCAATCCTGTTCGGCTCGGCAGGCGACCCGGACATTCCTGACCACATCACGCTGTGGGGTCTTCGCCTCAAAATCTGCCAAGGCTTCGATCAATACGCCAACGTGCGTCCGACCCGCATCCTGCCGGGTATCGACGGGCCGCTGAAGCGCTGCAAGCCGGAAGATCTGAACTGGGTCATCGTCCGCGAAAACTCGGAAGGCGAATATGCGGGCGTCGGCGGCCGCGTCCACCAGGGGCATCCGATCGAAGCCGCAACGGACGTGTCGATGATGACCCGCGCCGGTGTCGAGCGAATCATGCGCTTCGCGTTCCGCCTCGCGCAATCGCGTCCGCGCAAACTGTTGACCGTGATTACCAAGAGCAACGCCCAGCGTCACGCCATGGTGATGTGGGACGAAATCGCTCGCGAAGTCTCGAAGGAATTTCCGGACGTCACGTGGGACAAGGAACTGGTGGACGCATCGACGGCCCGCATGATCAATCGCCCTGCCAGTCTCGACACGATCGTCGCCACCAACCTGCACGCCGATATTCTCAGCGACCTCGCCGCCGCTCTCGCCGGCAGCCTCGGCATCGCACCGACCGGCAACATCGATCCGGAGCGCCGCTATCCCTCGATGTTCGAGCCGATCCACGGTTCCGCGTTCGACATCATGGGCAAGGGTCTCGCCAATCCGGTCGGCACCTTCTGGTCGGTTGTCATGCTGCTCGAACATCTGAGCGAATTCGACGCGGCAAAACGCGTGATGCAAGCCGTCGAAGCGGTGACTGCGGACACTACCCTTCACACCCGCGATCTTGGCGGCACGGCAACGACGGCGCAGGTGACCGCTGCCGTCTGCGCATTCATCGAGAAAGCCGAAGTGCCCGCCGCGAACGCGGCCTGATAGAGCACGAAGAGCACATAGAGCACGGCTAAAACCTCCAAGGAGGAGACAATGAATTCCGAACTCGAACGCCGGGTGTCCCGCAAGCTCATGCTGCGGATTATCCCGTTCGTGATGTTGTTGTATTTCGTGAGTTTTCTGGACCGGGTCAACGTAGGTTTTGCCGCGCTGTCGATGAACAAGGCCATTGGCCTCTCGCCGACGGCCTTTGGTCTCGGCGGCGGCCTGTTCTTCATCGGCTACTTTCTGTTCGAAGTGCCGTCGAACCTGATCCTTCACAAAGTGGGCGCACGCCGGTGGATTGCTCGCGTGATGGTGTCGTGGGGGATCGTGTCGTTCGCGTCGGCGTTCGTGGTCGGTCCGAACAGTTTCTACGCGCTGCGCTTTATTCTGGGTGTCGCCGAAGCGGGCTTCTTTCCGGGCATCATTCTGTATCTGAGCCTGTGGTTTCCGTCGCGCCAACGCGCCGCCGCCGCGGCGTGGTTCATGGCGGCCGCGCCGCTCTCGATCGCGATCGGCTCGCCGATCTCCGGCGCGATCATGAATCTGCATCCCATCGCCGGACTGGCCGACTGGCAGATGCTCTACATCATCGAAGCCGTGCCGGCCGTCGTTCTCGGCTTTTTCGTGCTGAAGTACCTGACGGACACGCCGGCGAAAGCGCAATGGCTTCAGCCTGAAGAACGCGAATGGCTGATCGCGAAGTTGAAGCTGGAAGCGGACGCGAGGCAGTCGCATGCCGGCCACACCGCGGGGGCGTTAAGCGCGTTGCGCGATCCGCGCGTCCTGGCGCTGGCGTTGATCTACTTCGGCACGTCGGCGGGGTTATACACGCTCGGCTTGTGGGCGCCGCTGATCATTCGCCAATACGGGTTCGGGCCGTTCGAGACAGGTCTGCTCGCAGGCGTGCCGAGCGTTCTCGCCGTGATCGCGATGGTCCTCTGGGCAAAGCATTCGGACCGCAGCGAAGAGCGCACCTGGCACGTTGTCATTCCCTGCGTGGTGGCGTGCCTCGGATTCATTTTCGCCGGCAGCGCGACGACGGCATTGATGATCATCCTGGCGCTCGTCATCGTGAACGTCGGCATCAGCGCGGCCAAGGCGCCGTTGTGGGCGATGCCCAGCGTGTTTCTGTCAGGCGCCGGGGCGGCGGCGGGCATCGCGATGATCAACTCGATCGGCAACCTCGGCGGCTTCGTCGGGCCATTCATGATTGGATGGCTCAAGAACGTCACGGGCGGTTATTCAGCGGGCTTGTATGTAGTGGGTGCGACGCTGGCGGTATCCGCCGTCGTCACGCTGATGCTGAGCCGGCAAGCGAAACAGACGCCGGTTGCAGTCGGCGGGCGGCACGGGCATTGAGTTGGGATTTCATGGCATATGATAGAAATCCGCGCGTACCTAAGAATTGCCCAATAAGGACGCTCGACGTGTCGCGGAGACCGCCATGTCATCGATTCTCACCACGAATCCGGATTCGCCGGCGAACCCGCCTCGTGCCCCCTTGACCGCATTTGTCTTCGCCGGCGGCGGCAGTCTGGGAGCGATCGAAGTCGGCATGCTGCGAGAATTGCTCAAGCGTGGTGAGCATCCAGGCTGTGTCGTCGGTGCATCCGCGGGCGCGATCAACGCGGCATATCTCGCGGGCTACCCGAGCGCCGACGGTGTCGCCATGCTCGAGGCGCTGTGGTGCCGGATTCGCCGGCAGGACATCATGCCGTTCTCGTTGCTCGGCTTACTCGACATCATATTGAGGCGGCGCCCCCATCTCGTCGAAGCAACAGCGCTGCGCAAACTGCTGGAGAAGAATCTCTCGTTTGCGCGTGTGGAGCAGGCCGCGCTACCCTTGCATATCGTCGCGACCGAAATGCTGTCGGGCAACGAAATCGTCCTCTCCTCCGGCTCGGTGGTGGATGCGGTCCTGGCGAGCGCGGCGATTCCCGGTGTATTTCCACCGGTCCGAATCGGCGGCGTGGACCTGGTCGACGGCGGTGTGGCGAACAACACGCCCATTTCCGTCGCCATCGGGTTGCAGGCCACACGTATTGTTGTGCTGCCCGCCGGCTTTGCCTGTGCGTTGCGCACGCCGCCGAGCAGCCCGATCGCTCAGGCCATGCATGCGTTGACGCTTGTCATTGCTCGCCAGCTCATTCGCGATCTCGAGTTCTACACGAAGCAGGCCGATATCTTTGTCGTGCCGCCGCTATGCCCGCTCGACATTTCCCCCTACGACTACACGCAATGCGGTCGCCTGATCGATCGTGCGGCCGAGAACACTCGCGCCTGGCTCGATAACGGTGGACTCGAACGCGTTTTCATTCCCGGCGAATTGCGGCAGCACACGCATGCCGACCATTCGCATCACTTAGCGGATGCTTGATCTGTCGACGTTATCACCAACTAATCCAAACGCTTCACCATAAATACCCGCTTCAGACCTTTCTCCTCGGCGCGGTGCGTCTCCGTATAACCGATGCGCGAGTAAAGCGCGATATCGATCGCTGGACGGTCGGTGACTACGGCGGCTCGGGGATCGGGATGCATTGTCGTGTTTCTCAAGTGCTCGATTGGAGTCAAGGTCGTTGCCGCGCCTGGAAGTCGCGCGGACTCATGCCGGTCCAGCTTCTGAACGCGGCCGAAAACGCGCTTTGTTCGGTGTAGCCCAACAGCAACGCGACATCGAGCACGCTCAACATGTCGTCAGCCAGATAGACGCGCGCCAGTTCTTCACGTACCTGCGCGATCAGCGCTCTGAAATTGCAGCCTTCCTCCTGCAACTGCCTGCGCAAGCTGCGCTCGCTCGTGCCCATCGCTCGGGCAATCGCGGCGCTGTCAGACTCCCCACGAGGCAGACCGGAACGGATCGCGTCCAGCACGCGCGAACCAACGGAACGATCTGCATGCAGCCGAATCAAGAGGTTTTGCGCCTGTTGCTCCATCAGTTGACGCAGACCATCGTCGTGCTGGATCAGCGGTAGTTCCAACAGCCCCCGATCGAAAACCAGTGCATTGTCGGCGGCGCCAAAGGTCGGGACACAACCGAACAAGGCGCGGTAGTCATCCAGCGCGTCCTGCGCCTGATGCTGAAAACGCACCGCTTTGACGTTGGCATGCAACCCCGTGATCCAGCGGCCATAGGTCAACCAGCCGGCAACGATCGCTTCGTTCAGGGGCTGCATCCGGGCAGCGTCCGCTGTCGGAAGTGTCGGTCGCCAGGCAATGGTCGCGTCGTGCTGGCCCAGCGTTACGGTCGTGGTGGCTCCTGCGTAGACCACCGCTTCGTATCGCGGGATCAACGAAACCGCCTCGCCCAGCGTTTTGCATCCCATGGCGGCGTAACCGAGCGCGCTGAACATTCGCGGCTTGGCGGCGCAGCCCAGGCGCAATCCGATCAGCCGGTCGCCCGTCGCATCACGGGCAGCGTCGAACAGTGCCAGCAGATGGCCCACCGGCACGTGCAGCGCGGCCTGATCGCTGGTTGGCAGCGTAATGTCCGCCTGTTGCAACAGCGCCTGGCGGTCGGCACCGCGCGCCTCCGCGACGTCGAGCAACGCCTGTACATAGCTCGTGGCAACGCTGCCGGGCGAACCTGGCTGGCCGCTTTCCGTTAAAGATTGGCCGCGTTTCATAAGCAAACTAGTCCTCCCTTTTTCATAATAAGGTAACCACAATCCCCAACGGAACCACTGCGCATGACAACTCCCTCCGCAGCCCAGGCCTATGCTCTGGTGCGTGACCCCAGTCACTTTGCCTGGTATGTGATCCCCCTGATGCTGATCGTGCTCTATCTCTACAGCGAGCAGGTCGCGGAACGCCGCTGGAACGTGGTACTAGGCGGCCTGGCATTCTGGCTGATGGACTGGGTCAACGAAATCTGGAATGGGCTGCTGTTCCATTTCAATCAGGTCGCACCGGCCTGGGCCACGCCTGGCGGTTCAGCCTATGTCGTGCTGATCGGTCTCAACATAGAGATCACGTTTATGTTCGCCGTGATGGGACTGCTGGCCGTGCGAACGCTACCTGCCGATCGAAACCTGCGCATTGCCGGCATGAATAATCGCTGGTTCATGGCAATCGTCAATTCGGTGTTGTGCGTACTGACGGAACTCTTCCTCAACCATATCGGCGTCCTGACCTGGGATTTGCCGTACTGGAACGCTTCGTTTCCCTGGTTGATCTTCCTGATCGGATATTTGCCGTTCTTCCGCGTGGCCTACTGGGTTCACGACATGGTGGAGCGCCGCAGACAAGTGCAAACGGTCGCCGCGCTGGGTGGCGGTGTCGCTTCGGCATTGCTGATATTCGGCGGCGTTCTGGGCTGGATTTGAAGGCGCGGAGTGCGCTTTCAGCTCCGGTCTTCCATGTCGTGCTCGATCGGAGCTAATTCCAAACAGCAATTCCGCAACCCGGAGATTCCGCGGAACCAAGCGCTACTTCTTTCTCACAGACCCCGTTTTGCGCGCATGCGTTGCCGTGTCCGCGAACAGTTCGATCACCACCCCGCGCAGCCAGCGGCTCCCTTCGTCCTGGTGCACGCGTGCGTGCCAAAGCAGATGGATGGGCGCGGCGGGCAATGTCATGGGCAACGCGCGCACACTGAGCGAAAACGGCGCGACCAGCTGCATGGCGAGTCGCTCCGGCACCGTGGCAATCAGATCGGTGCGTTGCAGGATGTTACCCACGCTCATGAAGTGCGGCACCGTTAGTCGCACGTTGCGCCGCACGCCGCGCTGCTTGAGCCATTCGTCTACCTGCCCATGGCCCGTGCCGGCCGACACCACGACCAGATGCCCGGCCTCGCGCCAGGCGGCGAGCGTCAGCGGTGTGTCTTCAAGCGGGTGGCCGCGCCGGAAGAGGCACACATACCGCTGATCGAACAGCCGGCGCTGATAGAAGCCGCCCTTGAGTTGCGGCAGCAAGCCTATGGCGAGATCGACCCGGCCATCGGCCATCTCATCGCTCAAATTGACGCTCGCGTTGCGGACGGTATTGAGTGCAATGCCCGGCGCCACTTGCGAAAGGCGTTCGACCAACGCAGGCAGGAATACGACCTCGCCGATATCGGTCATGCCGATCGTCATGGTGCGCGTGACAAGTAGCGGATCGAAACCGGTCGACGGATTGAGCGCAGCGTGCAGCGTCGCAAGTGCCTGCGAAACCGGTTCGGCCAGACGCAGCGCGAACGGCGTGGGCACCACACCACCCGGCCCGCGCACGAACAGCGGATCGCCGAGCCGGCGGCGCAGCTTGGCGAGTGCATTGCTGACGCCCGGCTGACTCATGTTCATCTGCTCGGCGACGGTCGACACGCGCCGCTCCCGCATCAACCGTTGAAAAAGCAGCAGCAGGTTGAGGTCTACATCGCTCAGTTCCATATCTTTGGCGTTGCCCCTCTCATTCAAATCAGTGATGAAGCAGATTCCTTCCATTTTATTGCGGGATGAACGTCCGGTACTGAGAATACAGACACAGCGCACACATTCGGTATGACCTTAGCGCACAGCACATCAGCCCAGACCTATAAACCTGGATATTGGAGACACAGTCATGAAGCAGATGGATCTGAAAATCGCCATCGTCGGTGCGGGCATCGGCGGCCTTACGCTTGCGCTCGCACTGCGAGAGCACGGAATCGATGCGACGCTCTACGAGCAGACCGACGAGCTGCGCGAGGTAGGGGCAGCCGTCGCGCTGTCGGCCAACGCAACGCGCTTCTACGAGCAAATGGGACTGCGCGCGGCGTTCGACACAGTGTGCGCGGACATCCCCGCCCTGATCTATCGTGATGGCCGCAGTGGCGCGGTCATCGGAGATCATCGCGGCGTACCCAGCTACCGCGAGCAATTCGGCGGCTCGTACTGGGGTGTTCATCGTGCGGATCTTCAGGCCGTGCTGTCGAAGGCGGTCGGCCTCGAGCGCATCAAGCTCAGCCATCGGCTGGTCGATCTCGCGCAACTGCCAGATCGCGTCAGCCTGGCGTTCGACAACGGCGAGCGCATCGAAGCCGATCTGGTGATCGGCGCCGACGGAGCGCGCTCGATCACGCGGCGCTGGATGCTTGGATACGACGACGTCCTATACTCGGGCTGCTCAGGCTTTCGCGGCGTGGTGCCGGCCGAGTGCATGAACCTGCTGCCCGATCCCGAGACCATCCAGTTCTGGGTCGGACCACACGGCCATTTGCTGCACTATCCGATCGGCGACAAGGGCGACCAGAACTTCCTGCTGGTTGAGCGTCATCCATCGCCGTGGCCGTCGCGCGACTGGGTCATGCCGGCCAGCGAGGGCGAGCAACTGCGCCTGTTCAAGGACTGGCACCCGGCCGTGGTGCAGATGATCACGGCTGTGCCGATCAGCCAGCGCTGGGGGCTCTTCCATCGTCCTCCGCTCGGCCGCTGGAGCAAGGGCCGCGTGACGCTGATCGGCGATGCCGCACATGCACTGGTGCCACATCACGGCCAGGGCGCGAACCAGTCGATCGAAGATGCTGTCGTGCTGGCCGAGCAGCTTGCCAAGGCCGGTCCAGGCAATTGGCGCGAGGCACAGGAATCCTACGAGCGCTTGCGCCGGGGCCGCACGCGCAAAGTGCAGTACGCGTCGATCTCCGCCGCGGACGTGCTGCATCTGCCCGACGGGCCGGCCGCGCAGGCGCGCAACACGCGCCTTGGAGCGCGCGACAGTGTGCTGCATCATCTGGACTGGATTCATGATTTCGACGCCCTCACGCAGGAGCCGAACGAACGTCAGGGCGGCACGTGGCTGTGAGCCAACGCTTCAGCCCCATGGTTGACGCTTGATCCACGTTACCGGCCACCGTTTTTCTTGCCGCTCCTAACATCGAACAGCTCGGTTGACCCGCCTTGAATGGCACGTTCTTTAGCGCCGCCAAGCTCACAACCGAGTTGTCCTTTCAACAGTACGTCGAGCCAATCAGCGAACACCTGAACCCTGCGCGACAGATGTTGCCGATGTGGATAAAGCAGGTTCATCGGCATAGGGGCGGCCCGGAATTCCGGCATCACTTCGATCAGTTCTCCAGAACGTATATGCTGCTGCACGTCATAAGCGGGAATCTGGATCAAGCCGAGTCCCGCGAGGCAGCATGCAATGTACGCCTCCGCGCTGTTGACGCTCACGCGCCCTTGCGTTGTCAGCGTTCTGACCGTCTCGCCGTCGAGCCATTCCCACGGCGTGGCGCGCCCACTCGATGGCGACGCGTACTGAACGACCTGATGCGTTGCCATATCGCCGGGCCGGCGAGGCGTACCGTGACGGGATAAATAGACAGGACTCGCAACATTGATCAGCGGCAGATTGCCAATGGGACGCGCGATCATGCCGGAATCGTGCGGCTTGCCTATGCGCAGCACGCAGTCGGCGCGTTCTTCGACAAGGTCGATCGCGCGATCCGTCATGCCGAGCGTAATGTCGATTTTCGGATAGGTGGCAAGGAATTCGGGCAGCGCGGGGGCAATAATCAGCCGGCCTATCCGGCTTGGCACGTCGATGCGCAACACGCCGCTCGGTCCCACCGAGGTCTGCCGGAACAGGTTCTCGGTTTCCTCGACGTCCGCGATCAGGCGCAGGCAGCGCTCATAGAGCGCGGTGCCGTCCTGGGTCGGCGACACCTTACGCGTGGTCCGATGCAGCAAACGGGCACCGATCCGGCCCTCCAGCTCCAGGATCGCCGCGGATACCGACGAGCGCGGCAAGCCGAGCGTGTCCGCCGCGCGCGTGAAATTCGCGCACTCGACAACGCGCGCGAAGACGCGAAACAGGTCGATACGATCCACGTTTGCTCCCACCTGCACGAGCGCGCTGCTCAACGTTGCACTGAGCTTTCTGCGCGAGAAACGCCTTGCCACTGTTCGACTTTTCTGACCAGTGATGTCAGAAACAGCAGATTTACACGGCTTTTCTGGAATATATCATCCAACAGGATGAGAGGCTGCATCGGGCGGCTTCGGCACTGGGGATGAACCATGGCAAACCACAGCATCAAAGGCAAAACCGTCGTCATTGCGGGCGGCGCGAAAAATCTCGGTGGATTGATTGCACGGGATCTCGCCGCTCAGGGCGCCAAGGCGGTAGCGATTCACTACAACAGCGCGAGCTCGAAGGCCGCAGCGGACGAGACCGTTGCCGCGATCGAATCGGCCGGTGCCAGGGCAGTCGCGTTCCAGGCCGATCTGACCTCGGCCGGCGCGGTAGAGAAACTGTTTTCGGATGTCGTCGCCGCGGTCGGCCGTCCCGACATTGCCATCAACACGGTAGGCAAAGTGTTGAAGAAGGCATTCGTCGACATCACCGAGGCCGAATACGATGAAATGACGGCGGTGAATTCAAAGTCGGCGTTCTTCTTTCTTAAAGAGGCAGGCAAGCACGTCAACGACAATGGCAAGATCGTCACGCTAGTCACGTCGCTGCTCGGCGCATTCACACCGTTTTACGCTGCCTATGCGGGCACCAAAGCACCGGTCGAGCATTTCACGCGCGCGGCGGCCAAGGAATTCGGCGCGCGCGGCATCTCCGTCACGGCTATCGGCCCCGGGCCCATGGACACGCCGTTCTTCTATCCCGCCGAAGGGGCGGACGCGGTGGCTTACCACAAGACCGCCGCGGCGCTCTCGCCGTTCTCCACGACTGGACTAACCGATATCGAGGATGTGGTGCCTTTCATCCGCCATCTGGTCAGCGACGGATGGTGGATTACCGGGCAGACCATTCTGATCAACGGCGGTTATACGACCAAGTGATCGAGACATTGATCGGCCGTTCCTGGCCGATCACTTGTGTACTTACAACGCCTTCCAACCGGCCCTGACGAACAGGAACACTTCGTCGAACTGAGTGATCAGCTCAAAAGCCAACAGAAACGCGAGCGTATAGCCGGGGCCCGGATAACCGTTCATCCATCGCAGGATCGGTCCCGCGAAACGTGTGCGGAAAAAATCACGCGTCGCGATCCACGTGATCGCGACGCCGATGGCCGCTCCCGCGAGAACGTCAGTCGGATAATGCAAACCAAGGTACACCCGCGGCAAGCAAATGAAGATCGCTGTGTACAACAGCGCGAGCGCGCCAACGCGTCGTGAGACAAGAAAGATACCTGTCGCAATCGACATCCATAGCATCGCGTGATCGCTGGGAAAAGAACTCCACGTGCGCACAACGGCGTCATGCAGGCCGACAGAGGGGAAATTGAGGCCCAGATCCGGGTTGTAGAGCGGCCTCTGCCGGAACGGCAAGCAATAGGCGAGAAGCCTGCCGCTCGCAAGCGACAGAAGACCGCTTGCAACCGTCGCGATGATCATCTCGCGCGTCCTCTCACTACGCGGTCCCGGTTTGAACCACATCCACCACAAGACGGGTATCAGGACGAGGCCTTTGAAGATGGCCTGGCCCGCTATCACCCTTATCGCGTGATTGATTGCTTCCGAATGGAAAGCGTTGTGCGTCAGGAATATCTGGATTGCTGTATCGAAACTGTTCATTGCAGCGCTGAGCCTTCGGTTCTCAACTGAAAACGCCCCATTTAGGGCAATGGATTGGAACCGTCAAAAAAGACTGCCCTGCCTGTATCCGGCTCGCGCGACACGTTCGTCAGCGGAGCCGGTGCCGCAACGAAACTATCGCCGCCAGCCGTGCCCGTAATATCCGCCGATACCGATGCCGACATCGACGGCTGGCGCCGCGTAGTATCCAGGCGCGTAACCATATCCGTAGGCCGGCGCAGGTGCGTAGGCGTACGGCGGAGCGACAATGCAGCCGGACAGGCCGGCCGCAAGCGCAACTGCACACAAAATTCTGATCATGATTTGCCTCCGTGCGCGGATTGTAGATGGCGCGCGGATCCCGATTCGCAACGAAGTGTGTCCGAAAGTAACCGGTCGGTAAGAGGCAATTCGTCGGAAGATTGGCGTTTTTTCGTTTCGGCTGGCTGCTACGGTTTGCAATCGCCGTGAGCGCGTCATGCCGGCGTAGGCCGTGGGAAACGGTTGGGGAACGCTAGCCCCATAAAGTACAGGTTCGCAGCTTGTTCCGAACGATGCGCAATTTGACTACGTGGAGATGCGAACTATGCCAACAGTGACTTGCCATTATCCAGACGCGACACACGGCAACATTGAAGAGTCGGGCGACAATGCGTCAGTTCGAGGCCCAGTTGACGTCGCCACTCCGATTCAGTTGGCATCTAATCGGCTCCATAGCTACATGCTGGGGCTGAATAAGGTGTTCCCTACCCGGAGCGCTTTCGCTTGCGCGGAAGCCCACGCTCTGTCGCTTGTGCTCACGCGACTTACCCCCGGAAACGTGGACTGGGAAAAATTTCAATTCTCCCCGGCTAGCAGCGATGGCGGGTACCTACTGTGGAAGCCTTGCGGGAATTGTTGCGAATGGCTGTCCCCTATCTGGGGAGGGAGTCGCTACAGACTTTCCGAAGCGGCTTTGCAACAGATAAAAGGCCCAGCCCAACCCGCTGCCCCGCTGAACATTAACGATCCGGGCCAATTTCCCGCACTGGGGGCAAAGGTGAAAAAGTAGGCACCGGTTGTTACGCGGATCTTAGCGGCCGTGGACCGGCCGTCAAGATCCGCATACGATGCGCGCGGCCGAATGCAGCGCGCCCCGTGCGACTATGCGTGCTGCTGCAACCAGTCCGCCGCGATGGACTTCGCATGCGCGACGGCTTCATGCGCATCGGGGAACACGCCGAGTTCATCCCAATGCTCTTCCACCGCGTACGTCCCCCTCACGCCGAGCGCTCGTTGTACGCGCAACTGTGCCGCATACCTGCCGTCTTCCAACGGCCGTGCAGTCGCGACCACTTTGTGCGGGAGATCGGATCGCTCCGGCTGAACCAAGTCGATAGGACCACCCGGCGCGCCAATATCCTTCAACGCGTTCCTCGTTTTGCAGTCCGAGCAGTAGAAGCACCACCCTGCGTCTTCGCGAGCGGGTCTGACCTGTCCGCGGGCCAGCACAGCGCGACATTCAACGTTTTCGCAGATGAACGGCATAGCAGTCTCCGAAGTTGTCTGCGGGAAATCCTAGCATGACCACCCTCGGCATTGTTGCCCTACTTCTCCCCAGGAAAACCCTCAGGCGCGGGTCGGCGCAATCGCGGCACGCGGCCGCAGCGTCGCCATGATCAGGTACATGCCGCCGCCGATCACCACGCCGAAGAACCAGCCATAGGTATTCCACCAGGCCGGCAACAGGCTGGTGAAATTGGGCAGGAAGGTGGAGAACACGCTTCCCACCGCTGCGGAGACCAGCGCGTTGACATTCCAGCCGCCTTCGTAGCGGTACTCGCCATGCTCCTGGTAGAGCGCCGCGACGTTGATGTTGCCCTTGGCCACCAGGTAGTAATCCACCAGAATGATCCCCAGCAGCGGGCCCATCGTGGCGCCGATGGCGTTGACGAAGTGCGCGGCGTTGCCTTCCCACGGCGCGAACGGGTAGAGCACCAGCGCGATGGCCGCGGCGATATAGCCGCCCTTCTTGAAGCTGATCATCCTGGGGAACGTGTTCGAGATGTCGAACGCGGCCGACACGAAATTGGCCACCACGTTAATGCCCAGCGTGGCAACGGCGAAGGTCAGCGCCGCGATGAATGCCAGCAGCCAGCTGTCGAACTTGGCCGAGATCTGGTCGGGGTGAAGCAGCACTTCGCCGTACACCTTGAAACCGGCAATGGTAGTGACGCCCGCGACCAGCGAGAATGCGATCAGATTGACGGGCAGGCCCCATAGATTGCCTTTCTTCACAGCGCTACGGTTCTTCGCGTAGCGCGAGAAGTCGCAAAAGTTCAGATAGAGCGCCGCGAAGTATGTGATCCACGTCGCGCCCACGGCCATCAGCGCCCAGAACGAGCCCGGCTCGCCGCTGACGCCGGCGTCGCTGGTCTTCTCGAGCAGCACGTTCATCGGTATGCCGTGACTGAACGAGAAGCCGCCGGCTTTGACGCACAGGCCGATCGCGAGGATCAGCATGGCGACCCACACTGCGGGACCGGCCCAGTCCTGGAATTTGCGCACCGTCTCCATACCCTTCTGGATGATGAGCAACTGCAGCGCCCAGATGATCACGTAGCAGATCACCTCCAGCCCTGAGTGGCCGAGCCAATGCGTGCCTTTGTGGAACGCCATCAGGCCGTCGCTGCGGATCAGCAGCGCGACCATCGCACCCGACGCGGCAGCCGTCTGCGCGCCGTACCAGAAGCAGGCCACCACGGCGCGCACCAGCGCGGCCAGGTTGGCGCCCCACACGCCGAACGAGGCGCGCGCCAGAACCGGGTAAGGCACGCCGGTCTTTTCGCCCGCGTAGCCGATCAGATTCATGAGCGCGAAGATCACCAGCGAGCCGAGCCCGATGGCCAGCAGGAAGTTGACGAAGCTGCCGCACAGCAAGAACAGACTGGCGGCGAGGTAGTAGCCCCAGAGACTGTGCACGTCCGAGGTCCAGACGTTGAAGATGCTGAAAGCCCCCCAGTTGCGCTGCCTGGCGGGCGCGAGATCTTCGTTGTAGAGGCCGGGGGAGGGGTCGCGGATTTCCATCTGTCATCTCCTTTGAGTTCGTGGAACTGAGGAAACACCGCTGGGCCCTCCCTCGCCGGAGGTGGCCTTGCGTTTGGGGTCAGGTGGTATGTTGGAACTGTATTTGGTTTGGAGCGCGGAAAATAATGGGTTAACCCTGGGT
>NZ_LXKA01000344.1 GCF_001645125.1 Paraburkholderia ginsengiterrae | reverse complement strand
ACGAAATCCAGGGAATCGCTGACGGGGCCAAGCTGCCGTTCGCCGAAGTCCTGGCATGGAACGGCTACATGGATCTGTTGCAAAGCTGGTGGCCCACGCACGCGGCGCAGCGGCAACCGGCGCTCGGCGTGAAGCCGTGGCGCGGACGGCGCGGCCACCACTGCAGCGCGTTCGTCGCCACCGGCCGCGCGACCCGCGACGGCCGCATCGTGATGGCGCACAACTCGTGGGACCGCTACGCCGCGGGCGACGCGTTCAACGTCGTGTTCGATATCGTGCCGGACCGGGGCAACCGCATCCTCATGCAGGGCTTGCCCGGCTGCATTTCCAGCCTCACGGATTTCTGGGTCACCGCCGCCGGGCTGATGGTGACCGAAACCACCATTTCCAACTTCGCCGGCTACGACGCGGCCGGCGCCCCCGAGTTCTACCGCTCACGGCGCGCGTCGCAGTACGCCAACAGCATCGCCGAGTGGTGCGAAATGTTCGCGGTCGCCAACAACGGCGGCTATGCGAATAGCTGGCTGCTCGGCGACGCCAAAACCGGCGAGATCGCGCGCTATGAACTGGGCTTGCACTACTCCGGTTTCGAGAGCACCAAGGACGGTTTCTACAGCGGCTACAACACCGCCACCGACCTGAAGATCCGCAATCAGGAATGCATCGGCGAAGGCGAGGACTATACGGACGTGCGCAAGAACGGCGCACGTCGCCTGCGCTTCATGCAGCTAGAAGAAATGCATCGCGGCAAGATCGACGTGGATCTCGCCAAGGAGATGATCGCCGACCATCACGATGTCTACCTCGACCGCAACGACAACCCGTGCTCGCGGACGATCTGCGGGCATCTGGAACTGGACGACGCGCGCTTTGGCGGCACCGATCACGGGCCGTTCAACCCGTGGGGCGCCAACGACGGCAAGGTGGTCGACAGCGAAATGGCGCGTTCGATGGCGTTCAGCGCACGCTGGGGCCATCCGTGCGGACGGCCGTTCGACGCCCAGGCGTTCATGAAGCGCCATCCGCAATGGAACTGGCTGAACGGCTACATGCGCGACCGCCCGTCGTGGCCCTGGACGCGTTTCGAGGTGCTGCGTTAGGCAGCATCAGGCTTGACGTTTGCCGCGGCGCAGCATCCGTTCGGCACGACCGTAAGCGACACAGTTGCTGCGGGGTTGCCCCGTTTCTGCCATCATCTGAAATCTACAATAGCGTTTTGCCGTAAACGCGCGCACGCTGAGGGATCCTCCCCTCTAAGATTGAAAGTGCGCGCACGGCAAAGCCGTGTATGGCATGCGCCGTCCTTTCGACGCGGGGACGGCACAGCGTTTGCTCACCTGTCAGCGCCGCATGAGCTTAGGAGGTCGGGCGATGAAAACCTCGACACTGTTGACCATGGTGACGCTGTCAGCCTCGTGTTTTGCGGCGCCGGTTCATACCGCGCTGGACGGCACGAACGCCAATACCCTTGCCGAACGCGCCAACGCGGCGCCGGTCGCTCCCCCGGCGCCGGACGTCGCCGCCACCGACGACACTAGTCCCCAGCAATGGCAGCATATTGCGCTGCCGAAATCGCGGCATCTCGATCGGAGCTTCGTGGGGCAGAACGAGCACTTGCAGACCTGAATTCTTCGCGTTCACACGCCGGCGCGTGGCGTGCGCGCCTGGCGGCCAATTGGCGGCAAGACATCGAGAGGAGCGTTGACATGACCGCATCGGCCATCCCGGGCGAATCGATTGATCTGCAGATCAGCGATCTGCTGAGCGCGGTCAAATTTCCGACCTATAAAGACGCCCTCGTCGACGCCGCGCGCGAAGCCGGCGCGAGCAACGAGGTGCTGTCGATGCTCGACGGCTTGCCGGAACAGGACTATGCCGACGTCGCATCCGTCACTTGCCTGATTGGCGGCAACTACGGCCCGGGTCTAGGCGCCTGAGCGAGGCACCGGGGCTGTCGCCCCGTGCCTGGGTGTTCCCGCTTGCGCTACCCTTTCCTGAATGACCGGCGCTGAACGTCCAGCCCGATGTCGTACGTGCATGCCCGCGCGCCCTTGATCAGAACGACGCCGCCACGACCCGCTCGCGCGCCGCTTTGTGCACAGGACGCGCCGTATCGGCGGACAAGTCCGGCACCGGCAAATCGTCTTCTACGTCATCGTGCCCGGCGACTTGCGTGATGGCCTTGGAAAGTGCCACCGCGGTAGCGCGCGGATCACGCGCCTGACGGTCGGTCTGCTCGAAATGGGCGACGAGATGATCGATGAAGGTGCGCACCTTCGCCGGCAGATGCAGGCGGCTCGCATAGGCGATGGTGATTTCGATCGGCGGCAAATGGTAATCGCCGAGCAAAGGCACGAGCCGCCCGGCCGCCAGATCGCGGCCGATCAGGTAGCTCGGCAGGATCGCCACGCCCATGCCCAGCAGCGCGAACTGCCTCAGCATCTCCGTATTGTTCGCGACGATCGCATTGGTGGGCCGCACCCGGACTTCGCCGTCCGGCCCGGTGAATACGCGCTCCTCGCCGCCCTGCTCGGCCGGCCGGCTCAGGCACGGATGCGTCAGCAGATCTTCCGGGCGCCTCGGCGTGCCGTGCTGCGCCAGATACGCGGGCGTCGCGCAGACCGTCATGTAGCCCGTGGTCAGCCGCCGCGTGACGATGCTCGCGCTACGCATGGGCCGCGCCACGAGAATCCCGACGTCGAACCCCTCGTCCACCAGATCGGCCTGGCGATCCGCGAGCGTCACGTCGGGCACGACATTCGGATAGCGCGCGGCATACGATTGCACCACGGGCGCGAGGCTGTGCAGCCCGAACACCACCGGCGCGACGATGCGCAGGGTGCCGACCGGTTCATGATTGCGCGCCACCACCATCTGCTCCACGCCGTCGAGGTCGTCGAGAATATGGCGCACGCGCTCCAGATAGGTCATGCCGGATTCGGTCAGCGAGAGCCGGCGGGTGGTGCGATTGAGCAGGCGTGTGCTCAGACGCGCCTCGAGATCGGCAACGTGCCTCGTCACGACTGCGGTGGACAGATCCAGCGCACCGGCCGCACCCACGAAACTGCCCAAATCGGCCACTTTGACGAATACGCGCATCGACTGCAATTGATTCATGGGACGACTCCTGCCTCGGTAAAGCCGGGCCGGCGCATGCCTGCCGCCTGTGTCGACCCGGCGGAAAGGCGCCCGGGTTAGCCCAACGATTCAATTGTATGAGGCCAACCCTGTCCCAACCCTGACCTGAAGATGACAATCCAGACAGGTTTCCGATGCGCTCACGTCACCATTTCAGCGCTTATTGTGAGTATTGGATAGGTATAAACCCTAGGATACTGGTAACATAGCGACCGACAGGAAATCAATTGCATTAATCGCTATGACCCATCGTTTTCAGCTTCTGGAAAAAATCGCGTTCTCGCTGGTGTGCTGGTCCGCGGCCGCCTGCTCGGCGTTCATTGCTTACGAGCGCTGCCCCGATATCAAAGTCGTGCTGCACGCCGGCGAAGAAGTGCTGCGCTATAGCGGGCAGTATTCGTACGCCTGCGTGAGCCCGGCCGCCGACATCTGCGCGCAAATGCCGACCAACTGATTCGACGCCTCCAAGCGTCGTTCAAGCGCATCACTCAAGCGTCGCGCCCGTACACCACGCGGGCGAAAAACCCGGCCAGCACCCCTTCCGCCACTTCCGCCGACACGTTCTGCGGATCGACCGTGTAGAAAAACTGCACGCCGTCGCACAACCCCATCAAGCCGATCGCCAGCGACTGCGCGGGCAGCAGCAGCGGCGTGCCGACCCGCGCTGAAAACTCGTGGATATACGCACTCAACTGCTCGAGCTTCTCGTGCAGGAACGCATTGAAGCGAATCCGGAAACGGCCGTCGCGCACCGCGAGCAGCTTCGCCTCCACCCACAGCAGGAAGCACTTGTTCTCCCGATGCAGGCTGCTGTAATAGCGCAGCACACGCTCTTCCATTTCCTCGCGCGAGGCCGCGCTTTCGAAAATGGCGTGCAGGCCCGCCTGCATGGCCTCGTGGTCGCGCCGCAATAGCTCGAGAAACAACTCGCTCTTGCTGCGGAAGTTCGAATAGAACGCTCCGCGCGTGTAGCCCGCCGCCCCGGCGATGTCTTCGACACTCGCCGCGACAAAGCCTTTCTTCATAAAAATCGCTTGCGCAGCGTCGAGCAAACGCTCGCGCGTTTGATCTTTGCTCTGCTCGCGTGTTAGTCGTTGCCGTTTCATGGGCGCCAGTCTAGCACCGAAAAGAATTCCGATTCACCTCTACATTCAAATACAGGTGTGTATTAGAATGCAAATCGTCATTGCAAAACAGACGCGTATGCCAATTGCATGATCCGGCATCGTGTTTTCGCTGGCGGGCCGCTGCGGCTTGCCGAGTTCGTTCGCTGTCTCCAGTTGGGGTAATTGTGAAGCGTCCCGGTCCTCCTGCATCGTCAGCGATGCGCCCGCCAACCCGCCGGTCTGCCCGCCCCGCGCGCCTGCGCCGCGCCGCCTCGGTGCTCCTCCTCGCCGGCGTCGTCACGCTGGCCGCCTGCTCGAAGCAAGAAGCGGCGGCGCCCGCGCCGCGCCCCGTGGTCGCCGTCGCGGTCCATGCCGACGGCAGCGCGATGCAGTCCGCGTCGTTGCCCGGCGAAGTGCAGGCGCGCTACTCGACGCCGCTGTCGTTCCGCATTGCCGGCAAGATTCTCGAGCGGCGGGTGCGGCTCGGCGACGTCGTGAAGAGCGGCCAGATCGTCGCCAAGCTCGACCAGGCCGACGCCCAGAAGAATGCCGCGAGCGCGGACGCCCAGCTTGCCGCCGCGCTGCACAGCCTCGTGTACGCGAAGCAGCAGCTCGATCGCGATCAGGCGCAGGCGAAAGAAAACCTGATCGCACCCGCGCAGCTCGAACAGACCACCAATGCGTACGCGTCCGCCCTCGCGCAGCGCGATCAGGCCGCCCAACAGGCGGCGCTTGCGAAAGACCAGTTGCAATACACCACGCTCGCCGCCGATCACGCGGGCGTCATCACCGCAGAACAGGCCGACACCGGCCAGAACGTGTCCGCGGGCCAGGCCGTCTACAACCTCGCCTGGAGCGGTGACGTCGACGCGGTGTGCGACGTGCCGGAAAGCGCACTCGCTTCGCTTTCGGTCGGGCAAACCGCCAACGTGACGCTCGCGGCACTGCCGGGGCGCAAGTTCACCGCGCGCGTGCGCGAACTGTCGCCTGCCGCCGATCCGCAAAGCCGCACCTATCGCGCCAAACTCACGCTCGACAATCCCGGCCCGGATGTGCGCCTCGGCATGACCGCGGATATTGAACTCGCCGCACCAACTTCCACGGCGGCGTCCACGGGGGTGTTCACCGTGCCCGCCACCGCACTGTTCCACGACGGCACGCAACCGGCCGTGTGGATCGTGCGCGCCACGGATAACGCGGCCGGCACCGGCACGCTGGAACTGCGCCGCGTAAGCGTCACGCGCTACAACGAACGCACGATCGTGATTGCCGGGGGGCTCAAGGAGGGCGAGCGCGTCGTGCTGCAAGGGGTCCATACGGTGACTGCCGGCGAAAAAGTTCACGTCATCCCGCCGCTGCATCCCGAGGACTTCGCTTCATGAGCACTACGCATGAAGAAGGACGCTTCAACCTGTCCGCATGGGCGTTGCGCCACCAGGCGCTGGTCGTCTTCCTGATCGCGCTGTCGACCGCCTTCGGCATCCTCGCCTATACCCGGCTGGCGCAATCCGAGGACCCGCCCTTCACGTTCCGCGTCATGGTGATCCGCACGCTCTGGCCCGGCGCCACCGCGCGGCAGGTGCAGGAGGAGGTCACGGACCGCATCGGCCGCAAATTGCAGGAGACACCCGCCATCGATTTCGTGCGCAGCTACTCTCGCCCCGGCGAGTCGCTGATGTTCTTTTCGATGAAAGACTCCGCGCCGGTCAAGGACGTGCCCCAAACCTGGTATCAGGTGCGCAAGAAAGTCGGCGATATCGCGGCGACCTTGCCGCCAGGCATCCAGGGGCCGTTTTTCAACGACGAATTCGGCGACGTCTACACCAACATCTGGACGCTCGAAGGCGACGGCTTCTCCGCCGCGCAACTGCACGATTACGCGGACCAGTTGCGCACCGTGCTGCTGCGGGTGCCGGGCGTCGGCAAGGTCGATTACTTCGGCGACCCGGATCAGCACATCTACATCGAAATCGCCAATACGCAACTCACGCGGCTTGGCATCTCGCCACAGCAACTCGGCCAGGCGATCAATTCGCAGAACAGCGTCGCGCCGGCGGGCACGCTGACCACCACCGACGACCGCGTGTTCGTGCGCCCCACAGGCCAGTTCAAGGACGTCAACGCGCTCGCCGACACGCTGATCCGCATCAACAACCGTTCGTTCCGTCTCGGCGACATCGCCACGATCAAGCGCGGCTACGACGATCCGGTCGTCACGCAAATGCGCGCGGGCGGCAAGGCCGTGCTCGGCATCGGCGTGACGATGCAGCCGGGCGGCGACGTGATCCGTCTCGGCAAGGCGCTCGATCAGCAGATGATCCAGTTGCGCCGGGCGTTGCCGGCAGGGTTGCAACTGGTCGAAGTGTCGAGCATGCCGCACGCGGTCGCGCGATCGGTCGACGACTTTCTCGAAGCCGTCGCCGAAGCCGTCGCGATCGTGCTGGTGGTGAGCCTGGTCTCGCTGGGCGTGCGCACTGGCATGGTGGTCGTGATCTCGATCCCGGTTGTGCTCGCGGTCACTGCGCTGTGCATGTATCTGTTCGATATCGGCCTGCACAAGGTGTCGCTCGGCACGCTGGTGCTCGCCTTGGGGCTGCTCGTCGACGACGCGATCATTGCGGTCGAGATGATGTCGGTGAAACTGGAGCAAGGCTGGAGCCGCACCCGCGCGGCGGCCTTCGCGTACACCAGTACCGCGTTTCCGATGTTGACCGGCACGCTCGTCACCGTCTCCGGTTTTCTGCCGATCGCCCTCGCCAAATCGAGCACCGGCGAATACACGCGCTCGATCTTCGAAGTGTCCGCCATTGCGCTGATCGCTTCGTGGCTCGCGGCAGTCGTGCTGATTCCGCTGCTCGGCTATCACCTGCTGCCCGAGCGCAAACGCGAGGCGCACGAGGCGCATCTGCCGGACGATCACGAACATGACATCTACGACACGCGCTTCTACCAGCGCCTGCGTGGCTGGATCGGCTGGTGCATCGAACGGCGCTTCGTCGTGCTTCTCATTACCGTCGCGCTGTTCGTGCTGGCGCTCGCGGGTTTCACGCTGGTGCCGCAGCAGTTCTTCCCGAGCTCGGATCGTCCCGAGTTGCTGGTGGACGTGCGCCTGCCTGAAGGTGCATCGTTCGAGGCCACCTTGCGCCAGGCGGAGCGGCTCGAGAAAGCGCTGGTCGGCCGGCCGGAAATCGATCATACGGTGGACTTCGTCGGCACCGGCGCGCCGCGCTTCTATCTGCCGCTCGACCAGCAATTGCAGACACCCAATTTCGCGCAGTTCGTAATCACGGCGAAATCGGTGAAGGACCGCGAGAAGCTCGCGCAGTGGCTCGAACCGGAATTGCGCAACCGCTTCCCCGCGATCCGCACGCGCCTGTCGCGCCTCGAGAATGGACCGCCCGTCGGCTATCCGGTGCAGTTCCGCGTAAGCGGCGACGATATCGCCACCGTGCGCTCGATCGCTGAACGCGTCGCGGCGACTATGCGCGCCGACCAGGGCACCCGCAACGTGCAGTTCGACTGGGACGAGCCCGCCGAACGCTCGGTGCGCTTCGAAGTCGACCAGAAGAAAGCGCGCGAACTCGGCGTGAGTTCCGACGACATTTCGAGCTTCCTTGCGATGACCCTCTCCGGCTACACGGTCACGCAGTATCGCGAACGCGACAAGCTCATCAGCGTCGATCTGCGCGCGCCGAAAGCGGAGCGCGTCGACCCCGCGCAACTCGTCACACTGGCCATGCCCACGCCGAACGGTCCCGTGCCGCTCGGCACGCTCGGCCACTTGCGCAACGACCTCGAATACGGCGTGATCTGGGAACGCGACCGCCAGCCGACCATTACCGTGCAGTCCGACGTCGCGCCGGACGCGCAAGGCATCGACGTCACGCATGCCGTGGACAAGGCTTTGGGCCCGATTCGCGCCTCTCTGCCGGTCGGCTACCGGATCGAGATCGGCGGCTCGGTCGAAGAAAGCGGCAAGGGCCAGACGTCGATCAATGCGCAGATGCCGATCATGATCATTGCCGTCCTCACGCTGCTGATGATCCAGCTGCAGAGCTTCGCGCGCGTGCTGATGGTCGTGCTGACCGCCCCGCTCGGCCTGATCGGCGTGGTGCTGACGCTGCTGCTGTTCGGCCAGCCGTTCGGCTTTGTGGCGATGCTCGGCGTGATTGCGATGTTCGGCATCATCATGCGCAACTCAGTGATTCTGGTCGACCAGATCGAGCAGGACATCGCCGCTGGACATAAGCGTTTCGACGCGATTGTCGGCGCGACCGTGCGGCGTTTCCGGCCCATCACGCTGACCGCGGCGGCGGCTGTGCTCGCGCTGATTCCGCTGTTGCGCTCGAACTTCTTCGGCCCGATGGCAACCGCGCTGATGGGCGGTATTACTAGCGCGACCATCCTCACGCTGTTCTATCTGCCCGCGCTGTACGCCGCCTCGTTCAGAGTGCGGGGCGACGAGCGCGAGCCGCCGGCACCGTCCGGTGCGACGCATACGGGGAATTAAGATCATGGCTACTTCGACATTCCCTCGGCATCTGCGCCGCACGCTCCTCGGCGCTGCAACACTGACTCTGGCCGCCACGTTGGGAGCCTGCTCGTTCGGCCCGAACGGCGAACCGCCCGCGATGCCGCAACCGGCCCACTACGGCGCCGAACCGCAGCCGACGCAAACCGTGCCGGCGCAAGGCGTCACGCAGCAGTTCGTGGTCGGCGCGAAGCCGGTGCCTGAGTGGTGGAAGCTGTACCAGTCGGACGCGCTGAATGCGCTGGTCGATGAAGGCTTGCGCAACAGCCCGACACTCGCCGCGACCGACAAAAGTCTCGCCGCCGCACGCGAGCAGTTGCGCGCCCAGATTGGCAGTTCGATGTTGCCCACCATCGACGCGGGCGGCCAGGCAACCCGCAATCGCGCGTTGGCGATCCCCGAGGCCGGTCCGAACACGTTTCTCTACAACGTCTTTGTTGGTCAATTGCAGGCGCACTATACGTTCGACCTGTTCGGCGCCGCGCGGCTGGCCGATGCGGCGCTCGCCGCTCGCGTGAACGTGCAGGCGTATCAGTTCGACGCCGCGCGCCGCGCGCTGGCCGCCAACATCGTGACGGCCGCGATCACGAGTGCCGCGCTGCATGCGCAGATCGAGACGACCGAACGGCTCGTCACGCTCGCCAACGACCAGGCACGCGACACACAGCGGCGCTATGTGCTGGGCGCGGTCTCGCACGCCGATCAGTTGAGTGCGCAACAGAGTGCGGCGAGTCTGTCGGCGAGCCTGCCGGGGCTGAAGCAGCAATGGCTGACGACGCGCCACGCGCTGGCGGTGTTGCTCGGCCGCACCCCGGACACCGCGCCGGATGATCTCGATCTCGCGCAACTGCACCTGCCTGAACAGGTGCCCATTGTGGTGCCTTCGGAACTGCTGCGCTCCCGGCCCGACATTCAGGCCGCCGACGCGGCATTGAAGGCTGCGGCGGCCGACGTCGGCGTGGCCACAGCGCAGATGTTTCCGAGCATCTCGCTGAGCGCGTCGATGGGACAAGGCGGGTTTAGCTGGCCTGTGGCGCTCTCTGGCGCGGGAGCGATCTGGAGCATCGGCGCGTCGCTGTCGCAGCCGCTCTTCCACGGTGGTGCACTGTTTGCCCAGCGCCGCGCGGCAATCGATACCTACGACGCAACGGTGTCGCAGTACAAGCAGACGGTGCTGGCCGCGTTCCAGAACGTGGCCGATACGCTCGCCGCGCTCGAGCACGATTCGCAGGCACTGGATGCGGCGAACATTGCCGCGCGCTCGGCGCAGGGTGTCTTCGACGAAACGTCGGGGCGCTACCGCCTCGGTGCCGTGCCTATCGCGTCGACGCGTTCTAGCGAACAGCAGTTCCGTAACGCACAGCTCGATGAAATCCGCTATACCAGCGCGCGCCTGACGGACACAGCGGCTTTGTTCCAGGCCATGGGCAATCCGCCGCTTGAATCGGGGTCCTCGAATGCCGCGACGGCAGCGGCGACGGCGACTGCGACGCCCGCCGCGAATACTGGCATATCAAACTAAACCTGGGATTCCATACTGAATGCGGAAGACTTATCCCCAGTTTATGTTGATGAGCCTGTTGAAAACTATCTGACAAGCGGGCTAACACATTGAACGCGCAGGGATTTGCGTGCGCGGTGCGGAATGAACCAGAGGTTCCTGAGCGCCTGGCTTTTCACACGATGCAGCACCTGGGATGCCTCAACGTTATCCCCAATTTATGTTGACAGGGTTGTTGATAACTCTGGGGCTACACGCTTAAGTGCTTGAAGCGAATCGGTTTGTCAGGCGCGGTGTGGGTGGATGCAGCAGCGAGGCAGTGCGCGGGCGCGGCCCGGCACACCGATGGGACAACCGCGGCTTATCCACAGATTTTGTTCGCAAGCCTGTTGATAACGCCAGGAGAGACAGCCTAAGTGCTTGAACGCGCAACGAAATCAGGTTCCGGCGCGTTTGCTGACACAGCATCACGACGCATCAATACACCCCCGCCTCGCCCGCCGGCCGGTTCTTGAACCGTTTGTGCACCCAGTAATATTGATCAGGAATCCGTCTTACTTGAGTCTCCAGAAACTCGGTAATCCTGCGCGCGTCAACGGCAACGTCATCCGACGGAAAATCGCTTAGCGGTTTGAAAATGGTCAGCTTGTAGCCGCGATAGTCCGGCAGGACCTCGGTCACGAACGGCACGACCCGCGCATTCCCCGCACGCGCCATCCGCGACACGGACGTCAGCGTGCAGGCCGGCACGCCAAAAAACGGCACGAACACCGAATCCCGCAAACCGAAGTCCATATCGGCGGCCAGCATCACCGGCTTGCCTTCGCGCAACACGCGCAACGCACGCCGTACGCTATCGCTGCGCGGAATCATCTCCGTGCCGAAACGCCCGCGCTGCCGCTTCGCCATTGCGTCGAGCAGCAAATTCGACATCGGCGTGTACAACGACGCCACAGGATGCCGCGTCGAATACATCATGCAACCGGCCTCGATGCCGACGAAATGGAAGCCGACGAAAATCGTCGGGCGGCCTTGCATGTCGGAGAGATCGATTGCGCTTTCCACTTCGACGAGACGTGCCAGCGCCTGCGCATTGCCGAACCATTGCGGCCCGCGCTCCACGTAACTGCGAATCACATGGCAGAAGTGCGCGCGAGCAAGACGTTCGCGTGCCTCGTCGCTCATGTCCGGGAAGCACAGTTTCAGATTGGTATGCACGACGCGCCGGCGTGCGCTCGGAATCCGGTACAGCAATGCGCCGATTCCGGTACCGATACGCGCGACAACGCCGTACGGCAGGATAGCGAAGGCGCGTAGCAGACCCGTCATCAGACAGATGAGAATTCGACTTTTCACAAGGAGGGGACCCGGTGGATGCTAGATGGCAAATGCGTCGACCGCCGCAACCTCAGAGGTGCTAACAGACGATGCGGCAAGCGCGCGCGTCAAACCGGGTCTCGCGCGGCGCGTTCTGAAGACGGACGCCTCGCTCACGGCGAGACGCAGTGGTGCTGGAGGCCGATACCGTTTGGAAATCGGGCGTCCCTGTGGGACCCAACGTGAAGCACCGCAGGCATGATTAAAACACACTGCGGTAGGCGGCTACAAAAACTGCCGCTTCAGCCGAGTGAAAAGCGTTTTGACAGATACGCATGGCAGGTACGTTCCCTGCCCGCTAAAACGGTTGCGTGTGCGGCCTGCACGGCCCGCACACGCTGATTCGATCAAGGCTTGTTCGACTCGAACATATCCATGATCTGCTTCCTCTCGTTCGACGACACGTTCGGCGGCGGCACGGCCGGCGGCGTCATGCCCGCCGGTCCCACCCCGCCTACGGCATCGCTCGCGCCGGCAGTCGGGTTCGACGAATCCAGGCCGATGCTGGCCACGAAGCCATTACCCGGCGTCATGTCGGTATAGAACAGTTCGCCGTCGACCGAGGTCACGCCGTCCGGCTGCTCCGGTTCGCTTTGCGGCACGCCGCGTAGTGCGCGCTGCATGTACTCGACCCAGATCGGCAACGCCAGCTGCGCGCCGAACTCGCGGCTGCCAAGGCTCTTCGGCTGGTCGTAACCCATCCACGCCACCGCCACGAGTGACTGCTGATAGCCGGCAAACCAGCCGTCCTTCGCGTCGTTGGTCGTACCCGTCTTGCCCTGCAAGTCCGAGCGATGCAGCACATTAGTGCCCGCGCCCGTGCCCGCCGTCGCGACCGAATGCAGCAGGCTGTTCATGATGAACGCGTTACGCGGTTCGAGCGTGCGCGGCGCATCGCGTCCGGCCGTCAGCGGCTGCGCTTTCGAGAGCGGCTGGCCGCGCGCATCCGTCACCTCGTTGATCAGATACGGATTGATCCGGTAGCCGCCATTCGCGAACACCGAGTAGGCGCCCGCCGATTGCAACGGCGTCACGAGACCCGCACCGAGCGCCATGGGCAGATACGGCGGCGTCTTGTCGGCGTCGAAACCAAATCGTTGCGTGACGAAGTCTTGCGCGTATTTCGTACCGATGAACGACAGAATGCGGATCGACACCAGGTTCTTCGACTTCTGCAACGCGAGGCGCATCGGCATCGGACCATCCGGCTGGTCGTCGTCCTTCGGCTCCCACGCGTCGCCGCCCGGCGCGCTCGGCGGGAAGTACAGCGGCGCGTCGTTGATGATCGTGGCCGGTCCAAGCCCCTTGTCGAGCGCCGCTGAATAGATGAACGGCTTGAAGCTCGAACCCGGTTGACGCCACGCCTGGGTCACGTGATTGAACTTGTTCTTGTTGAAGTCGAAGCCGCCCACCAGCGCGCGAATCGCGCCGTCCTGCGGCGTGAGCGAAATCAGCGCGCCTTCCACCTGCGGCAGTTGCGTGATCTGCCAGTTGCCCTTGTCATCGGCGACGAGGCGCACGATCGAACCCGGCTTGATCTTCGAGGCCGCTGCCGCGCGCGCGCTCAGCGCGCCGGCCGCGAAACGCAAACCGTCGCCGCTAATCGACACCTGCGTGCCGTCCACCAGCTGCGCCTTCACCTCTTTCGGACTCGCGTCCGTCACCACCGCGGCGATGATCTCGCCGTTGTCGGGGTGGTCGGTAAGCGCGTCGTCGATAGCCTGATCGCGGTCGTCGCCCGGCGCGGGCAGTTGCACGAAGCCTTCCGGTCCGCGATAGCCGTGGCGCCGCTCGTAGTCCATCACGCCCTTGCGCACCGCGCGGTAGGCGGCGTCCTGATCCGCCGAATCGATCGTGGTGGTGACGTTCAGGCCGCGCGTATAGGTTTCGTCCTTGTACTGCGCGTACATCATCTGCCGCACCATTTCGGCGATGTACTCGGCATGCACGCTGTATTCATTACCCGGGTTGCGGGTGTGGATCTCTTCCTTCACCGCCTGGTCGTACTGATCCTGGCTGATGTATTTCAGCTCGAGCATGCGCCGCAGAATGTACTCCTGACGGATCTTCGCGCGCTTCGGATTGACCACCGGGTTGTACGCGGACGGCGCTTTCGGCAAGCCGGCCAGCATCGCCGCTTGCGCCAGCGAGATGTCTTTCAGATCCTTGCCGAAGTACACGCGCGCGGCCGCCGCGAAACCGTAGGCGCGCTCGCCCAGATAAATCTGGTTCATGTACAGTTCGAGAATCTGATCCTTGGTCAACGCGCGCTCGATCTTATAGGCGAGCAGCATTTCGTAGATCTTGCGCGTGTAGGTCTTCTCGCTCGAGAGGAAGAAATTGCGCGCCACCTGCATGGTGATCGTACTCGCGCCCTGCGAGGCGCCGCCGTGCGTGAGGTCGGCGAAACCGGCGCGCAGAATGCCCACGAAGTCGACGCCGCCGTGCTCGTAGAAGCGATAGTCTTCGATCGCGAGCACCGCTTTCTTCATCTGGTCGGGAATGTCCTGAAAGCGCACGAGGCTGCGCCGCTCCTCGCCGAATTCGCCGATCAGCACGTGGTCCGCGGTGTACACCCGCAACGGCACTTTCGGACGATAGTCGGTCAACGCGTCGAGCGACGGCAGTTGCGGCCCCATCACCACCAGCGCATAGCCGAGGATCAGCGCGCCGACCACTGCGACCGTGGCAAGCAGGCCGACGAACCAGAGAAGGATGGCCGCGCCGATGGAACCGCGGCTCGCCTCAGCCTCGCGTGATGCGGCGTTGCGGCCCGGCGTGCGTTGGTAGGAATTCCGGTCGTCACCCGACGGAGAATTGGAAGAAGGCGGTCGTTTGATGATTGGCATGACTGGCATAGTGGGCGCGGAACTGAACGCCTTCCGCACGCGCTCCTGGCGCGCGCATGGATCGTGATCGGGCAACGTGGCCTCAGGCGCGAACCACCGCGCGGCCCCTTGCCCCCGGGCCGGCCGCACGGCACGCCTGGAACCCTGCCCGGCGCAACGTAACAGGGCATTCTAAAGAAATCAAGCGCGGTTCAAGTCAGTTTTTTTGTAAGAATTCCCTTCGCGCGAGTGAATCCGGCCGGTCCCGGCGCTTACGCGAGCACTGTGTACGCATGGCCGCACTTATACACAGAAAATGTTGAAAGGCCTGTGGACAAGCCGCCCGCAAACGCTACAACTCATTGATGTCACGGGATTTTAATGCCGCGCCCGTTCCGCATCGGGGCAACTCGTCATATGATGGACTCGGCGCGCGCCAGATGCGTGCCCCGAACCGCCCATGCCAACAAGTATGCGAGCCGACCATGAACAAGCCCAGCGAACGCATCGTCGTATTCGTCACGACCGCGCAGAAACGCGCGATCACCGCCACCGCCGACAATCTGGGCATTAGCGTCAGCGAACTGATGCGGCGCGCGGTAATGAATTTCGGCGCGACCGGCGAACAGGTGAAAGCGGCTAGCATCGTCGACCGTCTGCGCGCGCCGCGCGCACCGGACGCGCTCGACGCGGCGCTGCAGCGCGTTGCGCGCAGCACGCGGCACGCACGCGAGGCGTTGCCCGCCGCCCTGCAAAAGCGCGGCGGCAGCACGACCGGCGCGCCGGCAGACGATGTCGCCGCGGCGGCTTCAGATTCGGCACCGGGCACCGCCGTGGCGCCGCAGCCAGCCCCCTTGCTGCCGGCGGGTGTCGCAGCCGCCCTCGCCGCTGAAGTCGACGAGCAGGCCGCGGCAACAGCCGAAGCAGTCGCACGCGTGGCGGCGGCCAAAGCGGCGGCAACCGACGGCTCCTCTGCGGGCGCCTCCTCGCAGCAAGCCGATGCAGACGCGCAATTGCGCAGCGTGCTCAAACGCCCTCGCCTCGATAGCGCGCGCGAAGACGACGATCCCCTCGGCGATCCAAGCACCAAAGGCGGCCGCTTCGCGTAGCAGACATGGGCGCGGCCTGTCGCACAATGCGAATCGGCACGCTGTCTGTGCTTGCCCGATACTGATCAACGCCGCGAGCTTTCAGAATTGCAAGCATTGATATATCGGGTACCGCTTGCCACAGCATCGTGCAGATCCAAAAGTCTCGTGACGCATGCATTTCCTCGATTTACAGGACACGTCTGAACGCGCTCGCTTGCATCGACAGTTACTTCAATAACAATGCGTACACACCGCGCCGATTCACGCCGGCGACATTTGCCGCATGCAATGTTAGGCATTTTGTCATCGAACCCTTTAAGCCGGTTTTAAGAGAACCCATGGTGTAATATCCGCGAGCGGCTGAATAACGTGCCGCGCGTTTTAACATTTGAGGCTGCTTGCCAAACGATATTCGAATCGAACAATTCAAGGCGCCGCTATTGCAATTGGCGTGTGCGCCCTGAACTCCGGTTCGAACGTTGCGCAGCTTCGCGCGCAGCGGCGTAAAGTAGCAGTTGAATGCAGTTGGGCGCGCGGGATTATTCAGCGCCGTTTACATTCTTTGGAGGTTTTCATGTCGCTTTTTGACAGCATTTCGCGCACGCTTAAAGGTCTCCTGAACGACGCAGCCGATTCCGTGCAGGACCCGTCGCGCGATTCGCGCCAGATCGTGCGCGAGCTCGATGAGAGCATCGCCAAAGCCGAGAACTCGCTGATCGAGATTCAGGCGCAGGTTGCCACGCAGCAAAGCAAGCGCGATGTTGCCGCGGACAAGGCAAAGAAGTACGAAGACGGCGCCAAACGCGCGCTGCAATCCGGCGACGAAGCGCTCGCACGCGAAGCCCTCGGCGCGCAGGCCACGGCCGAAGCGGAACGCGACGCGCTGGCGAAGGAACTGACTTCGCTGGAGCCGTCGGTCGCGCAACTGAAGAGCCAGATCGACGACATGCGCAGCCGTCGCAACGACCTGAACGCACGCTCGAACATCCTCCAGGCCAAGCAGCAGATCGCGCAGGCCAAAGATGTCGCGGCCACGGCGCTGGGTGGCATCGGCGGCAAGAATCTGTCCGAAGATTTCCAGAAGCTGGAAGACAAGGTGGCATTGTCGAATGCCCGCTCGGACGCTCGCCTGAATTCTGCCGACGTGAAGACCGGCAAGGCGCTCGACGACAAGCTCGCCGACCTGAACCGCGGCCCGTCCGTCGAAGATCGTCTCGAAGCGTTGAAGAAGCAGCTCAACACGCCGGCCCAGTAATCGCGCCGGCGGCAGTGCCCACGGCGGCCGGCAATCCCGCGGCCGCCGGAATCGACTGAAGGAGACGGGCGCATCGCGCCCGGTCCGCACATGAAAAAATTTCTCTCAGCGGTGTTCGCCTCGTTGCTGTTTGTCTCAGCAGCGGCGTTCGCCGTGCCGACGGTTCAGCAGATCGAATCGGCCATGGCGCAAGGCAACTGGCAGCAGGCCGACGCAGGTCTGAGCGAGGTGCTGCAGGCGCATCCCAACAATGCGCGCGCGCACTATCTGTACGCACAGGTGCTCAACCGCGAGGGCCGCTACGGCGACGCACTGGCTCAGGTGCAACAGGCCAAGACGCTCGACCCGCAAATCCGCTTCACCGACCCGACCCGCTTCGCGCAAACCGAAGCGCGCATCCGCAAGGACGCGGAACGCGCCGGCGGCGCAGGCGGCAATACCACAGCACGCGCGGCGAATCCATTCGTGCAGCAGACGGCGCCCGCCGTGCAGCAGCAGTCGGCCATGATGACGCAAGTGCCGCAAAAGCATGGTCCGGGCATCGGCATGTGGGTTGGCATCGCGGTGCTGTTCGGCGTGATCGCGCTGGTGCTGCGCTGGACCTTGCGGCGTGCCCGCACCCAGGGTGACACGCAGGCCGACGACGACCGCCGCGTGCAACTCAAGCGCGCCACCGAGATGCTCAACACCGTGCGTTCACTCAAGCTCGACGTGAAACTCTCCACCGCGCAAGGTCATGAGGCGCTTGAAAAGGAAGTCGAAGCGACTGAAGATCAGTTGCGCGGCCTCGTCGAAACGCTGTCGAACAGCAAGAATCCCGTGCCGCCGTACCAACTCGACGAACTGGAACAGCGTCTCGCGAGCATGCGCGCACGCGCCGACGGCCGGCCCGATCCGTATGCCGCGCCCGCTGCCAGCAGTCAGCAATCGCCGTATGCTCAGGAAGCCGAACGTTTCGGCAATCCGCCGCAAGCGCCCTATCCGCAGCAAGGACCGTATCAGCAGCAGCCGCAGGTCATCGTGCAGCAAGGCGGCGGAGGATTCGGCGGCGGCATGGGCGGTCTGCTGACCGGCGTGTTGCTTGGCGAAGCGTTGAATTCGGGACGTGAACGCGTGGTGGAGCGTGACGTGATCGTCGACGACGACGAACTGCGCCGTCGCCGCAACGACGGCGGCAACGGCGGCGGAGTCGACTTCGGCCAGGGTTCGAACGACTGGAGCGACAACAGCGGCGGCGGAGTCGACATGGGCAATAACGACGACTCCGGCGGCTGGACCGACACCTGAGCGGCGGCCATCGAGGCCATTAATCGAGGCCAATAAGCACGCAGCAATGAAAACAGGCTCCTTCCATGTGAAGCGAGCCTGTTTTTTATGCAGATCCGTTTTCAAACGTCAAATCACGACGTCTCAGGCCCGCGTCTACGCCGGCGCCCTGCCCGGCTCAAGCTGCGCCAGCACCATCGCCCCCGAGAACAGTCTGACGATGAAACGCTCCGCGTACGCAACCAGCGCATCCCGCCGCGCAGCTGATGCGTCGAGATACTCAGCCGACAGATGAAACAGTTGCAGCACGATCTGCGTGCAGACTTCGTCGACGGTTTCGCGCGTGAGCATTGGCATCAGTTTCAGCTGCACCACATCGTCCGCCATTTCCGCCGACACCTCGTGGAGATTTGCGCGCACCGCTTCGCGCAGCGCGGGCGACGTGCCGTGATATTCGGCCAGCGCGCTCAGAAAAGCTTCGCGGTTTTCCTGCGCGAACTCGAAAAACGCCACACAGGCGCGGCGCGGCACGCTGTGCGGCTCGTCGTGTGCGGCGAGCCAGCGCTCGCGCCGCAACATCGGACGCAGGCGCCGGCTGACCGACTCGACCGCCTCGCGCGCCAGATCGTCGAGCGTGTCGAAATGACGGTAGAACGTGTTGGGGTTGAGCCCCGCCTCGCGCGCCAGCTCGCGCAAACCCAGGCTGGCAAAGCTGCGGCCGCCCGCCGTCAGCCGCAATGCAGCCTCGATCAGCTTGCGCTTGCCGGCCGGCAACGCCTGCTCGGCGGCCACGCCGTGACCGGAAGCAGACGCCGATTCGGGTAAGGATGTCATGGGTTTTCAATCATGGCGTGGCGCACGCGTTTAATAGCAGTACTCTAAACGATCTTGACGCCAAGTGTACAGTTGTCTACCCTGCGCGTTATCTCTCGATAGACTGCAATCGACAACTGCATACATCCGACATTCGCCCCCTGCTGGAGAACGCCGTGACGCCCGCCTCACCTGCCACACCCGCCACGCCGCGCATCGCGATTGTTGGAAGCGGCTTTGCCGGCATCGGCATGGCGATACGCCTGCAGCGCATGGGCATCACGTCGTTCACGATTTACGAGGCCGCCGGCGATATCGGCGGCACGTGGCGCGACAACACCTACCCCGGCGCAACCTGCGATGTGCCGTCGCACCTCTATTCGTTTTCGTTCGAGCCCAATCCTGCGTGGTCGCATGCGTTCGGCGGCCAGGCGGAAATCTTCGCCTATCTGAAGCATTGCGCGCGCAAGTATGACGTGGATCGCTATGTGCGTTACAACGCCCGCGTGAGCGCGGCGCGTTTCGACGACACGCGTCAGGTCTGGCACGTCGAACTCGATGTGAACGGCGTGCACGAAAGCATCGAGGCCGATGTCGTGATCGCCGCAAGCGGCCCCTTGTCCCGCCCGGCCATGCCGCGGATCGCCGGGCTCGAGCGCTTCGAAGGCAAGCTGTTTCACTCGGCACGCTGGGACCATGCGTACCCGCTGGAAGGCAAACGCGTCGCGGTGATCGGCACCGGTGCGAGCGCGGTCCAGTTCGTGCCGCAGATCCAGCCGCGCGTCGCGCATCTCGATCTGTTCCAGCGCACCGCGCCTTGGGTGATGCCCAAGCCCAACAAGCCGATCGGTTCGCGCGCGCACTGGTTGTTTCGGAACTTGCCAGCCACCCAGTTCTTCGTGCGCAGTGCGATGTACTGGCAACACGAATCGCGCGCGATCGCATTCGTGGTGAATCCGAAGCTGATGAAGTTTCCGATGAAGTTCAGCCTGAGCTATCTCGAACGACGCGTCAAGGATCCGGCTCTGCGCGCCAAGCTGACGCCGAACTACCGCTTCGGCTGCAAGCGAGTGCTGCTGTCGAGCGATTACTACCCGGCACTCGGCCAGCCGAACGTCGACGTGGTGACGAGCGGCATCCGCGAAATCGTCGCCGACGGCATCGTCACCGAAGACGGCGCGCATCATCGCGCCGATGCGATCATTTGCGGCACGGGCTTCCAGGTCAACGACGTCGGCGCACCGTTCGACGTGACCGGCCTCGATGGTGCCGATCTCGGCGCCCTGTGGTTGCGCGACGGACCGGAAGCTTACTTCGGCGTCAGTGTGGCGAACTTTCCGAATTTCTTCATGATCGCCGGCCCGAATACGGGGCTCGGGCACAACTCGATGATCTACATGATCGAGTCGCAAGTGCAGTACATCGCCGATTGCCTGCGTGTATTGCGCCGGCGCAACGCTCGCACGATGAACTTGCGGGCGGACGTCCAGCGCGATTTCAATGCGCGCCTGCAAGCGGCCATGCAGCACTCGGTGTGGACCAGCGGATGTCATAGCTGGTATCAGACGCGAAGCGGCAAAGTGACTGCGTTGTGGCCGGGATTCACCTTCAGTTTTCGCAAACGCACGCGGCGTGTGCGGCCCCATGACTATCGGTTCGCGCCGTAACGCGGCGGCTGCAATCTGATTCGAGTTCAATCGAATTACAAGGGAGACAATAAAACATGACAGGTTTCGATTCCAACACACGCGCCTCGGCTGCACGCCTGCCGTCGCGCTCGCTCGCCGCGCGACTCGGCATCACTAGCGTGTCGCGCGCCGAATTGCGGCGACGCTATACGCAAAGCGGCTCCAGGTTTGTCGAGATCATGGGCGCCGACGTGCATTACGTCGACGAAGGCAGCGGCGATATCATCGTGATGATTCACGGCTTTGCGTCTTCGCTGCACACATGGGACCGCGTCGCCGATGAACTCAAGCGCGATCATCGCGTGATTCGCCTCGATCTGCCGCCGTTCGGCGTAACCGGGCCGCTGCGCTCCAGCGCCGGCAAAATCGAAACCATGAATCTGCCGACTTACCGGCGTTTCATCGATACCTTCATGCAGGCGCTCGGCATTTCGCGCGCGACGTTCGTGGGCAACTCGCTCGGTGGGCTGATTTCGTGGGACTACGCGGTGCGTCATCGCGACGCTGTCGAACGGCTCGTGTTGATCGATTCGGCCGGCTTCCCAATGAAGCTGCCAATATATATCGGCCTGTTCAATAGCGCGCTGGTGCGCGTCAGTTCGCCCAGGTGGCTGCCCGAGGCCATTATCAAAAGCGCGGTGCGCAATGTGTATGGCGATCCGCGCAAGATCGACGCGGTCACGCTACGCCGCTACGTCGAGTTTTTCCATGGCGAAGGCACGCGCGCCGCCATCGGCAAGATGGTGCCGACGCTCGACTTCAAGGAAGTCGACACCAACGTGCTGAAGACGCTCGATGTGCCGGCGCTGGTGCTATGGGGTGCGAAAGATCGCTGGATTCCGCCGGCGCACGCGGCCGAATTCGCAAGCCGCATTCCGGGCGCGAAGTCGGTCATGTACCCGGGACTCGGCCACATTCCCATGGAAGAAGCGCCCGAGCAGGTCATGGCAGATCTGCGCGCGTTTCTCGGCACGCGCGCAACACCTTTGCTGGCCGACGAAGACTCGAACCGGGCGGCCGTCTGACCTTGATTGCTTCCTCCATCTGATTCATTCAATCGCGGATGCGCGCACATGCCTCGCGCGCATCCCGCTCCCCTCGCGCCGCGCCGCCGGCACTCAGCCACCGCCCAGCAGGCGCAGCAGCCCCCAGAGAAATTTAGCGAGTATCACGATCAGCTCCCATAGGTGGTAGAGCTGCTGCCAGCCCGAAACGCGCGCAAAGGAGTCGAACATAATTGCTGGTAAGAAGCGGAAAGGTCTGTCAATAAGGCAGGCGCAGTAAATGTGCCCGAGAAGGCCAGGTCGGCTTCACATCATAACGACTGCGGGATACCCCCTATCAAGTTGACCGAAAGTCTGCCGTAGACGCTTCAAGGAGACGCTGCATCCGCACTGGATGGCCGCGCGAATTGACTGCGCCAAGCGCGCCATCCAGGAGACAAGCATGACGCGTTTCAGCTTTCGCCGCTCTGCCCGCTCACACACGCTCGTCGGCGATATCGCGGCGCAAGCCGGCAAACTGGGCATCGAGATTTGCGACGTCTCGGGCCACGTCGAGGAAGTGGCCGCGCGCGTGCAGCGCCAGGCGCACGTATGCCGGGCGTTGCGCGAATCCGCGGCGCAAACGCTCGCGGGCAATCATCGCATTGCCGCCGCTGCGCGGAAGATGCGCAACGTTTCCGCTGAAGCTGCGACTGGCGTGCAGGAATCGCAGCAGACGCTGGAAGCGTCGCTCGCCGATATTCACGGCCTGGTGGAAGGCGTGACAATCATCGAAAGCCAGATCAGCGCGCTACGCAGCGCGTTGGCGCATGTGAGCCATGTCTCCGAGGAGATTTCGCTGATTGCCCGCCAGACCCATCTGCTGGCGCTGAACGCCGCCATCGAGGCCGCGCGCGCCGGCGAATCCGGCAGAAGTTTCGCGGTGGTCGCGGCCGAGGTGAAGAACCTGTCGGCCAAGACCGCGCAGGCCACTGGACAGATCGAGACAACGCTCGCGCAACTCACGCAGCAGACCGAACAGTTGATCAGCGAGGGTTCGGTGAATACGGCGCGGGCGCATCGTGTGCGCGAAGGCACGCGCAAGATCGGCGAAGTCGTGCACGCAACGGGCGATGCAATCGCACATCTGAATGACGAGGCCGGGCAGATCGCCGCACTGACCAGCGAGATTGAAACGCAATGCGACGGGCTCGAGGCCCAGGTGTTGGAGATGGCGAGCGGCGTCGAGGATTCGAGCGAAAATTTCGTGCAGGCGAAGGATCGCCTCGGGAATCTGCTCGGCGTGTCCGAGACCTTGATCGAGTTGACCGCCGCGACCGGTGTCGAGACCGCGGACACGCGTTTTATCGAAGCGGTGCAACAGGCCGCGGCAAAAGTGGGCAAGGCATTCGAGACGGCCGTGGCGCGCGGTGAAGTGTCGATCGAGGATCTGTTCGATCAGCACTACGTGCCCGTGGCCGGGAGCAATCCGCCGCAGTTTTTGACTCGCTTTACTGCGCTGACTGACCGCGTGTTGCCGGCGATTCAGGAGCCCCTGCTCGATCTCGATCCGCGCGTGGCGTTCTGCGCGGCGGTCGATGTGCGGGGCTATTTGCCCACTCACAATCTGAAGTTTTCATTGCCGCAGCGCGATGACGTGGTCTGGAACATGGCGAATTGCCGTAATCGCCGGATGTTCGACGATCGTACGGGACTGGCGGCCGCGTCGCATGCCAAGGCGTTTTTGTTGCAGACTTATCGGCGCGATATGGGAGGTGGTGAGTTTGTGCTGATGAAGGATGCGTCCGCGCCGGTTTTCGTTGGTGGTCGGCATTGGGGTGGGGTTCGGATTGGGTATAAGGTTTGAGCCGCTCCTTTCGGCTAACTGGTGTTCATTTCAAAGACTGGTCCCGTTGAGTATCATGATTCTCGTCATTCTGGCCTCGATTTGACGGGATCTGTCGTTGCCACGAGTTCCCGGTCGACCAGTTCCAGCTTCAGTGGCGCATCCGCCGAGAGCCTCTTCTTCTGCACTATTCGACGCCAGGTTCCGTTCGCGTCCGGCTTACGGTAGAACGCGACGATGCCCACATACTCCGCGTCAGGCTGCATCGGCTGCGTCACGCTGGCGGAAGCGCCGGGATTGACGACTGTCGCCATGCTGTCCTGCAGATCCTGCGCGAGCACGGTCTTGTCGTTCTTTAGCAGATCGTCATATGACGCCTTGTCGAAGAGCTTGCGATCCTTGAGCTGGTACACGCGCACGGCAACCGAAGTCGAGCGGTTCGCTTCGTCGGGGTTGAGCGAGGCCCGTGCGGTCAGGTCGACGTTCAGCACCTTCACCTGTTTGTAGAAGACGGCGTGATACGCGCTCGCGGTCGAATCCGACACGGACTGCCACGCGCCGCATGCACTGAGCAGCAGACTGGCGGCAAGAAGGGGCGCGCTTAAACGGACGAACATGGTAGTACTCCAGAATCAGGCAGAAGGTGCAAGGAACGGGTTCGGTCCCGGCGCCGGAAACGCTTCATAAGAACCGAGCGGAATGGTGATCAGACGCTCTTCGTCTGAAGGCAGCACGGTGGTCCAGGCAAGCCGTGGCGCCGGACCTTCGTGCACCACACCGACTTTCGGTGCGGGTGCGATTCGCGACGATACTTCCATGCGCAGGAATACGTCGGCCTTCGTCCCGGCGTACAAGCGGATGAAGGCCGTCAGCTCGCGATGCAGCCATGCGCCCGGCAACAGGTCGTGAGCCTGTTCGGCGGATGCGGGCCGCAACGTCACGCGGGCTGCCCGGCTGCGATAGGTAAGCCGCGTGCCCAGCACGTAGCCACCACCAAGGCCACGGCGCCTGCCTTCACCTCGCGTGTTGTCAACACCGCCTCTGGACGTGAGTGGCTGCGGCTGGCCTGCGCCCTTGAGGGTCGGAAAGAACTCATCGACACGAACCTCGACGCCGGGTGCGGCGAGTGCGACGACACCGGCAAGACCTTCAGGCGTGCGCGTGCGCTGGATCAGCAGGCCCAGCAGCGTAAGCACGCGCGAGTCGGGCAGCCCCACTCGCGCAGGCTTCTCACCCCAGCCGAAACCTGCCAGAGACAGTAGCTTGCGTGAATGCGCATCGGTGCCGCCGGGACGGAAGCCGATCGGATAGCGATATTTTTTCCACGCGCGATACAACAGCGTCACGATCCGATGATTGAACTGGTCGAGGAACGCTTCGAGAGCTTCGTGTCCTTCCGTTCGCAGCACGATGTCGTCGACCATGTACGAGGGCATAGCCGCATCCACGCCGTACAGCCCCATGAACGTCGTGCGCACCGTCGGTGGGGCGTTGGGTCCGTACCTGAGGCCCTCCTCGTCGAACTCCGCTGACGCGATTTCACCCGCCGGAAAGCCGACGCGAGCTCGCGGGCGAAACCTCACGGGTTCATGTTCGGGCGTGTCCCGTGTACCGAAGCCGGGATGTTCAGGCACGCGCACTTCGAGCAGCCGGCACAACTGCATGAAGTTCATCAGCGGCGCCCGGGCGAGCAGCGACGCGACCAGCGGCTCCAGGTTGGGTAGTTCTGCCGGCTTCATAGCGGGGAGCGCTGCGCCTTGCTGCGCGGCCATTCGGTGCGCTGCTGTGACGGCAGGCTGACGATCGCGAGCTTCGTGAACAGGTTGATTTCCGCATACAGCGCGAAGAACCGGTGCAGCAGTTCACCGAACAGCATCACATCGCCTTCGCCCGCGAATGCGTGACTGTCGAGCGTGACCTCGATCAGCACACCCCGCTCGACCGAACCGCCCGACACTTCTTCAAGCAGTTCCTCCGACACGTGCAGGATGCCCGCGAGGCGCCGGCGGTTCAGCTCGTCATTGGTCCAGTCGTAGAGCGCCAATGCGCCACGCAGCACTTCCGCGTCCATCATCGACAGGAAGTTCGGCGCGAGGTGCGACAGCACCCGCCACTGGAAGCGGTCGCCGGTCGGGGGATAAAGCGGCAACGTCGGCGCCGCCAGATTGCGCACGGCCGAAACGTTCGGCGTGCTCTCGCCCAGTTCGTTGATGCTCGCTTCGCGCAGGCCCTTTCTAGGCAGCAGGCCATTGGTGCCGGTCACCTGTAGCGACAGGCTTTCCTCCGGCAGATCTTCGATGTTCTCCCAGGCGTGCCCGCCGAATATGAGCCACGTATCGTGCAAGCCCGTCACCCCTTGACGTACTCGCGTGTGAAAGTACCGTTCCGGTGCTTCGTGTCGAAGCATGCCGCCGCGATGCCGGAACGTGGCGAACGGCACGTACTCGTAGCGATGTGCGCTCGCGTGATCGAACGACGCGACCGCGTCGACCGAGTAGGTCTCCACGTGTTCGCCCTGGTGGCCAGCGGGCACGACCCGGTATTCCGTCTCGTGGTGATTGACCTGAACCTGCTCGGCGTCGAGCGGAAACAGATTGATGACCGGCGTACAGAAAAGCCGCACGTTCTCCGCAGTGAAGCGCTGATCGGACGGATAACTGTGTTTGAGCACGATTTCCAGTTCGAAGCTGAAGGCGTTCGCCGGCAGTTTTGCGAGGTCCAGACCACACAAATCGACGAACAGGAATTTCTCACGGAACGTGAAGTATTCGAGCAGCAGCTGAAAGCCCGAGAAGGCGGCTTCGGACTTCGGCCACAAGCGCTCCTCGGTCGAAAACCCCGCCGCTTCGAGCGTCCCGTCCGGAAGCGGCCGTGCTTCGCCCGCAGCCCGGCCCTCGTGCGCTTCGGGGATACGCCATGCGACCGAATCGACGTGGCGCGTGAGCGCGAGGTGCATCGCGAATGCGGTGGGCAGATCCGCGTTCAGGTACAGGGGCAGTCTCGACAGATCGGTGGCCTCACGTCGCGCCGAGTGGTCGATCGCGAAGTGCAGCCGGATCACTGACCGGCCGTCGTGACGCACGTCCGGTCCCGCATGCGTCAGGCGCACCGGCTGGAGCGCCACGGCCTGAGTCGTGCGATAGATGCACTGCACGGTTTTGGGCATTGTGCCTTCCATGCCTGCCGACGGTGGCGTCACGAGCGGCGCCGAGCGCACCGGCACCCCGGCGGGCACCGTTTCCGTCTTCTGCAACTTCTCCTCGAGCGGAAACAGCTCCACGATCGACAGCGACGGAATCATGCGCAGATAGTGCGGCCACAGCAGACTTACGAGCCCCTCGGTCAGTTCCGGCAGTTCGTCGTCGAGCTTCTGCTGCAAACGCCCCGTCAGGAATGCGAAGCCTTCGTACAGGCGTTCGACGGATGGATCGCGATCGCCAACGCGATCGAGGTTGAGCATGCGTGCGCGGTCGGGATGCGCTCGCGCGAATTCTTTGCCGGACTCCCGCAGATAGCGCATCTCAGCTTCGTAGTAGCGCAGGATTGAATCGTCTTGGTCCATGGAAACTCGTTGTTGTTATAGCGCGAGGGTTCGCGCGGGATCGAGCACGGTCAGCTCACCCTGGAGTTGCTCGATGCGGCGTGCAAGCGTGGGCTTGTCCGCTTCCTTGCGGGTGCTCATCGTCTTGAGCGCCTTGATCAGTTGGTGCTTCACTTCGAAAGCGAGCGCCGGCTCCCAACGCGCGAGCGGTACGGCGTGTGTGGCGGCGTCAAGTTCGGCCAGCAGCGGCAACGCGGCATCGGTGCGGCCGGCGTAATCAGCAAGGCGCGCCATCACAAACCGCTGCAGATAGCGCTGGCGTTCGGTCCTGAGGCCAGGGAGCGTTTCGAGCCACGCGAACGCGGCCTCGAGGCTCTGGCTTGCGGCAAGATCTCTCGCCTGCGCCTCGATCTCGGGCCAGTCGCCGGACGCACCGTTGGCACTGTCGGCCGAGACTGGTAGCGGCGTGACAGTCTCGCCCGCCTCGATGTCGCGTACGACCGCGTGCCGAGCGATCCATTCGAGCGTCGTGTCGTCAGCGAATGCCGTACCGTCGTTGAATGCGAGCCGTTCGATTCCGGGCAGGCGTTCAAGGAATAGCGCGAAGTCCGCCCGCAGGAGTTCGCGCCAGGCGTTATACGGTGCGCCGACATGGTCGAGCGCGACATGCTGGAAATACTGCAGGTCGAACCATAGGTGATTCACGCCTTCCATGAATGCGCCTTCGACACGCTCGAGCAGTTCGTGCCAATGCTTCTGCAATACGAGCCGCGTCATCTGCTGGCGCAATTCGGTGCGTGGCGGGACAAGCCGCGTGCGGAACTGAGCGTCCGCGGGCGGAACCTCATGCAGCGTGTCCCAGCGTACGCTACGCACGAGCCGCGCTGACGGCAGGTAGCCGTTTTCCTGATCGCGCAGCCATGTCGCCATCGTGCGCGCCTGGTCCAGCAGGTCGCGCGTTGAAGACACGGTGCCGGCTGCTTTGCCCGTGGCGCCCTGCGATGTCGGCTGCGGTGAGTCCGCTTCCTGACCGGCACCGTGCGGCGACTTGTCGTTGCGGTCAAAGCGCGTGACGAGCGGTTGCAGATTCGGGCGCGCCGCTTCGGGCCACTCGCTGGTACGCACGACGAGCAGGTTCAGCGCTGCGATCGTGCGCTCGAGGTCTGCCGGCGCGAACTCGCCCCGGCTTCCGAGCAGATCGACCATACGTGTGGTCGCGAGTATTTCGAGCGCACCCTTCTTCGTTTCGGCACGTGCCGGCAGCAGCGCAACACCAAAGCGGTCGACCAGCGCCGCGCACAACTCCACGCCGTCCGCAAAGCCTGCCGGGCCGTCCTGGCGCAATCGCGCGAACGTGTAGTAGCCGGCCACGCGCAGATCCTTGCCGGTCTCCCGGATCAGCTGCTCGCACGAGCGCACGATCAGGGCGTCATCGATGTCCGTGAGCTTCGCGGCTTGGTCCTTCAGCTCGAAGAACGCATCCTCGTAGCCGGGATCGCGCCCGCAGGGAAGTTCGCCGGGAAATGGCACGAGCCACGATGACCAGACGTCGGTTCTTGCAGAGGGCAACGCAGGCGCCGGGTTTGTGCCCAGCAGGTTCTTGACGAAATCAGTAATCACCCGTTGACCTCAATAAGCAAAAGCATCGGCCAGCAGGCGATGGGCACTGGTCAAAGCGGATTCCAGCCGGAATGTCTCGGGTGGTTTCGATTCAGACAGCGGTCGGCCCTCGTTGGGTTCCAGCCACGTTGTCGTCGGTGTCGCCTGGCTTGCCGCAGGCTTCGCGGCGCTTTCCGAGACTTTGGGCGCAACAGGCCGGGGCCGCTTTGGCGCACTGGCCGCTGCTGCATGATCGGCGCCTGCATGCAGGGGGACGCTGTCAGCATTGCCGGTCCGGCTGGCGCCACCTGGCCAGCCGGAGGGAAACGGCACCTCCGCAAGCCTGGCGGATTCCAGCATTGCTGCCGGCAGCGGCGGCGGCCCGCCAAGCGGCTGCGGCTGCGCGCCCCGCGACAACCCGGTCAGGAAAATCCGCTGCGGCAGGGAGAAATGCCGGAGGACGAGCATGTCGAGCGGACCCGCGCCGGCTTCGCTGCGCAGTTGCACCTTCAACGGGATGCCCTGACTCTGGTCCGGCGTCCAGGCAAGCAGATAGCGTGCGTTGTCCTGCGGCGTGACCTTCGCCCGCTCGAGCAGCCGGATCAGTCCGAAGCGGCCCTGTGTATCGAAGGTCGATCGTAGTCCGGCTTCCTCGGTCTGCCATTCGACGCGCGAGATGTTCTCCAGTGTGTCGCCCGGCCAGACGAACGGCGTCCACTCTTCCTTCTGGTTGAAGTAGTGCAGCTCCCGGCTCGACAGCACGAACTTCATGTCGGTGACGCCTGGCGTCGGCACTGCGCGCAGCTCGAAACGCACGCGCGCATCGCCCGATGGAAAGAGCGAGGTCGACACGCGCATGAGTGTGTTCAGCGCAGTGAGGAAGGTTGGGTCGATCGTCAGCGAGTTACGGCCCGTGCCCTGCGCGGGTACCTGTACAAGGCAGTGACGAGCGGTCAGACGCTGAAGTCGATCGAGATCAGGTGGTACAAGATCGACGACGCAGGCAAGGAAAAGGAGTACTTCAACACGAAGCTCGACAATGTGAAGGTCGTCGCGGTCAAGCCGAAGATGCACGACATCAAGAATCCGGCATTTGAGAAGCACAACCACCTCGAAGAGATCGAACTGCGCTACGAGAAGATCACATGGTCCTACAAGGACGGCAACATCATCCACGCCGACAGTTGGAACGAGCGCTCGTAAGGCTCCCGGAGATGCTGGCGCAAGCCTTCTGATCCTCCGCATTTCCGCGTGTGTCAGCGTCCTTTCGCCAGCTCACCCTAGGCGCGCTGGCGCTTTTTATTCATACGCCGGAGCCAGTCCGGCCCCGGGCTCTCTTTTTCGTGACCATCATGACGCTGCGCGACTCCACGCATCTGCTTCGCAAGCTCAACCCGCACTGCGCGAGCGCGCTCGCCAATGCCGCCAGTCTGTGCAACGCCCGCCTGCACGGCGAGATCACGCCAGAACACTGGCTGCTGAAATTGCTTGAACAAGGCGACGGTGATATTCCCGCGATCCTTCGGCATTACGAAATTGACATCGACACGGTGTGGGACGCGCTTCTTGCATCGATCGAGCGGTTGCCGCGTGAACTTCGTGGCAAGCCTGCTCTGTCGCGTTCGCTCGCTGAAATTCTGAAAGGTGCATGGCTTCTTGCATCCGTCGCCGGCAATATGCCGACGATACGCTCGAGTCATGTGTTGCAGGCGCTGGCCGACTCCCCCCATTGCCTGCGCGCCACCGACGCGTGGCCGCTGCTATCCATCAATGCAGCCCAGATCCAACGGCTTGCCGCAGTGATCGACCGGCATTCGGTCGAAGCCAATGACAATACCACTGCTGCGGCAGTTGACAGCGATTCACCCCGCGAGACAACCGGCGCCGAAAACGAAGCGCATCCGGGCACATCGACGAAACCACAGCCCCACACGCGTGCGCGGCAACCAGAGGGCGAGGCCTTGGCCCGCTTCACCATCGATCTGACGGCAAGGGCCCAGCGCGGTGAGATCGATCCGGTGTTCGGGCGCGATCGCGAAATCCAGCAGGTTGTCGACGTCCTCGCGAGGCGCCGAAAGAATAATCCGATCCTCGTTGGCGAGCCCGGCGTGGGCAAAACCGCGCTTGTCGAAGGACTGGCGCTTCGCGTCGCTGAAGGTTCGGTGCCGAATGTGATCCGCGACGTGCGCATCCTGACGCTCGATCTGGGATTGTTGCAAGCCGGTGCCGGTGTGAAGGGCGAATTCGAGCAGCGCCTGAAAAACGTTATCGATGAAGTACAACAGTCGGAAGCACCGGTGCTGCTCTTCATCGATGAGGCGCATACGCTGATCGGCGCGGGCAACGCGACCGGCGGCGCCGATGCGGCAAACCTCCTGAAACCGGCCCTCGCACGCGGCGAACTGCGGACGATCGCCGCGACCACCTGGTCCGAGTACAAGGAGTATTTTGAGCGCGACGCAGCGCTCGAGCGGCGCTTCCAGGTAATCAAGGTCGAAGAACCCGACGACGACACCGCCTGCCTGATGGTGCGTGGATTGGCCAGTCGCTATGCGAGACACCACGGCGTACATATCCTCGATGAGGCCATCACGGCAGCGGTCAACCTGTCACGCCGCTATATCCCGGCCCGCCAGTTGCCGGACAAGGCGGTCGATCTGATCGACACGGCGGCCGCGCGGGTGCGCATGGGACTGGAATCGCCGCCGGCTGAACTTCAGCGGGCGAACGCCGCGGTTGCCGCACTCGAACTGGAGATCAACACACTCGCCGCGGACCAGCGGGCGGGTGCGCAAAGTCTGCAGGAGCGGCATGACGCCCTGCAAACCGCGCTCTCCGATGCCCGTACGGAACGGGATACGCTACATCACCGCTACACACACGAGCTTGAACTGGTCAACGCGGTGCACACGCACCGCAATTCGCATCGCGACGCACCGGACCATGGCAACAACGCGCTTGCCATCGCCAGACAGGCCGTGATCGACGCACAAGGGAAAACGCCGCTCGTCTTTGTCGACGTGGACGCACAGGCCATCGCCCGCGTGGTCGCCGAGTGGACCGGCGTGCCGGTTGGCAATCTGCTCGAAGACGAGCTGACCGGACTGCTCGCGCTCGAATACCATCTCGCCACCCGCGTAGTCGCCCAGAACGACGCACTGACCGCGCTTGCCGAAAGCCTGCGCACAGCGAAAGCAGGCCTGAAAAACGACCATTCGCCACTGGGTGTATTCCTTCTGGCGGGACCATCAGGAGTGGGCAAGACCGAAACGGCGCTCGCGCTTGCGGACCTGCTGTTTGGCGGCGAAGCCGCTCTAACGACAATCAACATGTCGGAGTATCAGGAGGCTCATACCGTTTCGCAACTGAAGGGCTCGCCTCCCGGTTACGTCGGGTACGGACGTGGCGGCGTTCTCACCGAAGCCGTCCGGAAGCGACCCTATAGCGTGGTGCTGCTCGACGAAGTGGAGAAAGCGCATCGGGACGTGCTCGACATGTTCTATCAGGTGTTCGACCGCGGCACGATGCGCGACGGCGAAGGTCGTGAGATCGACTTCCGCAACTGCGTGATCCTGATGACGTCCAATCTCGGCAGCATGCAGATCGACGAAGCCACGGCGGAGAACCCGGCAATCTCGCAGGCCGAATTGCTCGACGCCATCCGTCCGCAGCTTGTCGGGCATTTCCAGCCCGCGCTGCTGGCCCGCTTCCAGACGCTCGTCTACCGCCCGCTCGACGCTACGGCACTCGCGTCGATCGTGCGTCTGAAGGTCGAAAAGGTCGCCGAACGTCTGCGCCGCCGTTACGACGTGGTGCTCACCTGCGATGACGCGTTGACCGGCTCGCTCGCACAGCTTTGCCTCGCACGCGAATCTGGTGCGCGCAACGTCGATGCGTTTCTCAATCAGCGCATTCTTCCTGCCGTATCGCGCGAGCTTCTGGCGCGCATGGCGAAGGACTTGATGCCGGCTGAAATTAGGCTGTCGATGTCCGCTGACGAAAGTCTCGTGATTGATTTCCTGGATCGTCAAGACATCGACTCTCCTCCAAACTCGACCGCCGACGATCTGGTTGCGACCAGTCTGTGAAGGAGCGCGTGATGCCCATTGGCCCTTCCCTGTACGATAAGCTGCTTGGCCAGATCGGTGGTGAGCCGCTAGACGCCTACGACGACAGGACACTCGAGATTCTGAGCGTGCAGCAAAACATACGCCGCATTCTCAATTCACGAGCGGGCGCACTCAAACATCTGCCCGATTATGGACTCCCGGATCTCACGAACATCTACAAGGCGCTACCCGCTTCGGCACATCTGCTCAAGCAGCAGATGGAGGCCACTCTGCTGGTGTATGAGCCGCGCATCCGGTCAATCGACGTGGAGTACCTCGACAATCCCGACCCTGGCGTTCTGGTGAGCTACGAAATGACGTGCCATCTGAAGAAAGCCGGACTTGTGCGCTTCGGCACTTACTTCGAGCCGCCTGGGCGTATGCGCGTGCAGCGGATTCAGGGCGCGCGTTGAATCAGAGGGGCGGGAGAAACGGGTGTGTGGTCCAATACGCTGACCCCAAAGCGCCGTCCAAGGAAAAAACCTAAACCGCCATCACAGCCCTCTTCCTCTCCGCCCGCTGCATAAAATAGTTCGCAGCCACAACCCCAACGGTCACCACAGCAATAAACAACGTAGCCAGCGCGTTCATCTCAGGATTCAACCCAAGCCGGACCCGGGAGAAAACCACGAGCGGCAGCGTTGTCGACCCAGGTCCGGACAAAAACGCCGACAACACCAGATCGTCAATCGACAAGGTGAACGACAACAGCCAACCCGACACAAGCGCCTGCGAGATCAACGGCAAGGTAATGGCAAAAAACACCCGCAGCGGCGTAGCCCCAAGATCCAGAGCAGCTTCCTCGAGCGAAGGATGCAACTCCTTCACCCGCGACTGCACGATAATCGCCACATACGAAATACACAGCATCACGTGCCCGATCCAGATCGTGAAAATGCCACGCCCGGCGGGCCAACCCAGCCATTTGGCCATTTCGATAAACAGCAGCAGCAACGAGATGCCCTGAATCACCTCGGGAATCACCAGCGGCGCGTTAATCATCCCCGTATACAGCGTGAAACCGCGAAACCGCCCCATGCGCGCCAGCACGAAACCAGCCCACGTGCCGATAATCACTGACGCGAACGCCGTCAGCAACGCCACCCGCAACGACAGCCACGCCGCTGCGATCAGCTCGCTATCCTGCAACAGCGCCGCATACCAGCGGGTCGAAAAGCGCGTCCACACCGTGACCAGTTGCGATTCGTTGAACGAATACACGATCAGGCTGACGATCGGCACATACAAAAAGAGAAACCCGATCCCCAGGGCAATGAACTGCAAAATCCGGTTCGGCTTCATTAGCGCTTTTCCTCCATCGCCTTTGCCTGCGAGTACTGGAAAAACGCCATCGGCACCAATAGCAGCAACACCATTGCGCACGTCACGGCGGACGCCATCGGCCAATCGGCATTGTCGAAGAACTCATTCCACATCACGCGGCCGATCATCAACGTGTTCGCGCCGCCCAGCAGTTCGGGAATCACGTACTCGCCTACCGCGGGAATGAACACCAGCAGGCAACCGGCAATGATGCCGTTCTTCGAAAGGGGCAACGTGATCTGCCAGAACGCCTTCCACGGCTTCGCACCCAGGTCGTAGGCGGCTTCCAGCAGCGTCATGTCCATCTTCACCAGATGCGCATACAGCGGCATAACGAGGAACGGCAAATACGAATAGACCATGCCGATGTAGACGGCAGTATTCGTGTGATACAACTCGATCGGCGTGTGAATCAGCCCGATCGACATCAAGAAGTTATTCAGCAGTCCGTTATTCTTCAGAATCCCGATCCACGCATACACGCGAATCAGAAACGACGTCCAGAACGGCAGCATCACGGCCATCATCAGGAGGTTACGCGTGGCCGGATTCGAGCGCGCGATGTAATACGCCATCGGGTAACCGATCAGCAGACACAGCAGCGTCGAAATCGCGGCGACCACCACCGAGTTCACATAGGTCGCGAAATAGAGGCTGTCCGTCAGCAGAAACGCGTAATGCGACAGGTCGAGCGTAATGTGGACCGCGCCTTCCGCAACGGTGGCCAACTCGGTGTACGGCGGAATGCCAAGCTGCAGGTCGGCGAAGCTGATCTTCACGACCAGCAGGAACGGCACGAGGAAAAACAGCAGCAGCCAGATGAACGGCCCGGCCACCACCGCCGTGCGGCCGGTCAGGTTGAAGCGGCGCACCGGCCACATCGCAAAAGAATTGAGCGCGCGCTTCATGACGTCAGCACCACTCCGGCCGATGCGCTCCAGCGCACATACACTTCGTCGCCCCACGTGGGCGGATCGATCTCGGTCAGCGCGAGACTGGTCACGTTCGCGATCACCGTTTTGCCACCGTCGAGCTTCACGTGATAGAGCGAATAGCCGCCCATGTAGGCAATGTTCGTGACGACGCCCTTGCCCCAGTTGTACACGCCCTCCGGCGGCTTGCGCGTGAGCGCGATGCGCTCGGGCCGCACCGAAATGGTCACGGGCATACCGAGCGGCCCGGTAATGCCGTGGCTTACGTAGAGGCGAACCGGCAGATCGGGGGTTTCGACGAACACATGGTCAGGTTCGTCTTCGACGACATTGCCGTCGAACAGATTGGTCGAGCCGATGAATTCCGCCGAGAAGCGGCAATTCGGATATTCGTAGACCTCGTGCGGCGTGCCGAGCTGAACAATCTCGCCTTCGCTCATCACCGCGAGGCGGTTCGCCATCGTCATCGCCTCTTCCTGATCGTGCGTCACCATCATGCAGGTCACGCCGACCTTGTCGAGAATGTTGATGAGTTCGATCTGCGTGCGCTGACGGATCTGCTTGTCGAGCGCGGACATCGGTTCGTCGAGCAGCAGCAGCTTGGGCCGTTTGACGAGCGAGCGCGCCAGCGCCACGCGCTGCTGCTGGCCGCCCGAGAGCTGGTTCGGCTTGCGCTTGGCAAAGCGCCCCATCTGCACGAGTTCGAGCGCGGTCTGCACGCGCTCCTTCAATTCGTTCTTCGGCACGCCTTCCTGTTTCAATCCGAAGGCGACGTTCCCCTCAACCGTCATGTGCGGAAACAGCGCGTACGACTGGAACATCATGTTGACCGGCCGGCGATACGGCGGCAATTGCGCAAGGTCCTCGCCGTCGATCAGGATCTTGCCCGAGGTCACCGTTTCGAGCCCGGCCATCATGCGCAGCAAGGTCGACTTGCCGCAGCCGGAACTACCGAGCAGCGCGAACAGTTCGCCCTTCTTCACCGACAGGTTGACCTCTTTAACCGCCACGGTCTCGCCGAACTTCTTCACCACGTCGACCACCTGGACAAAATTGTCCGTAGCGTCGTTCGTTACGGCGTTCAGGCCAAGGGACGGCGCGACGGCCCCTGCCAACGCACCCGACTGGTCACTACTCATCACAATGCTTTACTCCGGCGTTTGACGAACAAAGCCCCCGGTGGACACCGAGGGCTTCTTGATGATGCTGATCTGCTTACCCAGAGCGCGGGTTAGCGGCCGGACTTGAATTCAGTCCACAACCGCGTTTGCAGCCGCTGGATTTCCGGCGGCAGCGGCTTCAGCAGGAACAGGGTCTTGATGACTTCAGGCGACGGGTACACCGCCGGGTCGTTCGCCACGTCCTTGTCCACGTACTTGCGCGCTTCGAGGTTGGCGCTCGGGTAGTAGACCTCGTTGGTGATCGCGGCGTGCACCTGCGGCGTTTCGATGTAGTTGATCCACTCGAGCGCGGCTTCCTTGTTCTTTGCGTCTTTCGGAATCGCCATCACGTCGAACCACACCGGCGCGCCACCCTTCGGAATGTAATACTCGACCTTGTAGGGCTTCTTCGCTTCGACCGCGCGGTGCTTGGCGATCACGACGTCGCCCGACCAGCCGTACGCGAAGCACACGTCGCCGCCGACCAGGTCATTAATGTAGCCCGACGAGTTGAACTGCGTGATGTACGGGCGGATCTTCTTCATCATGTCGAGCGCGGCGCGGTAGTCGGCCGGGTTCGTGCTCATCGGATCCTTACCGATGTAATGCAGCGCGGCGGCGAACATCTGGTCCGGTGCGTCGAGCACCGATACGCCGCAAGCCTTCAGCTTCGAAATGTTCTCAGGCTTGAAGAGGACGTCCCAGCTGTCGAGCGGCACGTTCTTGCCGAGAACCTGCTGGGCCTTGGTGACGTTGTAGCCGAGCCCGGTCGTGCCGTACGCCCAGGGCACCGTGAATTTGTTGCCCGGATCGGCGCCGGCCACCAGCGCCATCAGCGACGGGTCGAGGTACTTCAGGTTCGGCAGCTTCGATTTGTCGAGCGGCGCAAAGATGCCGGCGGCGATCTGCTTGCCGGCGTAATTGCTGGTCGGCACGACGATGTCGTAGCCGGAATTGCCGGTCAGGAGCTTGGCTTGCAGCGTGTCGTCGCTGTCGTAGTTGTCGTACTTGACAGTGACGCCGGATTGCTTCGTGAAGTTCGGAATGGTGTCCTTGGCGATGTAATCGGACCAGTTATATACGTTCAGCTGCGTGTCTTTCGCAGCGGCCGTCAACCACGGCGTCGCGCACAGCACCAGCGCCGCCACTTGCCCTACCACTCGTCTTTTCATTCCGTTCTCCGATCCTGGCCGGCTCCGGCCAACCGTCATCACCTACGCCGCGGCGCGCTCGCGCACGGCTCCCCTGAAAAACCCGAAAAGTACCATCAATTATTGCGCGCTTCAAAAAAAATGCCAGGCTGTCGCGCAAACGGTACAGCGTATGCCGCACCGCAAGAAAATCCGGCGCAATTTTAGCGGGTTATGGGCGTGTGTCTACCCAAAAATACACCTGTGTGAAGCGGGCTGTTATCTGGTTGTCAAGTTGTTGCCGCGCCGGCTTGCCGGGTGGCGCCCGGTTGCCGTCTTTTTTGATTCTATGCGGTGCGGCTCAGGTTGTAGCGGGCGCCCGCCACACGTCGCCCGGCGATGCACAATCGGGCATGGATGCCGCCTGGTGGCGGGCCGCTCGCGCTGGCGCGGGCATCCGCCGCATTCATTGCCTTGTGCAACGGCGCGTTGTTGTGGCAATTGGCTTTCGGCGGATAAACCCAGGGGCCTTTGAACGAGCTTTGTTGCCAAAGAGGCACGGCGAAACCTGCCAGATACGCGTGACTGACAGCCATGCGGTTGACCTCGGCGAGGCGCAGGCCCCGCATCGGTTAACATAGCGGAACTCTGCTTCTCCGCCCCCAAGGTTTCCGATGGCTTCGACTCTTCACGCTCTTCCTGACAGCCCGTGCATCGGCGTCTGCTCCACGCTTTTCGACGAAGTGTGCAAAGGCTGCGGCCGCACCGCTGCCGAAGTATCCAACTGGGTTTTCCTCAGCGACGAGGAAAAGCGCGCGGTGTGGGTGCGCATCGAGCAGGAAGGCACGGCCATGCGCTTCGCGAACGACAAGCTCTAGCATTGAGCCGACGCGGTCATCAGAACCGCATACCGACACCCAAACCGACCACCACCGGATCGATGCTCAAGCGGCCGAGCGGCTGACCGCCGAGCGATGCATCCGTATGCATCCAGATCTTCTTGATGTCCGCGTTGACGAACAGTGACTTGGTCACCTGCACGTCGACGCCGGCCTGCAGCGCGGGTCCCCAACTGTGGTTGGTGATCGAGATCGGCTGGCCACCCGCGTTCAGCCCGTTGTTATAGAACAGCGTGTAGTTGAGACCCGCACCGACATACGGACGGATACGCCCGGCGTGATTGAAGTGATATTGCAGCAGCAGCGTGGGCGGCAATACGTTCACGCCGCCGAGACCGCCGAGGCTCGATGTCAGTTGATGGCGCGACGTGCCGAGAATCAGCTCGACGCCGAGGTTGTCGCGGATCATGTAAGTCAGATCCAGCTCCGGCACGATGGCGTTGTTCACGCCCACGTTGAGTGCTGTCAGCGACTGGGTGGTGCTCACGTTCGGCATGATGCTGATGGCGCGCAAACGCACCAGCACGTCGCCAGCGTGAATGCCGTTCATGGTGTCGTCGCCGGCGGCATGCGCCTGCGGCGCAAGCGCGCATGACAGGCCGGCTGCAATGGCGGCAGTCCTGAATCTGAATCTGTTCCTGAGCGAGTGCTTCATGTGCTTCCCCGAGTGTTGTTAGGCATGCGGGGATTGTCGAAGCGCTCGCCCTGCGGCACGTTGACCCTTATCAACCCAGCGAAAATGCCTGTCGCCCTGCGACAGCCGGTCGCGTCACACCGGTGAGCAGCAGTTCGAGCAGATCGTGGACACTCCGAATGGCCGTGCCGAATGGCAGAGCCTCGCGGCCGCGGAAGAAGAGACCATTGGCCACGTCACCACGCAATGCCGCGACGAGTCGTGTGTCGATGCAGAAGTGGCCGAACTTTTCGATACCGTCGCGCCAGCCGCAGGCGCTCAGACATTCGAGCGCGGTCGGACATGCGTGTTCGAGCGCGCCGGCTTTCGCGCGGATTTTCGTTTCGTGGCGCAGATAACGGGTCAGCCATGGCGTTTTCACCGCGCGCGCGGGCAAGCCCGTCACGCTGACGAATTCGACGATATCGTCGGGCGTGGCCTCGGCCAGCACACGTTTGAAATTCGGATGCGCGTCACCTTCCTCAGTGACGGCGAACGGCGTGCCGAGTTGCACGCCGCTTGCGCCCGCGTCAAGCAGCGCGCGCACGGCATCGTGACTATTGATGCCGCCCGCGACGATCAGCGGCACGTCCTGGCGATTCAGACCAAGCGAAGCGAAAACCGTGGCGAGTTCTCCGAAAATGCGCGCGAAGTCGAAACGTTGATCATGCAGATCGTCGAGATGGCCGACGCCGAGATGGCCGCCCGCGTGAGCCGGATGTTCGATGATGACCGCGTCGGGCAAACGGCCTTTTTTCATCCACTTCTTCAGCACGATCGCCACGCCGCGGCTATCCGACAGAATGGGAATCAGGGCAACGTCGTGGCCCTGGGTCATGTCCGGCAGGTCGAGCGGCAAACCCGCGCCCATCACGATCGCGTCGGCGCCGTTCTCGCAGGCGACGCGCACGTAGTCGGCTTGCGCGCTGACCGCTTTCATCACGTTGACGGCGATCATGCCGCGCCCTTCGCTGAGTGCCTTGGCCGCGTGGATTTCGCGCGCGAGCGCCGTCAGGTTGGCCTGTTCGAGCGTGGCGCGATCCGGCGACTGGCGGCAGCGCTCGGCGAGGTCGTGATGATGATGCCGCAGATCGATGCTGGCGATGGTGCCCAGCGCGCCTTCGCGGGCGACGCTGCCGGCGAGGCGGTGGGCTGAGATGCCGACGCCCATGCCGCCTTGCACGACAGGAAGCAGCGAGCGGCCGCGAATGACGAGCGGCGGGAACGAGTGAGAGGTGAACATGGCTGGCCCGATGGCGGATTATCGAAGCGCAGATAATCGTCGGTCGGGCCCAGCGTGGTTTGCTTCAGATCAATGAGCCTGCCGGTAGCTCGAGCGCACGTGTTGGCGGGTTGATGCCGGTCATCTGGATGTATGCTCGGGATTGAAAAATACGCGCTCAATCCGCACGGGGGGACAAGATGAACAGGCTCTTTACGCCGTTTTTGATGTTGCTAGTCTGCTTCGTCGGCCGATCATACGCCGACGAAGATGTGCCACGCTTTGATGATTTTCCCGTCAAGGACGTCTTTAAGGGTAAGCCGGCAAAAGTCAAAATCGTCTCGCCGAAAGACCGCGAGTTTTCAACCCGGCTACATGAGCTAAGCGGCCAGAAACCCAATTTCGCGGGGCATTACACCCTCACGAGCTGGGGCTGCGGCTCATCCTGCATTCAGACTGTCGCCATTGATGCCAAAACTGGGAACGTCGTGTGGCTTCCCTTTACGGTGTGCTGCTGGGACGTCGACGTGAACGAACCCATTGAGTTCAAACGCAGTAGCAGTCCGATTGTCGTTCACGGAAGCCGCAACGAGGCGGGTGGAGGTGTGTACTACTACCGCCTGGAAGCGTCGAAATTCATTTTGCTCAAGGCCATCGAAAAGCCGGCGCCATAACCGGCCGGGCGTAAAAAAACGCGCCGATAACAACCGCTATCGGCGCGCCCTTTCTTGTCACCAGGACAGGTACAAATCCAGCGCTTACTGCACGCCCTGGCTCAGCAGGAAGTCTTCATAGTTCCCGCCAAAGTCGTTCAGCGTGCCATTCGTCTTCACTTCGATGACCCGGTTGGCCAGACCGCTCACGAACTCACGGTCGTGCGAGACGAAAATCAGCGTGCCTTCGAACTTGTCGAGCGCAATCTGCAGCGACTCGATCGATTCCATGTCCATGTGGTTGGTCGGCTCGTCCATCAGCAGCACGTTGTGGCGGCCCAGCATCAGCTTGCCCCAGATCATGCGGCCTTTCTCGCCGCCAGAGAGCACCTTGACCGACTTGCGGATGTCGTCGGCATTGAACAGCAGGCGGCCGAGCGTACCACGCACCATCTGCTCGTCGTCGCCTTCCTTGCGGTAGCCGTCGATCCAGTCCATCAGGGTCACGTCGTCCGGAAACTCTTCATACGTATCCTGCGGCATGTAGCCGACATTCGCGTTCTCGGCCCACTTCACCGTGCCGTGATCGAGCGTCAGCTTGCCGAGCAGCGAGCGCAGCAGCGTGGTCTTGCCCGCGCCGTTCTCGCCGATGATCGCGATACGCTCGCCCGGCTGCACGCTGATGCTGAAGTCGTTGAAAATCTGACGCTCGTACTTCTTCGAGATCTTCTCCGCCACCACCGCGATGTTGTGCAGCTTCTTTTCGTACTCGAAGCGGATAAACGGGTTCTGCCGCGACGACGGCTTGAATTCCTCGATCTTGATCTTGTCGATCATCTTCAGACGGCTGGTGGCCTGACGCGCCTTCGACTTGTTCGCCGAGAAGCGGCGCACGAAGTCCTGCAGGTCGGCGACACGCTCCTTCGCCTTCGCGTTGGCGTTCTGCTGACGCTCGCGCGCCTGCGTGCTCGCCAGCATGTAGTCGTCGTAATTGCCCGGATAGACCTTCAGCGTGCCGAAGTCCATATCGGCCATGTGCGTGCAGACCTGGTTCAAAAAGTGACGATCGTGCGAGATGATGATCATCGTCGAGTTGTACTGGTTGAGCACGTCTTCCAGCCAACGGATCGAGTTGATGTCCAGGTTGTTGGTCGGCTCGTCCAGCAGCAGCACGTCCGGCTTCGAGAACAGTGCCTGCGCCAGCAGCACGCGCAGCTTCCACCCCGGCGCCACGTTGCTCATCGGGCCGTTGTGGTCCTCGATCGCGATGCCGATGCCGAGCAGCAGTTCACCCGCGCGCGCTTCTGCGGTATAGCCGTCGTACTCGGCGAACTTCGCTTCGAGTTCGGCCGCGTGCATGTAGTCGTCGTCGGTGGCGTCCGGGTTCGCGTAGATCGCGTCGCGCTCGGTCATGGCGGCCCACATTTCGGTGTGGCCCATCATCACGACGTCGAGCACGCGCACGTCTTCGTACGCGAACTGGTCCTGACGCAGCTTGCCGAGACGCACGTTCGGTTCGAGCATGACATTGCCCGAGCTCGGCTCCAGGTCGCTGCCCAGAATCTTCATGAAGGTGGACTTGCCGCAGCCGTTCGCACCGATCAGGCCATAGCGGTTCCCTTCCCCGAATTTGACCGAGATGTTCTCGAAGAGGGGCTTTGGCCCGAATTGCATGGTGATATTGGCGGTAGACAGCACGGCGCGTCCCTTTGAATGTGATATCGGCGAAAAACCCAATATTTTAGCAGGTTATCGCGAAACCGACCCGCGCGTGCGTCGAGCTACCGGCTTTGCGCGCCACGCGGCGTCTGCAGGACGTCGATGAAGGCCGACAGGTCGGCCTCGGCGAGCCCCATCGCCGCGCCAAGCCGCAGCAATTGCTGAACCGTCGACGCCACCGGCATCGGCGTGCCGGTCTCGTAAGCGGTCGCGGCGACGGTGTCGATATCCTTTTGAAAGGTTCGGAACGCGCCGACCGGCTTGAGGCCACTTTGCGTCA
>NZ_LXKA01000343.1 GCF_001645125.1 Paraburkholderia ginsengiterrae | reverse complement strand
TTAGCGGGGTCACGGTGTGACGGGCATGGTGTGAATAGACGAGATTGCGGGGCGTTCTTGTCATTCATTGTCTTTTGTTTTAATGTTGCGGCACCCACAGGGTGCTAGACAGGGTGGATCGTCGGCAGCGTCAGATGTGTATAAGATCCAGAAGCGGCAGGCTTCGCAAATCTGCGTTTGCCGCGCTCGTGCCGCAATGGGACGTGCCGCACGTGCATTTGCCGTTTGGTCAGCGGAACGGTCTCCTACACGATCGAATGGCCCGGATTGAGCCGGGAAGAAAAGGCCGAAGGCCTTATTCTGCCCTGCGTTGCCATCGCCAGAACGGATCTGGTCATCGAGGTTCCTGACGCCTCGAGAATTTGATCGAAGGAAGCGCGCTTTCGCCCGATCAATCGCTGCAAGTTTCCCTTGCCACCTTACGACATACCTATAATAATTATGGGTATGTCCTCGCAACCCGTCCCGCTCAAGCTAACCGACGAAAACCTAAAGCGATTGATCCGCGAAACCGCGGCTGACACCGCGAGGGTGTTTTTCGTCCCACATGCCAAGAAGCGGATGCGGGAACGAAAGATAACGCCAACACAAGTCTATGACTGCCTGCGAAATGGTCATATCTGTGAGCAAGGGCACGTCAATTTGCACGGTCACTGGCAGTGCACTTTGACTCGCCGGCATGCGGGAGATGAAGTCACGATTGCAGCGGCGCTGGAGCGCGCAGACGACGGCAATTGGGTTGCAGTCGTTACAGTCTATTAAGGAACGGCCATGTACCACTACACAGAAATAGGGCTGCAAAACGTGTGGCTGGCTAACGGCTACAACACGAGAAAGACACCGTACGGAAAGGCTGTGTCCATCGAAGACGCCGAGGGCCTCCATTTGGCCATCGGCAGGGCGATCGCTCGCAAGAGCTATCTCACTGGCGCGGAATTCCGGTTCCTGCGCAAGGAACTGGACCTATCCCAGCATCGTCTTGCCGATTTGATTGGAACGTCGGAGCAAACCGTTGCGCTTTGGGAAAAGCGCGGAAAGATTCCGAAAACTGCCGACCGGATGTTCCGCGCGCTCTACCTTGAAACGATAGACGGCAACGTCAAGCTAAAGGAAATGATCGAGTTGATCGCCGATCTTGACCGCAAACCGGAAGAGAAAATGATTTTCGAAGACACCGAAAACGGGTGGCTCCCTAAGGCAGCTTAATCTGGACATTATTCGCGCGGCCAACGCGCCGCCCGATGCTCATGCCGGTCAGTTGGTGCTGAACGACATGACCGCCTGGTTGGGGTTGATCAGTCTGCGTTCAACGCCCGTTGCCCATCGCCCGGGCGATTTTCTTGTCGGTGTTGTACTGGCTCAATGCATACACCGACCAGATCGCGGCCGGAATCCAGCCGATCAGCGTGATCTGCAAAATCAGGCAGACGATGCCCGCAAACGGACGACCGATCGTGAAGAACTGGAACCACGGCAGAATGATGGCAAGCAGTAGACGCATACGGATTTCCTGTAGGCAATGTGGGTAGCGGGCTAGTTGATCGGCGCGAAGCGCGGCACCTTGGCGCCGTCGACTTCAATCAACTCGAAAAATACCGACGCCGGACGTGTCCAGATCGTACCATTGGCCGCTTTGTACACGATCATCGTGACGGTGGGGTCCGACTCGAGCGTGGCCTCGCACACCAGTTCGTAAATCCCGCCTTTGTAGTGCCGGTAGCGCACCATTCGAACTCTCCTTGAATTGAACAACCGCAGCGTTTGCGCAGAGCGGCGCCCGAACCGTCCCTCAAGGGGACTTCCTTCGGAGCCTCAACCGCCCTCTTTCATCTGCTTCAGAATCTTGTAGACCGTGGCGCGTCCCATCGTCAGCACGGCTGCCACATAGTTCGCGGAACTGCGGCCGCGAAACGCGCCTTGCGCGTGCAGCGCCTCGACGATTTCCCGCTTGTGCTCGCGCGTGAGCGCATTGATGCCGATCTGCCGCTCGCGCAGCCACGTATGCAGGTACGTGTTGATACGGTCCTGCCAGTCGTCGCGAAACAGTTCCTCGGCCGGCGCGTCCGTCAGATTGCCGCCCTTGATGAACAGGTCGAGCGTCGAGCGCACGTCTTCGAACACCGCAATATTGAAGTTGATGCACAGCATGCCGGCCGGCTTGCTGTCGTCGTCGAACAGAATGTTGCTCACGCAGCGCATGCGCCGGCCGTCCCAGTTGAGCTTCTCGTACGGTCCGATCGTCTGGCCGCGCGCCGCGTAATGGACTTCATCCAGCACGGAAGGGCCGCCCACTTCGAGCTTCGAGAGGTTGTTCACGAGGTAGGCGATGGTCTGGTCGCGCAAATCGTGAATCACCACTTCGGCACAGGGATACAACAGCGCTGCGATGCCGTCGGCGATAGGAGCGTAGCGCTCCAGCAGCAGGTCTTTCACAGGAGAGACGTTGGTCTTGCGCATTGGACAATCGCAATGGTCGAAGGATTCGGCAACTCGCCATTGTAGCCATCCGGCCCCGCCGCGGCGACCGCGGCGCGAATCGCCCCACAGGCAAATCGGCGCCCGTTCTTCGCCGCGCGGCGATTTTTGTCCGCCTGGCGAGCGATTTTTTTTCGTGCGATAAAAGAATCCTCTATTTCACGGAGCTCCAGATGGCCACGCTAGAAGCGTTTCGCGCCGTGCTCGATGACGCAGGCACGCCGGAAATCATCCGCAACCACATCATCGATTCCTTGCAATACACGCTGCGCAACCACGGACAGATCTTCACCTCGAAGGAAGTCGAATGGCTGGCCGGCTGGGATGACGCGCGCATTCCGCTCGCGGCGTCGCGCGAATTGCAAAAGCGCGTCGCCGAACCTTCGCGCTGAAGCGCCCCGCGGACCATCCATCGGTCCGCGCCGGAGCCTTCCGCACCCGGCGTCCCGCAGCGCCCCTCCGGCACACCGCCGGCGCCCCGGACATCTCGCGCAAACCCGCGCCGGCTGGGCGGTCTGCTCATGCGCGGAAGTTTTCGCTATCTAATTAGGCCCATTTATGGCACTATATTGGAATAGCTGTATCCCGCGTTCGTAGCACCGGCAGCACCTGGCAGTCTCAAACCGGCATCTCCGCACCACCCCCGACTGTTCGACCGCCGCCCGTCGGCGATCCCGTCACTCCGGCAATGCGCCGCCTGCATTCGCCGTCGCGAGTTGTGCAGCTGAGTGATCAGCTTTATGCGCCCGTTGTCCGCGCGACTTCGGCGTGTTTCTTCTCCATCGAATCCGCGATTTTGCGCGGCCGCGCCCAAGCCCTTGCAATCGGGCCTGTGCCAACTTTTTCCATGGCGGCGCGCCCCAAGGCTGCGCCGTCCGGCTGGTCGTGCCGCGCGTAACACGCGTGACACGACGGCCACGTAATACAGGACATGTGTTTCATGATTTCAGCTGTCAAGACGTACAAGGGTTACGAAATTCACCCGCTCGTCTATCCGCGCCGTCCGGCAACCGGCCAAACGAGCCGCAACCCGAACGCCGGTTACGACGCGTCGGTGCGCATCTGCCGCGTGGGCGCCAATCCGGCGGCCGAGGGGCGCGTGTTTCGACTGCAGTATCTGTTTCCGTTCGACGGCACGGGCAAGGCGCGCATTGCGTGCATGGCCCACGCCGAGCAACTGATCGACGGCCGCGTGGACGGCCAGTCGGTCGCCGATCTCTGAGCGGCACCGCCAGCGCATAGGTGATGCCACAAGGCAGTGGGCCGCAAAGCTCCTGTCATCCGTATCTGATTGATGTTGAGCCGCACACACAGGCGGCCAACGCACCCTAATCCCATCGACCAGGAGTAATGCATGGCGAAAGAAGAACTGCTTGAACTTGACGGTATCGTCGACGAAGTACTTCCGGACAGCCGCTACCGCGTGACGCTCGACAACGGCGTCGTGGTTGGCGCTTACGCATCCGGGCGCATGCGCAAGAACCACATTCGTATTCTCGCGGGCGACCGCGTCACGCTGGAACTGTCGGTCTACGATCTGACCAAAGGCCGGATCAATTTCCGTCACAAAGACGAGCGCGCCAGCGGTGGCGGCGCTCCCCGCGGCAACGCGCCATTCCGCCGCCGTTAAGGCAGGCGTGCCGCAGGGCCCGCTGGTCGTGTCCCGCACGATCCCGGCGCGGGCCATTGCGCTCAAGGTGAACCGCGCGCCTTCTCCGGCTTGACTCGTAGGTTCGGGCCCGAGCGGCGCGCCGCGGTATCGCGCACCCCTCCTGCGCTTCGCTCTGGAAGCGCGCTCAAAGTTTGAATACCGCCCTGAGGTCTTCTCCGGCGGCGCTTCTGCGCACCTGCTCGACCACCCGCTCCTCCAGTTCCGCCAGATGCTTGCGCATGGCGGTCAAGGCCACGTTGAGGTCGCCCGCGTCGAGCGCTTCAATGATTTGCCGATGTTCGTCCGCGGAGCACGTCGAACCCTTCGACGGATCGAACAGCGCCTTGTACAACTCGGTCTTGGCGACCAGTTGCCCGACCATTCCGAGTAGCGCCCTCCCGCCTGCCAGTTCCGTCAGCAGCACGTGAAACTGGCCGGCCAGGCGCACCGATTCTTCAATGGCCCCGGCGCGCAATGCCTTCTCTTCGCTGTGCACATGCGCGCGCAAGCGACGTTTGTGCGCGGCGCTCAACGTCCCGCACAAAGCCGTGACGATGCCCGCCTCGACGATCTGCCGCGCGCGATACACCTCACGAATGTCCTCCTCCGACGGCGACGGCACGAATGCGCCGCGATTCGCCTCCAGCACGAGCTTTCCCTCGAAGCCCAGGCGCGCGAGCACCTTGCGCAACGCGCCGCGCGTGCAGCCGAACGCGGCGGCGAGATCCCGCTCGACCAGTTGCGCGCCCGGCCGCAGGCGCCCCTGCAACAAGGCCGCGGAAATGGACTCGTAAATACGCGCTTCAACGCTCATCGGATCGCTGTCGGGCGCCGTCTGGGCGGACGTTTCAGCGTTGTCAGACAGGGCGCGACGGGATGGTGGAGCCATAGGTTCAGGTAACCGGAAAGGGAGCGATATCGCCCGGCATTCTAGCGGCGCCGGTTGGGCGGCGCCATCCGCCTGCGCCGTGAGCTATACCGGGCATTGCAAAAATGGTTAACCATTTCACGTTATTATGGCTGACCAAAATACGCCTTGCACGGATCTTCCAGACTGCCAAGGCGCCCTTCTCCCGCATCAAGGATCATCGTGAATTCGCCCTCCAGCGCCAATCCGCCCGTCGCTTCCGCTCACTACGTCGCCACGGCGCTAACGTGGCGGGACGCCGTGTGGCTGGCTGCGATCGTCGTGATCGGCATCAATCTGCGTCCGCTGCTCACGTCGATCAGCCCGCTGATGACAACGATCCGCGCGGCAACCGGCCTCAGCTTTTACGGCGCGTCGCTGCTGACGAGCCTGCCGGTCGTCGCGATGGGTATCGGGGCGTTCGGCGCAGGCGCGCTAACTCGCACGATCGGCGAAACACGTGGCGTCGCGCTCGGTCTGCTGGCGATTGCGCTGGCGTGCGCGGCACGCCTAAGCGCATCGAGCGGCGCCGCGCTGCTGGCGACGGCCGTGCTTGCCGGCATCGGCGTCGCAGCGATCCAGGCATTGCTGCCCGCGGTCATGAAGCAGCGCTTTCATGCGCGCGTGCCGTTGGCCATGGGCGTGTTCTCCGCGTCGATCATGGGGGGCGGCGGACTGGGCGCGAGCTTGAGTCCATGGATAAGCCGCGTGGCGCAGTCATGGCATGCGGGTCTTGCGGCATGGGCTGTCCCTGCGTGTTTGGCGCTAGTCTGCTGGTGGACCCTGAACCGGCAGTCTTCCTCGAACCGCGCCGCCACGCAGAACACTTCCGCAAACGCCGCCGACATCTCGCTGTGGCGCACGCGGCGCGCGTGGACGCTGGGCCTCTACTTCGGCATCGTCAACGGCGGCTATACGAGCCTCGTCGCATGGTTGCCGGCTTTCTATCAGCAGCGCGGCATGAGCGTCGCGGCAAGCGGCTCGCTGCTGGCGGCAATGACGGTATTTCAGGCCGTCTCGGCCCTGTTGCTGCCGCTGGCAGCGGCGTCGTTCCGGGACCGGCGGCCGTGGCTGGTGCTGGGCCTCCTCGCACAACTGTTCGGACTACTAGGCTTGATCGTGTGGCCCGATGCCGTGCCCTTGCTGTGGGTCGGCGTAGCCGGCGCGGGACTGGGCGGGGTATTTTCGTTGTCGCTCGTGACGGCCATGGATCATTCGGCCGATCACCGCGTGGCCGGCAAGCTCGTCGCGTTCACTCAGGGCGTCGGGTTTATCGTGGCGGCGGTCGCGCCGGTCGTGGCCGGCATCGTGCGGGGCTGGAGCGGCGGCTTCGGCGCCGCGTGGATCATGCTGGCCGTCTGCGTCGTCGCGATGATGGCGGTAAGCCTCCTGCTGTCGCCCCGCAGTTACGGCACGTGGCGTTGAGCATGTGAGCGGCGGCGCCATGCGCCGCTTCGGTGCATCATTCTCACATGCCCCGTGCGGGTGCAGCCGAAGCGCGGCATACGACCGCTTAATCCGCGATTACGTTGCTTTCAGCGCAGCATGCGTCACCTGGCATGGTCATTGCATTATCCATAGTCAGCCGTCGACAAAACTCATTCCATGCTGCGCGTTCTCCTCGTCACCGATACCGACAAACCCATTGGCGATTTGCGCGAGGCACTCGCCCGGCTCGGCTACGAGATGCTGGCGGGCACGACCACACCGCAAGCCCTGCATCGCGTGGTGCAGAGCGAACGGCCCGACGTGATCATCGTCGATACGGAATCGCCGTCGCGCGATACGCTCGAACAGCTCGCGGTGATGAACGCCACCGCGCCGCGCCCCGTGCTGATGTTCAGCCACGACGACAATCAGCAGCTGATTCGCGACGCCGTGAATGCGGGCGTCACCGCCTATCTGGTCGAAGGTCTCGCGACGGAGCGGCTCGCTCCGATCCTCGAAGTCGCGCTCGCGCGTTTCGCGCAGGAGTCGCAGTTGCGCGAACGCCTCGCGCAGGTCGAAAACGAGCTCGCCGAACGCAAGCTGATCGATCGCGCCAAACGCCTGCTGATGGACCAGCAGAAGATCACCGAACACGCCGCCTACGCCAGCTTGCGCAAACGCGCAATGAACCAGGGCGTCAAACTTGCCGAGGTCGCGCGCGCCATTGTCGCGGCGGCCGAGTCGAACAAATGAAGCGCCGCTCATGAACTCTCCTACCTCCCTCACCACGTCGTCCACATCGGGGCAGCTCGAGAAAACCCATTTGCGGCTCGGCTTCGTGGCGCTGTCGGACGCCGCGCCGCTGGTCGCCGCCAAACTGCTCGAATTCGGCCACGCCCACGGCCTTACGCTGGAGTTGTCGCGCCAGCCGTCATGGGCGGCCGTGCGCGACAAGCTGCTCTCGGGTGATCTCGACGCGGCGCACGCGCTCTACGGTCTCGTCTACGGCGTGCAACTGGGTCTCGGCGGGCCGCAAACGGACATGGCCGTGCTGATGGTGCTCAACCGCAACGGCCAGGCGATCACGCTGTCGAACCGTCTCGCCAATCTGCTTGCCGAGCACGGCACCCTGCCGAAGGCGCTGGCGGCGCTGGGCCGCAAGCCGGTGTTCGCGCAGACCTTCCCGACCGGCACGCATGCGATGTGGCTGTACTACTGGCTCGCGTCGCAAGGCGTGGATCCGTTGCGCGAGATCGAGAGCGTGGCGATTCCGCCGCCGCAAATGGTCGCGGCGCTCGCCGAAGACAAGCTCGACGGCCTGTGCGTCGGCGAGCCCTGGAACGCGCAAGCCGAAGCGCAAGGCGTGGGACGGACGATCGCCTATACGAGCGACGTGTGGCCGGATCATCCCGAGAAGGTGCTGGCGTGCCGGCGCGATTTTGTCCGCGCCAATCCGAACACCACGCGCGCGCTCGTGCAGACCATGCTCGAAGCCTGCCGCTGGCTCGACGGAGCGGGGCACCGCGAGGACATCGCGCGCTGGCTCGCCCGGCCCGATTACATCGGTATCGACGAAGCCCCGATCGCGGCACGCCTCGGCAGCGAGATTGCCGCGTCCGCGCCGCGCGGCCTGCCGATGCGGTTCTTCGACAACGGCGCGGTGAACTATCCGCACGCGTTCGAGGGCGCGTGGTTCCTCACGCAGTTCGAGCGCTGGGGCATGCTCGACGCGCGCGCGGACTATGCGGAGATCGCGGCGCGCATCAACCAGACGCAGTTGTATCGCAAGGCGGCCGCCGGTGTGAACGTGGCGGTGCCCGGAGACGGCGCGCCGCAGGTTTTGATCGACGGCGAAACGTGGGGCAGCGATACGTCACCGGTTGCGTACGCCAGGCGGTTTCCGATTCGCCGCTAAGGTCCGGCGGCCCGACCTCATGCCGCCGCTGCCCCCTTTACCGAAGGAAACAGTACGCTGACCACGAGTCCACCGCCGGATGCGTCGGTCAGCGCAACCCGCGCGCCATGCACGCGCGCAATCTCCCTTACGATCGACAAACCCAGCCCGCTGCCCTCGACCGCCTGGGTGGCCTCGCTGCGATAGAAGCGCTCGAACACCGCCTCGCGTTCGCCCGCGGCAATCCCCGGCCCGTTGTCGATTACCTGCAGCAAGGCCTGCTCGCCGTCACGCGCAACACGCACGGTAATCACCGCGCCGTCGCCCGCATAACGAATGGCGTTATCGATCAGATTGCCGGCCAGTTCCGCGAGCAGATCGGCCTGGCCCATCACGTCGATCCGCACGTCCTGTTCGAAGCCGAGGTCGATGCCACGCGAGCGCGCCACCGGCGACCAGTCGAGCGCGACGCTGCGTGCCACCTTATGCAGTTGCACCGCCGCATGCCTGACGGTGTAGCCGCTGTCCGCGTCGAGCCGCGACAGCGACAGCAACTGCTGCACGATACGCACCGCCTGCTGCACCGCGCGGTTCAGGCGCCGCAAATGCACCCCCTGCCGCCGCTGGCCGCCCGGGTTCTCGTGGGCAGCGTCGGTATCGCGCAGCGCCAGTTCGGACTCCGCCTGAATCACCGCCAGCGGCGTTTTCAACTGATGCGCGGCGTCGTTGAAAAAGCGCCGCCGTGATGACTGCATCGACTGCGTGCGGCTAATGTACTGATTGATCGAATCGACCAGCGGCACGACTTCGCTCGGCAAGCCGGCGGTATCGAGCGGGGTGGGATCGTCTTCCGCGCGCGCGGCCACCCTGGCCGACAAACGGTTCAGCGGTCGCAGGCCGCGCGCCACCCCCAGCCACACGATGCCGAGCGCGAGTACCACCAGCAGGCCTTCCTGTTGCAGCGAACCGGTCAGAATCTCGCGTGCGAGAGCCTGGCGCTGTTCGATCGTTTCGCCGACCCGCACCACCACCACCCGCGTCTGCGCGCTCGGCACGTCGTGCACCGGCAGCCTCAGCATCGCGATGCGCAGCGGTCTGCCGCGAAACACGTCGTCGTAGAACTGCACGCTGTAGGGCTCGCCCGGCACCGGCTGCGCGTCCGGCAGATCGGGATAACCCGTCACCACGCGGCCGCCCGCTTCGCGAATCTGATAGTAGATGTTGCCGCCACCGTTCGATTCGAACATCTCCAGCGCGAGGTACGGCAGGTCGACTTCAATCTGGCCGTCGCGCAAGCGGATGCCGTCGCGGATCGACCGCAAGGAAAATTCAAGCGTGCGGTCGAAGGCCGCGTGCGCGGCGTTCATGGCGCGCTGATACGTGAGCCAGGCGTCGAATCCGAGCAGCAGAAGCAGCGGCAACAACAGCCAGAGCGCGACCCGCACGCGCAGATTCGGCCGCGTCATGCGCTTTTTGCTTCGAGCAGATAGCCGAGTCCGCGCAGCGTGACGATGGCGACCGCGCTGTGTTCGAGTTTTCTGCGCAAGCGGTGCACATAGATTTCGATGGCATCCGCGTTCACCCACTCGTCGAGTCCAAAGATTTTCTCCGACAGCGTTTCCTTGTTGATCGCGCGGCCATTGCGCAGGATCAGCACCTCCAGCACCGAACGCTCACGTGGCGTCAGCGCGAGCGGCTCGCCGTCGAGCGTGAAGCTGCGATCCACGCTGTCGTACAGCAGCGCGCCGCATTGCGCATGCAGCAGCTCCTGGCCGTGACCGCGGCGCAGCAGCGCACGGGCGCGCGCTTCGAGTTCGGTGAGCGCGAACGGCTTGGCGAGATAGTCGTCGGCACCGAGGTCGAGGCCGCGCACGCGCTCCTCCACCGCGCCATGCGCGGTCAGCATCAATACCGGCACCGCGTTGCGGCGCGCCCGCAAGCGGCGCAGCACTTCGAGACCGTCGAGCTTCGGCAAGCCGATATCGAGAATCACCAGCGCGTAGTCCTGCGTGCGCAGCACGTGATCAGCGGATTCGCCGTCATGCATGCAGTCGACGGTCAGTTTCGCGATGGTCAGCGCGTCGGTCAGCGAGCGGGAAAGGATCGGATTGTCTTCGACGAGCAGTACGCGCATGAGCGGAATCCCAGGGAAATCCATGAGGTGAATCCGGGCATTGTGACGCATTTCTTTCGAAAACTGAAAGCATTCAGAAAGCACGCGATACTTACCATTCGCCTACACAAAACCAACATGAAGTTTTCTGGAGGAAGACGTGCAAAAAGTTTTGAAGAGTCTCGCCGTAGCTGTCGCATTCGCCGCAAACCCAGTATGGGCGTCGTTTCCGGCTGGATACCCCAGCGACTACCAGAGCACCGTCGACGGGGCGAAAAAGGAAGGCAAGCTGATCGTCTACTCGGTCACGGACACCGCGCTGGTGCGTCCGCTCATCAAGGACTTTGAAAGCCTGTACGGCATCAAGGTCGAGTACAACGACATGAACAGCACCGAGCTGTACAACCGCTACATCAGCGAAAACGCGGCCAGCAGCACCAGCGCCGACGTGCTGTGGAGTTCGGCCATGGACCTGCAGGTCAAGCTCGTCAACGACGGCCTCATGGCCACCTACGAATCGCCCGAGGCGAAGCAGTTGCCACAGTGGGCGCAGTACCAGAAGCAGGCCTACGGCACCACGTACGAGCCGCTCGCGATCGTCTACAACAAACGCCTCGTGCCGGCGGGCGAAGTGCCGCAAACGCGCGCCGATCTGATCAAGCTTTTGCAGGAGAAGCCCGATCAGTTCAAGGGCAAGGTCACGACCTACGACATCGAAAAATCCGGCGTCGGGTTCAACTATCTGACCCAGGATGCGCGCGTCAACCCGCAGGTCACGTGGGATCTGGTGAAGGCCATGGGCGCCACGGGTCCGAAGCTGCAATCGAGCACCGGTGCGATGATGGAGCGCATTTCGTCGGGCGAGAACCTGATCGGCTACAACATTCTCGGCTCGTACGCGCTCTCCAAGGCGAAGAAGGATCCGTCGATCGGCTACGTCTATCCGAAGGACTACACACTGGTGGTCAGCCGCCTCGTGACGATCTCGAAGAAAGCGCAAAGCCCGAATGCCGCGAAGCTGTGGGTCGACTACCTGCTCTCGCAGCGCGGCCAGACCCTGCTCGCGAATCAGGCGAGCCTGTTCTCGATCCGCGCCGACGTGGACGGTGAAACGTCGATGGCCGGTCTGACGAAGCAGCTCGGCGACTCCCTCAAGCCGATTCCGATCGGTGCGGGCCTGCTGGTCTATCTCGACCAGTCCAAGCGGCTCGAATTCCTCAAGCAATGGCAGCAGTCGATCAAGCGCTGAGCACCCGCGTTTGACGCTCCGGCGGGCGCGCTGAACCGCGCGCTCGCCTGCCTTTCCTTCCATACCTGTCGATATGCGGCGCATCTGCCGCAGGGGGACACTCATGCTTTCCACTAGCGCAACCGGACACCGCGGCGCCCCGCCGCACGCGGCCGACGGCGGCTCCATCGGCGCGCTGCCGCGCGGCACACTGCAGCCGTTCGCGGGGATGCTGCGCTGGCTCGTCGTCGCGGTGCTGACCGTCGCGGTCGCGCTGCCGCTCGGCTTTATCCTGCTGCAGAGCGTGCTGAATGCACCGTTCTTCGACGCGAAGCGCACCCTCGGCCTCACCGGCTTCGAATTCATTTTCAGCGACCCGGACTTCTGGTCCGCGCTGAAAAACTCGTTCGTCATCGCGGCCGGGATGCTGTTCATCTCCATCCCGCTCGGCGGCATTCTCGCGTTCCTGATGGTACGCACCGATCTGCCGGGCCGCCGCTGGCTCGAGCCGCTGCTGCTCACGCCCGTGTTCGTCTCGCCGATGGTGCTCGCGTTCGGCTACGTGGTCGCGGCCGGCCCGGTCGGCTTCTACTCGGTCTGGTGGATGGAGCTGTTCGGCACCGCCGAAGCGCCGTGGACCGTGTACTCCATTTTCGCCATCACCGTGATCGTCGGACTCACGCACGTACCGCACGTGTACCTGTATTCGTCGGCGGCGCTGCGCAATCTCGGCTCGGACGTGGAAGAAGCGGCGCGTGTCGCCGGGGCGCGGCCGTTTCGCGTCGCGCTCGACGTCAGCCTGCCGATGACGCTGCCCGCGCTGCTGTTCGCCGGCGTGCTGGTGTTCTTCCTCGGCTTCGAAGTGTTCGGCCTGCCGCTCGTGCTCGGCGATCCCGAAGGGCATCTCGTGCTGGCCACCTATCTCTACAAGCTCACCAACAAGCTCGGCGTGCCCTCGTATCACCTGATGGCCGCGGTCGCGGTGTGCATCGTCGCGATCACGTTCCCGCTCGTGCTGCTGCAACGCAGATTGCTGAAGAGTGCGAACCGCTTTGTCACCGTCAAGGGCAAGGCGGGACGCCAGACCGTGCTGCCGCTCGGCGCGTGGCGCTGGGTCGCGCTCGCGATCGTCGCGCTGTGGCTGCTGCTCACGGTGTTCGTGCCGCTTTCCGGCATCACGCTGCGCGCGTTCGTCACCAACTGGGGCCTGGGCGTGCATCTCGCCGACGTGCTGACGCTCGCCAACTTCACCGAACTGTTCGAGCAGGACAACCTGGTGCGCGCGATTCTGAACACGCTCGGCATCGGCGTGATCGGCGGCGCGCTGGCGGTGGGCTTCTATTCGCTGGTGGCGTTCGCGGGCCACCGGCACAACGACTGGGCCACGCGCCTGCTCGACTACCTCGTGCTGCTGCCGCGGGCGGTGCCGGGCCTGCTCGCCGGTCTCGCGTTCCTGTGGATCTTCCTCTTCGTGCCAGGACTCAAGGAACTGAAGAACTCCATGTGGAGCATCTGGATCGCCTACACCGTGGTGTGGCTCGCGTACGGCATGCGCCTGATTCAAAGCGCGCTGCTGCAGGTCGGCCCTGAACTCGAAGAAGCCGGACGCAGCGTGGGCGGCACGCGCACGCGCGTCAGCCTCGACGTGACGCTGCCGCTCGTGCGCTTCGGGTTGCTCGCGGCGTGGCTGCTGATCTTCATGATCTTCGAGCGCGAATACTCCACCGCCGTCTATCTGCTCTCGCCCGGCACCGAAGTGATCGGCGCGCTGCTGGTGTCGCTCTGGGCGACCGGCGCGGTCGATCAGGTCGCGGCGCTTTCTGTCATCAACATCGCGATGGTCGGCGCCGGACTCGGTGTCGCCCTGCGCTTCGGAGTGAAATTGCATGGATAAGCTCACGGTCGACAACCTCTTTCTCAGCTATGGCGACAACCCGATTCTGAAGGGTGTGTCGTTCGAGCTGAATCCCGGTGAAGTGGTGTGCCTGCTCGGCGCGTCGGGCAGCGGCAAGACCACCTTGCTGCGCGCGGTGGCCGGGCTGGAGCAGCCGTCGTCGGGCCGCATTCAGCTCGACGGCCGCACGTTCTTCGACGGCACGGCGCACATCGATCTGCCGGTCGAGCAGCGCTCGCTCGGGCTCGTGTTCCAGTCGTACGCGCTGTGGCCGCACCGCACAGTGGCGGACAACGTCGGCTATGGCCTGAAGCTGCGGCGCGTCTCGGCCGCGGAGCAGAAACAGCGCGTGCAGTCCGCGCTCGATCAGCTCGGCCTCGGCCATCTTGCCGCGCGCTATCCGTATCAACTCTCCGGCGGCCAGCAGCAGCGTGTGGCGATTGCCCGCGCGCTCGTCTACAACCCGCCGGTGATCCTGCTCGACGAGCCGCTCTCGAACCTCGACGCGAAGCTGCGCGAGGAAGCGCGCGCGTGGCTGCGCGAGCTGATCGTCTCGCTTGGCTTGTCCGCGTTGTGCGTGACGCACGACCAGACCGAAGCGATGGCGATGTCCGACCGCATCCTGTTGCTGCGCAACGGCAGGATCGAACAGGAAGGCACCCCCGCCGACCTGTACGGAGCGCCCCGCTCGCTCTACACCGCCGAATTCATGGGCAGCAACAACCGCATCGACGCGCGCGTGGCCGCCGTCGACGGCGCACGCGTGACGCTGGCCGGCGACAGCTGGCAATTGCAGGCGCAGGCGCGCGAAGCGCTCACGGTCGGTCAGAACGCGCAGGCCGTGATCCGCCTCGAGCGCGTGCAGGTCGCCGACGGTCCCGGTGCGAATCGTCTGCAGGCCGAACTGATCACGTCGATGTATCTCGGCGACCGCTGGGAATACCTGTTCCACTGCGGCGATCTGCGCCTGCGCGCCTTCGGCCACGTGCCGCGCGCGGCCGGCCGCCACTGGATCGAATTCCCCGCCAACGACTGCTGGGCATTCGCTCAGGCGAGCTGAACTCCCTGCCCTGAAGGACATTCCCTTTGGGATGTCCTCGTAGATGCAACAAAACCAACCACAGGAGACTGTTGATGAAGTGGAGCATGAAAAAGAAGACCCTCAAAGCGACCCTCGGCGCGACCTGCGCCGGACTTGCTGGTTTTGCCGGCGGCGCGCAGGCGCAATCGAGCGTGACCATCTACGGCATCGTCGATGCGGGCATTGAGTACGTGAACCATGCGAGCGCGGACGGCGGCGCCACGCGGCTCGTGTCCGGCGGCAAGAACACGTCGCGCTGGGGTTTGCGCGGCGTCGAGGATCTTGGCGGCGGCCTGAAGGCGGTGTTCCAGCTGGAAAGCGGCATCAACGTCGCGAACGGCCAGTTCGACGACGGCCCCGGCGCGATCTTCGACCGTCGCGCGACTGTCGGCCTGAAAAACCGCTTCGGGCAAATCACGCTCGGCCGCAATTTCACCACCACCTACGACTACATGCTGCCGTTCGACCCGATGGGTTACGCGCCGAACTACTCGTGGGCCACCTCGTCCACGGCGACGGGCGGCCGCAAGGACGGCCTGTTTTCGCGTTCGGCCAACGCCGTGCGTTACGACGGCACCTACTCCGGCTTCAAATTCGGCGCAATGTACGGCTTCGGCAACGTGCCCGGCAGCATGAAGTCGAGTTCGAAGTACGACTTCGGCCTGGGCTATGAGAACGGTCCGTTCGCGGCCGTCGCGACCTTCGACCGGCAGAACGGCGCGAACGACAGCGTCACGCCCGCGGACACCACCAACTACATTCAAGGCATTAATGCCGGCCTGAGCTACGACTTCGGCCCGGTCAAGGCCATGGCCGGCTACCGGAACTACCGGCGCACCTTCCACACCGCCGCGCCGACGCTGCGCAGCGATATGTACTGGCTCGGCGGCCAGTACGACGTGACGCCGTTCATCTCGCTGTTCGCCGCGGTCTACCACCAGGACATCAAGGACGCGAGCGACGCCGATCCGACGCTGTTCTCGCTGCGCGCACAGTATGCGCTGTCGAAACGCACGGTGTTGTACATGGCGGGCGGTTATGCGATGGCCAAGCACGACAAGCCGGTCAGCCTGTCACGTGATCTGATCGGCGCGGCGGATACGCAAGCGGGTGTGACGGCGGGGATTCAGCATCGTTTCTGAAGCAACGCAGGGCGCGATGCGCCCTGCCCGCTCGAGAAATTCGACGAGGCCAGCGCCTTTCGCCGTTCTGGCCGCAGCTTGCCGAGCTGCATCCACTTTCAACTGGAACGTCAGCACGCGTTGTGCAATTTGCACCAGTATCAACGACCCGCTTTACGTCAATCGAATGGCTGCGCTGATTATTGCGTCAGACAACGCACGCATACGGCCACTGTTGGCCACCCATCTGGCTGCAAATAACGCTGTGACGTCGTGCGTGCGACTCGCAGCAGACACTCTGTCCACTCCCACCATTCTGCTCGACACATATGTAACGCTTACTACCGCGAGCGCGCCAAATTATTCAGAATAACTATCTTAAATATCTTTTTCAACGTCTCACGAATCTTTGAGAAATTCATGATTTGAGCCGGGCGCTTACGCATTCTTGATATGAAGCGATAGCTGCTTCTCGATGACCGTTACATGCAAGCGTTGGCAATGGTCAAGTCAATACTGAATTTCAATTCGCCATCTTTTTGTGGATAGGAAAACGGTTTGCCATGGGTTGTCTTTGCGTGTTTAATGCGGTTCCAGACCACAGGCCGTCAGAGCAGGCGGCGCGTTATTCAGTGATACATCCCGGCGTTACTGTCTCCGGCGTCATACAGTTCAAGGGAGTCTTCGATGGGGTTGATGGTTCTTCCGTCTCAGGCGTACGAGGTCAAACTCGCACCGCATCCGGCGCCGTTCTCCGTGTTGAAGTTCGAAGGCGATGAGGGCATCAGCCGTCTGTACCGCTACGACATCGAGTTCACGAGCCCCGTCGCCGACCTCCCGATGGACCAGGTGCTGGGACGCCCGGCGAAGTTCGTGATCGACCCCATCGACCCGGACGCCGACTACCTGCTGAAGATGTTCGGCGAGAACGCGTCGAAGTTCAGCGAGATGCCGCCGGCACGCACGATTCACGGCATCGTGACGCGGTTCGACCAGCTTGGTTCGTCCGCCGACGAGACGCACTACCGGCTGCTCATCGAGCCGCGCACAGCCGATCTGGCTCGCGCGGTGACGAGCCGGCTGTTCCAGAAGCAGTCGGTGCAGGAGATCATCACCGACACAGTGCGCCACTACGGGTACCGCGAAGGTGTCGACTTCAAGTTCAATCTGCGGGCACAGTACAAGCGTCACAAATACATTACCCAGTACAACGAAACAACGTTTTCCTTCATCCAGCGTATTGCGGCGGATGAAGGCATCTGGTTCCGCTTCGAACAGGAGAAAGACCAGGAGGTTATCGTCTTTGGCGACGATCTCGATGCCTATGCGCGCAACCAGCGCGTTGTGCCGTTCCGGCGTCACTCGGGGTTGGCCAATTCCGGGGCGGACTCTGTCAGGTCGATTGAGCGTCACATGCGGCGCGTGCCCGAGGCGATCCGGCTGAACGACTACAACCATCGTCAGGCTGGTGTGAACCTGCTCGTCGAACAGAACGCCGCGCGCGACGATAAGACCACGAACGCGGTCGACTACCGCTGGGGCGAGCATTACGAAACGCCTCAGGAAGGGCGGCGCATTGCGCAATTGCGCCACGAGGCGCATCTGGCGCAGCAGATAACCTTCGAAGGTAAGGGCAACGCGTTCGCGCTCGAGGCAGGTGAGGTGCTGAACCTCGACCAGCAACTCGCTGACGCGCCGCACGGGCTGTTCATTGTCTCCGTCTCATCCAGTGGTGGCCGCAAACAGGCGTATTCGAATACGTTCTCCGCGATTCCGGCTGATCGCGTCTGGCGTACGCCGGTCATTCCGGCCGCGCGGCCGCTTATCAACGGTATTCTGCCAGCGCGGATCACGTCCCCCGGAGATTACAAGCGCGCCTACCTGACGGAGGAAGGCTGGTATGTGATCAAGCTGCCGTTCGACCTCGACACGTGGAGTCCGGGTGGCACGAGTCGCCCGGTGCGGCTTGCGAAACCGTATAGCGGTGACAACTACGGTCATCACTTTCCGCTGATTGATGGAGCGGAAGTTGCGATTATTCATACGGACGGGGATCCGGATCGGCCCGTCATTATCGGTGCGATGCACGACAGTTTGCATCCGGACCTGGTCAACAACCTGAATCAGACCCGTAACCTGATCCGTACCGTCGCGCAGAACGAGATGCGCATGGAGGACAAGGAGGGTAATGAGCATATCCATCTGACTACGCCGTTCCAGACCAGTGAGCTGAGTCTGGGGCATATGGTGGACGATCAGCGCAAAGAGCGGGGGCGGGGGGCGGAGCTTCGCACCGACGAACACGTAGCAATCCGCGGTGGCAGAGGGGTTTTGATCTCTGCCGATGCGCAGCCGGCCGCAAACGGCAAGCAGCTAGACATGAAGCCTGCCGTGGCCCTGCTCGACCAAGCATTGCAGCAAATGGAGGCTCTCGGCGAGGCGGCCAAGGCTGCCCAGGCAATTGCCGCCGACTATGCGGAGCAAAAAGCACTTCTCGGCACACTCAAGGATCTGAAAAAGGCCGGAATTCTTGCCAGCGCTCCTGCGGGCGTTGGGATGGTCTCAGGCGACCATCTGCAACTGAACGCCAAACAGAATCTGATCGCAACCGCGGGGGGCAACGCCGACATCGGCGTCATGAATCGCTTAACGGTCGCCGCAGGCGAACGGGTATCGCTGTTCGCGCAGAAACTCGGCATGAAGCTGTTTGCCGCGAAGGGCAAGGTGGAAATTCAGGCTCAGCGCGATGAAATGGCACTGGCCGCGCTGAAGGACGTGACGATCATCAGCACCGACGGCAAGCTGGTCCTCACCGCTGCTAGGGAAGTGTGGATCGGAGCTGGCGGATCGTACATCCGAATCAACGGCGAGCGTATAGAAAACGGCACCCCGGGCGACATTCTTGAGAAGGGTGCCTTTTGGGAGAAACAGTCCGCAGCTACCGAAAAACGTGCAATGCCTGTTCTGGGCCAACGACCCATATGCCTTGAGTGTCTGTTGAACGCCGCATTGCATGCTTCACCGTTTCTGGGGCGCTAACGATGGACTCCGTGAGACGCTTCGCCCTGGTTGACTGCGCTGTCGAAACACCTTCTATCTATCGCGAATTACTGCAGCGTGTCGAATTGGCCGGAGCGCGCTCACAGTGCCTGTTCACCAATCAGCGCGAGGCTAGTCTGGCCCATGTGGGGCCATGGCTGATCGACGTTCCAGAGATCGAAGCCACCCGAGAGTTGTTCTCCTGGTTGATGCTCATCGAGAGCAAATATCCTGCGATCAGTTGGTTAGTCGCAAAGGTCGACTTTGAGACGTTGTTTGCACATTTGGAATCTCAAATCGACCTAATGCTCCCAGACGGAAGCCGCGGCATGCATCGTTTCTGGGATCCCCGTGCATGGTCGCGCTTTCAACGTGTTCTAACGATGGAGCAACGCGTGGCATTCATGGGGCCTGTATTGGAGTGGAAGGTCGCTTTGAAAGGTAAAACCCATCAGATAAGCCGAGTAGATGCCGAGTGCAACCTGTTAGAGGAAATAATCTATGTTGACGCTGACGCCTGATCAACTGGAGATACTTTCGCTGCCCGATGCTCGCACATTCGCCCCAAAACTTGCGGCGGAGATACGCCGAGAATACTCATCGGCCGTTGCAGACATGAATGACTCCGCTCTTATCCGGGAGGTTGAGCGCAGCTATGGACATGCCAGTGAAACCTTGCACATCACTCATCTACCCACGCTGGTCGAATGGACGAAGGCGGATGTAGCGTGGGCACGCGGTCTGCGAAACGAGATGGGCATAGACCTCTGGATACGCGGAAGCCGCCCGAGCAATCTTGCAGCGCAAGACATTTTATCGGGTATGAAAGCCGGGGCAAAGTGGCATAGGGAGGATCAATAATGGCTGTCATTGTCGCTCCAGCTGCAGAAGGATTGGGTGCCCTTGTCATACGCATTTTGGTGGCACTCGGTGTGGGTGTTGAGTTAAGCGAGCAAGCGACGTCGCTATCGAAAGATAAAGTATCAGACTGCGCCGAGTCCGGTAACCAGAGCCAGTGCAATCAGTGCAGGTTGCAGGAGGGCTTTGTGGGACAAGCATTGCAACCGCGTTATGTCACTCGCGGTAATCGCATCAACTACGACTATCAGTTGTACATCGGGAATCTGCATGCAGGGCCAGAGCGCTTTTCCTACGTCAAACGCGGAGACAACGCCAATACTGAGATTGATCTAGGTTGGCAGATGACAAAGGATATGTTTGGTAATGGCGGAATCTATACGACAACCGAATGGAGTTACGGTGGCGTCTGGTTTGATGGTTTCTGGCGAAGCATGTGTACTGTCGTCGAAGCGAAGGCTAACTTTGAGGACCTGTGGAATGAAAGAGGAAATCTCGCGAAGCCCTGGGGTTTAGGGATTGTCACGGGTTGGGTTAGCAAAGACTATCCGCGACAACAGGCCGCCATAGCAAACACTGCGCCACAAGGAAAATTGGAATGGCATTTCATGCAAAGACTACCTTATGCCAAAGCCGTGGAAACAGGCCTCCCGAAAACTGTTGCACGATTGACTCCTATGCCGATACTGGGCCTTTAAATGAATACCAGATTTCACTTCATCATAAAGAGACATCCGCTCACTGAAGACGAGGGCTATGAATGGCTGAGCAGTTTGCTTACTACCATCCACCCTTTCTTGCCTACCGTCCATTGGTATCTAAGTCCAAGCACTCAGGAAGAATCGAAGCGACCGTTCCCCCAGGTGGTCGATAGAACCAATTTCTTGGCGTGGATCAAGCGGCGCCATGCTGAAACTCTCAGGGAATGGCCCGAATATCCGTTTGGCTTCAGCGCGTTATTGACTAGCGCTTCCGACGAACGAGCCTTCGAGGTAGAGGAAGGGCGATGCTCACTTATCTTCGAACCCGGTCACGGCAGAATACAGTTGGAGATTATCGATCCCGATATTGCATGGCCGCAAAGCGACGTCACAAAGATGATGAAAGGTATCCTTGGCGCGGTGGTGAATGATGAGTCCGTTGAGTTCGCTGCCGTCGATACGTCAAAATGGCCCCGGAAGGATGGCGAAAAGGGTGCTGACACATACAGCATTGACTTTCGCACCTTCCCTCATCGACGGTTTCTTGGCTGGATGGGCTTTGTCCCAAAGGTGATCGAACCCGCGGACCTGACCCAGGCTGACGAAGTCATCCCAATCCTCAGTCGTCGCGGCTCCATTGTTGTGGCCGTAAGTGATCAATTCGATGTTCACAATCCTCTACACATCGAGCAAGCGCAGCGAGTGGAAATGCGGTTGGTGGATCTGGATGCATTGCCAGTGATTGATCCTTCTTTCCAATAATGAAAATCGGCGGCAGTAGTTGCCAAAATGCAAGGGGATACCACGTTCGACTAACACTAAATACGTCTATGAGAATTTCCGTGTGAGATCTAGCGGGACTTGGGGGAACAAAAATCGGCGGTTAGCAATTATGGCTGTCCGCCGTTGGCACGGAACTGGCCGATGCGAATCCATAAACTGCTTCGGTGCTTTCAGGCCGCGTTGCTGCTGCAATTGGTGTGCAATGAGGAATCCCTCGCTCAGAGTTCCACTGTGGCATTCGACATTGGGAGCATTCGATAATGCAATTCATATGCAGGTCGACCCATTTTCCAGCTCAGCGCAGTATGTCGTGAACAACATAGCCGCATCTCAGCAGGAAGCTGCCACGGCGGCCCGGCGCGTGAACGAATTGAAGTCGCAACTGGAGAAGGCAAAGACAGAGGACCCGCAGAAGTTGAATATTCCAGGGCTAAACGTGCATATCTGCACCCTCGTTCCGCCAGATACACCGAAAGGCGGCGCGTGGAACGAGGTGTATATCCATTCCAAACTGATGATCATAGACGATGTATTTGTGGCGCATGGCTCGGCCAACGTCAATCTCCGCAGCATGGAGGTGGATAGCGAGTTGAATATCTGTCACGAGTCGATGCGCGTGACGCAGCCACTAAGGGAGAAGCTGTGGGGAATTCATACGAATGGGATGGGGGTGGGAAAAAAAGAAGTCAATGGGAGACTGGATGCACAGAATGCTTTTAAGAGTTGGGGCGAAATTATCGCCCGAAACAAAGACAGAAAGTCCGATAGAAATAGCAATCCATACGCATCCTTGGTCGAGTTCCGCAGAGAAGACCCGAAGCGGTCCAGTTGGGATTAGGAAATGAGAACTGCCGCGTTACTGTTGTTGGCTATCTTGAGCTTGGCCGCCTGCTCGAAGGAGAATGACTTGCCCGGATTGCCTGATATCGCCAAAGTGCACGCCAATCTTGCGTTCACCTGTACCCATGAAGCGGACCATCTACCTGCACTCGATCCGGACCCGGATGCCTTGTTCCGTTACGGCAGGTATCTGCAAACGCGCGCTGGCCCGAAGAACTTCGACGAGATGGCGCGTTACTACCGGATCGCCGCGGCGCATGGCCATTACAAGGCGAACCATAACGTGCAGCAACTGGTGTCGCAAGGCATGGCGGATTCACCAGACGCTGCGCACGAAGCGGTTGAATGGGCAACCCAACTGGTCAATCAGGGGATTCCGATGGGTTATTACGATATTGGTTACTACCTGAATTCTTGATATGGCCTGAAGCAGAACACGGAAATTGCGCTGAAGTACATTCGCAAGGCAGCAGGTCTGGGGAACGGGAATGCGCAGTACTACGTCGCCAATTTGCTGGCTCCGCGCGACAAGGCACCGGATATAGCAATGCAAATGAGGTAATGCGCCACCGATCAGGGGCACGCGCGCGCAGCTCATGAGTTGGGCACAGAGCGTCAAGAGGACGGGAAATATCATGACGCCGTTGAGGCATACCCAAAGGGAGTGGCTGCTGGAAGTAGCGTGTCAGCAATGAAACTCGAGGAATTGTTTCTAGCTCCAGCTGCGACGGATGAAGGATCCTATCTTGATCTTCTCAAAGATCCGGAACGCTCGCGTCGCTATAAATTAGTCGGCGATTTCCTTGACCGTAACCAGCTGAGCAATCCCGCCGTCCCGGATATCGACAGAATCGTCCCCCTCCCCCCGGCCCAACTGCCACCATGGGACGGTACGTTCGAATGGGAAAAGAAGCCGGCGCAGACTCTGGCAGAACTGCGCGGTGAGACGACACAGCGCTTCCGCAAGGGTGAAACATTGCCCATGCGCGATGTGAGTCTCGCCGCGAGCCGGCAACGAGACATACAGTCTAGAAATTAAAGTTGTCGATATTGCTCGAATCGAACGTGGTAGGCGGTCCGAGAATGATTTCGCCTTGCGGCCCGATGGTGCGCTTGCCGAGCTTGCCGGCGTCGAACGATTCGCCCTCCTTACCGCTGATCGTGCCCGACGACAGCGCCGCTGCCGCATAGGCGGCCAGGTAGCCGAGTTGACCCGGATCCCACAACTGGAACGCCTTCACGGTGCCGTTTTTCACGAACGCGCGCATCTGGTTCGGCGTACCCAGACCGGTCACCGCCACCTTGCCCTTGCTCGACGACGTCGAGATATACCGCGCGGCCGCGGCGATGCCGACCGTGGTCGGCGCGACAATCGCCTTCAGATTCGGATACGCCTGCAACAAGCCCTGCGTTTCTACGAACGATTTCTGATCGTCGTCGTTGCCGTAGGCGATTTTCACGAGCTTGATCTTCGCGTACTCCGGTTTCTTCAACTCCTCCTGCATCCACTTGATCCACGTGTTCTGATTGGTCGCATTGGGCGTGGCCGACAGCACCGCGAACTCACCCTCGCCGCCCATCAGTTTGGATACCAGTTGAATCTGGCCGCGGCCAATGCCTTCCGCGTTCGCCTGGTTGACGAACAGCTGACGCCCTTCCAGCGCCGTGTCGGAATCGAAAGTCACGACCTTGATGCCTTGCGACATCGCTTTCTTCAGATACGGCACCACCGCATTGGCGTCGTTGGCGGCGATCACAATGGCGTCCTGCCGCTGTGTAATCAACGTATTGATGTATTGCACCTGCGACGACGCGCCCGCATCCGACGGTCCCACCGCTTTGCCTACACCGCCGAATTCCTTGATCGCGGCCAGCCCGCCGTCGTCGGCGATCACTTCGTAGGGGTTGTTGATCTGCTTCGGCACGAAGGCGATCTTCAGGCCGCTTTTCAGGCTCGCGGCGGATACAGCGCAGGTGATTGCAAGCAACGCCACGCAAAGCGCGGCTGTGCCGGTGTGACGTAGGGGTTTGAACATGAAGTGTCTCCTGCCTTGTTGTTGGACGTGACGGTGTCCGGGTTATCGGTCGTGTAACTTGCTGTTCTCAGATGCAGGCATTGCCAGGACGTTACGAGGAAGACGCGGACTTCGCGATGAAACGGCGGTCGCGCGCCGCGCGCCAGCGGGCAACCAGATTCGGTATCAGCACCGACGCCAGCAGCAGCACGCCTGTGACGATGGTCAGCGTTTCGCTGGAGACGTCGTCGAGCGTCAGCGCATTCTTCAGGACGCCGATAATCAGCAGCGACAGCAGCACACCGGTCATCGAGCCGCGTCCGCCGAAAATGCTGACGCCGCCGAACAGCACCGCGGCGATCACCGACAACTCGAAACCCTCTCCGTTGTCGCCTCGCGCGCTCGTGAAGCGCAGTGTGTACACCACGCCCGCCAGCGCGCTCATGGCGCCGGACAGCACGAATAGACGCATTCGCAGCTTCGCCACTTCGATGCCCGAAAACGCCGCGGCGGTTGCATTCGCGCCGATCGCATAGAGACTGCGGCCGAACGCCGTGGCTTGCAGCAGCACGGTGAACGCCACCGCACCGGCAATCACAATGGCAAACGGCAGCGGAATGAAGGTCGAGCCGACCGTGTTCATGCCGAACGCCGTATAAGCGGCGGGAAAATCCGCCACCGCCTGATCGCCCAGCAATACGTACGCCAGGCCGCGAAACAGCGCCAGCGTCCCGATGGTGACCGCGAGCGAAGGCAGATTGAGCTTCACGATCACGAGGCCGTTGAGCAGGCCCGCCAGCGCACCGGCAATCAGTACGAGCACGATCACGAGCGGCATCGGCAGGCCCAGATGCCACAGCACGCCCATCAACGCGCTCGATGCGCCCAGCACCGACGCCACCGAGAGATCGATTTCAGCGGCGACGATGATCAACGTCATCGGCAATGCCATCAGGGCGATCTCGGTTAGATCGGCCAGCACGTTGCTCAGATTGGCCCCGGTGAGAAACACGGGCGACAGCATCCGTCCGAGCGCGAGCGACAGGATCAGCACGATCACCAGCAACGCTTCCCATTGCAGCGGCGTGCCGCGTTTGTGCGTTAGCGGCGCGGAATCGGGTTTAGCCATGATCGCGCTTCCTCATCATGCGTTTGGCGACGGAACGGGCCAGCAAGGTATCGGCGGCAATCGCGGCGACAATCAACACGCCCTCGATCGCCTGCTCCCAGAACGGCGACACGTGCAGTACCACCAGCGCAATGCTGATCACGCCAAGTACGAGCGCGCCGAGCGTGGCGCCGAGAATCGTACCCACGCCGCCGGTGATCGCGACGCTGCCCACCACAGCGGCGGCCACGACCTGCAACTCGATGCCTTTGGCCGTGCTGGCATCCACGGTGCCGAAGCGCGCCAGCCACAATGCGCCCGCAAAGCCGGCAATCGCGCCGGACAGCAGGAAGCCCGCCATCACGCGGCGCTCGACATTCACGCCGGCAAGACGCGCCGCCTCGGGATTCGAGCCGATCGCGTAATGTTCGCGGCCGCCGCGAAACTGCTTCAGATACACCGCGAGCCCGGCCAGCACCACGACTGCGATCAGCGCTAGCGTCGGAATGCCGAACAACGTGCCGGTTGCCAGGCGCGAGAACGCATCGGGCAGGCTGGTGGCGTTGATCTGGCCGCCGTGCACCCACGCGTAGTCCGCGCCGCGAAAGATGTACAACGTGGAGAGCGTCGCCACCAGCGACGGCACGCGCCCCACCGCCACGAGCAGCGCATTGATGCTGCCCGCCACGAGGCCAATAGCGAGCCCCGCCGCCAACGCGACGATCACCGGCATATGTGGAAACGCCACGTACAGGCTGCCGACCGCATACGCACTGACGCCGACCGTCGATCCGACGGAGAGGTCGATATGGCGCATCAGGATCACTACGGTCATGCCGGCCGTCAGCAAACTGATAATCGACACGTTCAGCAGCACGTCACGCAGATTCTGCAGATTCAGAAACTGCGGTTTCGCGAGCCCGGTGCCCGCGATCAGCAGAACCAGCACGACGAACAGAGTCGTCTCCCGGCTCTTCGCGATGCTCGCCGCAAAACCGCCCGGCGAGCCGGCGGAGCGCTGCGCGAGTGGCGCCTGAACCGGGGCGTGATGAATAGACGAGTGGCGCATCATGCGGCGCCTCCCAGCGGCGAGCGCGATGGAAGCAATTGAGCAGGCTGACTGAGTTGACCGAGTGCCGCGCCCATGATGCGTTCTTCGTCGGCATTGGCGCGCGCTATATCCGCGCTGATACGTCCCTCGTGCATCACCAGCACACGGTCGGCCATGCCGAGCACCTCCGGCAACTCGCTCGAAATCATCAGCACCGCCATGCCGTCGCGCACCAGTTCCGCGAGTGCGCTGTAGACCTCGGCCTTGGCGCCGACGTCGATACCGCGGGTGGGTTCGTCGATGATCAGGACTTTCGGCCCGGTGGCGAGCCACTTGCCGAGCACGACCTTCTGCTGATTGCCGCCCGACAGCGTACCGGCCGGCGCGCCCGGATCGCCAGCCTTCAGGCGCAGGCGCGCGCCCCATTGGCTGGCAAGCTGCGTCTCGCTGCGCGTCGAAATGAGGCCGTGTTTGACGAGCCGTCCGAGGACCGTCATCGACGCATTGCGCGCGATGCTCAGCTCCAGCGCGAGTCCTTGCTGGCGGCGGTCCTCGGGCACCAGCGCGAGTCCGGCGCGCACCGCGGCGGCCGGCCTGCCCGCCGTCAGACGCTCGCCGCCGATGCGGATTTCGCCCGAATCGAGTGGATCGATGCCGAAAATGGCCCGCGCGACTTCACTGCGCCCGGCCCCGACGAGTCCGGCCAACGCGACGATCTCGCCCGCGCGCACGTCGAAGGAAATGTCCTTGAAAACACCCACGCGCGTCAGGCCCCGCACCGACAGGCGCACTTCTCCGGGTGGCCGGTCAGCTTTCGGATAGAAGGTTTCCAGATCACGCCCAACCATCCTGGCAACGATTGATTCGGTCGTGAGATCCGCCGTGAGTCCGTCGAATACTTTGGCGCCGTCGCGCATGATCGTGACGCGTTGTGTCAGCGCGAATACTTCGTCGAGCCGGTGCGTAATGAACAGGATCGCCACGTCCCGCTCGCGCAGTTTGCGCACAATGGCAAAGAGGCGTTCTACTTCAGGGAGCGACAACGCCGCGGTCGGCTCGTCCATGATCAGCACGTTGGCGTTCAGCGACAACGCCTTGGCGATTTCGATCACCTGCTGGTCCGCGATCGATAGCCCGCGCACCAGCTGATCGGCGCGCAGATCGACGCCGAGCGACGCGAGCAGGCCATCCACTTCGCGGCGCATCGCGTCGTACTGAATGCGGCCAATCCGGTCGACCGGCTGCCGTCCCATGAAAATGTTCTCCGCGATCGACAGATCGAAGAACAGCGTCGGTTCCTGGTAAATCACCGCGAGCCCGGCGTCGCGCGCTTCGGCGGGCGTCGCGAAGCGCCGTGCGACACCGTCCACCCAAAGCTCGCCCGCATCCGGCTGATGCACGCCGGCGAGAATCTTCACGAGTGTCGATTTGCCCGCGCCGTTTTCGCCGAGCAAGGCGTGCACCTCGCCCGGCCATAGCACGAGATCGCCGTCGGCTAGCGCACGCACCCGGCCGAACGATTTACTCGCATGCCGCAATTCGAGCCTCGGCACAGCGGATGTGGGTTGCTGCAAGGCCTGTCTCCTTGAATTCGTATTCCGGTGCGCGTCAGATGCGGTAGAAGCGCTCCGCGTTACCACAAAACAACGCGGCTTTCTCGGCGGCGCGCGCGCCCTCGACAATCGACGCATAGGCATGCCACAGATCCGCGTAAGAACCGAACAGCCGGTCGACTGGAAAGTTCGAGGCGAACATCGCACGATCCACGCCAAACGTATCGATCGTTTCGAGCACGTATGGCCGCAGGCTTTCCACGGTCCACTGATGATCGAACATCGCGAGTCCGCTGATTTTCACGGCGACATTCCGGCAGCCCGCCAGCAGCCGCATGCCGTCGCGCCAGGCGCGATAACCGGCCACGCCGGCGCGGTCCACGAACATGCCGGCATGGTTGATCACGAACTGTGTGTCGCCGTGCGCGCGCGCCAACGCAGCCGCCTCTTCCATCTGCGACGGATACAGTTGCAGATCGAACGACATGTCGTAGCGCCGCAGCAACTCAAAGTGCTCACGCCATTGCGGCTCGCGCATGAAATGACGGCCGACGTAGTCGAACAGTTTGTTCTCGTGCACGTTGAGAATTTGCCGTACGCCACGCGTATTGGCGAACGACGCGTGCGCTTCGAGCACGGCAGGCGCATTCGGCGCGGACAGATCGACGGCGGCGACCAGCGCATTCGGCATGCCTCGCGATGGCGGGCTATCGGCGATGGACTGCAGCCAGCGGGTTTCCTCGACCAGATCGGCGGGATCGTGATTCGCTTCGACGTGCACGAGTTTCAGAACCTCGATATCGCCCGCTTCACTCAACAGATCGTCGAGCAGGTAGTCGTGCCTCAGATCACGCGCGTCGCCGACGAACGATATGCCGGGATTCTCCAGCCACGGATAGCGATGCGTTTTGAGATCCCACAAATGAATATGTGAATCCACCACCTGCATGCGACACACTCCGTACTGTGAAGGTCACTTCGAGGTCAGATAAGGTAAGCGTGGTGAGCTTATTTCGAATCGGCTCAGCCCGGCAAATTCAGATGAAAAACCGGTTCGAGGCGTTGCTGAAGCGGCGTGTGATCCGGGGCCGTCTGCATGATGTCAGCCATGTAATCCCACCATTTGCGCATGACGTCGAGTTGCGGCAGTTCGTTCATGGTGTGATCCGCGGTTCTCGTCAGCACGGCGAACAGATGGTGCGAATCCGGATCGAAAAAATCCGGTAGTCGCGCACACCGGCGTGGTGCAACGCATCAACCAGCTCAGGCCAGATTTGCGCGTGACGTCGTTCGTATTCCTCGCGCATGCCGGGGTTGAGCACCATCCGGAAAGCGATTGTTTCCATTGCGGCCTGTCTCCCGTCGCATGTGCGCCTTCGCAGCGAAGCGTCTGATGCGACTATAATTCCTGCGTCGATAGCATCTCAATCCGTTGTTGGGATTGGGCGATCCACAAACCGAATCGCACCGCACACATGAGCCAACCCTCGGCCACCGTTGCACTCGTCAATCGGCTCAAGTTCAAGCATCTCGCGCTGCTCGTCGCGCTCGACGACACGCGCAACCTCCATCAAGCCGCCGAGGCCGTCAACGTGGCGCAGCCGAGTGCGAGCCGCATGCTCGGCGATATTGAAGAAGCGTTCGGCTTCCTGCTGTTCGAACGCAACGCGCGCGGCATGACGCCCACGCCGCTCGGCGTCGTCACGCTGGCCTACGCGCGGCGCGCGCTCGCCGAATTGACCCGTTTCGCCGAAGACCTCGACGTCAAACGGCGCGGCGGACATGGACAACTGACAGTCGGCGCGATCATGGGCGCCGCTCCCGATCTGCTGGCCATGGCGGTAGCCGCGCTGAAAACCGAAAGCCCGCTGCTGAACGTACGCATACTTGGTGAGACCAGCGACCAGGTTGTGCAGTTGCTGCATCGCCGCGAAATCGATCTGGCGCTCGGGCGCCTGACCAGTCCGCTGCAACACAACGATTTCAGCTTCGAACCGCTCGCGCGCGAGACCTTGCTGCTGGTGGTGCGTTCCGTCCATCCGCTCGCGCAGCGCTCGCGCCTCACGCTGCGAGAACTGGTCGACTGGCCGTGGGTCGCGCAACCCGTCACCAGTCCAGCACGCGTGCTGTTCGAAGAGGAACTTGCGCGCGCGGGACTCGGCACGCCGGTCAATCTGACCGAATGCGCGTCGATCTTCGCCACGCTGCAATTGCTCGAGAATTACGATGCGGTGGCCATGCTGCCCGAGTCGGTCGTGCGCGATCATTTGCGCGGCAAGCTGCTGGTCGCGCTGCCGCTCGAAATTGGTAAAAGCCTGGCCGGCTTCGGCATTCTCACGCGCAAGGAAGAACCGCTCGCCGAACCGGCGCTGCGTTTCATCGACCTGTTGCGCGGCTTCTCGCGCAAGCTCGCGCGTGACGCCGCGCTGTCCGCGGCCGACGCTCAAATCGCGTCGGCCCCGGCGAAATGACATCGGCATCGCGCGTTATTGCAGATTGACGAAGAGGCGGCCGTCCACCAGCAGCGCGGCGCCCGTCACGTAGCGCGCGCGGTCGGAGGCGAGGAACACCACGCAATCGGCCACATCTTCCGGGCGCCCCAGCCTGCCGAGCGGAATGCGCTTTTCGAAGTAGGCTTTTTTTGCCTCGTCCGCGAGGTCCTCTGCGTTCAGGTCGGTCGCGATGGTGCCCGGCATTACCGAATTACAGCGAATCCCGTACGGACCTAGGGCAACCGCGCAAGATTGCATCAGCGAATGCACGCCCGCTTTGGTCGGCGTGTAATGCGTCTGCATGCCGCCGCCCACCAGCGCGCTGATCGAGCTCGTTGCCACGATCGCGCCACCCGTGCCCTGCGCTTTCATCTGTTGCGCGGCGGCTTGCGTGACGTAAAACGCACCGTTCAGATTGACCGCCACGGTCGACTCCAGCACGTCCGGCGGCATGTCGAGAAAGGCGTGGAACGGGCAGATGCCGGCATTGCTGGCGAGCACGTCGACCTTGCCGAACGCTTCGACCGTCCGGCGCACCAGTTGCTGGCCGGTTTCACGCGCGGCGACGTTGCCTTCCACCGCGATCACGCGCCGCCCGAGCGCCTCGATTTCACTGATCACTTCAGCGACAGCTGAACGGCGCCCATACGATGCGTCGTTATCGCCCCAGTAGTTGATCGCCACGTCCGCGCCTTCCGTTGCACAGGCTACGGCGATCGCGCGGCCGATGCCGCGCGATCCGCCGGTGACGATCACGACCTTGTCCTTGAGCAGCACGTCATTCTCCCTGGTTGGTCAACAGTGCGATGCGGCTCGCGAGATCAACGCACCAATCAACGCACCAATCAACGCACATAAGGCCGCACCAGCGCGCACTCCGGATTCAGGCGCACGCCGAAACCCGGTGCGTCCGGCACTTTCATGCGGCCATTCACGGGCACCGGCTCGTCGAGCAGCAGCGGCGTGAACATCGGCACGACCTGGTCGGCTTGAGGCGCCATCATCAGAAACTCGGCGAACGGCGAGTTATGCCGTGTGACGACGAAGTGATAGCTGTACACCGACGAGCCATGCGGCACGACCATCACATTGTGAGCATCGGCGAGCGCGGATATCTTGATCAACTCGGTGATGCCACCGCACCAGCCGACATCCGGCTGGATCAGATCGCAGCATTGCATCTCCAGCAGCATACGAAAACCCCAGCGCGTCGCCTCGTGTTCGCCGGTCGACACCATCATGCCGCGCGGCACGTTGCGGCGTAGTTCGGCGTAACCCCAGTAGTCGTCCGGTGGCAGGCACTCTTCGAGCCATTTCAGACCGTATTCGTGCGCGGCCTGCGCGAGGCGCGTGGCATACGGCACGTCGAGACTCATCCAGCAGTCGTACATCAGCCAGAAGTCCTCACCGACGCGGCTGCGCATGTCCGCGAGCTTCTCCAGATTCTGCCTGAGACCGGCTTCGCCTTCGGCCGGCGCATGCTGCAACGGCAATTTGCCGCCGATGAACCCCATCTCTTTCGCGAGGTCCGGGCGCGCGCCGGTCGCGTAGAACACGAGTTCATCGCGTACGGGGCCGCCCAATAGCTGGTACACCGGCTCCTTGCGCACCTTGGCGAGCAGATCCCACAACGCGAGATCCACGCCGGAAATCGTATTCAGCACCACGCCTTTGCGGCCGTAGTACAAGGTCGAGAAGTACATCTGATCCCACATCTTCTCAATGTCGGTCACGCGCTGGCCTTCGAGAAAACGTGCAAGATGCTTCTCGACGATGAACGCGCCGATCTCGCCGCCCGTGGTCACCGCAAAGCCGACCGTGCCGTCGCTCGCCTCGATCTCCACGACCAGCGTGCCGAGCACGTTGATGCCGAACGACTGGCGGCTTTGCCGATACTCCGGATAGCGCGCCATGGGCGTGGCAATGTGGTCGTCGATCCAGTGTCCGCCGGGTTGATCGTGATAATCCGCACCGCCGCCGCGGACGATGAAGGCACGCACGTGCCGGATTGTGGGCATGGCCATGAAAGGGGCTCCGTGATGAGGGCGTCGGCTGCGGTTCCGCGTGTGCTGTCGGGTATGCGGCCACTGCGGCGATGCATCGGGGTGACGCCGCGGCGATTCAGTAAGTAGATTCAGTAAGTCGCGCGGCCGCCGGACAGGTCGAATACCGAACCCGTGCTGAACGCACAGTCTTCGGACGACAGCCAGAGAATCATCGACGCCGCCTCTTCCGGCAACAGAAAACGGTTCATCGGGATCTTGGAGAGCATGTAGTCGATGTGCTGCTGCGACATCGAGTCGAAGATTTCGGTTTTGGCCGCGGCCGGTGTGACGGCATTGACGAGAATGTTCTTCGTCGCGAGTTCCTTGCCGAGCGATTTGGTCAAGCCGATCAACCCCGCTTTCGATGCACTGTAATGCGAGGCGTTCGGATTGCCTTCCTTACCGGCCACCGACGCGATATTGACGATCCGGCCGTAACCCTGCTTGAGCATTTGCGGCACGACCGCGCGGCAGGTGAGATACGGCCCGATCAGATTGACTTCGATGACGCGGCGCCAGACCTCGGGCTCCAGCTCCCACGTTGCGCCGTTGCCACCCGTGATGCCGGCGCAATTGATCAGGATATCGATCGAACCGTGATCGGCGACGGTTTGTGCGACCGCTCGGGCAACGGCGGCTTCGTCCGTCAATTCGACGGTGACGGTGGTGACTTTGCCCAGTTCGCCGAGTTCGCGCTGGCTGCGCGCGAGGCGTTCGGCATCGACGTCCCATAGCGCGACCGACGCACCCGAATTCAAAGCCCGTTGCGCCACCGCGTAGTCGATGCCGCGCGCGCCGCCGGTAATGACGGCCACACGCCCCTCCAGATCGATTCGATTCATCGCCATGCTCCTGCGGCAGGCCTTGCCGGCATGCCGTTGAGTAGTTGTAGTTCCGCTGTCCGTGCTGACTGTGCAGTCAATATACGAGCGGTGCGATGCGCTAACAATTCGAGTATTGAAGGGGGCGATAGCAAAAGCGAATCGGCGTAGTGTCAGCTGGCGTATTGCCGAGGCGCAAGCACGCCTGCCGAACCAGCACCTGCAGTTCAGTGGAAGATTCCCGCACTCGCTCCAAGAAGGCCCGCGACACTCACGAGCACGGCAATGCCGGAGACGAGCCACAGGTAGGCCCCACGAGGCCGATGCTGGCTTGGCAGCGCAGTAACGCTCAGCGCGATGAGCAGACCAACCACGAGCGGCAGCATCAACGCGTTGACCACCTGCGCCGCCACGTTCAGCGAAACGAGATCCGGGGCGAGCCAGACGACGCACGCGCTGCCCGCCACCGACACCACATACACCCCGTAGAACCACGGCGCGCTCGTGGGCCGGTCTTCCAGCGAGCGCCGGAATCCGGCCACCTCGCCCAGCCCCCAGGCCAGCGACAGCGAGCAAACTATGGCGGCCACCATCGATGCTCCGAGAACGCCCGCGCCGAAGAGAAACCGTCCCGCCGGCAGACCCACGACCGTCGCGAGCGCGTGACTGATTTCGCCGACGCTTTCCAGAGAGCCCGAGTGACCGCCGCCCGACAGGGTGGCGGCCGCGGCGACGAGAACCGCTACCGTCAATAGCTGCGTAAGGACTGCGCCAATGGCCGTTTCAACTCGGGCCGCTGTGTAGTCTGTGGGCGTGAGCCTTTTATCCGCGACCGCTGCCTGCTGATAGAAAACCATCCACGGATTGAACGTCGCGCCAATGAGCGCAGCAGCAAGATAAGCAAACTGGTGATTGCCGAGCGGGAGATCCGCCATCTGCCGGAACAGTTCGTGGATATCCGGATGCGCCTTCCATGCCACGACGAAGAACATCAATTCGAAGGCCCCAATGACGATGGCGACCTTATCCACGCGTCGATGCGAGCCTGTGAGCACGACGGCGATCAGCGCGACAACAGCAAGCGGCAAGGTAATGGACCGGGAGACACCATACATCTCTCCGACGCCGGCAACGCCGGTGAACTCGGTCACCAGCGAACCGAGCACGGCAATGACCAGCCCGGTTGCCGACAGGTATGCCCACACCGGACCGAAGTTCGAGCGAATGAGTTCGCCGTGGCCGCGTCCGGTAAAAATGCCGAGCCGGACAGTCAGTTCCTGAACCATGTAAAGCAGAGGGATGAGGCCCAGCAGCACCACCAGCAGCTGAAGACCCCATTGCGCGCCGGCCTGCGCCGCCGTCACAACATTGCCGGCATCACAATCCGCGAGCATGACAAGCAGCCCGGGCCCCCACAAAGCAACCCACCGCAGACGAGGCGGGACCTTGGATTTGATCAGCGAGGAACCAGTCATGCTTTCTGAAAGGAAGCGTAGGTAGTATTCGGCGACTGATTGTAACTTGGCGGGTGCCGTCGGCCGGCATGACGAGCCTGTCAACGCCCTTACACGACCGAACGCTCAGTTGCATCGTCCTTGCCGCCGCGCTGGTGCGCTAATGCGCGTGGCCACATCTCGAGGTTTTGAAATGGAAACGTACGTCTTGTTGGGCTGTGTCTTTGGCGCGGCGCTGTTGATCGCCATCTGGGGAATCTGGAATCTCCGGTAACGCCGGCACGGTATCCGGGAGCCTCCTCGGCTGCCTGGAAATATTCGGTTTCAGAAGTCACACACTCCGGGTCGTCATCGCAAGTGCCTGCGACGTTAAAGGGATGAACGGCAAAAAAGCCGCTCTTCAACGACCAGGAGATCAACATGCGCACCCCTACCTACCGCCTTGCTGCAATCGCTGCCCTTTCCATGACGCTGGCCGGCACCGCGTCCGCGGCGACCCACTGGGATGCCACCCATCCGCGCCGTGCCGAGGTGAATCAGCGGCTCGCCAATCAGGATCATCGCATTCACAGAGAGGTGCGTGAAGGCGAAATGTCCCACGCTCAGGCGATGAGGCTTCATCGCGATGACCATCAGATTCGCCAGGAAGAGCGCGATATGGCTAGCCAGGACGGTGGCCATATCACCAGGCAGGAGGACCATGTTCTCAACCAGCAGGAGAATCATGTGAGTGCGCGGATCGGGCAATGAGATCGGGCGCGGGCGTCAACTGCAGCGTTCAATGGTTGCCGCTGACGTCTGCGCTAAACTCCGGGAACAATCGGCGACGGCGACCGACGGTGACTTTCGTCAGGAGGCAGATGTCATGGAACGCTCTGAATTTCTCGCAGCCACACGGCAATTGGCGGCGGCCGCCGAGATTCTGGCCAAGGCTGGTCCTCCCGCCCTCCAGTTCGACGCTTTCCAGATGCTCGCGTTGTTTCGCCAATACGACCAGCCTGGTGCCGGCATGAACACGGTCGCAACCTCCAACGACGCGTTGTTCGCAAGCACAGGCCACGCCGCACTCACCATGGCCGGGCGCAATGAGTTTGCCGCATCGCACGCACTGCTCGAGCAGGCACGCTCGCTTTTGGCCGCCACATGAAGCCGCTACGATAGACGGGTGTTGGATTGCGAATATGCAGTACTTCGAAGCAGTATCTCGCGCTCCCGAACGGCTTCGTTACAGGAGCGCCCCATCATGCCCGGGATCTGATTACTGAATGGGCGCACCACCCCGCGTCACCTGGATGGCGGTCGCGGACTGGTAGTCGGCTCGAATGCTGTCACCCACCTTGAGTTTTTCGAGCGGCACATCCGGCGCCACCTGCAGCGTCACAGAGCGGTTCGGTCCTCTGAGCGTCACCTCACGTTTCTTGCGGTCAATTTTTTGCACCGTCGCTACGACCTGCACGCTTTTGACCTGAGCCGTGCCGCCGCCGGAAGCCGGAATTGTCGCCTCGTTTTCAACGCGTGAGCGAATACCTTTCGCGTCGATCTTGTCCGCCGACAGCAGCAGCGCGCCCTTGTAGGCAATGTGAACCTCGTCGCCGATCTTGAGCTTCTTGACGTCGCCAACTTCCGGAGCAACATCGACCACCATCGAATCGCCACGCGGACCGCGAAGCGTGACGCTGTTCGTACTCGCGTCGATATGGGTGACGTGCGCCGTCACCTCGACAAGTGCCGCGGCGCCGACGGCGTCGGGCGAGCTGGCCGCGGCCGTGGCGGTTTGTGCCGAGGCCATCGTGAACGGCCCGGCAGATAGTGCCGCCCCAAGGGCGAGCGCGATAGCCAGAGTGGAATGACGGAAACCTGAACGCATGCCTGAACCCTCCTACGGGTGTGAAAATGCGATGACGTCGGACAGCAGCGCGATAGTTTGCTCAATCAGTATCCGGTTTCCGCTTCCGTATCGGCCGCCCTTCGTTTGGCATGAGCAAAGACCCGGTCTCGCTCCGCCGCCGCAATCAGACGTCTCTTGGTGATCGACCGGCCACAGTTGCCAAGCCCCATCACGGCGACGTATTCGTCGCGGCGGTTTCGTTTGAAGCGGATAAAAAAATCGTCGCCCGGCAAACCGTTGTCAAGCGCTAGTAGCACGCCATAGTCGACGCACGTTTCTTCGCCCAGACTCGTCACGGCCTTCTCCAGCGCCGCCATGCGTCGCAACACCGGTTCGCCGGGATCGAACAGAGAATGGAAACATTTATAGGGCAACAGCCGCTCTCGCTCGGCAGCACGCCGTAGTGCTGACGCGATCTGGTTCACCACCTCGGATTGCATACCGTTGGATGAAGAAGAAAATAGTTCATACGACCGCTCACGCCGAATACGCTCGACATAAAGCAGCGCCACAAGTTGAACGAGGCCGCGACCTTCAGCGGCTTATTACTCTTATTGGCGTCATTCGCAGTGCTCTGGGAAAATGCACGGATTACGCATAAAGCAAACAGAATAAATAACGAAAAATACCTTCCCATGTCCGCCACCTCTGCATGCAAATCAACGAGCAAAAACTGGCCCTGTACCGAAAAAACTTGCCAACTGCGTTCGCAATTCGAGAAGCAACGCTTAAAAGCAATTTCAAGTGAAACGCGCGGAGTCTCCCGCAGAAGCAGGACCGCGCGAGACAGCGAAGATCGCCGCACAAGGGTCCGCCGGACTCATGGCAGGCGGCGAATACGCACGGTGTTTAAATCGCGCTCAATGAGGTTAGCAAACGCCGTTACGGAGAGCAAGAGCTTTTTTAAGATGAATGAAAGGTACGCGTTGCCAGATGCCCTTCCATGAAAATGGTGATTTGCCTATTGAGCGCCCATGACAATTTATTTTCTTCATATCCGAACATGGTTCACTGTTTTTCGATTATCCGTAAGTAGCGTGACAGTGAACTGCAGCCTGTCGAAAATCATCACATCCCGGTTAATGAATCGACCTGTGGAGCTTTGCGATGGCTCGCCCGAATGACGATTTGCCGACCATTGCCAGGCGCCTCGCGGCCGGGCAAAAACTGCTCGATGGCATTCCCGTGGCACAGATTGCCGAGGAAATGGGCATGGCAAAAACCACCGTCGAGAAATATCGCCAGGTGCTGGAGGAAGGTGGGCTCGACGCGCTACGCAACATTAGCGTGGGTGGCAGGCGTTCCGCGCTGGACGGCGCGGCTCGCGCCTGGATCGCGGAAGCGTTGCGTGGCTCTCCGCGGGACTATGGTTTTGATGCCGATGGCTGGACGAATACGAGAATGCGGGAGCTGATACGCCGTCAATACGGAATTTCGTACTCCAGAGTTTACGCATGGCAATTGGCGACTGACCTCGGCGTGTCGCACCGTTTCGGCCGATCCGGGCGATGAGGTGATTTTGCCGGCAAGGCCTGACCGCGAACGATTGGCCGATCGCTCGCGCGGTTACAGCTCAGTCGGAATGTCCACCGGCCACCGACGCTATGGATGTCTCTGGATGGCCGTGAGATATCCGCCTGAAGGCAGAGCAACAGTTAATCCGTACACGCCGGACACGCAATCGCTTCAGCCGGCACAGCCCGCTCGCTTCGCCCGAAACTCGTAAGCGCGGCCAGTCCAAGCAACGCAAGACCACTACCGAGCATAAAGTCGGCCGACATGCCCACATGGTCGACCACTACACCCCCCACCAGCGAGCCGAGTGCAATCGCAACCTGAATGATGCTCACGAACAATGCGGAGCCCGCTTCCGGCGAATCCGGCGTGGCACGTTGAATCCAGACGCTGAAACACAGCGGCAACGCACCGAAGGCCACGCCCCACGCGAGCACCATCGCCACGACTCCAACCGACGAATGCTGAAGCAGCGGCAGCGACACCAGCGCGAACATCAGAAGCGAAATCATCGCCCCCGCCGACACTTTCAGATTACGTGTCACCGTCGACGAAACGGCGAAGTTCGACACAAACCCGATCACACCGAACCCGAGCAGCAGCAAGGTGATCGTGGACATGTCCAGATTCGCGTTGTGCAGCAGGAAAGGCGTGATGTACGTGTACGACGAAAAATGCGCGCCGAACACGAGCGCCACCATCAGCATGCTTCGGCGCGGGTGGGGCCGGCGCAGGAGCGCGGTCAGATCGCGCAGGCGCAATGCGGCGCTCGAAGGCAAGGACGGCACGAAGAAGTACTGGGCCACGAGCGCGACAGCGACCAGCACGCCAGTGGCCATGAACGAAACGCGCCACGACGCAAAGCTCGCGATGAACGTGCCGAGCGGCACGCCAATCACCGTTGCACACGTCACGCCGGTGAGTATCGTCGCCATGGCGCGCGCCGAGTCCCTGGGCCGCACGAGACGCACCGACGCCGCGGTGGCCAGCGTCCAGAAACCGCCCAATGCGGCGCCGAGCAGAGCGCGACCGACCAGCATGAACAGAAAGTCCGGCGCGAAAGCGGAAATCAGATTCGACGCCAGCAGCAACGCCGTGAGTAACAAAAACACGCGCCGGCGATCCATGCGCCCCGCCACCAGCATCAGACCTGGTGCCGAAATGGCCGCAATGACGCCTGGGACGGTGACCATCAGGCCGGCCGTGCCCGGCAATACACCCAGTTCCGCGGCAATGCGCGGCAACAGGCCGACCGGCAAAAACTCCGTCGTCACGAAGGCGAAAGCGCCAATAGCGACCGCCACGACCGCGAGCCACGAACGCAGGGACGACGAGGCCCCATCGTCCGGCGAGGCATGGCTCACCGGCAGATTGTCTTCCATCAGCATAGTATTGTTTGCGAGTCTCTAAACAACGGGTGGGATTGGAGCGGTTTCACCGCGCTAATCCAATCGCCAACTGCCGGGCGTGATAAAAAAACAGGCCCTATTGGCCTGCCCGCCGACAGTGAGGAAATAGCGAACTGGAAAATCAGTAAGTGAAAACCCGAACAGAGCACACCTTAACATCGGATTAAATCGCTCGCTGACGACTCCGTAAAAATGCAGTCGCAAGTGGGGTTATTCGAGTGAGCGCCGCATCCCGCGCGCAGTGGCGGGCAGCGGTGCCGGTTATTGCGCACCGCTACCTTGAAGATGAACCGGTCATTGACCGAAATAGATTCTGCATTGTGGGCCGGAAGAGCATGGCTGGCCGTGCCGGCCACCCGCATCCGATTGTCCCGCGGCGACGCCGCCATAGGACACGTTCTGCACCGGCTGCGCGCCGGGCATCATGCTTTGCCCCGATTCACCGAACGACATGTCGGTCGTGGCCTGCGCCGATTCGTTCGCGTTCTGTTGCATCATTTCGCGGCCCGACATGCCGGCGGCCTGTTGGGCCTCCATCTCCGACGCGCCTGTCGCTCCCGGCGCGAGAAGAAGCATGGCGCTGGCCATCGCCATCCATATACGTAGTTTCATGTCCAGACTCCTTGAATCCGGCGCAGCAGTGCTCGTCCTCCAAAGAAATGATTCGCGAAAAAAACGCCATGCCGCCAAATTGGGCTGACGGACGAGTCGATGTCGATGCAAACTGCTGCGGCGAGTCATCGAACTAAACGAATAAAGAGTTGCCAGACCTGCAACCGATGTCGGATGCGTTCTCGCGGCTGCCCGGAATCAGTCGCCACAGGCTGGAAGCGCGGATTTTCGCTCCGCTGTTTCTTTATAGGTCGGCCACCCAGGAATTCAATCCCGGAACCGCGCGCCGCCTCGGCTGCAACCGGCGCCACCGGCCAATTGGCATTTGAATGAAAATCGCCCAAACTAGCGCGTGCTTTAGCCACGCAGTGCGTTATGATGCTGTTATAACGTACAAAAACGGCCCCGCGCGCGGCACCGGCGAGAGACGGAGCGTGGAGATGAAATCGGCCATCCACGATCAGTGCATCCTTATTACCGTTTTTCCATTGTGGCTGCAGGGCTCGTCCAGCCTTATTTGCCGCGTGCCTAAGCGCATGGGTGTTCACTGATTGGCACCGCAAGTCTGATTGGCGGTCTGGCCGGACATAAGCTGTACTGTGATTTATGGAGCGATGTTTTCTAGCGCTGCCCAGGATTTTCCTTCAATCGATAACCCCACCGCGGGCCGGCCCCATGCACATGGGCTCAAGGCTGTCGCGGGGCTCCCTTGCAACCTGTAATTATCAGAACACAAGACGCTTTAGAAGGACGAATATCATATGGACGAAAGGAAGCGAGATAGCATGATTGCGTATCTCCGCCACCGCATGGAAGAGTTTGGTATCAAACCAGAAGACCTTGCTGCAGTGCTCGCGTCCGAGCCGGCAGCGCAAAAGGCTCAACGCTACCGTAGCGCGACCGGAGATAGCTGGGACGGCCAGGGCGAAATGCCCCAGTGGCTGAAGCAGGCCATTAGCGCCGGTCAATCGATCGACCACTTTGAACTGTCGGCCGCGCCCATGCCGGCTCCGCAGCCCAAGAAAAATGTGGACTGGAAGAACGACCCGTTCGCAGGAAGTCCTCTGGCGCGTTCGAATAACCGCTAGGCTGCCTCGCGGTCAGCCCGCTGAGCAGCAATGCGGCACACTCGCCGGCGCCTCGATGCGCGCGACGGTATGCCCCGCGGGCGCGGCAGCGTATTGCGGCAGTTCGATCAGCGCAGTGACCTGCCGCACGATTTGCCAGAACATCTTGTCGAACAGGCGCATGCGCTCAGTCTCGGCCAGGTGCTCGCCAAGCGGATCGGCAAAGTTCCAGTGACACGACGGCGGCGCCCCCGGAAAGGCGGGTGCATGGTGTGCGCCGACGGATTCGTCCAGCGCGACCACGAGGTCCATGCGCGGTGCCCATTCGCCGGTGAATTCCAGCCAGCTTTTCGGGCTGAGTACGCCGAGATCCGAGATGCCGGGCCGCAATTGGGCCACCGCAAATGGATGAAGCCGCGCGGCCGGTTCCGGCCCCGCGCTGAATGCGTCGAACCGGTGTCCCGCCAGTTCCCGCAATAATGCCTCTGCAATAATGCTGCGCGCTGAATTCTCACGGCAGAGAAACAGCACCTTGTATTTTTTGGTCACGCTTACCCCGTACCCTTGTTTTTTTGCTTCTATAGGCAATTCTGCCGGTCCAGTCTTGCGCCCTCGTGACACTACGACGTTCAAATTTCTCGCGCCACAGGAATTTGTACCAGGGGGCGCCCGCTCATGGGCGGCGCGTTGGGCTTCGACGGCTTGACGGCTCGACGGGGCAAGAATCAGCCTGCGCGACGCTTCAGTATCGCAGGCCGTTCAGGAACTGAAACCAGAGGCCTTCCAGTACGCCCGCCGGATGCGTCTCGCCAGCCGGTTCTTCGCGCTTGTCCTGGTTGGCGCGGTTGGCCGGCGCGGCGCGCGGGGCGGCGTGGTCTGCTTTTTCTGCCTGTTCCTTTTGTGGCGCCACTTCAGCCTCAACCGGCGCGTCCTCGCGTCCAGCTTCAGTGTCAGCGTCAGCTTCGGCTTTGGCGGCTTCCCGCCGCGACGCCTGCAACGCCGACACGCTGTCGGCGATCTGCGCAGCCCGCCGCGCCTCGCATTGCCGCCCAAGCAGCACGCCGAACCGGACGTCGCGATTGTGGCCCTCGTCGGCAAAGCGCATGGCGAGCGACACCATCTCCGCGTAGGCGGTTTCGTCGGCGGCACGCGTGGCCGCCTCGCGTTCGGCTTGCGCCTGCTGGCTGCGGGCGCGCTGCGCTTCCCAGCCGCGCATCTGCTCCGCGTAGACCTTGTCGTAAACCTTGCGCTGCTCGGCGTCGGAGAGGATCGCGTACGCGTCCTTGATTTCCTGGAAGGTGGCGCGCGCCACTTCTTCGGCGCCGGTATTGCGGTCGGGATGCCACTTCATCGCGGCCTTCCGGTAGGCCCGCTTGATTTCTTCTTCCGTGGCGTGCGTGTGCACGCCGAGCGTGTCATAGAGGGTTGCCATTGCTTGCTCGATCTCGCCATGAATCGCGTCGCGGACCATCCTAGCACGCCAGAAGCGGATTTATCGTGAAGCAGGCTACGCCGGCGCCGCCCGGCCGTCAGCACATCGGGTAGGGTGAGGGGTCACCCCCTCAGCCCTCCCACACCACCGTACGTGCGGTTCCGCATACGGCGGTTCATCAAGAACGCTGGAGGCGTTGCTGGGTGTCCAGCATCGAAACAAGCCCCTGTC
>NZ_LXKA01000342.1 GCF_001645125.1 Paraburkholderia ginsengiterrae | reverse complement strand
GCCTCCGCGCTGGAAATTGCCGGGTGTCGCCCTCGTGCACACCATGCGGCTCTGGCAGCAATGCTAACCCGCGTCTGGTTCCTCACGGCGGGCCAGCCACCACCTCACGGAAAGTCATACTGCCTAAACCGCTCGCGCGGTATGGGGCTCCGTTTCCGCCTCTGACAGCGAATGACGGGGCAGTGGCGCCGGTGCTTATGTTGGTGACTGAGGCAATCCGCCTCGTTCTCCAGCAGGAGCCCCATCATGACCTCCTCCGATCCGGGCGTCAGCCCGCTGCGCCGGCGCATGGTTGACGACTTGCGCATGCGCAAATTCGCCCCCAAGACCCAGACCGCCTATCTGCGCGCCGTACGCCAGTTCGCCAGGTTTCTCGGACGTTCACCCGATACCGCCACCGTCGAGGACCTGCGGACCTACCAGCTGCATCTGGTCGATCACGGTACCTCGCCGACATCGCTCAACGCTGCGATCAGCGGGCTGAAGTTCTTCTTCGACGTTACGCTCGGCCAGCCTGAGCTGATGGCCCGGATGCAGCCGGTTCGTGTGCCCCGCAAGCTCCCGGTGGTGCTCAGTCCCGAAGAGGTGCGGCGGCTGATCGCAGCCGCCGGCAACCTGAAGCACCAGACCGCGCTGTCGGTCGCCTATGGCGCGGGCCTGCGCGCGAGCGAGGTGGTGGCGCTGAAGGTCAGCGACATTGACAGCCAGCGCATGACGCTGCGCATCGAGCAGGGCAAGGGCCGCAAGGACCGCTACGCGATGCTCTCGCCGGTACTGCTCGAACGCCTGCGGCTGTGGTGGCGGGTCGCCCGTGCCCAGGGCACCATGCTCGATGGCGGGTGGCTGTTTCCCGGCATGGATCCCGTCGACCCGCTCACCGCACGGCAGCTGAACCGTGCGGTTCACGCCGCCGCCGAGGCCGCGCAGATCGGCAAGCGCGTCTCCCCGCATACGCTGCGTCACAGTTTCGCGACGCACCTGCTCGAACAGAAGGTGGACATCCGCGTGATCCAGGTGCTGCTGGGCCACAGGCAGCTCGAGACCACCGCGCTTTACGTGCAGGTCGCCACCGACCTCCTGCGCGAAGTCATCAGTCCACTGGAGCGTCTGCCCGCCGGGTAACGCGGCGCAGTACCCCATGCTGGAGGTCGCGGACATCTTCCGCGCCCAGGGCCCGGCATGGCGACGTACGGTGTCGCTGAGCCTGGGGCAGCTGAAGGTGATGTCGGCCATCGAACAGTGCCGCACCGCGGCGCTGGGAGGACACGTGTTGCGCTGTTCCGGCTGCGCGCGCACCGAGATCGCGTACAACTCGTGCCGCAACCGCCATTGCCCCAAGTGCCAGGGCAGTGCCGCACGCCGCTGGCTCGAGGCCCGCCAGGCCGACCTGCTGCCGGTCGAGTATTACCACGTCGTCTTCACGCTACCCGCACCGGTCGGCGCCATCGCCTGGTACAACAAGCAGGTCATCTACGGACTGCTGTTCGACATCGCCGCCGACACGCTGCGCACGATCGCCGCTGATCCCCGGCACCTCGGTGCACAGATCGGTGCCACGCTCGTGCTGCATACCTGGGGCTCGGCGCTCACGCATCATCCACATGTCCACGGTATCGTTCCCGGTGGCGGCCTGTCACCCGACGGCGAGCGGTGGATTGCCTGCCGCCCTGGCTTCTTCCTGCCGGTGCGCGTGCTCTCACGCCTGTTCCGCAGGCGCTTCCTCGAAGCGCTGACGGAGGCACACCGGTGTGGCCGGTTGCAGTTCTTCGGTGAGTATGCCGGACTCGCCGACCCGGCTGCCTTTGCGCGGTGGCTTGCGCCGCTGCGTGCCTGCGAATGGGTCGTGTATGCCAAGCGTCCCTTCGCGGGCCCCGAAGCGGTACTCGCGTATCTCTCACGCTATACACACCGCGTGGCGATCTCCAGCCAGCGCCTGCTTGCGTTCGATGAGCGCGGCGTGACGTTCCGCTGGAAGGACTATCGCGCGAAGGGGCGAACCCGCTCCAGGACCATGACGCTGGAGGCCGGCGAGTTCATGCGTCGCTTCCTGCTGCATGTGCTCCCCGTTGGTTTCCATCGCATCCGTCACTATGGACTGCTTGCGAACCCGGTGCGCCGCGCCAGTCTCGCGAAGGTGCGTGAACTGCTGCACGTCACGGCAGAGGTCAACGCTTCACCCGAACACACCGTCTTCGAAACGAGACCGGCCTTCATCTGCCGGCACTGCGGCGCCCCGATGATCATCACCGATATCCTTGCGCGCACCGCACCGATTCGCGCGCCACCCACACCCCGGGACATGACATGACCACAACTGTTCCTGAACGTGCGACCCGACCGTCGGCCCGGTGGCAATGCGGCCCGCGAGCGTACGCTTGCGCCTGTCACCTGGCGCAGACTCACACACATCTGCTTCGTATGCCAGATTGCGCGACTGCACCGCTTCCTCACCGCGTCACGGTCCATCTGCCAGACAGTCCGACCGCTCATCGGGCAACGTCTCCGAACATTGCGGGCTATCAATCACCATAGCCTTCACAACCTCGACCGCATCGGAGCACTCCGCGGTTTCCTCCCTTCTGGTTTGTCCAACGCCTGCCCGCATGCGCTGACGCGTGTTTGCGAGTCCGCAGACATGGGCAGGCGTCGAACAAACCTTAAGACGAAGCGACCTTCATCCCCGCGATTTCAATGGCTGCTTCCAGGGCGCTATCGACGCCTGAAAGTCCAAACCCCGTTGCCGGCGAAGTTCGCTTCCTGGCTGACTGGCGTCCTTGCAGCGAACTACTCAACGCCCCGCCGATGTGGCCAGGTTCATTAAGCACTATATAGTCAACCGGTCGTGTTGGTTTCTGTTCCCTGAGGACTGGACAAAAATGCTCGTACCAACGGATCAGCGCGCGGGCACTGAAACGTGGGGCTGACTGGTAGGCGCTTCTTCAACTCGGAAGGTAGTGAAGAGAAACCGTGATTAACAACCGACACTTATTGCCGAACTGCCCCGACACTTATTCCAGAGTGAACTACAGCTGATGTGGATAAGTCACGCGGCGACGCATTCAAATGCCACGGTAGCGCGGAGTTCCGCGCGTAGACGGGCCGGACTCACGCTCACGGGTACCGCTTGGCCACTGCGCAACGCGTTCCGGACGTGCCCGATTGTCGCGGCAAGCCAATTATCTGAGAGCAGCTGAGGGAAGAATTAGCGGGGAGGTGTTAGCTGCTGGCGCGCGAGCCTGAAACAGATCCCGTGCCCGAGAGAAGGATTGGCCTGCTTGATCTCGCCGGCGCGGATCTGAACCTGCCGCTCGAACTCGGCGGCAGTACTGACGTCCATGCCGCCGGATGTGGACACCGCCGGGCCTGCGCGTTTCACACCGTTTGTCATCGCGTCGAGCCAGAGTTGGCCACGTGCATGTTCGCGCGTGCTGCGCCGGCGGTGTTTGGCGTCGGCGGTCGCCCGCAGTTGATGGCGCAGCGAGGCCTTGCTACGTTCATGCCGCAGCCATTTCGCCAGACCGAACGCGCCGAAGAGCGAAGCCGGCATATATCTGATGGCTGCGAGGCCCCTGTAGTTGCCGTCCTCGGCGCGTTCACAGCGCCGTCGCACCGAGGTCAGACCCGCCGCCTGCAGGTCACGCATCGCGCGCTCCGCGCGGCGCACGTCAAGCCCAGCCTGCCCGGCGAGAAACGGCAGTGTCAGGTTCTGCATCCCGCATCCCGTCGACGGGATCCCCACGCGCATGGTCAACAGATCCAGGTATTTGAGGCTCGCGCGCAGCAGTTGCACGCACGCTACGCTGCGTTCGGTACGCTGCTGGCGCGTCGACCCGTTTGCGCGATTCAGGCTCGGCAACCATTCGTCGGGTGCATCGAGATAGCGGCCGAGGCGGTGCATGAGTTCGGTGAGTACGCGTGGCAGTCCACCCACCCCTGTCCTGGGCGGGTTCGGCAACCCCGCCGGGAGTGCCGCGACGCGACGCGCGTACCACTGGCTGGACATGCCGGGGCGGGTGCTGGCTTAACGGAGCACCGGGGAAACCTCGAGGCGAAACGTACTTCGCCTGCATCGCCCTCTGAGATGGGGCGTTGCAGGCATTGCGAATGCGACGGGTACGGGCCATCCGACCCGGTTAGCTTGTCGTCGATTCATGTATCCACTCCTTTCTTTAAGGTCGAGCGCCTACCGATGACGCTTGACACGGAGTGAAGGATTGCTAGAATCGAAACGGACTCGTTGATTTCGATGTCTCTAGCACTTCTCTCTGTGCTGGCTGTCATCAAGAACTACCCTCGCTGCCAGGCGGGGGTTTTTCTTTTGTAGGTTCGGGTTTGTCGTGCGCTATGCAGTCCTGCTGAACAGAGAGTACAAATTTCCACTCGACGCGGCTCACGTTCCTTTGAAGCAATAACAGCGAGCCGGGCCAGTCAACCTTGCCTCACCATGCAGACTTCTCGCCCGCTGACAATGCGGCCGCATCCGCCGCAGCTGCATTAACTTCATCCAACGTAGCGACGGCACGCGTCGATGGTCTCGCAGCACGGGCCAACGTTGGCGCTGGCAGCTCAGGCATCTCCTCACCAGCACGCCAGATCCACGACGGCATGTCGCTTTCCTCGATCAGACCTGACAGCGCGTCCTCGTCTTCCTGTTCGACGCCAGGCGGCTGCACGTACAGCGCAACGGGCTTCGGCAACACGTCGGCCAGCACCACGCACGCGAGCGGCTTGTTCTCAGCCAGGTTGTATCGCAGCCCCTTTACGAAGCGGCGTTTGTGCGCGGTGAGCGCATCGAGCATCAGTTTGTCGTACGCGTGCTCGAACGGAATCCAGTTAGCTGACACGACCATGACAGCCAGCGTCTCGATCGACGCGATGCCGGTAGGCATGAGGCCGAAGGTTGCGATGAACACCAGGTGCGAATCTTCAATGCTGTCCCACAGCGCCAGCTCGTTTACAAAACGCTTCTGGAGCCGCCGATGCAGATCGTCGCTCAGCATGAACGGAAAGTCCGGAAGGTGTTTCGCGACGATCTTGAAGCCGTAGCGCGACTCGACGATCTCCTTCGCTTCGCCGATCGCGATCATCAGCTTGCGTGTCTTCTTGCTGGCTGCTAGCTCGGCCATGTGCGCGATGCGGCGCTGCGTGATACCCGCTGCGTGTTCCGCGGAAAACGACTCCGGCACGTACAGCCAACGGCCGAGCGGTTCGCCCCTGGATACCTTGCCGGCCGCCGCCTGCAGTACATATTTCCGCACGATGTACCAGCTGCGTTTGCCCGTCATCGCCGGATACCAACGATTCAGGCCCGCCTCTTCCCAGAGATAGTGCAATGTGCCGCGCAGCGTCAGCTTCGCGCCGTCCGTTCGCACCGCGTCGGCCGCTTCGCCCGAGGGCGCTGGCGCTGTTCTTGTACCGGACTTCGACAGGCTGAAATCGAGCTTAAGCGTGGTGATACCGTCTTCAATGTTCTCCCGAATAGCCTCACCTTTCACCTCACCCAGGCCGGAGAGTTCTGCCGGCGGCTCGTACGATCCACAGTCCGGCGCATGTAGGCCACCCGTGTTTGGCATACGCTTGATCACATAGTGTTCCCCGACTTTCGCGACATACATCGAGACGCCAACCGGCGTACACATGCACAACGGTCGAAATTTCTCGCCGTGTGCATCGGCAAGATACGCCTGCAGATCAGTGGCATTTGCCGCAACAATCACGTCATCGAATCGAAACTCGCTCATAGCGTCACCTCTACCGATACTCCTACGACAGCGTTGAAGGAAGGACCGCGCCAACGATGATTGCAGTCGCCCCAGTTTCGCCGTGTGGAGCAGGCGCGGGATTGACAGGTGCGGGCACCGCAATTGACTGAAGCAGCTCACGTGGCGGCGCCTCGATGTAGGCGGGCACGCGCACCGGATAGTCACGCGCGCCGAATCTGATCTTCGCGAGCGGCCAGTCCTTGCCGTATTTCAGATAACCGTTCAGGTCGGGCAGGTTCGAGAGTTGCGACGACGTGACGACCAACTCCGGATCGCGCTTGCGCTCGCGTGTGTTGATACGCCACTGACCCTGCACGCCGATCGGATGGCGCTCTACTTCGTGCCAGCCGATCATCTCCGCAACGCTTTTGGTTGTCAGTGCGTTGGCCCCTCCCAACGCAAGCAGACTGCGAAAACACGAAAGCGTCGCTTTCGCTGGTAGATCTCCCAGTTGCTGATGCAACTGAACCAGATCCTGCAGGTCCCCCACCACACACAGGCCATGCTTGCGGCCCTTCGATACTGCAGCCTCGAAACTGTAGAGGCGACCAAGGGATGCCAGTTCGTTCTTGAACACCCAAAGCCGCCGGTCGAACGTGGGCGCCTCGCTCAGAATCATCGCGTAGATCAGGTCGAGCCAGACGGGGATCGTCGGGCCCAGAGCCGTGCGCTGATCCTCACGCCACGTAATCCAGATGTTCCCTGCGTTTTCGTCGCCCATCCAGCGCCGGATCGAGAAATCGCCGTCAGGGATGCGACGCAGCGGCCGGATGTACTTGTTCAGCGTAAAGATGATGCTGGCCGTCGCCCTATCCGCATCCTTCGCGAAGAAGCCCACCGAATCCGTATCCTCAAGATACTTTTGCAAAACCGGGCGCTGCTCGCGCACCAGCAAATCAGTCAGCGTTACCATGTCGCGCATGTCGTCGCCGGCGAGCTTGTTCATCGCGTCCGCAAGCAGCGCGCGTGCATAGCCCGCCCACTCTTCGGCCTGATCGCCGTTCTGCGGTGGAATCGCCGAATGTGCGAGTCGTTCGAAGTCGAAACCGTGATCGACCTCGTTGAACAGCGACCAGCCAATACACCGGGCATCGTACGGGTTGATCACGATGTCGCCTGGTAAATAGAAGCGCGACATGAGCGAGCCATTCGGATCAACCACCACCATGCGGTCATCGCGGCGCAGTGCCGATGCGAGCAATCCATTAATCGCCTGACTCTTGCCGGAGCCTGGCGCACCCACGACGATCAGGTTCTGCGTTTCGAGATCCGTCGGCATCTCGACGCCACAAACGGCGACTGACGCGCGCGGCGCATCGCCGTGTTTCACGGCCTGTTTGCGATACTGATTGTTATGTCGCGCGATGCGGCTGCTGAGCTGGTGCCGGTTTTCCATCTTCGTGCCACGAATGAATCTGGCGTACCGGTAGCCTTCGAAACCATTGAACAGGTATTCGTGGCATGCCCATGCGGCCCCCGCTGCAAGCGCCGCACCCGGCACCGCGCCCCAGAAAAGCAAAGGATCATGCGCGGCCGCCATGAAGCCGTGGATGAGCCCCGAAGGAAACGGCAGCGGCGGATACCCTGCCCAAGTGAAGGACACGCAAAGGCCAAGAACGAGCGCGAGCACCGCACCCGTCCACTGCATCATCACGATTTCGTGCTTTTGCATTATCAGCCGATCCCGTGCCCTTCACGTTGCTTTCCCGGCCTGACGGCCTCCCTGGCCCGCTCCGAGACTGCCTGCTTGCCATCGCGTGTAAAACCGGCCGACTCGCGCAGGTTCCCGAAGAACTCGGCGCGGCGCTCAAGCTTTTCATGCGCATTCAGCTCCGAAAAATTCTTACGCGGCCTCGTCTCTACACGCACGACGCTGGCGCCTTCCGTTTGCTGCGTCTTGCCTGCGTCAGCCGACTTGCCGGCATCTGGAGCCCCCCTGTCGGCGGCATCCTTCGTTTTGTTTCGACCAAGTTTCTTGAAACCAGCAACCCCATCGACGGCCTTCTTTGCCTCGAGTGTCTGGCCGCTGTTCTCAACTGGCGCAGCTGACGGTGTTCGCTTGCCAGTTCCCATTTCGATGACATTCGATTTTTGCGCCGTCGGTTTCGCTGCTGCCCTCTCTGCTACCTTCTCGACCGGCGCTGTGCTCCTCCCACTGCCGCGCGAGAAGAACGCATTGCGCGCAGCATCGATCGCGGCCTTATCAGACATCATCGCGTCCGGCGCCCTGCCGGCGTTGGCCTCTTTCGTTTCACGCAACATTTCGAGTGTGGCTTTTGCCTGTTCAGCACTAACCCCCGTGGTCTTCGCAACCGTATCGACAGTCGCTGCAAATTTGGCCGGATCTTTCAGGGTCTCCAGAGAGGTATCAATACTGACGCTCTCTTTCGCGGCCGCTACCGCACCTTTGCCCGCCGCTACCTCTACCGAGCGGTCTGCGGCCTTCTGCACGAGCTCCGGGACAGGCTGCGCCGCGGTCTTCTCCGGGCCCTCGATCGCACGGCGCACCTGCGCCCGTAATGCCTGCTCCTGTGCATCGAGCTTGATCTCCGCAAGATCAAGTTCGCGGCTCCGAGCTTCTAGCGACTTCGACCAACCATCGAGGGTCTTGGGATACGTCCGCGTAGCCCCCCTGCCATCGACGCGCGACTGCGCCTTCGCGAACATGTCGGCAATTTCCTGACGACTCCATTCGCGCGGCACATTCAGATCCTTGTTCGCATGCAGGATCTCGGCCGTCTTCCTCGCATCGATCAACGCCAGCTTGTTCAGACCCGACAGAAGCGACGCCCGATCGGTAATCTGCTCGGCCCGCTGTGCCTGCTCGACTTCTTTTTCTGCTAACGCCTGCTCGAGCGCGCCCCGCATCGCGGCGGTGTCGATCACCTCACCATCTTTCAGGCCGAAGCGTGTCTTGAGCGCTTTCGCATCTGTCGCGAGCTGTTTGTCTTCACGGCGCTGCTGGTCCTCGCGCTCGACTGCCTGCGCGACTGCGTGAGGCTCCCTTTTAAGCCAGTCCTGCCGGTATGCGAGATTCTTCTGGCGTGCCTCGAGACTCGCACGACGCTGGGCAAGCGCCTGCTCCTGCTCCGCAAGCTGTTGCTGACGCTCCTTGTCGCTAAACCGCAATACGGTGTCTTCAAACATAAAAACCTCCGTCAGTTGGACGCCTGCCCCGCCCAGGGGCGCCCTTGGTTAAACCGGCTTTGCCAGTGCTGCTGATACGCCTGCGCGACGACCGGCACATGCCACATCACCACAGCGTTTTCGCTGTTGTACCTGGCCGCCGACATCGTGTAGTTGAAGCTACCCGTCTCGACCGATTCACCGTCGATCACCATGAATTTGTCGTGATGGATCGGATACACATCGATCGTCCGGACACCGACGCCCGCGCCGGACAGCAGGTCAAGCGCGATGCGGCCTTTGCCACTGCGATCCTCGACCAGGTTGCTCTTCCGATCGGCCACCACTGCAACGTCAACGCCGCGCCGATGCGCGTCTATCAACGCCTCGACGATCGTCGGCGACGTAAAGCTGTACGCCGACAGGTGAATCGAATGCCGGGCCGTGCAGATGGCTTTAAGAACGAGACGTTCGGCAGAACCTTCCGGTGAAAAACCCGTGTCGATCGCGGGACCGTCGGGGGCTACGCATGCAGCATGGGCACTGTCCGAGTACGTCAGGAGGGGAAAGCCAACGACCGTCAGCGCAGCCGTGACAACCACTGATATGAGAGGGCGATGGAGTTTGCGCATCTTTACCCTCACCGGCCCTGACCCAATGACTCGACGTGCTTTGCGCACGGTGACGTCAACACCAGGAAAATTGCCCTGCGTATCGCCGCCGTGCCAGAGAATGTGTCTAGGCTTACCCTGAATAATGCAACTGGCAATTCGCCATCCAGTAGGATGAACCAGTTCATACTGACCAACCCACGTCCAGCCATGCGCTGCCGCGTAAGTCATCGGCGCCGCCCTATTAGTAATGAATTCTTGTCTGGAACTGGCCGGCCTCGTACACGTCGACCGCATTCGGCGACTGCGGCTGTTGCCAGACGATGTGGTCATACACCGTGACGGTGACTGGATCGCCGTCGTATCCGCCACCGTCCCGCCCGTTTCGCCAGCTCACAGCCGATGCATCACCCGAGGGATCGCCATACAGCTGATACGCACCGACCTTGCTGCCCACACAGGCCTGCGGCCCGTCATACTCGTAGCCGCTGTTGATATCCGCCACGGAAGGCCTCGGGTTTCCGACCAGTGCAAAGCCCTCCATGCCGCTGTACGAATGGGCGCCGGCCTTGCGTTGCCCTTCTGCCACCCAGACGCCGGCCGCCGCAGCCGCTGTGCCAGCAGGGCACGGGTCGTACGGCGTGTTGTTCTGACGGACGGTCATGTCCGAGTCCTTACACTGCGGCCAACCACGCCCGTGGCGGAGATCGCTCATCAGGTGGTCCATTGCCGGTCCACAGCTGTCCGGTGCCCACGGCCCACCTTTCGATGACGGGTTGCCCAGACAGATCACAATGCGGCAACCGTAGTCGTCATCGGCACGGGCCATATTGGCGTGACCGCCCAAAGCGAGCACTGATACGAGCAACATTAGCCGACCACTGTTCTTCATCGTCATACCCCACCCCCTCTCCAGGTGAGCGCCCTGTGTCCACCAGTCATGAATCGCCAGGCACGCCACGTGTTGCGCACGGCTAGGCCGAACAAACAGAACGGCGACGCAGCCAGCGAACCCAACCACATCAAGGCAAGTGTGGGCGGCAGCAAGGCCCAGACACCGCCCTCCCGCACCAGTTGCGCCACCAGATAAAACGACATCGGCACCATAAGCGCCGCGAACTGTCCACCGGCCCCAGGCAGGTGATGCCACCATTGCGACGCCGCCACGGCCGCCGTGACGGCATAGCAGTCCAGCACAAGGGCCGCAGCGAGCAGTCGGTACCCGTTACTGATCATCAACGGCTCCGGTTGCCCGCACTGCCTTGCGCGTATCGCTCACCTCGCCGTTGACCTGACCGTCTTCGTCGTCGTCCCCATAGGTCGTGAACCAGTCGTCTTTGGCCGCAGACTTTGCAGCGCGGTCCGGCCGTGCTGCCGCGCGTCGTGCAGGCGCACCTGCAGGGCGAACGTCTGGAACAACCTCGATCGGCTGCGCCCCCTGCACCCCTGACGCCGGGACGGCAGCCGCCACCTTTTGGGCATAAGCGGCGCCTCGAGTCAGATCTCCGCTGTAATAGCAGGAGAGCGTCGCGCGTACCGCGTCATCAGCCTGCGCAAACTGCGGTTTCGCGCGGGCGTAGCACGTTTTAAGAATCGCGGCACCGGTCGTGAGGTTCGCGCAGGGTTCGAAAATGCCCTCTGTGGTCTGTCCGTAAGGCGCCAAATTGTGTACGTTGACCTGCACCAGTCCCATGCTGTAGTTCCAGCCGCCGGCGTCGAGCACCTTGACGGTGGCCAGCGCTTCCGGAAGGTTCTTTGGCTGTCGCGCAAGATGGCCACCGACGACGCCGATCGCGAACGGATTGCCGCTGCTCTCAACTGTCGTCACGCGCCCCAACAGCGCGGGATGAACGTCAGGGGCGCACTCCTGGGCCAGCGAGACAAAGTAGGATGCAACCGGTGGGGGTGCGACCTGCAAATCCGTTTGTGACGCTTGGGCGGAAAGCAGCATCAGAGTCAGCACCAGAGGCGCGAAGGGCAATTTAATGCGGGACATAGAGCACCTTGCTGATTCCCCGCACCCCATCGTCATAGCGATGCATCTGCACCACGACATCGATGAGACTGCGGGCATAGTCGATAATCTCGGGGCGCTGCAAGGTCGAACCGAAGCGCATGACCATCTGCGCCAGACGTTCGAACATGTGTTCTGGACTGGTTGCGTGCAGCGTCGTCATCCAGCCACCGTGGCCGGAATTAAGCATTTCGAGCGCGACGTATGCTTCCGCGCCGCGCAGTTCGCCTGGGATCACGCGATCAGGCGACAACCGCAACGACGCTTCCATCAGTTCAACTGCCGTCACGTTTGCCGTACCCTGATTCCCTCGCGAATACAGCAGGTTCACCGTATTGGCCTGCGGCGGCCGCAGCTCGCGCGCGTCTTCAATCGTCACGATCCGCTCAGCCGGCGAGATCTCTTTCAGAAGCATGTTGATGAACTCCGTCTTGCCGGCAAAAGTCGGTGCACTCACAACGATGTTCTTTTTCGCCTTGACGGCGAGTCGCAGGAAAGCTGGCCACGCACGATCCCCATACAGCGACGCCAGTTTCTTGTCGGTGTCTTCCGAGTCTGCCAACGGTTCATTGACCCGATCAAAGGCCCTGCTCTCCTCGTAGTACTGCATCGTGAGATCAAGCGTTGACGGTTTGCGGATTGCAATCGCGATCGTTCCCGGTGGCACTGCTGGCGGTTGAACAACCTGGATCCGAAAATCGCGGTTCCGCGGCCCGGTCAGTTCCGAAGGGATCGAGGCCGCGAGAAGCGGGCGCCTCGCATCTGTCTCCTGGTCCGAGTGATGCGCCACCAGTTCGGCAAAGTCCCGCAACGTACTTTCGGTCAATACCGGCGTAACCACTCGCTCCATGAAGCGCACGCCCTTCCGTCCGGCCCATACGACACCTGGACCATTCACCGCAATCTCCGAGACATCAGCGTCATCGAAGAGCGGCCGGATGGACTCGGTGCGGTTGAAGAATGCCGGAACGATCGACATGTCAGCGCCCCCGGATGCGCTCGGCGCGAGCGACCGCGCCAGCCTGCTGCACGAACGGACGATCGAGGCAAACCTGCGCATCAAAACACTGGCGGGCAACGGCCTTAAGCTTTGCCTGCGCGAGCATCAGATACCGTCCGTCATCCCGGGCGAAGTCCCTCAATATCTGTGCCTGCAACGCGTCGGCAACCGCGTCGTCCAGCTGGCGGCGCAGTTCGCCGACGGCGACTTCGCATTGAACGTGCGAGATATCCGTTGTCACCATTCCTCCCCGTCGCCCGATTTGCAGTAGTCGGAGAAGTCCAGTTCGTGCTCGACCTGAATGCGCACGCGCGTGCCCTGGTCGTTTTTGAGTGTTGGCGGGATGTTGACGTAGCCACCCAGCAGCTGCTGCGAAGACTGCGCCATCGACTGCTGCACACCCGCGCGGTACATCGCCATCGAGTTGTTCTGGTCTGACGACGACACACCGTAGGTCGATGAGCCAGCACCGAGCAGCGACAGCGCCGCGATCATGCCGAGGATCTGCCCAACGTGGTTATCAACTTCGGCATCGATGCCCGCCGATCCGAGCTGATCGGCAACCGGTGAGGTGACAGGGATCTTGGCGCCATCCGGACGCAAGGCGACGGCGCTCGCGATGAAGGTTCGTTCCTGCCCCTTGCGCACAGACGAATTCGGTTTGCCTGTAATGCGCGTGCCCCACGGCAGCAGCACAATCCTGCCCTGCTCCCCATAAGCATCCCGATCCAGCATGATCGTGATGGAACCAGGCAGGTCCGAGATAATGCGCGGCACCAAATGGCCCTCGAGGATTGCCCCCGGCTCCATCTTGCACTGCAGGTTGTCGATCTTTTGCGCCTTGGACGTGGAGTCGTCGGCGCTCGAAACACTGCGCGCGAAGGCCGAATTCGTATCATTTGGGCCGTCACCGCCAGTGCGGCGGCCCAGGCCTGCCCCACCCTGCTGTGCATCAGCGGAAGCGGCACCTGCATCGTCCGAACCATCGCCCCCCGTGTCTGAACCAAACAGACCCGACTTGATCCGCGCCTCGTGCATTGCCTCGGTTTTTCTGCGTGCCTGCTCAGCTGCTGCGGCCGCCTGACGTTGACGCTCCGCAGCCCGTCGCGCTTCGTCCGGATCGACGCCAGAACTTGCCGCTGGTGCCGACGCAGCTGCCGCCATCGACGCCGGAAGTTTCTGCCGGCCAGCATCCAGCGGCGCGGCCTTCGTCGTGTCTTCGTCGATCTTCGGCTTATCGGAACTGCTCGATGGCGCCGGCGCGTCATGCTTCATCCCGTAGAACCCACCGGCACACAACAAGAACAGAATCGCGCCGGCGACCGTGAAAAAGGTTTGACGCCGGCCGCGGGCAGTATCGGCCGCGAGCGACGTCTGCCTTAGCGCATCAGCTGCGCGCCGGCGCTCGTTCAGGCTGTCGCCTGCATCGGCCGGCTCGCCCCCTGGCTGCCCGCTGTCTCGAGGCAGATCATTCGGGTTATCAGGCGTATTCAATTTCCGCCTCCCCAGGGTGAGCGCTGCGCCTGCGTCGCCGCACCCTGTTGCGACCGGGTCACGCACAAGGTGCGATCGCCGTCGCGCAGCGTAAAGCGGTCAGCCATCTGCTCGATCACCAGATATGGCCCTTCCCTGCGCATGGGCGCAAGTGCCTCGGTGCCGTCCCGGTCGACGACGTAAATGCTCGGCTTGGGCTTCCCGATCGAGGTCAGAAAGTAAGTGAACTGCCCGTCGTCAAAAACGCGCTGCAGGCCGAACGAATTTTCGTCACCCGACACCTGATAATTTCTGTTGACCATGCGGGGCTGCGAATACGATGCGTCAGAGACGCCACCCGAATCATCGCCCCACCCATCGCTTCCATCAGCCGGATACAGGAAGCGTACCGCATAGGTCGCGCGTTCCGGGTTCTTCGAACTGGACAGGCGGAAGTAATAAACGTGGTTGCTGGTCGTGACCGTCAGATTGGTTCTCGCATCAGGCTCGACCGGCTTGAGCACGAGATGATTGCGAAACTTCAGGACCTGCCAGCCGATTGAATCGCCGATCGCCTTGTTGAGGATCTTTTCCCCTGGCGCGAACTCGATCGTCGTCGCATACCCATAGACGCCGGTGATTTCATAGACCTGATTCGGGTCAAACTGGAGCTGGCATACCCTGTTGTCCGTGATCACGCAGCGCGGATTTTTGGCCGCTTGTGCGTTCGCACCCGTAACGGCGCACGCAATACCCACTGACCATGCCAGCATGCCGTGGCGAACAGTTTTCATGTCGCTCCCTCTCCTGCTTAGTACGCCGACGGCGTCACGAAATGAACGATATGCGCGGCCGTCAACGCATCGGCAATCGACGCTATCTGGAGGTGATACGTGCCGCGCGTCGTCGTGACATTCAGCCCCATCGTTTCGCCCGGCTTGTCGGCCGTCACCTGCAGCGTGTCGCCCGTTCGTTGAACATGAAAGACCGGTGCCGTGCTCTGCGCGACGGCCTTGATGTGCTCGCCGGTCGGGAAGTCAATCGCCAACAAGGTTCTGTCAGCAACCGTCAGGTCATAGATCTGGTCCGGCACGTACGGCAAGCGCTGTACAGTGCCTTCCGTACCCCGCAGGACAGGATCAGCAGCTATTACTGCGTGAGCCACGCCCGACAGCGCCATTGCTACTACCACTGCCGTCAAGGCGCTCCTGACTGTTCGCATCTCAACCTCCGGATGGGGCCGGCGCACCCGGCTCGGTGTTCGGCTCGAAGCCGGTCACCATGAAGCCCGTCCCGTTGATGTAGCGGTTCTGCGGTGTCAACGCCTGCTTCACGAATTCGTATCGGAACAGCACATGCCAGTAGATCGTCTTGTTGTCGCCGTTCCCGTCGTTGTAGGTCGCGAAGGTTGCTTCGGCTTTGTGGTCGTCCCGGTCGAGAATCCGTACGCGAACATCCCTGACCCGGCGCACCGTCGTCTCGGCGATGCTGTAGTACGGGTTGTCTCTGTTCTTCGCGTCCATCTCGTGGTTGAAGCGGTCCGCCACGTTCGATGCGGAATGCAGCCTGACGTAATCAATGTGGTCCTGGCGAAACGCGCGATCAAGCGTGTAGCGTTCCGTCACGTAACGGGCAAGCTCGCTCTCGATCACGGCATCTTTCGAACTGAGCATCGCAGGTGTGCCGATCTCGCTTTTTGCGACGTGGTTGTTTCTGTCAAGGGTCAGCACCACGGGTGGTACATATTCCTGATTAGCCTTGTCGTAGGCCATCGAAGCCAGCGCAAGGCCTGCGATCGGCCACGCTACCAACGCAAGCAGATATGCGCGATTCCGGGACAGGCGAATCGCTTCATAGGATTCGGCTGGCGGTACGTCAGGCACTGACGCCTGTGGTACGGTGGATGATTTCTGGACAATCGCGCTCACCATTGACCTCCATCAGATGCGCCACTCGAAGGCGTTCTGCCGCCTGGGCCGCCCGGTTGCCCGGCGCCCGATGGGCTCGACATGCCGGAAGTGTTCATAGCGCCACCCGAGGACAACGCCCTCTCAGTTCGCGCAAGCTGGTTGCCGTGAGCAGTCTGTGTGTTGCTGATACTGGTCAGTGCAGTCGCCGCACCCGGATTTGCGCCAGCGCCACCTCGCCCACCGGAGAACTTCGACATGATCTGGGACATCATGAAGCCGCCGATCATGTCCGCCATACCGCTGCCCGCGGCGCCGCTCGATGTCAGAGCGGACGCCAGGGGACGAATGGTAAAGGCCATGAACAGTGCGATTGCCCCGGCGATGATGATTGCAGCGAAGGCATCCTTCGCCGTCATCGCATTGGGATCCATCTTCGAGACAAACTGGTCGGTGATATCAAAGCTGAACTTCACGATGACACCGAGCAGGATTCCGACCAGCGCGAACTTCGCCATCGCTGCGAACCAGCTCATGCCGAATCCGCGCGTGCTGTTCCACATCAACGTCGGGACAAACAAAGGGAAGAGCAGCATCGTGACCGCAAAGCCCATGTCTGACCCAACCTTCAGGACCAGGGCGATCAGGACCATTGCTGAGTTGACGATCTGCAACGCCAATCCAAGAAGAACGATGCCGATATTGAGCATGGACTGCTTCATCATCTGGCCCGATGCGTCTGAAAACTTGTTGTAGTCGTTCTCCAGATATTGCGTCATCGACTGCCCGCCCATCAGGGAACTTACGGTGTCGTCGCGCAGCTCCTGGAATGAGTGAAAGATCTGTCCGGCCAGACCGCCCCAGTTTAATGCTGCAAACACGAACATGATCGTGAGCAGCATCCTCACCAAAGGCCATACGTCCGCCGGATCGCGCCCGGAATGAACCCGCATCACCTTCACCGCCACCCAGATCATCGCGAGGTACAGCGCAGGTTGCGTGACCGCGTGCCCCAGCACCGGGTAGTTGGTCGACAGAAACGCTTCCGTCCGCGAGGGGATGCTGTCGAACAGCGTCTGAATGAATTGATCTACCGGATCGGCCATGTCACTTGCTCGCGCCAAAGAACCTATCGTTAAGCGCTGCGGCTGCCGCCGTGCAATCCCTTGCTTCCGGCGTGTCGGTGCCGACTCCGATACCGTGGTTCTTGCATTCAGCCAGTCGTTGTTTCATCTCGCCCTGATGCGCGAGGTAATACGCTTCGGTCTTCGGCTCGAACGCCGGCACAGTCTGCGCAGGGGGTTCGATGGTGCTGCCACCTGTGCCACCGGTATGCACGACGTAAACGATCAAGCCGCCGCATCCAACCACTGCGACCGCGAGAAGGAACCAGGTGAGTTTGCCTGTCCACGTCATATGCCTGTCTCCAAGTTCAATCACCCGTGCGCCGGCAGGCCCACGGTGCACGCGTTACACCTGACGGCCGATTGGATGAAAATCGCACGCGCACGGCGATTTCGATATCGCGCCGGAATGCGCGCAACCGGCGAGACACGTGGCCCCGGTGATCAGAAGGTAAAAAGCGATGCGTCGCATTTCGATCCTCACTTCGATACGTTCTGAAAAAACTTCGTGCGAGCCGCCGTCGCCTGATTACTTTCATTCACCTGATTGGCGGTCAGATTCGCATTGATGGCCTGTAATTTCGTTTGCGCGGACTGCGCCATGCCCAGCTCGGCCGACATGCGGTTCTGCAGATCGGCTGCATCCTTGACGTTCTGCGTCGTGTCGACCTGCTGCGACAGGTTCTGGAAGTTACGCAGGTGCGTTTGCGCCTCGTCGTACAGCGACTCACCGCCGGCCAGTGCAGACCGAACCGAGTCGGTACTCATCTTGTAGTTCGCGCCCTCGCCCTTGTCAGCGAAGTCATCGGGTGACATCGTGTTCATCACCTTTTCATACGTCGCCTGCCGGCTTCCGTAGATGCCGCTCTTCTGCTGCGATACAACGTCCTGCCAGCTACCGGGCACGATGGACGACGCGTCGATTGCATCGGTCAGCCCCTGCCCACCCCGCGCGTACGACCCGGTTACCGCGCCGTATTGCTGCTTGAGCGTGTCGTATTCCTGCTTGAGCTGGGCGAGTTGTGCGGCCAGCGCTGTCCACGTCCCGGCGTCGCCGACCGGGACGCCCGTTGCGAAAACTGTCGTCGACATGACCATCGTTGCGATGGCCGCTACGGATATACCTTTCATTTCTGCACCTCCGCTTCCTGTTGCACGGTTGACATCCGGACGAAGACCCGCAAAGCATCGCGCTCCACGTCGTCGAGTTCGTTATCCGCCACCACGCGATGGTCAACGATCGTCTCGCCATAAAGTCGCGCCAGCGCGCATCCCACGACGCTGCCGGCAAACCCGGCATCCGATGACGCGCGCACACGCCACAAGTGGATTGCCCCTTCTATTTCACCGAGCGTGAACTGCATGCCGCCGCTCCTGGCTGGCCATCCAGTACACCCTGAAGCCTCGCGCCCACGACCACGCATACACAAAACACAGCGCGAGCACGCCGTACTGCTGCGATTCCCACGCCATCCAGAACCAGAACGGTTGCCCTGCAAGCCCACAGATGCAGGCCCACCTCCGCCAGTGTTCGCGTCGGTCCTGCGACAGGAAAACGCTCGCGGCACCAAGTACACCGATTGCAATCTGTCCGATCACAGGTTCACCCCACGCCTCAAGTCAAACGTTGTGCGTCCGTTCAGATAGCGCGCGCGCCATGAACACCGGGACCCACCGGCTCGGGTCTGTTGTGCCCAAGTCGGCCCGAACACGATTCATCAACTCAACCGACTTGTCATTCGACGACAGCACTGCCACGAGCTCAGGCATGTCCGACATATCAAACGAGGCGCGCACACTGACTCCACTGCCTTTCTTGATGAGCACCTTGTAGTCCTCCGGCACCGCGCGTTCGATAAACTCGAACTCGCTCTGCGAAAAGTCCAGGTTATCGATGTAGTCCCGTCGATCCGCCTTGTCGTTGGCGAAATAAAAGCTCGTTACAGCCTGATTCTTGACGGCCGCCACTGGTCTATAGAGAGCGCTAGGCTCTGGCGTAATGAAGAGCGTCGCGCAGTTGCGCCGGCGGAATGTCTCTCGATATGTTTCGATCTTCTGTTGCCAGAACGGGTTGCGGATCAGCATCTGGGCTTCATCCCAAACGATGATTGAGGGTGATCCATCGAGCGATTGTTCGATACGATGCGTCAGATAGTTGAGCAGGACAGGAAGCTCCGGCTTCGCTTCCTTGTCCTTCATCAGCTCCCGCATCTCATAACGGTAGTGACGGTGTGTTGCCACATCGAGCGTGTCATATTCGTTGTCGAAAACCGCCGCATTCGCGCCATCGCCGTGCCACACGGCAATCGCCCGATACAGATCCGAATTCTTCCCTCCGAAACGCCACGCAAGGTTGCGCAGGCGACGGTCCTCGAACCGGGTCTTGCTGTCATCGAAGTTGTCGTTGACCGCTGTTGCAATGCGTTCGATGTCGTCGACGGTGAGCACATAGCCGTAACACGTCGCCATCATCTGCAGCAGCTCGCGCAGCATCGCCCGATTCTGTTCCGTGTCGGGAATCTTGCAGGGATTGCCAAGGGACCGTGACAGGCTGAGTACGATGTCTGCGCCGCCCATGGCCTGCATGAACACGGTGCTCCCGTTCTCCCGGTCGAACCAGTGCACCCGGGGCTCGAACTTATCGGCCTGGCTGGTGACCATTGCGACAAACAACGTCTTGCCCACCCCCGTTCTCGCCCCAAAATTGCCGTGTGCGGGCACCATCCCCGCACGCTCTTCATGCAGGTTGAGGTAGTAGCCGGTCTGACCTTCCGTTGGCAGAACCATGAGGCATTCCCCCCAAAGGTTCCCGTCGAAGCGTCCCTGTGGAAAGCTGTGCAGCGATGCAAAGGCCGCAAACTGGATCGTCTCGACCTTGCCTACCCGGCCGTTGTGCCGCTTCGTGGCGCCCGGTATCTGAGACCAAACGGCGCGCTCCATTCCGGTCGTCTCAACAACAGGCTTCACACCCCAGCTCTTGAAGCACTCGCCTGTTTTTCCGACGGCATCATCCAGCGCCTCGAGCGCCTTGACCGCAGCATCCTGCGAGCGCCCTTCTACCGGCACATGAACGAGGACGCTTATGTGATGTGTGCCGAGCACGGCCTTGTTGGCGGCCTGCCGCATGCGCAGAGCGGTAATTTCCGCCGACATGCCGGCAGTCGTCCGGTCGTGCGACAGCCGGGCCTCACTTGTCGACGTCGCCATGCTGGCGTCAAGCTTGTCGATTGGGAAAAACTTCTGCGTAACGATCAGTTCGGCGTGCAGCCGCTGGAACCGGTCTGCCATCCCGGCGACCGCGCCATCGGGCCAGCGCGACATGGCGAGCACCTGTCCGATCCGGCGATGGTTAAGCCCGTTGACCTCAAAAACGTCTTTCCCTAGGATCGGGTTTCGGCCGAAATGCAGATACGAACTCGCGATCGCCTGGGCTAGGTTGTACGAGTCAGCCAGCACGGGGCCGTCTTCCTGCGTGAGCAGATAGCGCAGGAAACGCGCCATTTCACAACAAGGTCCGATTTCCGTTTCGACGCGGCCCAGCCGGCGAGGCGCGTAGTGCGCCAGCGATTTCATCAGCGAATTGACCTTATCTTCAAGGTCACGCGCCTGACGCGACTCCGTTTCAAGCTTGTCGTTGGCGCCAGAAGGATTGAACGCATTGAATACGCGATCGAGCCGCCCCACTACCCCGCTGTAGTGCCGGTAGCGCACGATGGCAATGTAGATTTCGTGCTGATACAGCGACCGCGTCTGGAAACGCGCCTTCAGCTTTTCATTGAGAAGATTCGGAAACCAGTTCGAATACTTGCCGGCGGGCCACCGGTTGGCCTCGCGCCGGATCTCGTACACGTAGATGCCCACGTTGCTGTCAGCAATGGACTCGAGCGCGGTGTTCCGTTGATGCTTGTACACATCGACGCCAATGTCATCCAGCATTTCAGCGTAGAGCCCCTGCAGACGCACAATCTGCACCAGTCCGCTGTCAAGCGTGCGCAACGTATGGCTGTTGTAGTACGCGTTCAGCCCGAACGGAAGTTCGCGCGATGCGTGCAGATCGGCCGCATCGTCTTTGTCTGCCTCGCTCCGCTGAATGAATGGCGATGCGCCGAAATGCCGATCAAGAAAGTCACTGAGGCGCATAGGTCTTCGCTCCGCCCCAGTACTTGAGGCTACGTGGCTTCGCTGTCGCCCCAAAACTCTGGTATGCGACCGAAAACGCGAACATGTCCTTCGCGGTAATCAAATAGGAGCCAATGACCAGGAAGGGCACGGCGAGCATCACCGGCCACCATTTGATGAACATGAAGATAGCTGCGGGCAAAACGAATGAGCCGAGAAACAGTTCGGCCAGACAACCCCATATCATCCACGGCTGCACCATGCCCTTCGGAATTTCGTGAACTTCACGCATGACCTCACCTCAGATCTGCGATGCGCCAGTTGTCGCGGCATAGCGAACGATCGCAGGGATGGCGAAGAAGACAAATGACACGATCACCGCGATAACAGCCGACTTCATCGGAACCCAGCCCTTCGGCACACCCAGCGTGCAGACTCCGAGAATGGCCATGAAAAGGTAGGGGCCGGCATCGATGAAAAGCCAGCTGACGAAATCACGTGCCAATCCTGTGAAGGTGCTGTAATCCATCGCGTAAGCGTATTCGGGGAACACTGCAGCAACGAACAACAGGGCCAGCGTGGCCGCCAATCTTGTTTGCGAACGCGCCAGCGAGCGTATCTTGCGGAGCAAGAAGTGCTGAATTGCAGGGGCGAGCGTGACCGTGCCTATAATGGCGGTAGCCATAGTTAGTCCTCACGGGGTTACGAAATGGTCAGGTTGATGTCAGTGTTGGTAGCACCGGCATCAACCGCTCATATCGCTCTCCGGCTGCAATGGACATCCTGGCCGGATCGCGACGCGAACCAATTTAATCTCCTTCTGACACCTCCTCCTGTCGCGACGTTGGCGGCGCCGGTGGCGCATCCGACGCGTATCCCTTGCAGACCGCCTCATCTTCCAGTTCGGCCCGCCGAGTACGAAGCTCAACAACCAACTGCGCGTTTTTCGATCGCGCCTCCTGCTTTGCCCGATCGATGAGCCACTCATTTAGCTCTCGGGGGAGTCGACACTGCGAGCGAACGATGTCACCCATTCCCTCTCCTCTAGTGCTTTGCAGTCACTACCATATAGTGACACGGTGTCACTATATTCCAGCGCCGCCATAGTGTCAAATGTCACTATGAAAGACAGCTACCGCTCACAATTCCGGCTACCGTGGCCCCTGTACCACCAGTTGAAGGAATCCGCCACGAAGAATCAGCGCCCACTCAACGCTGAGCTGGTCGCTCGTTTAGAGTCGACCTACCCCCAACTCAGCGTCCCAGAAGGCACCGGCGTTGACGAATTGCGCGAAACCGTTACTACAATGTCTCTCGCCGAGCTCATGACGCCAGACGAGATAACAATGTTCGCGGAACGCATGCTCGTTCTTGCCGCACGCAAGCGCACTACCAAGACAACGCCGTAGTGACACTTTCCAACAGTTGATGTGACGAATTCAAGAGAGCCACTTAGTCTTGCGGTGGCCGGAGTTTTATGCTAGTCGCTTGCCTTTGGCAGCTTGGGGTTCATGACCGAGAACCAGAGCGGTGGAATTAACGCCAAGCCGAACATGTGCAGATAGCCACCAGGAAGCTCTCTCCCGGCGTGAACCAGGTGATCATAGGTACGCGTCTGGTCCAGATGGTGGTGGGTGTGAAGCCCGTTATTTACGAATAGCCGGTTGGACAACCAGAAGTTGATATCCCACGCAACCTGGTTACCCAATTCATCAGGACTACCGGACAAGCCATAGTGCTGGAAGTAGCCAACCGCCTCCACGACAAATACGGAGACTACGCCCTGCCCGACGTAGAAGACGACTCCACGCCAGCCACCGGTCCACGCGAAAAGAGTCACTACCCCAACGCTGATCGGGATGATCTGCAGGAGCCGGCTTTCCCTCCAACTGCGGATCTGACCTAGCTCGTAAGCGATAGCGGATCTCAGCGCCGAGAAGAAGGAGCGGCCGACGTGACACCAAACCGACAGGCCGACATGGGCCGTTGAGCCAAATCGCGGATCGCCGACGTGTCCGTGATGGAGTTGATGTACGACTCGGTAGTGAGGGTATCCAGCGACTGCTAGGGCTACGTCGGAGATTAATCTAAACCGACGCCCGCCCCTGTGCATTGCCTCATGAATGTGCGCCATCGCAAAAGCACTTACCACCCCGGACGCAATCATCAGTCCAGCAAACTCCAACGGCCTCGCGCTCATCGCTTTTCCAAGGGCAACAAGCACCGCGGCGCCCGACACGAAAATGTAAGTGACCGGAACTGCGGGTCCGCTCGGCGCGTGGCTCGGCATCCGGTTTGTGCCCGCCACATCCTGGCCGATAAGCGCGTCGGCGGCGGGGACCACCGTAACCAGGAGCATCAAATAAAGCCAGGGATGCCGGTAACAGAACAATGTCGTCGCGGTCGCAGGTAATAGCGTCGACAACCAGAAGCCGCCTTTACTGTTGCGCAAAGATGTCATTTTCTTCCGCAAACCGGACCGCCGCGGTAATGTGCGATACCCCAATCTTTTCGTTGATCCGTTGGAACTGCCGGTAGACAGTCGTCGAAGACACCTTCAGCTCGTCGGCGATTGCGCCTGCGTTGAAGCCAGATCGCACGAAGCCAATCAACTGCACGTCCTGTTGCGAAAGGCCGCACTTTCTAATCGCATCTTCTCGCACTGCTCGCGATGACCAATCGAGAAGCTCCAGTGCCAAGGCCCGGAAAAACGCCCTCCCCTCCCTTAGTTTCGGTTCGCCTTCCTCACGCTTCGTGCTCGAGCCAAGGTAAAGAGCTCCAATCCGCCCTTTCTCGCTAGCGTGCGCAGGAATGAGGAATGTGCTGAGAAATCCGTGTTCCGCGGCCACCTCAAGCATCCGTTTTTGCCCAGCAGTCCGGACTGGTAACTCCGAGCCCAGAACTGGCGCCGTATTCGATCGCACGTAGTCGAGACACGGGTCCGTCAGGTACCATCTGTTCGCGTTATACAGTTGACACCATTCGGGACGACAACCGATCAAGAATCGATGGGTGGAGCGACTGGCTGAATGATCGGTAGGATGCAACGAAACGAACACAAACCATTCGGCGCCCTTCGATCGAATTGCGTCCCTAACAAGCGGTATCAATTCCAATTCATCCGCTGCGTTTATAACGGCATCAAAGCTGAGTTCCATTACGATCGATCCGTCTAGATTACTTCATCAACGCCATCCGCCCAGACAATGTTTCGCACTTCAATATAAATTGCCCGCATCACCGAATGATGTGGGTCCGAAAGCGCGAACTTTTCAAACTCGCTTTTTGATGAAACCGGCAAAATCTGAACCAGCATCAGTTCGTCTCCCTGAATCAGATACCTTTCCGCAATGAAACCGCGTGGCACCTGATAGAGACGAATGCCTACCTTCTCGACATCGGCGCTAACGGCACGCTCATAGACAAGGTTCTTCATAATCCTCGCCTTCGATCTCGGGGCGATATCCACACGCACGACACGTCCTGTCCTTGACTTCATGCTCAGACAGAGACGAAATCACATTGTCTGCCACACATCTTTCGCATTCGAAGATCGAAACGAAAAATTCTGCGCGGCAGACTTCGCACCTCATTCGATGGACTTCGTATTCCTGCAAGACTTCCCATCCATCATCGCCGTGATCGGCCCCACAAGAAGGGCACACAATGCTGATACAGTCGCTCATAGCTCCCAATCCAACAAATCATCTTCACTTCGGCGAATCACCGAGCCACCTCATGCACCTGGCTGCGACGCCAGCCTTCCGCCCGTCCGAGCTGGATACGAATCGCGCGGTCGACTCGAACGCAGGCTTCGCACGTAATTGACGAACCGGTCTATCTCAGACTCGGCCATGCCGAGCCACGCGAATCGTATGGTCCCAGACTCCGACGGAAAAATTAGCTTTCGGTCGATGCCGTGATGCTCGAGATACTGAAAGAACACAGACAGGTCATCGTCCCGCAGTCTCTTCAGCCAGGTTCGCAGGTGCTCCAACTCGTCGCAAGCTAACTCAGCCGGCAATGTATTTAGAACGCTCAATGCGAAGCGCGTTGGACAGGGCAATCGCGGGACGTAGTAAAGGTCGCAGTGTGCCTGGTGCGCTGTGCGGAGATCCCCCCCCAGTACCGGAAACGAAGGGCTCTGTTCCTTTGCATCTTTGGCATGCTGAACCCACGGCCGATCGTCAGACGATGTTGGCCAAATGCGTTTCAGGTCATCGACTCTGTACTTCTCGCGGGACGTCCAGATCTCACGCAGCTCGTAGTACTCTGTCGATTGAGAGATCCGGTAAGCCGCATCGACAAGCGGGCTGTCGTGCCAATGAGCTAGCGGCCTGGTGCGCTGCGCTGCATACATGCGCTGATGGTCATCTTCCAGATTGACGCCCGACTCCTCGAACAGTCGGCGAAATAGAATCAGCGATTTGCGGAAATACTGGGATGCGCCATCTGACTGCGCATACAGGCGCTCCGGAAACGTTTGTGCGTTATCCGGCGCAACATGGCCATTGACCGCGTCTGTAATGCCTGTGATAAGCCAGAAAGCATAGTGTGGGAAAAGACGCGCCAGCGCCTCGATCATGTCCGGCGTGGGTCGTTGTCGGCGATGAAACACCTTACGCCAGCGCTGAATGGAAATACGGGTGTACGCCGCCAGCCGCCCCATGTAGCCCCGGCCAGGGTCAGGCCGCAGGAGCAGGGAACCGGACGACCTACGATGTTCTCCATTCGGCTTGTTGTCTTCACTTGGCGCGAGGTGTGCCTGCTCATTCAGGAGCAAGATCATGCGGTCTTCGATCGTTGTGGCCATATTTTGAAGCAATCCCAATCAGTCAATCTGTCCCGATTAGATCAATTCAATTCATAAGATATGACCATACTCGCCCTACCTTCCCATCCACCAATTCAGTTACAAACGGAAACACACAGAAAGGTACCTACTGCTACAAGCAGGAAATTTCTCTGGATACCTATGTTTATTGCATAGATGATGTGGAAAATATGCCCTATCCCACCCGTATCGCGAGGGTGATTGGCGATGAAACCGTTTGAACGAACTTTAGATAACAGCCGTTTAGCCGAAGCGCTGAATGAGCGCAAGTGCCACGACGCGGAGACTGTCTGGCGACAGATCCTGCAAGTCAATGACTGGTGCATCTGCAAGTGAGGGATAACTGCGCCTTGTCGAACGCGCATAAGCAGGATCGTAGTGCGCGACCATGACTCGCTCGAACAACTCGGGTATTTGCCGTGATCTGGCCATTTCTTGCCACACCTCAAACTCTTTGCCTCCGACATGGCTCCGTAGAGGGGCGAGCTTCGATACAAAGGCGTCCGGATCTTGCTCGAAATGATGATAGTCCTCTCGCCACAATATGACTCGCTGGGTCATCGGCGTTGTCACGCAGACAGGCTTACCCTTCGTATGCATCGTTTCGAGCAGCGCTGGCGGTAACTGCACGTTTCCAATCTTTTTGCTCTCTGCTTCAACCCACACCGGGCGACTGGGCGAGAGGGTACAAAGCTTCTGTAGCAGCAGGCTATCAAAGTATTTCTGCGTCGGCTGCGGCGTACCAGGTATCGCACCGATGACTGAGCCCCGATGTGATGCGAGCGCCTCCAGATTCAACACTTGCGCGCCGGCGGCTTCGAGTTGATTGAGCAAGCGAGTCTTTCCAGAACCAGTCGAGCCGGACAGGACCACATACGAGAACTCCCGCGGCCGCGTTGCCAGTTGTTCGTTTACCCAACGTCGATAGCCCTTCCAGCCGCCAGGCAGACGGTCCACCTTATAACCGATCGTATCGAGAGCATCGAACCAAAGGCGACTGCGCTTGCCACCGCGAAAGCAATAGACAAGTACCCTTCCATGACGCGGACGGCCCGCAATTACGGTATCAAGATGACGCGAAATGTTTTTCAACGAATAGGACACGCCGATCAGATATGCCTGCATTTTGTCAGTACGATGCAGGGTGCCGACCTCAGCGTATTCGTCATTGCCGACCACGGGTAGGTTGATTGCCCCTGGGATGTGATCCACGGCGTATTCGCGTTCGCTGCGCGCGTCGATGATGAGGTCGTAATCTTCGAATCGGTACATGCGCACCTGCCGTCTGAGTGTTGGCGTGAAATGCGTGTTCTTTACGCCGTTTTGTTAAGCCTCAATACGTCGAACATTTGCGCGCCCGTGATGATGTGCGTGTACTGAGACCCGTCGCGCATATCACATGGCTTCAAGAATCCTTTAGGGCACCCTCGCGGCTAAAACAAAAGATAGGTCTGTCTTACCCGCAAAGTACAGCCCACTACCGAGAATCTGCGTTGAAAGAATCAACTTGAGCTACTTTTGCGGCGTCGTCTCGCGGGCTCAGTCGACTTGAGGTGGTCGTTCGGATTCGACGCTACGCCTGTCCAGTTCGGCCCGCGTACGCTCCAGTTCATGCGCGATCAGTTTCTCGTCCGGCAGCACGGTCTGGTACTCCGCTGCGAGAATTTTGTTCGACAAGTTGTCGAGCGCATAGTGCGCTTCGGCAGCGCCCTTCTCCGCACACAGAATCAGACCTACTGGCGGATTTTCACCAGGCTTCATCCAGTGTTCACGTGCGTAGTTCAGATAGAGGTGCATCTGTCCGGCGTCCGCATAGCTGAATCGGCCAACCTTCAGGTCGATCACCACGAGACATCTGAGTCGCCGGTGAAAGAACAGCAGATCCACCCTGAACCATGCGTCGTCAATCCGCAACCGTCGCTGCCGGCCGAGAAAGGCGAAGTCGTCGCCAAGCTCCAGCAGGAAGTCAGTCAAATGACGGATCAGGCCGTCTTCGAGGTCGGACTCGGAGTACTCGTCCTTGAGATCGAGAAACTCCAGCACGAACGGATCCCGAATGGCCTGCTCAGGCGTTGGTGCGTCGTCAGCGTCGGACTGCCCGGCCTTCCGCAGCATCGCCGCCTTGTTGTGCGAGAGGGCGACGCGCTCGTAGAACTGGCTGCCGATCTGCCGGTCGAGCTGCCGCACTGACCAGCCGCAGCGCAGGGCTTCGGCTTCGTAGAAGCTGCGGGCCGCGGGATTCCTGAGCGACAGCAGGCGCACGTAGGCTGACCAAGGCAAGGGAAACGCCTGTGCCACGGTGGTCAAGTCAGCAGAGTTCCGCGCGGGTGATTCGGACAGGTGTCGTCCGGCAGAAATTGCAGACAGTGTCGGGACAATTTTGGGGGATGGGGATTTTGCAGACAGCGTCTGCAAAATCTGCTCCGCCGGCCTGCTCAGATAAAACGCCCGCATCTGCGAAAGGTTGCGCCACCCGAAGCCTCGCCCGAACCGCTGGGAGAGATCGGCGCCGAGTCGTTTTATCAGTGCTTCGCCGTAAGCGGCCCGCCCCTCCCCGCCCTGCTCGAACTCGACGATGCGCCGGCCAATCTCCCAATAGGTGGCCGTCATCAACGCGTTGACACTGCGAACCGCCGCATCGCGCGTGGACTCCACCACATCAGCAATTTCACGTTGTAGGCCCGCATAAACGGCTGCCGCGATGTCCGACTTCGTCATGACGGGTTCACCGCCTCCCTGAACACCTTGCCGGCCGTGAACTTCGCCGTTGGAATATGGATTGCTTTGCCGGTTGCCAAGCTACGGCGCACGCGTGGGGTACGCTCACCACTCGAGAACGAATCGAAACCGATCAGTTGCACGGTTTCGCGCCCTGCCACCGCAGTAGTCACCGCGCCAATAAGCGCGTCGATCGCCTCGCCAGTAGCCGTCTTGCTTTCACCCTTCACGGCAACGACCGTATCAACTAGTTTCTGCTTATTCATCGTTTATCCCTGTCGAGCGTTCATGAGACCGTTCCCGCGGACCGCAGCCGTCGGTAACGCCACCCTTCTACTTGTGATGCGCGCGCGCGGCTTTTCTAAGTTCGCCGGCAACAAAGGAGCCAAACGTATTGGCGATATCCGGCAAGGTCAGGATGTTGGCCTCCGTGACCTGAGCCGGTTTGAGCATTTGACGTTCAATAGCCCGAAGCCCCATGGTGCTCGACGCGACAAACTTGCGGACAAGGTCCTCCCGTGTCTTCTTCTCTGCTGTGTCAAAATATTCCCGCGCGAGGCGAACCTCTTCGTATCGACGCTGTTCGGCTGCGGCGTTGGCTGCCGCTAGGTTGGCCGCGACCGCTTTTTGGATATCGGACTTGGTCCCCTGCCGAACCGTCGCCGCTTCGACCAGTTGAGCCTGAATCAACTCAACCTGCTTATCAGCTTCGGAGACGCGGTAGTTGTCCGAAAGGGCTTTCATCAAATACCCCGCGGCCGTTTTAATCTTGTCGCCCTGCCGGATTCTCCACCGGGTGTAGTCGATAGCCTGCTGAATGCGCTCATCAGTCCACACTGTCCGGTTCTGCGCGATTCGCTCAAACTGTTTTTCGGACAGCGCGAATTCGTTCTGAAGTGTCATGAAAAGCGCTACCGAGTTAAGCATGTCGGCCTTGGAAGCCACGGCTGCTTCCTTGCGCTTGAGCCTGAAGCGAATCTGGTCCTTCTTTCGCGAACCAGGTGTCCCTGCGCGAGTCTCGTAAGACAGCTCAATGTCGGACAGCTCGTTTATTTGGCTCACGGCTGGCTCGAGGTAGTCGCGCTTGAAGTATTTGAATTCAGCGTTGTTTGCCCATGACTTCCCAGGCAAGTTTCGAACGAGGTCAAGTGGCAGCCAATCCGTTACCGCGTTGGGCACAGACGGCAAAACATGGTCGTAGATGGCCCGCGCGTAAATGAGCGTAAATCTCGAGGTGATAAGGAGGCTTGTCCAGTAGGAGTTTTCAGGGTCCTTAATGAGGCGTTGCAGTTCTACTGGCACCCTGAATCGGATTCGACCATTTCTGACACTAACTCGCCCTATTAGCTCAAGCCAGTCCCCGTCTTCATTGTCTACCACCAGGTCAGCGTCATCTTCATCGAGACCACCCTCTTCGTCAGCCTTGTTCTCAACGGATTCGTCTATCATCCGTCCCGCCGAATCGACCGCCACGACCGGCGCGCTAGTGACTTCGAGCATGGATGATTTGACGCTACGGATGACACTGGAAAAGTGCTTCTTGTTCTTGCTATCGTAGCGCATCAACCATTTGAAAAAGCCGAGCGTCACATCGTAGGCGTCCTGGACTTCAGGGTCCTGAGCCACGATGAAGTAGGCGGCATCTACAAAGCGTCGAGCGGACAAACCTAATCCGATGATGCGAGCAAAGACCCGGTTCTTTTGATAGCCGATATCCTTGTCGGAGACGGCCTCATTGATAGACCTATGCGCCGGCGCCATTTCGACGAAAAGGTCAAGCGCATACTGAAGCGGAGTTACTCTGCGATCGACGCTGCTGGCCATGCCCGTTCCCTGAAATATGCAGCTATTCTTTACCTGAAAATTTCAGCAGACTCTAAGCACATAAAGGTGAGATGTCAATGGAAACGTCTCACCTTTGCAGCTCGCCCGGCCTGGGGTACAACATCTCTCACCCTCCGTACAACAACTCTCACCTCTGGCGCGAGCCCGTTTCAACTAAACCCTTGTCGGAACTGGATTTCAGTCGCTTATCCACAGGTGCGGTGCCAAGAACTCTCACCACGCATCCTGAATCAATAGCTCGTCTCACCTTCCCGTCGCGTGAATCTCCCCTCCGGGTCACCTAGTTCTCACCCGAGAGGTACATTTTCTCTCACCTTGGGTACATCAAATCTCACCCTATAGGCCCTAACCTATTGATATACAAGGATTCAGGTTTCTCCTGTTTGTTTGTAGGTGCGTTTTTTCTATATAAAACTACCTACATACCTGTTGAACAGCCAATGGCAGCTGCACAAGTCTGACAATGTGCAGGTAGCACCCGGCACGATTCTCCCTGCGCTCACGGCATTCGCCCAGTGGGTCGTGACGTGCACCTAAGGCCCCTGCTGTTCTCCTTTCAATAAAGGCGTGTCCTTTGGAGTGCCTGGACTACTGCGCGATCAAAGGTGAGAGATTGTGTACCCGAGGTCCCGATTTCTCAGTCATCGAAGAGGATCAAGGGACAAAATCTCTCACCTTTGCTGCCTGCCGCGCTCAAAAGAAATAAAAATGAAAGATGACGGGTTGACGGACGCCGTTAGCCAGCCGCGAGCAGGCGATTGGACCTCAAAATTTTTCATTCGAATGAGTCTCGGCCGCCTCTTTGGGGCACAAAAACTCTCACCTTTGTCCTGGAGCATGCAGATTACGAATGCGTAGCACGAGAAAGGTGAGAGATTTTGTACCGTCATGCTAGCCTTTCCCGTTCTTGAGCGTGTCGCAGAACATATAAGAAACAGTGGCTTGCACGCGATAGTTCAGAAATTAGGCGACAAAATAAGGATGTTTTTGCATTTTTCCTGTATTCTCCGTTTAGCCTATTTTTCCATGGAAAACTCCGAAATGGCCAATGTCAGCCAACCGATGCCGATAGACCGAACCGTGACACTTGAGGAAATCTCCGATTTCGCAGATGTCGTCACAGATTATGCAACTGAATTGCGAGACCAGATTTTGGCGCCGCGCCCGCGCAAGGAAGCGCCGGTGTTTACTACGGGGGAAGTCGCCGAGCTGTGTGGGCTGACACGCCAACAGGTGCAGTACCTAGCTACGAAGGGAGACGGTGTCTTGCCGGAAGGGCAGTCCACCGGAACAGGACGAAGCCGTAGTCGGCTATTCACATTGGTTGAAGCCCGAAATTGGGTACAGCAGGTGTCGGACATTTACCAGACGCCTCTGGTGGCCGGGCCGAGTGAGTTTGAAGGCAAGGTGCTCATCACATCCCAGCTCAAGGGCGGTTCTGCCAAAACTACCACATCGATGTGCCTTGCCCAGGGGTTGAGCCTACGCGGGCGAAAGGTTGTCGTGGTTGACCTTGACCCACAAGCTTCGCTTTCTGAGCTGTGTGGACTGTATGCCGAAAAAGAGGTATCTCCGGACGACACGGTGCTTCCGTATGTCTATGACCAGAAGGTCGAAGGGGGCCTGCTTGCCAAGGTGCAGAAGACATACTGGGATGGCCTGGATATCATCCCGGCTCATACGGAACTCGTTGGTGCCGAGTATCACCTTCCCGCCATGCAGATGAAGCTTCCTGGATTCAAATTCTGGCAGGTGCTCCGGGATGGACTTGCGCCGCTGCGAAAGCACTATGACTACATCATTCTGGATACCTCACCGTCGCTGTCCTATCTCAACCTGAATGCACTGATGGCCGCGGACGCGATGGTAATGCCGATGGTCCCCGAGAATCTCGACTTCTTCAGCTCGCTTTCCTTCTGGCGCCTTTTCTCGGACGTCGCCAAGTCCTTCATCAAATATGAAGCTAACAAAAAATACGACTTCGTATCCGTATTGCTGACACGCGTGAATTACAGCAACACTTCTGCAGCGCCTGTTGTGCGCACATGGGCACAAGGAGCGTATCGTCATTGGCTTGACCCGTTTGAGGTTCCAGCCAGTTCCGTGATGAGTTCAGGCGCGCTGGCATTTACGACCGTTTTCGATATCAGCAGCTCTCACAGCCAAGCAAAATCATTGGCGCGTGTCAAACAGCCGCTGGTCGACTATTGCAGATGGGTCGATGACATGTTCGTCAAACAATGGAGGCCGGCACAGTGAGCAACAACAGCAATATTCGCGATCAGATGCTGGCCAAGACCGCAAATCTTCGGTCGACAGCCGAAAGGACTCCCGACGCCAACCGGCGCGCGAGTCGTACAGAGACCGCGCCTGGAATGGCCGGAGCATTGGCGGCCGCACAATTGCGGGTGCAGGAGCTTGAGTCGACCGGAACGTCGTCTCAGCTGCCTGTGGCTGCCCTCGTCCCGAATCCGTGGCAGCCGCGACGAGTATTCAATGAGGCCAAGCTGTCTGAGTTGGCGGAGTCAATTCGGGAAGTTGGACTGATGCAGCCCATTGTGGTTCGCCGGGTTGAGTCTGCGTACCAAATCGTGGCCGGGGAGCGACGCTGGCGAGCACACAAAATTCTCGGTCTCGAGAACATCAAGACCGTGGTTATCGAATGCTCCGACCAGGACATGATTATCCTCGCGCTCGTCGAGAACATGGACCGAGACGACCTGACCGACTATGAGGTGGCAATCTCCATTCGTCGGTCTGAGAGCGAATTCCCGAGCCGGAAGAGGCTCGCAGAAGCAGTGGGCCTGTCACGTACTGGTCTATATCAGTTTCTCGCGTTCGAAAAGCTGCCGGACTTCATCAAGAGGGACCTCGATTTGCAGCCCACCCTGCTGGGCTGCAACGCTGCGGAGGAAGTTGTTTCGGCACTGAAGAAGCACGGCAGCGATGCCGAGTCCGCGGCCCTCGAACTCTGGCCGGATGTGGTCAAAGGAGACTTGGCGCAGGGAAAATTCGGACCCGCAATTGTCGCCATGGCGACACGCCGTGCTTCTGGGACAACGGCACGGGAACGGCTCATCGAGAAATTTTTCGCCGGCAAGGACCAAGCAGGAAGCATTACCAAGGACGTCAACAGCTTCACGGTCAAAATCAAGACCGCGTCATTAACTGAGGCGCAAGAGACTCGAATCCGGCAGCTCATCAGTGAGCTGTACAAGGGTGAGCCTCGCTGATCACCCTGAGTGTCCAGTGTGGGAGAGCCCGCCGCGAGCGGGCTTTTTTTGTACCCAGCCGTGGCTAGGGCTGGTGTCAGTAATACTGACACAGGCTCCAACCCAGGCGGCCCACTGGGGGATTATTTGCGTGCCTCCGCTAGGTGCCGTGCTGCGCGCATCTCCGCTCGGCGTGTCAGTATTACTGACACGCGCAAGCTAATCTCGGGGCACAAAACAAAACAGACAGCAAAAGCCTGATTGTTTAGAGATGCAGGTGTGCCGGGGCGTTAGCGCAGACTAAGAGACACACTAATTACCGCGGTCAAGCGCTCCCAGTATGCCCACGAGCCGTCATTAATCACACTTGGCACCTTTGACAAGAATCCGGCCACGCAGCGAACAATCGTTCCTAGTACTCAAAGTTCGTTCCGAAATGTCGCTGATTTCTCAACGGAGCAAACTCGCGAGCAGCTCGCCCTGAGTCCCTTTAAGCTGTTGCTTCAAGTGGGTGAAGACAGGCCAAACACGGTCCGTGGGGCAGCAAGCCTTCAGCGCGTTGGCCTACCTCATGTTTCCACTCAGCGAGGGTGATCGCCGCTGCCGCAAGTATCACGAGGGTTGGGTTCGAAGTGCACCCTCATGCGCTCACCAGCGCTTGCCCGCACGGGAACTGTAACGAGGGCCGCTGGTAAAACAGTGTCAACGCAGACGTATCTTACGTATGTGCCGAGGTCTCTGTGGACCGGACGGGCGCGATTTGCCCTGGTTCGTATAGCGACCCATTTTAAATCTCTGCGCGTTCACGAAGTGTTGCGATAGAGATTTCCTGCTTCTTCCCCTCATCGACGGCATCCGGCGGGCCTAAGCGTCGATCAACGACCAGCGCGCGCTTTTGCGCACCACCGCTGATTTCTGTCGTCAGGTACTGACCACGCCGACGGTCGCCCAACAGGTGGGCGCCTACCGTGCGACGCCTCCGAGGTTTGCAACGCACTGGCCAGTTGCGCAGGCGCCGGTTTCTTCGACGGAAGCGGTGAGCGCCGGACGATGATCGGCGAGGGGCATTGCGTCAATGACAGTGCACGATTGGCGCGAAGCTCGGCCGCGCGTTACAGCGGACCACTGGAAAGCGGCCTTCGTGACTGCCCTCCTTGTCGGCAGTTCTAGCCGCTCCGATCACACGACGAGGAGACTTCAATGGTGCGACGGCACCGGTCATCGTGGGACGCTGACTGTTACCGTGGCGCGCGTGCGCGGGCCAGCTGCGTCGCCAGCGCACGTTTCAACGGTTCGTCGTCGACGTACTGGCGGAAGGTCCGCAGATCTCTGTGACCCATGTTTTCGAGCGCCGCAGAGGCGTCCAGGCCGTCGCGGACCGCCTGGGCAAGCCCTTTCGCATAGGTGTGACGCAGCCAGTGCGTGGACGCGCGTTCAAAACGGTCGGCATCGACGCGCCGGCCGTGGGCCCGGGCGTAGGCAAGCGTCTCGCTGCACAGACGGGTGACGAGTTTCCAGATCGCCGTGCGGCTGCGGATGCCCCTGAGTTCACCCCAGCGGGACCGCCGCACCGACAGCAGCAGCGGCAGGTCTTCGTCCGGCAGCGGCACCGGTGGCAGGCCAAACGCGATCCGGTAGGCCTGCAGCGACAGCGCAATCTCGCCGAACGGCACCCAGCGGGCCTTGCCTCCCTTGCCGCGCTCGACGCGCAGCAGCCACTGCACTGGTGGCGCGTCCGGAAATTCGCGTTTGAGGGCCTGCGTCACTGGCTCGATGCGCACGTGACCCATCCGGCACTGCACCACCTCGGTGGTGCGCAGGCCGGTCCGTTCAAACAGGTCCACCGCGAACAGGTCGCGCGCCATCGCCAGGCGCGCCTCGCGGCTGGAGTTCGCGGCTGGACGGCCGGCAATCGCCTCGCGCAGGAGCGCCGTGTCGTCCGGTGACAGGAAACGCGCCTGCTTTGCCGGGTCGCCGCGGCCCACCGTCGGCAGGCCGGTAGCCGGATTCAGTTGCAGGTAGCCGACGTCGCGCAGCCAGTCGAACAGCGACGTGACGATCTTCTGCGTCTGGCCGGCCGAGCGGTCGGTGAGCGGGCCGAGGAACGGCCGCCAGTCGGGCGAGCCGCGCCGCACGCCAGGCTTGCGGATCGCCCACGGTGCCGGCGCGTGCAGGAAGCCGATGTAGGCGGAAAACTCATCCAGTCCCCACGCCGAAATCGGGGTATTCACCTGCCGTGCGTACCAGAAAAGGCGCTCGGCCTCGGTGCGGTACTGCGCGAGCGTAGTGGTGGCCAGCCGCCCGCGGCCGGTGGCCTTGGCCGCGAGCCAGCGGGCGACGACGTCCTCGTCAGACAGGTCTGCAGGCAGGATCGGACTGTCCAGCCGGTTCGACCGGCTGAGGGGACGGACAGCCGGTCGGGATGCGACGGCCGCGACGGCGGTGTCCGGCTCAGAACGATCGGGTGACTTCATCAAGGTGCTCCTGCCTCAACTAGGGTGAAACCAATAACGCAACTAACGGCCCGTGTGTATTTCGTCCGCGACAGCCCGCTCACGCGGGGCCGAAAGGTCATGCAGGGTTGTGGGGTGGCCATTACGACCAGGGGCAGGGGCTTGACGAGTCCGGTCACAGGCAGTCTCCGTCGGTTGGATCGTCCGGCGTGAAATCCCGGTTCGCCTCGCGCGCGGCAGCCTGGGCGGCGAATTCCACCCTGAATTCGTCGCCGGGACGGTCAAGGCCCGTCCGGCACAGCACCGCAAATAATCCGCAGACCGCACGCGGGTGCTCGATGAACGGCCGTGCCGGCTCAGTGGACGGGAGCGTCACGTCGACCAGCCCGGCAGCGGTGCGGATCACCGAATGCGCGACGAACCGGTGCGTGACGCCGTTAAACCCCTCGTGCCGCCAGCCGCGTACCGCGCGCGCCTCCGGGTAGAGCGCCACCCAGCGGTCAACATTGTCGAGGCGTGCCAGCAGGGCGGCCGGGAGCAGGTCGAACGGCTCACCGGCCGGCAACGTGCGGACCCGCGCGGGCGTCATATGCGGGCCTGCGCAGACAATGCGCGGATCAGCGCATCCAGCGTTGGCCGGAGGGCTGACGGCGTCGCTTCGCCCATGCTGTCCAGCTGCATGGGCACTCCCATGATTCCGGGAACCGATTCCCGAAGCGGCCAAAAGCCGTTCCGCCGTGTGATGGCGTCCGGAATCGCCACGTGGCCGGTGCCGAGACCCACGAGTGAGACGGAAAGCCAGAGCGGGCCAGTCAGACCTAGGCGCGTCCAGGCCCGCGTCACCGACGGCATCCCATGTTCGTGCAGCGAACCTTCATACAACCCCGGATACAGGACAGGCTGGCCGTCGGGAGAGTCCAGATCCGTCCAGACCGTGCCGACAAGCTCGATCGCGCCGTCGTCGAACAGCTGAGCGTACCCGTTGCAGACTGCGTCCTGGGTACGCTCACTGATACAGACGCGACCCGCGCCACGAAAGAAACGGCGAGGCAGCAGCCGGTGGCCACCGGGCCTGGCCCATTCGAGTTCGTCCGCCGCCAAATCGAGCGACGTCGGTTCAATGTGACCGGGCGGCAACGGGGTAAGGGGAATCACGTGGCAGACGAAGGTCGGGCCGACGGCCACCGGGACTGCGCCGAGGCCGTCGCGTATCAATGCCAGGCGCCGGTTGCGGAAAGTCGTCTTACGAAGTAAATGTGGAAGCACTTGGGCATCGACACGACGGTTACCTAAGGACTCCTGATCGGGATCCACTTCGAGATTCCCTTCCGGGCGACCGCAAGTAAAAGCTGAAAATCGCGGATGTTGGAAGTGACAGTCGTAAAGAACAGCGGGGGTGCCGTGCAAGGGCATTCGCGAATGCCCCGGGAAGGCGGTACTCAGATGCAAAAACCATTGAGCCGTGAAACATCGCGCATCAAACCTACAATGTGGCAAATGCCTTGTCTGACATAGCCTTTGAGCCGGTTGAGGCTGAATGTTTCACGAGAAAATTGGAGGCACAGTGGATCAGACGCGTTTTATCCGCGTATTTTTTTGACGCGGACGCATACCGACGACCTGTGGAGGCGTGGTTTGTACGATTTGTCACGTAAAACGTATATTTCGCTACAGATGGGCCCTCGCCACATTTGACGCACGGAAGTTCACTATCAGTTCGTGGCCGGCCCTGCGGACTCCCTGCCAAACTATCCCTTACCCGCGCATGTCCTTTCTGTACTACAACTCGTTAATCAAGTCAGGAAGCCGGGGGCCGCAATGGCCAAACTGCGGTTCGTCCGTGCAATCGACGATGCGCGTCCCTACGGGACGCATCGCTACGATGTCTACGGCCCCAAGGTACACCGTCGTCTCACCTTGTTTGGCCATCGGGCGCTGAACGCCTGGCTGCAACTCGAGTTCAATCCCGATGTAGTCGCTTACTGCGAACGTCCTCTCTTCGTCAGCGCTTTCACTCCAGCCCGTCCGGTGGATTTCTGGGTGAAGACGACGGATGGGGAGCATCTTCTATTCTGCCTGCGCGCTTCGGAATCTCGATCTAACGCGAAGCAGCCAGACCGGTCCGCGATTCTGGAAGCATGGGCGAAGAAGTCCGGATTTCCTGTGCGCATTGCGGAGCCGGACGGGCCTGTGGCAACCGATGTTCTGCGCCGCAATCAGGCAACAATTCTCCAGCACGTTGCGGCAGGGCACACCTTCGTCACAGACACAATGAAGCGGCGTGCGCTGGATGAGTTCGAGACAGGCGCAAGTCTCCTGGAACTCGAACACAGGCTGTCACCGGTGGAGTCAGTCCTGGCGCGGACTGTCGCGTTCACTCTGCTGCACGATGGCTGCCTGAATTGTCCAACGCTGGCGCGCGAGGAAATCGGACCCCATACGCGATTGGTGCGCGGATGAAGACGATGGCTTTCGGCGAGCTTCGGTTCGACCGCCAATCGATACCCGACGAGTTATGCGATGTCACAGGCTGGCCACGCGCTGACGACAGCGCGCTGCCTCCGGAGGACCGCGATCTTGTCGCGCGACGCATGCAAGCCATGACCCTATTTGTCGACCGCCAGACTTCCCTGCGCGAAATCAGTCGCTTGACCGGGGTGCGGTTCAACGATCTCTACAGACTGTTCGGCCGATGCGTCGCAATGCACGACGACGGCAGGATCTTTGGCATGCGTGCGTTGATTCCTTATTGTCACACGTTCGGGTATCAACGCAGCGCCGCTGTCACCCATTCACGCGAAGGGGAGAAGGGCGGGGCAAGTGGCGCGTTCGCCCAGTTGCTGCGCCATTACCCGGACATCGCACAATGGGTAGAACGCAAGGTCGGCGAACGGCAACGGAAAAGCGGCGGGCGCCACGAGGTGCAGCGTAATTTGCGGCGACTGCATCGGGGCTTTCTCGAACAATGCCGGCGGGCCGGCATCGCGCCGCATGAATATCCGTTCAACCGGGAGCACCTCGGCGAGCGTTCGCTGGCGACTCACATCCGGCGCCTCGAAACGCGGCATTTCGATGCGTCGGCGCGCGCGTCCGGCGCATCCCAGATCGCGCACGCATGGGAAGATGCCGACAAATATGTGCGTAAGCCTGTTGCTCACCCGTTCGACGTTGTCGAGTTCGACGGCCACAAGATCGACCTGCGCATTACGCTCAGGATCGATGACCCGCTCGGCTTTGAAACCCTTCTCGCGCTACACCGGATCTGGATTCTGATAGTACTTGATGTTGCAACACGCGCGGTCATCGGCTATAGCCTCGCATTGGGCAAGGAATATAACAAGGACGATATTGCTGAAACGTTGCAGGCGACACTGAAGCCGCACGAGAGGAGGGCGGTGCGGATACCAGGTCTTCGCGTACGTCACGGCGGAGGCTTTCCATCGGAAGTGATACCCGAAACTGCATGGGCATGCTGGAGTACCCTGCGGTTTGACGCAGCGAAGGCGCACTTCGCGAACGCGACGCTTGATCGCCTGACGGGCGTTGTGGGTTGCTGGACCGATAACGGGCCGCTATCCGAAAAAAACGAGCGCGCATTCGTCGAACGGTTCTTCGATCAGATCGCTTCCCACTTTGCCCATCGCCTGCCCGGCACGACCGGACGGGCACCGCAGGCAGTTGAACGCGCGCTGAATGACGTGGATAGGGACCTGTCGTTGCTGATGAGTCTCGATGAACTCGAAGACGTCATTGACGTCGTGCTTGCCGACTACAACGGAGAGCCGCATAGCGCGTTGGGCGGTCGTACCCCGCTCGAGGCGATGCGCTTTTTCCTGGCACGCGATTCGGGCTCCATCCGCGCGTTACCTGTTGCCCGGCGCAACACGTTATGCCTGCTGCAGGAGGCACGGGTTGTCACTATTCGTGGCAGTGCGAAACAGGGTGTGCGCCCTCACATTAACTTTGAGTACGTGCGATATTCGAACAGCATTCTATCGAGCAACGCGTCGCTGATCGGCAAGCAGTTGCGGGTCTATTTCAATGTGAAGGACATCCGGCATGTGCATGCCTTTTTCATGGATGGCTCTGAGCTTGGCATGCTGACGGCGCTGCGGCCATGGTGCTTTTCGCAGCACTCGCTGCGGGTGCGACAGGAGATATTCAAACTTGTTCATCAACGCAAGCTGGCCTATCGGGACGGCGAAGACCCTGTCGAGGCATGGTTTGCCTACAAGAAGGCCGAGGCCGGCAATCACAAGCGCAGCGCTAACGATCTCGCGCGCATGCTCACGGATCGGGCGAAGTCGCATGAAGTGCCAACAATGGAACCGGGCCATGCATCACCAGACGAGTCGTTGTTGCCTGAAGAGACCCGGGCGCAATCACGTAGTCCGCAGCCGTCGATCCGGCTGACCCGGATCTTCACGTTTTCCTGACGTCATGCTTCCCTCGACGACCCGCCCGCTGGCGCCCGACGACCATCCCTTGCTGAACAGGAGCTACATGGTACCGACGCCGTCAATCGGCTCGATGTACATGTGTATTCTCCGGTGCATCCGACGCGGGGTCTCCGGGGCGCTCATCTATGGGCATACGCGTTGGGGAAAAACGTATGCGATCCGATATTGCGTTCGGCTGCTGCGCGATGAACTGCCCCGTACTGCGATCTTTCACCTCGGCATGCCGCAGAATCCTTCCCGTTCGGAAAGTCTTTTCTTCGGAATGCTCCTCGCCGCGGCAAGGCATGAGCGGCCAGACAGCGGCACGGCCCTGCAGCGTCGCTTGCGTCTCTATAACAGGCTGGCGGAAATCGTTGAGCGGGCGTCAGGAAAATCGCTCGTCGTGTTCGTTGACGAAGCCCAGCGTCTTGAGCTGGAACACTATGAATGGCTACGCGACGTGCAGGATGAGATGGAGCGCCGCGGTATCCGGATGTACACGTTCCTGGTCGGTCAGCCCAGTATCCTGAATCGCAAGACATCGTTCAAACAGAACACTGATACCTCGCAGATCGTGTCGCGTTTCATGATTGAAGAGATGCGATTCGAGGGATTCCGGTCTGCCGCGGATCTCGAAGTGTCTCTCTGCGCGTATGACGAGTCAATATTTCCGGAAGGAAGCGACTGGACCTTCACGAGGTTCTTCCTCCAGCGTGCGTATGACGCGGGCTTCCGGCTCGGCAAACACAGTGAACTGGTGTGGGACGTTTTCAGTGAGGCGCACCGGCATGCACGCTTTGACTTCACGATGGAGATCCCGATGGAGTATCTGGCCCGCGCGGTGGAGATTGCGCTGGGCGAGAACATCGAACATGATGCATCGGGATTTGTGCTCAGTCGTGCGCTCTGGGCGCACGCAGTGAGGGAGTCAGACTATGTGGCAGCGCTCGATGATCTGCGCATTGTTTTCGTCGACGATAACCCTGGTGCCTGATGAAGCGGCGCTTTGACATTCTGCTGTCTTCCGTCGACGACGCCTCGTCGCGCGAATGGTGCTGGCGTGACGACTGGAATATCTCCGGGCAGTCAGCCTTCATGCTGCTCGCCAAATTCCAGCACCTCAACACGCTGTCGTGTACCGCGCTCGCGAAGACGGTCCTTCGTCAGCCAGCGTCCCTGGCCCTGCAGCGCGGCATTGACTTACGCGATGCGCAGCGTTTCGACCTGCTCAAGATGGCAGAGCTGCTGCGCATGTCACTGGCTGATATCGCCGCTGCGTTTCCACCGCGACATGTTCTGTTATCCGGTGACACGAGTCACCCCGCGTTACGCTGGTGCACACAGTGTGCGCTGAAGGGGGTCCACCTCACCGTATTCCAGGCTGCCAGCTGTGACCGGTGTCCGGTTCACGGTTGCACGCTGCGTGACCGCTGCCTTAGGTGCGGGAACGTGTTGATGGTGTATCGCTTGCGTGTGGCCGTCTTTCGGGCACCGTTCACGTGTCCGTCATGCGGGCAGGACTGGGCGCCGGCACTTCGCCGGACTGACGATCATGCATTGCGACTGTCTTTGTCGTACCGGCAACAACTTGCGCAGGCCCTTGCTCGCGGCTGGTTTGGCCGCAGGTCTTCCGCTCTGGGGCGATTGTTCCGTCAGTCTGGGCAGACTGGCGAGCCGCACGCATGGCTGGCTTCGGCGCCCCAGCGCGGTGTCGGTGATGATGATCCGAAGAGCTGTTACCCACGGATTTCGCTGAGCCAAAGGGGCGTCACTCAGTGCCTGTTCGGCTGGCAACATGATCATAGTAATGCGATCCAGCAATCACTCGACATGCTGGCGGGGGACTCCTCGCGGTTCCGCATGGCGGAGCCTGGAGAGGCTGATGAAATCCTGTTGGATGCAGCAGCATGCTACAAATCGATAAAACGAAACCTCATGCGCAGCATTGGACGTGGGCATCGCGCCTGCGTGGTCACCTCGATGCGTCATCTCAGGTGGCGTCTTGATGGGCGAACGACGACAACCTTCTGTCCGGTTGCGCACGCGCTACTTCGCTGGCGGATCAGATGGGAGGGCGTCGGCGCGCCTTCGCATCTGATGGTCAGACGCGAGCATGTAGCGCTGGGCATTCTGTCCTGGCTGTCCCTGCTCGCGCCGGTCGGCCTTGCGCAATGGAGCAGGGCTGTTGACCGCTGGATAATTCTGCACGTGTTCGTTCGGGTGTGCCTGGATAGCTTCCATTGGTATCTACAGGAGGCCGTGAACGCGACTGTGAGTTCCCGCCCGGTATGGATGCCGTTTCCGGTGGTGGACTTTCCCGAGCGGAAGTGGCTGGTGCGGGGCGGAGCACCGGAAACGGAGCCTTGCCAATTGACCTTCGCTCAGGGCATGTTAGAGATCAACAAATTACGACCTCGTCCCGTTGGCGATGAGCACTACCGGCAGCATGTACACGTCCTGAATCAAAACGTGGCGCCGCCAGAGCGTCCGAAGCTGGCAACGAATCATAGCGGCGATGTGAAATCCACCAGCCCTGGCGCGTCGACTGATCCGCTTGCAATCGATCGCAGCGGTGGCACCGGTGAAAGGGCAATGGTGTTGGCGGTGTTTGCGGAATCCGACGCGGAGTAGAGCCGGCAGGAGGACTTTCCAAGGGCTTCGAGGGCTTTGAATGCTGCGTTCGGCCAGGACTCGACCGACAGACTTCGCGTTAAGTCGCCGTCCACTGCGAGTCGGAAACAACACTGCCCTGGCTGCCCGCACAACGCGAATGCTTGTGCGAGCCGATGGATGTTTGAGAAAAACGACCGTGCGGGTCGCGTACTGCACTGTCTGAAACCAGTTCATCCCGAAAACGCTCACCATTGCGGCCGATCTGGCGCACATCCTAAAGCAACTAACCGTCGGGCCATTTGGTTGAAACCACAAAAACCAAATCGAGCTTCGCGGCGACGGACCAAATCTAACTCCAGCGGAAGCGCAACGAGTCTCTGAAGGGCCGCGTCGCGACGAAAAGCACGCCATGTGATACAGCAAGTAATGCCAGGTCGCAGGCATCCACAATGTCGGTCGAAGATCACCGATGGGGCGTTGTCAAAGGCGGTCCCCGGGAGCGGCGGGGGCGATCCAATCGTGCCGCGATTACGATTTACATGTCAGCACTCATTTGGAGCGACATCAAGAACATCGTGGTTTTTCATACGTTCTGGGACTGCGGCACATCCTCAGGGCTGGAGCGTCCAAAGTCGTCTACTTTCAATGGGCAGGACAATGGGGGCACCGGCAGCAGCAGCCAGCACGATGCGCGCACGCGTCACCAGCGCCCCGTAAATCCGGCGTGAATGCGCGATCGAAGTCAGTTGCGAGGGCTCATCTTCAATCGACACCAGTTCGGCCTTCGGTCGTCCCATGCGTATGGTGGTATCCCCCAATCCGTTGATACCAGCACGCTACGTGAACTTAGATTAGTTAACAACAGAACGGAACACTGGGCCGCCCCGAATTAGTTGGGCTGGCGGCAGGGGTGGGTTCCCAGTTTCCGTCGGGGCGATGCCAGTCTTTGGAGATAACGGGATACCTGTCGCGGAATACGTGAATATTAACAAACAGTTCGCCAAAGGCGATCAGCCGCTATCTCGTATGCTGGCGAATTCGTCATAAGGTATTCCTGATGGCGGACCGCGCGCCAAGATCGGTCCGATCGCGCGAAACAGTGCTGTCATGCACCATCACTGTGCCTAACCGTGTCAAAAACAGGTCGATGCCACGGACAGAATGCGTCGCGTGGTATCGCTGTTTGCGGCGTTCTGGCACGCCGAACGCCGAAATTTATCGACTGGCACGGCATATGCGTACAGAACCGGCATAGGATCAAAGTCGATCTGGCTTCATTCGAATCAACGCGGCAACTTCGCAACGGGCTTTTGGACAACGGCGTCCCCCTAACCCAGTCATCCGATTGGGTTCGCGGGGCGCTTTTTCTTTTTTCTGGAACGACGATGACAGACAAAGCAACCCGCATCGACCTCTTCAGCGTGCGCACGGTACCGATGCGCGCTTTTCATCTGACGTGGATGGCGTTCTTCGTCTGCTTCTTCGCGTGGTTCGCCTGT
>NZ_LXKA01000341.1 GCF_001645125.1 Paraburkholderia ginsengiterrae | reverse complement strand
TGGAAGTAATGCTTGCCCAGGTCAACGCCGATCAACGACACCGCATCCATGATGGTCCCCAAAAAGAACAATCCCCACTCAGCGTAGTCCGCTGTGTGGGGATCGGGCTGACCATCTCATTAAAGCCCGCCGGCAACCTGTGCCGACGGGCTCGCTTGTCCTACTAAATTCCTACTGAAGTCCTACCGAAATCCCACTGAAGCTGCGCCAAACACAACAATCACGCATTCAACCCAGCGCCGCCAGGCAGTGCTCCATATCCGCGCGCAAATCCGCTTCTGCTTCCAGGCCGATATAGAACCGCACCAGCGTGCCGCGATGCGGCCACTGCGCCGCGGAGCGCATCGACGCAACGTCGTACGGCATGACGAGACTGTGCGCGCCGCCCCAGCTCCAGCCGATCGAAAAGAGCTCGAGCGACTCGCAGAACGTATCGATCTGCGCCGGGCTATAACGCCCGTCGAACACCACGGAAAACAGCCCGCCCGCGCCCGTGAAGTCGCGTTTGTAAAACTCATGGCCCGGACAGTCCGGCAGCGCAGGATGCAACACCGCGGCGATTTCCGGACGCGTCTTCAGCCAGTTGGCCAGTCCGAGCGCCGCGCGATCATGCTGTGCGAAACGCAGTTGCATGCTCGGCAGGCTGCGCAGAATCAGCGAGCAGTCGTCCGCCGAAACGCCGATGCCCATGCGCATGCGCGCCGCCTTCAGCTTCAGATGCAGTTCGCGATCCACCGTGATCGTCGCGCCCATCAGCACGTCGCCGCCGCCCGACTGATATTTGGTGAGCGCCTGCACCGAGATGTCGACGCCATGATCGAACGGCCGGAAACCGAGTCCCGCCGACCATGTATTGTCGATGGCCGTAACAACGTTGCGCGCGCGCGCCACCGCCGTAATCGCCGGTACATCGGCCACTTCCATCGTCACCGAGCCCGGCGCTTCCAGCCAGATCAGGCGCGTGTTCGGCTGAATCAGATCGGCAATGCCCGCGCCGATCATCGGATCGTAGTAACGCACCGTGATGCCGAAATCGCGCGCCAGCCAGTCGCCGTGATCGCGGTTCGGCGAGTAGGCGTTGTCGGGAATCAGAACGTCGTCGCCAGACTTGACGAGGCCGAAGTACACATTCGAAATCGACGACAGCCCCGAGGGCTGCAACAACGCGTGATTGCCACCTTCGATCGTCGCAAGGCGTTGCGCGAGCGTGAGCGAGGTCGGCGTGGCGTGCAGGCCGTAGCGCCACTGCGCGTCGTTCTTCCAGTCGAGCGCGCGCATGGTCGCGAGATCGGGGAACACGACCGTCGACGCTCGCATGACCGGCGTGGAGAACGACTCGAAGCCCGGCGTCAGCTGGTCTTCGGCACGCACGATACGGGTTTGCAGGCCGCGCTTGAGTTTGGATTGGGTCATGGTGAGATTCGTTGAAAAGCAGACGGAGATGGCTAGCCTCCTGGCGTCAGGAGACAGGCCATACACGCAAGATTAGACGAACAGGCGGAATTTCGCCCGACGGATAGCTCGCGCGAGCCGGTGGACTCGCGCGAACGCCGGTTCACTCGCCGGTTTGCAGGTTGCTGACGCCACCCACGGCGTGCGCGCCTGCGGCGGCTGCCGAAGCGGGCGCCGTGGCCGTGCCGGCAGCAGGCCGCGCCGCGGCGGTTGCCGGTGCGCCGGGCGGCGGCACCGCCTGCCCCGCCGCCAGCGGTTTCAGATCGAACGGTTGGGGATCGGAGTCGTCGACGTTCATGCGGTCGCCCGCCACCGAGCCGTCAGCGGCAAACTTGCCGACCCAGTTGCCGGTGATATGCGTGCCGTCGTTCGACTCCTCGACTTCAAGCGTGTCGCCGTCGCGGTCACCCGCGATCAGGATCACTTCGCCCGTATCGATGAACTGATACTCGCCGTGCACGCCGGACGGATCGTCGGTTTTCGGGCCGAGCTTCAGCACGATCTGACGCGAGCCCAGCATGCCGGCGTAGCGCGGGAATCTGGCGAATTCGGGGCTCGGCTTGAGCGGCAACTGGATCGGCGGCGGCGCCGCCAGTTCCTTCACCGCGTCGCTTTCCGCCCATGCCGGCGCGGGCATCAAGGCCCACGCGCCGGCACACAGCAACGCGGCCACGCTCACTCCTGTCCATCCGCGCCGACGCATTGCTCCCTTCTTCGCTTTCAATTCCCGCATCCGTTCCTTCCTTGTTGCCTGATACTGCGTGATACCTGGGTACGGCGCCCTCAGATCCGTTCGAAGATCGCCGCGATACCCTGCCCACCGCCGATACACATCGTCACCAGCGCGTAGCGGCCACCAATCCGCTGCAGTTCGTACAGCGCCTTGACGGTGATGAGCGCGCCGGTCGCGCCGATCGGGTGGCCGAGCGAAATGCCCGAACCATTCGGATTGACCTTGGCCGGATCGAAGCCGAGCTCCTTGCTGACCGCGCAAGCCTGGGCGGCGAACGCCTCGTTGGCCTCGATCACGTCGAGGTCCGCGACCGTCAGCCCGGCGCGCTCGAGCGCCTTGCGGCTGGCCGGCACCGGGCCGATGCCCATGTACGCAGGATCCACGCCGGCATGCGCATAAGACACCAGCCGCGCCAGCGGCTTGATGCCGCGCTGTTCGGCGACAGTGCGCTCCATCAGCACGACCGCGGCGGCAGCGTCGTTGATGCCCGACGCGTTACCAGCCGTGACCGTGCCGTTTTCCTTCACGAACACCGGCTTCAGCTTGGAGAAGTCTTCAGCCGTCGCGTTCATGCGCGCGTGTTCGTCCGTGTCGAATACGACATCGCCCTTCTTCGACGCGAGCGTGATCGGCAGGATCTGGTCCTTGAAGTAGCCGTTCGTGATCGCATTGGCCGCGCGGCGGTGCGACTCGAGGGCGAGCGCGTCCTGCGCTTCACGCGAAATGTCGTACTTGCGCGCGACATTCTCGGCGGTCACGCCCATATGGATCGACTGGAACGGGTCGTTCAGCGCGCCGACCATCATGTCGACGAGACGCGCGTCGCCCATGCGCTGACCGAAGCGCGCGGCGGGCATGGAGTAAGGCGCGCGGCTCATGTTCTCCGCGCCGCCGCCGATCGCGATGTCGGCGTCACCAAGCAGCACGCTTTGAGCCGCCGAGACGATTGCCTGCAGACCCGAGCCACACAGACGGTTCACGGTCAGCGCGGGCGCGTGCTGCGCCACGCCGCCGTTGATCGCGGCCACGCGCGCCAGATACATGTCTTTCGGTTCGGTATGCACGACGTTGCCGAGCACCACGTGCCCCACCTCGTCGCCCGACACGTTGGCGCGCGCCAGCGCTTCACGCACGACACGCGCGCCCAGATCGGTCGGCGAAAAATCTTTCAGACTGCCGCCGAAACCGCCGATTGCCGTCCGCACACCGCTTACCACTACTACGTCTCGTTGCATCGCTCGCTCCTCCGTTAGTCATTCAGGATAAACCGGGCTCGGCCGGCCGCGCGTTGCAGCGCGCGGGCTCAGGCTGCCAGTACTTGTTCGACTGTCGCGCGCGAAGGAATCGGCGCCACGGCGCCGTAACCTTGCGTGGACAGCGCAGCGGCGACGTTCGCATAGTGCGCTGCCGCAAATGGATCGTCGCCCTCGACGATGCGCGCGATAAACGCCCCGCCGTAGCAGTCGCCCGCGCCGGTAGCATCGACGGCATTGACGGCGTGGCCGGGCACGACGCGCCGCTCGTTGGGCGTCGCAACGTACGAGCCCTCCTTGCCGAGCTTGAGCGCGACCACACTCGGACCGCGCGCGAGCAGGAAATCGACGATTTCATCGCGGCCCGTCAGGCCGGTGAGTTCGGTGACGTCGTCCCAGCTCGGCAGGCAGATGTCGGTGTGGCGGATCGCCTCCAGCATCACTGCGCGCGCCCGCGCGAGCGGCCACAGTTTCAGCCGCAGATTAGTGTCGAAGCTCACGCGCACGCCGTTGGCGCGCGCATGGGCAATCGCTTCGAGCGCGGCGTCGCAGGCGCTCAGGCTGATTGCGAGGCTAATGCCGGAAAGATGAACGACCTTGGCCGCGGCGATTGCCTCGAGCGGCAGATCCTGCGGGGCATAGCGGCTCGCGGCCGAGCCGGCGCGCAGATAGTCGAATGCGTGGCCATTCGGACCGTGCGAGACGAAATACACGCCGGTGGGCGCATGCGGATCGACGCGCACGAGCGACGTGTCCACCAGCTCGCGCTGCCACAGGTCGATCAGCAGACGCCCGAAATGATCCGCGCCGACCGCGGACACGAAACCGGTTTTCGCGCCCTGCCGTGCCGCCGCGATGCAGAAATTCGACGTATCGCCGCCGAAACCCTGCAGGTAGTTCGGCTGAGCCTTCTCCGACTGGTTGAACTCGATCATCGCCTCGCCGAGCGCGAGAATCTGAGGGCGCCGGGCTTCGGGCATGCTCGCTGCCATCGTTTAAACCTCACCCCACAGATCGTGGCCGTCGGCACCGGTGATCTTCACCGACACGAAGTCGCCGACCTTGTAGCGTTTGGACGCCTTGGTGGCGGGCGCGATATACACTACGCCGTCGATCTCCGGCGCGTCCGCCGCGGTGCGGCCAATGCCGCCGTCGGCGTTGATCTCGTCGACCAGCACCTTCAACGTCTTGCCGACCTTCTTCGCGATACGGCGCGCCGAGACTTCCTCGGCCACTTCCATGAAGCGCGCGCGGCGCCCTTCACGCACCTCGTCGGGCAGCGCACCGTCGAGCTCGTTGGCCGTCGCGCCTTCGACCGGCGAATACGCAAAGCAGCCAACCCGATCCAGCTCCGCCTCGCGGATGAAATCGAGCAGCGTCTCGAACTGCTCCTCGGTCTCACCCGGGAAACCGGCGATGAACGTGCTGCGAATGGTCAGATCCGGGCACATCTCGCGCCATTTCTTCACCCGCTCCATCACCTTCTCGGCGTTGGCCGGGCGCTTCATGCGCTTGAGCACTTCCGGATGCGCGTGCTGGAACGGCACGTCGAGGTACGGCAGCACGTGACCCTTGTACGGGCCTTCGGCCATCATCGGAATCACTTCGTCGACGCTCGGATACGGATACACGTAATGCAGGCGTACCCACGCGCCGTATTGCGCGGCCAGTTCGCCCAGTGCGCCGACCAGATCGGTCATGCGCGTCTTGATCGGCTTGCCGTTCCAGAAGCCCGTGCGGTACTTGACGTCGACGCCGTACGCGCTGGTGTCCTGCGAAATCACCAGCAGCTCCTTCACGCCCGACTTGAACAGGTTCTCCGCTTCGAGCATCACCTCGGCCACGGGGCGCGACACGAGGTCGCCGCGCATGGACGGGATGATGCAGAACGTGCAGCGATGGTTGCAGCCTTCGGAAATTTTCAGGTACGCGTAGTGGCGCGGCGTGAGCTTCACGCCCGCCGGCGGCACCAGATCGACGAACGGATCGTGCGGCTTCGGCAAATGGGAATGCACGTGCTGCATCACTTCGCCCACCGCATGCGGACCGGTCACGGCCAGCACCTTGGGATGCACTTCTTCGATCAGACCCGAGCCGCTTGCGCTCTTCTTCGCGCCGAGACAGCCGGTGACGATCACCTTGCCATTCTCGTTGAGCGCCTCGCCGATCGCGTCGAGGCTTTCCTGCACCGCTTCGTCGATGAAGCCGCAGGTGTTGACGACCACGAGGTCCGCGCCGTTGTACGTGCCGGAAATCTCGTAGCCTTCGGCGCGCAGCTGCGTGATGATCTGCTCGGAATCGACGAGCGCTTTAGGGCAGCCGAGCGAGACGAAGCCGACTTTCGGTGCGGCGCTAGGAGCAATCGGGGGAGTGGCAGACATGGCGAACCGCTTGAAGACGTTAAACCCTGAATTGTAGCGGTTCGCCATGGCCACCGCTCGTAAGTCTTTGAATTTTCGTCCTCAAGCGGCCGCGGCGGCGGTCGGTTCGAGGCAGCCTGAGGGCGCGGATCGAGGCGCCAGCATTCGTGTGTGGAATGCCAGCGCACGTTCGATTATCGCGAGAATCTCATGGGAATCGTGCAGCCTCCGGATCGCGGCATGCAGTTCGGCCGCCTGTGGCCAGGTCCGTTGCAGATAGCTGAGCCACTTCTTGACGCGGCCGTGCTCGTGAAGATACGTGCCACGCGTCTGCAGGGTCTTCAGATACCCCGCGATCTGCTCCAGCACAACCGGCCATTCCTCGCCGGATGGGGTCGGGTCCATCAGTCCCCGTATTCTCAGCGCCAGAAAGGGGTCCGATACGGCCCCTCGCCCGATCATCACGTCGGCACAGCCGCTGACCGCGCGGCAGCGCTCCCAGTCGGCGACGGTCCAGACTTCCCCGTTCGCGACGACCGGCACGTCGACCGCCGCAGCGACCCGTGCGATCCACTCCCAGTGAGCCGGCGGCCGGTAGCCTTGATCGCGCGTTCTGGCATGCACGACGAGCGAGCCCGCGCCACCTTCGGCGAGCGCCACGGCGCATTCGATCGCCAGCGAGGTGTCCGACACGCCAAGCCGCATTTTGGCTGTCACCGCGATTCCAGCCGGCACCGCCAGGCGAACCGCGGAGACGATCCGGTTCAGCTGGTCGGGGTCAGACAGCAGCATGGCCCCGCCGCCGTGCTGATTGACGACCTTGGCGGGACATCCGAAGTTCAGATCGATGCCGAACGGCGACAGCGTCGCCGCACGCGCGGCATTCAGGGCCATCCATTCAGGATCGCTGCCGAGCAGCTGGATCACCATCGGTGTGCCGCCGGGTGTGCGGGCCCCGTGGAGAACCTCGGGTGCCTCCCGCTCGTAGACGCGATCAGGCAGCGCGGAACCCGTCACCCGGATGAACTCGGACACACATCCGTCAAATCCGCCGGTGCTGGTCAGCACGTCGCGCAGCAGATAGTCGGCCAGCCCTTCCATCGGCGCAAGAAACAGGCGGCTCATGCGGCCATCTCTTCGCAAGAGCGCGCACTCACGCCAGCTTGACCGGGTCGGCGTGGCGAGCCAAAGGCGGCGGCGCAGCAAGAAAAAGAGTCTGCGGCGTTGGGTGGGGTTCGGCGTGAAGCAGTGACGATGACCAAGGAAGCAACGGAGGTGACAATTGGGAGAGCGCGGCGAAAGCGCACGGACCGTGCGGCGGGCATGACAGGGCTAAATGGCCTCGAAGGCCCCTTCAGCCAATAGTGCTTCGGCGCGCGGTCCGCCATTGTAACGTGCCGACAGCCGGCGGCTTTTGCGCCACGCCCGGCCACCGGCAAGGAGCCCGAGAGGCCGCACCTCCCTTACGCCTCGCCTGCCAGCCCTGTCGCAGTTGTGCCCGCAACCTTCGCGGCGCCGGCACAACCGGCTGGCGGGACCGTTATTTCTTCTCCGGCTCCGGATTGCCTTGCGGATTGGCCGGTGCGGTGCCGGTGCTGCCGGCATTGACCGGGCCACCCGGTGTGAACGGGAAGGTGGCGAACATCGACTTCGCCTGGTTCTGCATCTGCTCCTGCATTTGCACGAACATGTTCTTCGACTGCTCGATGTAGCTGGTCATCATGCCCTGCATCATTGGCGCCTGCATGTTCATGAACTGCGACCAGACTTCAGGGTTCATTGCCTTGCCTTCGTACAGATTCTTCGACTGGTCGGCGAGTTTCGCCTGAATGTCGATGAAGGCCTGGATGTTCTTTTCCAGATACGTGCCCATCATGCCCTGCATGGCATGGCCGTAGAAACGGATGATCTGCGACAGCATCGACGACGAAAACATCGGCAAGCCACCGCTCTCTTCTTCGAGAATGATCTGCAACAGGATGGCGCGCGTCAGATCCTCGTTGCTCTTCGCATCGATGACCTTGAAATCCTCCTGATCCAACACGAGCTGCTTCACATCCGTCAGCGTGATGTACGTGCTTGTCTCGGTATCGTAGAGCCGACGATTCGGATATTTCTTGATAAGTCGTTCGGCTGTTTTCTTTGTAGTAGTAGTCATGTAACGCCTTTGAGCGCGAATTGAGCGCGGAAACGGCGTCATGCCGGCTGCGCAGTCGGGCCTTTGCGCAGTCGGGACGCCGCCGGAACCATCTGAGTCGAAGCGCGCTGCCTTGTGAGCGGCGCACCTGTCACTCAGCCCATATGCAAACCACCGTTCAGCGAAAAATCAGCGCCCGTGGAGAAACCGGATTCTTCCGAGGCAAGCCACGCAACGATCGAGCCGATTTCGTCCGGCTGGCCGAGACGGCGTACCGGAATCGTCGCAACGATTTTCTCCAGCACGTCGGGGCGGATCGACTTGACCATATCGGTGCCGATGTAGCCCGGCGACACGGTGTTGACCGTCACGCCCTTGGTGGCCACTTCCTGCGCCAGCGACATCGTGAAGCCGTGAATGCCGGCCTTCGCGGTCGCATAGTTGGCCTGGCCGAACTGCCCCTTCTGCCCGTTCACCGACGAAATGTTGATGATGCGGCCAAAGCCACGCTCGACCATGCCGTCGATCACCTGCTTCGTGACGTTGAACAGGCTGGTCAGGTTGGTGTCGATCACCGCTGTCCAGTCTTCGTGCGTCATCTTGCGAAACACGACGTCGCGCGTAATGCCGGCGTTATTCACCAGCACGTCGATCTCGCCAACTTCGGCTTTGACCTTGTCGAACGCGTTCTTGGTCGATTCCCAATCGCCGACATTGCCTTCCGACGCGACGAAGTCGAACCCGAGCGCCTTCTGCTCCTCGAGCCACTTCACGCGGCGCGGCGAGTTCGGGCCACAGCCTGCGATTACCTTGAAGCCCTCTTTGTGCAGCCGCTGGCAAATGCTCGTGCCGATGCCACCCATCCCGCCCGTTACGTACGCAATTCGCTGTGTCATAAACTACACTCCGTTTTCGTTTTTCGAGGCGCCGACCGGCCACCTCTTCCCTCGCCTCTCGCTTCATCTCCGTTGCCGACGGGCTACCGGCCGACGAGGCCACCACTGACCGCGCGCCGCATGCTGCCATGCGCCGCGCGGCCAAGCTTTAATTGACGCGTGGCGACGCCTGCCGGCGTCTCATCCACGCGCCGGTGCTCAGGCGCGCTCGAGTGCCAGCGCCACACCCATGCCGCCGCCGATACACAGCGACGCCAGACCCTTCTTCGCGTCGCGCTTCTGCATTTCGTACAGCAGCGTGACGAGAATCCGGCAGCCGGACGCGCCGATCGGGTGACCGATCGCGATCGCGCCGCCGTTCACGTTGATCTTCGACGTATCCCAGCCCATTTGCTGATTCACGGCGCACGCCTGCGCGGCAAACGCTTCGTTGATTTCCATCAGATCCAGATCGGCCGGCGTCCAGCCCGCACGCTCGAGACAGCGGCGCGAAGCCGGCACCGGGCCCATGCCCATCACCTTCGGATCCAGACCCGAGGTGGCGTAAGCCTTGATGCGCGCGAGGGGCTTGAGGCCAAGCGCTTCGGCTTTCTTTGCCGACATCACCAGCACGGCCGCCGCGCCGTCGTTCAGGCCCGACGCATTGGCCGCCGTCACCGAACCTTCCTTCGAGAACGCCGGCTTCAGGCCCGCCAGCGATTCAGCCGTCACGCCATGACGCACAAACTCGTCCGTGGCAAAACGCAGCGGCTCACCCTTGCGCTGGGGAATCTCGACCGGCACGATTTCGTCGTCGAAACGGCCGGACTTTTGTGCGGCTTCCGCCTTGTTCTGCGACAGCGCCGCGAACGCGTCCTGCTGCTCGCGCGTGATGCCGTATTCCTTGGCGACGTTTTCCGCCGTCACGCCCATGTGGTACTGGTTGTAGACGTCCCACAGGCCGTCGACGATCATCGAGTCGATCAGCTTCGCGTCACCCATGCGGAAACCGTCGCGCGAGCCCGGCAGCACGTGCGGCGCCGCGCTCATGTTTTCCTGCCCGCCGGCCACCACGATATCCGCGTCACCGGCAATGATGGCGTTGGCTGCCAGCATCACCGACTTCAGGCCTGAGCCGCACACCACGTTGATCGTCATGGCTGGCACGGCGTTGGGCAAGCCGGCCTTGATCAGCGACTGACGCGCCGGATTCTGGCCCGACCCTGCCGTCAGCACCTGACCCAGGATCACTTCGCTCACCTGCTCCGGCTTCAGACCGGCCCGCTCGAGGACGGCGCGAATTACCGTGGCGCCCAGTTCGGGGGCGGCGATCTTCGCCAGCGACCCACCGAATTTGCCTACTGCCGTACGGGCGGCCGATACGATCACAACATCAGTCATTTCCATATCCTCCGGGCAGTCGGCCGAATGCACCGCAACCCGTTAAGTTAAAAAATCTCGCTGCTCTTGCGCCCTTGTTCATTCAGACTCTCGCACACGCCGTGCAATCAAGCGCCTGCGAACCTACTCCCGTTGCTGCACATAACGTCCCGGCGCCGGCTCGATCACCGGAAACGCGTCCGAACCGGCCGTGGCGCGCGGCTTCACTTTCTTGCCGCCGTACTGGTCGAGCCACGTGGTCCATTCAGGCCACCAGCTGCCCGGCACTTCCGCCGCCTGATCGAGCCACTCATCCGGGTTCTCCGGCAGTGCCTTGACATCGCCTTCGAGCACCCAGTAATTGCGCTTTTTCTTCGCCGGCGGATTGATCACGCCAGCGATGTGGCCTGACGCCCCGAGTACGAACTTCAACGGCCCGGTTAGCAGCGAAGCCGACGCATAGGCCGTTTGCCACGGCACGATATGGTCTTCCCGTGAACCGTAGATGAAGGTGGGTACGTCGATCTTCGACAGATCGACCGGCTCGCCGCACGTGGTCAGCGCACCCGGCTCGCGCAGGCGGTTCTCGAGATACGTGTTGCGCAGATACCAGACATACATCGGGCCCGGCAGGCTGGTCGAATCGCTGTTCCAGTACAGCAGATCGAACGGTACCGGCGTACGCCCTTTAAGATAGTTGTCGACGACGTAGTTCCACACCAGATCATTCGGCCGCAGGAACGAGAACGTGTTGGCGAATTCGATGCCGCGCATCAGTCCCGGCGGCGTTCCGTTCTTCCCGCCGATGGTCTGCTCGCGCATCTGCACGTGCGCCTCGTCGACGAACACGTCGAGCACACCCGTGTCAGAGAAGTCGAGCATGGCGGTGAGCAGGGTCATGGAGGCGGCAGGATGTTCGCCGCGCGCAGCGGCCACCGACAGCGCCGTGGCGAGCATGGTGCCGCCCACGCAGAAGCCGAGCGTATTGATCTGCTCGCGGCCGCTGATCTGGCTCACCGTCTCGATGGCGGTGAGCACGCCCTCGCCGATGTAGTCGTCCCACGTCTTGTGAGCGATCGACTGATCGGCATTGCGCCACGAAATCAGGAACACCTGATGCCCTGAGTCGAGCCCATGGGCGACCAGCGAGTTCTCCGGCTGCAGATCGAGAATGTAGAACTTGTTGATGCACGGCGGCACGATCAGGAGCGGCCGCTCGCGCACGGTCGGCGTGCGCGGCTTGTACTGGATCAGCTGCATCAGGTCGTTTTCGAACACCACCGAGCCTTCGGTGTTCGCAAGATTCCCACCCACCACGAAACGCGATTCGTCGGTCTGCGAGATCTTGCCGCGCTGCATGTCGCCGAGCAGATTCATGACGCCCTGCCGCAGGCTCTCGCCCTTGCTGTCCAGCAAGGTTTTTTGCGCTTCCGGATTCAACGCGAAGAAGTTGCTCGGCGACGCCGCCGCGGTCCATTGCTGAACTGCGAAACGGATGCGCTCACGCATCTTCGGTTCCGTGTCGAGCGCGTCGACCATTTCCTGCAGATAGCGCGCGTTCAGCAGATACCAGGCAGCGGTGAACGCATACGCCGGCGTCGAACTCCACTCGTCCGAACTGAAGCGGCGGTCCTTGAGTTCAGGCGCCTTGGCCGTGGACGTGGTGGCCTGCTGGATCAGATCCATCGCTTCGCGCGAATAGTCGGACTGCAGTTTCTGCAGACGCTCGGCGGGAATCGCGGCGTTCGGTATGTTCAGGCCGGCAAGCGACGGCATGGAGGGCAATGATCCCGCGGCCAGCTTGCTGAAGTCCGGCATGCCGGGAAATACCGGCATGGACGGCATGTCTGGAATCTGCGGCATTTGAGGCATTGGGAATGGCATGCCGTTGCCGCCGGGTGGCGTGCCGAGCGAACGCCATGCGTTCATCCAGGCGTCGAGAAACTGCTGCATGCCCGCGGCCGGTGTGGCGCCGCTCGTTCCGGCCTGCTGCGTACGCTCCGTCGAGGAGTCCGTGCTTGGGGAAGCTGAGGAATGTGATGCTGCCATGCCTGCTTTTGACCGGTAAGTCCTTGCGGACGGGTTGAGAGGCAGGTTCGTGCGCACGGAGCGATTGCTCGCGCCCTCGTCACGCCCTGTCCCTTGTACGAGGAGCTGTGCGGAACATTCTTGCTCCCCATCGCAAGGCATGTCAATGCTTGTTCCCGATTTTGCCGCAGTGCGATAGTTTTTTTATTATCGTTTTCCCTGTGTAGCAGATCGCGCCCTGGCGCCCGCTTGATTCAACGCGGCCGGCCGCAACAAAAAGCACCCAAATCGCGCGTATTTACGCACGTTTTTCCGTTCGCGCACAGACACTTATCGCGCAAGATCGATGCCTGCGCGGGGAATTCCGGCAGCGCAGCAAAAGCGCGCCTGCGTCTGCGCGCAAACCCTCATACGAATGCATGCAGGCACGCGCGATGAAGCCCCCGGCAAGAGATTGAAGCCGCGGCCCGCATCGTGACGCCGCGGTCGTGAAACGTCGCGACGCGGCTCGCAAGCTCCTGAATTCGAAGCACAATTGCCGCGCGCGGCGCGCGGCGCAAGCTAGTCCGCAATCGGCTGCGCCTGGTCGTCCAGCCAGATGAGCGCGGCCATGCGGCCCGTGTCGCGGTCGCGGCGATAGGAATAGAAGCGCTCGCGCAGCGTCACCGTGCACATATCCCCGCCGACAATCCGCGTCACGCCGAGGGTCTGCAGGCGCAAACGCGCCAGCGCCGGGAGATCGGCGAGATATTTGCCCGGATTTTGCGGATGCGCGACGAAGGCGTTGGCGGTGGCGTCGCGTTGTGCGTGACCGACGCCGTTCATGAAGGCGTCACGCACGTCTGCTCCGACCTCGAAGGCGTCGGGCCCGATCGACGGTCCGAGGTAAGCGTGCAAGGCGCCCGCCTCCACACCGGCGAGTTCGGCGACGCGCTGCGCAGTCTGTTCGACGATGCCCGCCGCCAGCCCGCGCCACCCCGCATGCGCCGCGCCGACCGCGCGGCCCGCTTCGTCGCACAGCAGCACCGGCATGCAATCGGCCACCATCACGGCACACACCATACCGGGACGATCGGTCACGCTCGCATCGGCGCGCGTCGGCGCGCCGCTCGCATGCGCCTGCGCGAGGACCCCTTCCGCGCGCACGATACCTGCACCGTGAATCTGTTCGAGCCACGCCACTTCGCTCACGTCCGCCAGCTTCAGCAGGCGTGCGCGATTGGCCGTGACCGCGGCCGGATCGTCACCGGACTTCATGCCCAGATTCAGGCCACCGGGCAGGTCCACGCCGTCCTGCCAGCGGCCAAACGGCGCGTCGCTCACACCGCCGTTGCGCGTGGTGACGAGCGCCCGCACGCGCGGCGACACGTTCCATGCGGGTTGCACGACATCGGCAAAGCTCAGTTCCGGCATCGTCATGCGCGCTCGCCCTCGTCGTGGTCATCGGCGTCATGATCGTCCGCGTCGTGCTCGGCGGCGTCGTGGTCGAGTTCGCCGTCTTCGCCGGCGTCCTCGTCGAACGACTCGTCGTAGCCGCCTTCCTCATAGTACGACTCGTCAAACTCGCCCGCGTCGTCTCGGCCAAGGCCGAGCGCCGCCGACAGCGCTTCCATGTCCTCGGGTACATCGGCGCGCCATTGCATCGTGCGGCCGGACTTGGGATGAACCAGCCCCAGGCGCCAGGCATGCAGCGCCTGGCGCGCGAAACCGTCAGGCAGCGGCGTGACCGAGCGTTTGCCGCGCGCGCGCCCGTACACCGGATCGCCAAGCAACGGATGGCCGATGTGTGCGCAATGCACGCGAATCTGGTGCGTGCGGCCGGTTTCCAGATCGCAATGAATCGCGGTGACCGGCTGACGCTGCCAGATCGCCGAATCGACCCGCCGGAAATGCGTGCGCGCCGGCTTGCCCGAGGCGCCCGTGACGACCGCCATGCGCGTGCGTTCGCGCGGATCGCGGCCGATCGGCGCGTCGATCGTGCCTTCTTCAGGCATGTTGCCCCACACCAGCGCCAGATAGCGGCGCTTCACGGTGCGCGCCTGCAGCTGCCGCACCAGATCGGTCTGCGCCTCGAGCGTGCGGGCCACCACCATCAGGCCGGAGGTTTCCTTGTCGAGCCGGTGCACGATGCCCGCCCGCGGCAGCCCTGCGGCGGCGTCGCCATAGCGGTACAGCAGGCCGTTGAGCACGGTTCCGCTCCAGTTGCCGGCCGCCGGGTGCACCACCATGCCCGCGGGCTTGTTGATGACCACGAGGGTGTCGTCTTCGTAGACGATCTCGAGCGGCACCGGCTCAGGCGTGAACGCGAGCTGCTCGGGCAGCAGGTCGGGCACGAGTTCGATGGTCGCGCCAAGGGGCACCGGCTGGCGGATCTTCGCCGGCTTGCCGTCGATCTGCACGCGCCCGGATTCGATCCAGCTCTGCAGGCGGTTGCGCGAGAACTCGGGAAATACCCGGGCGAGCACCTTGTCGAGGCGGTCGCCGGCCAGTTCGTCCGGCACCACGACGCTGCGCGGCGTCTCGTCCACCGCCCGGCTCGCCACGGTGGCGACATGGCCTTGTGCAGCGGCGGCGCCCAGCGCCTCGCTGCCGAGATCGTCGTCGAGGGAATCGACGCCCAACGCGTCGGAGGGGTCAGCGCTTACGCTATAATCTTCGTTGCTATTCCCGATGCCGGTTGCGGCGCCTGGAGTATTTGAGCGGGTCATTGAGTCTGGGTCACCTGGACGTAAAGCTAGACTGGAAAATGCGAGCCTTGAACACCATCATTAAAGCGGCGATCAATTCGGCGGCAATCAATTTGGCGGCCATCAAAAAGACGGCCCGGAAAGTAGCCGGATATGCTGCGTGTGCCGCAGCCGTCGCCGTTGTTGCGGCTTGCCACGGCCTGCCGGAAAAGACCGACGAAACGGCAACGTGGAACAACAACAAATTATATACGGAGGCGAACGACGCCTTGACCGGTGGTGACTACGGCAAGTGCGCGAAGTATTTCGAAATGCTCGAGGGCCGCGATCCGTTCGGCCACTTCGCGCAGCAGGCACAGATCAACGTCGCGTACTGCAACTGGAAAGACAACGAAAACGCCGCCGCCGACCAGGCTATCGACCGCTTCATCCAGCTGCACCCGGATCATCCGGATATCGCTTACGCGTACTACCTGAAGGGCATGATCCACTTCAACGACGACCTCGGTCTGTTCGGGCGCTTCTCCGGCCAGGACATGAGCGAGCGCGATCCGAAGTCGCTGCGCGAATCGTACGACGCGTTCAAGGTCGTGGTCGACAAGTTCCCGAACAGCAAATATGCGCCGGATGCCGCGCAACGCATGCGCTATATCGTGAACGCGCTGGCGTCGCACGAAGTCCACGCGGCGGATTATTACTACCGCCGTGGCGCTTACGTGGCCGCGATCAACCGCGCACAGCTCGCGCTGACGCAATACAAGAATGCTCCGGCTATCGAAGACGCACTGCACATCATGATGCTGTCGTATGAGAAGCTGAACCAGCCGCAACTGGCCGACGACACCAAGCGCGTGCTGGCCGGCACCTTCCCCGACAGCCCGTACATCACGGGTCATGCACGGCCGGGTACCGCAAAATCGTGGTGGCAGTTTTAAGCCACGCGGCTTGCTGAAAGTCAGCGCCCAACAAAAAAACGCCACGACCGGAGTCGTGGCGTTTTTTTATGTGCTTGGGCTGGCAGGTCTGCTATATGAAGCAGACCGCCAGCAACATCCGTCAATCCCGCTCGAACAACGCAATCGATTCCACGTGCGAGGTATGCGGGAACATGTTCACCACCCCCGCGCCCACCAGCCGGTAGCCGGCCTCGTGCACGAGCAGGCCGGCATCGCGGGCAAGCGTCGCCGGCGCGCACGACACGTAGACGATGCGCTTCGGCAGCGGCCCATTGCCGCTTTGCGCAATCTCCGCCAACGCCTTGGCGACGGCGAGCGCGCCTTCGCGTGGCGGATCGACGAGGAACTTGTCGAAGTGGCCGAGCGCGCGCAGGTCATCGGCGGTGACTTCGAACAGGTTGCGGCATGCAAACGACGTATGCCCCGCCACGCCGTTCAGTTCGGCATTGGCGAGCGCGCGCGAAGTCAGCACCTCGCTGCCTTCGATGCCCACGACTTCCTTCGAGATTCGCGCAAGCGGCAGCGTGAAGTTGCCGATCCCGCAAAACAGATCGAGCACGCGGTCGGTGCGCGCCGGCGCCAGCAGGCGCAGCGCGCGGCTCACCAGCACGCGGTTGATCGCGTGATTCACCTGGGTGAAGTCGGTCGGCTTGAACGGCATGCGGATGCCGTATTCCGGCAGCGTGTAGTCGAGCTCCACGTCGAGCGGATACAGCGGCGTGACGGTCTCCGGGCCGCCCGGCTGCACCCAGAACTGCACCTTGTGCTCGTCGGCGAAATCGCGCAGCACCTGTTCGTCCGCGGCCGTGAGCGGCGCGAGATTGCGCACCACCAGCGCCGTGACCGACGAACCGACCGCCAGTTCGAGCTGCGGCATGCGGTCGTAGATCGACAGTTTGCGCACCATGAAACGCAGCGGCATCAGCATGGCCGATACATGCGGCGGCAGCACCTCGCACGTCTTCATGTCAGCGATGTAGCTGCTTTTCTTCTCGTGAAAGCCGATGCGCATGCCGCCCTTTTCCGGCAGGAACCGCACGGCCAGTCGCGCACGGTAGCGATAACCCCAGGACGGCCCATGAATCGGCCGGAACACCGTTTCCGGACGCAGCTTCGCCAGATGCTGGAGGTTGTCTTCGAGCACGCGCTGCTTGACGGCCACCTGCGCGCGGATATCCAGGTGCTGCATCGAACAGCCGCCGCAGATATCGAAGTACGCGCACTTCGGCTTGGTGCGGATCACGCTTTCGCGGAACACCTGAACGACTTCCGCCTGCTCGAATTTCGGCTTGCTGCGATGCGTCGAATAGCTGACCAGCTCGCCGGGCAGCGCGCCTTCAACGAAGATCACCTTGCCGGGCGTGCCGTCTTCGCTCACGCTGCGACCGACGCCGCGCGCTTCCATGTCGAGCGAAACGATTTCGATGACTGGCTCGTTGCCGGTGGCGACGAGCGGCTGCATGGGCGGGGGCGACTTGTGGCGCTTCGGCGAGCGGCGATGGGGGGCAGTTCGGGACACCTGCGACTTCCTGACAAACTTGGGGAAAGGCGAGATTGTAGACGAAGCGCCGCGCCTGCCAATCATTCGGCGCAGCCACCGTGTCCGCCTCAGGCCTGTGGCCTGGCGAACGCATCGTCATCCGGCCACGGACGGGCTACTGAGCGGACTACTGCTCGAACGCCGCCAGATACTCGGCCCATTGCGGCGCGGTTTCAAGCGCCAGCGCGTTTTTGACCAGGTTGATCTCGTCAGCATACTCCGCCGCCGAAAACCCGCCACGGATCAACTGGAAGCGGCAATACAACAGGTACGTATTGACGACGTCGGTCTCACAGTAGTTGCGGATTTCCTCGATGCGGCCTTCCTGGTAGGCATTCCACACCTGACTGCCGTCCATGCCCATCTTGCCGGGGAAGCCGCACATCTTCGCAAGCGCGTCGAGCGGCGCATTGGCACGCGCCTGGTACATGGCGAGCACGTCCATCAGATCCGTATGGCGCGCGTGGTAGCGGCTGATGTAATTGTTCCACTTGAACTCGCGGTCATCCTCGCCGAGATCCCAGAAACGCGAAGCAGGAATGCCGTTGACGAGCGCGCGGTAGTTCAACACCGGCAAGTCGAACCCGCCGCCGTTCCACGACACGAGTTGCGGCGTGTACTTCTCGATCACCCGATAAAACGACTGCACCAGCGCCGCCTCGCCGTCTTCCGGCGTGCCGAGCGAGCGCACCCGGAATCCGTTGTTGTCGCGGAATACGCAGGAGATCGCCGCGATTCGTTGCAGGTGGTGCGGCAGAAAATCGCTGCCGGTCTTTTCGCGGCGCGCGGCGAACGCGTGCTCGGCCACTTCGGCGTCGCTCAGGGTAGCGGGCAAATCGTCGAGGCGGCGAATGCCGGCGACATCGGGAATCGTCTCGATGTCGAATACAAGAATCGGTGTCATCAGGTTATAGAACGGCGTCCTTCCGAACACCGTTGGAGGCGAAGAAGCGCTTCAATCGCACGAGCGCTTCCTGTTGGATCTGGCGCACACGCTCGCGCGTGAGGCCCATTTCGTCCGCCAGCTCTTCGAGCGTGGCGGGCTCGATGTGATTCAGGCCGAAGCGGCGCTCTATCACATGGCGATGCTTGTCCGACAGGCGCGCGAGCCACGCGCGTGTAAGCGTTTCCAGTTCGCGGTGCTGTACCTCGGCGTCCGGTGACTGGCTCTGGTCGTCCGACAGTAGATCGAGCAGGCTGCTGGCCGGATCGAGATCCAGCGGCGCGTCCAGCGATGCGGTGTGCTCGTTCAGCGCGAGAATGTCGGTGACTTCGTCGGTGGTCTTGCCGGTCAGATAGGCAATGTCGTCGATGCTGGCGTCGCGGCGCTCGGCGGCCTCGCCGGAGTTCATCGAATTCTTTTCCAGATGGCGCTTTGCGCGCAGTACCTGGTTGAGCTCGCGGATCACGTGCACCGGCAAACGAACAGTGCGCGCCTGATTCATGATCGCGCGCTCGATGCTCTGGCGGATCCACCACGTGGCATAGGTAGAAAACCGGAAGCCGCGCGTCGGATCGAATTTTTCGATCGCGTGCATCAGGCCGAGATTGCCCTCTTCGATCAGATCGAGCAGCGGCACGCCGCGGTTCAGATAGCCCTTGGCGATGCTAACGACGAGCCGCAAGTTGCGCTCGATCATCACCTGCCGCGCTTCGAATTCGCCCGCCTTGGCAAGGCGCGAATACTTTTGCTCTTCCTCGACGGTGAGCAAAGGCTTGACGCTGATACGGTTCAGGTAGTGCTGAATGGTGTCGGCCGTCAGCTCGGCCTGCAACAGCGCGCGGAAATCGTCCGCGTCCGGCGCGGCTTCGCGGACGTCGCCGCTTTCGTCGGCGCCTTGACGCTCGTCGAGATCGCGCTCCTCGACGAGTTCGTCTTCCGCTTCCGAAGCGCCGTTTTCGTCCACCGAAGCGGACGTGGCTTGGCTGGTCGTTTCAGACTCGGCTTGCAGCGGGCGGCGCTTCGATTTCGGCATGGTCGTATCGCTTATTGCGGCGGCAAATACTTCAGTGGGTCGACAGGCTTACCCTGCCGGCGAACTTCGAAATGCAACATTACTCGGTCGGAATCGCTATTGCCCATCTCGGCGATCTTCTGCCCCTTCGTTACCGCATCCCCTTCTTTTACCATCAAAGCACGGTTATGTGCATACGCCGTGAGATAAGTTGCATCATGCTTGATGATAATGAGATTGCCGTAACCACGCAGCCCATTTCCAGCGTAAACCACACGTCCATCAGCCGAAGCCTTCACCGGGTCACCTGCCGCACCACCGATATTGACACCCTTGTTGGTCGAATCGTTGAACGTGCCGAGCAGCGGTCCGCGCACCGGCCACGAGAAGGCCACATTGCCGGAAGCACCCGCACTCGAATCGCTCGCGGCGCCCGCATTGGCCGGCGGTGTCAGCGAGGCGTTGTTCGCGTTCGAGCCGTAGATCGGCGGCACTGCCGCACCGGCCGCGGCACCCGCCGACGGCGGCGTGCTGCCGAGCGGCGCGCTTTGCACCGCGCCGCCGTTGCCGACCGGTGCGGTCGACACACCGGGCGTCAGCGCGGCGGTGTTCGCACCCGGCGGCACGACGCGCAGCAACTGATCCACTTCGATCTGATTCGGGTTGGTCAAATTATTCCACGCCGAAATGTCGCGGTAGTTCTGTCCGTTCTCGAGAGCAATCCGGTACAGCGTATCGCCCGGCTTCACGCGATAGTAGCCCGGCGGCGGCGGTCCGAGCGGCGCGGCCGGTTGCGCGGCCTGGGTGCTGAGCGTGCCGCCGCCGGAGCGGTCGACGACCGGCGCCTGATCGAGCCGGGAGGCGCACGCCGTCATCAGCAGGGACAACGCGAGCACGCACACGCCGCGCTGGGTGACGGTCATGGGGGCATTCAGGCTGGTTCTTTGCATCGCGCGCAACATACTCATCGGTGTCAAATCACTCCGGATTTTAAGGGTACAAAGAAAACGCGATCAAGCCGCGACTCGCGCCACTGCGCGGGTCCGAGGCGCTCGACCAGAGTCAGCACCTGGCTCTGGCCTTCCTGCGAGCCGACCGGCGCGACCAGACGGCCGCCGATCGCGAGTTGTTCAAGTAATGCATGCGGCACGTCGAGCCCCGCCGCGGCGATCACGATCGCGTCGAACGGCGCCGCCGACGGCAGGCCCAATCGCCCATCGCCATAGTGCAAGCGGATGTTCGGAATGCGCAGCGGACGCAAGTTGGTCTTCGCGCGTTCGGACAACGGCTTGATGCGTTCGATCGAATAGACCTCGCGTGCGACCTGGCTCAGCACTGCCGCCTGATAGCCGCAGCCGGTGCCGATTTCGAGCACGTTGTTCAGCGCGCGGCCGGCGGCGGCCAGTTCGATCATCCGCGCCACCACCGAGGGCTTCGAGATCGTCTGGTGATGGCCGATCGGTAATGCGGCATCTTCGTACGCCTGAGCCGCGAGGCCCGGGTCGACGAACATGTGGCGCGGCACGACCGCCATCGCGTTCAACACGCGCTGATCGGTCACGCCGTTCGCACGCAGGCGTTCGACCATGCGTTCGCGAACCCGTTCCGAAGTCAGCGCCAAAGCGCCGTTCAAAGCCACGTTCGGCGCGCCTGTGCGTTCGTTGCCGCGGGGCGCGGGTTTGGCCGGCACCGCCGATTGCGGCGTAGTGCGAGCGCCCTGGCTCTGGGAAGCGGCTTTCGCGGATGCGTTCGCCGGTGTGCTTATCGGCGCCTTGGCCGGTGCCTTCGACGGTGTGCTCATCGGCGCTTTCGCCGACGACGCGGCCGACGGCTTCGGCACAGCCCCGGCCACAGGGCCGCCTTGCGGCTTGCCCCGCGCCTGCGTCTGCGCGCCAGCGGCCTGCTTCGACTGGGATTTACCCGTGGAACCGGCGGCCGCGTTCTTCGCCTGCTGCGGCCGTGCGTTCAGCGCCGCGCTCGCGGCCAGTGCCGCCGCGCGGATTTCGCCCGGACGCCCTTCGGGACGGCGCGGTTCACGCACCAGGTCCTCGAGGCCCAGCGGAAAGCGCTTGGCGCGCTCGCTCGTCATGAAGCGCCGCTACCCGCACGCACCCAGTCGCGCGCCGCGGGCAGCATTTGCGTGTGGGTCAGATCGAGTTGCAGCGGAGTGATCGACACGTGGCCGTGGGCGACAGCGTGAAAATCGGTGCCTTCGCTCGCGTCGCGCGCGCTGCCCGCCGGCCCGATCCAGTAGATCGGCTCGCCGCGCGGATTGGTCTGGCGGATGACTGGCTGCGACGGATGCCGTTTGCCGAGACGCGTGATCTGCCAGTCCCCGATCTGCTCGTAGGGCAGGTTCGGGATATTGACGTTCAGCAACGGATGGCCGGGCAGCGGCTGCTCAATATAGTGAGCGACGATTTCCGCGGCGACGCGCACGGCGTCGTCGAGATGCACCCAGTCCTTGTCGACCAGCGAAAACGCAATGGCCGGCACGCCGAACATGATGCCTTCGGTGGCGGCGGCGACGGTGCCCGAATAGAGCGTGTCTTCGCCCATGTTCTGGCCGTTGTTGATGCCGGAGATCACCAGGTCCGGCGTATGGTCGAGCATGCCCGTCAGCGCGATGTGCACCGAGTCGGTGGGCGTGCCGTTCACATAATAGAAACCATTGGCCGAGCGCAGGACCGAGAGCGGCCGCGACAGCGTCAGGGAATTCGACGCGCCGCTGCAATTCTGTTCGGGTGCCATGACGGTGACGTCCGCGATCGGCTTGAGCGCTTCGTAAAGCGCAGCAAGGCCTGGCGCCAGATAACCGTCGTCGTTGCTGAGTAGGATTCGCATCCGGCGATTGTAACCGAGGAAAGAAGACGCGCGAACGACACCGCGGCCCGCGCGCACGCCCTATGCAACACGCACGTGCCAAGTCCGTGGCGAGCCGGTATCGGTCGGTTGCCGGTCGCGCGCAAGTGATGCATAAGTCTTTTGCGGGCCGTGCGCAGCGCAATAAAAATGCACGATCGTGCGGATTTCTTTACACTCAAAATACCGGCAAACGCCCTGAACGAAATCCCCTTGCTGGACCCTCATCGAAACGGAGACACAATGCGCGCGATTCGCTGCAATCAGTACGGGCCGCCCGAAAGCCTGGTCGTCGAGAACCTGCCGGACCTCGAGCCGCCGCCCGGCCACGTCGTGATCGACGTGAAAGCCGCAGCCGTCAATTTTCCCGACGTGCTGATCATCGAGAACAAGTACCAGTTCAAACCACCCCTGCCCTTCACGCCCGGTTCGGAAGTCGCGGGCGTCGTGCGCGCGGTCGGCGCCGACGTGACGCAGTTCAGGCCCGGCGCGCGCGTGGTCGCCTTCACCGGTTCGGGCGGCTTCGCCGAACACGCGCTGGCGCCTGCTGCCGCGTGCGTGCCGTTGGCGGACGGCGTCGAGTTTGAATTGGCCGCTGCATTCACGCTCGCGTACGGCACATCGCATCACGCGGTGGTCGATCGTGGCGCGTTGCAGGCCGGCGAGACGATGCTGGTGCTGGGCGCGGCAGGCGGCGTCGGCCTCGCGGCCGTCGAGATCGGCAAGGCGCTCGGCGCGCGCGTGATCGCTGCGGCGTCGAGCGACGAAAAGCTCGCAACCTGCGTCAAGCACGGCGCGGATGCCACCATCAACTACAGCACCGAGGATCTGCGCGAACGCATCAAGGCGCTGACCGATGGACAAGGCCCGGATGTGATCTACGATCCCGTCGGCGGCATATACGCGGAACCGGCGTTTCGCAGCATCGGCTGGCGTGGGCGTTATCTGGTGGTCGGTTTCGCGAACGGCGAGATTCCCAAGCTGCCGCTCAACCTGACGCTGCTCAAAGGCGCGAGTCTGGTCGGCGTATTCTGGGGCGACTTTGCGAAGCGCGAACCGCAACACAATCACGCGGCGTTTCAGCAGATGACCCGGTGGATTGGCGAAGGCAAGCTCAAGCCGTATGTGTCGGCACGCTATCCGCTCGAGGAGACCGGGCGCGCGCTGCGCGATATGGCGGAGCGCCGCGTAATCGGCAAGGTGGTGGTGACGCCCTGACGCTCACTTGGGTGAGCGCTGTCCGATCGGTGTGCAATCGGCATCTGATCGGACAGTCCTACAGTTTTTCGGTATCGCCCGTTTTGGGCTGCCACTTCATCAGCCGCCGCTCGCCCATGCCGACAATCGCATCGAGAACCAGTGCGAACGCGGTCAGCACCAGAATCCCCGCGAACACGGTATTGATGTCGAAGGTGCCTTCGGCTTGCAGAATCAGATAGCCGACCCCGCGCGCCGAACCCAGATACTCCCCCACCACCGAGCCGACGAAGGCCAGCCCCACCGAGGTATGCAAGCTGGAAAACACCCAGCTCATCGCGCTCGGCAAATAGACGAAGCGCAGCAACTGCTTGCCGTTCGCGCCGAGCATGCGCGCGTTGGCGAGCACGACCGGACTGACTTCCTTCACGCCCTGATAGACGTTAAAGAACACGATAAAGAACACCAGCGTGACGCCGAGCGCCACCTTTGACCAGATGCCGAGACCAAACCACACGCCGAAGATCGGCGCGAGAATCACGCGCGGCATCGAGTTGGCGGCCTTGATGTACGGATCGAACAGCGCGCTCGCGAGCGGCGACAGTGCGAGCCACAAACCCACGCCGAGTCCCAGCGCCGTGCCGAGCGCGAACGCGAGCACGGTTTCGACCAGCGTGATCCAAAGGTGCAGATAAATCTCGCCGCCCGTGAACCATTCCCAGATTCGCTGCAGCACTTTCTGCGGCTCGCCGAAGAAGAACGCCGCCTTGTTGGGGTCGTCGAAATAGAAGGCCGGCAGCAAAGTCGGGCTGGTCAACACGTACCAGAGCACGAAGCACAGCACGAGCAGCAGCCATTGCCAGATCACCAGATTCGCCCGATTCGGGCGCAATGTCTTCCACATGACTCGGTTTGCCTTGAACGGTTGGGTGTGTAACTGAGCGGCGCAAAGCGCGCCGCTGCGCCTAAACGGCGGTCAGTTGCTGCTGATAACCCTTGAGCACCTCATCGCGCAACACGCTCCAGATCTGCGCATGCAGCTCGACAAAACGCGGATGCGAGCGAATTTCCGCGACGTCGCGCGGACGCGGCAGGTCGATCGTGAATTCGCCGATTGGATGCGTGCCCGGCCCCGCCGACAGCACCACCACACGATCGGACATGGCGATCGCCTCGTCGAGATCGTGCGTAATGAAGAGCACTGCTTTGCGCTTGGCCGCCCACAGATCGAGCAGCTCGTTTTCCATCAACTGACGTGTCTGAATGTCGAGCGCGGAAAACGGCTCATCCATCAGGATGATGTCGGGGTCGAGAATCAGCGTCTGCGCCATCGCGACGCGCTTGCGCATGCCGCCCGACAATTGATGCGGATAACGATCGCCGAAACCGCCAAGACCTACGCGCTTTAACCACTCGTCGGCCAGAGCGCGGGCTTCGGCGGCCGGCACGCCGTGAAACGCCAGGCCCGCGATGACGTTGTCGATGGCGGAGCGCCACGGCATCAGCGCATCGGCTTGAAACATGTAGCCGGCGCGCCGGTTGATGCCTTTGAGCGGTTCACCAAACACGCTGATCGTCCCCGACGACGGCTCGAGCAGGCCCGCGCCGACGTTCAGCAAGGTGGATTTACCGCAGCCGGTCGGCCCAACCACCGAGACGAACTCGCCCGGCGCGATGCGCAAGGTGGTGTCCTTGACCGCCGTGTAGCGCTGCGCGCGATTGTCGCGTGCAGCGAACGTGCAGGTAATGTTGTCGAGCGCCAGGGCGGCAACGGTCATCGTTCAGCTCGCTTCGAAGTTCGGTTTCGACTTACGCCTTGATGGTGGTCAGTGCTTTCCTGACGAAATCGTTGGTCCACGTCTTCGACAGATCGATCGGCTTACCCTGCACGGCCGGGTCGAACGCCTGCAAGGTCTTCAACGAAGTCGCCGGGCCGTCCACCGGCATCAGGCCGTCGGGCGACATGGCTTCCTTCACGTGCTGCCACGCATCCAGATACACGGCACGGTCGCCGAGCAGGTAGCCTTCCGGGACCGTGTTGATCAGCTCGCTGCCAGTCGCCGTTTGCAGCCACTTGAGCGCGCGCACCATCGCGTTGGTCAGCGCCTGCGTGGTGTTCGGGTTCTTCGTGATGAAACTTTGCGATGCATACAGGCACCCAGCCGGCATGTCGCCGCCGAATACGCTGCGCGTGTCGGCCAGCGTGCGCGTGTCCGACACGACGCGTATCTCGCCGGTGCGTTCGAGCTTGGTGATCACCGGGTCGAGGTTGGCGATCGCATCGATCTGCCCTGATTGGAGAGCGGCGATGGCGCCGGCGCCCGCCCCCACGCCGATGAACGCGACGTCTTTCGGGCTCAGACCGGCTTTCGCCAGCACGAAGCTCGCCATGATGGCGGTCGACGAACCCGGCGCGGTGACGCCGATTTTCTTGCCTTTCAGATCGGCGACTGACTTGTAGTTCGGCATGGCCTTCTTCGAGACCGCGAGCACGATCTGCGGCGCGCGCCCTTGCAGCACGAACTCGCGGAACATCTGCTTCTGCGCCTGCAGCAGCAAGGTGTGCTCGAACGCGCCGGACACCACGTCCGCGCTGCCGCCGACCGCCGCCTTCAATGCCTGCGAGCCACCGGCGAAATCGGAAATTTCGACGTCGAGCCCTTCGTCCTTGAAGTAATTGCGACGCTCCGCAATGGTGAGCGGCAAGTAGTAGAACAGATTCTTCCCGCCGACGGCGATCGCCACCTTGGTGGTTTCAGGTTTGCCCTGCGCGAAGCTGAGCGGCGTGGCCGCAAGCGTGGCGCCCGCGAGCGCGGCAGTGCCGGCGAGGAAACTTCTGCGTTGCATGGTCTTGAGTCTCCGACTTTTGTTGTGCGGTATTTTCTTCTGCTACAACGTTGCGCACGCAACCTTCGTGAAGCGCGCCCGGCAGGCATTCCCGAAGCGCGCCGCTTCACACGATCTGTTGCGCGTGCAGCCTCGCAATGTGGTCTGCATCATAACCCAGCGATTGCAGGACTTCATCCGTATGTTCACCCAGTTCGGGACCCAGCCAGCGCGTCTCGCCCGGCGTCTCCGAGAGCTTCGGCGTGACCGCGGGCAGCGTAATGTCCTGGCCGTCCTGCCACTTGAAACGCTGGATCATCTGCCGCGCCATGTACTGCGGATCGGTGAACATGTCGGCCACGCTGTAGATGCGGCCCACCGGCACGTCGGCCGCGTTCAGTACGGCAAGTGCTTCGTCGATGGTGCGCGTGGCGAGCCATGCGGCGATCGCGCCGTCGATTTCCTGGGTGCGCGGCACGCGGCCGTCGTTGTGCGCGAGGCCCGGATCGTTCGCCAGATCGTTACGCTCGATCGCCACCATCAGGCGCTTGAAGATCGGATCGCTATTGCCGCCGATCACAATGCTGCCGTCGCGGCACGGATACGTATTCGACGGCACGATGCCCGGCAGCGACGCGCCGGTGCGCTCGCGGACCATGCCATACACGCCGTATTCGGGCACCACGCTTTCCATCATGTTGAAGACGGCTTCGTACAGCGCGACGTCGACGACCTGCCCTTTGCCGCCGTTCACCTGCTTGTGATGCAGTGCCATCAGCGCGCCGATCACGCCATGCAGCGCGGCAATCGAATCGCCGATCGAAATGCCGATGCGCGGTGGCGGCAAATCCGGATAGCCGGTGATATGGCGCAAGCCGCCCATCGACTCGGCAATCGCGCCGAAGCCGGGCCGGTCGCGATACGGGCCTGTCTGCCCGTAGCCAGACAGGCGCACCATCACGAGCCCGGGGTTCTCCGCGGAGAGCACGTCATAGCCGAGCCCGAGCTTTTCCAGCAAACCCGGCCGGAAATTCTCGACGACGATATCCGCTTCCTTCGCGAGGCGGCGCACGATCTCCTTGCCCTCTTCGGCCTTCAGATTGATCGTCACGGACTTCTTGTTGCGCGCCTGCACCGCCCACCAGAGCGACGTGCCGCCGACCTCGGGATAGAGCTTGCGCCATTTGCGCAGCGGATCGCCGCCTTTGGGGTCTTCGATCTTGATGACGTCGGCACCGAACTCGCCAAGAAAACGCGCGGCGAACGGGCCGGCGATCAGCGTGCCGAGTTCCAGCACCTTGACGCCGGCGAGCGGGCCTTGGGGCGCGGCGCTCGCGCCTGATTCAGGGGTGGCGCTCATGTGTCTCCTTTGTTCTGATCCTGCGAGGCAGGCGCGCTGCGCTACATCGAGCGGCGGTCGAGCATGGCGCGGGCGATCGTGCCGGCGTCGACATACTCGAGTTCGCCGCCCACCGGTACGCCGCGCGCGAGGCGCGTGACGGCAAGACCACGTGCCTTGAGCGTCTGCCCGAGGTAATGCGCGGTGGCCTCGCCTTCGTTGGTGAAATTGGTCGCCAGCACGACTTCCTTGACGACGCCATCCGACGCGCGCCGGACCAGCCGGTCGAAATGGATCTCTTTCGGGCCGATGCCGTCGAGCGGACTCAGGCGCCCCATCAGGACGAAATAGAGACCGCGGTAGGTCAGCGTCTGCTCGAGCATGATCTGGTCGGCGGGCGTCTCGACGACGCACAGCAACGTCGGGTCGCGCGTCTCATCGAGGCAGACTTCGCAGATCTGTGCTTCGGTAAATGTGTTGCACTTCTCGCAGTGCTGCAGATGCTCGGTCGCGAACAGCAGCGAGCGGCCGAGTTTTTCGGCGCCTTCGCGGTCGTGCTGCATCAGGTGGTACGCCATGCGTTGCGCCGATTTTGGCCCGACTCCGGGCAAAGCGCGCAGCGCTTCGACGAGCGCCGACAAGGCGGAAGGTTGTTTCATGCGGTTCGGCGTCGAAGTGGGTAGGCGCCCGTGCACGCGGGTCGCGATGCGGTTGATTCCATCGGTTCCATCATCCTGGCGGCGGGCCAGGCAGGCGCGCGCGATGCACGGCCTGCGCGAGCCAACGCCAGTTCAGTTCAGCCGGAACGCGCAGGCGGCACCGGGCAGCAGGTGCGCTTCACGCATTCCGTTCACGCCGCGGTTTTAGTGGCTTCAGCGGCCGCAGCGGCCACCTCGCCTCGCGGCGGCGTTCATCAGAACGGCAGCTTGAAGCCCGGCGGCAGCGGCAGGCCCGAGGTCATGCCACCCATTTTTTCCTGGGCGGTGGCTTCGGCCTTGCGCACGGCGTCATTGAACGCGGCCGCGACGAGGTCTTCCAGCATGTCCTTGTCGTCGGCGAGCAGGCTCGGGTCGATCGACACGCGGCGCACGTCGTTCTTGCAGGTCATCGTCACCTTCACGAGACCCGCGCCCGACTGCCCCTCGACTTCGATCAGCGCGAGTTGCTCCTGCATCTTCTTCATGTTTTCCTGCATCTGCTGGGCTTGCTTCATCAGCCCGGCGAGTTGGCCTTTCATCATGGACATGCTCCTTCTTGATAGCGTGAAATTCGGAAATTGGACGCGCCATGCTGTGCTGGCGCGGCGAATCAGTGGATGGACGGCGCGCCGTTCGAGCCGGCGTCCGGCGCAATGGGGCGGATCGAGCCGGGCACGATGCTCGCGCCGAACTCGCGGATCAGCGACTGCACGAACGGATCGGCGCCGATCTCGCGCTCCGCTTCCTGCTGACGCTGGGCGCGCATGGCGGCGTCGTGTGCCGCGGCGGTGCGGCGCGCCGGACCGACCTCGACCAGCAGATCGATGTTCTGGCCTAGCCTTTCCGCGAGCGCGGCTTTCAGTTTAGCGACCTGCGACGCTTCCGCGTATTGCGGCACCGGCACATTCAGTTTGAGCGTGTTGCCTTCCAGGGCCATAAGCTCGCTGTTGAACGCGAGCTGATACGAAATGCCCTTGAGCGGCAGATCGACGGCGAGCGCCGGCCAATCGCCCTTGAATCCAAGCGGATCCATCGGCACGGCGGGCGGCAGCGGCCGTTGATCGACCACCGGCGCCGGGGTCGACACAGCAGCTGCGCTCACGCGGACATCATCCGGGCCGCTGTCGAACACGGGGACGTAGTTGTCGTCCGGCAGACCGTAGTAGCCCTCGTCCGCTGCCGTGAGCGGCATGTATTCGTCGGGGGGCATGTCGTCCCACGGAGGCACCGGGGAGCCGCTTTGTTCAGCGCCGCTGCGTTGTGCCGGGGATGAAGGTGCCGATGCGCGTGCGGCAGGCTCTGCCGGCGCCGCTTCTTGCTGCGGCGCGCGGCGCGCTGCGCCAGGCGTCGGCACCGGAACGACGACGCGAGGTGCGGCGGGTTTCGGAACAGCGGGCGCAGCGGCTGCCGCAGTGGCGCGGCCACGGTCCGAGGACACTTTCAGACCGGCACTGCGCAGCACGTCGAGCGCGGCACTGGCACCGCTCCCACGACGCGGCGCGGTTTCGGCGGCAGGCGCGGGTTCGTGTGAAGGTGTCGTCGCGGCCTGCGCGGTGCGTGCGAGCGGGTCGGCAACCGGTAGGTCTCGCGATAAGGCAGGCGCTGCGGCGCTCGACTCCGGCACCGCGGCGATTTCGCTTGCTGGCTGCTCGGCCGGGGCGGCGTCCCAGGGAGCGACGGCCCTTGTTGCGGGCGCGGCGGCAGCAACTGGCGCAGCCTCAGCCGTTGCGGGCGCCGACGCCGCGACGGCCGCAGGCCGCGCCTCCTCGGCCGCAGATTGTGGCCCGGCGACGCGGACGGTTTCCCCAGCAGGCAATGTCAATGCCGCATCCGATCCCGGAGCGGACGCCGCGGAAGCCACAGGCGCCGATTGCACGGCACGATTCGCAGGCTGCGCCGCCACGGCAGTCGCGCCGGCGCTTCTCGCTCCGCCCGCTCCCGCCGGGCCACGCGCGCGCCCCGCCCCAGCCGCACCGCCGCCACCACCGGTGGGTGCCGGTTCGAAGGCCAGCATGCGCAGCAACGTCATCGTGAAGCCCGCGTATTCGTCCGGTGCGAGACCCAGTTCGTTGCGCCCAATCGTGGCGATCTGATAGAACAGTTGCACCTGGTCGGCGCTCAATGCGTCGGCAAAGCGGCGCAAGTCGCCCGCCTCCGGCCACTCGTCCAGCACCGACGATGGTGCGAATTGCGCCCACGCGATTCTGTGCAGCAGACTCGCCAGATCCTGCAACGCGGTCGAAAACGACAGGCTGCGCAACGCCATTTCGTCGGCGACCGCGAGCACCGCCGCGCCATCGCCGTCGGCGAGCGCGTCGAGCAGACGGATCAGATAACTCTGGTCAAGCGCGCCGAGCATGCCGCGCACGGCTTCCTCATTGACCTGATTGGCCGAGTAGGCAATCGCCTGATCGGTCAGCGGCAGCGCGTCGCGCATCGAGCCGTCAGCGGCACGCGCCAGCAGGCGCAGCGCCTGAGCGTCGTACGGCACCTGCTCCTGGCCGAGAATGTTTTCGAGGTGCGACACGATATGGCCGGCCGGCATCTGCTTCAGATTGAATTGCAGACAGCGCGACAGGACCGTGACCGGAATCTTCTGCGGATCGGTCGTGGCAAGAATGAACTTAACGTGCGAAGGCGGCTCTTCCAGCGTCTTCAACATCGCGTTGAAGGCGTGGTTGGTGAGCATGTGCACTTCGTCGATCATGTAGACCTTGAAGCGCGCGTCGACCGGCGCATAGACCGCGCGCTCCAGCAGCGCCGCCATTTCGTCGACGCCGCGGTTACTCGCCGCGTCCATCTCCACATAGTCGACGAAGCGCCCCTCGTCGATCTCGCGACACGCGCGACACACGCCGCACGGCGTGGAGGTCACACCGGTTTCGCAATTCAGCGCCTTGGCGAAGATGCGCGACAGCGTGGTTTTGCCGACGCCGCGGGTGCCGGTGAACAGATAGGCATGGTGCAGACGGCCGCCGTCGAGCGCGTGCGTGAGCGCGCGCACCACGTGCTCCTGTCCGACGAGCGACGCGAAATCCTTCGGCCGCCATTTGCGTGCGAGAACTTGATAGGTCATGCGGAAATTGTATCAGTAACAACGGCGCGCAAAACCGATTCGAGACGGCGCGCGAACGCAGCTCGCCACGTCATTGAAACTGGCTAACGAATCGATAGAAAAAAATAGATGAGGCGCTTGATGCGCGACTGATGTGCGACAAACGCGTGACCGCATGCGACTGGACAGCACCGCTCAGGGTAAAACTGGAGAGAGAAAGTTTTGCGGACGAACCCGCGGAGAACAAACTGAAGGACGACAGACAATACAGAAAAGGAAGGTGACGAGCCCGACCCTCGGCACTGGTGGAAAACGGCTGTGGCTGCTTCGTTCCCGACCTGACCAGGTTGACCATCCCTCCATGCGAGGAGGCCCGTCACGAAACATTCTATCATCGCTTGCCCGGTTGCGCGACTGTTAATGCGCACAAAGCGCGGCCAACGCACGATCAAAGACGAGCCAACGCATCAGCGACGCGGCGGATCGCCGCCCGCACACGAGTTAGGCAATGTCGTTCAAGGCACTTGAGTTTGGGCTGCCAGGCCACCAGATAGGTGGCGTCGCAGTTGTTGAAACACGGTGGCACGTCACCGGCAGCCGTTGGCCCCACTGCCCCTGATGAGTACTATCGCCCCCGGCAACGCATAGCGAATTAAGCTAAGATGGCGTACGGATGACCCGCAAGTGTGGGCCTTGCGTATATTCCGGAGCAGATTTTCAACTGTTCCGGCGTATGCGGCCAAGGCTCCGGTTGCGGCAAAGCGAACGGAAGTTTCCTTAGATTTTGACGTATCGTGGCGAGCAATTCAGGCGGGCCTCGAACCGATAGAGGTATTCATACAATGAGCGAACAAATCAAGCATATTAGCGACGCATCGTTCGAACAGGACGTCGTGAAATCCGATAAACCCGTGCTGCTCGATTTCTGGGCCGAATGGTGCGGTCCGTGCAAGATGATCGCGCCGATCCTCGACGAAGTCGCGAAGGATTACGCCGATCGCCTGCAAATCGCCAAGATCAACGTCGACGAACATCAATCGACCCCGGTCAAGTTCGGCGTGCGCGGCATCCCCACGCTGATCCTGTTTAAGAACGGCGCTGTCGCCGCGCAGAAAGTCGGCGCACTGTCGAAGTCGCAGCTCACCGCGTTCCTCGACGGCAACCTGTAAAGCGGTCGCACCGGCGCTGCCAGGGTTTCACGAAACCCGCGGGCGCGCCCTGTTGGGCGTGTTGTCAACCGGCAACACGCCCAACAAGAAAGATGCCATGCCGCCGCACTGGCGGAAATTGGCGTGTGCTATGCTAGAATCCGCAAAACGTCGAAAAGACGTGTAAGTCCTTGAGCGGTTCCGCTCACTCTCCTCCCAGATTTCATTTCGTCGCACCTTCTCCTGCGGGTTCTCCGTATGCATTTATCCGAGCTTAAGACTCTGCACGTGTCCGAATTGATCGAGATGGCCAATGGCCTCGAGATCGAAAGCGCGAACCGCCTGCGTAAGCAGGAATTGATGTTCGCCATTCTAAAAAAACGAGCCAAAACGGGCGACACGATCTTCGGCGACGGCACGCTCGAAGTGCTGCCGGACGGCTTCGGCTTCCTGCGTTCGCCGGAAACCTCGTACCTCGCCAGCACGGATGATATTTACATCAGCCCGTCGCAAATCCGCCGCTTCAACCTGCATACGGGCGACACGATCGAAGGCGAAGTCCGCACGCCGAAAGACGGCGAACGCTACTTCGCGCTGGTGAAGGTGGACAAGGTCAACGGCCAGCCGCCGGAAGCCTCGAAGCACAAGATCATGTTCGAAAACCTGACGCCGCTGCACCCGAACAAGGTGCTGCTGCTCGAGCGCGAAATGCGCGGCGAGGAAAACGTCACAGGCCGCATCATCGACATGATCGCGCCGATCGGCAAAGGCCAGCGCGGCCTGCTGGTGGCGTCGCCGAAGTCGGGCAAGACCGTGATGCTTCAGCACATTGCACACGCGATCAAGCAGAACCATCCTGACGTCGTGCTGTTCGTGCTGCTGATCGACGAACGCCCTGAAGAAGTGACGGAAATGCAGCGCTCGGTGGCCGGCGAAGTGATCGCCTCCACGTTCGACGAACCGGCGGCGCGCCACGTGCAAGTCGCCGAAATGGTGATCGAAAAAGCCAAGCGCCTCGTCGAAATGAAGAACGACGTGGTGATTCTGCTCGACTCGATCACGCGTCTCGCGCGTGCGTACAACACGGTCGTGCCGGCCTCGGGCAAGGTGCTGACGGGTGGTGTCGACGCGAACGCGCTGCAACGCCCGAAACGCTTCTTCGGCGCCGCGCGCAATATCGAAGAAGGCGGATCGCTCACCATCATCGGCACGGCGCTGATCGAAACCGGCAGCCGCATGGACGACGTGATCTACGAAGAATTCAAGGGCACCGGCAACATGGAAGTGCACCTGGAGCGCCGTCTTGCTGAAAAGCGCGTCTACCCGTCGATCAATCTGAACAAGTCTGGCACGCGCCGCGAAGAACTGCTGATCAAGCCGGAAGTGCTGCAGAAAATCTGGGTGCTGCGCAAGTTCATTCACGACATGGACGAAGTCGAGTCGATGGAATTCCTGCTCGACAAGATCCGCCAGACGAAGAGCAACTCCGAGTTCTTCGACATGATGCGCCGGGGTGGCGGCAGCTAAGGCCCTGGGCCGTTGCAGTCTTAACAGCCGCATCGCGTGAAAAAGCCGCTCGCTATAAACGAGCGGTTTTTTTTCGCCCGCTTTTCAATTCTCACGCCGCGCAGGTCAAGTTCATCCCTCGGTTTTCGCCTGACCACCTTTCCCGCCGCACCAACATGTACGTGAACGTACACGTTTAGATATAATGCAGTCTTTCCGTCAGGACTCCCCCCCTATGTCGAAGGACTCGCCCGCCCTGCTGACGGTGCGCGACGCCGCCGAACGCCTCGGCGTCACGCCGCGCACCTTGAAGTACTACGAGGAACGCGGCCTTGTCTCGCCCGCCCGCAGCGAAGGCCGCTACCGGCTCTACGACGAGGAAGACCTGAACCGCTTCGGCCGTATTTTGCGCTTGCGCTCGCTGGGGTTCTCGCTGCACGGCATCACCGAAATGCTCAAGCGGCCGCTCGAATCGGTCAACGGCAGCCATCGCTACTCGACTGATTCGCTGCAGCAGATTCACGACGCCATCGCGCAACAGGTCGAAGCACTCGACGCCCGCATAGAAAGCATGCGCCGCGAACTCAAGGAAGCGCAGAAACTGCGCGCCGAACTGAGTCCTGACCTCGACTATCTCCAGCGGCGCCTCGCCGGCGAAAACGCCGAGGCCCTGCTCGAGCAACGCCGCAACGCCCGCGCCAATGCAAGCGCCAGCGCAGGCAACCAGCCGACTGCGAAACGCGTCAAAAAACCGGGCGAGTCCACGCCGGGCGAATCCACGCCGGGCGAATCGTCATGAGCGCTGCGTCGCCTCGCGTACCGTTGTTCAGCGTCGACAAACTGCGCGGCGATTTTTTCCCCTGGGTGCTGGCCGTCGTCACCGGCCTCGACTATTTCGACAATTCGATCTTCTCGTTTTTCACGAGCTACATTGCCGGCGGCGTCAACGCGTCACCTGATGAACTGGTGTGGGCCTCGAGCGCCTACGCGATAGCCGCGGTGCTGGGCATCCTGCAGCAGCAGTGGTGGGTCGAGCGCTTCGGCTACCGGCGCTATGTGGCCGGCTGCATGCTGCTCTATGCCGCCGGCGCCGCGGCCGCCGCACTGTGTGAATCGTCGATCGAGCTCGCTTTCGCACGCGGCTTTCAAGGCTACTTTATCGGCCCGATGATGGGCACGTGCCGCATCCTGATCCAGATGAGTTTCACCCCGCAGCAGCGGCCGGCGGCCACTCGCGCATTCCTGGTGCTGATCCTCCTTGGCAGCGCGCTCGCGCCACTCATCGGCGGCCAGTTGGTCGCGCATTTCGACTGGCGCGCCCTGTTCGCCTGCACGGCGCCCGTGGGCGTTTTGTTCGCCGTGCTGGCGCTGCTCGCATTGCCCAACACCGGCAACCGCCTGCCCGAAGAACGCGGCTCCGCGCATTTCTGGCCGTACCTCATCTTCGCGTTCGCGCAAGGCGCGCTGCAAATCGTGATGCAACAGGTGCGCTTCCAGTTGTTCAGCACGTCGCCCGAACTCATTCTGCTCACCGCCGCCGGCATCGTCGCGCTCGGCTGGTTCGTCTATCACCAGTGGCATCATCCCGCGCCGCTCGTGCGCCTGCATGCGCTGCGCGAAAAGGTCTTCCAGTCCGGGCTCGTGTTGTACATGTTCTATTACTACATCTCGACCGCGTTCAGTTATCTGATCTCCCGCCTTCTCGAAGGCGGCCTCGGTTATCCGGTCGAAAACACGGGACGGCTGGTCGGCGTAACGTCGCTGATTTCCGCCAGCGCGCTGTTCATCTATCTGCGTTACGCGAAGCTGCTGCCGCGCAAGAAGTGGGTCATCGTGCCGGGATTCGCGGTGGCCGCCTTCGCGGCGATGTGGATGACGCGCATGCCGCCGAACGTCAGCGAAGCGGCGCTGATCACGCCGCTGCTGCTGCGCGGCCTGCTGTTGCTGTTCATCGTGCTGCCGGTGGCGAATCTGACGTTCAGAATCTTCGCCATCGAAGAATTCACGCACGGCTACCGGCTGAAAAATATCGTGCGGCAACTCACGATCTCCTTCGCGACGGCTTCGGTGATCATCGTCGAACAGCATCGGCAGGCGCTGCATGAAACTCGCCTCGCGGAGTTCGTGAATCCGTACAATCCGTTATTTCAGAACTCGCTCGCCACGCTGACGCGAGGCTTTGCCGCCGCCGGCCGCTCAGCGGCTGAAGCGCATTCGCTTGCGATCGTGGAAATCAGCCGGACGGTGGCGCAGCAGGCCAGCTTTCTGGCCTCGCTGGACGGCTTCTACTTTCTGGCCGGCGTGGCGATATGCGGCGGCGTGTTCGCCGCGTGGCAGAAACAGATCGACTAGGGGTTTCATCAGGTCATGCTTTCGAAACTCACTCAATGGCTGGGCACGCGCCGCCGCGACCGCGCGCTGCGCGACTACGCTATCGACGACGCCCTTTGGCAAGCCACGCTCGACGGCCTGCCGTTCCTCGCCCATCTCGAAGCGGCGGATCTCGTGCGCTTGCGCGAGCTTACGAGCCTGTTCATCGCGCAAAAAGAATTCTCGACCGCACACGAGCTCGAGCTGACCGATGCGATGACCGTGGCGATCGCTGCCCAGGCGTGCCTCCCGGTGCTGAACCTGAGCCTCGACCTGTATCGCGGATGGGTCGGGGTGATCGTCTATCCGGGCGAATTCGTGATCCGCAAAACCGTCGAGGACGAGGACGGCGTGGTGCACGAGGTCGAACAGGACGCGAGCGGCGAAGCGTGGGAAGGCGGGCCCGTGGTGTTGTCGTGGGAAGACGCCCAGATGACAGACGGCACGGATGCCTACAACGTCGTGATTCACGAATTCGCGCACAAAATCGACATGCAAAATGGCGATGCCGACGGCCACCCGCCGCTGATGCGCCGCTGGCACGCGCCGCTCGATTCGCAGGCGTGGGCGGACGTGTTCGACCATGCCTACGACCACTTCTGCGCCAAAGTCGACGCGGTGCCGGAGCGCCGCTGGGCGCGATTCGAGCGCGACTCGCTGATCGACCCTTACGCGGCGGACCATCCATCGGAATTTTTTGCCGTTTGCAGCGAGGCGCTGTTCGTCAAACCGCATGAGTTCGAAGCGGAGTATCCGGAGCTGTACCGGCTGCTGGCGCGCTATTACCGGCAGGATCCGGCGCGAGTCGGCGTGCAGTTCACGCCGGATTAATGCCTGGATAAATGCCCGGACTGACGCGTGGGTTGAAGCTCAATGCCCACTGGACAAGGGTTTCCTCCAGCCGGCCGGCAATCCGCGCGGCGACGCGCAAACCGCCTGAACACCGCGCTCCGCCAGCAAAAAGCCCGCAGAATAGTCGTCAAGCGACTGATTTTCTGGCATAATCGCCGTTTTTCGACCCTAGGCAAGTGGCTCGCGCCAAGATGCGGTCCGCGCTCAAAAGCGGCTGCACGCGGGTTGGCTACCGCCAGATTAAAGGAAAGACCATGAAAGAAGGCATTCACCCGGATTACCGCGAAGTTCTGTTCATCGACGTGTCGAACGACTTCAAGTTTGTGACGCGCTCGACCATCCAGACGCGTGAAACCGCCGAATTCAACGGCAAGACCTACCCGCTCGCCAAGATCGAAGTGTCGTCGGAATCGCATCCGTTCTACACCGGCCAGCAAAAGATCATGGACACGGCAGGCCGCGTCGAGAAGTTCCGCAACAAGTTCGGCTCGCGCGCTACCGGCAAGGCAGCAGCGAAGTAATACCCGCCTCGTTGCCGGCCGGTGCCCGCAACGAAGCCGCAGTGAAAAAGGGCAGCGCGAGCTGCCCTTTTTTGTCGCCTCGCTGATTGGCGTCATGCGCCGGAAAGACATAAGCTCCCGGGCGCACTGCCTTTTCGCGACAAGTGTTACCGCTTCATCTACGACGTTGCAAGCCATTACCGGCCGTGACGCGCATCGCACGGCACGACTACAATGCCGGATGCTCCTGCCTGGCCATTCCAGCCGGACAGGCCGCCCGGCCCAGGTTGCATCGCTTATCCAATATCCACACACCGCATGAGACCTGCCGTTCGCCTCACTGCTTCCGCGACCAGTGCGCTACCGCGCTGGCTGCTGCTGACTATCTGTATCGTCTACGCGTCGTTCGGGCTATTCGGCCGCGATCCGTGGAAGAACGAGGACGCGGCCGGCTTTGGCGTCATGTGGACCATGGCGAACGGCGGCGCCCACGACTGGCTTCTGCCGAATCTGGTCGGCAAATACCTCACCGAAGACGGCCCGCTCGGCTACTGGTTCGGCGCCAGCGCAATCCGCGTACTCGCGCCGTGGGTCGATGCGAGCAACGCCTCTCGCGTCTTCACTGGCCTGCTGTTTTGCGCGGGCTGCGCCTTCGTCTGGTATGCCGCCTACCTGCTCGGCCGCCGCGCCGAGGTCCAACCGTTCAAATACGCTTTCGGCGGCGAGCCGGAACCGCGCGACTACGGCCGCACGCTCGCCGACGGCGCGCTGCTGATCCTGCTCGCCTGCTTCGGCCTGGCTGAACGGGGCCACGAAACCACTCCACAGCTGGCGCAGTTCTTCGGCATCGCCATGCTCGTGTATGGTCTCGTGCGCATGATCGACAAACCGATTCAAGGCGCGTTGATCTGGGGGTGCGCCATCGGACTCGTCACCCTGGCGAGCAGCCCCGTGCTGGTCGGCGCGCTACTGCTCGGCACCCTGGCGATGACGCTGATCGTGCGCGAGACGCGCTGCCGCTGGCTGCTGCTGGCGGGCCTGCCGGTCGCGCTCACGCTGGCGGTGGCGTGGCCGGTCGCCGCGCTCGCCACCTATCCCGACGACGCCGTCTGGTACCTGAATCAATGGTTGCACGTCAGCCTGAGTTCGTTCGCCGGACCGCCCGGCTCGGTGGCCGCCTACGCGCTGAAAAACCTGCCGCTCTTCACGTGGCCGGCCTGGCCACTGGCACTCTGGGCCTGGTTTAGCTGGTCGGGTCTGCGGCGCGCGCCACACGTGGCGATTCCGCTGTCGGTGATCGGGCCGTTGCTGGTGCTGGTCATCCTGCAAAGCCATCAGTCGAACCGGCTTTACATGCTGCTGCTGCCGCCGCTCGCGGTGCTGGCCACGTTTGCGCTGCCCACCCTCAAGCGCGGCGCGATCAACGCGATCGACTGGTTCGCGCTCCTGAGCTTCACGATTCTCGGCAGCTTCGTCTGGCTGGTATACGTTGCCGGCCTGACCGGCTTCCCGCATCCGCTGGCACGCAACCTCGCGCGTCTCGCGCCGGGGTTCGCGCCGCAGTTCAAGATCCTGTCGTTCGTGTGCGCGGTCGCCGTCACGGTCTGCTGGTTCGTGCTGGTGCAGTGGCGTCTCGCACGCCATCCGAAAGTCCTGTGGCGCAGCGTGGTGCTCTCGAGCGCCGGCACCACCCTGATGTGGGTGCTGCTGATGACGCTGTGGCTGCCGGTCGTCAACTACAGCCGGACTTACAAGGACGTCGCCGAAAAGATCGCGGCCCATCTGCCGGACGACTACACCTGCATTGCGCCGGTGCGCCTCGGCAACGCGCAGATCGCGACCTTCGCGTATTTCGGCGACATGCACTTCGCGTTCGACCAGGACTGCGACGTGATTCTGCGTCAGGACACGCAAGACTACGGCGATCCGAGCTCGATGCCCGACTACGCCTGGAAGCTCGTGTGGGAAGGCCGCCGCGTGGCCGACCGGGACGAGCGATTCCGCCTTTACGTGCGCATCGACCGTCCGAAGCCGCCGGTGGTTAAACGCCGCGGCTGGTACAAGCAGTCCAATTGACCATGTTCACCGACGTCCGGAAAATCGCCGGCCTCGCCTGGCCGGTATTGATCGGTCAGCTGGCGATCATCGCCTTCGGCGTGATCGACACGGCCATGGTCGGGCGCTATTCGGCCGTCGACCTGGCCGCGCTCGGCCTTGGCTCGTCGATCTATATCTCCGTCTACATCGGTCTGACCGGCATTCTGACCGCGCTGCAACCGATTACCGCGCAGCTCTACGGCGCGCGCCGCTACCGCGAGATCGGCGAGGAAGTGCGCCAGTCCTTGTGGCTCGCGCTGGCGCTGACCGTGATCGGCTTCCTGATTCTGTTTTTCCCGGGCCACTTGCTGCAACTGGCGCGGGTGCCCGACGCGCTGCATGAGCGCACGGTGTCCTATCTGCGGATTCTGGCCTTTGGCCTGCCTGCCGGCCTCACCTTCCGCATCTATAGTTCGATTGCCAATGCAGTCGGCAAACCGCGACTCGTGATGTTCCTGCAGGTCGGCGCGCTGCTCCTCAAGATGCCGCTCAATACGTGGTTCATCTTCGGCGGATTCGGCGTGCCGGCGCTCGGCGGTCCTGGCTGTGCACTCGCCAGCACCCTGATCAACTGGGGGCTCGCGGTCGTCGGCATGCTGCTGCTCACACGCATCGACCTGTTCAAGCCCTTCGCCATCTTCGAGCACTTCTGCTGGCCGGTCTGGCGGCGTCAGGCGGCACAGTTGCGCCTGGGTATTCCGATGGGCCTGTCGTATCTGATCGAAGTCACGTCGTACACGTTCATGGCGCTCTTCATCTCGCGCTTCGGCACCACTTCGCTCGCGGGTCATCAGATCGCTGGCAACATCGGCGCGGTGCTGTATATGACGCCGTTGTCGATCGGCATCGCCTCGTCGACGCTGGTCGCGCAGGCGCTCGGCGCGCATCGTCCGGAAGCGGCGCGCACGCTGTCACGTCACGGCATCATGATGGCCGTGGCGATCGCCTGCTGTTATGGCGCGATCGTGCTGGTGCTGCGGCCGCTCATCATCGAAGGCTATACGCCGGATGCGCAAGTGGCGGCGGCGGCGCTGCCGCTGGCGTTGATCGTCGCCTGCTATCACGTGTTCGACGCCCTGCAGATCACCACCGCGTTCGTGCTGCGCGCCTACAAGGTGGCGGTGGTGCCGACCGTCATTTACGCGATCGCGCTGTGGGGCGTGGGACTCGGCGGCGGCTATGTGCTCGGCTTCAATGTGACCGGCTTGACGCCGGCGTGGCTGGTCGGCGCGCGCGGCTTCTGGGTCGCGAATACAGTCAGTCTGGCGTTTGCTGGCATTGGCTTGCTGATGTACTGGCGGGGGATTAGCCGGCGGTATTTGCATGCCGATGCCGCGCTTCAGGTGGATTCGGCGGTTTGACTGGAGGGGCGGTGACGCCACATGACGATTGGAAAGTCGCCCCTCTCGCTGCGAAACCACACCTCTTAATGCAAGACCACCCACGCGAGATCGCCGTCGCGGCCCATATTTGACCGTTAGTTGCATTGCACCTTTCGCAAAAGCGGCTGCGAAATGCAGCCGCGTAGCTAGCCCTACCCCGCCTTAGCCTGCCGCACGGATATCAAGCCGCGTGCGCCTCCGCTTCCAGTTCGCGCGCCGCCAATAGCGCTTGCCTCGACGCCTCGTCATGACGTTCGAAAATCTCGCGTGCCGCGAACAGCGCGTTCAACGCCGCTGGAAAGCCTGCATAGAGGGCCATCTGCATGAATACCTCGACGATCTCCTCGCGCGTGCAACCGACGTTCAGCGCCGCCTCGATATGCACCTTCAATTGCGGCTGAGCGCAGCCAAGCGTCGCGAGCGAAGCAATCGTCGCGATTTCACGCGCGCGCAGATCGAGTTGCGGCCGGCTATAAATGTCGCCGAAGCCAAACTCGATCAGCAGACGGCCGAAATCCGGCGCGATCGGCGCAAGCGCGGCGATCACCTGTTCACCGACGGCGCCGTCGATTTCCTTCAGCTTGTTCCAGCCCCGGGTGTAGCGGTGGTCTTGTGCGTGGTCCATGGTGAGTCCTTTTCCGAATGTGAATGTGGCTGGGTTTCGTCGATCTGTCGTGCCGGCGTCTCCACAGCGGGCTCCTGCGCGGCGGCCTGATCCACGGCCGCTTCGTAGAACGCGATCTTGTCGACAATGGCGCCGAGATTGACCTGCAACTCGGCGATCCGTGCCAACACCGCATCCCGATGCGCCGCCAGCAGGTCGCGGCGCGCACTCAACGTCGGCTCGCCTTGCGCACGCAGCGCCGCGAACGCCTGCATGCCGGCGATCGGCATGCCGGTCGCCTTCAGCCGCATCAAGAACCGCAGCCAGTCGAGGTCCGCCGGCGAATACAGGCGATGCCCTGCCCGCGTGCGTCCGACCGCGCGGATCAGCCCGGCCTGCTCGTAGAAGCGCAGCGTGTGCGTCGAGACGCCGATCGTCTCGGCAACCTGCCCGATGGTGAGTGTTCTGGAGATATTCGACATGACGAAACACAGGTTAGGACTTAGAGTGCACTCTAAGTCAAGCGCGTTACGCTGTCATTTGTGTGCGCTATTTTTTATCTCGCACGGTATGGGTCGATAAACACATAACCGGCTAATCACCAGGCAAAAGGTTTAAATATTGTCCATACCGATTTACTTGTCATGAATCGATCGGTATAAATCGTCCGCGTTCACAAATAAGGGCGCGCAATTTGTTCTATCCTTAAGCGCAGCGCCTGCTGACAGAACGCGCCGTCCGAATTTTCCCTTTGCGGCTAACTTTTTTCGCCCTCAATGGAGTGCTTGCCATGCTGAAGAAGCTTTTGATGCTTTGCGTTGCTTTGGCTTTGTCGCTGTCGGCCGGATTTGCAGCGGCCGTCGAAGTGAATTCCGCCGATCAGGCTGCGCTCGAATCGGTCAAGGGTATCGGGCCGGTCCATGCGAAAGCAATCATCGACGAACGCACCAAGAATGGCCCGTTCAAGGATGCTGACGATCTCGCCACGCGCGTCAAGGGTCTCGGCACCAAATCGGTCGCCAACCTCGAAGCTGCTGGCCTGACAGTTAACGGGTCGTCCACGGCGCCGACCGGCGCCAAAGCCGCCGCCAAGACAGCTACCACGGCAGGCAGCACCGCAACCACCAAGGCCGCACCGGCAACCGCGCCCGCCGCCGCCACTGCGGCGCCGGCCACCGCCACGGCCATGACGCCGGCGGCCCCGGCTGACGCATCCGGTGCGAAGGCGTCGAAGTCGAAGAAGAAGAGCAAGGCTGCGGCGTCCGAAGCGGCAGCGGCTTCCATGCCGGCCACTGCGGCCACTGCGGCCACGGCAGCCACGGCAGCCACCACCGCCATGGCAAGCGCACCGGCCGGTGCGTCCGGCAGCAAGGCATCGAAGAAAGCGAAGAAGAGCAAGGCCGCCTCGGCGGCAGCAGCTTCCGGCGGCGCTTGAGCAGCCGAACCACGCATACGAATGGAGTACGAAACGAAAGGGCGAGCGCAAGCAATGTGACGCACCCATGATGCACGCGTGAACCCCACGGCGAACGCATCAGCCTCACCCCGCTTCCGCCTGCCCTCCTTCCACAGCGCCGCGCAACCGCGCGGCGTTTTCACCCGCCGACCCGTCAAGCACGCGTCGGCATTCAAGAGAGACCGTCATGAGCCTACTCGACACTATCGGTTCCCTGCTTGGCAATTCGCCTGAAGGCGGCGGCGGCCAGCAAGCCCTGGTCGCAGCCGCACTCGAATTCGTCAATAACCAGCCTGGCGGCCTGAACGGGCTGATCGACCAATTCAAGCAAAAGGGCCTCGGCGACGTCGTGTCGTCGTGGGTCGGCAACGGCGAAAATCAGGCGATTTCCCCCGACGCCCTGCACAGCGTGCTCGGCTCGGACGCCGTGAGCAGCCTCGCCGCCAAAGCCGGCGTGCAACCGGATCAGGTCACCGGCCTGCTCTCACAGATTCTGCCGCATGTCGTCAACGCGGCAACGCCCAATGGTGAAGTGCCGGCCGAAGGTCAATTGAACGCCTCGAGCGTACTGGGTGCGCTTGGTGGCCTGTCCGCCCTGTTCGGCAAGGGCAACGCGTAACACCGCGGGCGGCTTCGTCTGCCAGCCTGATTAGAGAACGGGCAAAAAAAGCGGCAACGAAGTAACCTTCGTTGCCGCTTTTTCACATCGGCCGGAACGGCTCGACCACCGCCGTTCCGTGCCTGGCCGAACACGTTTTGCTTAGTGCACGACGCGTTCGAACACCAGCTTGCCTTCTTCCACTTCGACCGGAATCACGTCCTTCGGGCCGAACTTGCCGGCCAGAATCAGCTTGGCGACCGGGTTCTCGATCTCCTGCTGGATTGCGCGCTTCAACGGCCGCGCCCCGAACAGCGGATCGTAACCAACTTTGCCGACGTGTTCGAGCGCCGCGTCCGACACCACCAGTTGCATGTCGAGGCGGGCCAGCCGTTCGTGCAGACGCTGCAACTGGATCCGCGCGATCGACTGGATGTTCGAGCGGTCGAGCGCATGGAACACCACCACGTCGTCGATCCGGTTCAGGAACTCGGGCCGGAAGTGCAGCTTGACCTCTTCCCAGACCGCGTCCTTCACCGCTTCCTGTGGCTCGCCAACCATCGACTGGATCACCTGCGAACCGAGGTTCGAGGTCATCACGATCACCGTGTTCTTGAAGTCCACGGTACGGCCCTGGCCATCGGTCATGCGGCCGTCGTCGAGCACCTGCAGCAGCACGTTGAACACGTCCGGATGTGCCTTCTCGATTTCGTCGAGCAGGATCACGCTGTACGGCTTGCGGCGCACGGCTTCGGTCAGATAACCGCCCTCTTCGTAACCGACGTATCCCGGTGGCGCGCCGATCAAACGCGCCACGCTGTGCTTCTCCATGAATTCGCTCATGTCGATACGGATCAGATGATCTTCCGAATCGAACAGGAACGACGCCAGGGCCTTGCACAGTTCGGTCTTGCCCACACCGGTCGGGCCGAGGAACAGGAACGAACCATACGGCCGGTTTGGATCCGACAGGCCCGCGCGCGAGCGGCGGATCGCATCGGCCACCGCGCTGATCGCCTCGTCCTGACCGACCACGCGCTCGTGCAGCTTCTCTTCGATCTGCAGAAGCTTTTCGCGCTCGCCTTGCATCATGCGCGAGACCGGAATGCCGGTGGAACGCGACACGACCTCAGCGATTTCCTCGGCGCCCACCTGCGTGCGCAACAAGCGCGGACGCGTCGGGTTGTTCTGCTCGTTCGCTTCAGCTTTCGTGACTTCCTTCAGTTGCGCTTCGAGCCCCGGCAGCTTGCCATACTGCAACTCGGCGACCTTCTCCAGCTTGCCTTCACGCTGCAGACGCGTGATTTCCGCACGCGTTTTCTCGATCTCTTCCTTCAGTTGCGCACTGCCCTGCACCGCCGCCTTTTCCGCGGTCCAGATTTCCTCGAGGTCCGAATACTCGCGATCCAGCCGCTCGATTTCTTCTTCGATCAATTGCAGACGCTTTTGCGAGGCCTCGTCCTTTTCCTTCTTGACGGCTTCACGCTCGATCTTCAGCTGGATCAGACGACGGTCGAGCCGGTCCATCTCCTCCGGCTTCGAGTCGATTTCCATCTTGATCTTCGAAGCAGCTTCGTCGATCAGGTCGATGGCCTTATCCGGCAAGAAACGATCGGTAATGTAGCGATGCGACAGTTCAGCCGCCGCGACGATCGCCGGGTCGGTGATATCCACGCCGTGATGCAGCTCGTACTTTTCCTGCAGACCGCGCAGGATCGCGATGGTCGCTTCCACCGTCGGCTCGTCGACCAGCACTTTCTGGAAGCGGCGTTCGAGCGCGGCATCCTTTTCGATGTACTTGCGGTACTCGTCGAGCGTGGTCGCGCCGACGCAATGCAGCTCGCCGCGCGAGAGCGCCGGCTTGAGCATGTTGCCCGCGTCCATCGCGCCTTCGGCCTTGCCCGCGCCGACCATGGTGTGAATTTCGTCGATGAAGACGATAGTCTGGCCTTCGTCCTTGGCAATGTCGTTCAAGACGGCCTTCAGACGCTCTTCGAACTCGCCGCGATACTTCGCGCCAGCGAGCAGCGCCGCCATGTCGAGCGACAGCACGCGCTTGCCCTTGAGCGTTTCCGGCACCTCGCCGTTGACGATGCGCTGCGCGAGCCCTTCGACGATCGCGGTCTTGCCCACACCCGGCTCGCCGATCAGCACCGGATTGTTCTTGGTGCGGCGCTGGAGGATCTGGATCGAGCGACGGATTTCGTCGTCGCGGCCGATCACCGGATCGAGCTTGCCGGCACGCGCGCGCTCGGTCAGATCGACCGTGTACTTCTTCAGCGCTTCACGCTGGCTCTCGGCGTCCTGGCTGTGCACTTTCGAGCCGCCACGCACCGCGGCAATCGCGCTTTCCAGCGACTTGCGCGACAGACCGTGCTGACGCGCGAGACGCCCGGCTTCGCCTTTGTCGTCCGCCACGGCGAGCAGGAACATCTCGCTTGCGATGAACGTGTCGTTGAGTTTTTGCGCTTCCTTGTCCGCCTGGTTCAGCAGGCCGGTCAGATCGCGGCCGATCTGCACGTTGCCGTCGGTGCCTTGCACTTGCGGCAGACGCGTCATGGCCTCGCCGAGCGCCGTTTGCAACGCCTGGACGTGCACGCCGGCACGCGAGAGCAGCGAGCGCGCCGATCCGTCCTGCTGGGCCACAAGCGCCGAGAGGACATGAACCGGTTCGATGTATTGGTTGTCATGGCCGACGGCCAGACTCTGGGCGTCCGCCAGTGCTTCCTGGAATTTAGTAGTAAGTTTGTCGATTCTCATCAAGAGACCTCCAATTTCAATTACTACCAAAATGAGGCATTTTCTCCAGGTTTCAAGCGTTTTTTTGCGTCAGCTGCGACTATTTGACATTTGATGCGATAGAACCGCCCTGGCGTATCAGGAGACCGGCGCGGCGCTGCCGACACCCAGCGCATCCGGCTCGGCTGGCACGATCGGAATCACATTGCCCAAGCCCAGCAGCGCAGCCAACTGGCTCCGCGGCGTGGCCACCTCGCCAATCGTGTAGCGACCGCGTTCGACAAGGCAGGCGTCGCGCGCCGCTTCGAGCGCGCCACGCAGACGGCACTGCGGTGTAATGACACCAGGGCGGCGCTCGCCTTGCTGGTTCGGCAAACAGGACACGAGAGCAAAGTCGCTTTCCGTCGCCCGCACGACCTCGCCGACGGTCAGCGCTCTGGTATGTTCGGCAAGTTGCAGACCGCCGTTGCGGCCACGGATGGTCTTGACCCAGCCCAGCTCGCCAAGCTGCTGCACCACTTTCATCAGATGATTCCGGGAAATGCCGTACGCCTCTGAGATCTCCTGGATCGTCGATAATCCATCGCCCCGAACGGCGAGGTATAGCAGGACCCGTAGCGAGTAATCCGTATAGTCGGTGAGTCTCATAAGTGCAGGTGTCACGAAAAGCGCAAGCCGCGATCCGCAAGATAACCGCGTCGATGCAAGGGTTGCCGTGAACCGTCTCTTCGCCCTAAGATGCGGGCGCCACGCATATTTTCTAGTTTTGCGCAGACAGGCGGTGGTTGTCTTTCGGTAGCCATGGTAGCGCTTCCTTGCCCGTCCATTTATGCGAAAAGCAGGGTATTCGCGGCCTACTTCCTTCTATTTGTTCAGGCAATAAGGCTATTTCTGACGCTCTATGGCGCCATGTGGCGATGCGCGATGAATAGCCGCATTTTTCCGGAATTGGCATGATCCCCTCCTTCCCCGCTGCGCCGGCTGTCGAACGCGCCGCCGAACCCACCGAAGAAAATATTCGCGCGCTGGTCTACGGCTTCTACGACCGTGTGCGTACCGATGCGCTGCTCGGCCCGGTTTTCGAGGCAACGCTGGCGGGCCGTTGGGATGATCATCTGCCGAAGATGTGCACGTTCTGGGGCAGTCTCGTGCTGGGCGCGAAGCAATACCGCGGCAACGTGCAGCAGGCTCACCAGCCGCTCGAAGGAATCGAGCCGCAGCACTTCAGCCGCTGGCTGTACCTGTTTCTGGACACCGTCGAGTCCCGCTATCAGCCCGCCGCGGCGGTCCGCTTCATGGAACCGGCGCTGCGTATCGCCCAGAGCCTGCAACTGAGCCGCTACGGCTGGGACTACAAGATTCCGGCGGAACAACAGGCGCTGCTCGAGCGCGTTGCACCGAAACGTCGTCCGCGCGACGGTGGCGAAGGTGGCGAAGGGGGCGACGAGGAACCCGGCCTCGCGGCCCGCCCGAACGGCGAGCCCTTCCCTACGCGGATTATCGGCAAGTCACGCGACGATTGACCCGGCGCGCTTAGTCCACGGTCCGATTGCCCGACGCGATGCCCCAGCGGGCGAGCGCGGCGTCGACCGTGACACGGGCGTCGACCCAGCGCTCTCCGGCCTCGGTCTTCTCTTTCTTCCAGAACGGCGCTTCGCTCTTCAGATAGTCCATCACGAATTCGCACGACGCGAAGGCGTCCCCACGATGCGCGGCCGTCGTCGCCACCAACACGATCTGATCGAGCGGATACAGCTTGCCGACCCGATGGATGATCAGCACCTCGATGCCCGCCCAGCGCTCGCGCGCCGTCGCAATGATCGCTTCGAGCGACTTCTCGGTCATGCCGGGGTAGTGCTCGAGCTCCATCGTCTCGACCGCGCTGCCGTCGTTCAGATCGCGCACGGTGCCGACAAAGCAGGCCACTGCGCCGATCTTCGGATTGCGCGCGCGCAACGCGGCGACCTCCGCGGTGAGGTCGAAGTCTTCGGTCTGGACGCGAACGGGCATCAGTAACTCCTGTGCGGTTAAGCGGTGCTGTGGAGGCGCTGCGGAGGCGCTGTGGCTCAGCCGCCGGTGACGGGCGGAAAGAAAGCGACTTCACAGCCCTCGGTGACCCGGGTGCCGGCGCCAGTCATCACGTGGTTGCAGGCCATTCGCAGCGCGCGGCCTTCGGCCAGCGTCTCGGCCCAGATCCCGCCGCGCACGCGCAGCCAGGCGCGCACGTCGCCCACGGTCGCGACGCCGTCGGGCAGCTCGACCGTTTCGTCGGCCAGATCGAGCGCTTCACGCACGCTCGCAAAATATCGGAGTTGAATCTTCATCGGAATACCGGAGCCGTTGCCGGCTTCTGCCTCAGTTCAGCAATTCGGAAAAAGGGATGAAACGCACGGTCTCACCCGCCTGGATCGCGTGGTTGGGCGGATTGTCGATCAGGCCGTCGCCCCATACGGTCGAGGTCAGCACGGCCGAGCTCTGATTCGGAAACAGATCGAGGCCGCCCGCCGGATTGATCCGCGCCCGCAGAAACTCATTGCGGCGGTCCGCCTTGCTCTGGGTGAAATCCGCCCGCAGCGACAACGCCCGCGGCGCGACCGTCTGCACGCCGGCAAGGCGCAGGACGAACGGACGCACGAACAGCAGGAAGGTTGCGAAGCTGGAGACCGGATTGCCCGGCAGGCCGATGAAAAAGGTTTCCGCCGCTTCCGGCGCCAACGCTGCCGCGCTGTCCTCACCCGCCGCGGCACGGCGTACCACGCCGAAGGCAAGCGGCTTGCCTGGCTTCATCGCGATCTGCCACATCGCAAGGCGCCCTTCGGCCTCCACGGCCGGCTTCACGTGATCCTCCTCGCCCACCGACACGCCGCCGCAGGTCAGGATCAGGTCGTGCGCCGCGGCGGCCTCGCGCAGCGTCGCACGGGTCGCGTCGAGCTTGTCGGAAACGATGCCGTAGTCGGTGACTTCGCAGCCGAGCTTTTCCAGCAGCCCGCGCAAGGTGAAGCGGTTCGAGTTGTAGATCGCACCCGGCTTCAGCGGCTCGCCTGGCATGGTCAGCTCGTCGCCGGTGAAGAACACGGCGACCTTGACGCGCCGCCGCACCTCGAGCTCGGCGCAGCCGACCGAGGCCGCGAGTCCCAATGCCTGGGGCGTGAGCCGCGTGCCGGCCGGAAGAATGACCGAGCCGTTGCGGATGTCCGCGCCCTGAGCCGTGATCCACTCGCCGGCCTGCGGGTTGTGCAGGATCGTGACCTCGTCGCCCGCGGCTTCGGCTTGCTCTTGCATCACGATGGCGTCGGCGCCGGGCGGCACGGTGGCGCCGGTGAAAATGCGTGCCGCAGTGCCGGGCTTCAACGGCTCGGGCGCGTGGCCGGCCGGAATGCGCTGTGAGATCGGCAGAGTACTCGCGCGTAGCGCCGTCAGGTCCGCCGTGCGGATCGCGTAGCCGTCCATTGTACTGGTGTTCATCGGCGCGACGTCGCGCGGCGAAGTGACCGCGCCCGAGCGCGTGCGGGT
>NZ_LXKA01000340.1 GCF_001645125.1 Paraburkholderia ginsengiterrae | reverse complement strand
AGGGCGGGCTGGGTGCGTTGCTGGGTTTGCTGATCACCGGGCACGACCTGGACATCATCGGCATCATGGGCATCGTGCTGCTGAGCGGTATCGTGAAGAAGAACGCGAGCATGAGGATGGACTTGGCGCTCTAGGCCGAGCGCGAGGAAGGCAAGGCGCCGCGCGAAGCGATCTACCAGGCGTGCCTGCTGCGCTTCCGGCCGATCCTGATGACCACGCTCGCCGCCCTGCTCGGCGCGCTGCCGCTGATGCTCGGCACCGGCGCCGGGTCGGAGCTGCGCCGGCCGCTCGGTATCGCGATTGCGGGCGGTCTGATCGTCAGCCAGTTGCTCACGCTGTTCACCACGCCGGTCATCTACCTCGCGTTCGACTCGCTGGGCCGCCGCGCGCGGGAGCGTTTCAATCGCGGCGGGCCGTCCCATGGCGCCACGCCGCCCGCCACCGACGCAGGGAACTGAGCGATGAACCTGTCGCGTCCGTTTATTTCCCGCCCAGTCGCCACCACGCTGCTGGCGATCGGCATCGCGCTGTCCGGCGTGTTCGCGTTCACCAAACTGCCGGTTGCGCCCTTGCCGCAGGTCGATTTTCCGACCATTTCGGTGCAGGCCACGCTGCCAGGCGCCAGCCCGGACACCGTGGCGACCAGCGTGGCCAGTCCGCTCGAACGGCACCTCGGCTCGATTGCCGACGTGACCGAAATGACCTCGTCGAGCTCGGTCGGCTCGACGCGCATCACGATGCAGTTCGGCCTGAACCGCGACATCGACGGCGCCGCGCGCGACGTGCAGGCCGCCATCAACGCGGCGCGCGCCGATCTGCCGGCGAGCCTGCGCAGCAACCCGACTTATCACAAGGTCAATCCGGCCGACGCGCCCATTCTGATTCTGGCGCTCACCTCGAAAACGCTCACGGCCGGCCAGTTGTACGACTCCGCGGCCACGGTGTTGCAGCAGTCGCTCTCACAGGTGGATGGCGTGGGCGAAGTGGATGTGAGCGGCTCGGCCAACCCGGCTGTGCGCGTCGAACTGGAACCGAACGCGCTCTCGCACTACGGCATCGGTCTCGAGGACGTGCGCGCCGCGCTTGCCTCCGCCAACGCGAACAGCCCGAAAGGCTCGATCGAGTTCGGCCCGAACCGCGTGCAGATCTATACCAACGACCAGGCCAGCAAGGCGTCGCAATACAAGGATCTGGTCATCGCGTATCGCAACGGCGCGGCAGTCAAGCTTTCCGACGTCGCCGAGGTGGTCGATTCGGTCGAGGACCTGCGCAACCTCGGCCTCTTCAACGGCAAGCGTTCGGTGCTGGTGATCCTGTACCGCCAGCCGGGCGCCAACATCATCGACACCATCGACCGTGTGATGGCGATGCTGCCGCAGCTGCACGCCTCGCTGCCCGCCGACGTCGACATCGCACCGGCCGCCGACCGCTCCACGACGATCCGCGCGTCGCTTAAAGACACCGAGCGCACGCTGATGATCGCGGTGGCGCTGGTGGTGATGGTGGTGTTCCTGTTCCTGCGCAACTGGCGCGCCACGCTGATTCCGAGCGTGGCCGTGCCGATCTCGATCATCGGCACATTCGGCGCGATGTACCTGCTCGGTTTCTCGATCGACAACCTCTCGCTGATGGCGTTGACGATCGCGACCGGCTTCGTGGTCGACGATGCCATCGTGGTGCTGGAGAACATCTCGCGGCATATCGAGAACGGCGTGCCGCGCATGAAGGCCGCGTTCCTCGGCGCGCGTGAAGTCGGCTTCACCGTGCTGTCGATCAGCATCTCGCTGGTCGCCGTGTTCCTGCCGATCCTGCTGATGGGCGGCATTGTCGGCCGGCTGTTCCGCGAGTTCGCGCTGACGCTCTCGCTCGCAATCGGCGTCTCGCTGATCGTCTCCCTCACCCTCACGCCGATGATGTGTTCGCGTCTGCTGCGCGAGCCGCACGAGAAGGAAGAAGACAGCCGTTTTGGCCGCTGGCTCGAACGCGGCTTCAATTCGATGCAGAGCGGCTACGAACGCACGCTCGGCTGGGCGCTGCGGCACCCGCTCCTGATCGTGACGATTCTGCTGCTGACCATCGTCCTGAATGTCGCGCTGTACATCATCGTGCCGAAGGGCTTCTTTCCGCAGCAGGACACCGGGCGGCTGATCGGCGGCATTCAGGCTGACCAGGCCACCTCGTTCCAGGCCATGAAAGGCAAGTTCGCGCAGATGATGGAGATCGTCGGCAAGAATCCGGCGGTGGACAGCGTGGCCGGCTTCACCGGCGGGCGGCAGACCAACTCCGGCTTCATGTTCGTCTCGCTGAAGCCGAAGAGCCAACGCAAGCTGTCCGCCGATCAGGTGATCCAGCAACTGCGCGAGCCGCTCGGCGAAGTGGCCGGCGCGCGGACTTTCCTGCAGGCGGTGCAGGACATTCGCGTCGGCGGACGCCAGTCGAACGCGCAGTACCAGTTCACGCTGCTGGCCGATTCGACGCCCGACCTCTATCTGTGGGGGCCGCGGCTCACCGAGGCGCTGCAGGCGCGCCCCGAAATCGCGGACGTGAATTCCGACCAACAGCAAGGCGGCCTCGAAGCCATGGTGACGATCGACCGCGCCACCGCCTCGCGCCTCGGCATCAAGCCGGCTCAGATCGACAACACGCTGTACGACGCGTTCGGCCAGCGCCAGGTCTCGACGATCTACAACCCGCTGAACCAGTATCACGTCGTGATGGAAGTCGCGCCGAAGTACTGGCAGAGCCCGGACATGCTGAAGCAGATCTACGTCAGCACCTCGGGCGGCAGCGCGAGCGGCGCGCAGACCACCAACGCGCCGGCGGGAACGGTGACATCAAAGGCGCTCACTGCGTCGACCAGTGCGGCGGCGGGTGGCACGGCGGGCACCAGCGCATCGAGCGCGGCAAGCATCGCCGCCGACTCCGCGCGCAACCAGGCGATCAATTCGATTGCGGCGAGCGGCAAGTCGAGTGCTTCGTCGGGTGCGGCCGTGTCGACCTCGAAGGAGACGATGGTGCCGCTGTCGGCGATCGCGAGTTTCGGTCCGGGCAATACGCCCCTGTCGGTCAATCACCAGAGCCAGTTCGTGGCCTCGACGATCTCGTTCAATCTGCCGCCGGGCGTGTCCTTATCCACCGCGACCCAGGCGATCTACGACACGATGGCGCAGATCGGCGTGCCGGGCACCATCCACGGCAGTTTCCAGGGCACGGCACAGGCGTTCCAGCAGTCCATGTCCGACCAGCCGATTCTGATTCTGGCGGCATTGGCGGCGGTGTATATCGTGCTGGGCATGCTGTACGAGAGCTATATCCATCCGCTGACGATTCTGTCCACGCTGCCCTCGGCGGGCGTCGGCGCGCTGCTCGCGCTGCTGCTCTTCAAGACGGAATTCAGCATCATCGCGTTGATCGGCGTGATCCTGCTGATCGGTATCGTGAAGAAGAACGCCATCATGATGGTGGACTTCGCGATCGAAGCGTCGCGGCAGGGACTGTCCTCGCGCGATGCGATCTATCAGGCCTGCCTGCTGCGCTTCCGGCCGATCATGATGACCACCTGTGCCGCGCTGCTCGGGGCTTTGCCGCTCGCCTTCGGCAGCGGCGAAGGCGCGGAGCTTCGCGCGCCGCTCGGGATCGCGATTGTCGGCGGGTTGATCGTGAGTCAGATGCTCACGCTTTATACGACGCCGGTCGTGTATCTCTACATGGACCGGATTCGGGTGAGATGGGAGTCGAGGAAGGCGCGACGAACGGGTATTGCTCCGTCCTGACACACATTTCCATAGTTCGATGAACGCTGCCTCGTATCTTGTTGGATCGCATTCCGACGAGGGTTCCAAACGAGATGGCGTCCCAACGAGAGAAGTGTGATAACCCCCGTTGCCCGGTGTGTTATCCCAACTGGAAAGAGGAAGAAGAAGCCGCCAGAAGAAAGGTCGAGGAGGACACGTTCGTCACGCTGATGCGAGGCAATCAGTTTGCGTGGGCATTGAACATTCCCACAGGATCAGCCAGAGAAATTCAGTTGACGCTTGCCAACAAATGTACCGTGACGGGGGCGAACGCTGAGATTTTGCACTTCAGCCAGGAGCCTCTCGCGAATCTTGCTGATCCGGGGCAGCGCATGGCCTTTGTCATGCGCGCTGCTGCCCGGTTTGATGAGCTGCTGCACAATCCGCTGCAAAAATATGACGTGGAAAACTCCCTCTACGTGCTCGCTCATCCGAGGTAAAGATGCAACGAGGAACAAGACGAGGGCTGCTCATACTTGCCCTGGCGCTCATGGTGCTGATGACGGCGCTTGTGTGGCAGATTCATGCAAGACGAGAGCGGACAGACGAGGTGGTTCTGAAACTTGGCGAGCCTTATGAGCAGATGCGTCAGCGTTCTCGATCCAGTTTGCCTCCAAGGGGAACGGGTTCGATTTCTATGGCCTCTGTGATCGCGACGTTTTGTTTTGATGATCCGGTATACGGCTTCACGACCCCGGCGGCTGTATTTTCTCAAATGGGTTTTGACGACTCGGAGAATTCGAATGTCGCCTCCGTGCAGCTTTCACCGCAACTGAAAGCATTGCCACTGGATGAAGCGATCGCAATTGTGATGGATATGCAGGGTCAGTTGCGGCGCTCAGGCTGGCGAGCGTTCCAATATAGTTATTGGCGCCCCATTGAAAACACACCTGTCACCCGGCGCGCTATTGAAGCGTGCAAAGACCCGATGTCGGTCTGGAACGGCGGAGACAAGTACCAGGTCACGCTCGATGTTCGCTGCTTTTCGACCCAAATGCAGCCGGGTCAGGAGCGTTACGTGGTGACGCTTGAACTCGGTCCACAGTTCTATAAAGATGCGGCAGGTGGCGAAGCCGCCCATTGAAGCTCCCTGGCCCAACTCCGTGTGGGCGGTGATCCGGTCACTGGCTTCGCAGCACAATACCCAATCCGCTCGCCGCGATCGATCCAACGTGCCAGACAGCCGCACAGCTGTGACTTAAAGCTTCTGCTCCCTTGCAAGCGAAAAAATCCGCTGCCATTGCTTGGCCTGCCGCTCACTCGCCATGGGCAACAGCCAGACTTCACGTCTCGCATCTTTGACTTTCAACGCAAGCTCCGCCTGGGCATCGCGGCTTTGTAACTCCGCGCCAAGCAGATCAGCAAAGATATAGGCGCCCTTTTCGTCGCCGAGACGAATCTCACAGAACCGCTTGCCGGCGGCGAGCCGGATCGAACCCCAGCTCCCCTTGAGCTCATGGGTCCAGTCTCCGTCGTGAACATTCGGCGCTACTTCCTGCCGGCGCCGCAACCAGATCATCAGCGCGGCAATCAGCAATACCGCCACCAGCACGGCCACGCCTACCGCAACGGCAAACCCGAAGGCCGCCTGCAAGGCTTCGAACGCACGCACCGTGCCATACACCAGCGCGATCAGCGCTAATAACGCAACGACAATCGGCATTGCAAGCTCACGAGGTCAAAAGAACTCAGCCTGGCACGTGCGACGCTCTAATCTGCCCGCAAACAACGATTGCAACAGATCGGCAAGCACCAGGCCTCAGTCAGGCGCCGGCCAGGCGCCGGCCAGGCGCCGCCGTTACGGCTGCTTATGCGTAGCCGCCCAGTCCTTCACCGCCTTCAGCGTGTTCTCGACATGCTTCTCAGGCGACAGGCTCGTGTATTCATAAATGATCTTGCCGTCCGGCGCGATCACGTACGACACGCGATTGGCCATCGAGTTATGCATCGGCAAGCCGGCATCGTATTCGCCGATCACCTTCGCATCGGCGTCGGCGGCTACCGGGAACTTGCTGCGGCATTCGCTCACCGAGAACTTCGCCAACGTGTCGATATTGTCGTGCGACACGCCGATTACCGTCGCGCCGTATTTCTTGTACTCGTCGACGGCATCGGCAAATTCGTGTGCCTCGATCGTGCAGCCTTTGGTGAATGCGGCCGGATAGAAATACAGCACCACCGGCCCTTTCTTCAACGCATCGGCCAGCGTATAAGTGTAAGTCTTGCCGCCCAGTGAAGCTTGCGTCGTGAACTGCGGAGCGGCATCGCCCGGTTTGAGCGTTGCGGATGCCGTCAGCGAATGAACGGCAAATCCTACCGACACAACCATGGCCAGCACTAACGGTGCCCATTTTCTGTTCATTTGCGTGTTCCTCCAAGGCGTTGATGCACGCGTTTTTCATGAATGAAACGAATGAATCGAATGAACGACGAGCCGCGGGTCCGGTGGAACCGCGTCCACATCCATACGCTATTGGACCACGTACGCGCGAACTACGTGTGAACCGTGCTGAAGAATGCAGATACGCGCGCCAACTGATCACGAGGCGCACGCGTTCCGCTCAGGCCGCCGCTTCCGCGCTATGCGCGCCGAACCATGCCGCCGCCGCGAGATTGAGCTCGGCCAGCACCTCGGGCGTGAACGCGGCAAAGCCGGCCGGCGCATCGGACGCCGCCGCGATGGATGCCGCATCGGCACCCTCGCCGGCTGCCTCAGCGAGCCGCAGCAACATGCCGAGCGCACCGCGGCGCGACACCACCGCCTCGCGGATCGGCAGCGCGAGGCTGAGCTTCTCCAGCACCGCATCCGGCGTGCTGCCCATCACCACGTGAACCAGCGAGAAAATGCCGGTCATGAACGCGGCGTCGGAGAACTCGTCGTCGTTCGGGCGCAGGCGCGCCGCGGCCAGTTCCATGAAACGCGAGCGTGTGCCCGCCAGCTGCACCAGCGGGTCGGCACGCCACGGCAGATCGCCGCTGTATGCGTAGAGCAGCAGTTGCGCCCAGCGCGCAATCTGCCGCGTACCCGCGGCGATAATCGCCTCGCGCAGCGAAGCGATATTGCGCCCCAAGCCGAACGCGCTGGAGTTGACGAGGCGCAGCAGTTGCACCACGACGCTCGGGTTCAGCTTGAGCTCCGCTTCGAGCTCGACAATGCCGGCGTCGCGCGACAGCAGCGCCAGCAGACGCAGCAGGCCAGGACGCGGCGAGCGATTGCGCGGCGCGGTCAGCACCTGCGGCCGCGCGAAAAAGTAGCCCTGGAACAAATCGAAACCGAGCTCGCGCGCGAGCGCGAAGTCTTCGCGCGTCTCGACCTTCTCGGCAATCAGCGTCTTGCCATGCCCGCGCACGATGGACGCCAGCTTCGGAAGCAAGGCGCGCTCGGTCTGCAGAAAGTCGATCTTGACGATATCGGCATGCGGCAAGGCGGCGATCAGTTCGTCGGACAACTCGCTGACGTCGTCGAGCGCCACCTGGAAGCCGGCGCGGCGCAGCTCGCTCACCCGGCGGGCGAGCGGCGCGTCGAACTTCACGGTCTCGAGAATTTCGAGCACGAAGCGCTCGGGCGGCATCACATGGACGATGTCGTTAAAGAGCAGCGCGCGGTCAATATTGACGAACCCGCGGTGTTGCCCCAGCACCGCGGCCACGCCGATCCCGCCGATGGCGCGCGCCACCACCTGCGCGGTCGCCTGGGCGTCGTCGGTGACCTCGGCGTAGTTATGCGCGCCGGCTCGAAACAGCAACTCGTAAGCGTGGAGCGCGCCGTCGCGATCGAGGATCGGCTGGCGTCCCAGGTAGACGTACTGCGCGGCCGCCAACGGATCGGCGCCGCCGGCAATGGCGTCGAGCACCTCGATGTGCCGGGCAGTAGCCCCTAGATGGCGTTCAGACATGGAGCACCGGTGCAAGTGTTCAGAAAAGCTGCGCAGCAGCGACCTCACTGTCGATGCTGCATCGTTAGCCTGGGCGTGTTAACGGACGTCGAGCCGCCGCACTTTAACCGATTCGCGCCACGGCTGGTGCCGAGGCGCGCCCACGCTGCCTTACGGGATGTTTTTTGCAGTCGCCGCTAAAGATTCTCCGGCGCCGGTCGTTATCTCGTTCTGATGGGGCGGCCTGATACCTCTTGACCGCCCCAACCGGCGGGCAGCGTGCCGCCTCACGTGCAGACGAATACGGGTTGCCAGCGACAAACATGGAAGCGAACAGGATCACCGCGCCCCGCCGGGGCTCCTTGCGCACGGTCATCGACCGGCTTCGTGCGTTCGGCCGGCGCGCGGACGGCAAGCCGCAGGCGGTCAACAGCCGCGCCGCGCAACTGGAACAGGTGGTCTGCGCCGTCGACCTGCTGGCGCACGTCGACGACGCGCTGCGCTTCGTCTATGTCTCCGACGCGAGCCTGCGCTTCATCGGCTACCACCGCGAATATCTCGAGACCATCACGCTGCACGATCTGGTGGCGCCGGCCGACGTGCCGCGCCTCGACGCGCTGCTTACGCGGGCCGCCGTCTCCGGCAACGTCGAGAAGGCCACCCTCGGCCTCATCAAGTCGCTGACTTACCCGATCACGGTCGAGCTGCGCGTGGTGCGCAGCAGCCACGACGGCACCGATGGCTATGCGATCGCCGGCTTCGACGTATCGGTCTGGCGCGCCACTGAAGAACGTTTGACCCAGGCGCTGCATCTGGACCGCCTGACCAATCTGGCCAACCAGTCGGCGCTGCTCCCGGCGCTGCTCGACGCCCAGCATCAGGCCGACGCGCACGGTACGCCGGCCGCCCTGCTGCTGCTCGATCTCGACGATTATCAGCGGGTGAACCGCGCGCTCGGCTACGACGCCGGCGACGAAATGCTGCGCGAGACCTCGCGCCGTATCCTGAACATGACGAGCCCGAGCGAGACCGTGGCGCGCGTGGCCAGTGACGAGTTCGCGATTCTGGTCAAGCCCGCGGCCAACCGCACCGACGCCGCAGCCGCCGCCGAAGCGCTGGCGCGGCGCCTGCTGACCGCGATCCAGCAGCCGTACGTGTGCAACGGCCAGCAGGTGCACCTGTCGGCGAGCATCGGCATTGCGCTCTATCCCGACGTGCGCCACGCCAACGACACCGCCGGCCACGACACCCACCTGCTGCGCTGGGCCGACCATGCCCTGCTGCAGGCCAAGGCGGCGGGCGGCAACACGCTCGCCTTCTATGTGCCGGACGACAACCCCGCGGACGCCGAGCGTCTGAAGCTCGAAGCCGACCTGTACGACGGCGTGCGCAACGGCGAGTTCTCGCTGCACTTCCAGCCGATCACGAGCAGCCGCACGCACGGCGTGGTCGGCGTCGAAGCCCTGATCCGCTGGGCGCACCCGGTGCATGGCCTCGTGCCGCCGTCCATGTTCATCCCGCTCGCGGAGTCGATCGGCCTGATCAACTTCCTTGGCAACTGGGTGTTGAAGGTTGCCTGCATGCAACTGATCCAGTGGGACGCCAAGGGCATCGTCCTGCAATATGTGGCGGTGAACGTGTCGCCGCAGCAGTTCCGCGATCCGCGCTTCAAGAGCGCGGTGCGCGAGGCGATCGACCTGACGGGCATCGACCCGCGCCGGCTGGTGTTCGAGATCACCGAAAGCCTGCTGATGCACGACCCCGCGCACGCCAAGGGACTGCTCGAAGATCTGACGGCCATGGGCATCCGTTTCGCGATCGACGACTTCGGCACCGGCTATTCGAGTCTGGCTTATCTGCAACGCTTTCCGCTCGCCAAGCTCAAGATCGACAGGAGTTTTGTCGAGAATCTGTTAACCTCCCGGAACGATCAGGCCATCGTTAGCGCCGTGGTCGGTCTCGCGCAGACCCTGGATCTCGAACTGGTTGCCGAAGGTGTCGAAACGGAAGCGCAGCGCGCACTGCTCACGGAGATGGGCTGCGATCACATTCAGGGGTGGCTCGTCTGCAAGGCGTTGCCCTCCGACGAGATCGCGCGGCGCTTCGAAGCGCGCACGCTTCACCTGCATACCGCGTAACAATGCAGGCAAAGCGCGCATGTAACGGATCACGCAGCGGAACAAGCCGGACTCGTGCCGGCGTGGCATTCATTGGAACATGTATGGCTTTGGCGGGACTCACATGGTAAAGGCGGCGGTGCTCGACCGGCTCTGGACGCGAATGAGCGAGCGCGGCGATTTCCCCATGCTGTCGCAATCGCTGCGCACCACCATGGCGGCGATGAACAATGACGACCTCGACTTCACCGGCCTCGTGCAGGTGGTGCTGTCGGATTTCGCCCTCACGCAAAAAGTGTTGCGGCTCGCCAACTCGGCCATGTACATGGCGTTCGGCGGCAACATCACGACCGTGTCGCGCGCGCTGATGGTGCTCGGCATGGATGCGGTCGGCCATCTGGTGGTCGGACTGAAAATCGTCGATCACTTTCACCACAGCGCGCCGCGCCGCATCGACGCGAAACTCGAACTGAACCGCACGCTGCTGTCGGGCTGCGTCGCGCGCAAGCTGACCGAGCGCGGCGATCTGCGCGCCGGCGAGGAAGCCGTGGTCTGCACGCTGATGCGGCAGATCGGCAAGCTGCTGGTGGTGTTCTATCTCGACGCCGAGTGGGACCAGATTCGCGGTCATATCGACGACGGCACGCTCGAAGCCGATGCCTGCGTGCTGGTGCTCGGCGTGACGTTCGACGAGAGCGGCGCCGAAGCCGCCGTGCGCTGGCGCCTGCCCGACATGATCCGCTCAGGCATGGGCGAGTTCGATCCGCAGGACGTGACGCAGCCGCGCCAGGTGCAGTGGCTGCGCGCCATCACCAACTACTCGACCGCGGTCGCCGACGTGCTCACCCAGCAGAACATGCCGGACTGGGAGCGCGAGGCGCGCATCGGCGAGCTGGCTCAGGAATATAGCGGCGCGCTCAACACCGATCCGGAAGTGCTGCTCGAGATGAGCGTGGCGCTCGCCCGCGAAGAAGGCGGCGACGGCGTGATGCGCGAGATCGTCGAGCTGCGCGCGAATGCGGATGCGATTGCACGCGAAGCGCTCAACCCCGAGGCGCGCATCGCCGTGGGGGTCGAGGATCTGCGCGGCCTGCCCGACGGAAGCCCGCTTGCGCCGGCTCTCGCCATGGCCGCGGAAACGCTGCTGGCGGGTCTCGGCTTCGCGCGCACAGTGGTATTCGTCAAGCACAGCAACGGCACCTTCAAGGCGCGTCTCGGGCTCGGTCCGAAGATCGACGCCGCCCTGCCCCGCCTGACGTTCAATACCGCGTTCGAGCCCGACGTGTTTCATCTCGCGATCGCGAATTCGGTGGGCATCTTCATCGAGAATGCGCGCGACCCGAAGATGATCGCGCGGCTGCCGGAGTGGTTCCGCCGCTCATTCGACGACACCCGCGCGTTCGTGCTGTTGCCGGTGGTCGACGATACGGACTCGACGGTCGCGCTGCTCTATGGCGACTGGTCCCATTCGCAGGAGCCGAGACGCATCTCACAGAAAGAGATGAGCGTGTTGAATGAACTGGCCAAGGAACTCGGCCGTTTTTTTGGCCTGGGGCAGATGCGGGAAATGGAGACGATGTGAAGACCTGGCGTGATCGTTGATCACGGCGCTTCACTCTCACCACTTTTGCATTTGCCCGACGCCACGTTCAGCTACGCAGAACCACGTTGAATTCACGCCGTATTGACCGGAGCCGGCATGCGCGGCATGCCGCAGCCTCCGGATCGACGTCGCCGCTTCAGTCCTCGCTTCAGTCCTCGATTCTTTCCAGCCCCTGCGCGCTGCGGTCCGCGACGCCGGCCCACGCGCCTGCCGCGAGCCCCATCTGCGCAAGCTCTTCCACGGTCAACGGCTGCAGGCGTTCGCACAGCGCCGCGAGCTCATCCCACGCGCCGCGCTCCAGCGCGTCGACCGCGCTCAGCAGCAAGCCCAGCACGCCTTCGCGGCGCAGAATCGCGGCCTGAAGAGGACGCGACAGCGTCAGCACGTTCAACGTGCTTTCGAGCGAACCGCCGAACACCGCGTCGACAAATGAAAACACGCCGGTCAGAAACGCCGCGTCGATTTCGTCGCGGCCGGCTTCGGGCAAGCGCTCGATTGCCAGTTCCATGAAACGCGCGCGGGTTGCCGCGAGTTGCAGCAAGGGATCGTCTTCGAGGGCAACCTTGCGGCCGTCGGCATACAGCAGCAACTGCGTCCAGCGGGCGATGCGATCGGTGCCCGTGGCATTGATCGCATCGCGCAACGTCGTCACCTTGTGGCCGACCGCGAGGCCGCTCGAATTGGCGAGCTTCATCAGATGCATGACCAGCACCGGATTGAGCTTAAGTTCGGCTTCGAGCTGCGACACCGTCGGCTCGCCCGCCAGCAATTGCAGCAGATTCAGCAGCGCATGGCGCGGCGCGCTGACGCGGCGCGTTGTCGAGGCCTGCGCGCGCGCGAAATAGTAGCCCTGGAAACGATCGAAGCCGAGCCCATGCGCGGTGTCGAAATCGGCTTGCAAGTCGATCCCCGCCGCGATCAGCAGTTTGCCCGCCGACTTGAGCACGCTCGCCAGCTTCGGCAGCAATGCGCGAGGCGCGCGCGGGAAGTCGATCTTGACGACTTCCGCATAAGGCAGCAACTTCGCAAACGTTTCATTGGGCTGGCTGACTTCGTCGAGCACGAAGCGATAGCGGCGTCCATGCAACTGGACGATGCGCAAGACCAGCGCATCGTCGGCCTCGATCGACGGCGGCAGTTCGAACATGAACCGCTCGGCGGGCAGTTGCAGGATCGCGTCGTCGAGCAGCATCTCGCGGCTGACGTCCACATACGCCGGATGCCCGGTAAGCGCGCCACGCACTTGCCCCTGGTTCAGTCCGTCAAGCACCGCTCGCGCCAGCTGTCGAGCCGGATCGGATGCCTCGTCCGCCGATGCTTCGGCATCCGCGCCGGTATGCGCGTTCGCGGCCGGCGCATCGACAGCCGGCGGTTGCGGCGCGCGCACCTTGAGCTCGTAGCCACACAGCATGCCGTCACGATTCAGAATCGGCTGGCGCGCGAAGCTGATATTGAATTGCGCATCGTCCGCGGTGCCCGTGTGGCCCCGATTTTCGATTGCGATGGTGGTCATTGCACTTCCCCCGCGACGCGCCGCCCCGGCGCCGACTGCTGTATTTTGGTTTTCGCCGCACCGAAAGCGCGCGGCCCAAGGCCTGAAGCCCGCGGCGCCCATGGTGTGCCCGGCGATTTTAGCGCAGGGCGCCATGCCCGGACATGTCCGTGACGCAATATCTTGAAATATTTGGAGACCGGTCCGAATCCCCTCCGGAGAAAAAGACGATACTCTTGTGCAGTGCAGAAGCTTTCCCCCCGCGTTTTAACTACCAAGGAAAAACATGGACGTCAAAAGCGTGCTGTCAAATGCCTTCGCGATGCCGATTACGAGCCCGGCATTCCCCATGGGCCCGTATCGATTCGTCAATCGCGAATTTCTGATCATCACCTACCGCACCGACCCGGACAAACTGCGTGCCGTGGTGCCCGAGCCGCTCGAGATCGGTGAACCGCTGGTGCATTACGAATTCATTCGCATGCCGGATTCGACCGGCTTCGGCGACTACACGGAAAGCGGCCAGGTCATCCCGGTGTCGTACAAAGGCGTCGCGGGCGGCTACACGCTCGCCATGTATCTGGACGACCATCCGCCCATCGCCGGCGGCCGCGAGTTGTGGGGTTTTCCGAAGAAACTCGCGAACCCCGTGCTCGCCACCCACACGGACACCCTGGTCGGCACGCTCGACTACGGCCCGGTGCGCATCGCCACCGGCACGATGGGCTACAAACACCGGCAGCTCGACCTCGCGCAGCAGAAAAAACGCCTCGAAGCGCCGAACTTCCTGCTCAAGGTGATTCCGCATGTGGACGGCACGCCGCGCATCTGCGAACTGGTGCGGTACTACCTGCAGGACATCGATCTGAAAGGCGCGTGGAGCGGGCCGGCCTCGCTCGAACTGGCGCACCACGCGCTCGCGCCGATCGCGGAATTGCCGGTGCTGGAGATTGTCGAGGCACGCCATCTGCTCGCCGACCTGACGCTCGGTCTCGGCGAGGTGGTGTTCGATTACCTCGATCAGCCGGAAGCGAACGTGCGCTGAACGGCAAGCATCATCGTTTCATGCCGCGTGATAGACAAACGGCCGCGTAAGCGGCCGTTTGCATTGAACAGTGCGCAACGATTCATGCGCAATCAGAATCGCGCGTCGCGCACAGCATCGCTGTCTTACTTCAACACAACCTTCACGTCGAAGTATTTGGCGGCGAAGCGGTCGATCGTGCCGTCCGCCTTCAGTTCCTTGAGCGCCTGGTTCAACGCGTCCTTCAACGCCTTGTCGCCCTTGCGGATGCCGAAGCCCACGCCCGCGCCGAGCAGCTTTTCGTCAGTGACGGCCGGGCCGGCGAACTCGAAGCCCGCGCCCTGCGGCTTCTTCAGGAAGCCCTTCGAAGCGGCTTCCGCGTCCTGGAACGCGGCATCCAGGCGACCCGACGCGAGGTCGGAGTAGATCTGGTCCTGCGTCTGATACGGCACGACGTCGACGCCAGCCGGCGCCCAGCGCGCCTTCGCATACGTCTCCTGGATCGTGCCTTGCAGCACGCCCACGTGCTTGCCCTTCAGCGATGCAGGCGTCGGCAGCAGCCCGCTACCCTTCTTCGCGATCATCTGATTCGGGATCGTGTAGATGGGATCCGTGAAATCGATCGCCTGGCGGCGCTGATCCGTGATCGTCATGTCGGAATTGATGGCGTTGAACTTGCGCGCCTGCAAAGCCGGGATCAAACCGTCGAACGAGTTCTCGACCCACACGCATTTGGCTTTCAGCTTCGCGCACACGGCATTGCCGACGTCGATGTCGAAACCTTGCAGATCGCCCGACGGCGACTTCGATTCAAACGGCGCATACGACGCCTCGACGCCGAAATGCACTTCCTTGATATCCGCTGCCGCCGCGGTGCCTGCCGTCGTCATCGCAAACAACGCGAGCGCGGCCATGTTTCGCCAATTCATCTTCATCACGGGTGTTCCTCTACGGTATTGAATAAGACGGAGCCGAATCCGGGCGAGCATGATTGCCGCGCCAAAATTGCGATTCAAACTCGTGCGGCCGGCGTGGTGCAGTGCAGCAGCCGCGAGGCCGCGATTGTACAGGCTTCGCCGGGCACGCCCGCGGGCGGGTCTGGCGGCGCATCGGCGCGTGGCCTCCGCGTGCACACCGTGTGCACACCGTCAAAGGTGTAAATAGATGTCGCGCTCAGGCAAAGCCTGGCGCATCAGCGCGCGCCGTCGCCGCTGGCGAAATCGCCGCTCAGCCTCTGCGACAGATGCGCATAGACCGCGGCCACGTGAGGCAAATGCCGCGACTCCGGATGCGCGAGCACCCAGACCTGCGACTCGGCTTCGTCGAGCGGCGGCGTCAACTGCACGAGATCGTCGCGGCCGCGCGCGAGGAAGGTCGGAAAGATGCCGACGCCAAAGCCACGCAGCACCAGTTCGAACACGGTCATCACGCTATTGGTCTTGTAGCGCGGCTCGACCGTCGGACAATGGCGCTTGCGCCACAGCACCGAAGGATGATCGCCCAGCGACGCATCCGGGGCCGCCCAGTCGCAGCGCGACAACGCATCGGCATCGCTTGCGTGGATGCCGCTGCTTTTCGCGGCAAACACCGCGATACGCAGCGGGCCCACATGCTTGCCGACCAGATGCTCCGGCGCACGGCGCGTGGCGCGCACCGCGATATCGGCGTCGCGTTTGGTCAGGCTCGCGAGACTGTTGGTGGCGGTCAATTCGAACGACAACGCCGGATGCAGCGCAGCGAATTCATGCAGTGCGGGCATCAGCAGGCCGTACAGGACCGTGTCGGTGGTGGTGACATGCACGCTGCCTGGCACGCGGTCGCTGCTCGCCTGCACCGTGGCGCGCGCCGCCCCGAGTTCGCTTTCGATCCGCTCGGCATGACGCGCCAGTTGTGCGCCGAGCGGCGTCGCGCGATAGCCGCTGCGCGAGCGCTCGAACAGACGCTGCCCGAGCCCGCGTTCGATCCGCTGCACCGAACGAAAAATCGTCGATGCATCAATGCCCAAACGCTGCGCGGCGTCCGCGAGCGTGCCGGCGCGCACCAGCGCGAGAATGGTCTGCGTATCCGCCGAGGTCAGTTCGTATTGCGTTTTTGCACGCATGGTTTGGCAAGCCGCCTGTTTATTCCGAATCGGATCCGGGCTACTTTTACCACATCGACTTGTCGGCCGACGAGCCTTGCCACCGGCATCCGCCGGAACTCCACACTCGTTTATAGCGGTGACACCATGAAACTCTATTATTCGCCGGGCGCCTGCTCGCTGGCGGTTCACATTGCGCTGCGCGAAGCCGGTCTCGACTTCGAAGGCATCAAGGTCAACCTGCAAACGCATCAGCTTGCCAACGGCGCCGACTACTACGCGATCTCGCCACGCGGCTATGTCCCGCTGCTCGAATTCGTCGACGGCTCGCGCCATACCGAAGGCGCGGCGCTGCTGCAATACGTCGCCGATCTTGCGCCCGAGTCCGGTTTGCTGCCGCCTGTGGGTACACCCAGGCGCCTCGAAACGCTCGGCTGGCTCACGTATATCAGCACGGAATTGCACAAGACTTTCAGCCCCTGGCTCTGGCATCAGGACACGGCCGAATCGACGAAGGCCGACTGCCGCGCGAAGCTCGCCACGCGTTTCGCCGAACTCGACCGTGTGCTCGCCGGGCGTGACTATCTGAGTGAAGACTATTCGGTCGCCGACGCGTATGCGTTCACGGTGGTGAGTTGGGCGCGGATGCTGTCGATGGATCTCGGCGCTTATCCGAACGTGGGCGCGTATCTCGAGCGCATCGCGGTGCGGCCGAAAGTGCGTGAAGCAATGGTGGCGGAAGGTCTGATCAGGGCGAACGCGGCTTAAATTAAGGCACGTTGATGTGAAACGTTGCGCGCGCGGCTCTGGCGCGCAACGTCGAAGTCCTGCGAGAAAGTGGACTACGCGAGTGTCGCCAGCGTCTCTTGCGTAGTCTCGATCACCATCAAACCCGCGCGCAAACCGGGTTTGACCGTCGCGTTCGGAAACACGAGACGCTCTTCGTCGTGATGCACGACGTAGCGATACTCACCATCGCGTGCGAGCACCGTGTTTCGCGCGAATGGAGTGAAATTCGCCACATCGGCGGCGACCAGCAATTCGAACGCATCGCTTTGTTTGGTGATCTGATCGATCACCGTGAACACCCGCGGCATCTGCACCTGTGATTCGACATGCGTGCCGGCCAGCAGATGACGCACGGCCTGATCCGCGCCGGCAAACCGCGTCAGATCGTTCTGACCGAACGGCCGCACCTTGCCGAGTTCCAGCGTGCACGCCACGGCGCCGCACGCCTGCGCGGTGAAATGCGAGTACGTATTGCCCTTGGTGGTGTGCAACAGTATCGCGCTGATGCGCGCCTCGCCGAGCCACTCGAACATCGCGCGCGAATGCGGCTTGCCGGTATGCGGCAGCAACGCGAACTGCTCGAACGCGGACGCGCGAATGGCGGTGTGCATGTCGATATGCCAGCGCGCGCCGGGCTCGTGCGACGCGTCCTCGAAGAACCGCATCGCGGCCTGCTCCAGCGCGGCGGCACGCGGCGCTTCCTCGCTTTCCGGCAGTTGCAGATGACGGCCGCTGAAGAGGCGGTTCAGGTCGTCGTCGCGATAGCGGGCAGCATCGCGCATGGCATCGACGTTGCCGAGAATCACCAGCAGGCGGCAGGTCAGCGCGGCCGTGCCTTGCGCGATGTCGCGCACGAGATAGGACAGCAGTTCGATCGGCGCGGTCTCGTCGCCATGCACGCCGGCGGAAGCGAGCACACTGCGCGCGCCCTCTTCCAGCACCGCCGGTTCCATGAGCAGGATGCCGTCTGCGAGCCACGACCAGCGCACGCCACTGGCGCACGTGCCCTCGCTTTCATGCGCGGCGGGCCGCTCTCCCGCCAGCGTATAGGCGAGGAAATCGCCCAGCAACGAAGCCTGCATGCCGCGCTCAGCGCTGGAAGTCATACAGCGAGCCCAGACCGAGAATCTGCGTCAGTTCGTCGAGCGCGGTGCGCGATTCCTTCAGCAGTTGCGGGTCGGCCAGGTCGGCCGGTGCGAGACGGTCGCGGTAGTGCTTTTCGATCCACGCATCCAGACGGCCGAACAGCGTGTCGTTGATCCACACGCCCTGATTCACCGCCGCGCGTTCCGCGTCGTCCAGCACTACGCGCAAACGCAGGCACGCCGGACCGCCGCCGTTCTTCATACTCTCGCGCAGGTCGAACACCAGCACATCGTCGATCGGGCCCGTGCGCGAGGCCAGGTCGTCGAGGTACGCGGCCACGCTCGCGTTTTCGCGGCATTCCTGCGGCACCACCAGCACCTGCTTGCCGTCCGGGCGCGTCAGCAGCTGGCTGTTGAACAGATAGGAGGTCACCGCATCGGCCACGCTCACCTGCGCGTCCGGCACTTCGATCACGTTGAAGTCCGCTTTCAGGCCAGTGAGCTTCGAACGCAGTTCGTCGTACACCGCGTTCTGATCGACGAACGCCAGTTGATGACAAAACAGCGTGCTGCGATTGCCGACTGCGATCACGTCGTTATGGAACACGCCCGCGTCGATCACGTCTGGGTTTTGCAGCGCGTAGACCGTGGCCGCTTCTTTCAGTCCATGACGATGCGCGACCGCGCGGCTCGCCTCGAACGTCTGACGGGCCGGGAAACGCTTCGGCTCCGGTCCGCGGCGATACTCGCTGCGGCCATACACGAAGAATTCGACACCCTGTGCGCCATATCCCGAGCAGAAGCGCGTGTGATTCGCCGCGCCTTCGTCGCCGAGTGCCGGCGTGCCGGGCAGCGCCTCGTGCACCGCGAAGCGGCCGTCGTCGCTAAAAATCGCCCGCAAGGTGCGGCGCGTCGATTCGTGTTCGATCGCGCGATGCAGCTTGCTGCACAGATTGGCCGGCGTGAAATGCACGCGGCCGTCGTGCGTATCCGCGGACGGGCTCACCGTTGCCGCATTCGCGGTCCACATGGCCGAAGCCGAACTTGCCGCGGCCAGCAGTTCGGGCGCGTCCTTGGCCACACGCGCGATAACCGTGGCGTCGTCGCCGGAAAAGCCGAGTTCGCGCAACAGGCGCATCGACGGACGCTCCTGCGGCGGCAGCACACCCTGATGAAACCCGAGGTCCGCCAGTTGCTTCATCTTGCGCAGACCCTGGCGGGCGGCGGCTTTCGGATTGGCCACCGACTTCTCGTTGTTCTGCGATGCGACGTTGCCGAACGAGAGCCCCGCGTAGTTGTGGGTCGGGCCGACCAGGCCGTCGAAATTGGCTTCAGTGGCTTGCATCGTCGATCCTTAGAATTGAAGGCCCGGCGAGACGCTCGCGGGCATTTGCAGTTGGGCGCTTTCGACCGAAGCCATCGGGAACGCGCAGTAGTCGGCGGCGTAGTACGCGCTCGGCCGGTGATTGCCCGAGCGGCCCGGCCCGCCGAACGGCGCACCTGAAGACGCACCATTGGTCGGCCGGTTCCAGTTGACGATGCCCGCGCGGATGGTGCGCTGGAAATGCGTCCAGAGCGCTTCGTCGTCGGCGAGCAGGCCCGCGGAGAGGCCGAACTCGGTATCGTTGGCCTGTTCGAGCGCCTCGTCGAAGCTGCCGTAGCGGACCACCTGAGCGAGCGGTCCGAAGTGTTCCTCGTCGGGCAGATTCTTCACGCCGGTCACGTCGAGAATGGCGGGCGTGACGAAGCCGAGATTCGGATCGCGTTGCTCCATCTTCAGCAGCGCCGTGGCGCCATCGGCCAGCAGGCGTTCCTGCGCCGCGACGAGCCGCGAGGCCGCACGCGCCGAAATCACGGCGCCCATGAATGGCTGCGGATCGGCGTTATATTCACCCACGGCGATTTGCGAAGTGACTTCGGCAAAGCGCGCCATGAAGCGGTCGCCGAACGCGTCATTCGGCACAAAAATACGGCGCGCGCACGTGCAGCGCTGCCCGGCCGAGAGGAACGCCGATTGAATCGTGTGATGCACGGCCGCGTCGATATCCGCGACCGGTCCGATCACGAGCGGATTGTTGCCGCCCATTTCCAGCGCCAGCACGATCTCCGGGCGGCCGCCGAACTGCTTGTGCAGCAATGTTCCGGTGTCCGAACTACCGGTGAAGAACAGGCCGTCGATCTGCCGGTGGTTCGCCAGCGCAATGCCCGTGTCCTTCTCGCCCTGCACCAGATTCAGCGCGCCGGCGGGCAAGCCCGCGTCGTGCCAGATCTGCACCGTGAGCGCGGCCACGCCGGGCGCGAGTTCCGACGGCTTGAACACGACGGCATTGCCCGCGATCAGCGCCGGCACGATGTGACCGTTCGGCAGGTGGCCAGGAAAGTTATACGGCCCGAACACCGCGACCACGCCATGCGGACGATGCCGCAACACGGCCGTGCCGTCGGCCATCGCCGAGCGCCGCTCGCCGGTACGCTCGTTATAGGCCTGAATCGAGATCTCGACTTTCGCCGCCATCGACGCGGCTTCGGTACGCGCTTCCCACAGCGGCTTGCCGGTTTCGCGGCCGATTGCTTCGGCCAGCGCTTCCTTGCGTTCAGTCACGAGCGCGGCGAAGCGGCGCACCACGCCGCAACGCTCGTCGAGGCTCAACGCCGACCATGCGCCGAAGGCGCGGCGTGCGCTGCGCACCGCGCGGTCGACGTCGTCCGCCGAGGCGCTATTGCCTTCCCAAACCGTCGCGCCCGTGCCCGGGTTGCGCGACGCGAATGCGGGTCCTGTGCCGGCGGCCCATTCGCCGTCGATGAAAAGCTCGCTCATGATCATCCTTGTTTGTGTTTCTGCAACTGCACGCGCACCAGATCGCCTGCCTTGACGCTTAGTGCCGCGGCTTCGTCCGCGCTCAGGCGGAACACGCCGTCCTGCGGCGCGCCCGCCACCACGCCGACGCGGAAGTCGCCCAGCGACGTATTCGACACCATCGACTTCGGTCCATCCTGCGGCGCATTCGACGCACCGATCTCCACCGGCACCAGCACGCTCTCGCGCACGGTGCGCAAGTCGGCGATATGGCATTCGAGCACCGGACCCGCATCGAAGATATCGACGTGGTTCTCGTAACGCAGCCCTTCCGCTTCGAGCATGCGGCGCGCCGGAATCGTGTCGTTATGGGTGAGGCCCACACAGTCCTGCGCCTCTTGCGGCAACAGTTCGACATACACCGGATAGCGCGGCATCAGTTCGGCGAGAAACGCCTTGCGGCCATGCGAACTCAGATAGTCCGCCGCATTGAAATCGATCTGATAGAAGTGCGAACCGACCGCGCGCCAGAACGGCGACGTGCCTTCGGCGTCGAAATGGCCGCGCAGCTCCGCGCACAGACGCTGCGGAAAACGCTCGCGGAACTGCGCGAGGAACATGAAGCGCGAACGCGACAGCAGGCCGCCCACACCGTGCGTGCGATAACGCGGGCTCAGGAACAGCGAGCACACCTCGGCGTAACCGGTCAGGTCATGCGAGATATTCAGCGCGCGCATGCGCGTCCAGATGCCGAGGTCCTGGCTCGCGTGCACCACCGTGCTCACGCGGTAGTTGTAGAACGGCTGTTGCAAGCCGACCGAGGTTTCGATGCCGCACACGCCGGCCACGTCGCCGGTGTCGGTATCTTCCATCACGAAGAAGTAGCCTGCTTCATGCGGCTCGGCCTTGTCTTCCATCGTGCGGCGCGCGCGTTCCACGCGTGCCGCGAGCGCTTCGCGATCCGGCTTGAAGGTGGTGAGGCCAGGGCCCGTTTCCTGCGCGAGCCGCATGAGCGCGTCCACATCGCCTCGTTGCACAACGCGAACGACGATCATTGTGCGTCTCCCGATTGTTCATCCTGATGGGGCTGGTGCAGCGGCACGCAGCGCACCGTGTCGCCCTCTTCCACGCCGAGCGCGGCACGCGCCGCGTGCGGCAGCGACGCGCCGGCTTCCTTGCCCGCTGCCAGATCGCCGAGCACGCAACGGAACTCGCCGTCGGCGCCGTTATGCGCGATCAGATACGTCGCCCCGTTCGCACCATTCGCCGCGGCCGCCGATTCGCGCACCACGCGCGTTTCGTTGCGCGTGACACAGGCGCTGCGATCCACCTGCGCCGTCACCACCGGGCCCGCATCGAAAATGTCGATATAGCGGTCCGTCTCGAAACCTTCTTCGAGGTGAATCTCGTAAGCCAGCAAGGCTTTCGAGTCCGGCTCGCCGAGCACGCGCTGCGCCGCTTCGGGCAGCAACGGCACATAGATGGGATACGTGGGCATGACTTCGGCGATAAAGGTGCGGCTGCGCCCGCCCGACTCGATTTCGATGTCGGCGAAGTTGCGGCCGAAGAACTTGCGCCCCACCGCTTCCCAGAACGGCGACACACCGTTGTCGTCGGTGACGCCGAGCAGCAGCGAAAACACCTCCGGCGTGAAGCGCTTGCGATTGGCGGCGATGTACATCATCCGCGCGCGCGACATCAGGTGCGCGGCGGCATCGCCGCGCAGCGACGGGTCGATGTAGTAGCCGGCCAGCCGGCTCTTGCCAGTCAATTCGTGCGACATGGTCAGCGCGTGAATCTTGCGGTTCACGTGCAACTCACGCGACGCATGAATCAGCGCGTCATTGCGAAACGCGTAGAACGGATCGGAGTAACCGGCCGCGGCAACGATGCTCGCCGTGCCCATCAGCTTGCCGCTTTGCGCGTCTTCGAGCACGAACAGATAGAACTCCTCGCCCGGAAAATCGACTTCCGCGCGAAACGAGTCTTCCGACAATGCGACGCGCGCTTCGAGCGCTCGCCGGTCGTGCGGCAGTGAATGCAGCACCGGTTGCGCGGTGCGCGCCATATGTTCGAGCGCGTCGAGATCGGCGAGGCGGCCTGGGCGTACGAAGAGCATCGTCGTTCCTGTTGAAAGTGAGGCCTGATTAACGGGCCGGCGCTTCAGCGGCGGCGCCGACCACTTCGTCGATCGCCTTCGCCAGACGCGCAAAACCTTCGTACATGTCGTCCAGCGGAATGATCAGCGACGGCACGAAGCGCAACACGTCCGGACCGGCCATCAGCATGATCACGCCATGCTTGCCCGCCGCAGTAACGAAGTCTTTCGCACGGCCCTTGAACGCGTCGGTCAGTTCCGCGCCGATCAGCAGACCCTTGCCGCGCACTTCCTTGAACAGGCCGAAGCGCTCATTGAGCTTGGCAAGCTGCCCCTTCAGCGCTTCGCTGCGGGTGTGCACGCCTTCCAGCAGCTTCGGATCGCTGACCAGTTCGACCACCTTCTCCGCAATCGCCGAGCCGAGCGGGTTGCCGCCGTACGTCGTGCCGTGCACGCCGACCTTGAAGTGGGCGGCCAGTTCGTTGGTGGTCAGCATCGCACCGATCGGAAAGCCATTGCCAAGCGCCTTGGCCGTGGTCAGGATGTCCGGCGTCACGCCGGTTTCCTGATACGCATAGAAGTAGCCGCTGCGGCCCACACCCGTTTGCACCTCGTCGAAAATCAGCAGCGCGCCGTGCTGGTCGCAGGCTTCGCGCAGCGCCTTCAGGAAAGCGGGATCCGCCGGGATCACACCGCCTTCGCCCTGAATCGGCTCGACGATCACCGCGCAGGTTTGCGCGCCGATGGCCGCTTTGGCCGCTTCGATGTCGTTGTACGGCAAGTGGGTGATGCCGGCCGGCACCGGGCCGAAGCCTTCCGAATACTTGGGCTGGCCACCCACGCTCACCGTGAAGAACGTGCGGCCATGGAACGACTGCGTGAACGAGATGATCTCGAACTTGTCCGCGCCGTGACGCTCGAACGCCACGCGGCGCGCCAGCTTCAGCGCGGCCTCGTTCGCTTCCGCGCCCGAGTTGGCGAAGAATGCGCGGTCGGCGAAGGTCAGGTCTTCGAGGCGTTTGGCAAGGCGCAGCACCGGCTCGTTGGTGAAGCCATTGCCGATGTGCCACAGCTTGCCGCCCTGCTCGGCCAGCACTTTCAGCAGTTCGGGATGCGCATGACCGAGCGCGGTGACGGCAATGCCGCCGGCGAAGTCGATATAGTCGCGGCCTTGCGTATCCCAGACGCGTGAGCCGAGACCGCGTTCCGGTACGAAAGCGGCGGGCGAAAACACCGGCACCATGACTTCGTCGAAGGTCTGGCGTGTCACTGTCAGGTCGTTCATGGCAAATCCTCGTTACAGGTGAGAGGTAATACAGCTAGTGTAGGAAACCGCACGGGATACGTCTTGCGCATACGCGACGCTTTCTATGAGGTTTCAACGATCGGCAGGCGGACAGTACTCACTGGGCGGGCTGCGGTCCGGGCTTCGGTGCGGGTTTTGGTGCATCCGTCGGCCCGCGCCTCGGTGCGTGCTTCAGTCCGCCTGATCCGGCCGCTCGATCAGCGCGCCCGGGCGCGGCTCGCTGGCCGCGGCGCCGCCCGCGCCGGTCTGCTTGTCGATCCAGTTACGACGATCCTCGCGTGGTGTGACACCAAAGCGTTCGCGGTACGCATTCGAAAAGTGCGCCGCCGACGAAAACCCGCAAGCCAGGCTGATCTGCACCACTGACTTGCTGGTGCGCTGCAATTGCGTGCGCGCCTTGGAAAGCCGCAGCCCCAGATAGTATTTGGACGGCATCGAGCCGAGATACTGGCGAAACAGGCGTTCCAATTGTCGCCGCGATACGCCGACCAGCCCTGCGATCTCGTCGGTGGCGAGCGGGTCTTCGATATTCGCTTCCATCAGCAGCAAGGCGTCGTTCAGGCGCGGATGACGCTCGCCCGGCGCGGTCACGAACGGAATGCGCTGCCGCTCTTCGCCGGCCCGCAGCACGCCGACGCCGAGCGTGTCCGCAATGCGGTCCGCCAGTTCGGGGCCGTGCTCGCGGCCGATCATCGCCAGCATGAAGTCGACGGTGGCCTGGCCGCCCGCGCAGGTGGCGCGATCGCGGTCGATTTCGAAGATCTGCTGGGTGACGATCGAGCGCTCGAACTGCTCGGAGAACTGCTGATAGGTTTCCCAGTTGACGCTCACGCGATAGCCGGACAACTGTCCGGCCATGGCGAGCCACCAGACGCCGTGATGAATGCCGGTGACGAGCGGCGTGCGCTGGCCGACACGCGACAGGCTGGCGAGAAACAGGCGGTAGTCTGCGAATTGCTGAAACCGTTCGCTGACGAGGATCAGCCAGTCGCACGAGATCGCGTCGCCGAAGGCGGCGTCGGCCGGCCAGTGCGCGCCGCCCGAAAGCGGCACCGCGCGGCCGTCCCACGAACAGACCTGCACGCGGTACAACGCGCGGCCGTCGATTTCATTCGCGAGATTGAGCGCGTCGACGATCGGCCCGACGCCCGACATCGACACGGGCGGCAAGGCGACGATCGCCACCTGCGTGGTGCGAGCCGGGTTGGACGTGCGAGCCATCGCTGAGGCAATCAAACGCTGCGGCGCGAGCCGCGCGTTACTTCAGGCTGCCGGAAAGGAACTGCTTGAGCCGTTCGCTGCGCGGCGAGGTCAGCACTTCCGCGGGCAAGCCTTCCTCTTCGGTGCGGCCTTGATGCAGGAACATCACGTGGTTCGACACGTTGCGTGCGAAACCCATTTCGTGCGTCACGACGATCATCGTGCGGCCTTCTTCGGCAAGCTTCTGCATGACCTTCAGCACTTCGCCGACCAGTTCGGGGTCGAGCGCGGAGGTCGGCTCGTCGAACAGCATCACGTCCGGGTTCATCGCCAGCGCGCGGGCAATCGCCACGCGCTGCTGCTGACCGCCCGACAGATGCGACGGATACTGCTTTTCCAGACGCGGCGCGAGGCCGACCTTCTCGAGATATTCGCGGGCGCGCTCTTCCGCTTCGCGGCGCGACATGCCGAGCACATGAATCGGCGCTTCGACCACGTTCTCGATCACGTTCATGTGCGCCCACAGGTTGAAGTGCTGGAACACCATGGCGAGCTTCGTGCGGATGCGCTGCAGCTGCTTGTGATCGGCGACTTCGAGATTGCCGGCGCGGTCGGTCTTGGTCTTCACCGCTTCGCCGTCGACGACGATCTGCCCGGCGTTGGGCCGCTCGAGAAAATTGATGCAGCGCAGGAAGGTGCTCTTGCCCGATCCGCTCGCGCCGATAATGCTGATCACGTCGCCCTTGTTCGCGTTGAGCGACACGCCCTTGAGCACTTCGTTGTCGCCGTAGCGCTTGTGAATGTCCTGTACGGCGAGCTTGCAAGCTTCGGTTTGAGTCGTGTGGAGCAAGATGCTCTCCCTTTGAAAATACGGATCAATCTGCGTGGCGGCGCCGCCGCGCACGTTCAAGGCCGGCGCGGCCGGTTCAATGCGTACGCACCGCCAGGTAACCGAGCCAGTGACGCTCGGCGCGGCGGAACAGCGCCACCAGCGCAAACGACACCACGAGGTAAATCAGCGCCGCGAGGCCGAACGCGTCGAACGACTGGTAAGTGGCCGAGTTCGCGTCGCGCGCCACCTTCAGGATGTCCGGCACCGTGGCCGTAAACGCGACCGTGGTTGCGTGCAGCATCAGGATCACTTCGTTACTGTACAACGGCAAGGCCCGGCGCAGCGCGGACGGTATCACAATCCGCCGGTACATCGTGAACCAGCTCATGCCATAGGCGCGCGCCGCTTCCACTTCACCGTGCGAGGTCGAGCGGATCGCCCCCGCGAAAATTTCCGTGGTGTAGGCACAGGTATTCAGCGCGAAGGCAAGAATCGCGCAGTGAAAACCGCTGCGGAAAAACGCATCCAGCAGCTGGTGCGAGCGCACGAATTCGAGGCTGTACATGCCGGTGTAGATCAGCAGTAGTTGCACGTACAGCGGCGTGCCGCGAAACACGTAAGTGTAGAAACGCACCGGCGTGGACAGCCAGCGCTTCTTCGACACGCGCGCCACCGCCAGCGGAATCGCCAGCACGAAGCCAATGCCGATCGACGCCACCAGCAGCCACAGCGTGACCGCGAGCCCCGACATGCGCTGGCCGTCCCAGTACAGGAACGCGCGCCAGAATTGATTCAGAATGTCGATCATGGTCTTAGAGCTCCGCGTGCCGCACGCCGATCGAGTAGCGCTTTTCCAGCCAGATCAGTACGAGGTTCGACACGGTGGTAAGCGCCAGATAGATCAGCGCGGCGATCAGAATGAAGAAGAACATGTTGAAGGTGCTCTTGCCGGCGTCCTGCGCGGCTTTGACCACATCCGCGAGACCGATGATCGACACCAGCGCGGTCGCCTTGACCAGCACCTGCCAGTTGTTGCCGATGCCCGGCAGCGCGAAGCGCATCATCTGCGGAAACAGGATGCGCGTGAACACGCGCGCGCCGCTCATGCCGTATGCGCTGCCCGCTTCGAGCTGGCCGCGCGGCACGGCGAGAAACGCGCCGCGGAAGGTCTCAGTGAAATACGCGCCGTAAATGAAACCGAGCGTCAGCACGCCGGCCACGAACGGATCGATATCGAATTGCGGCAGATTCAGCGCGTCGGTGAGATTGTTGACCGCAATCTGAATGCTGTAGAACAGCAGCAGCATCAGCACGAGGTCGGGCACCGAGCGGATCAGCGTCGTATAGCCGGTCGCGATGGCCCGCAGCGGGCGGTTGAACGAGAGTTTCGCCGCCGCGCGCGCGAGGCCGAGCAGCACGGCGGCCGCCAGCGACAGGACGGACAGCTCGATCGTCTGGATCGTGCCGGCGAGCAGCACCGGACCAAAGCCGTATAGGAACACGCGTGTCTCCATCCAGGTTGTTTGAGGATGTCTCGGACGGTGTCGGCTTGTGCCCGCCTGACTCGTCCGGCATGGCGCGGAGTCTCGCAAGCAAAAATGAATTTCTCAAAGGGGCGCGGGAGTTTTGCTGCGTTGCAACAAGAGGCGCTTTGGCACGGCGCGCGGCTTGCAGGGCTTGGTTGGGCGGGGAGTGGGAATTTGTAAGGCCGGCGGCACACGGCACGCGCCGCCGCGATTTAGCAAGTTTCGGGTCGCTTTTTCGATAGATGGCGTGGCCCGCAGAAGGACGGGGGCGGCGGCCGAAGCGCGCGCCGCTCCGCTCCACCTCCCGCTCACCGCCCTCTCATGGCCCTCAATCCATCCCCAGCCGCGCCCGAATCGCCGGCAGCATATGTTCGACCGCGGCGCGCCCTTCTTCGATGGCCGGCGCCGCGCTATGAAAGTCGAAAATACCCATTCCGCCCAGACGCGGCTGGATCAGGATATCCGCCGGCTCGCCGGCCAGGCGGCTGCGCGAAATCCGCACCTGCATGATGTCGATGCTCTGCGCGACCGAACTCAGCATCGAGGGCACGCGCGCACTCGGCGCGGGCGGCACGCGCACGTCTTCCGAGACGCGCCCGTCGCCGGGCTGGAGCCAGCTCGGAAAAGGCTTGCCGTTGCGGCGCAGCGCGACTGGCGGCGTGGTCGCGGATATAGCCGCCGGATCGACGGCGGGCGTATCGACCGCCGCGCCGCCGAAATCGCGGCCGTTCAGAATGTCGTTGTTCAGATCGACGGCGATCACGCAGTCCGCCCGCATGCCGCGCGCCAATGACACCGGCACCGGATTGCTCAAGCCGCCGTCCACCAGCCACACCCCCTCGTGCAACACCGGCGTGAAAATGCCGGGAATCGCAATCGAAGCGCGCACCGCGTCGACCACGCTGCCGTCCTGCAACCAGCTTTCGCGGCCCGTATCGAGTTCGGTGGCGACTGCCGCGAACGGCATGTTCAGCTGGGCGATCGAGCGGCCGTTGAATTTGTCGGCGAATAGCTGGATCACCTTGCGCCCGCCAAGCAGGCCGCCCGAAAAACGCAGATCGAGCAGGCGCACGACCGTCTGCCACGTGAGCTTCGCGACCCACTCTTCGAGCCAGTCGAGATCGCCGTTCGCGTACACCGCGCCCACCAGGGCGCCGATCGACGTGCCGCACACCACGTCGGGCTTAATGCCCGCGTCGTGCAGCGCGCGAATCGCACCGATATGCGCCCAGCCGCGCGCGGCGCCGCCCCCCAAAACCAGCCCAATACGGCTGTGCCGCCGTCGACGTATCATGCTTTCCCCGCTTCTGCTCGCCTATCGCCCACGAATCACGTCGGAGCGCGAGGTCGTGTACACCTTCTGAAACTGATCGAAGTGCACGTTGAAAATACCCTCTTCGGTCACACCACCCTCACGCCACTTCCAGCTCCACACGGTTTCAGGCTTCAGCGGAAACACCGCAACCTGGCCCGGCTTGCCGAGCAGGCGGCGCACTTCGTCCTCGCTCATGCCAATGTGGATCTTCGCGAAGTTGGCCGCGGTCAGCACCTGCGTGATGGCCTGCAATTTGCCGTCCCGGTCGATGTCGACCATGTAGGTATTCAGGCCTTGCGGGCCGCGCGGATATTCGAAGCGCTTCGACCCGTCGGTGAAGGTGCGCTCGGTTTCCGGCTTGCCCATCTGGTCACGGATCTGCGCCTCCGTCGTGATGCCTGGCGTCATATCCTTGAGTAACAGCGCGTCGGGCTTGACGGCGTTGAAGAGTTCCTTGAGTTTTTGCACGGCGCGGTCGCTCTGTTGGTCGTCGCAGCCGGTCAGCGAGACGCACGCGGCCAGCATGGCGACAGTAAGCAGTTTGAGGCTCACAGCAAGTTTCCTGTACCGATGCGGCCCGTGATGGCCCGCATCCCGTTGTGAAGTGTCCGCTACAGGATAACCGCGCGCGCGGAAAACCGCGAGCGAGCCCGGCACGCCGGTGTGGCGCGTCGCACACGTTGAGGGAGGGAGAAGGTCCGCGAAAAGCGGCGCCACAAGCAAAAAGGCGACGCTGTGCAAAGCGTCGCCAGGTCGGTCGATACGGTCAACCGGGAAGTGAAAGCGGCCAGCCGGCCGCAGAGAACGAAGCACCGTGGACGACGCGCAGCGGTCTGGTCCCGGACGAAGCGATGAGCGACCTTGGCCGCTCACCTTGCGCCATCGCCGGGATGACAAACCGCCGCTTGTGTGGCCGCCCTGGTCCCTCGATAAGTCTTCCAAGTGCAGCTAATCTAAACGGATTGGCGGGTTTGGGCGAGAGCGCGTTTACACCGAATCGGCAGACGATTCGTGCTGCGTTGCGGCGGCTCGAAACGGTGGTCTCGCGCTTGCCGGGCCACTGGCAAGCGGAGCGGCAACGCCAGGCGTCTGCACGCAATGCTCCCCAGAATAGTTCGGCATGCAAAGAAAAAATGCAAAGCCGTCATGGCCATGGCGGCCAGTCGAGGAGGCACGCGCCCGGCGCACGGCTTGAGGCGCGCCGCTCAGATCACGCGGAAACCGTGCGTGCCGTCGCGCCCGAGTTGCGCGACGAGACCATACTCCCACTCCAGATACGCGTTCATCGCTTCCCGCGGGTTGTCGGTGCCCTCGTACGGACGGCGATAACGGTCGATGCGTGGCGACGCCATGCGGGTCTCGCCACCTTCCACCGGCAAACCCGCCTCGACCCACGCCGTCGTGCCGCCGCTCAACACCTGCACCGGTTTGCCGGTCAACGCCGCGAGCTCGGGCGCGGCGAATCGCGCAAGCACGCTGCGGCCGCTGGTCACGACGTAGCGCTGCGCGTCCGGCAGCTGGAGCAACGCCCTCTCCAGCTCGCTGCGTATCACGAACCACGCGCCGGGAACATGCCGTTTCACATAGTTCGCGCTGGCGGAGAAATCCAGTACCGCGGTGCCGCACGATTGCAGCAGCGTCACCAGTTCGGCCGGCGTGATTGCGTCGACGTCGGGCGGGATGGGCGCATAACGAGCGGCGCCCCCCGCGCCTTTCTCACTGAAGTCCGCCGCCGTCAAACCGTCGACCACATACACCTCGACATTCATCTGCGCGAGCCACGAGGCGCTCATGTTGGCCCGCACGCCGTCGTTGTCCGCGAGGATCACGCGCGCGCCGCGCACCGGCGCGAACCCATCGGTTTCCTGGACGAGCTGGCCGCCCGGCGCACTGCGAAAACCGGGCACGTGGCCCACTTCGTATTCCTCCGGCGTGCGCACGTCGAAGCGATAGACGGTGCGCACCGCTTCGTCCGACCAGCGGCGGGCTTCGTCGCGCGAGGTGCGGCCCACTCTGGCGCGATCCGCGACGGCGCGCGCGGCGCCTGCGGCGGCCAGACGCAGCGCGTCGTCGACGAGCGGCTCGAAGCGGCGCGAGCTGCCGTGCGCGAGCGCCTGGCCGGCGAGCGTCCAGCCGATCGTGCCGTTGCGCAGCACCGCCACCGGATTGGGCACGCCCGCATTGATCAGCGACTGCGCGCCGATGATGCTGCGCGTGCGCCCCGCGCAATTGACGATGATCCGCGTGGCCGGGTCCGGCGCCAGCTGGCGGGCGCGGAGCACCAGTTCCGCGCCCGGCACGCTGATGCTGCCGGGAATGTTCATGGTCTGATACTCGTCGAAGCGGCGTGCGTCGAGCACTACCACGTCGGCTTCGCGATCGAGCAGCGCGAGCACCTGCTGCGCGCTCAGCGACGGTGTGTGGCGCTCGCTCTCCACCAGTTCGCCAAACGCCTTGCTCGGTACGTTGACGTCCTGGAACAGCTCGCCACCCGCCTCACGCCAGCCTTGCAAGCCGCCTTCGAGCAGCGCGACGTTGGCAAAGCCCAGCTCGGCGAAGCGGTGCGCGGCGCGTTCGGCGAGTCCTTCACCGGCGTCGAAGACGACAATCGGCACCGCGAGGCGCGGCAAGCGTACCGGCGCGTCGAGTTCGAGCCGCGAGAGCGGCAGATTGGCCGCGAACAGCGGATGGCTACGTGCGTGCGGATCTTCCTCGCGCACATCGACGAGTGCGATTTCCTCGTGCGCGAGCAGGGTCGCGCGCACGTCGTCGAATGATCGGGTCGGAAACGCTTGAACGGAACTCATGGGTTCGGAAACTCCTTCGAGACATGGCGGATATTCGGCAATACGTCGTTGGCGCAGCAGGAGATCATGAGCCTGCGGCCGGCGCTATCCGGATAGACAGAGCGCCATGCGGCACCGATGTTCCTAACGTACACGCGATTGCCGATCGACGTACAGACATTAAAAACGTTGCTAAGCACGTGCAATTTCCGCGCCACGCGACACGCCGGTCAAACCCCCTTCCACTAACGTGGACATCCCGGCGCCGTCAGCAGAAAAACACAACCTTTGCGAGAATGCCTCGTCGCGCGAAAGCGCCGGAAACAGCAAACGAACAGACAATGATCCCCTTCTCGGTCCTCGACCTCTCGCCGGTTATCGCGGGCGCCACGCCCGCCGACGCATTCAGGAATACGCTCGATCTCGCCCAGCATGCGGAAAGCTGGAACTACCGCCGCTTCTGGCTGGCGGAGCACCACAACATGACGGGCATCGCCAGCGCGGCGACTTCGGTGGTGATCGGCTATGTCGCGGGCGGCACGCAGACAATCCGGGTCGGCTCGGGCGGCGTCATGCTGCCCAACCACGCACCGCTGGTCATCGCGGAACAGTTCGGCACGCTTGCGTCGCTCTATCCCGGCCGGATCGACCTGGGCCTGGGACGCGCGCCCGGCACCGATCAGAGCACCGCGCGCGCCTTGCGCCGCGATCTGCAAAATAGCGCGGAGTCTTTCCCCGACGACGTCGTCGAGTTGCAGCGCTATTTCGCCGATCCCGTGCCGGGCCAGCGCATTCGCGCGGTGCCGGGCGCGGGGCTGAACGTGCCGTTATGGCTGCTCGGCTCATCGCTTTTCAGCGCGCAGCTTGCGGCGGCGCTCGGGTTGCCGTTCGCGTTCGCTTCGCATTTCGCGCCCGATTACATGCTGACCGCGCTGAAGGTCTATCGCGAGCAGTTCCGCCCGTCGGCCACGCTCGACAAACCGTATGCGATGGTCGGTGTGAATCTGTTCGCCGCCGAGACCCATGAAGAAGCGCAGCGACTTTTTACATCGTTGCAGCAGCAATTCGTCAATTTGCGGCGCGGCACGCCGGGGCAGTTGCAGCCGCCGGTCGAACGGATCGAGGCGTCGGAGATGGAAATGAATGGCGTGGCGCATTCGCTCGCCTGTACCGTGCTCGGCGATCGCGATGCGGTTCGCGAAGGTCTGAAGTCGATCATTGATCAGACGGGTGCGGATGAATTGATGTTGACCGCGCAAATCTACGATCACAAGGCGCGGCTGCGCTCGTTCGAGATTGGGGCGCAGGTGCGCGAGGAGTTGATGGCCGGCAAGTAAGCGGACGAATAAGCCGACAAACAAGCGCGCCGACGCACGCCGAAGTTCAGACGAAAAAAGGGCGGCTCATGGCCGCCCTTTGTGTATCGATCCGCAGTCCGGTCACCTGTCCGCTTAGCGGCTCCCCTGCACCGCCGCCATCCCCTCGAGCAGCGCCCGATGGAATGCCTGCGGGTCCTGCATCTGCGGCGCGTGCCCCGCATCTGCGAATTCGACCAGCGTCGCATGCGGAATCGCTTTGGCGGCGGTCTTGCCGAGTTCCGGATAATGCCCGACCTTCGCGCGCACCTCGGGAGAAGCGGCGTCCTTGCCGATCGCCGTGGTGTCCTTCTGGCCGATCAGCAAGAGCGTCGGGATGCTCAGCTGCCCCAGTTCGTACACCACCGGTTGCGTGTAAATCATGTCGTCCAGCAGCGCGGAATTCCACGCGACGATCTGCTTGCCCGGACCGCGGTACATCCCCCCCAGCATCTGTACCCACGGTTCATAGTCCGCGCGCCACTGTCCCACGTAATAGTTCGCCTGTTCATAATTGCGGATGCTGCCGGCGGTCGTCTTCAGTTCACGCTCGTACCATTGGTCCACGGAAAGCGAGGGCACGCCCTTCGCCTTCCAGTCCTCGAGGCCAATCGGGTTCACCAGCACCAGTTGCTGCGTCTCGCGCGGATACATCAGCGCGTAGCGGATCGCCAACATGCCGCCGGTCGAATGGCCGATCATGGTGGCGTCATTCACACCAAGCGATTGCAGCAACGCATGCGTGTTGCGGGCGAGTTGCTGAAAGCTGTACTGATAGTGCTCCGGCTTGCTCGATTTGCAGAAGCCAATCTGGTCCGGCGCAATCACGCGATAACCGGCATCGCTCAGCCGATGAATCGTTTCGCCCCAGGTCGCCGCACAAAAATTCTTGCCATGCAGCAATACCGCCGTGCGGCCGTTCGGGTGGGCCGGTTCGACATCCATATACGCCATGTGCAGCGCCACGCCCTGCGAAGCGAAGTCGTATTGCTTGACCGGCGCCGGGTAGTCGAAGCCTTGCAACTCCGGGCCGTAAGCTGGGCCGGCATCGCCGGCAGCGGGCGGACTGGCCTCGCTCGTGGCGACAGCGTCAGCCGTCGCGGCGGCTGACGCGCTCAAAGAGGTCAAAGCGGCGGACGCAAACGCCGCGGCAAGCGCGCAACGCTCAATCCAGCGCGCAGGGAATAGCTGCGAAAACTCATCGATATTGTTTGCAAAGTGTCGGCACGGGCAGCCGGCAAGGCGAGCGCACCGGCATACCGGTGCCCGCCCCTCGGGCCGGGAGCGGACGATTCTACGGCGTGCCGCGCGGCTGTGCTGCGAATCGCGCACCCCGGCGTATGCCCCACGCGCGCCGGGGTGGCATGCATATTGCGCATTTCACCTCACGCCCTATGTGTCGTGGCGCACGGAGCGCTGCCTCGCCAGGGTCGATTGTGCGCAAGACGGCAGTTCTCGCTGCGTTCGCACATTTCACAGACTTCTCGCGCGCGGCAATTCGGTGCTAGAACTAGCAGACGGCCACGCGAAGATCGTACGAAGACGGCGCCGCCTGGCAGCACGAATCATCACCGGAGAACAAGCAGCCCAACCATCCAGAGCACACCAATTAGCATGGGATAAAGGAGACAGACATGGAAACTCCGGCACGGCTGAACGACCTGCAACGCACCACGCTTGCCATCGTCCTTGCGGGCGGACGAGGCACGCGGCTCGGGCCGCTCACCAACAAACGCGTCAAGCCCGCGGTCCACTTCGGCGGCAAGTACCGGATCATCGACTTCGCGCTGTCCAACTGTCTGAACTCCGGCATTCGCCGCATCGCGGTCGTCACGCAGTACAAGGCGCATTCGCTATTGCGCCATCTGCAGCGCGGCTGGAGCTTCCTGCGCGGCGAATTCGGCGAATTCATCGACCTGTGGCCCGCGCAACAGCGCGTGGAAGGCGCGCACTGGTATCGCGGCACCGCCGACGCGGTGTTCCAGAACCTCGACATCATCCGCTCGATCCGGCCAAAGTATGTGGTCGTGCTGGCGGGCGACCACATCTACAAGATGGACTACACGCGCATGATCGCCGATCACGCGGACAGCGGCGCGGATTGCACGGTCGGCTGTATCGAGGTGCCGCGCATGGACGCCGTGGCGTTCGGCGTGATGGCCGTGGATGCGAACCGCCGCGTCACCGGCTTCGTCGAAAAACCGGCGGACCCGCCCGCCATACCCGGTCGCCCCGATACGGCGCTCGCCAGCATGGGTATCTACGTGTTCAACGCGGATTATCTCTACAAGCTGCTGGAAGAGAACATCTCCACCGTCGACACGGATCACGACTTCGGCAAGGACATTCTGCCGCGCGTCGTCACCCAGGGTATGGCGATCGCGCATCCGTTCAGCATGTCGTGCGTGTCGTCGGACCCGAAGGTGGAGCCGTACTGGCGCGATGTCGGCACGATCGACGCCTACTGGGCCGCCAATCTCGACCTCGCCTCGACGATTCCGACACTCGATCTGTACGACCAGAGCTGGCCGATCTGGACGTATCAGGAACAGTTGCCGCCCGCCAAGTTCGTGCGCGACCTGAAAGGTTTGCAAGGCACGGGCAATAATCTGATCGTCTGCGGCGGCTGCGTGATTTCCGGTTCGCAGATTTCGCGCTCGGTGCTCTCGTCGAATGTGAAAGTGAGTTCGTTCTGTAACATCAATGAGGCAGTCTTGTTGCCGCAGGTCACCGTCGGCGCAAGCTGCCGGCTGCAGAAAGTGGTGATAGACCGCGGTTGCGCGATTCCGGACGGCACGGTGATCGGCGAAGATCCGGTGCGCGACGCCGAGCGCTTCTACCGCACCGAAGACGGCGTCGTGCTGGTCACGCCGGAAGCGTTGCGGAACAAGGCATAAACGCACGCAGGCGCGCGGGCACGCGAGCCGGCGAGGCCCCAACCGCACTACCCGTACTCACAGGACAGAGAAGCCAGCCTATGACGATTCGCGCCCTGCACGTCGCAAGCGAGCTGTATCCCCTCCTCAAAACAGGCGGTCTTGCCGACGTCGCGGGTGCGTTGCCGCCCGCGCTGATCGAGCGCGGCGCCGACGTACGCGTGCTGCTGCCAGGCTTCCCGGCCGTGGCCGCCGGTTTGACCGACGTGCGCCCGGTCGCGCAACTCGGGCGCCGTTTCGACGCGCCGGGCGTGACGCTCGAACAGGGCACGTTGCCGTCGAACGGGCTGATCGTCTACATGATCCGCGCCGGCACGCTGTACGACCGGCCCGGCAACCCGTATCTGAACGAAGAGCACGTGCCGTATGGCGACAACGCGCAGCGCTTCGCGCTGCTCGGCTGGGTCGCCGCGCAACTGGCGCAGCACCTCGACCCGGCGTGGGCGCCGCAGATCATCCACGCGCACGACTGGCATGCGGGCCTCGCGCCCGCCTATCTGAAAGCGGCTGAGCGGCAGCACGGCCGCCCCTTGGCGCGCAGCGTCTTCACGGTGCACAACCTCGCGTATCAAGGGGTGTTTCCGGCGCATCAGTTCGGTCAGCTCGCGCTGCCGGACGATTTTTTCAGCATGCGCGGCATCGAGTTCTACGGGCAGTTGTCGTTTCTCAAGGCCGGCCTTTACTACAGCGACCGCATCACGACTGTCAGCCCGACCTATGCACGCGAAATCCAGACGCTCGCCCAGGGCGGCGGCCTCGACGGACTGCTGCGCCATCGCTCGCACGATCTGAGCGGGATTCTGAACGGGGTCGACTACACAGTCTGGAATCCCGCCAGCGACGCGCTGATCGCGAACCACTACAGCGCCGCCAAACTCGGCGGCAAATCGGCGTGCAAGGAAGCGCTGCAAAAACGCTTCGGCCTCGCGCAAAAAAGCGATGCGCTGCTGTTCGGCGTGGTCAGCCGCCTGACCGAGCAGAAAGGCCTCGATCTGCTGCTCGAGATGGTGCCCGAGATTGTCAAACGCGGCGGACAACTGATCGTGTTCGGCACCGGCGACCCGGCATTGGAGAACGGTTTGACGCGCGTCGCGCAGGCGCATCCGGACTCCGTGGCGGTGGAACTCGGCTTCGACGAAACGCTCGCGCACATGATCGTCGCGGGCAGCGACGTGATCGCGGTGCCGTCGCGCTTCGAACCCTGCGGTCTGACGCAGCTGTATGCGCTCGCTTACGGATCGCTGCCGCTCGTGCATTGCGTGGGCGGCCTCGCGGATACCGTGGTGGACGCATCGCTCGAAAATCTCGCCGACGACCTCGCCACCGGCTTCGTGTTCGACCGCTTCGAGCCGCAAGGTCTTGGCGCCGCGATCCGCCGCGCCTTCGCTCTCTACGGGCGTCACACCGAATGGAAAGCGGCGCAGCGCCGGGCGATGCAGCAGGATTTCGGCTGGGGGGCGTCGGCCGAACGCTATCTGGCGCTATATCGCGAACTCGCCTGAATCCGCACGGCTCCTCGCATTACCGGTGCGCCGCGCACCGCTCCTGTGCGCGGCGGCTTCCAGTCTGCTTTCAGCGACCCTGTGTTTGATGGTTCGATGCAACATCGACGCAACAACACGGGGCCGGATCAACTCGCGCGCGAGAAACTCATGTATTGTTTCCTGACGATGCATAGCGTGCTGTTTTCTTGCACCATCTGAAGCAGTCCTGCCGTTCGAGGCGGCCGGCGCCTGCCGGATCGCTGCCGAGGCGCACCCTTTCCCGTTCTCACCGATCGCGCATCACCGTTTGCGCGGGCCATACCATGACGAAAAGCGTTCTGAGCATTCAGTCACATGTCGTTTTCGGACACGCCGGCAACAGCGCGGCCGAGTTTCCGATGCGCCGGCTCGGCGTCAACGTCTGGCCGCTCAACACGGTGCAGTTCTCGAACCACACCCAATACGGCCATTGGACCGGCAGCGCGGTCGACGCCGCGCAACTCGAAGATCTGGTCGACGGCATCGGCGCGATCGGCATGCTGCCGCGCTGCGATGCCGTGCTCTCCGGCTATCTGGGCACACCCGAGCAGGCCGCGGCGGTGTTGGAAATCGTCAAGGCGGTGAAGGCCGCCAATCCGCGCGCATGGTATTTCTGCGACCCGGTCATGGGAGCGGCGAGCGGCTGCAAGGTCGAGCCGGGCATTCAGGAATTTCTCGTGCGCACCATGCCCGAGGCGGCCGACGCCATGGCGCCGAACCATACGGAATTGCAGCGCCTCGTGGGCCGCGAAATCGACACGCTGGAAGAAGCCGTGGAGGCGTGCCGCGAACTCATCGCGCGCGGACCGAAGCTCGTGCTGGTCAAGCATCTGCTCGATCGCAACAGCCCCGCCGACCGCTTCAACATGCTGGTCGTCACCGAACGCGAGGCATGGATGGGACAGCGCCCGCTCTATCCGTTCGCGCGACAGCCGGTGGGCGTGGGCGACCTGACGAGCGCGGTGTTCGTCGCGCGCACGCTGCTGGGCGATTCGATTCGCGCGGCCTTCGAGCACACGCTCGCCGCCGTGAACGGGGTGGTCAAGACGACCTGGCAGGCCGGACGCTATGAACTCGAACTGGTGGCCGCACAGAGCGAAATCGCGCAGCCGCGTGAATGGTTCGACGCGTGGGTCGCGGATTCGGCGTAAGGACTCTGGTTCTAACCTGCCTCGAAGCCTGCTTCATCGCCCGCTCCATGGCCTGCCTAGGGCCCTGCTCCATAGCCTGCCTCGTCGCATCCGTATGCGTTACTGGCTTGCCTGTCCCGCCACCGGCTGGGTGGCCACTTTCGCCGCATCGGCCGCGCGCTGCGCACGCAACGCTGCAACCTTCTGCCCGGCATCCACCGCCGACTGCGGGTAGCCATCCTCGCTGAAGTCGTAGCCGACTGCCTTATAGTCGTTGAATTCGGCGCGCACTTGCGCCCGCGTCAATTCCGCCGCTTGCGCGGACATTACGGTCAGCGCGGCCAGCACACCCGCGCACAGCGGTACCCAAACTGCCTTCATCATGATTCTCCGTTTGACTCGACCAGAACGGTCACTTGCAGTCTAACGAGCAAGGCGCCTCAGATAATCCCCCGCGTCAACAAGGCAGTGTTGTGCGCGTTGCAATGAATCTTCCCGATACGAAACGAGTCACGCGATTCGCGCAACAGCGCCGCGCCTGTCAGCCGGCCGTCCTATAATGCGTGCCGCGTGGACGGGGTTACGCCCGTCCACAGGGCATTTTTCAGGCATCCGGCATTCAGCAGACGAGGCATCGATGGACGGTTATATCCGCAGTGAGCGGGAAGAATATTTTGAGGAGTTGTGCATCAGCGTCGATGCCGACGAAGCGCACGAACAGGAAGCGATCGAGTTCTTCGAGAACCAGTTCGATCAGGCCGACTTCGATCCCGCGCAGTGGCTCGATATTGCGCTGTACTACTCGCTGGCCGTGGCGCGCGGCATCATCGAAATGGTCACGCCGGACGACCGCGCGCGCAGCAACATCGCCGAAGTGATCGCCGACAACCTCGACATCTCGTATGGCGAGGACGAATGCCAGCAGTTCGCCGAGACCATCGAGTTCGCGCTGAACAACGGCGTGCCGGTCGATCTCGACCTCGTGCTCGACGGCTGCCAGCGCGCGATCGACGACCTCGACACCTGGGCCGACGAGGACACCAAGGCGCCGCTCCTGCGCCTGCGCGAAGAGTTGCTGCGCCAGCAGGGCGAACGTTGAGCGCCTGCCGCTAGCCGCAACACAGGTTTCGCGGCGTCGCCTGCGCGCGGGTGCTCGCCCGCCGCAGCGCCGCCGCACCCCAGCCTCACGGCCGGCGCGCTCGCGCCAGTTTCTTAAGCATGTGCGGCAATCCGCATCCGTGCACCGCCATCGACACGCCGCCAGACCACGCGCTGCGCGGGTTATGCCGAAATGCTCATTCAAAGTGCCTTGAACTGCCAAGACGGCGGCAAATTGGCTTTCTATATTCGCGCCAGATCCACCGGCGTGTGAACCCGGCTGTGCGTCCCTCAAGTCTCGGGGACTGTCTTCGGGCGTTTTCCCGCATTGTTTATGGTGACCGATCGTCCGTAGTCTTCGGATGCGCGCCATGCGAAGTTCATGGTCCCGCACCGATCCAGCGTTACTGCTTTGCCGCATTCACACCCTGAACTGTCGAAGAAGGAGAGAGAGACCATGAGTCTTCGCAACACGCTGAAACCGCTTGCCCTCATTGTTAGCGCCATGTTTGCCGTCGCTCCGGCGGCCAGTTTCGCCGACGACCAACCGGTGAAGATCGGTTTTGCCGCGCCGATGACGGGCGCCAACGCCGGCTATGGCAAGGACCTGGAGAACGGCGTCCGGCTTGCGATCGAGGAAGCCAACGCGCAGAAGATCAAGATCGGCGACAAGGTGGCGCAATTCCAGCTCGTGTCCGAAGACGACCAGGCCGACCCGCGCATCGGCGTGCAGGCCGCGCAAAAGCTGGTCGACTCGGGCGTGTCGGCCGTGGTGGGCCACTTCAATTCGGGCACCACGATTCCGGCCTCGCAGGTGTATGAGCAGGCCGGCATTCCGGTGATCGACCCGGCCGCGACCAATCCGATCATCACCGGCCGCGGCTTCGCGAACACCTTCATGGTGATCTCCACCGACGCGCAGAACGCCGGCAACGCGGGCATCTACGCGGTGGAAGTGACCAAGGCCAAACGCATTGCGATCATCGACGACCGGACCGCGTTCGGCCAGGGCGAGGCCGACGAGTTCGAGAAGGCGGTGAAAGCGCACGGCGGCAACATCGTGACCCGCGAGTACACCGACAACAAGGCGGTCGATTTCAGCACGCAGATCACCAAGATCAAATCGACCAACGCCGATCTGGTGTTCTTCGGCGGCCTGGACACGCAGGCGGCCGGCTTCGCCAAGCGGATGAAGCAACTGGGCCTGAACGCCCAGCTGGTGGGCGGCGGCGGCGTGATGGACCAGGACTTCATCAAGCTCGCGGGCGATTCATCCGAAGGCGCGATGGCCTGGGAATACGGCCGTCCGCTGGCTCAGCTGCCGGGCGGCAAGGACTTCTCCGCGAAGTTCAAGAAGCGCTTCGGCGTGGACATCCTGTCTTACGCGCCGTTCGGGTATGACGGGGCGTGGGCCGTGATCAAGGCGATGCAGAAGGCTGAATCCAGCACCCCGGCCACGTATCGGCCCGTGCTCAAGTCGATCGATTTCGAAGGCGTGACCGGGAAGATTTCCTTCGACAACACCGGCGCGCTGAAGAGCGGCGCATCGACGCTTTATCAGGTCAAGAATGGGGCGTGGGTGCCTGTCGTGACGAAGAGCGGGAGCTAACACCCAAGTACGGTCTCACCCGGCGCGGGCGCATAACGTGTGACGCATGACGTTATGCCCGCACCGGGGCACTCACCCTTACGGTTTCACGTTCGCCGCCTTGACCACCAGTTCGGCATCGAGATCCCTTTCGATCCGCACGAGGTCATCCTTCATGTCGGCGAATTCAGCCGCGGAACACATCTGATGCCCGAAGGCGGCGCGCAACTGCCGCCTGACCTGCAGCACGCGCGCTGCCGGATCGAACACGTAGCGGGATGAGAACGTCAGATAACGGTCCTGCACCGACGTATCGGCCGGCATATCGGTCACGCGGGCAAAGCGCGGCAGCGTCATTTCCAGCGTCTCGTCGAACGTTCCGCCGATGCACGCCCACGGCTGCGTTCTGGCCGGCTCCGCGAGCCACCCCTGCACCTGCGAGGCCATGCCGCCGGACAAGCTCGTCAGCGCCGGCACGGCCGTGGTCCCCTCGGTCCAGACGAAGTGCTCCACCTTGCCTTGCATCGACGTGGCAAACGGTCCCTCCGTCGCATTCAGATCCGCTGTGCGCAATTGCGCGGTGCCGTGCAGGCCGGTCAGCAGAAGGCGGTTCGCGGCGATCTGCTGCGTGACTTGCCGCGTCGACCGACGGAACGTATTGCGTTCGAGCTCGGCGGTAAAGCCGGTGTCTTCGGCACGGTAGGCGTAGCTCGCGGTCCCGTTTTCATCGATGTCGATCTGCAGACGCGCGCCGCGTTCGCGCAACTGCGTGGCCGGCGTGCGCGCGAGCACGCCTTCGCCGACCAGCAGCGCCGGCCGGTCCATCACGCCCAGCGGCAGATAACCAAAGCCGGTGCCGCCCGCCGTGGTATCCGCGTACAGCGACAACTCAGGAATCCAGATCATTGCGTGGTTGATCGCGCTGACGCCGTAACCGGGCACCTCCGGCAAGCTGTAGTACGGGCCGAGATCGAGCAGCACCGCTTCGCTGCGGATGCCCGCCGCGGCCAGCAGCGCGCCGAACAGCGCGACGTGATCCTTGCAGTCGCCATAGCGGTTGTGCAGGATGTCGATCGCCCTATGCGGGATCGCCGCCGTCTCCCCCAGAAACAGGGCCACGTAGCGAATATTGAAGCGCATCCAGTCATACAGCCGTTGCGCTTTTTCGCGCGGATCGGTGGTGCCGGCCGTCAGCGTTTGCGCGAGCTGGACGATCGCGGGATCGTCCGTCGTCGGATCGGCTGCCGCCTCGCTATAGCGCGCGGCGAAACTCGCGAAGTCCGGCACCGTCGACACCATCAGGCGGTCGCCCCAGTTCGCGTAGCCGACCGCGCCCGCTTCGAGCGGCGCATACGGTCCGTGCCGGTAGGCGAACTCGTAGCGGGTGCGGCCGTTGGCCGTGACCGGCGGCAGCGCGACATAGCCGCGCGCGTCGGCATGCAGCGGCACGTCGGCGGGCAGATCGAAGATCAGGCGTTGCAGTTCGACGGGATCGCGCGCCGGTTCGACCAGATACGCGAAGGTGCCGGCCTGCAAGGGCTTCGTGCGGGTCTTGCGAAACGCCAGATGCACACGGGAGCCGGGCTCCACGCCAGGAAAGATCACCGTGCGCAATACGCCGTCGTTGAAATTCGGCGCGCCGGCCGAGCGCGGCTCCTGCACGTCGCGGATCGCCTCCGGCCCGACCGGATGCGCGACGCCGTCCGGGTCGATGGTTTCAGCAGCCAGCAACTGCACCTGCTCGATGTCCTTGTTGAACCATACATAGCGCTGCGCGATCGCATCGACGCCGCTCGTCGTGTTGGCCCGCACGACCGTGTCGTCGTGCTCCTCCACGGAGCCGTCTTTCTGGATCGTGAAGAGATGGACATCGCGCTCGATGGTGAAAGGCGCGCGATCCTCATCGGATGCGGCCGGCGTGTCGTCGTCAGCCCATGCGGCCGCCGCGCACGCGCCCAGCAGCACCCCGACGGCGAGCCTCAGTGCGAACGCGCCGCCCCGCGTCATGCGCGACGCGCCCTGCCCCATGCGCGCCAGGCACGCGGGCTCGCGGCGAACTCCGCGCGAAACGCGTGATTGAAATTCGACAGGTCGTTGAAGCCGCAATCGAGCGCGATATCGACGACCTTCGCGCCGCCGTCCTGAAGGCGCTGTGCCGCCGCACGCAAACGCGAGCGCAGCAGGTACTGATGCGGCGTCACGCCGGTTACGCGCTGGAACGTGCGCAAGAAGTAGAACTCGCTCAAACCCGCTGCGGCAGCGAGGCTCGCGAGCGTATGCGGCGCGCCGGGCGTGTCGTCGATCAAACCGACCGTTTGCGCGACGCGCGACCAGGCGGCGGCACTGGCGGGCGCTTCGGCGCGCAGCGGCGCACCGGCGGCCCGCAGCGTCGCGGCGGCCAGCTCGACCGCCAGCTCGTCCCACACGGTGGAATCTGAACCGCTCGCGCCGGCGCAGGCCGGCGCGATCAGCGGCGAGAACGCACGCAGCGACGGTACGCGCGTGCGTTTGAAGTCGAAGCTGCCGCTCGCGAGGCCCGCATCCACGGCCAGTTTTTCGAAGTACGCGGGCGCATAGCGGAACGCAACGCAGCGGTCGCCGGCGCCATGCCGGTGTCCGCATTCGAAGCAGTCGCCGTTGTTGCCGAGCAGCAGCGTACCGGGCGTGAGCAGTTCGCGGCCCGGCGCCGCGCGATAGCCGAATGACCCCGCCACCACCATCGCGATGCGAACGCCGTCGTGCCGCTCCTCGAACGGCCGGTCACGCGGGCCGAAGGTGCAGAGCACATCCGCGACGTCCCAGCCCGCGCCCGAGGCCAATGGACGCGCCGACGTGCCGCCAGGCACGCCCTCCTGTTCGCGTTGAGCGAGCGCCTGCTTCAGAGTGACGGCAATTTTCCCCAAGATGCACCTCGGCAGAGTCCGTATTGTGGTTTTAGCACATTGGCGGCCGGCGCGGTTTGGCCGGCAACGCCGATGTCGATCCGACTCGAAACCGAAGGAGCCCACAGGATGAACGCACTGGAACACACTCTCCACGACGGCTTTCTCACCGCTTTGAGCGCGCCGGCGCGTGCCGCCGACATCGACGCCGCCGACGATGTCTACGGCTGGCTGGTCGGCAGCTGGGAGATGGACGTCTTGCACTACCGCGTCGATCAGCGCAACGCGCGCCGCCGTGGCGAGATTCATTTCGGCTGGGTGCTGGAAGGCCGCGCCATCCAGGATGTCTGGATCATGCCGCCGCCCGCCGGGCACCACGGCGCGCCGGAGCCCGGCGACGCGATGTACGGCACGACCCTGCGAGTCTGGGACCCGGCGCTACGGGCGTGGCGGGTCACTTACGTCAATCCGCGGACCGGCCAGCGTGACGAGCTGGTGGGCCGGCGCATCGGCGAGCAGCTCGTGCAGATCGGCACCCATGCCGACGGCACGCCGATCCGCTGGAATTTCACGGACATCACGCGGGATTCGTTCCACTGGAGCGGCGTAGCGCTCGCGCAGGACGGCGTGACGTGGACACTCGAGGCCGAGTTTCACGCCCGCCGCAAGGCGTCGTGTCAGGCGATGTAAGCGCCAGGTTCCCGGGCTCGCGCTGTCACTCCCGCGGTCACTCGGTTTCGCCGAGTTGCCCCAGCAAAGCCTGCAGCCGCTCCACATGCCTGAGCAGCACATGGCGATGCTTTTCGATCTGCTCCAGGCGGCCCTCGAGGTCGGCCTGGATCCGGTCGTCGAGCTCGGCGGCGGCGATCACGTCCTCCACCTTGGCCCGCATCGCCGCCAGCTCGACCGGCGCATGGCTCAGGTGCCGCTCGAAGCGCCGCACGTCCTGGACCGCCAGATCGCGAACCTTGCGAAAGTGCGCCTGACGCCGGTGCGCTTCGGCATCGAGGGTTTCCTCCTCGAGCCGTTTGGCCGGTCCCGGCTGGCCGAAAATCGGCTCGGGCGGCCGCAGCACCGTCTTCTTTCGCACCGGATGCGCGGTGCCGCGAAATCGCGCGAGCGGCTGTTCGTTGTCGATCGCCTCACGCGCATTGGGCGGTATGTCCTCGCCGGTGTGCGGCACGTCCATCCAGCCGTTCGGCAAGCCCGTGACCGCCTCGATGCCACGCACGAACTCCTCGCTGAATTCACGCTGCCCCGACAACATCAGTTTCAGATAGCTCGCCGAGAAGGTCATCATGCGCGCGAGACGCGTCGCCGCACCGACCTCTTGGGTCAACAGCACCAGGTTTGCTCGCCAGACCGGGAGCAGCAATTCGTCGGAATCTTCCATCGCAGGGTCTTTCATCTTGTTGCCCGGCAGGAGAAACCGGGGTCGGATGTCACGCAATGCGCTGTACGCGCCCTATACGTTCTGCGAGAAAACGGCAGCATGCAATCGCGGACACATGCTGTTACACCTTGGCGGTGCGAGCCGGCGCGGACACGGGCCTGCGCGCGCTGCGCAGCCCCGTGAACCGCGTGGAGAAGATGAGATGAGGGTTGGAGATGGGCGGCCGTCGACGCGCGTCTCACGCGGCCTTGACACGCTCCAATGCTGTCGCGACCAGCGCTTCGAGCAACGGCTCGACCTTCGCGGCCAGCGATTCGTCATACGCATACGGCATCTGCTCTTCCATATACGTAATCTGCGACAGTTCGAGTTGCACGGCATGCACGCCTTGCGACGGCTGCCCATATTCGCGCGTGATGTAGCCGCCCTTGAAGCGCCCGTTGGCGACCGCCGAATAGCCGCCGTGCCGACCGACCACAGCCGCCAGTTCCTCGGCCAATCCCGCCACCGCGCTGGCGCCGTTCGACGTGCCGAAGTTGAAATCGGGCAGCCGTCCTTCGAAGAAACGCGGCACGTGCGAGCGGATCGAGTGCGCTTCCCATAGCAGCGCCTTGCCGTGTTGCGCTTTCAGCGCCGCGAGTTCGCCCGCCAGCGCCTCGTGATACGGCTTCCAGTAAGCGTCGCGACGGCGCGCGATTTCGGCCTCGGTCGGCAGATGGCCGTCGAGATACAGCGGCTCCTTGTCGAATGTATCGACCGGCAGCAGACCGGTGGTGTCCTGCCCCGGATAAAGGTTCGCGCCATCGGGCGGACGGTTCAGATCGATCACATAACGCGCATAAGTGGGCGCGACAATCGACGCGCCCATGCGTTTCGCGAACGCGTAGAGACGGTCCAGATGCCAGTCGCAATCGTCCGTGCGCAGCGCCACGGGCGTCATGGTCGCGGCGATGTCGGCCGGGATTTGCGTGCCCAGATGCGGGATCGAAATAAGCAGCGGCAGACTCCCTCGATGCAGGGAGACAATCGGCGGTGTGTTCGAAGCAGTCATGTCAGTCCGGATTCGATGAATTCGAAGTAGCGTTTCGGCAAGTCAGCTGAGGGCGCAAGCGCGCACCTCATTTGAGCAGGTCCGCGAGCGCCGTGCGATAGCGCGCGTATGCGCCCTCTTCGTCGCGATGCCGGCGATTGTCGACGACCTTCTCGCCACCCGCGTAGACGTCGCGAATCGGCGTCTCGCCATGCTCGCAGAATACAACGCCGGAGAGCCAGGCGTCCTGCGCATGCTCGGCGATGCTCGAATGATCCGGGTCGAGCACGAGCCAGTCGGCGCGGCGGCCGGCCTGCAAGGCACCGACTGCGCGGCCCGTGGCGTGCGCGCCGCCTTCGAGCGCGGCGTCGAACAGACGGTCGGCGACGCGCGTGGCCTGCTGCGAGGCCAGCACGTTGCGTTGCCGGCGCGTGAGACGCTGGCCGTATTCGAGCAGACGCAGTTCCGCGCGCCAGTCGACGCCGATATGGCTATCCGAGCCGACGCCGATGCGCCCTTGCGCATCGAGATATTCCTGCGCCGGGAAAATGCCGTCGCCGAGATTGGCCTCGGTGGTCAGGCACAAGCCGGCCACCGCACCGCTTTTCGCGAGCGCCAGCGTTTCGTTCGCGTCGACATGCGTGGCATGTACGAGGCACCAGCGGCTGTCGACGTCGAAGCGATCCAGCAGCCATTGGACCGGGCGCGCACCTTCGGTTTCGAGGCACGCATCGACTTCGGCCGTCTGTTCGGCAATATGGATATGCACCGGCGCCGTGGCATCGAGGCCGCCAAGCACGGCATGCAACGACTCCGCCGACACTGCGCGCAGCGAATGCGGCGCCACGCCGTAGCGCAGTGCGTCGTTTTCAGGGCGCGCCGCGCGCAGCGTGCCGAGCAGATCGAGCAGGCTTTCCGGCGTGTTGATGAAGCGCCGCTGGTCGTCACGCGGCGCGCGCGAGCCGAAGCCGCTGTATTGATACAGCACCGGCAACATGGTCATGCCGATGCCGCTTGCCGAGGCCGCGTCCACCACCCGTTGCGCGAGTTCCGCCTGATTCGCATAACGGCTGCCGTCAGGCATGTGATGCACGTAGTGGAACTCGCACACCGACGTATAGCCCGCCTTCAGCATTTCGATGTACAGCCAGTGCGCCACGCTCGCCAGGCCTTCCGGCGTGGTGCGTGCGGCGAACCGATACATCAGGTCGCGCCAGCTCCAGAAGTTATCCGTTGCGCCCGCGCCCGAGGCGCGATATTCGGTCAGGCCGGCCATCGCGCGCTGGAACGCATGCGAGTGAAGGTTCGGCATGCCAGGCAATACCGGACCGGCGGCTTTGCGCACGCCGTCGGGCGGCGTGGACGTGTCGGGTGTGACAGCAGTCAGTGTGCCGTTGGCGTCCCACTCCAGCAGCACATTGCGGCGCCAGCCGTCCGGCAGGTACGCGTGCTCGGCGAACAGCGATCGATTCGATTGCATCATGGGTGGCGTATTCAGTTGCGTCTGCGTTTGCGTCTGGGTTTGCGTCATCTCTCTGGCCCTAGCTCAAATCACGCCGTGTATAAACGGTCTCGCCCGCGCGCACGACCCGCGCGCACAACGGACGTCCAATCCAGTAAGCCAGCTCGGCCAGCGAATCGACCGACCACACCGCGAAATCCGCGGCGCGGCCGGCTTCCAGCGAGCCATGCAGCGCCGCTTTGCCGAGCGCGCGCGCCGCATGCGTGGTCACGCCTTGCAGCACTTCGGGCACGGTCATGCGGAACAGCGTGGTCGCCATGTTCATCATCAGCAGCAGCGAGGTGGTGGGCGATGTGCCGGGATTGCTGTCGGTGGAAATCGCGATCGGCACCTGATAGCGCCGCAGCAATTCCAGCGGCGGCAACTGCGTCTCGCGGATGAAGTAGTACGCGCCCGGCAGCAACACCGCCACCGTGCCGGCTTCCTTCATCGCGGCGACGCCGGCCTCGTCGAGAAATTCGAGGTGATCGGCGGACAGCGCGTGATGGCGCGCCGCGAGCGCCGTGCCGCCACCGTTCGAGAGCTGCTCGGCGTGCATTTTCACTGGCAGCCCGTGGCGTTCGGCGGCCTCGAAAACACGCTCGCTTTGCTGCAGCGAAAAACCGATGCGTTCGCAGAACACGTCGACCGCGTCGACGAGGCCTTCGCCCGCGAGCGCGGGCAGCATCGTGTTGCAGACTTCGTCGATATACGCATCGGCGCGGCCGGCGAATTCAGGCGGCAATGCGTGCGCGCCGAGAAACGTCGTATAGACGGTCACCGGATAGCGCTCGCCCAACTGCCGCGCCACACGCAGCATCTTGCGTTCGCTGGCGAGATCGAGGCCGTAGCCCGATTTGATTTCGACCGTCGTCACGCCTTCGGCGAGCAACGGCTCGAGCCGCGCGGCCGACTGCGCGAACAGCGAGGCTTCGTCCGCGGCGCGCGTGGCGCGCACCGTGGAGACGATGCCCCCGCCCTGCCGGGCGATTTCTTCATAGCTGACGCCCGCGAGGCGCTGCGCGAATTCATCGGCGCGCTGACCGCCATACACCAGATGCGTATGGCAATCGACGAGACCCGGCGTCACCCACGCGCCGTGCAAATCTTCGCGCGGCCACGCGGCGTATTCAGCCGGTAATGCGGCAGCCGCGCCGAGCCACACGATCGTGCCGTTTTCAACGGCAATCGCGGCATCGGGCAGCGTATGTTGGGGATCGCCCTGAGGGCATAGTTTCAGGTGATGCCAGACGGTTTGCTTCATCGCGTGCTCTTTGCAGCTCGTTGCTTGTCTGTGGTGGTTAGCGGACGCGTCGCGAAGGACGGACGCGCACGCTAACCGTCGTCATCGTCAGGTGTAGCGGATGGTGATTGCGAGCACGGCGCCGGTGCCCTTCACCGTGCAAGACAGCGCGTCTGGCGTGTCGATGCGCAATGTGTCGCCGGTTTCGAGCGGCTGTGTTGAAACGTCGCCGAGTGCGACCGCGACCGAACCCTGCGCGCAATACAACAGCACTACGTCCGCGGACAAGGTGCATTGCGTATCAACGCGCCACGCCGCCACCTCGCCGGTGGCCGCGCCACGCCGCACCATCAGGTTGAAGTCGCGCGTCGCGCCGTTCACAAGGCGCGCGTCGATCGGCGCCTCGCCGGTGAAACGCGCCATGTCGAGCGGTTGCGTCAACGCGTGGGTCTTTACACCCTGCGCGCCGTCCGCAACCGTTTCGTCGAGTGTTTCGTCGAGCAGCATGCCCGCACCGGACAGCAACACCAACGTACGGTCGATGCCCGCGAAACGCGAGAACGGCCCCGCCTGCGCGACGTCGGCGATGCTCACACGCCACACGAAGGCGTCGAGCCCGGCCCCTTCGGGAAACGCCGCCACTTCGCGCGTCACGCCGCCGCCGTTCTTCCACGGCGCCGCCACGAGGTCGGCGCCGCGAATCAGCGTATGGG
>NZ_LXKA01000339.1 GCF_001645125.1 Paraburkholderia ginsengiterrae | reverse complement strand
GGGGGTTGGTCTCGAAGCGGTGCAGGGGGTGGGTGGGATAGGGGGGGTAGACGGCGAGAGCGGGCGGAGGGGCGAGGGGGGTCGCGGTGTGCACGGGAGGACGGACTAGGGGGGGTGGGTGGTCGAGCCGGGTGGTCGCGGGGCGGAGCGGATGGGTGGGGGAGGAGGAGACCAGGCGGGGAGGAATGGGGGTGGGGGTGGGGAGGGGGGCGGAGGAGACGGAAGTGAGGGGGCGGAGGGAGTGGGAGGAGGGGGGGTGGACAGAGGCATGGATAGCTGGGCCTGTGTCCATGTTGGGGAGGTGGCGGGCGGTGCGGATCGCGTGCTGGGTCTCGGTGGCGAGGAAGTGGACGTGCTGTTCGCAGCGGTCGTAAGGCTCGCCGTCGATAAGCAGGAAAATCAAGCGCGCCTGGTCGCGGCGCATGGCGTCGGCGGACGGGTCGCTCAGCTTCGCTCAGATCGAAGGACGGGCGTCTCGATGCGCCCGTTCCGGCGTAACGCGCGCTGCCGTCCGATTCGGCAGCGGTCTCTTCATTGTAAAGAATTTGCCACACTTTGCACGCCCGCCAGGCGGGGGCGCGGGTCGTCTCTAGCGACTCGGATTCATGCGGAAGTAGGCGTCGAGCAGCGAGCTTTTATAGACCACGCCGGCGAGCCTCGGATGCGCGGCACTCTCGACCACTGGCAGGCGCTCGCCCTGAAATGCGAGGAAATGCTGCAGCGCCACGCCAAGCGGCATGTCCGGCGTCAGCACGTCGAAATGCGGCTGCAGGTAGTCCGCGGCGGTTTTCGCGGAGGTATCGCGTTCTTCGAGCAGATCGGCGGTGATGTCCTTGAGCGCGACCACACCGAGAAAGGCGCCGGAATCGTTGGCCACGTACAGATATTTCACCGGATATTCGAGGAACACGCGCGTCATCTCCTGCACGCTCGCGTTGGGCAGCACGACGGTTTCGGCGGGCCGGATCAGTTCGCGCATCTGCGTGGCCCGCAGGCGCGAGCGCTCCTGTTCTTCGCGGTGGCGATGCAGGGTGATTTCATACATGGAGGTCTTGCCGATCGCGCGCGACACGAAATACGCGACCACGCAGGCGAGCATCAGCGGCAGCACGACCTGATAGCTGAGCGTCATCTCGAAGATCATCAGGATCGCCATCAACGGTGCCTGGGTGGCGCCCGCCAGAAACGCGCCCATGCCGACCATCGCATACGCGAACGACCCCGAGGTGGCGTTCGGCCACACCGCGTGCATCCCTTGACCGTACAGCGCACCGACTACGGCGCCCATGAAGAGCGTTGGCGTGAAGACCCCGCCCACCGCGCCGGAACCCGAGGTGGCCGCCGTGGCGACGAGCTTGAACACCAGCACGACGACGAGCGCGGTCCACGTCCACGGCGAATGCAGAATCGAGTTGACGACGCTGTAGCCGTTGCCCCACACCTCGGGCGTCCACACCGACAGAATGCCGACCACGAGGCCGCCGATCGCGAGCCTGATGGGCAACGGCACAGGCAGCTTGCGGAAGTTGGCCTTCGACACATCGAGCACGCGCAGAAACTGGGGCGCCGCCGCCCCGCACAGCAGGCCGAGCCCGACGAACAGCAGCACCTCGGCGCCCGCCACTGGCGGGAACACCGGCATCTCGTACGGCGGCTGGTAGCGGGTGAATTCACGCATGGTGATGTTGGCCACCACCGCCGAGACCACCACCGGCCCGAAGCTCTCCATTGCGATCGAGCCGAGCACGATCTCGGTGACGAAGAACGCGCCCGCGATCGGCGCGCTGTACGCGGACGTAATACCCGCCGCCGCGCCGCATGCCACCAGCAGACGCAGCCGCGACGGATCGAAATGCACCCAGCGTCCGATCAGCGAGGCGGCCAGCGCCGCCAGTTGCACCATCGGACCTTCGCGGCCGATCGAGCCGCCGCTCGCAATCGTGAACAGCGACGACACGCTGCGCCACAAGCTGAGCTTCACCGGCACCACGCCGTCACCGATCGCGACGGCTTCCATGTAGTCGGCGTGATTGCTTTTATCGGCGTAACGCTGCGCGATCAGCAGAAAGACGCCGGCGATCAGACCGCCCGCGGCGGGCAGCCAGATCCGCACGGTCCACGGCAAGCGGCGCGCCATTTCGACGAAGCTGCCGGACTTGCCGACCACCGCGACTTGCAGCAGCGCGATGCCCTCGCGAAAGGCGATTGTCGCGAAGGCTCCCGCGACGCCGACCACGACAGACCAGACCAGCATCGTATGGGCATCGGAGAGACGGAACAGGTCTTGGGCGCGGGTGCGCAGCTTCAGCAGGAATGAGAGCACGTCGGTGGTACAGGGCGTGAGAGTGGGTTGAAAAAAGTGCCCGGCAGCCGTCTCGCGTGCACGCTGGAAGGCGCACGCGAAGCGGCAGGCGGACGGGGGACGAGGGCGAGAGTCAAGTCGGTGCCTTGTCGAGTTCCGGATAGTGCCGGAAGATGCAGGCCTCGTTGTGCTCGATGCGCCGCTCGGACTGCAAATACGCGGCGATATTTGGCCGCTCGATCACCGCATCATGCAATGCGGCGAGGCGCGGGTAGTGCTCGCCGAAACGCTTGAGCGCACGCGGAAAGGCATACAGCAAACCGTCGATCAGCTGGAACATCGACAGGTCGACGTAGGTGAGCGTGTCGCCCACCATGAACTGGTCGCCGGCCGGATTCTGCTTGAGCACCCGCTCGAAGTACGACATGAACTTCGGAATGCGGTTGTCGATGAAGTCGTGCGCGCGGGTCTTCGCGGCGTCTTTCTGATCTTCGTAGTAGAGCGCGCTGGCGAGCGGATGGTGCGTGTCGTGCGCCTCGGTGACCATATCGGCGATGGTCAGTTGCAGGCCGTTAGCTACATAACGCAGGCTTTCCGCTTTGGGCGCGAGGTTCAGCCTCGGGCCGAGGTAGAACAGGATGTTGGCGGTCTGCGCGATCACCAGATCGCCGTCTTTCAGAAACGGCGGCGCGAACGGTGGGTGCGGTTCGTCGCGGCTCTTCATCACATCCATCATGGCGCGCGTGCCAAGTCCTTCCGACGGCTCGCCGCGCGTGACTTCCACGTAGTCGGCGCGGGCTTCCTCGAGTGCGAGCCGCACGAATTCGCCGCGGCCCTGGAGGCCATCCCAATAGTACAGTTCCAGGCTCATCGATCGATCCTCATTCCGGTGGCATGAACGCGCGGCGTAAGCGGATTGCGTGACTCGAGCGCGTCGGCAGCCAGTATGCCGCGCGGGCGTGACGGATGGGTCTCCTGAATGCGCAAAACCCCGCACGCGGCGGGGTGGGGATGAGGGCGAGGGCGGCTTAGCCGAGCAGGTGCTGGACAGCCCATGTAATTCCCAGTCCGCCGGCAATCAGCCACACATACAGGATGAAACCGGTGGTCAGCGCCCGGGGGCCGGCCTGACGGATCTGCGCGATGCGCGTTTCGATTCCGAGCGCCGTCATGGCCATGGTCAACGCGAAGGTGTCGAGCATGTTGAGCGTGCTGGTCGCGGCTTCCGGCAGCACATGCAGCGAATTGATCACGACGAAGGCGAGAAAACCGACTGCGAACCAGGGAATCGCCAGCTTGCGCGGTGCATTGCTATGAGCGCCGGCCGAAGCGTGAGTGCGGCGCGCCGAGCTGTTCACCCACATGCCGATCACCAGCAGCACCGGCACCAGCAGCATCACGCGAGTCATCTTGACGATGGTGGCGATGTGCGTCGCTTCGGGGCTCACGTTGCTGGCCGCGCCGACCACCTGAGCGACTTCGTGAATCGTGCCGCCGAAGAAGAGGCCCGCGCCCATGGTGTCCAGATGCAGCCAGCCGGCCTTGAACAGAACCGGGTAGAGGAACATCGAGAGCGTGCCGAACAGCACCACGCTGCCCACGGCCATCGCGCTCTTGTGCGGCTTCGATTGCAGCGTCGACTCGAACGCGAGCACGGCGGCCGCGCCGCAGATCGCGCTGCCCGCGGCGGTCAGCAAGGCGGTGTCGCGGTCGAGCTTCATGATTTTCATGCCGGCCCACGTGCCGATCACGAGCGTGCTCACCACGATCAGGACCGATTCCGCGAGACCGGGCAGACCGACCTGAGCAATTTCCTGCAGGCTCACGCGCAGTCCGAAGAACGCGACGGCGATGCGCAACAGCTTGCGCGCCGAAAAGTTGACGCCGGCCGCCCAACTGGCGGGCATGCCGTCGCGCAGCGCGTTGCCGTAGATGGCGCCGGCCACGATGCCGACGATCAGCGGACTCAGGCCCAGCCCGGCGATGGCCGGAATCGACGCGATACGCGTGACGGCGGCGGCGAAGAGTGCGACGAATAGCACGCCGTTGAGTTGCCCGCGGGTGGATAACTCGGCGGGGGAGGCGGAAGCAGTGAGATGTGCGGTAGTCATGATGCAGCCCTTAGGTGACTGACTGAATTCGATGGGGCTAATCCTAAATTAGATATATCGATATGAAAAATCATGATTTAGAATGTAAGGTATCACGCGAGCCGATACTTTGAACTCATGACCCCGGATCAACTTATAACGTTTGCCGTCGTCGCCGAGCATCGCAATATCAGCCGGGCGGCTGTGGCGCTGCATCTATCGCAGCCCGCCGTGTCCGGCCAGTTGCGGCAGTTGCAGGACGAATTCGGCGAGCCGCTGTATCAGCGCGACGGCCGCGGCGTGCGTCTGACACCCGCGGGCGAGCAGCTGGCCAGCTATGCCACGCGGCTGCGCGACACCTGGCGGCAGGCCCATGCGTACCGCGACGCGTTGCGCGGGCTCGAGCAGGGCACTTTGCGGATCGGCGCGAGCACCACGCCGGCGAGCTACCTGCTGCCGTATCTGATTGCCGACTTCCATCGCCGCTATCCGGACGTGACCTTGCATACCGCCGACGGCAACACCACCGAGATCGTCGCCGCGCTCGATTCGGTGGATATCGCCATGATCGAGGGGCCGGTCGGCGCGGATCTGCCGCCGGACACCGCGGTGCATGCGTGGCGCCAGGACGAGATCGTCGCGATCATGCCGCGTTCGCATCCGCTCGCGCAGTCAGGCGAAAACGGCGGCGTCGCGCTGGCGGCTTTCGGCGACCAGCCGCTGATCTTGCGCGAGGCGGGCTCGGCGGTGCGGCAGATCGTCGAGCGGGCGTTCGCGCGAGCGGGCGTGCCGATGCGCGTGGCGCTGGAGATTGCCGGCGTCGAAGGGGTGAAGGAGGCGGTGCGGGCCGGCATGGGCATCGGCTTCGTCTCGGTCATGTCGATGCGGCATGAAGACCGCGCGCTGTGTCTGATGTCGCTTAGCCCGGAGCCGCTCACGCGGCGGCTGTCGATTCTCGTGCCGCATGCGAGTGCGCCGTCGCGCGTGGTGGAGCAGTTTCTCGCGCTGTGCCTGGCCGACGGCCCCTGAAACAGACCGGCGTCGGTCGTCACGGGATCCGGTTGTATGCCAAGCCCGCCTGGGGATTTCCACTATGGTGCGTGACGCCGACCTCGGCGCACTATTCGGGCATCGGAAGCGCCTCGGCGCTTTTTTTAAAAATGCTTTTGGAACCGGTTCCAAAAGCATTCACCGGACGTAATTGAATTAATTCGACATGGCTGACGCAATGGACATCGTGATCGTCGCAAGCGCATTCGGCATGGAGGCGGTGCGCGCGGACGGTCATCTGAAGTGGGCGCAGGCGAGCAAACAGGCCGGCGCGGCGGGCTTCGAAGTACGCCGCGAGCTGTTCGCCGGCGAGGCCGAAGCCGAGCCGCAAAACCTGCGCGCGCTCGGCCGGCAAATTGCCGAACTGGGTTTGTGGTCGGTGTATTCGACGCCTGCTTCGCTCTATACGGTCGACGGCGAGCTCGATACCGACGCGCTACGCGTCTCGATCGAAGAAGCGATCGCGCTCGGTGCGCGTTTCCTGAAGCTGCAGCTCGGCGGATTCGCCGCCGACGCCTACGCCGCGGTGATCGCCGATCACCTGCGCTGCGCGGATTTGCGGCTGGTGGTCGAAAACGGGCAACTGGCGCAAGGCGGCTCGCTTGCGCAGTTCGTCGGCCTGTTCGAGGCATTGGCGCGCGAAGGCCACGCCGGCGTGCTCGGCATGACCTTCGACATGGGCAACTGGGCATGGTGCGAGGTCGCACCGCTCGAGGCCGCCGGACCGCTGGCGGCGCACGTTGACTACATCCACTGCAAGACGGCCGTCGGTGAGGGCGCGCGGCGCTTTCCCGCCGCACCCGCCGCCGACGACGCCCAGTTCGCCGCGGTGCTCGACAAGCTGCCGCGCCATGTGCCGCGCGGCATTGAATTTCCTTTCGACACGAGCCGGATCGACGCGGACGCGGCGCACTACGTCGCATGGTTGGGCGCGGCTTGACGCGCAGCACGGAACACCCGCAGGAGCAAAGCATGAGCAAGACCAGCACAGCACTCGATGTCATCACCTACGGCGAAGCCATGGCCATGTTCGTGGCCGCCGAAACCGGCCCGCTCGCGGGCGTCGGCCAGTTCACGAAGCGGATTGCCGGCGCCGATCTGAACGTGGCGATCGGCCTGTCCCGGCTCGGCTTCAAGGTGGGCTGGATGAGCCGCGTGGGTAACGATTCGTTCGGCCAGTACGTGCGCGACACGTTGACGAAAGAGGGCATCGACCAGGCGTGCGTGACGACCGACGAGCGTTATCCGACCGGCTTCCAGCTGAAGTCGAAGAACGACGACGGCAGCGACCCGGCCGTCGAGTACTTTCGCAAGGGGTCGGCGGCCAGCCATGTGTCGCTGGCCGACTACGCGGCGGACTACGTGCTGCAGGCACGCCACCTGCACCTGACCGGCGTGGCGCCCGCGATTTCGGCGAGCTCGCGCGAACTCGCGTTCCATCTGGCGCGTGAAATGCGCGCGGCGGGCAAGACGATCTCGTTCGACCCGAACCTGCGCCCCACATTGTGGCCGTCGCGCGCCGCGATGGTGGACGGCCTGACCGCGCTCGCCGCGCTGGCCGATTGGGTGCTGCCGGGCATCGGCGAGGGCGAGATTCTGACCGGCTATACGCAGCCGGACGATATCGCGAAGTTCTATCTGGATCAGGGCGCGCGGGGCGTGATCATCAAGCTCGGCGCGCAGGGCGCCTACTTCCGCACCGCGCGCGATGCCGCGGTGATCGCCGGCCAGCCGGTCGCGAACGTGGTGGACACGGTCGGCGCGGGCGACGGTTTCGCCGTCGGCGTGATCAGCGCGCTACTCGAAGGCAAGCCGCTGTCGCAAGCCGTGGCGCGCGGCAATCGGATTGGCGCGCTGGCCATTCAGGTGATCGGCGATTCGGAAGGCCTGCCGCGCCGCGCGGAACTCGATGCGCTTGAACAGGCCGATGAGCAGGCCGATGACCGAGCCGATGCGCCGAACGTCGCGACCGCCGCGTGACCGCCGCGTGACCGCCTTTAACGTGGACAGCCGCGTTTGCGCAGGCAACCGCGATTTTCGATAACAGCAAGAGCGTTCGCACGAGAGCGCCGCATGACCGTTCATCATTGTTTCGGGACGTCGTAAAAGGAGACCCCCATGACCTCATCGCTTGCGATTCGCCGCTGGTGGACGATCATGCCGATCGTATTCATCACGTACAGCCTCGCTTATCTGGACCGCGCGAACTACGGCTTCGCGTCGGCCGCCGGCATCAACCAGGATCTCGGCATCAGCAAGGGATTGTCGTCGCTGATCGGCGCGCTGTTCTTTCTCGGCTATTTCTTCTTCCAGATTCCCGGCGCGATCTACGCGGAGCGGCGCAGCGTCAAGAAGCTGGTGTTCTGGAGCCTGATTCTGTGGGGCGGCTGCGCGGCGCTGACCGGCATGGTCAGCAATATCCCGTCGCTGATGGTGATCCGCTTCGTGCTCGGCGTGGTCGAAGCCGCGGTGATGCCGGCCATGCTGATCTTCATCAGCAACTGGTTCACGAAGAGCGAGCGCTCGCGTGCCAATACGTTCCTGATTCTCGGCAACCCGGTGACGGTGCTGTGGATGTCGGTGGTGTCGGGCTATCTGGTGCATTCGTTCGGCTGGCGCCACATGTTCATTGCCGAAGGCGTGCCCGCGATCCTGTGGGCCGTGTGCTGGTGGTTCATCGTCAAGGACAAGCCGCAGCAGGTGACGTGGCTCACCCAGCAGCAAAAGGACGATCTCGCCGACACGCTGCGCGCCGAACAGGCGGCGATCAAGCCGGTGCGCAACTACAGCGAGGCGTTTCGCACGCCCGCGGTGATCAAGCTGTGCGCGCAATATTTCTGCTGGAGCATCGGTGTGTATGGTTTCGTGCTGTGGCTGCCGTCGATCCTGAAGAACGGTTCGTCGCTCGGGATGGTCGAAACCGGCTGGCTTTCTGCATTGCCGTATCTGGCCGCGACCATCGCGATGCTTGCAGCTTCATGGGCATCGGATAAACTCAACCGCCGCAAGGTATTCGTGTGGCCGTTCCTGCTGGCCGGCGCGGTCGCGTTCGCGGCGTCATACGCGCTCGGCTCCACGCACTTCTGGCTCTCGTATGCGCTGCTGGTGATTGCCGGCGCCGCGATGTACGCGCCGTACGGCCCGTTCTTCGCGATCGTGCCGGAACTGTTGCCTAAGAACGTGGCGGGTGGCGCCATGGCGCTGATCAACAGCATGGGCGCGCTCGGTTCGTTCGTCGGCTCATATGTGGTCGGCTATCTGAACGGCGCGACCGGATCGCCCGCGTCCTCGTATGCATTCATGAGCGTGGCGCTCGTCGCCGCGGTGATTCTGACGCTGATCGTCAAGCCGCAGCAGCAGACGTCGAACAGCGCACCTACGCTCGCTACTCCGTTGCAAGGAAAATAAGCTGATGAAGAAGATCGTCGCCTGGAAGTCGTTGCCCGACGACGTGCTCGCGTATCTGCAACAGCACGCGCAGGTCGTGCAGATCGACCCGGCGCGCAACGACGAGTTCGTGGCCGCGCTGCGCGACGCGGACGGCGGCATCGGTGCGAGCGTAAAGATCACGCCTGCGATGCTCGAAGGGGCGACGCGGCTCAAGGCGCTGTCGACCATCTCGGTGGGCTTCGATCAGTTCAACGTCGCCGATCTCACGCGCCGCGGCATTGTGCTCGCGCATACGCCGGACGTGCTCACCGAGTCCACCGCCGATACAGTGTTCTCGCTGATTCTGGCTTCGGCACGCCGGGTGGTCGAACTCGCCGAATGGGTGAAGGCGGGGCACTGGCAGCACAGCATCGGGCCGGCGCAATTCGGCGTCGACGTGCAGGGCAAGACGCTCGGCATTGTCGGGCTGGGACGCATTGGCGGTGCGGTGGCGCGGCGTGCGGCGCTCGGCTTCAACATGAAGGTGCTCTATACGAACCGCAGTGCGAATCCACAGGCTGAACAGGCTTACGGCGCACGGCGCGTCGAGCTGGCGGAACTGCTCGAGAGCGCCGACTTCGTCTGTCTGCAGGTACCGCTCACGCCGGAAACGAAACATCTGATCGGCGCGGCCGAACTCCGTTCGATGAAGCAGAGCGCGATCCTGATCAACGCGTCGCGCGGCGCGACCGTCGATGAACCGGCGCTGATCGAGGCGCTGCAAAACGGGACGATTCGCGGCGCCGGGCTCGACGTGTTCGCGGCCGAGCCGCTGCCGGCCGACTCGCCGCTGCTGAAGCTGGCGAACGTGGTCGCGCTGCCGCATATCGGTTCGGCGACGCACGAAACCCGTCATGCGATGGCGCGCAACGCGGCGGAAAATCTCGTTGCCGCACTCGACGGCACGCTGGTCACCAACATCGTCAATCGCGAAGTGCTTGCGGTGCGAGGCGCTCAGTGAAATCATCGACGGGCCAATCGACCCACCACGCTACGAGAATCCGATGAGCACGACGCCGCAGACCACGCCGCGCCGCGCGACGATCACCGACGTCGCGCGCGAAGCCGGCACGGGCAAGACCAGCATCTCGCGCTATCTGAACGGCGAGATGAGCGTGCTGTCGGCTGAATTGCGCGCGCGCATCGAAGCCGCTATCGCGCGGCTCGACTATCAGCCCAACCAGATGGCACGTGGGCTCAAGCGCGGCCGCAACCGGTTGATCGGCATGCTGGTTGCCGACCTGACGAATCCGTACACGGTCGAAGTGCTGCAAGGCGTGGAAGCGGCATGTCACGCGCTCGGCCTGATGCCGCTCATCTGCCATGCGGCGAACGAAGTCGAAATGGAGCGGCGCTATCTGCAACTGCTCACCACGTACCGGGTGGAAGGCGTGATCGTCAACGCGCTCGGCGTGCGTGAGGAAACGCTGCGGCCGGTGGGCGGCGTCGGGATTCCGGCGGTGCTGGTCGACCGGTCGGTGGATGGCCTCGTCACCGATATGGTCGGGCTGGACAACCACGCGGCGGCCGAGCTCGGCACGCGGCATCTGCTGGACAATGGGTTCGACGACATCTGGTTCGTCGTGCAGCCTTTCGAGCAGGTCAGCTCGCGGCGGCTGCGCGAAGCGGCGTTTCGCGAGGCCATGAGTGCGCAGGACCGCCGCGGCGAACAGCACGCCGCACGTGGCCACACAGTGGTGCTGGACCTTTCGGACATGGTTGAGATGGAGCGCACCCTTGCCGAACTGGACCGCGCGATCGACGCGGCTCACAACGTGCGCGGCGGGACCGGAGCGGCGGGGCATGGCGGACGTGTTGCGCTGTTCGCGGCCAACGCGCCGGTCGCGTTGCGCCTCGCGCTGCATCTGAAAACGCGCTACGGCGACGACTGGCAGACGCGCGTCGCTCTGCTCTCCATCGACGATCCCGACTGGGCCGAATTGACCGGCATCACGACGATTCGCCAGCCGACTTACGAGATCGGCTACCGTGCGGTCGAGTTTCTGCACGAACGCATCGAAGGCGTTCAGACGGCCGCGCGCGACTGCCTGCTGCCGGGCGAATTGATCGTGCGCGCGTCGACCTTGCGCTGATGCTGCGTTGAGATTGCGCTGACTTCGCGCTGATCTGCGATCATGCGGGCTGCGGCGCGCAGCGGGTGCGCGCCGGTCATCGCAAGGAAACTCATGGTTGTTGCACCGCTTACCCTCGCCAGCCTGTCTCTCGCGACGCTGCTGGTCGCCGCTTTGCCCTTTCTGATCTACCGCCGTTTGCGCAGGCTGCTCGCGCTTCAGCCGCGCGACGCCATCGCCGGGATTGCGGTGTTCGCGCTGTTCGCCATGGTGATCGAGCGCGCGCTGAACGACTACGTGTTCCATCGCAACGAAGCGACCTCGGCCTTTCTGTCGAACCCGCTCGTTTTCGTGGTGTATGGCGCACTGATCGCGGGCATCTGCGAGGAAGTGGGGCGGTTCATCGCCATGCGGCTGATGCTCAGGCGCGCGGCGGCGAAATCCGGCGCCGCGCCGCAAGCGGCGGGCAAGGGCGCTGTCGCAACGGATGGCGCCGGGCTGACCTACGGCCTCGGCCACGGCGGCGCGGAAGCCTGGCTCGTCGGCGTGCTGGTGCAGATTCAATGGATCCTGTTCGCGGTGTTTGAAAACCGCGGTCAACTGGATGGGTATCTGGGCAATCTGCCGCCCGAATCGATCATGCGCATTCATCTGATACTCGCCAGCCTGAGCCCGCAGACAGCGGGCATTTTCGCGCTCGAGCGGGTGGCCGCGCTGGTGTTCCAGATCGGCTTGTCGGTGCTGATGTGGCGTGGCGTGCGGGCCGGCTGGCGCGGGATCCTGCCGCTCGCGATTGTTCTGCATGCGCTGGTGGATGTGCCGGCCGCCATGTTCCAGGCGCAACTCGTGCCGCTCGCGGCCGTGGATGCGGTCTATGCTGTCGGCGCGGTGGTCGTCGCGGGGCTGTTGTTCAGGGCGTTCAAGCGTCCCGCGGTGGCTGCTTGACGGCCGCTTGACGGCCTGCTTGTCGGCTTGTTCGCCGGCCGTTTATCGGCCGCTGACTGACTATTTTTAATGCCCCGCTACAGCGCGAGCCGCGCTGTAGCGCCCGTCGTTGTCTACAATCGGCCTGTTTTCAGTCCGATTTCTTTTTGACACACCCCATGGAAGCCTACCAATACGACTGCGCGAATCCCGAGTTCGAAGAACTGGCGCGGGTCATCAGCGATCTGTTCCCCGAGCAGACACAGTTCGTCCAGCGCGCCGCGGAAGACGGCACGCCGACGCTGGCAATTCATTGGGTGGCGATGCGCTTCGGCGCGGCGGCGCGCCGCATCGTGATGACGGTGGTGATCGCGCCGGCCGCGCTCGCGCGTTACCGCGCGTTGCCGGTGCGGCTGCGCGGCCGCAGTTTCGCGGTGCTGCGCGCGTTTGTCGAAGCGAGCATCGGCTCGCTCGAAGAGATGTATGCGAACGGCGAAGCCGTGCCGCGCGATGTCACCGTGGACCTCGGCGACGAGTTCGCCTGACTCTGTTCAGTCAGTGGGGCTCAGTCCGCGAACCGGTAGACCTTCGCGAAACGCGCGGCCTGCACCACGCCATAGTCGCCGGGTGCGTATTGCATGATCCAGTCGCCGCCGGCGCCGCGCAGCACGTCGCCGCCGTTGGCCGAGCGTGCGAGCGTGAACGCTTCATGCATCTGTTTGGCCAGCACGACGGCGGGGCGGTTGCGGTATGCGCCCGCTTCCCCGTGCACGCCGGCTGAGTCGGCGGGGACGTACTTGGCGTCGAAACGTTCGCGCGAGACGACCCAGCGGTCGCCAGTCGATCCGGTGATCAGCGCGTCGCCGCGCACATAGCGGTTCGGGCCTTCGAGGCTCATCAGCTCGCCTTCGGCGGCGGCAAATGCCACGCTGACCGTTTCGTCCTTGACGACACGGCGGGCATTGGCATCTTGAGTCAGATCGAGATTCTTGAGTTCGGTCATGAAGCGGGCAGGAATGGAGAGGTTGACTGCGGCACCCGGACTCTGTGTCGCCGGGTCTCGCTTACGACCTGCATCATGCCAGATGTCTCATGCGAGATGCATCTGGCGGCCGGCTTCTTTTGTGATCGGCGCGCAGCGCCGGCAACCCACAACCCACGCTGCGCCCAATCGGCGGCTGACGGCTTTTACTGCGCGTCGCTTGCCGGTGCTGCCGCTGCCGCGGCGTCCTTGCTCTTGCCCTTGCCTTTGCCGTGGTGGCCATGCCCTTCGCCGCCCGGCTGATGGAAGGTCGCATCAGCCAGCTTCTTCTGCTCCGGCGAGAAGCTGTTGTAGAGCGGATCGAAGGCATCGACCAGCTTCTTCATGCCGTCCGCGTGGGCTTGTGCGATCGTCGCGTACTGCTTCATGTCGTCGAGCGCTGACACGTTGGTGGCAGCCCGGCGTTGCTGGAACAACTGGCCCATCGTCTCGCCGTTGCTGCGCATCACCTCGGCAAACGCGTTCCATTGCGTTTCCTGTGCCGAGGTGATCTTCAGTTGCGTGTGCAGATAGGCAATCCGGTCTTCGACATTGCGTTCGTGGCCTGCCTTGGCGGCGGGTGCCGAAGCGGCGCTCACCGGTGCCGAAGCCGGCGCGGAAGTTTGTGCGAATGCGCCGCTCATGGCGACTGCGGTGGCCAGCATTACCAGTGCTTTTTTCATCGAAACTCCTGATGTCTATTCGAATTGGGACAAGGCGTGCGAACGAGCGGCCCGTCATGCGCCAGGCATGACGGCCGGCTGCCCACGTTGCCGTCGACGCTATTAGTATCACGATATCCGCGCAATGCGGCTTTCATGCGACAAACGCTTACAACCGAAACGAACCGGAAATAGCGTGTAGATAAATGTGTCAGCTTGTGACTCTTTGTCGCGGCGATCGCGCGGGGCAGGCTGACGAACGCTTCGACATTTCGCCGCTCGCGTTTGAAGACGCGCGATAATTCGCCTTACTCGATCCACTTCACTCTTCCTCGATGAGACCTCCGCGCCTCGACCAACTCGACGACCTCGACCGCAACCTTGTGGCGCTCCTGCAAGCCAACGCTCGCGAGAGCGTCGCCAATCTCGCGCGCCAGCTGGACGTGGCGCGCACCACCGTGATCGCGCGAATCGCGCGGCTCGAACGCAGCAACGTGATCGCCGGCTATAGCGTGCGGCTCGGCCAGGACGTGCTCGACTCCAGCATCGTGGCTTACGTCGGCATCATCATCGCGCCGAAGTATGGGCCGGCCGTGCAGAAACGCCTCGGCAAGATGCCCGAGGTGCAGCTGCTGTGCGCGGTGAGCGGCGAGTTCGACTATGTGGCGTGGCTGCGTGCCGATTCGCCCGACCGCCTCAACGATCTGCTCGATGAGATCGGCGGTCTGGAAGGCGTGGAGCGGACCACGACTTCGATCATTCTCGCGCGCAAAATTGACCGCGGCACGGTGTGACGGAGCGCTGTTTACGCCGCGCCGTTTACGCCATTTTGACGACTATTCGACATATCGACTGATATGTTCGTCATAACGTCGAACTTCATGGTCATAGCGCAGCATTTTGCGCGTATGAACTGGTTTTGCTTCTCCCTAAACTGTTGCTCAAGGGTTCAGCCCGCCGGGCGCGGCGCTTAGGCGCCGCGCACTTCACAAGCTGGAGACAGCATACAGATAATATGGAGAAGCGCATGAAAGTAGCCATTGTTGGCGCAGGTTTGATCGGTCACACCATCGCCCACATGTTGCGCGAAACCGGCGACTACGACGTCGTCGCATTCGACCGCGACCAGCACGCGCTCGACAAGCTCGCCGCCCAGGGCATTCCGACCCGCCGCGTGGATTCCGCCGATGCCGCCGCGCTGCGCGCCGCCGTGCAAGGCTTCGATGCGCTCATCAACGCGTTGCCGTACTACCTCGCGGTGAACGTGGCGTCGGCAGCCAAGGGCGCCGGCGTGCATTACTTCGATCTGACCGAGGACGTGCGCGCCACCCACGCGATCCGCGCGATCGCCGAGCACGCAGAGCACGCTTTCATGCCGCAGTGCGGTCTCGCGCCGGGCTTCATCGGCATCGCCGCGCACGAGCTGGCGAACCGCTTCACGGAAATCCGCGACGTCAAGATGCGCGTGGGCGCGCTGCCCGAATTCCCGACCAACGCGCTGAAGTACAACCTGACCTGGAGCGTCGACGGACTGATCAACGAGTACTGCCAGCCGTGTGAAGCGATCCGCGACAGCCGCACGCAGTGGGTGCAGCCGCTCGAAGGCCTCGAACATTTTTCGCTCGACGGCACCGAGTACGAAGCCTTCAATACGTCCGGCGGCCTCGGCACATTGTGTGAAACGCTGTCGGGCCGGGTCGAGTCGCTCGACTACAAGTCGGTGCGCTACCCGGGTCACCGCAACCTGATGCAGTTCCTGCTCGAAGACCTGCGCCTTGCCAGCGACCGCGACACGCTGAAGACCATCATGCGCCGTTCGGTGCCGTCGACCGCGCAAGACGTGGTGCTGGTGTTCATCACGGTGAGCGGCATGCGTGACGGTCAGCTGGTTCAGGAAGTCTTCACCCGCAAGATTTTCGCGAAGACGGTGTGCGGCGTGCCGATGAGCGCGATCCAGATCACCACGGCCGGCGCCATGTGCGCGGTGCTCGATCTGTTCCGCGAGCAGAAGCTGCCGCAACGCGGCTTTGTGCGTCAGGAGCAGGTGTCGCTGCGCGACTTCCTCGCGAACCGTTTCGGCCAGTTGTATGAAGGGCAGTCGCTGGACGCGATGGCCACGGTGTAAGGGCACGGCGCCGAGGGCCGTGCGGCAAGGCGAGGGCTGCGGCGGACTGTCCGCCGCGAGCCCGCCAGGAAAGCCCCGCAGAGGGCTGAGCCAAACCAACAGAACGCTCCGTCTTGACGGGGCGTTTTCATTTTGAACGCGGCCGCTAGACGGGCATCGGCGGCATTATCGATACCTGAGCCTGCGCTTCGCCCACGAGGCGCGCGAGCAATGCCTGGTAGTCCGCCGGCGTGGGCGCGGTATTGTCGAACATCAACAGATCGGCGCAGCTATCGCCGCTGGGCACGAAGCGGCGCTGCCGGTATTCGTCCCAGTGCGCGAGCTTGTAGGCGTCGTTCGGATTGGCGCGATCGACGATCCGCTGGTGCGCCGTCTCTTCCGTCGTATAGACCCAGACGACCCGCAATTCCACGTCCGCTCCCACACCCAGCCACGCGCGGTCGAACAGACGCCGCGCGCGTACTTCGCGCGAGAGCGGTCCGACCACCAGCGCGCTGATGCCGAGTTCGAGGTTGTCCCGTGCGGTATCGAGCAGGCCGCGATACTCGGGATCGCGCAGATGCTGCAGGAACAGCGGGCTGTCGCGGTCGTTCGGGTCGCCGGTCAGCATGCCCATGGCGGCCGCGCTGTAGCCGCCGTACAGCGTGTCCTTGTCGAGCAGGCAGAAGGGTGTGGCGCTTGCCTGCATCAGCGGGCCGATCAGTTTTTTGGCGAGGGTCGTCTTGCCCGTGCCCGCGTGGCCGCAGAAGAAAACCAGATAGGTCATGAAGGCGTGGCACCTGGCGGGGTGGGGGTGACGGGGGCGGCACCGGCTTGCGGGTCACGCGCAAACTTGCCGCCGGCCTCCAGCCACATCACGTTGATGATGCCGAAGCCCATCGCCACGCCGATGCCGAGAATCCACGTGAAATACCACATTGCAGTCTCCTGGTTCGTAGTCGGAACATGCACGCAATCGCCTTGCAACGATCATGAAGAAGAACGCGGCGCCATGCAAGGGGGGAGGATAGGCCGTTTGGCCAGGCTGGCGGAACGACCGGGCGTTGCTATCATGCATGGCAGTGGGTGGGTTTGAGTAGCGAGCGTGCGCATTGAGCATGAGCAGCGAGCTGGAGCAATCAGGATGGCAAAGCATCGTCCGGAGCGCCTTTGAGAACCAGCGGGACCACAATCAACGAAACGAAACAGTACGGGAGAACCGGCATGCCGACGCGCCTCGATTGCCATTGCCAAGCCGCGCTTGCTGCCTCGATCACCGCTTCAATCAAGCGGTTCAGGCGGGTCAGCCTGTCCACGCTTGCCGCGCTATGCATGGGTGCGCTTGCCGGTTGCGCCGCCACGCCCGCCGAGCCGGTTCCTTTCAAGCTGGTAGCCGCCGAGCGTATCGTCCAACCCGGCTACACCCAGGCAGGGGATGGGCTCGTCGCGGTGGATGTCCGGCGTGAACGTTCGCGCGACGTGATCGTTCGTTTCCGCGACGCCTTGGTCTATGTCGACGGCGTGCAGGTCACGGACCTGATGAACGGCGAGCATGTGGTCTTTTATCTGAGTCCTGGCGTGCATCGCATCGGCGTGTCCACGCAGTTCGATCCGGTCGTCGAAATGCGCTTCACGGTAACGGCGGACCCGCGCTACACGAACCGTGCGTCGGTCACGTTCGGTGACGATCACCGCATCGCGTTGAACCGGGTTGCCCAATAGCGCCTCGTCAGGCGCAGGCGTTCCAGCGTGGGCCCGCGAGCGCGTTGACAAATGGATACATGAGGGTCACGCGCAGCCCTTAACATGGCGGCTAACGCTAACTTGTCCATGCGGACCTGGTGCTCGCCTGACACATCGTGCAAGGCAGGGCGCGTCCGTTTCCGTTTCAAGGTAATCCAAACATGCTGATCAATTGCGCCGCTTATCAGGACGGCCGGAAGCTGGCCGACATCGATATCGAAAGTATTAGCGACTACGTGGCGCGGCCCGAGTGCTTCGTCTGGGTCGCGCTGAAAGACCCGGGGCCGAGCGAGCTGGCCGTGATGAAGCACGAATTCGGCCTGCACGAACTCGCGATCGAGGACGCGCAGAACGGCCACCAGCGTCCCAAGATCGAGGAGTACGGCGAGTCGCTGTTCGCCGTGATGCACACGGTGGAAATGGACGAAGAGGGCGAACTGCTGGTCGGCGAAGTCGACGTGTTCGTGGGGCGCAACTACGTGCTGTCCGTGCGGCGCGGCACTCGCACCGGTTTTCAGAACGTGCGCGAACGCTGCGAGCGTGAGCCGCAGCTGCTCAAGAAGGGCTCGGCGTTCGTGCTATACGCGCTCGCCGATGACATCGTCGATCGCTATTTCCCGGTCATCGACGCGATGAACGTCGAGATCGAGGCGCTCGAAGACCGTATTTTCGAGCGCAACAATTCGGCGGCCTCGCGCGAGATCATTCAGGACCTGTATTCGCTGAAGCGCCGCCTCGTGATCCTGCAGCACCATATCTCGCCGTTGCAGGAAGCCATCGGCAAACTGACGGGCGGCCGGATCCCGAGCATTTGCGACGGCATGCAGGCGTACTTTCGCGACGTCTACGACCACCTGGCGCGCATCGTCAAGATCATCGACGGCCGCCGCGAAATGGTCGTCACCGCCGTGCAGGTCAACCTCGGCATGATTTCGCTGGCGGAGAGCGAGGTGACCAAACGGCTCGGTTCATTCGCGGCCCTGTTCGCGGTGCCGACCATGATTGCCGGCATCTACGGGATGAATTTTCAGAGCATCCCCGAACTCCATTACCAGTACGGCTATCCGATCTGCCTGGCGGTGATGTTCAGCGTCGACGTCCTGCTGTTCTGGCGCTTCCGCAAGGCCGGCTGGCTTTGAGCGGCAAGCGGGGCGGCGTGGCGCACGCTGCCTCGCCCTGAACGGCCCCGGCCCCGGCCACTCAGGCCAAAACCTGCCCGCACACCCACCTCCCGCCAGGCACCGCGTGTTCTTCCTGCTTGCACGGCGCGCAATAAAGGGCCAGCATAAGCGGCCCGTTGGCCTCGGATCTTGCGGCCGGCGGCAAATCCGCCACGCACGGACAGAGCGAGGGACACTTGCCACACGCTGCCTGCCGGCGCGCCAACCCGGCGCGCCGGTTCGAATCGATCGAACGCAACGCATCGCCGCACATTCTGCGCGTCGATGCACTGCAACACGACGAATCGTTGACATTCTGAGCAGACAACGCTGAGAATAGGCCTCGCAAACGTTTGCGCGCTACAAAAAATACGGCTCGATCGCGAGCCTGACAAACCTGGAGATATGCATGAGCCATCGCATTCGCCGCCGCATACTGGCGGCCGCAGTCCTCGCCACCGCTACCGTTGCCTTGCCGTTTTCCTCGGCTTACGCGCAAACGGCCCCCGCGCATAAGCCGAAGGTGGCGCTGGTGATGAAGTCGCTTGCCAACGAGTTCTTCCTCACCATGGAAAACGGTGCGAAGGACTACCAGAAGCACAATCCCGGCCAATTCGATCTGATCACCAACGGCATCAAGGACGAGACGGACACCGCCAACCAGATTCGCATCGTCGAGCAGATGATCGTCTCGAAGGTCGACGCGATCGTGCTGGCGCCTGCTGATTCGAAGGCGCTCGTGCCGGTGGTCAAGAAGGCGGTGGACGCGGGCATCATCGTCGTGAATATCGACAACCGGCTCGACCCGGACGTGCTCAAGTCGAAAGACCTGAACGTGCCGTTCGTCGGCCCGGATAACCGCAAGGGCGCGCAGAAGGTCGGCGATTATCTGGCCAAGAAGCTGAAGGCGGGCGACGAGGTCGGCATCATCGAAGGTGTGTCCACCACCACCAACGCGCAGCAGCGCACCGCGGGCTTCAAGGACGCGATGCAGACCGTCGGCGCCAAGGTCGTCTCGGTGCAGTCGGGCGAGTGGGAAATCGACAAGGGCAATGCGGTAGCCTCGGCCATGCTCAACGAGTACCCGAACCTGAAGGCGCTGCTCGCCGGCAACGACAACATGGCGATCGGCGCGGTTTCGGCCGTGCGCGCGGCGGGCAAGCAGGGCAAGGTGTACGTGGTCGGCTACGACAACATCAACGCCATCAAGCCGATGCTCAAGGACGGCCGCGTGCTCGCCACCGCGGATCAATACGCCGCCAAGCAGGCCGTGTTCGGTATCGACACCGCGTTGAAGGCGCTCAGCGACCACAAGAAGCAGACGGATCTGTCCGGCGTGGTGGAGACGCCGTGCGATCTGGTGACGAAGTGAGCGCCGCCGGGTTGCACCCGGCGTAAGCCCCAAGGCACGCGGGTTCGCTGACGCCGCTTCATGCCTGATGCATGAGATGCGAGGGCGGGCCCGCTCCAATTCAACAAACGCTCAAGAAAACTGCCGCGCCGCCGTTAATTCCAGAGGTAAGCGTCATGACGGTGGCTGCGCGGCGGGAGGGTGCGTGGCCGTTAGCGCCCGCGCATTCCGCGTATTGGGCCGGCATGACACGAGGCGGCCGGCAGCGGCTTCATGCGGACGGATCGCATGAAGCCAACCCGGCGCCCCGGAACCAGGATTCCGATGGATTCAACCGACCACCACGCCGTACCTGCCGTACTGTCTGTCAGCGGCATCGGTAAGACCTACGCCGAACCGGTGCTCGCCGACGTTTCCCTGTCGCTGCGCGCCGGCGAGGTATTGGCGTTGACCGGCGAGAACGGCGCGGGCAAGAGCACGCTGTCGAAAATCATCGGTGGGCTGGTCGATCCGACCACCGGCACGATGCAGCTGGGCGGCGAGTCTTACGCGCCGTCGAGCCGTACCGAAGCCGAGGCGCTCGGCGTGCGCATGGTGATGCAGGAGCTGAATCTGCTGCCGACCTTGTCGGTCGCCGAGAATCTGTTCCTGAATCGCTTGCCGCGGGCCGGTGCGTTCAGCTTCGGCTGGATCGACCGGCGCAAGCTGCGTGAAGACGCGCGCCATGCGATGGCGCAGGTGGGCCTCGACGCCATCGATCCGGATACGCTGGTGGGCGAGCTCGGCATCGGCCATCAGCAGATGGTGGAGATCGCGCGCAACCTGATCGACGACTGCCGCGTGCTGATTCTCGACGAGCCGACCGCGATGCTGACCGCGCGCGAGGTCGATCTGCTGTTCGAACAGATCGACCGGTTGAAAGCGCGCGGCGTGGCGCTGATCTATATCTCGCACCGGCTCGAGGAGCTGGCGCGGGTGGCCGAGCAGATCGCGGTGTTGCGCGACGGCCGGCTGGTGCACGTCAACGCCATGGCCAATTTGACCAGCGACCAGATTGTCACGTGGATGGTCGGCCGTGAACTCGGCGAGCGGATCGATCTGGGCGTGCGCAATATCGGCGCGCCGCTCCTGAAGGTGGACCGGCTCACGCGCGGCAAGGCGGTGCGCGAGGTGTCGTTCGAAGTGCGCGCGGGCGAGATTTTCGGCATCAGCGGACTGATCGGCGCGGGCCGCACCGAGCTGATGCGGCTGATCTACGGCGCCGATCAGAAAGACAGTGGCAGCGTTGCGCTGGCTGCGACCCCGGGTGCGGCGCCCGTGCCGGTGCACATCGCCTCGCCCTCGGACGCGGTGCGCGCCGGCATCGCGCTGATCACCGAGGACCGCAAGGGCGAAGGCCTGCTGCTGCCGCAGCCGATCGCGGCCAACGTGTCGCTCGGCAATATCGGCAGCGTGGCGCGGCACGGCGTCGTCGATGCGAAGCGCGAGAACGCGCTGGCGCAAAAGCAGATCGACGCGATGCGGATCCGCAGCTCGGGGCCTGGGCAGATTGTCGGCGAGCTGTCGGGCGGCAACCAGCAGAAGGTCGTGATCGGCCGCTGGCTGGCGCGCGACTGCCGCGTGCTGTTATTCGACGAACCTACGCGCGGCATCGACGTCGGCGCGAAGTTCGATATTTATGGGCTGATGGGCGCGCTGGCTCGTGAAGGGCGCGCGCTCGTCGTGGTGTCGAGCGACCTGCGTGAGCTCATGCTGATCTGCGACCGGATCGGCGTGATGTCCGCAGGCAGCATGACCGGGGTATTCGAGCGTGACAGCTGGTCGCAGGACGCGTTGCTGGCGGCGGCTTTTGCCGGCTACCGCAGCCGCGAAGCGCTGTTGCACACCCATGACACCAGTGAAGCAGGGAGTCTGTCATGAACGAACAATCGTTGCGTGAAGCCGCGAGCCGCAAAGAGGGCGCACCCGAGCTCACGCCGCCGGCCGACCCGTCGGCGGCACTCGCGAGCGGCAAACCCGCCGGCACGCGGCTCGGTTTTTCGAATTACCTGGGGCTTGCCGGTGCGCTGCTGGCGATGATCGTGCTGTTTTCGCTGCTGAGCTCGCACTTCCTCACGTACGACACGTTCAGCACGATCGCCAACCAGATTCCCGATCTGGTGGTGATGTCGGTGGGCATGACCTTCGTGCTGATCATCGCCGGGATCGACCTGTCGGTGGGGTCGGTGCTGGCGCTGGGCGCGTCGGTGGTGAGCGTGGCGGCGCTGAAGTGGGGCTGGGGGCCGCTGCCGTCGGCGCTGCTGGGTGTCGCGGCGGCCGCGTTGTGCGGCACTATCACCGGCGCGGTCACGGTGGGCTGGCGGATTCCGTCGTTCATCGTCTCGCTGGGTGTGCTCGAAGCGGCGCGCGGTCTCGCGTATCAGATGACGAATTCGCGCACCGCCTATATCGGCGACGCCTTCGACTTTCTGTCGAACCCGATCGCGCTCGGCATCTCGCCGGCGTTTCTGATCGCGGTGGCGGTGATGGTGATCGCGCAACTGGTGCTGACGCGCACGGTGTTCGGCCGCTATCTGGTCGGCATCGGCACCAACGAGGAGGCGGTGCGGCTCGCGGGCGTCAATCCGCGGCCCTACAAGGTCATCGTGTTTGCGCTGATGGGCGCGCTCGCGGGGCTGGCTGCGCTGTTCCAGATCTCGCGTCTGGAAGCGGCCGATCCGAATGCGGGTGTGGGCGTGGAGCTGCAGGTGATCGCGGCCGTGGTGATCGGCGGCACCAGCCTGATGGGCGGGCGCGGTTCGGTCATCAGCACGTTTTTCGGCGTGTTGATTATTTCGGTGCTGGCGGCCGGCCTCGCGCAGATCGGCGCGAACGAGCCGACCAAGCGCATGATCACCGGCGCGGTGATCGTGGTGGCGGTGGTGCTGGATACGTATCGCAGCCGCCGCAAGCGTGCCTGATCCGCGGCCGGCATGGCAGGCGACGGATTCACGCGAGGCGGGCAGTCAAGGTTTGATGAGCGGTAAGGTAGTGGTGGTCACGGGTTGGGTCCGTCTTCGGTGAAGGCGTCCGGTAGGTTGCCAGATGGCGCGGCCGGCGGTGAAAACAGGCAGGAGAGCAACAGGTTATGGCGACGATCAAGGATGTAGCGGCCGCGGCAGGTGTCTCGTTCACGACGGTATCGCACGTGGTGAACAACTCACGGCCGGTATCGGCCGACGTGCGCGCGAAGGTCGAACACGCGATCCGTCAGCTTCACTATGTGCCGTCGGCGGTAGCCCGCTCATTGAAGGCGCGCGCGACAGCGACGATCGGACTGGTGGTGCCGAACAGCACGAACCCGTATTTCGCGGAGCTGGCGCGCGGCATCGAGGATGGTTGCTCGCGCAACGGCTACTGTGTGTTCTTCTGCAATTCCGACGACGATCCCGCCAAGCAGCGTAACTATCTGCGCGTGCTGCAGGAAAAGCGTATCGACGGGCTGATCGTCGCATCCGCCGGCGACGACGCCGTGCTCGCGCAAACCCTCGCCGATTCGCGCGAGCCGCTGGTGATTGTCGACCGCAATATCGAAGGCCTGAACGCGGACCTGGTGCAGATCGACCACGAGAAGGGCGCGTATCTCGCCACCCGTCATTTGCTGGAGCTGGGGCATGTGCGGATCGGCTGCATCACCGGGCCGGTTCAGACGGCGGTCAGCGCGATGCGGGTGCACGGTTTTATCCGCGCGATGACCGAGCGCGGTATCGAGATTCCGCCGGACGCGATCGTGGAAAGCGACTTTTCCGGTACCGGCGGCCACCGCGCGGCGGGGCAGTTGTTCGACACGGTCAAGCCGTCGGCGATTTTTGCCGGCAACGACATGATGGGCATCGGCGCGCTGCGCGCAGCGGCCGAGCGCAATATCAGCGTGCCGCGCGACTGTTCGATTATCGGGTTCGACGATATCGAACTCGGACGCTTCACCTATCCGGCGCTCTCGACGGTCGGGCAATCGGTGCGCGCGCTCGGCGATATGGCCGCGCAGACGCTGATCGATCGCATTGCCGGGGCGTCGCCGGACAGTCCGCGTGCGCCTGGCCGCCGGCGCGTGGTGTCGCCGCGGCTGATCGTGCGCGAATCCACCGCGACCTGGGCCGGCGCGGCCAAACACAATCTGGCCGCATGAATTGACGACATGCGACCACGTGCGTGGATGCGCTCCACGCCGCGGTCCGAGCATTTGAGGAGAAGGGATTGGCAAGCAACGCAACGCGTTCGCGCGTGACGGTGGTCGGTAGTCTGAACATGGATCTCGTGGTGCGCGCGCCGCGTCTGCCGCAGCCCGGCGAAACGCTGGCCGGGCAGACGTTTGCCCAGGTGGCGGGCGGCAAAGGCGGCAACCAGGCGGTAGCGGCTGCCCGGCTCGGCGCGCAGGTGTCGATGCTCGGCTGTGTCGGCGCGGACGGTAACGGTGCGCAGTTGCGCGCCGGACTCGAGGCAGAAGGAATCGACTGCGCGGCGCTCGAAACCGGCCGGCAAGCAACAGGCGTCGCGCTGATCGTCGTCGACGACGCGAGCCAGAACGCGATTGTGATCGTGGCGGGCAGCAACGGCGAAGTCACACCAGAGACAATTGCGCGCCACGAGGCCGCGCTGGCCGCCGCGCACGTGGTGATCTGCCAGCTCGAAACGCCGCCGGACGCGGTACGTGCGGCGCTGGCCACGGCGCGGCGTCTGGACAGAACGGTTATCCTGAATCCTGCCCCCGCCACCGGCCCATTGCCCGGCGACTGGCTGCCGCTGATCGACTATCTGATTCCGAATGAACTCGAAGCCGCCACGCTGACCGGTTTGCCGGTCGACTCGCCCGAGGACGCCGCGAAGGCGGCCGCGGCGCTACGCGCCGCCGGTGCGCGCAACGTGCTGGTGACGCTCGGTCCGCGCGGTGTCTACGTGATGCTCGAGGGCGCAGCAGGTGTGCTGTATGACGCGCCGCGGGTGAAGGCCGTCGACACCACGGCGGCAGGCGACACGTTTATCGGCGGCTTTGCCGCGCAGCTCGCTCAGGGCGCGAGCGTCGATGCGGCGATCCGCTTTGCGCAACGTGCCGCGGCGTTGTCGGTGACGCGCGCCGGCGCGCAGCCTTCGATTCCCACCCGCGCCGAACTGGACGCATCGGCCTGATCCTGCGCGCCATGTAAACACGGCGGCGCGTGCCGCCGGTCTAGATAGCGCGCCCGACACCCCATCACCACACCGGCCGCCTGTTCGAAGCGCGGACGCTCCCACCGCACGAATCAAAGCAGCGCATCCTTCTTTAGCGCCGCGCCCGCCGCCGTATTCCCCCCAACGGCGCGCCGTCCCCATCGTTTCCCTCTCCACGCCCAACCGTGGGCATGACCCGCCGCGCCTGAGTCGTTAGCTGGTTGTAATTTCTACTAAAAGCTTACATCGTCTTTCTTCATACCATATAAAACCTTCAAGAACACAGAGGCGAGGCCGTAAACACGACTATTAGAACGCCGCTTCAAAAAGCGCCAACACGCAGACGCCACACGTTATCTCGCGCTGCGGCAGCAGCCTTTCATTTTGTCTAGCACAGGAACAAGCATGTTGAACAAAGGCATCACGATCAAGGCACGGATAGGCCTCACGATGGCTTTTCTGGCCGCGCTGCTGGTCGCCATCTGCGTCTTTGGTTTGTTTGGGATGAGCCGTTCGAACGACGCTTATCAGGACACTTTCACGAACGCCATGCCGAGCGCGGTGGATATTGGCGACGCCGAACTCTACGCGGCGCGCGAGCGGCTCGCGCTGGACCGGGCAGCGTTCATGATCGGCACGCCGGAGGCGCCGTCGGTGCTCGAACGCGCACGCATGATGCGCGCCAACTCCGATATGTGGTGGAAGAAATATATGGACCTGCCGCGCGACGCGGAGGAAGACCGCCTCGCCCAGGACGTCGTCGCCAAACGCGACGCGTTGCATCAGCAACTGGACACGTTTGCGGCAGTCATCGCGGTGAACGACCAGTCCAAAGTGATCGACAATTCGAAGCGCCTGCAGGTTTCGTACAACGATCTGGCCACAGCCGACGAAGCACTGGCCAAGTTCCAGTTCACCTCGGCGAAAGCAGGCTACGACTCCGCGGAAAGCAGTTTTGAAGTATTCCGCATGATCGGCGCGGGTGCATTGGTGATCGGCGTGCTGGCCGCGGTGATCTCGTACCTGACGCTCAGCCGCGCAATCGCCCGGCCGCTCGGCGAAGCCCTCGGCCACTTCGAAGCAATTTCGGCAGGCGATCTGCGCCGCCCGGTCGTCGTGACCTCGCGTGACGAAATGGGGCAGGTGCTCGAAGGCATCGCCAAAATGCAGCGCAGCCTCACCGAAACGGTGCGTACCGTGCGCAGCGGCAGTGAATCGATTGCGACCGCCACGCGCCAGATCGCGGCCGGCAATATCGATCTGTCCTCGCGGACCGAAGAGCAGGCGTCGGCGTTGCAGGAAACCGCGTCGAGCATGGAAGAGCTGACCGGCACGGTCAAGCAGAACGCCGACAACGCCCGCCAGGCCAGCTCGCTGGCGGCCAATGCGTCGGAGATCGCCAACAAGGGCAGCGCGGTGGTCGGCCAGGTGGTCGGCACGATGGGCGACATCAACCAGAGCTCGGCAAAGATCGCCGACATCATTTCGATCATCGAAGGCATTGCGTTCCAGACCAACATCCTGGCCCTGAATGCGGCCGTGGAAGCGGCACGGGCCGGCGAAGAAGGGCGCGGTTTCGCGGTCGTGGCGGGCGAGGTGCGCAGCCTCGCGCAGCGCTCGTCGGCCGCGGCGAAGGAAATCAAGGAGCTGATCGACACCTCGGTCGAGCGGGTCCAGTCGGGCTCGGCGCTGGTCGACGAGGCGGGCCGCACCATGACCGAAATCATTGGCGCGGTGCAGCGCGTGACCGACATCATGGGCGAGATCGCTGCCGCTTCGGAAGAGCAGAGCAGCGGCATCGATCAGGTGGCGCGAGCCGTCACGCAGATGGACGAGGTCACGCAGCAAAATGCCGCGCTGGTCGAAGAAGCGGCGGCCGCCGCGTCCTCGCTCGAAGACCAGGCCGGCAAGCTGCGCACCGCGGTCGCCGTGTTCCAGCTGGAAGAGGGCGGCTCTCATGCGCCTGTGCACGCGTCCGTGAGCAGCGCGCCGAAGCGCGTGAGCACCCCCGCGCGTGGCAAAGCCGCGCGCCACGTATTCCATAGCGCCGCTGCGCAGCCCGCGCCGCAAGCCGCCGCCGCGCCCAAAGTGCCGGCCGCCACGGCACAGCCCGCTGCCGCGCCGGCCCGCGCGCCGGCCAAAGCTATGGCGACGGCTGGCGCCGGCAGCGACCAGGATTGGGAAACGTTCTAAGCCCGGTTCTAACCCATGTTCTAACCCGGTTTGCGTTGCAACATCCATTCCCGGCGGCGCAGCAGACTGAACGCCGCCGCCGCGGATACCGCCTTACGCCAAAAGACCGCGATTGCGCCCGCATTCGCGGTCTTTTTTTATGATGTGTGCATTAACTCGCGCTGGCGATGCAAGTTGACACCCGGCCGGCCTCATGATCCGGTACATTGACGGACGCTGCCAGGGCTCAGCGGCCTACCTCTGACGGCATCCACGCCCCCGTAACCGCTCAATGCGCCAGCCACAAAGGACCGACATGACGCCACACGACCTCGCGCACCGCCTCGTCGAGGCACGCCGGCTGCATCGCCCGATCGATGCGCCCGCCCCCGACAGCCTGCCGCCGGATGCGGCAACCGCGTACGCGATCCAGCAGGCGGTGATCGCCGGCCTCGGCGACTCGACCGGCGCCTGGAAAGTCGGCGCCAAAACGCCGGGTGGCGCCGCCTCGGGCGCGCCGATTCCTGCCTCGCTGGTGCTGCAGTCGCCGGCGCGCATCGCGCACGCGGGCTTCTTCCGGGTGCTGGTGGAACTGGAGATTGCGTTCCGCTTCGCCGAGGCGATCGAACCGCGCGGGCGTGCCTACGCGCGCGACGAAGTGCTCTCGAAGGTCGGCGTCGTGCTGCCGGCCATCGAGATCGTAGATAGCCGCTTCGCCGAGTGGCCGAATGTCGCGCCGCTTGCGCAGCTGGCCGACGCGCAGAACAACGGCGCGCTGATGACGGGGCATCCGGTGGCCTATGCGGGGCTCGCGCGCGGCTTCGACTTCGTTTCGCCCGAACTGGAACTGAGCTTCGACGGTGAATCGCTGATACCCGAAGCTACCGGCAATCCGGCCGGCGATCCGCGTGAACTGCTGGTGTGGTTCGTCAACCACTGCGCCGCCATGGGCATCACCATCGAGCCGGAATGGACGCTCACCACCGGTTCGTACGTTGGCGCTCACAGTGTGAACAAACCGGGCATCGTGCGTGGCCATATCGACGGCCTCGGCGAAGTGGAGATTGAACTGACCTGAGCAAGACGGCTATCGGTCATGGCGCCGCATGGCGACGCACGTCACCGGGCTCTGCGGCTTTAGCACGCCTCATTCGAACGGCTGCCTGCGGGCGGCCGTTTTACATTCATCGCATCTGTGAAGGCGGCTTTGCCGTATACACCTATTGAAGCAATGTCGGGCGTCGCCGTCATCCAGTTATGACCGCGGCAAACCCTGCTATCGATGAGGTTAATGCAGTGGCGATGCATGCGTGATGCTTGTAACGGCGCATTACACGGGTACGAGATGACGCGGAACAAAATCGTTCACGCGTTGACGAACTGGTGCAGCAGTTGCGAACGCAGCGCGCTTCAGGCCCGCATTGCGCGTCAACATGTAACAGGCGTTGGCTCGTGTAGGCCGAATACGCGTGTCGCGCGTTGAGGAAAAAAGGTGGCCGGCCGCACAAAGCGCACATGACGTCCGCGCTTTTTGCAAACAGTGTGCGCGTGCAGACAGGTTGTCCGATGCAACAGCGGGAACATTCAATGAACGTGGGGTGAAGATGAGGGCCGCAATCGCTGCGACGTGAGTGCAAGATTGTAGGTGGTCGAAACTTTGTTTCCAAGTGAGGAATGTTAGTAGGCGAATACGGCGCGATTTTCGCAACGTAGTTCGTGAAAAAAAATTTAAAAGGGTTTAGGATGAATTCGAGCGATGTCGTTTCCGAATAGCGCGCCGCGCACGACATCGATCCAGACTTCGGCGAGGAGGTAGCATGGATATCTACAGCAGTTTCGCGACCCGCTTCGAGAAAACGCGAGAAGATGAGTTCTCGCTCGAGGAGTATCTCGCGCTCTGCAAAGAAAATCCCGCCGCGTACGCCACGGCCGGCGAACGCATGTTGACAGCCATCGGGGAACCGGAACAGATCGACACTCGCAACGATCCGCGCATGTCGCGTATCTTTGCGAACAAAGTCATCAAGGTATACCCCGCATTCCGTGAGTTCTACGGAATGGAAGACGTGATCGAGCAGGTGGTCGCCTACTTCCGTCACTCGGCCCAGGGGCTCGAAGAAAAGAAACAGATTCTGTATCTGCTCGGCCCGGTCGGCGGCGGCAAATCGTCGATCGCGGAGCGCCTGAAGCAGCTCATGGAACGCGTGCCGTTCTATTCGATCAAGGGTTCGCCCGTGAACGAGTCGCCGCTCGGTCTGTTCGACTACGAGGAAGACGGCCCGATTCTCGAAGAGCAATATGGCATTCCACGCCGCTACCTCAAAAGCATTCTCAGCCCGTGGGCGGTAAAACGCCTGCATGAATATAACGGCGACATCCGCAAGTTCCGCGTGGTGCGCCGCTACCCGTCGATCCTTCGCCAGATCGGTATCGCCAAGACCGAGCCGGGCGACGAAAACAATCAGGACATTTCGTCGCTGGTCGGCAAGGTCGACATCCGCAAGCTCGAACAGTACGCACAGGACGACGCGGACGCGTACAGCTATTCCGGCGGCCTGTGTCTCGCCAATCAGGGCTTGCTTGAATTCGTCGAAATGTTCAAGGCGCCGATCAAGGTCCTGCACCCGTTGCTGACCGCCACCCAGGAAGGCAACTTCAAGGGCACCGAAGGTTTCGGCGCGATCCCGTTCGAAGGCGTGATCCTCGCGCACTCGAACGAGTCGGAATGGAAGGCGTTCCGCAACAACCGCAATAACGAAGCACTGCTCGACCGGATCTTCGTCGTGAAGGTGCCGTACTGCCTGCGCTACGGCGAAGAGATCAAGATTTACGAGAAGCTGCTGCGCAATTCGTCGCTGGCCAATGCGGTCTGCGCGCCGGGCACGCTAAAGATGATGGCGCAGATGTCCGTGCTCACACGCTTGCAGGAGCCGGAGAATTCCAGCCTGTTCTCGAAGATGCAGGTGTACGACGGCGAGAATCTGAAGGACACCGATCCGAAGGCCAAGTCGTTCCAGGAGTACCGCGATTTCGCGGGCGTGGACGAGGGCATGACCGGCGTGTCGACCCGCTTCGCGTTCAAGATCCTGTCGCGCGTGTTCAACTTCGATTCGACCGAAGTCGCGGCCAATCCGGTGCACCTCATGTACGTGCTCGAGCAGCAGATCGAACGCGAGCAGTTCCCGCCGGAAACCGAGCAGAAGTATCTGTCGTTCATCAAGGATGTCCTCGCGTCACGTTATGCCGAGTTCATCGGCAAGGAGATTCAGACCGCGTATCTGGAGTCGTATTCCGAGTACGGACAGAATATTTTCGACCGCTACGTGACGTACGCGGACTTCTGGATTCAGGATCAGGAGTTCCGCGACCACGACACCGGCGAGAGTTTCGACCGTGCGGCATTGAACGCCGAACTGGAGAAGATCGAGAAGCCCGCGGGCATCAGCAATCCGAAGGACTTCCGCAACGAGATCGTGAATTTCGTGTTGCGTGCGCGAGCGGCCAATGCAGGGAAGAACCCTGCGTGGATCAGCTATGAGAAGCTGCGCGTCGTGATCGAAAAGAAGATGTTCTCGAACACGGAAGAACTGCTGCCGGTGATCTCGTTCAACGCCAAGGGCTCGGCGGAGGAGCAGCGCAAGCACGAAGACTTCGTCAATCGCATGGTGACGAAGGGCTACACGCCGAAGCAGGTGCGCTTGCTGTGTGACTGGTATCTGCGCGTGCGCAAGTCATCATGATGCGCATGGCGTCCCGCCCGCGCGGTCCGGCCGCGCGGGCACGCTGCAAGGCGCAAGCCGCATGGACATAGCGTTGCTGGGCATGCAGCGCGTGTCTCGCGCACATTGATGGAATTTGTGCGGATGCATGGGATCGGAGTAAGTGCTGAAGCACCAACTCCGATCGACACGGGAGACCTGGCGTGCTTCATCAAATTATCGACCGCAGGTTGGCAGGCAAGAACAAGAGCATTGCAAATCGCGAACGTTTTTTGCGTCGCGTTAAGAACTATATTCGTCGCGCCGTCTCGGAAGCGGTGCGCGACCGCAGCATCAAAGACATACAGAACACCCAGAGCATCACCATCCCGCGCAAGGACATCGCGGAGCCGTCGTTCCGCCACGGTCCGGGCGGCAAGCGGGAGATGGTGCATCCAGGCAACTCCGACTACATCCGCGGCGACAAGATTCCGCGCCCGCAAGGCGGTGGCGGAGGCGGCGGGGGCAGCCAGGCCAGCAATGAAGGCGAGGGGCAGGACGACTTCGTATTCGAGCTGAGCCGCGAAGAATTCATGCAGTATTTCTTCGACGACCTCGAACTGCCGCGTCTCGTCAAAACCCATCTGATGGCTGTGCCCACGTGGAAGAGCATCCGCGCGGGCTGGGCTGCCGAAGGCACGCCGAACAATATCGACGTGGTCCGTTCGCTGAGGAGCGCGCTCGGCCGCCGCATCGCGCTCGGCGCGCCGCTCGTCAACCAGTTGCATGAAATGGAGCGGCAACTCGAGGCGATGAAGGCCGACCCCGCGGATCGCCGCGAGGAGATCAAAGTGCTCGAAGAGGAGATTCACCATTTGCGCGGGCGCATCTGGCGGATTCCGTTCATCGACCCGTTTGATCTGCGTTATGTGAACCGCGTGAAGCAGCCCACGCCGTCCAGTCAGGCGGTGATGTTCTGTCTGATGGATGTGTCCGGGTCCATGGACGAACAGCGCAAGGATCTCGCCAAGCGCTTCTTCATCCTGCTGTACCTCTTTCTCAAACGCAATTACGAGCGCATCGAGGTAGTGTTCATCCGCCACCATACGCGCGCGGAGGAGGTCGACGAAGATACCTTCTTTCATTCGACCGAAAGCGGCGGCACGGTGGTGTCGAGCGCGCTCGAGCTGATGCGCAAGGTGATGGACGAGCGCTATTCGCCGACTGAATGGAACATTTACGGTGCCCAGGCGTCCGACGGCGACAACTGGACCGACGACTCGCCGAAGTGCCGCAAGATACTGTCGGATGACATCCTGGAGAAGGTGCGGTATTTTGCGTATATTCAGGTGACGCCCGAAGAGCAGAACCTGTGGCTCGAATATGCGCAACTGGCCCTGAGCCAGCCGCATATGGCGATGAAGAAGGTCGAGACCGCGGCGGACATTTATCCGGTGTTTCGCGAGTTGTTCGAAAAGCAGGCGGCGTCTTCATGACGAGCAAGCATTTGCATAACGAAGCGCGCGGCTATCAGCCGGAGCGCGGGAAAGGCGTGCCGCAGCAGCAACAGTCGGGGCATGCCGAGGCCGGGGCGGACGAAGGTCGAGCCGCCGCAGCCGGAGCCGTCGACACCGCTGCAGCACGGGGACACACCGGAACGCCCACTGAGGGGCAAAGGGAAGTCCGTATGAACGTAGCCGATAGAAGGCCTCTGCCGTGCCCGTCCGACTGGACCTTCGAATTGATCGAAGAGTACGACTCGCATATTGCCCGTGTTGCAGAGCAATATGAACTCGACGTGTACCCCATCCAGCTCGAACTCATCAGTTCCGAACAGATGATGGACGCGTATGCGTCCGTCGGCATGCCGGTGAACTACCGCCACTGGTCGTTCGGCAAACATTTTCTCTCTACCGAGAAAAGCTACCGTCGCGGCCAGATGGGGCTCGCGTACGAGATCGTTATCAATTCCAACCCCTGCATCGCGTATCTGATGGAAGAGAACACGATGACGATGCAGGCGCTCGTCATCGCGCACGCCGCCTACGGGCATAACTCGTTCTTCAAGGGCAACTATCTGTTCAAGCTGTGGACGGATGCGCACGCCATCATCGATTATCTCGTCTACGCGAAGAACTACATCGCGGAGTGCGAGGAGCGCTTTGGCCTCGACCGGGTGGAAGAACTGCTCGATTCGTGCCACGCGCTGATGAACTATGGCGTGGACCGCTACAAGCGTCCGCAGAAGCTGTCGCTGGAGAAGGAATTTGCCGCGCGCCGTGAGCGCGAGGCATACCTGCAGTCGCAGGTGAATGAACTGTGGCGCACCTTGCCGAGCCGGCATACGCCGTTGCCGGAGGAAATCGAGGAGCGCTATCCGCCGGAGCCGCAGGAAAATCTGCTGTATTTCGCGGAGAAAAACGCGCCGCTGCTGGAGCCGTGGGAACGGGAAGTGATCCGTATCGTGCGCAAGGTCGGCCAGTATTTTTATCCGCAACGGCAGACCCAGGTGATGAACGAGGGCTGGGCGACGTTCTGGCACTACACCTTGCTCAACACCATGTACAACCAGGGCACGCTGGAAGACGGCTTCATGATGGAGTTTCTCCATTCGCACAGCAATGTGGTCTACCAGCCGCCGGTCACGAAGCCGTATTACAGCGGCATCAACCCGTATGCGCTCGGTTTTTCGATGATGAGCGACATTCGCCGCGTCTGCGAATCGCCCACCGAGGAAGACCGCAAATGGTTTCCGGAGCTGGCCGGCAGTCCGTGGCTGCCAGCCATGCACTACGCGATGCGCAACTTCAAGGACGAGAGTTTCGTTGCGCAGTATCTGTCGCCGCATCTGATCCGGGAAATGCGTCTTTTCTCGGTGCTCGACGACGACATGCGCGATGCGCTCGAAGTCTCGGCGATTCACGACGACAGCGGGTATCAGTACGTGCGCCAGGCGCTGTCGCGGCAGTACGACATGCATCACCGCGAGCCGAATATCCAGGTGTGGGCGGTCAATACGCGCGGCGACCGGAGCTTGACGCTGCGGCACTTCATGAGCGACAACCGGCATCTGTCGTCGGATAGCGACGAGGTGCTCAAGCACATGGCGCGGTTGTGGCAGTTCGACGTGTACCTGGAAAGCGTCGATGAGAACGGCACGGTCCGCAAGCGTTATGAGTGCCGGTATGTCCCGCCGGCGGTGAGAGTGTGACGTCGTCCTGAACCCGCAACCGTGCGGCAATCCGATTGAGTCTGTCCGAAGCCCCTGCAGTCTTGCGACTGGCAGGGGCTTTCCCTATTGGGCGCCAACAAAGCCCCATGTTCTCCTTGCAATTCTGTAAAATTCGCGCACCCGTACGACGAGGGCCGCGACGGCGCCCCGGCGCGCGTTGTGAAGGCGGCGCCACGACCGCTGCCTCCGTTCAAAGACAAGGAAAGATAACAACATGACCGACCTGACCGATCACTCCGTGGCCTCGGCTCACGACACCCGGCGCCGCATCTTCGCGATCGTTGGCGCTTCCTCGGGCAATCTCGTCGAGTGGTTCGACTTTTACGTGTATTCGTTCTGCGCGTTGTACTTCGCGCCGGCGTTTTTCCCGAGCGGCAACACCACCACGCAGTTGCTCAACACGGCAGGCGTGTTCGCCGCGGGCTTCCTGATGAGGCCGATCGGCGGCTGGTTCTTCGGGCGACTGGCTGACAAGCACGGCCGCCGCAACGCCATGATGGTGTCGGTGTTCATGATGTGCGGCGGTTCGCTCGTGATCGCCTTGCTGCCCACGTATGCGCAGATCGGCGCGCTGGCGCCGGCGCTGCTGCTGGTCGCACGGCTGTTCCAGGGGTTGTCGGTGGGCGGCGAATACGGCACCAGCGCGACCTATATGAGCGAGGTCGCGCTCAAGGGCCGGCGCGGGTTCTTCGCGTCGTTCCAGTACGTCACGCTGATCGGCGGGCAGTTGTGCGCGCTGCTGGTGCTGGTGGTGCTGCAACAGACGCTGTCCACCGAAGAGCTGAAGGCCTGGGGCTGGCGCGTGCCGTTCGTGATCGGCGCGATGGCGGCGCTAGTCGCACTGTATCTGCGTAAATCGCTCGACGAAACCACCACGGCCGAGACGCGTCAGCGCAAGGAAGCCGGCACGCTGCGCGGCCTGTGGCAGCATAAGGGTGCGTTCATGACGGTGCTGGGTTTCACAGCCGGCGGCTCGCTGATCTTCTACACGTTCACCACGTACATGCAGAAGTACCTGGTCAACACGGCCGGCATGCATGCAAAGACGGCCAGCAACGTGATGACCGCGGCGCTGTTCGTCTACATGGTGATGCAGCCGTTCTTCGGCGCGCTGTCGGACCGCATCGGCCGCCGCCGTTCGATGCTGTTCTTCGGCTTCTTCGCGACCATCGGTACGGTGCCGCTGCTGCACGCGCTGAAAGACGTGACGAGCCCGTATGCGGCCTTCGGTCTGGTTGTGGTGGCGCTGGCGATCGTCAGTTTCTACACATCGATCAGCGGCCTGATCAAGGCGGAAATGTTCCCGCCGGAAGTGCGTGCGCTCGGCGTGGGTCTGTCGTACGCGGTGGCCAATGCGATCTTCGGCGGCTCGGCGGAATACGTCGCGCTGTGGCTGAAGTCGGTCGGCAGCGAGTCGACGTTCTACTGGTACGTCACCGCACTGTGCGCGATTGCCGGCATCGTCTCGCTGCGCATGCGCGATCCGTCGAAAGAAGGGTATCTGCGGCACGAACCTTGAGCCGGTAGCGGCCACATGCCGTCACGTCGGAACGTGACCTGAAAACGGCGGTGCGGGGCAACCCGGCCGCCGTTTTTCATGGGCGCTCTCTCACGCCACCACGATCACGCCACCACGATCTCGGTTCCCAATGCATGAAGCAGGTCGCGCAGCGCTTCGGCCTGCGCCATCTTCGCGTCGCCGCGCAAATGAATCTGCAGCGCTCGCCCGGCGATCCGGTCGACGGGATGCGTGAACCAGAGTTCCACCGCGAGCCCCAATCCTTCGGGCTGGTTGACGGCGACCGGCTCGATCACACGCGGTTTGAAACAGGTACTGTCGGACATGGCGAATCACCTCGGCGCTGATGACGGTTCATGGTCATCGTAATCAGCGCGGTGCGCGGGACCAAGCAACAATTACGCGTTTGCTAAGCAGAAGATGCTTAGCAGAAAACACGCTGATTGCGCGAGATTGGCAGGCACCGCTGGTGCCGGCTTCCAGGATACAGCGGCGCAACGGCGCAGCGTCAGACCGGTTCCGAGTGGTCGGTCATGAGTTCCGCGACGCGCTCCTTGACGATCGCGGCCGGATTGGCGGCCACAGTGGGCGCCGCGGCCACGGCCGCCACCGCTGCGGCCGCGGTGGCCGCGGTGGCCGTGGCGACCTGCTGGGGCCCGCGCAACGCGGCACGCGCGAGCATCAGGAGATGGTAGTAGAGCCGTACGCTGAACCCGTAGTTGTACGCGAACAGATGGCCAAGCATGACCTTGATGCCCGCGCGCACCTGGCGGTTTTTCGCGTGAACGGAGACGACGATCGGCGCGAGGCGCTGCAGCGCCAGCTTGCGCGACGGCTCCAGTTCCGGCGGCAGCTTCAACGCCTTGACGAACGCGTACGCGCTGACCGGCGCCGCGATGGTCGTGCCGCGGGTGCTGTGCGAGATTGAGTTGGCCGTCTTGCGGTACACCGAGACGTAGTCGTGGAGGTAAAACACCTCGCGCGCCGCGAGGCAGAGTTCGGTGCCGAACACGAAATCGCAGCACATGCCGTGCTGATCCGAATAGCCAATCCGCTTGACGAGCTGCGCGTCGGCCATCCAGCCATTGTTCGGAAACATCTGGATCAGACCGGTCCTGCCCGGCAGACGCTGCAGGCCTTCGGCATCCCGGGTGCGTCTGAAGTCCGCATTCAGGTACGCACTGGCTTCGAAGTCGATCGCACCGCTGTGATCGGCCTCGTACTGGTCGCCGAATACCGCGTCGAGTTGCGGATGAAGCGTCCACAGCGACACGAGCTTTTCGACGCCGGCCGTGGTGAGCAGGTCGTCGTCGTGAATCAGCAGGATCTTGTCACCCGTTGCGCGGTTGAACAGGCTGGCGACGTTGCGCGCCTGGCCGAGCGGCGGTTCATGCTTCAGGTAGCGCACGCGCGGCTCGTCGCCATAGCGCGCCGCGATCAACTGCTGGGTGCGTGTGTCTTTCGAGTCATCGCCGATCACGATTTCCAGCTTGCCGTAGCTCTGCGCGAGGCACGAGTCGATGCACTCGACGATCAGTTCAGGACGATTGCAGGTCGGCAGGCAAATTGAGACCTTGGGAAGGTGGGGGTGAGCCGGGTTGATGGACATGAGCGTCGCCTTTCTTTTCTGTTCAGGGGCGGCAGCCGGTTTGCTTGACGCACACATCGCTGCAAGCAGAAAAATAGTCCATCGCGCCGAAAAAATAATCGGCAAAAAATAGGAAGAAATGTTTGGCTTCTGAAAGGGGCGGGAAGGGAAAAATTTATGCGAATTTTTTACTGATTTGCCGTAAAGCCGCTTCAAGACTCATCTTTTATATTTCAACTGACTGACGATTCGCGCGGCGCGGCGCCCGTCAGCGACACGATGAAGTCGACGAACGCGCGCACTTTCGCCGGCGGCTGATGCCGCGAAGGATAGAGCGCATGGAGCGGATACGCGCCGTCGCCCCAATCGGGAAGCACCTCGATCAGTTTGCCGCTCGCCATCAGCGACTCGTTGCCGAGCGAGAGAATCTGCGCGACCCCCTGGCCTGCCATGCAGGCACTGTGCAGGGTCGCCACGTCGTTCACCGTTAAACGGCCTTGCGGCGTCACGACGATCTTCTTGCGGCCGCGATGAAACTCCCAGCTGAAAGGATAGCCCGTTAGCGGATCGCGATATTTGATGCACACATGTTTGCCGTTTTCGAGTTCGGCCGGGTTCGCCGGATGCCCATGCTTCTTCAGATACGACGGCGCGGCGACCGTGAGAATGCGCGCTTCCGTCAGCTTGCGGGCGATCAGCGCCGGCGCCGGCGGGTCACCGAAACGGATGGCCAGATCGAAACCGTCGGCAACCATATCGCCGAGCTGCTCGCGCGTGATCAGCTCCAGTTGCAGATCGGGATGCCTGTCGATAAATCCGCCGAGCCTTTGCCCGAGCATGAGGCGCGAGAAGAACGGGTCCATGTTCACGCGCAAACGCCCACGCACGGCGCTCCCGCCCTGGGCGGCAGACGCCGCGGCTTCTTCCAGACCGCTCAGCAGCGGGACGATCTGTTCGTAGAAGCGCCGCCCCTCGTCGGTTAGCGTGACCGAGCGCGTGGTGCGGTCGAAGAGGCGGATGCCCAGACGTGCCTCGAGCCGCGCGACCGCGCGGCTGACCCCGGATTGCGACATGTCGAGCGCTTCACCCGCCGCCGCAAAACTGCCGCAATCGACGATTGCCGTCAGGACGCCGATGCCGTTCAGCACGCGCTCGTCAAATGGCATGCGAGATCCCTTTGTTATGCATTAGTTAATGCATGACATGCTAACGCGAAAGCCTGTTTGAATTCATGCGTTAGCGCAGGGTACTGCCGCCTGTCAATGCAAAGTGAATAAACGCAAAAGTCAGCGGCCCGCGCCTTGCGTCGCCTGGCCACGCACGGGGCGCGCGGCAGACGTGTTGTCGAGATGGCGGAATACCCAAGCCGACACCAGCGTGATCGCGCCGACGCAAACGAAGCTCAGGCGGAAGCCGAGCGCGGCCGATCCCGATTGCGCCGAGAACAGATTCACCAGCCCGCCGCCGATCGACACGCCGAGCCCGATCGCCAGCATCTGCACCATCGAAAAGAGGCTGTTGCCGCTGCCGGCATCCTCATGTGAGAGGTCTTTGAGCGTGACGCTGTTCATCGCCGCGAATTGCATCGAGTTGGCCGCGCCGAACACCGCCAGAATCGCGACCTCGATCACGAGCGGCGTGCCGCGCGAAATCAATGCGAACGCAACGATCGACGAACCCACGATCAAGGTGTTCACCAGCAAAAATGTGTCGTAGCCGTAGCGGCGCACAAGCGGCGCGATCCAGCGTTTGGCCACCGTGCCGGCCAGCGCCGCGGGCAGCATCATGAGACCGGAATGCAGCGGCGAGTAGCCCAGCTGCAATTGCAGCAGCAACGGCACGAGGAAGGGCACTGCGCTCGACCCGATGCGGCAGCCGAGATTGCCGATCAGCCCGACGCTGAAATTCGGCTCGCCGAACAGCGACAGCTTGAAGAGCGGATTGGCGCGATGCCTTGCATACGGAATGTAGGCAAGCGCACTCACGACGGCGAGCGCGAACAGTCCCGCCGACCATGCCGCCCGATGGGCGTGCACCGGCGCGTCGATCGCCAGCGAAAACGCGATCATGCACAACGACAGCAGCGCGCAGCCGGCGAAGTCGAAGGGCGGTGCGTCAGCTCCACCGTGTAACGGCAGAAAGCGCTGGACCGCGTAGAGGCCCACCACACCGATCGGCACGTTGATCAGGAAGATCCAGTGCCACGTGATCGCCTGAACGAACCAGCCGCCGAGCGTCGGTCCGGCGATCGGCCCCAGTTGTCCCGCGATGGAAATGAACGCGAGCGCCGCGACGTACTGCTCGCTCGCGACGCTGCGCAGCACGGCGAGCCGTCCGATCGGCAGCAGCATCGAGCCGCCCAAACCCTGCAGCACCCGCGCGAGCACCAGCTGGCTTAGCGTATGCGCGCTCGCGCAGCAGACCGAGCCGAGCACGAACACGAGGATGGCCGCGAAATAGACGCGCCGCGTGCCGAACCGGTCGGCGAGCCAGCCCGAGGCGGGCGTAAGCATGGCCATGGTGAGCGTGTAGGCGACGACGATCGGCTGCATCGCGAGCGGCGCCACATTCAGGCTGTGCGCAATCGACGGCAGCGCGGTGTTGACGATCGTCGTATCGAGCGACTGCATGAAAAAGCCGGAGGCGACGATCCAGAGCAGCGCGGTGTGGGAAGAATCCTTGGTCATCTTTAGCGGGGCGGCCGGGCAGTGGGGCGGGCGCCCGGGCTCGAAACATTCATCGGGGGAATCTGGTCATCATATTGACATCCTTGCCGATCGGGAACCCCACTGGAGACGCTGACTGTTATCGACTTTGCCGATAAGCAGCGCGACAATGGCGCATGCTCAATCCCATCTGGCTCAAGACTTTCTCGACCGTCGCCGCGTGTCACAGTTTTACCGAGGCGGGGCGGCGGCTCGATCTGACGCAGTCGAGCGTCAGCGAACACATCCGGCGGCTCGAAGAAAGCGTCGGCCGGCGGCTGTTCGTGCGCGATACCCATTCGCTTGCCATGACGCCGGACGGCGAGGCCATGCTCGCGCACGCGAGCGTGATTCTGCAGGCGCTGGCGCGGGCCGAGTCGCAATTCCGCGCGTCGCGCCTGAAGGGCCGCGTGCGCCTCGGCTCCTCCGACGATGTGGCGCTCGGGCCATTGCCTGCCGTGCTGGCGGCGTTTCGTGACGCGCATCCGGACGTCGAGCTGGAGATCACCATCGGCATGACCGGCAAGCTCTATGAACTGCTGGACGCGGGTGCGATCGATCTGCTGGTCGGCAAGCGGCGCCTGGGCGACCGGCGTGGCGTGCCGCTGTTTACCGGCCGGCTGGAGTGGCTGGCGCGCGCCGGCACGCTGGTCGATCTGAGCCAGCCTTTGCCGTTGATTCTGGTCGCTGAGCCGAGCGTGACGCGGGCGGTCGTGCTCGACGCGCTCGCCGAGGCGGGCTTCGGCTGGCAAGTGGTGTGCACGAGCAGCAGCCATTCGGGCTGTATCGCGGCGGCGCGCGGCGGGCTCGGCATTACGGTTCGTCCGCAGTACCTGGCGGCGCGGGGGCTCACGCCGCCGCTCAATGCCGCCAGCCTGCCGGCGTTGCCGTCGGTGGAATTCATCGCGCTGGCGGCGAAACGGCTCAGCAAGCCGGCGGGCACGCTGTTGCAATTGCTGTACGACAGCGATCTGCGCGGCTCGTGGATCGGGGAATGAGGCTGCTCGCCGTATAGGCAGGATTCCGGATTAAATCGCGCAGAAGGACGGGTTCAAGCAACACAACTTTGCTGAACCCGCCACGTCAGCGCGCGGCGCTCAACTCGGCATCGTGCGGAACGAAATCGCGATGCGGTTCCATGCGTTGATCGCGGTGACGAGCAGCGTCAGGTCGACCAGCTCTTCGTCGCTGAAGTGGGGGCGCACGGCTTCCCAGATCGCGTCCGGCACATGGTCTTGCGAGATCAGCGTCAGCGCTTCGGTCCATTCGAGCGCGGCGCGTTCGCGGTCGGTGAAGAAGGGCGTTTCGCGCCACACCACCACCGTTGCCAGACGGCGTTCGGTTTCGCCGCCTTTGCGCGCATCGGTGGTATGCATGTCGACGCAGTATGCGCAGCCGTTGATTTGCGAGGCGCGCAAGCGAACCAGTTCGGTCAGCGATTTTTCGAGCGCCGATTTGCCGATGCGCTCTTCAACACCCATCAACGCCTTGATCGCGGCGGGGTTGGCTTTGTAATAGTTCAGACGTTGCATGATGCACTCCTGAGTTGGTTTGGACGCATTCCGTGATGCGATGAGTGAAGATTAGTCGCATGACTGGCTTTGTGAAATTGCCAATTCTGTCTATTTTAAGGTGACCACTTTGCGGTGGTGGCGATGCACGGCGACGGATCGCCGAGCGTCCTTACCGGTCGTAATGGCATCGTTGCCGGGCTTCGGGCGATTCGGTATGGTGGGTCATCCACCTATTCGACGAGATTGCGCATGACTTCCGCCGCCGCCCAACTTCCGCAGCCGGTCCGCACCGATGTTCTGATTGTCGGCGCCGGCCCCGTGGGCCTTTTTGCCGCTTTCGAGGCGGGCGTGATCGGCCTGTCCTGCCATATCGTCGACGGACTCGACAAGGTCGGCGGGCAATGCATCGAGCTTTATCCAGACAAACCTATCTACGATATTCCCGCCATTCCGTCCTGCACCGCGCGCGATCTGGTCGATCGGCTGATGGCGCAATGCAAGCCGTTCGACGTGCCGATTCATCTCGAACAGCGGGTCGAGTCGGTCGCGCAGGGCGAGGACGGGCGCTGGACCGTGCATACCGATCGCGGGCTTGTCTTCGACGTCGCGGCGATTCTGCTTGCCGCGGGCAATGGCGCGTTCGTGCCGCAAAAGCTGGCGCTTGCCGAAGCCGTGCCGCTGGAGTCGCGCCATGTGCACTACAGCGTGCCGCGCCTGGCCGATTTCGCCGGCAAGACCGTGGTCGTGGCGGGCGGCGGCGACTCCGCGCTGGACTGGGCGCTCGCGCTGCGCGAAGTGGCCCGGCGCGTGACGCTGGTGCACCGGCGCAGCGGCTTCAGCGCGGCCGATTCGAGCGTGGAATCGATGCGTCGCGCGGTCGCGGCCGGCGAGATGGATTTCGTCGTCGGCGCCATTGCTGGACTCGACATCGAAGGGGATGCGCTGAAGTCCATCGTGCTGCGGCATATCGAGGGCGAGACGCGTCTTGTGGCCGAACACCTCGTGGTGCTGTACGGCCTCGTTGCCGATCTCGGGCCGATTGCGCAGTGGGGGCTGACGATACACGGCGGCCGCGTCGACGTGGATACCTCCAACTATGAGAGCTCGCGCCCCGGCATCTTCGCGGTTGGCGACATCGCCAACTATCCGAACAAGCAGAAACTGATCCTGTCGGGTTTTCACGAGGCGTCGCTGGCGCTGCGCAAGGCCTATGCGTACGCATTTCCGGACAAGAAACGCGTGCACGTCCATTCCAGTTACGACGCGAAGCTGGCGGAAAAGGTCAGTGCCGCGGGCTGAATAGGGCAGCCAGGTTGAGGACGTGCCGGACGTGCCGGACGGGGCACGGCAATTGCGTACAAGGCGGTCTGAAGGAGAGCCGTTCACGTGCTCCCCAGGTGAAATCATAGGCAAAGCATTGGGTGACTCCCATGTATGCTTTTGGACGATGCCCTTCTTTCATCACGCCATGAAACAGTTCGACGGGCCCAGCGCCCCTAACGACAGCGGCTCAACCGCGACTGCGACCGCTGCGGCCGCTACGATCGCGGTCGACTATGGGCCGTTGTTGCAGGCGATCGAAGACTACGCAATCTTCCTGCTCGACGCGACGGGCCGGATCGTCAGCGCGAATGCCGGTGCGCAGAAGCTGACGGGCTATCGGAACGAGGAGATCGTCGGCGAGCATTTTTCGCGCTTCTATACCGAGGAGGCGGTGGCACGTGACTGGCCGGCCTACGAGTTGCAACAGGCATCGCTGACCGGCCGCTTCGAAGACGAGGGCTGGCGCGTTCGCAGGGACGGCACGACCTTCTGGTCGAACGTCGTGATCACATCGATCCGCAATCAATCAGGCATTCTTACAGGGTTTGCCAAAATTACACGCGATCTGACCGCGCAGCGCGAACACGTGGAAGCGCTGCGGCAGAGTGAGGAGCGTTTCCGCCTGCTGGTCGACAGTGTCAAGGACTACGCGATATTCATGCTCGACCCTGACGGCTACGTGGTGAGCTGGAACGCAGGCGCCGCGCGGATCAAAGGCTATACGCGCGAGGAAATCGTCGGCCAGCATTTCTCGGTGTTCTATACGCCGGAAGAAGCTGCGGCGGGCAAGCCGGCACGCGAGCTGGCCATTGCCCGGCAGATCGGCCACGTCGAGGACGAAGGCTGGCGCGTGCGCAAGGACGGCACGACGTTCTGGGCCAACGTCAACATCACGGCGGTGCATGACGAATCGAACCGGCTGCGCGGCTTCGCCAAGGTCACGCGCGATCTGACCGAGCGCCGCGAACGCGAAGAGCTCACGCGTTCGGGTGAGCGAATGCGTCAGTTTCTCGCGACCCTCGCGCATGAATTGCGCAATCCGCTCGCGCCGGTACGCAATGCGATCGGCGTGATGCAGATCGAAACGGGCGTGAGTCCCACCCTGGCACGTTCACGCGATCTGATCGACCGGCAGGTCACTCACCTCACGCGCCTGGTGGAAGACCTGCTCGATGTCGGCCGGATCACTTCGAACAAGGTCGAGTTGCGCCTCGACCGCGTCGATCTGAGCGAGATCGTGGCGCGTGGGATCGAGGCGGCGCGCCCGTTTACCGATGCCAACGAGCAGCATGTCGAGCCGCGCATGCCGCCCGATCCGGTGTTCGTTCGCGGCGACCTGACGCGCCTCGTGCAGGTGCTGCAAAACCTGCTGCATAACGCGTCGAAGTTTTCTCCGGTGGGCAGCACGATCGAGGTGCTCGGGCGTATCGATCACCATATGGCCGTGCTCGAAGTGCGCGACGAGGGGCGTGGCATTCCATTGGCTTCGCTCGACCGGATCTTCGAGTTGTTCGCTCAGGAAAAGGACGGGCAGAATACCGGCGAAGGCGGTCTCGGCATCGGCCTCACGTTGTGCAAGTCGCTTGTCGAAATGCATGGCGGCAGCATTCTCGCGAGCAGCAAAGGGCCGGGAACCGGCAGTACATTTACGCTGAGCCTGCCGCTGGCCGGCGCGCCAGCCGACGCCGCGGGCGACCAGCCGGCAGAGGAGCAGGCCGAAGTCGCGCCGCTGCGCATCCTGCTGGTGGACGACAATCGCGACTCGGCCGACAGCCTCGCGATGCTGCTGGAACTCAAAGGCCACGAAGTCCGCATTGCCTACGAGGCGGAGCAGGCCTTCCAGATAGCGCCTGCTTTCGCGCCTCATCTTGCCGTGATCGACATTGCGATGCCGAAGACGGACGGCTACGCAACGATCGCCGTGCTGCGCGAGATGCCCGAACTTGCCCATACCCTGTACGCCGCCGTGACCGGCTTCGGCCACACAAGCGATCACGAGCGCAGCCGCGAGGCTGGATTCCACATGCATCTCGTCAAGCCGGTGGAACTCGCGCTGTTCGATCGCTTGCTGGCCGAGGCGGACGCGCGACGCCACGGGTGATCGCAAGCGCGCGGTGGCCTCACGCGATAGTGGGGCCGGTTAGCCGCGCCCGCCGCGCGAAATCTCCTCACCTGCGCGATGCGGCATGCGCAGCGTGACCGGAATGGAGGCGAACGAGCATAGGCCGACCACCAGAAACGCGGGCCAGAAGTCCGACCACATGAGGCCAGGATGCCCATGTAGCACGCGCGAAATCTGCAGCACGATGCCGCCGACCGTTACGCCGAGCCCGAGCGACATCTGCTGCACGACACTGCCGAGGCTCGTGGCGCGTCCCACGTCACGGCTGGCGATCTCGGCGTAAGTCAGCGAATTCAGGCTGGTGAATTGCAGCGCGGGGAAGAAGCCGCCGAGCAGCACAACCGCCCAGATGATCCAGGTCGGCGTGCCGGGGAAAAACAGTCCGCAGGCCGCGATCGACAGCCCCGATAACGCGGCGTTGACCACCAGCACCGAACGGAAGCCGAACCGGTGCAGCACGCTCGAAGCGAACGTGCGCATGAACATGCCGCCGAACGCGGACGCGCAGGTGATCAGGCCGGATTGGAACGCGCTCATGCCGTGGCCTTCCTGCAGCATCAGCGGCAGCAGAAACGGCAACGCGCCGAGGCCGATACGAAACAGCGAGCCGCCGAGCACGCTCGCCTGAAACGTCGGCACCTTGAAAAAGCGCAGGTCGAGCAACGGCAGTTTGACGCGCTGCGCGTAGGCGACATAGACGAGCAGCAGAAAGGCGCCGCACGCGCACATGCCGAACGCGTCGCGATTCGACATCAGTTCGCCGCCCACCAGCGAGAGCCCGAGCAGAAGCAGCACCGCGCCCGCCGCCGAGAGAATAAAACCGATCCAGTCGAGCGGCCCCGGATCCGGCTCGCGCGTGTTGGCGATGTGCCGGTTGGTCAGATAGATGCCCAGGATGCCGATCGGCACGTTGATGAAGAAGATCAGCCGCCAGTGCAGATAGGTGGTGATAAAGCCGCCGAGCAGGGGGCCGGCGGCCGGGCCGAGCAGCGCGGGCACGCTCAGATAGTTCATCGCGCGGATGAAGTCGGACTTGTGAACCACGCGGAAGATGATGATGCGCCCGACTGGCACCATCATCGCGCCGCCCACGCCTTGCACGAAGCGCGCGAGTGTGAAGGTAGCCAGCGAGTTCGACGCGGCGCACAGCAGCGAGCCCGTCACGAAGATGCCGATTGCCGTGCGGAAGACCGTGCGTGCACCGAACCGGTCGGCGAGCCAGCCGCACACCGGGATGAACACGCCGAGCCCCAGAACGTAGCTCGTCACCGCGATTTTCAGCGTGACAGGATCGCGCCCGAAGTCGCGTGCCATGACCGGTAACGCGGTGACGATCACGTTCGCGTCGACGCTTTCCATGAACATCGCGCACGCGACGATGAGAGGCGCTATCAGGGCTTTCTGGACGGCGGTCATGGCGACGGGCTGCGGCGGACGGTCGCAGGCAAAGCGGTCATTATTGCACCTGTACGGTGCGGATTGTTAATAACCGGTGGTCCGATGCAGCCCTTTTTTCCGGAGTCCGCGGGCGGCCGATGTGACTGCCGCGCAACGGCGCAGCGGTTTCATTGATTTTTGTTGCGATGCGGCACGAGAGGGCTATAATCGGGTTATTGCCTAGGTATAAACCCTAGGTCACTTGATTCGGAGCTCGCCATGAATACCGCTACCCAGACCGCAGCCGTTCGCGCCACCAACAACACCCTGCTGGGCAAGCTGCGCGCATTGGCGCTGCGTGCGTTGAACCTGCATCTGCAAAACTGCGCCATGATCGCGGAAACGTACCGCCGTCCGCAGTAAGTCACGAACTGTGCACCGCGCGCAGGCCGACCGGGCCGCGCGCCGGAATGCGCTGTGCCGGCCATGCGGCCGGCGTCCGGGCGTCAAGTCGTTCGGGATAGTCCGGCCGCGATTGCCCAACGGCCGGACGGTGAGCATTAGTCCTTAGCCGGTTTCGCGATGGTCGAACGAGCCGTGCGAGTCCGCGTTGCCCGCGCGGACAATGCGCTCATCAGCAGCGCCATCGACACCAATCCGACCAGATACACGCCGGCCATCATCCAACCCTGTTCTGCCATCATCGTTCCCCTTCAAATATCGAACTGCGTGCGGTAAATGCACCGCGTTTCACTGAGCTATTGCTCCCGATTACGGCACGCACCGCGAAATTCTTGATGCAATAAAAAGGGGTCCGAGGCGAACACAGCGAGCGCAGCGCAGGCCGATTCGACAGCCGGATTCAATTAAATCCCGCTGAAATGGCTGACGCTGTCAACCTTTTGCGCCCTTTGCCGTTATCCATTTGTAATCGCCCGTAGCAGGCGACGCCGCGGCGGACGTTCCGTCGTCGCGACAGATCCAAGCAAGGCCCCGCATTGACCCCATTCCACCGCTTTACCAACAGATTCGACCGGCCAGTCGCAATGTTCGACCGCGCATTGAAAGCGCTCGGCAGCCGCGGGCTGATTGCGCCCGTGCTCGCGCTCGTCGTGTGCGGACTGCTGCTCGTCGTTCTGCAACATCTCTCGCAAGCGGTCGACTATCGTTCGGTGATGCGCGAGTTGCGCCACCTGACGGCCGGCGAGTGGGCCGCGGCGCTCGGCGCTACCGCGCTCAGTTATGTGGCGCTGGTCGGGCGCGACGCCGTTGGCTTGCGCTATCTCGGCGTAGATGTGCCGCGCGCGGCGCTGTGGGTCGGCGCGACGGCCGGCTCCGCGCTTGGCAATGCCACCGGCTTCGGCGCGCTGACCGGTGGGGCCGTACGTGCGCGCGTGTATGGCGTGGCAAGCGTCACGCCCGCGCAGATCGGCCGCATGACGGTGTTCACGAGCGTCTCGCTCGCGCTGGCGCTGGTGCTGATGACAGCCCTCGGCATGGTGTGCGAGGCCGGCGCGCTCGCGCCGATGCTGCACCTCACGCCGCTCGCGCTGGTCTGGATCGGCGCGGCGCTGCTCGGCGCGCTTGCGCTGGCGGCCGCCGCGTGCCGCAGCGAGACGCGTTCGATCCGCACGCGCTGGCAGTGGCTTTCGTTCGATTTGCCCGCACGTCGCGATCTGCTTGCGCAGGTGGCCCTTGCGGTTCTCGACGTGGTGGCCGCGGGACTCGCACTGTGGGCGCTGCTGCCGCATGCGGACGTGAGCTTCGTCACCTTCATCACGGTCTATGCCGCGGCCATGCTGCTCGGCATGATCGGCCATACGCCCGGCGGTGTCGGCGTTTTCGAAGCGGCCATGGTGTTCACGCTGAACGGCAGCGTGCAAACGCATCAGATGGTTGCCGCGCTGCTCGCCTACCGGGCGATTTATTTCGGTGTGCCGTTGATCGTGTCGGCCGCGCTGCTTGCCGGTTTCGAGGGGCGCGCGCTGAAGAGCCGCTTGCCGCTGCAACACGCGGCCGCCGCGTCGAAACTCGCGCCGCTGTTCCTGAGCCTCGTCACGTTCGTGGTGGGCGGCATGCTGGTGATCTCCAGCGCAACGCCCGCGTTCTGGCATCGCATTCATATTCTGCGCGACGTGCTGCCGCTGTGGGTGCTCGAAAGCTCGCAGATGCTCTGCAGCGTGCTCGGCGTGCTGCTGTTGTTCGTCGCGCGTGGCTTACTGCGGCGCCTGGACGCCGCGTGGTGGATGACGTTGATGCTCGCCGTGCTGAGTCTCGCGTTGTCGCTGACCAAGGGGCTTGCCTTCGTGGAAGCAGGCGTGCTCGGTATGCTGATCGCGCTGCTGCTGTCCACGCGCAGGCGTTTCAACCGTCATTCGTCGCTGTTCGCCGAACGGTTTACTGCGGGCTGGCTGGTGTCGGTTGCGATGGTGCTGATGCTGGCCACGTGGGTCATGCTGTTCGCGTTTCGCGATGTGCCGTACACGCGCGATCTGTGGTGGCAATTCGCCTTCGACGAACGCGCGCCGCGCGCGCTGCGCGCGACGCTGGCCGCGAGCCTGTTCGCGGCGACCTTTTCGTTCTGGCAGTTGCTGCGTCCCGCGCCGGGCCGCTTCGTCAAACCGGCGCCGGAAGATCTGCGCGGCGCGGCGCGCATCGTGCGCGCGCAGGAGCGCAGCGACGCCGGTCTCGCGCTGATGGGCGACAAGAGCTTCATGTTTTCCGAGTCGCGCGAAGCGTTCCTCATGTACGCGAAATACGGCCGCACGTGGGCCGCGCTGCACGACCCGGTCGGCCCGCGTGAAGAGTGGGCGGGCCTGATCAGCAAGTTCGTCGCGCTCGCCCATACGCACGGTGGACGGGCCGCGTTCTACCAGGTTCGCGCCAACGCGTTGCCGCTTTATCTCGACGCGGGCCTCACGCTCATGAAGCTCGGCGAAGAGGCGCACGTCGTGCTCGATGATTTCGACCTGAAGGGCTCGCATCGCGCGCATCTGCGCTATGCGCTCAAGCGTGGCGAGCGCGACGGTTTCACCGTTGAAATGATCGATCAGGCCGACGTGCCCGCATCGCTCGATACGCTGCGCGAGATTTCCGACGGCTGGCTCGACAGCCGCGACGCGCGTGAAAAGAGCTTCTCGGTCGCGGCCTTTACCGACGAGTATCTCGCCGCGCAATCGGTGATGCTGGTGCGCCAGAACGGCGAGCCGGCCGCGTTCGTCACCTTCATGACGACCGATCTGAACACCGAAGCGACGGTCGGCGTGATGCGTCACGTCGAAAGCGCGTCGTCGTATGCGATGGAGTATCTGTTCACGCACCTGGCGCTCCATCTGAAGCAGGCGGGTTTCCGCTCGCTCAGCCTCGGCATCGCGCCGCTCTCCGGCATGCGGCCCACGCCGCTTGCATCGCGCTGGCACCGGCTTGCCGGCATCGTGTGGCGCTTCGGCGGCCGCTTCTACAACTTCCGCGGACTGCGTGCTTTCAAGAGCAAGTTCCAGCCGCATTGGGAGCCGCGCTATCTCGCGGCGTCGGGTTCGGTGGGCGTGTTCTTCACACTCGCGGACCTGTCATTGCTGGCAGGAGGCCGGCGTTCATGACATTGAATTCGTTTTTCAGGCTCGCTGTTGCGGCGAGCCTCGTGACTGGCTGCGCGCTCGCTCACGCGGCGGCGACCACCGTGCCCGGCGGCCGTTTTGGCGATGTCCAGGTCACGCAGCCGGTGGGTCCGCTGCGCGGCTTCGTGGTGCTTTATTCGCAAGCAGGCGGCTGGAGCGCGGCAGACCAGCAAAGCGCCGATGCACTCGCCAAAGCCGGTGCGTTGACCGTCGGTGTGGATAGCGCCCGCTATGCGGCGAATCTCAGTGCAACGAAGGAAACCTGCCATAAGCTGGTGGGCGATGCCGAAGCCTTGAGTCACCAACTCGAACGGCAACTGCAATCGAGCCATTATTTCGCGCCGATCGTGGCGGGCACAGGGCAGGGCGCGACACTCGCGATGCATGTGCTCGAACAGGCGCCGTCGAATACGATTGCCGGCGCTGTCGCGGTCAATGCCGAGAGCACGTTGGATGCGCGCTTTCAGCCGTGCCCGCCGGACCCGACGGTGATTCGCGACAAGGTGCCTGGCTTCGTCGAGAAGGCAACCGCGGGCAATGCCGATCGCGCACGTCTCGTCGCGTTGCTCACGCCGCATCTGCAAGCGGTCTCGACGGGCGACGACGATGTGTCCGATCTGCCGCTGATCGAATTGCCGGCCGCGCATCCGAACGGCCTCATGGCGATTGTGATTTCCGGCGACGGCGGCTGGCGCGATCTCGACAAGACCATCGCTCAGGCCTTGCAGAAAGACGGCGTGTCCGTGATCGGCTGGGATAGCCTGCGCTATTTCTGGAGCGAGAAGCCGCCGGCGCAGACGAGCCGCGACCTTGCACGCGTGATGCAAACCTATGGCTCGCGCTGGCACGCGCAGCACATCGCACTGGTTGGCTACTCTTTTGGTGCCGACGTGATGCCGTTCGCGTATAACCGCCTGCCTGATGCGCTGCGCGCGAAGGTCTCGCTGATTGCATTGCTCGGTTTCGCGCCGGACGCCGACTTCCAGATCCGCGTGGGCGGCTGGCTCGGCATGCCGGCCAGCGACAAGGCATTGAAGGTCCAACCGGAAATGACGCGCTTGCCGCCCGCGATCGTGCAGTGTTTCTACGGCGAAAATGAAAAGGACACATTGTGTCCCGCGCTGGCCCAAACCGGCATCGAGGTGATCCGCACTTCGGGCGATCATCACTTCGGCCGCGATTACAATGCGCTGGAACGGCGCATACTCAGCGCGTTCAAAAAACAGAGCGGCGTGCACGACTGAGCGCCGCACAGGGATTGACAAAGCACGTCAAGTCAACGAAGATCGAACGCATGAACTGCCTCGACATCCGTATTGCGCTGATTATTAGCATCATTCATCGAATGGTGGGTTAGCGCACGTCGGATCTCAGTGACAGATAACCCGCCCCACGAGGCGGGTTTTTTTATGTCCGCTTGCCTGCCTCCTGGGGTGATCACGTTGCTGAACTAGCCTTGCCGCACAGGAGACTGCCTTGTCGTTACACGAACTCACCCAGGCGGTCGCTGCCGCCGACAGCGTCGCGCTGCGCCACGACTACCTGAAGAAAACCCTGACCGCACGCGTCTACGACGTGGCGCGCGAGACCGAACTCGAACGCGCGCCGAATCTGTCGGCACGCCTGCGCAATCCGGTCTACCTGAAGCGCGAGGACAAC
>NZ_LXKA01000349.1 GCF_001645125.1 Paraburkholderia ginsengiterrae | reverse complement strand
CCGGGACCGAATAGCCGCCCAAGCGGGATCGCGGCGCCATGATGGGGCAAACGCCGTGGCCGTTGCGTCCCGACGGCACCGCCGGGCAGGTATTCGACAAGGTCACGGTCGCCGCCGAGCAAACCCTGTGGCGCGTGCTGCCGGCCCTGCTGGCGGGCGAAGCGCCGCATCTGCCGAACGATCTCGCGCACGGCAGCTATTACGGCGGCCGCAAGCCGGAAGACGGCCGCATTGACTGGACGCAGCCGGCGCAGCAGGTCTACAACCTGATCCGCGCGGTCGCGCCGCCCTATCCCGGCGCTTTCACGGACCTCGGCGGCGCGCGTTTCATCGTGGCGCGCGCGCGCCTCGCCACGCCTGGCGCGCTTCGCTCGGATTTGCCCCCGGGCCTGCACGTAAGCGATAATGCCTTTCTTGCGATATGCGGCGACGGCCGCGCGATCGCCATCCACGAATTGCGGCGCCAGCACGACGGCAGCGAGGCTGTCGTCACTCCGGCCGAATTCGCCCAGTTCATCCAAACTCCCCGTCATTCATGAAAAAAGTCCTGATTCTGGGTGTGAACGGCTTCATCGGCCATCACCTGTCCAAACGCATTCTCGAAACGACCGATTGGGAAGTCTTCGGGATGGACATGCAGACCGAACGTCTGGGCGACCTCGTCAATCATGAGCGGATGCACTTCTTCGAAGGCGACATCACGATCAACAAGGAGTGGGTGGAATATCACGTCAAGAAATGCGATGTGATCCTGCCGCTCGTCGCAATCGCCACGCCCGCCACGTACGTGAAGCAGCCGCTGCGCGTGTTCGAACTCGACTTCGAGGCAAACCTGCCGATCGTGCGTTCGGCCGTCAAGTACGGCAAGCACCTCGTGTTTCCGTCGACCTCCGAGGTCTACGGCATGTGCACGGACGAGCAGTTCGATCCGGAAGAATCGCAACTGTCGTACGGCCCGATCAACAAGCCGCGCTGGATCTACGCATGCTCGAAGCAGTTGATGGACCGCGTGATCTGGGGCTACGGCATGGAAGGCCTGAACTTCACGCTGTTCCGTCCGTTCAACTGGATCGGCCCGGGCCTCGACTCGATCTATACGCCGAAGGAAGGCAGCTCGCGCGTGGTCACGCAGTTCCTCGGCCATATCGTGCGCGGCGAGAACATCAGCCTCGTGGACGGCGGTGCGCAAAAGCGCGCGTTCACGGACATCGACGACGGCATCGGCGCGCTGATGAAGATCATCGAGAACAAGGACGGCGTCGCCACGGGCAAGATCTACAACATCGGCAACCCGACCAACAATTTCTCGGTGCGTGAACTCGCGCACAAGATGCTCGCGCTCGCCGCCGAATTCCCGGAATACGCCGAGACGGCCAAGCAGGTGCAACTGGTCGAAACGTCCTCGGGCGCGTACTACGGTACGGGCTACCAGGACGTGCAGAACCGCGTGCCGAAGATCGACAACACGATGCAGGAACTCAGCTGGGCGCCGAAGTCGACCTTCGACGAAGCGCTGCGCAAGATTTTCGAAGCGTATCGCGGCCACGTCGCGGAAGCACGCGCACTCGTCGAACAGCAATAAGGGCTGATCCTTGGCTCGTATCGTCCTGAAGATCGACGTCGACACGCTGCGCGGCACCCGCGAAGGCGTGCCGAATCTCGCGCGCATCTTCGACCGTTTCAAGGCGCGCGCCACTTTCCTCTTCAGCCTCGGACCCGACCACACCGGCTGGGCCATGCGCCGCGTGCTGCGGCCGGGCTTTCTGAAGAAAGTGTCGCGCACCTCGGTGGTCGAGCACTACGGCGTGAAGCAGTTGATGTACGGCGTGCTGCTGCCCGGTCCGGACATCGGCGCCAAGGCTTCGGCGGAAATGCGCGCGATCCATGAAGCCGGCTTCGAATGCGGCATTCATACGTGGGATCACGTGTACTGGCAGGACAACGTGCGCGGGAAAGACCGCACATGGACCGCCGCGCAAATGCAGAAAAGCCACCAGCGCTTCATCGAGGTATTCGGCGCGCCGCCAGTCACGCACGGCGCGGCGGGCTGGCAGATGAACGGCCATGCGTTCGAGCAGATCGACGCGTGGGGCATGCATTACGCGTCCGACGGCCGCGGCCACTCGCCGTATCTGCCGGTAGTCAACGGCCGCACGCTCGCGCATGTGCAGATGCCCACCACACTGCCCACGCTCGACGAAGTGCTCGGCGTGGACGGTGTCGATCTGCACAACGTCGCCGCCTGGATGTTGAAGCACACCGAAAACAATCCGCACGATCAGGTGTTCACGCTGCATGCGGAGCTCGAAGGGCAAAAGCTCGCACCGATCTTCGAACAGCTGCTGCAAGGCTGGCGCGCGCAAGGTCACAGCTTCGCGACCATGGGCGATTACTACGCCACGCTAGACCGCAGCACGCTGCCATCGTACCCTGTTACGTGGGGCGAAATTCCAGGGCGTTCCGGCGAGCTGATCGTTCAGCCCTGACGGGCCAGTCCGGCGCCGGTCTACCGCCGGCTCCCGCCACCCGGCCGCCGCGCGAGAGCATGCCGCGCACCGGCTGCCCTTACCCCAAGTCTCGATGCCAGGCCGGCGCCGCCGCACTGATCCGTCGCCGGCCACTACAACTGGAGAACCTCGTGCCCATCGCAGTCGACCAACCCATCCCCGACTTCACCGCCCCCGCTACCGGTGGCGAGATCACGCTGTCCAAGCTGCGGGGCAAGAAGGTGGTGCTGTATTTTTATCCGAAGGACAACACGCCGGGCTGCACGACCGAAGGTCTGCAGTTCCGCGATCTGTATCCGAAGTTCAAAAAGGCCGGCGCGGAGATCCTCGGCGTGTCGCGCGACAGCCTGCGCTCGCATGACAATTTCAAGGCAAAGCTCGAACTGCCCTTCCCGTTGATCTCGGATTCCGACGAAGCGTTGTGCGCGCTCTTCAACGTCATCAAAATGAAGAAAATGTATGGCAAAGAAGTAAGGGGAATTGAACGCTCCACGTTCCTGATCGACGGTGAAGGCGTGCTGCGCCAGGAGTGGCGTGGCGTGAAAGTACCAGGGCACGTCGACGCTATTCTGGAGGCTGTACAAGCGCTTTGAGGCGCGTTATATTGGGTTGCAATGAGTGCCTGTCCACCCCACACATTTCGCCGCTGCACCGAATCCGACGGCCGCTTTGCCGGTTCTGTCGGAGCCATCAGGCGCAACGTGAGTTTTGAAGGCGAGCCGCTTGCCCCGTACACCGGGGCGGCGGCTTTTTTAATTGCGCGTCGCCGTTCGTTCACTCGGCTGCGCGTTTCCGTTAAGGAGCCGATCGAAGACCAGGCGAACCGGCATCTCTAGACCGAATGCGCGCCTCCGGGCGCAAACTGCGTGCTCGTTCACCGGCACCAGCAGAATGCGACAGGCGGCGCACGATATGTGACCCGATTAATTCGAGGGAAACCATGCCTTTGCCTACCCCCCCCAGCAAGCTCGGCAATCTCCTGCCGCCTGACGAATACAAGGCGAAAGCCGCCACCCCGGCGCGCTCCGCCGCGAAGAAACAGGCCGGCGACGCAGAGACCGCCGAGCCCGCTGACTACGGACGCGCGAATGTCGCCACGCCGATGGCGCGCGCCGCCAATGCCGCGACCACGTTGCGGCCCGTGCCGGCATCGTCGGCGCCCGCAGCTGCCTCGGTAGAGCAAGCCGCTCCGGCGCCGCGCCGCAAAACCCGGCAGACCGCAGCCCTGCTGCAACCGGTTCCCGCCAATCGTCCGCAGGCTGAACCGGCCAGCCCGGCTGTCGAGCCGCAACCGGCCGTTGCCCGCGCGCCGAGCGCGAAGCAGGCCGACGCGAGCGCGCCCGGCGCCGCCGCGCAAGCCAAACGCGGCGCCAGCAAGAAACGCGGTGCAGCTGACGCCCCGGCCGAAGTCCAGAAGCTCTTCGTGCTCGACACGAACGTGCTGATGCACGATCCGAGCTGCCTGTTCCGTTTCGAGGAACACGACGTCTATCTGCCGATGATGACGTTGGAAGAACTCGACAACCACAAGAAGGGCATGTCGGAAGTCGCTCGCAACGCGCGTCAGGTCAGCCGCACGCTGGACGCGCTGGTGGCGAATGCCGGCAACATCTCCGACGGCATTTCGCTGGCGCGTCTGGGCAGCCGTGAAGCGTCCGGGCGTCTGTACTTCCAGACCAAGCTCAACGCCATCGAGCCCGTGGAAGGTCTGCCGGAAGGCAAGGCCGACAACCAGATCCTCGGCGTGGTGCGCGCGTTGCAGCGCGACCGGATGGATCGCCAGGTCGTTCTGGTGTCGAAAGACATCAACATGCGCATCAAGGCGCACGCGCTCGGCCTGCCCGCTGAAGACTATTTCAACGACCAGGTGCTCGAAGACAGCGATCTGCTGTATTCCGGCATCCGCGCGCTGCCCCAGGATTTCTGGACCAAGCACGCGAAGGGCATGGAAAGCTGGCAGGACACCAAGACCGGTACCACGTACTACCGTGTCACGGGTCCGCTGTGCGCGTCGATGCTGGTCAACGAATTCGTCTATCTGGAGCCGCAAAACGGCGAGCCGGCGTTTCATGCGCTGGTGCGCGAGCTGAACGGCAAGACGGCGCTGCTGCAAACCTTGCGCGACTACGGCCACCACAAGAACAACGTGTGGGGCATCACGGCGCGCAATCGCGAGCAGAACTTTGCGCTGAACCTGTTGATGAATCCGGAAATCGACTTCGTCACGCTGCTGGGCCAGGCCGGCACCGGCAAGACGCTGGTCGCGCTCGCCGCCGGTCTCGCGCAGGTGCTCGACGACAAGCGCTACAACGAGATCATTGTCACGCGCGCAACCGTGCCGGTCGGCGAAGACATCGGCTTCCTGCCGGGTACCGAGGAAGAAAAAATGCAGCCGTGGATGGGTGCATTCGACGACAACCTCGAAGTCCTGCAGAAGACCGACGACGCAGCCGGCGAATGGGGCCGCGCCGCGACCCAGGAGCTGATCCGTTCGCGCCTGAAGGTCAAGAGCATGAACTTCATGCGCGGCCGCACGTTCGTGGACAAGTATCTGATCATCGACGAGGCGCAAAACCTGACGCCGAAACAGATGAAGACGCTGGTCACGCGCGCGGGTCCGGGCACGAAGATCATCTGTCTGGGCAATATCGCGCAGATCGATACGCCGTACCTGACCGAAGGCAGTTCGGGGCTGACGTACGTGGTCGACCGCTTCAAGGGCTGGGCGCACAGCGGGCACGTGACGCTGGCGCGCGGCGAGCGCTCGCGCCTTGCTGACTACGCATCCGAAATTCTTTAAGTTTCAGCTAGTTAGCATCACCGCAAAGCCGCGTTCGGAGCAATCCGGACGCGGCTTTTTTCTTTACGATGCGTCTTTGACAGGCAACACTTAGCGCACGAACTTCAAGTAATTTGTCAAGAAATCTTGCCGGAGCGACGTGCCAAGGGCTACCATCCCGACATTGCCCGTCGTTAAACGGGCGTTTACCGCTCTGCCCGCCTTCATGCGCCGACTCGCCGTTTCGCTGCTGACCGTGCTGCTGCTCGCCGCTTGTGCCGGCGCGCCGCAGAACACGTCGTCGCGCGGGTCGGGTGGTTCGGTCGTCGTGACCAACGGCGCGTATCATGCGCCGCCGCCGGGTTTTCCAAATTTCGTCGACCATAGCATTGGTCGGGAAGAAATCTCGATTCAGGCGATGAGCCTCGTCGGCATTCCGTACCGTTGGGGCGGCAATACGCCTGATAGCGGCTTTGATTGCAGCGGCCTGGTTCGTTATGTCGTCTCGCGGGCCGCGTCGGTCAATCTGCCGCGCACCACCGCGGACATGAGCGGGCGCGGCGAGTCGATCGAGCCGGACGGAATTGCGCCGGGCGATCTGATTTTCTTCAACACCACGGGGCGCCCGCATTCGCACGTCGGCATATATGTCGGCAAGCTGCGCTTTGTTAATGCGCCGTCGACGGGTGGCACAGTACGCCTCGATTATTTGACCAATCCTTATTGGGCCAAGCGCTTCGACGGTATTCGCCGCGTTGCTGGACCGGCCGCGAGCCCGGCGCCGTTCGATACCCCGAGCTATCAGGCCGCGGCGCCGCAGCCTGCGCCAGCGTATGCCGGTGCGGCGGCAGCAGTGGAGCCGACTTCGGCCAGGACAGCGCCACAGCCGCCGGCCTATGGCTCGGGCGCGGCACAGCCCCAGTCACAATGGCAATCCCAGCAGGCGACCCGTGTCGCGACAGCGCCTCGTGCGCCGTTGACTACGGAAGCTCCGTCCGTCACCGCTACGACTGCGGTCGCAGCGGCACCGCAAGCTGATCCGTTTGAACCGCCTCCGCCAGGCATGAGCGCAGCGCAGATACAGGCGCGCGCGGCCGGTGCGGTATCACCGACGGCGCAGCCGTCCGCTCAGGCAAGCACGGATGACGCCAACGCCGGCTCACCGGCCCAGCGACAGTCGACGGCCGCGCAAACGGCAGCCGCCCGCGCGCCCGACGCTATCGATGCCGCCGCCGATGCCTTCGAGCCGCCACCGCCCGCTTCAGTCGCCGCGCGTCAGGCCCGCCAGGCGCAGCAAGCCGACGAGAGCGGCAATGTGCAGATCATGCGCGCCTCGACCGCCTCGCGTGGCGTGCCCGCCCCCACGCAGACCAACGACGACCCCATCGCCCGTTTCGCCAACGGCAACTTCTGACGCCGCCGATCTGCTATCGTCATCGATATTCTTCTGACAGCGGGTGGTGACGATGGATTTAGGGCTGAAAGACAGAGTCGTGTTGATCACGGGCGGCAGCAAGGGAATCGGCTTTGCGTGCGCTCGCGCGTTCGCGCTGGAGGGCGCGAAAGTCGCAATCGTCTCGCGCGATCCCGCCAACCTGGCACGCGCTTACGAGCAGTTAAAGCAGGAAGGTCTGCACGTGCATCGAACCCGTGCCGATCTGCACGAGCCGCACAGCGCCGCCGATGTCGTCGAGGAAGTCAGCACCGCGGTCGGCCCGATCGACGTGCTGGTCAACAGCGCCGGCGCGGCGCGCCGCTACGACCCGGAAACGCTCGACGCCGACGCCTTCCGCGCCTCCATGGAAGCGAAATACTTCCCCTACATCTATCCCCAGCAGGAAGTGCTGCGTCGCATGGCCGAGCGCGCCAAGTCTGGCCAGGGCGGCGAGCCCGGCACGATCGTCAACATCATCGGTATGGGCGGCAAGATGGCGAGCGACATCCACATCGCCGGCGGCGCCGCGAATGCCGCGCTGATGCTCGCCACGGTCGGCCTCGCCCACTACTACGCGCGCTACGGCATCCGCATCAACGCGATCAATCCCGGCGCGACGCTGACCGAGCGCGTCGAGGAACAGGTCAAGATGGAAGCCACGCAGCAAGGCATCGGCAACGCGGACGCACTCGCGCGCGGGCAAGCCAAGGTGCCGCTAGGACGCTATGCGCAACCGGAGGAAATTGCCGACGTCGCACTGTTTCTGGCGAGCCGCCGCGCGAGCTATGTGACGGGCGCCATTGTCCCAATGGATGGAGGCAGCACGCCGCTGATCTAGCCGGCGTGCCTCATTGATGGCGCGGCGGATTCTGCCCGCCGCGCGCTTACAGGAAGCGGTGGCCGAGCCACCAGGCAGCCGCCGCCAGCGCCGCGGAGGCCGGAATCGTCAGAATCCACGCCCAGACGATGTTGCCGGCCACGCCCCAACGCACCGCGCTCAGCTTCTGCGTTGCGCCGACCCCGACGATGGCGCCGGTGATCGTATGCGTGGTGGACACCGGAATGCCGAGCCACGAAGCGGTAAACAGCGTGATCGCGCCGCCCGACTCCGCGCAAAAACCGCCGACCGGCTTGAGCTTGGTAATCTTCTGGCCCATCGTGCGGACGATCCGCCAGCCGCCGAACAGCGTGCCGATACCCATCGACAGATAGCAGCCGCCGATCACCCACAGCGGCGGCGCGTCCGCGATCGACGACGCATAGCCGGTCGCGATCAGCAGCATCCAGATAATACCGATGGTTTTCTGCGCGTCGTTACCGCCGTGGCCAAGGCTGTATAGCCCCGCGGAGATCAGTTGCAGGCGGCGGAAGCGCCGGTCGACCTTGCTCGGCGGCGTGCGGAAATAGATCCACGACACCAGCAGCATGAAGAACGATCCGAGCACGAAACCGAGCAGCGGCGAGACGATGATGAAGGTCACCGTCTTCATCAGGCCGTCGAAATTGAGCGAACCCCAGCCCGACTTGGCGAGCGCCGCGCCCACCAGCCCGCCGATCAGCGCATGCGAGGAGCTCGACGGAATGCCGTAATGCCAGGTGATGATGTTCCAGCCAATCGCACCGACGAGCGCTCCGAAAATCACGTAGTGATCGACGATGCTGGGGTCGATCGTGCCCTTGCCGACGGTCGCGGCCACTTTCAGGTGGAACACGAAATACGCGATGACGTTGAACGCGGCCGCGAAGGCGACCGCCTGCTGCGGCTTCAGCACGCCGGTCGAGACGACCGTGGCGATCGAGTTCGCGGCGTCGTGAAAACCGTTCATGAAGTCGAATATCAGCGCGACAGCGACCAGGCCGGCCACGACCCAGATGGCGAGTTGTATCGATTGCATTATGCGTTTTCCAGCACGATGCCTTCGATGATGTTCGCTACATCCTCACACTTGTCCGTGATCGTCTCGAGCAGTTCGTAAATCGCTTTCAGCTTGATCAGGGTCTTGACGTCGTCTTCTTCGCGGAACAGTTTCGACATGGCCGAGCGCAGCACGCGGTCGGCCTCCGATTCCAGCCGGTCGATGTCTTCGCACGCCTTCAGGATCTGGCTAGCCTGCTTCATGTCCGACAGCAGGCTGACAGCGAATTGCACGCGCTCGGAGGTCGCCGTGCAGATGTGCGCCAGCTGGCTCGCCTCGGAGGTCACCGCCTGCACGTCGTACAGCGAGATAGCGGTGGCGACGTCCTCCATCAGGTCGAGGATGTCGTCCATCGTGGTGATGAGCTTGTGGATTTCGTCGCGGTCGAGCGGCGTGATAAAGGTCTTGTGCAGCAGATCGATGGCTTCGTGCGTGAGCTTGTCCGCAGCCTTTTCGGCTTTCTGCACGTTCTGCTTGTGGGCTTCGGCGTCCTGCAGGTTGTCGATCAGCAGCTCGAGTTCGCGGCTTGCCGAGACGATGCACGTTGCGTGCGCATTGAAAATTTCAAAGAACTTGCCCTCGGTGGGCATGAATCGACCGAACATTGAGATCCCGAAAATTGGTCACATTTGTGGCTGACATAAAACCGCCATATTGTACCGTTGCGAGACCCTGGCCGCACTTTCGAAAGCGCCGTTACAACAGGCGCTTCCGTTTTCTCTTCACTTATTTCCGCACTTGTTCCTTCACTGCCCCTGCATTCGCCTCATTAGTCGCTGTAGAAATTCTGCGCGCCGGCAAAGTTATCGAACTTCGTGAATTGACCATGGAACGTGAGTCGAACGGGCCCGATCGGACCGTTACGCTGCTTGCCGATAATGATTTCGGCCGTGCCTTTGTCCGGACTGTCCGGGTTGTAGACCTCGTCGCGGTAAATGAACAGGATCACGTCGGCATCCTGCTCGATAGCGCCCGACTCTCGCAGGTCCGACATGATCGGCCGCTTGTTCGGACGCTGCTCGAGGCCACGGTTGAGCTGCGACAACGCTATCACCGGCACGTCGAGCTCCTTAGCGAGACTCTTCAGCGAACGCGAGATTTCCGAGATTTCGGTCGCGCGGTTTTCACCTGACGACGAGCCGCTCATGAGCTGAAGGTAGTCGATGATGATAAGACCAAGCTTGCCGCACTGGCGCGACGAGCGGCGCGCCCGCGAGCGCAGTTCCATCGGGTTCAGGCCACCGGTTTCGTCGATGAAAATCTGCGCCTCGCTCATTTTCTGCACGGCGTGCGTGAGCTTCGGCCAATCCTCATCGGTCAGGCGCCCGGTTCGCATGCGGTGCTGATCCAGCCGACCCACCGAGCCGAGCATACGCATGGTGAGCTGCGAGCCCGGCATTTCCATGGAGAACACCGCGACCGGCAAACCGTACTCGACCGCCACGTATTCGCCGACGTTCATCGAAAACGCCGTCTTACCCATCGAAGGACGGCCCGCGACGATGATCAGTTCGCCGCCGTGCATGCCCGATGTCATGCGGTCCAGATCGACGAAGCCGGTCGGCGTGCCGGTCACGTCGCTCGGATTGGCGGTGTGGTACAGCGTATCGATCCGCTCGACCACTTCCGTGAGCAGCGGCCCGATTTCCAGGAAGCCTTGCGTGCCGCGCGCGCCGTCTTCGGCAATCGAAAACACCTTCGACTCGGCCTCGTCCAGCAACTGGCGCACTTCCTTGCCTTGCGGGTTGAACGCGTCGGCGGAAATTTCGTCGGCCACCGACACCAGCCGGCGCAGCACCGCGCGATCGCGCACGATTTCCGCGTAGCGGCGGATGTTGGCCGCGCTCGGCGTGTTCTGAGCGAGCGCATTCAGGTACGCCAGCCCGCCGACCTCTTCTGCCTTACCGGAGGTGCCGAGCGCCTCGTACACGGTGATCACGTCGGCCGGCCGCGTGGCCGCGATCAGCTTGCCGATGTGCTCGAAGATGATGCGGTGGTCGTAGCGGTAAAAATCGCTTTGTGACAGAAAATCGGCGATGCGGTCCCATGCGGCATTGTCGAGCAGCAGGCCGCCCAATACCGATTGCTCGGCTTCGATCGAATGCGGCGGGACTTTCAGCGACTCGAGTTGGGGATCTTTGGACGGTGCGTTCATGGAGAGGAATTATCGGGTAAATCGGGCGATTGCGGCGAGGGACAAGCTAAAAAGCAGGCATAAAAAAACAGGGGCCGGTTTCCCGGCCCCTGCTCTTTGCCAGCAACATCCTGGCCAATACTACCTGATGCTTTAGACGTGCTCGCCGATCACAGCCACCGTCACATCGACCAGAACGTCGGTGTGCAGCGAAACTTGAACCGGGTGCTCGCCGACGATCTTCAGCGGGCCTTCCGGCAGACGCACTTGCGCCTTTTCAACCGTGAAGCCGGCCTTGACCAGTGCGTCAGCGATGTCAGCGTTCGTCACCGAGCCGAACAGACGGCCGTCGACGCCGGCCTTTTGGCCGATCTGAACCGTCGAGCCTGCCAGCTTTTCGCCTTGAGCCTGAGCGGCCGCCAGCTTTTCAGCGGCGATCTTTTCGAGTTCTGCGCGGCGGACTTCGAATTCAGCCAGCGCTTCCTTCGTTGCACGGCGAGCTTGCTTGTTCGGGATCAGGAAGTTACGTGCGTAACCGTCCTTGACCTTCACGATATCGCCCAGGTTACCCAGATTGACGACTTTTTCCAGAAGAATGATTTGCATTCAGATGCTCCTTATCGCGTCGTCGGGTTAGGCCTTGTGCTGGTCGGTGTACGGCATCAGCGCGAGGAAACGCGCGCGCTTGATTGCCGTGTCCAGCTGGCGTTGATAGTGCGACTTCGTACCCGTGAGACGCGCCGGCGTGATCTTGCCGTTTTCGCCGATGAAGTCCTTCAGCGTATCGAGGTCCTTGTAGTCGATGTGATCGACGTTAGCGGCCGTGAAACGGCAGAACTTCTTGCGCTTGAAGAGCGGATTTTGTTGCTGACGACGCTTGTCGAATTTCTTACCAGTCGGGCGGGGCATGTTCAGTCCTTTCCAATGTCCTGCAATGCTGTGATGTGAAATACCAGAGTTCTTGCGTTGCGGTGTTTCTTGGCCAGAAAGCCTGTGAAGAGCGTTTCCACGCCCATCTGACAGCTTTCCAGCTTACCGCTCGCCTCGCCTGCGGCAACCGCCTGCATGGTCAGTTCGACTTGCCGGGCAATTCCGGCTTCGACCACTTCCGTGCGGTGCTGCAACGTGCAGCCTGCAATCGGAACGCCGGCGGGGGTATACCGCACCGGTTCGCGTTCGACGACGCTGGCCGTGAGTTGCAGCCGGTTCATGTGCCCTTTGGCGAGAACGACGCTGAGTCTGGTAGCTTAAATAGTGTGTCTTAAGCCTGCGCTTCGGACGGTTGCGTAGCAGCCGACTTCTTGGCTTCTTCGCGCTGCACTTCCTTCATCATCGGCGACGGGGCCGTTTCGGCCTTCTTCATCTTGACGATCAGGTGACGCAGAACAGCGTCGTTGAACTTGAATGCGTGTTCCAGCTCGTCGAGCGTGGTCTGGTCGCATTCGATGTTCATGCAGACGTAGTGAGCCTTCGCGAGTTTCTCGATCATGTAGGCCAGTTGGCGACGGCCCCAGTCTTCGATACGGTGGATCTGGCCACCGTGCGAGGTGATCGTGGACTTGTAACGCTCGATCATTGCGGGCACTTGCTCGCTTTGATCCGGGTGCACGATAAATACGATTTCGTAATGACGCATATTCACTCCTTGTGCTGACTTATGGATTAAAGCCACCCGGGCGTCGGAACCGGTGTGGCAAGTGAGAAGCCCACGACTATAACCCGAATAGGGCCGAGTTGCAAGATATCCAGTGATTGCGCCGCGCGATTCGGGTGTGTTTTCAAGGGTTTAGGCGGCGGCCGGTGATCTGCAGACAACCTGCGGGCCACCGGCAGGCGGCCCGCGAGCGCTCCCGGCGCCCCTACGAGCCGGTTTCCGTGCGCGCGCTGCCGCTTTGCAGGCGCGTCTTCAGCGCTGCTTCCAGGCCGCTCAGCGCATCGGGCGCGGCGTCCGAGATCGCCCACCAGGTCATGCCTTCCGCGTCCCAGTGCGCGATCGAGTAGCCGTCGCGACCGAGCGCGGCGGGCAGCGCGCCGTCCGCGCCGACCGAGGCGGTCTGCGGAAAGACGTACACGTCGATCACATGCTTCTGGTAGCGATACACGAGCACAGCCACCCGCTGATGAGCGAGGTAGTCGAGCCGCCCGCCTTCCAGAGCGAAGCCGCTCGCCGCCAGATCTTCGACCGGCGGCGCATAGTCGAGCCGGCCGTTGAACCACGGCTTGACCGTGTGGCGGTCGGTCGAAATCACGTCGATGTCGCGTCCAGACACTTGCGCGCGCACATGGCTTTCCACCAGTTCGTCGGCGAACGGCCCGCCGTCCGCCGAACGGAGCCCATTCAGCGCGACGCCCGCCGCCACCGCACCCAGTACGACCAACAGAGCGGCGGCCCAGCCAGGAGCGAAGATCCGCCCGAAACCGCCAGCAGCAACCGGCCCGCCCATGCCACCCATGCCGCCACGCGGCGCACTGCGCCAGCCGTCCAGCAAACGATCGAGCCAGCCGCGCCGCGCACGCTCGCGCGGCGGCGCATCGGCGCTCGGAGCCGGAGCCGGAGCTTTCGCCGTGTCGACCGCTTCGTCGGTACCGGGCAATCCCGCGACGATACGCTCGCGCAGCGACTGCGGCGCACGATGATAAGGTGCAGCGCGCAGCGCGCTGCTCAGGGCTCGCAAGCCTTCGCTTTCACGCCGGCAGGCGTCGCAGCTCTCGATATGCTGCTGGACACGGCGGGCGTCCGGCGCGGGCAATTCATGATCGGCGTTCGCATCGAGGAGCGGCCGCGCTTCCTTACAGTCCATCTGGCGTCTCCTGAGCGTTGCCGGCGGCGGTGCCGCCGGGTGGGTTGAGTGGCCGGCCGCCGTTGGCGGAAGCCCGTAGCGGCGTTACCGTCGCCGTGACCGCGCCTGTGGCCGATCTGCCGGCGTGCGCTTCGTCGTCGGGCGACGCGCACATCGGCGCCCCGCGTGGCGACGCCCCGCCTTGCCGCGCCTCCAGCAACGCGGCGAGCTTGCGGCGCCCCCGGGCGAGCCGGGACATTACCGTGCCGATCGGCACGTCCGCCACCGCTGCGATCTCCCGGTAGCCCATCTCCTCGAGTTCGCGCAGTATCAAGACCTCGCGGTACTCGACCGGCAACTGCGCGAGCGCCTCGTGCACGAGCTTCGTATTCTCCTCACGGATCAGCAGCGCCTGCGGGTCGGCGCCCCCTGCACTCCAGCCGTCGAAGGTCGCATCGTCCATGGTGTCGTCGAACTCGACTGTTTCATGCGACGACGCACGCCGCCGCCATTCCGTGTACCAGGTGCGGCGCACGATCGCCAGCAGCCACGGCCGCGCCGAGTCGCCGCGAAAGGTGTCGAAAAACCGGAACGCGCGCATGAACGCTTCCTGCACGACGTCGTCGGCGTCGCTGGCGTTGCCGCACAACCAGCGCGCGAGGTTGTACGCGGCGTCGAGGTGCGGCAACGCCAGCTGCTGAAAGCGGCGGCTCCTCGCTGCGTCGGTCTCGCCAGTCGCGCGGACAGGTTCTGAATCGGTCTGGACCACCTCGGCCCTCCAGGGCATTGCGGCTGTGCTGCGTGGTTCGCTGCGTGGTTTGCTGCGTAGTCGGTCATGATGCTCTCTACACCGCATAACCGGGCATTCGCCGAGTTTATTCCCGCCGCCGCGGCAACTCCGCAAAAAAATCGGCGCGGCCGTCCTCGGCCGGACCGCCTGCTAGTAGGACGGGCGGTTCCAGTAATCCTCGCTGGCGTACACCTCTTTCAGATAGTCGATGAAATAGCGCACCTTGGCCGGCACGTACCGCTGCTGCGGGTAGACCGCGAGAATGTCGTAGTCGGGCAGCGCGAATTCGTCGAGCACGGTTTCCAGCTCGCCACGCGCGAGTTGCTGCTGGATCTCCCACGTGGAGCGCCAGCCGAGCCCGAGCCCTTCCGACACCCAGCGGTGCAGCAGCTCGCCGTCGTTGCAGTCGAGCGTGCCGCCCACCCGCACCGTCGCCAGCTTGCCGTTGCGGCGGAAGTACCAGCCGCGGTTCTGCCCGCCCTGCAGGTTGAAGGCAAGACAGTTGTGCTGCGGCAGGTCTTCGAGCGTTTTCGGTTTGCCGTATTTGGCAAAGTAGGCCGGCGTGCCGCACACCACGCGCCGGTTCGACGCCAGCTTCACCGCGACGAAATTCGGATCGACCGCGCCGCCGATGCGGATCGACAGGTCGTAACCCTCGCGCACCAGATCCACCACCCGGTCGGTCAGATTGAACGACACCTGCAATTCCGGCTTGTCGGCGAGAAACGCCGGCGCCAGCGGCGCGACATGCTTGCGGCCAAACGCCGCGGGCGCCGACACGATCAGATGCCCGTTCACCGCGCGCCGCCCGGCGCTCAGTTCGTTTTCGGCCTGATCCCACTCGCTCAGCAGGCCGCGGCAGCGCTCCAGAAACGCCGCGCCGTCTTCGCTCACCACCAGCCGCCGCGTCGAGCGATACATCAACTTCACGCCGAGGCGCTTTTCCAGCGCGTCGATGCGCCGGCCGAGAATCACCGGCGACACGCCCTCTTCCAGTGCGGCCGCCGCGAGGCTGCCCGCGTCCGCGACACGCACAAAGGTTTCGATCTGTTTGAAGCGGTCCATCGTCGTCTCCTACTGGCGGCACACCGGGGCCTCACGCCAAGGCCTGGGGCCATTCCATACTTTTTGTTTCGAAATAAGCGACCCGGACTGATCTTATCAAACCTTTAAGGCAGGCCTAAAGTGCACTCAACACCTTTATTTCGCCCATTTCCAGATATTCAGGAGACATTCATGGCCAAGATGAGAGCCGTCGACGCAGCCGTTCTGGTGCTCGAAAAAGAAGGCATCGAGACCGCATTCGGCGTTCCGGGCGCAGCGATCAACCCGTTCTACTCGGCCATGCGCAAGGCAGGCAACATCAGCCACGTGCTGGCGCGCCACGTCGAAGGCGCTTCGCATATGGCCGAAGGCTACACGCGCGCAGCACCGGGCAACATCGGCGTGTGTATCGGCACGTCGGGCCCCGCCGGTACCGACATGATCACCGGTTTGTACTCGGCTCAGGCTGACTCCATTCCTATTCTCGCTATCACGGGCCAGGCGCCGCGCGCGCGTCTGTACAAGGAAGACTTCCAGGCCGTCGATATCGAATCGATCGCCAAGCCCGTCACCAAGTGGGCCGTGACCGTGCGTGAGCCGGCGCTGGTGCCGCGCGTGTTCCAGCAGGCATTCCACCTGATGCGCTCGGGCCGTCCGGGTCCGGTGCTGGTCGACCTGCCGATCGACGTGCAGCTCGCCGAGATCGAATTCGACATCGACACATACGAGCCGCTGCCGGTCTACAAACCGAAAGCGACGAAGAAGCAGATTGAAGCCGCATTGACGCTGCTGAACAACGCCGAGAAGCCGCTGATCGTCTCGGGTGGCGGCGTGCTGAACGCAGCCGCTGAAGACCTGCTCGTGACGTTCGCTGAAACCGTCGGCGTGCCGGTGATCCCGACGCTGATGTCGTGGGGCGCGATTCCGGACGACCATCCGCTGATGGCCGGCATGGTCGGTCTGCAAACTTCGCACCGCTACGGCAACGCGACGATGCTGGCCTCCGACTTCGTGCTCGGCATCGGCAACCGCTGGGCGAACCGTCATACGGGCAGCGTCGAGGTTTACACCAAGGGCCGTAAGTTCGTGCACGTGGATATCGAGCCGACGCAGATCGGCCGCGTGTTCGGTCCGGACCTCGGCATCGTCTCCGACGCGAAGGCCGCGCTCGAACTGTTCGTCGAAGTGGCGAAGGAATGGAAGGCCGCCGGCAAGCTGAAAGACCGCAGCGCGTGGGTCGCAGACTGCCAGGAGCGCAAGCGCACCCTGCTGCGCAAGACGCACTTCGACAACGTGCCGATGAAGCCGCAGCGCGTCTACGAAGAGATGAACCAGGTGTTCGGCCGCGATACGCGCTACATCAGCACGATCGGTCTGTCGCAGATCGCCGGCGCGCAGTTCCTGCACGTCTACAAGGCGCGCAACTGGATCAACTGCGGCCAGGCAGGCCCGCTCGGCTGGACGATTCCGGCGGCGCTCGGTGTTCGCGCAGCGGATCCGAAGAGCCCGATCGTCGCGCTGTCCGGCGACTACGACTTCCAGTTCATGATCGAAGAGCTGGCAGCCGGCGCGCAGTTCAAGCTGCCGTACGTGCACGTGGTGGTGAACAACTCGTACCTCGGCCTGATCCGCCAGGCACAGCGCGCGTTCGACATGGACTTCTGCGTGCAGCTCGGTTTCGAGAACATCAACTCGCCGGAAACGAACGGCTATGGCGTGGATCACGTCGCCGTCGCGGAAGGTCTGGGTTGCAAGGCGATCCGCGTGTTCAAGCCGGAAGAACTGAAGCCCGCGCTGCAAAAAGCCCAGGCGATGCTCTCCGAGTTCAACGTGCCGGTGATCGTCGAAGTGATCCTCGAACGTGTGACCAACATTTCGATGGGCACCGAGATCGACGCGATCAACGAGTTCGAAGAACTGGCAGAGAAGCGCCAGGACGCGCCGACCGCCATCAGCATGCTCGACTAAGGCTGCTGACGCGTTGAGTAGCGCATTTGGTAAATGAGCATCACGTGAAGGCGAACGCCCTGTGCGTTCGCCTTCACGAAGTTTTTCCACTGACCGACCAGAGAGACTGACCCACCATGCCGAAGTTTGCAGCCAATCTCACCATGCTGTTCAACGAAGTCCCGTTTCTCGACCGCTTTGCGGCCGCGGCGAACGCGGGCTTTAACGCCGTCGAATTCCTGTTTCCGTACCCCTTCAAGATCGCCGAGCTGAGCGAGCGTCTCGAGCAGAACAACCTGAAGCTGGTGCTGCACAACCTGCCTGCGGGCAACTGGGAAGCGGGCGAGCGCGGTATCGCGTGCCTGCCCGACCGTGTCGGCGAGTTCCAGGAAGGTGTGGGCCGCGCGATCGAATATGCCAGCGCACTGAAGGTGCCGCAACTGAACTGCCTCGTCGGCATTCCGACGGCAGGCGTCGACGCGGACAAGGCGCGCTCGACCATCGTCGAGAACCTGCGCTTTGCCGCGGGCGAATTGAAAAAGGCCGGCATCAGGCTGCTGGTCGAACCGTGCAACTCGTACGACATTCCGGGCTTCGCGCTGAACCGTTCGGGCGAAGGGCTCGACGTGATCCGCGCGGTCGGTTCGGACAATCTGTTCCTGCAATACGACATCTATCACATGCAACGGATGGAAGGCGAACTCGCGGCAACCATCAAGAAGAACCTGCCGCAGATCGCGCACATCCAGCTTGCCGACAACCCGGGCCGCAACGAACCGGGCACCGGCGAAATCAACTACCCGTTCCTGTTCAACCTGCTCGACTCGCTCGGCTACGAAGGCTACGTCGGTTGCGAATACAAGCCGCTCACGACGACCGCCGCCGGCCTCGGCTGGCTGCAGAGCGTGGCCGGGCAAACCCGCGGCGCCGCCCACGCCGCTGCCTGAACGCCATCGCGGCGAATTCAGGCGCATGACGCCCTGAAGGACATCCCCTCGCGGGACCCCGAATGGGGCAGCCCATATGGGCCAGCCCCAGTGGGCCAACCCCAATGGGTCAACCCAAACAACACTGGAGATTCAGACACATGGCAAAGATCGGTTTCATCGGCCTCGGTATCATGGGCGCGCACATGGCGCGCAACCTCATCAAGGGCGGTCACTCGCTGTTCGTGAACGGCGCGTACCCGGTGCCGGAAGATCTGAGCAAATCGGCGAGCGTCGTCGCCAATTCCACCGCTGTCGCGCAAGCTGCGGACGTCGTCATCATCATGGTGCCGGATACGCCTGACGTCGCGAACGTGCTGTTCGCCGACGACGGCGTCGCCGCCGGCCTCACGGCGGGCAAGCTGGTGATCGACATGAGCTCGATCTCCCCGCTCGACACGCAAGCCTTCGCGAAGAAGATCAACGCACTCGGCTGCGATTACCTGGACGCGCCGGTCTCCGGCGGCGAAGTCGGTGCACGCGAAGCGTCGCTGACGATCATGGTGGGCGGCCCGGAAAAGTCGTTCGCCATCGCCAAGCCGCTGTTCGAACTGATGGGCAAGAACATCTCGCTGATCGGCGACAACGGCGCGGGCCAGACCTGCAAGGTCGCGAACCAGATCATCGTCGCGCTGAACATCGAAGCCGTGGCGGAAGCCCTGCTGTTCGCGTCGCGTTCGGGCGCCGATCCGGAGCGCGTGCGCAAGGCCCTGATGGGCGGCTTCGCGGCGTCGCGGATTCTGGAAGTGCACGGCGAGCGCATGACCAAGCGCACGTTCAATCCGGGTTTCCGAATCGAGCTGCACCAGAAGGATCTGAACCTCGCACTCGACGGCGCGCGCAAGCTCGGCATCGCCGTGCCGCATACGGCGAGCGCCCAGCAACTGTTCAGCGTGTGCGCGGCAAACGGCGGCAAGGCATGGGATCACTCGGCCATGGTCCGCGCGCTGGAAATCATGGCGAACTACGAAGTCGCGCAAGCGCCGGATAGCGAAGTCAAGGCTGCTTGATAGCGGTCAGATGAGCGCAGTCAAGTGATCGCGTTCAATTAAACAGTCGTATGGATTGCCATGATGGTTGCATCGTCAACCGCATGGCAATCGCAGGTGGGGCGCTCGTTTCGTCGTGCGGCAAGCACGGCGAAGCGGGCAAATCGTGCCGCTCTGGGCTGAGAGCGGCAAGTGGGGTCCGCAGCGGCACCCGGCGGCGCCGGGGAAGCCTTGGTCGGTCAGACGTCGTCGTCGGGTGTCCGGCTGTCGGATTTCATCGTTATGCAATTTCCGCCATGCTCCCGTAGCATGGTGCACCATTCTCCGCGCATCATTGCACGCACGCTTGCATTTGCTTGCAACTGCCCGCGCCCTCGTCTACGTTATTTGACACATCTCCCCGCGCTTTTCTCCTAAACTCGTTGAGTCTGGTTGCGGGCGTATTTGTTCAGGCGCGTGCGCTCAATTGCATGTGCTTAAGTGCATGTGTTCAAGTGCGGCTTGCCGATCATGGCAACGCATGTCCTCTGGTTCGTTCGCCCGATTCCCGACCCGTGTTCAAACCGCGAGCGAATTTGGCTCGCGCCAGTAACCCCTCTGCAAAGGATTCAGAATGAGCATCTTTGGTGACATCGTAAACAAGCTCTTCGGCAAAGCGAAGCCCGACCAGCCTGCGCCTGCGGTTGAGCCGACACCGGATCCGGCCGCGGCGCAAGCTGCTGCACCGGCAGACACACCGGCGCCCGCGCCGCTGGCCGACGTCGACGTCGCTGCCGTGATGGACCAGTTCGTGAGTGAAAGCGGGCAAACGCTGAACTGGCGCACGTCGATCGTCGACACGCTGAAAGCGCTTGGCGTCGACAGCAGCCTCGAACATCGCAAGCAGCTCGCCCAGGAGCTGAAGTACACCGGCGACACGAACGATTCGGCAAGCATGAACATCTGGCTGCACAAGCAGGTGATGCAGGCGCTGGCGGCAAACGGCGGGAAGCTGCGGCCGGATCTGGCGGGCTAACGGTTTTTCCCGGCCTGCCAGAATTTGCCGGCACAGCTCATTTCCGGCAACAGCGATAAACCTCGAGCTGAAACGACAACGCGGCGCCCGGGTCGATGACCTGGGCGCCGCGTTGTCATTCAGGCGTCACGCGCGGGACACGGTTCTGACTTTGAACCAGGCCGTCCACGCCAAATCAATCAATACGTATCGAATATCTTCTGCAACGCGACCGGCCCCGTGGCGCCCGCGGCCAACGCCAGCATCAGCAGCACTCGCGCCTTGTACGGATTCAGCGAGCCCGCGCTGACAAAACCGAGCGCGTCGTCGGCGGCCGCGCCGTTGCGCATCACATGCCCCGACCCCACGCGCGACGAACGCACCACCGCCACGCCTTGCGAAGCCGCGTCGGTCAATGCTTGCTGTAGCGAGGCGTGAATCGAGCCATTCCCCGTACCGGCCACCACGATAGCGCGCACCCCCGCGGCGACCAGCGCATCCACGGCGATCCGCGACACGCCCGCGTAACTCGCGACAATTTCCACATGCGGCCACTGCGCGCCGATCACGAATTCGGTAGCAAGAGTATGCGGGCGCACCACGCCGCGCTGGAATTCGACGAGGCCGTCCTGCACCCAGCCGAGCGCACCGATTTCGGGCGACTGGAACGCGTCGACCGCGTAAGTACTCGTCTTGACCACGTCGCGTGCGCTGTGGATCTTGTTGTTGAAAGCCACCAGCACGCCCTGCCCGCGCGAGCCGGCATGCGCCGCGACCGTCACCGCATTCAGCAGATTCAGCGGACCGTCGGCGGAGAGAGCCGACGCCGGACGCATGGCCGCCGTCAGCACGACCGGCTTGTCCGACTTGACGGTCAGGTGCAGCAGATACGCGGTTTCCTCGAGCGTGTCGGTGCCGTGCGTCACCACCACACCGTCGATGTCGTCAGCGGCGAGCAGCGTGTTGATGCGTTGCGCGAGCGTGGTCCACAGCGGCATCGCCATGTCTTTGCTGTCGACGCTGGCAATCTGTTCGGGCGCGATCCGCGCCACGTTGGATAGAGCCGGCACGACCGACAGCAACTGATCGACGCCAACCACACCCGCCTGATAGCCGGATGTGTTGGTGGCGTCGGCGGCCGCGCCTGCAATGGTGCCGCCGGTTGCCAGCACGGCGATGCGCGGCAGCAGCGGCGGCGTGGCGCCTGCGCCCGAAGGCGCCGGGGAAGAGGAAGTCGAGGTATTCATGGCGGCGATTGTAAGCGATGCGCCGCGCGCCGCCATGCGTTTAACAACGCATTGCCGGTCGATTTATGTCGGGCCAGCGCCGGCGGCCGTCCACCGCCAACGGCGCGCCAGCACGGCGCGCATGTCCGCGGCGTGCCTCACACCGCTTCGCGCAACTGCGCGGCAATATCCGCTTCGCTCAGCTGCGGCGCGAACATCTCGATCAACCGGTAGGCGTACGCGCGCAGGAACGCGCCCTTGCGCAAACCGACCCGCGTCGTGCTGGCTTCGAACAGATGCTCCGTGTCGAGCGCGACCAGTTCCGTATCGCGCTTCGGGTCGTAGGCCATGGCGGCGACCACGCCAATGCCCATGCCGAGTTCGACATAGGTCTTGATCACGTCGGCATCGATCGCGGTCAGCACGACGTCCGGCAACGCCCCCGCTTTCGCGAATGCCTGGTCGATATGCGAGCGGCCCGTGAAGTCCTGGTCGTAGGTAACGATCGGGAATTCGGCGATTTCGTCGAGCGTCAGATTCTGCCGCCCGACCAGCGGATGGTCCTTCGGCACCACCACGATGTGATGCCACGAATAGCACGGGAACGTGACGATGTCCGGGAAGCGGTCGAGCGCTTCGGTCGAGATGCCGATATCCGCTTCGCCGTTGATGATCATCTGCGCGATCTGTTGCGGACTGCCCTGGCGCAGCGCCAGATGCACCTTCGGGAATACCTCGGTGAACTGGCGGATCACCTTCGGCAGCGCGTAGCGCGCCTGCGTGTGGGTGGTCGCCACGACCAGATGCCCGCTGTCCTGATCGGCATACTGGCGCGCCACGCGGCGCAGATTTTCAGCGTCGAGCAGCATCCGTTCGATCAGCTGATGCACCGCCTTGCCCGGCTCGGTCAGACCCGTCAGGCGCTTGCCGCGACGAATGAAAATATCGACGCCGAGCTCGTCCTCCAGATCCTTGATCTGTTTGGAGACGCCCGACTGCGACGTGTACAGCACGTTCGCCACCTCGGTGAGGTTCATGTTCTGGCGCACGGCCTCGCGCACGAAGCGCAATTGCTGGAAATTCATCTTGATGTCTCCGGTTCAGCCAGAGTTGAGTTATTTGAGTTGGTTTGAAACGCCGCGCGATCTCGCGGCATGGTTCGCTCAATGCGCCGGGAAAACACGCAACGCGCGCGGCACAGCGGTCACGCCGTCGCCGACCGCCAGCTGCAGATCACGCCACGCTTCGCGATCGAGTTCAGCCTCGAGCACGTTGCCTTCGCGGCCCGCGAGTTCGACCCGCACCGAGCCGCCCAACGTCACCACGCGCCGGACATCCACGACGATGCCTTCACGATGGCCGCCGGCCTGCGAATACAACTGCAGATCATGCGGCCGCACATAGGCGAAAGCCGGACCGCTGAAGTCCGCCTTGATCGCCACCGGCAGCGCCGCGCCGTCCACCACGAAACCGCTCGCGTCGACCTTGCCGTGCAGACGGTTCGCCGCGCCGAGAAACTCGTAGACGAACGAGGTTTGCGGATGATCGTACACGTCTTGCGGGCTGCCCACCTGCTCCACGTGCCCGTGATTCAGCACGACGATGCGGTCGGCCACTTCGAGCGCTTCTTCCTGATCGTGCGTGACGAAGATCGTCGAGATATGCAGATCGTCGTGCAGGCGCCGCAGCCAGCTACGCAATTCCTTGCGCACCTTCGCGTCGAGCGCGCCGAACGGTTCGTCGAGCAGCAGCACCTTCGGTTCGACGGCGAGAGCACGCGCGAGCGCGATACGCTGGCGCTGGCCGCCCGACAATTCCGACGGATAGCGCTGCGCGAGCCAGTCGAGCTGCACGAGCTTGAGCAGTTCATGCACCTTCTCGCGGATCACCGCTTCCGAGGGACGCTCCTTGCGCGGCTTCACGCGCAGCCCGAACGCCACGTTCTCGAACACCGTCATGTGACGGAACAGCGCGTAGTGCTGGAACACGAACCCCACTTCGCGCTCGCGCGCGCCGACCGTCGCGACGTCCTGGCCTTGCAGCACGACCTGGCCGCTGTCCGCGTATTCGAGCCCGGCGATCACGCGCAGCAACGTCGTCTTGCCACACCCCGACGGCCCGAGCAGCGCAACCAGTTCGCCCGGCGGAAAGTCGAGCGAGACGTTGTCGAGCGCGACGAAATCGCCGAAGCGCTTGTGCAGGTTACGAACGGTGATACCCATTACAGCTCTCCTTGCGTAAGCGGGTGTGGCTGCGTTGCATGTGTTGCGTGGTTCGGCGGCGTCACGGGGCCGGCATGCGCGGGCACGTTGCTCGCGGCCGACAGTTCCGCCGACAGATGGCGCTCGGCGAGCAGCTTCAGGCCGAGCGTCACGAGTGCGAGCAGAGCCAGCACCGACGCCACGGCGAACGCCGCCGAGAAGTTGTATTCGTTGTAGAGAATTTCGACGTGCAGCGGCATGGTGTCGGTCTGGCCGCGAATATGGCCCGACACCACGGACACCGCGCCGAACTCGCCCATGGCCCGCGCGTTGCACAGAATCACGCCATACAGCAGCCCCCATTTGACGTTGGGCAGCGTGACGCGGCGGAAGATCTGCCAGCCCGAAGCGCCAAGCACATGCGCCGCTTCTTCTTCGTCGTTGCCTTGAGCCTGCATCAGCGGAATCAGCTCGCGCGCGACGAACGGAAAGGTCACGAAAATCGTCGCCAGCACGATGCCCGGCACCGCGAAAATGATCTGCACGTCGTGCGCCTGCAACCAGGGGCCGAACCAGCCCTGCGCGCCGAACATCAGCACATAGATCAGGCCTGAAATCACCGGCGAGACGGAGAACGGCAGATCGATCAGCGTGGTCAGCAGTGCCTTGCCGCGGAATTCGAACTTGGCGATGCACCATGACGCCGCGAGGCCGAACGCGAGATTCAGCGGCACGGCGATCGCGGCCGTGATCACGGTGAGCTTGATGGCCGAGAGTGCATCCGCATCCGCAAGCGATTCCAGATAAAAACCGAGGCCCTTGTTCAGCGCCTGATAGAACACCGCAATGAGCGGCACGACCAGAAACAGCGCGAGAAACAGCAGCGCAAGCCCGGTCAGCAGCCAGCGCACCGCGGCCGGTTCAGTGACCGGATCGGGCCGTCGCGCGACGTTCCGCGGCACGGCAGCCGCAACCGCGTGATGCACGCCCTGCGCGCCGTTGATGGACTGGCGGCTCATTGCACACCTCCGCCGAGTGCCGCGACGCTCGCCGCCACCGGTGCCGGCCCGGCCCCACCGCGGCTCGTGCGGCGCTGCAAATACCACTGCAGCGTGTTGATGAACAGCAGCATCAGGAACGACACGACCAGCATCACCACCGCCAGCGCCGTTGCGCCGGCGTAGTCGTACTGCTCGAGCTTGGTGATGATCAAGAGCGAGGTGATTTCCGACTTCATCGGCACGTTGCCGGCAATGAAGATCACCGAGCCATACTCGCCGAGCGCGCGCGCGAACGCCAGCGCGAAGCCCGTCAGCAAAGCCGGAAACACCGCCGGCAGCACCACGCGGCGAAACGTCAGCCAGCGCGACGCGCCGAGGCACGCGGCGGCTTCTTCCTGTTCGCGCTCGAACTCTTCGAGCACCGGCTGCACCGTACGCACCACGAACGGCAAGCCGATGAACGTCAGCGCCACCAGCACGCCTGCCGGTGTGAATGCGATCGTCACGCCGAGCGGCTCGAGGAACTGCCCGATCCAGCCGTTGCCCGCATAGACGGCGGCGAGCGAAATGCCCGCGACGGAAGTGGGCAGCGCGAACGGCAGATCGACCACGGCGTCGACGATGCGCTTGAACGGGAACGTATAGCGCACCAGCACCCACGCGACCAGAAAGCCGAATACCGCGTTGATCAGCGCGCCGCCGAGGGCGGAGAAAAACGTCAGGCGATACGACGCGAGCACACGCGGCGAACTCACCGCGCGGACGAACTGCGGCCAGTCGAGCGTCGCGGTCTTGAGAAAGGTCGCCGCCAGCGGAATCAGCACCACGAGGCTCAGATACGCCACCGTGATGCCGAGCGTCAGGCCGAAGCCAGGCAAGGCGCTCGGTTTTCGAAAAGTCAACGTCGTCATGCGGGTCACTCTTTCAGGTCAGGCAACGGCCGCCTTACTGCGGCTGATAGATCGAATCGAACACGCCGCCGTCGGCAAAGTGGGTTTTCTGCGCGTTGGTCCAGCCGCCGAACGAATCGTCGACCGTGTAGAGCTTCAGCTTCGGAAACTTCGCAGTCAGCTCGGCCGGCACCTTGTTCGAACGCGGACGGTAGAAGTTCTTCGCGGCAATCTCCTGGCCCTCCTCGCTATACAGAAAGTTCAGATACGCTTCCGCCAGCTTGCGCGTGCCGTGCTTGTCGACCACCTTGTCCACCACCGCGACCGGCGGCTCGGCCAGAATGCTCACCGACGGCACGACGATTTCAAACTTCTCCGGGCCAAACTCCTTCAGCGACAGAAATGCTTCGTTCTCCCACGCAATCAGCACATCGCCGATGCCGCGTTGGACGAAGCTAGTGGTCGCGCCGCGCGCGCCCGAATCCAGCACGCCTGCATTCTTGTAGAGCTTGCTGACGAATTCCTTCGCCTTCTGATCGTTGCCGCCCGGCTGATGTTCGGCATACGCCCAGGCCGCGAGGTAGTTCCAGCGCGCGCCGCCCGAGGTCTTCGGATTCGGCGTGACGATCGACACACCCGGCTTGATCAGATCGTCCCAATCCTTGATGTGCTTCGGATTGCCCTTGCGCACCAGAAACACGATCGTCGATGTGTAGGGCGACGCGTTATCCGGCAAACGCTTCTGCCAGCCTTTGTCCAGCAGCCCCTTGTTAGCGAGCGCGTCGATGTCGTAAGCAAGCGCGAGCGTCACGACGTCGGCCTGCAGCCCATCCAGCACCGAACGCGCCTGGGCGCCCGAGCCGCCGTGCGACTGCTTAAAGGTGATGGTCTCGCCGGTCTTCGCCTTCCATTCCTTGCCGAATGCCTGGTTGACGTCCTGATACAGCTCCCGCGTCGGGTCGTAGGACACATTCAGCAGCGTCGTGTCGGCGGCGTGCGCCTGCGCCACCATGCCGAGCGTGCCCAGTGTACTTACTGCGCCCAATGCGAGCGCCGCGATGAGTTGCCTGGTCCGACCTGCGAGCCCCGTGCCTTGATGAGTCATGTCAACTTTCTCCGCGTTGTAGTGCGCTGAAAACAGCGTGTGATGTTGTTTTGCGTCGCGGTCACGTGCACATGAGCGCCAACCCGGAGGCCAGTCTATCGAACGGCTTTCATCATTAAAAATAATGTTTCTTCATTTTTTAATACGCAAAAGTGGTAATGACAGCTGGATAAGGCGTTGCGGCACGAAAACGGCTGTTACGACGCCGCCTGGCGTCGCTGGAGCGCCACCCGAGACCCCGAACTTAAAGTAAAGCTTGAATTGCGCCGAATACTGTATAAAAATACAGTCACCTGTTCATACATACAGTGGCGCTATGACCAAACTCACCGCACGACAGCAGCAGGTTTTCGATCTGATCCGCCGGGCGATCGAACGCACCGGTTTTCCGCCCACTCGCGCGGAAATCGCCGCCGAGCTGGGCTTCAGCTCGGCCAACTCGGCAGAAGAACATCTGCGCGCCCTCGCGCGCAAGGGCGTGATCGAACTCGCGGCCGGCGCGTCGCGCGGCATCCGCCTGCTGGCCGGCCCGGACGAGTTGCCGCACCAGTTCACGCTGCCGCATGCCAGCATCATGCAGCTGTCTCTGCCGCTGATCGGCCGGGTGGCGGCAGGTAGTCCGATCCTCGCGCAGGAACACATTTCCCAGCACTACGCGTGCGACCCGGCGCTGTTCTCGAGCAAGCCCGATTACCTGCTGAAGGTGCGCGGGCTGTCCATGCGCGACGCGGGCATCTTCGACGGCGATCTGCTCGCGGTGCAAAAGCGCAGCGAGGCCAAAGACGGCCAGATCATCATTGCCCGGCTGGGCGACGACGTCACGGTCAAGCGCCTGAAGCGCCGGCCGAACGGTCTCGAGCTGATCGCCGAGAACCCCGATTACGAAAACATCTTCGTCGAAACAGGCAGTGCGGAATTCGCGCTTGAAGGGATCGCCGTGGGGCTGATCCGTCCGGGCGAGTTCTAACCGGCCTGCCCGCCCGTTCTACGGAATCAAACAACGAAGTAAAACGCCGCGCCAACGCCGCACCAACGTTGCATCGTCTGGAGAGTCTCATGGAACGTCTTGCCCGCCTGCTGCCCTTTCGCCAGTTCGGACGTCTGCGCCATCTTCGCAAGCTGGTGCCCTGCTCGTCGATCGAGGCGTCCACGCTGAGCACGCCGTCGCTGTTCGACTCGCCCGCACCCGGGTTGTCGAGCCTGCCGTCGTCGTTGCCCGCGTTTGCCCGCGTGTCGTTGAATTCGGGTTTGAACACGGCCGAGCCGGCGCGTCGCGCCCCGGTGCGGGTCTATCACGGGCCATCGCGTTTGATCATGGTCGGCACGGTGGACGCGGTATGCCGCATGATCGACCGCTGCATCGCCGACGAAGCCAATCTGCACGGCGCGGTGTTCGAGTCGTGAAGAGCCAGAAATGGGCGGCGAGATGAAATCGCGTGGGATCGTTTTCGCGTGGCCGCGGTCCACGTTAGATCACACCTGACGGAGAATCTCAAGCAATGGCAGTTCCAACACGTACCAAGGGCAGCGCGACCCGTCCATTGATCATCACGCTGCTGGCGACTGTGGTAATCGCCGCGTTGGGCTTTGCTTATGCGACGCCATACATCGCGCTGAACAACCTCAAACGCGCAGCCGATGCGCGCGATGCGCAGACCGTCAACCAGTACGTCGACTTTCCCGCGTTACGCGTGAGCCTGAGGCAACAGGTCACCGGCCTGCTGGAACGCCGGCTCGGCGAGCACAGCAATGGCAATCCATTGGCCGCGCTCGGCGCGATGATCGGTGTGGCGTTGATCGGCCCGCTCGTGGACGCTTACGCAACGCCGGACGGCGTCGCGGCCTTGCTGAATGGCATGCCGCCGCGTGGCGACCCAGGTGAACGGCCGCCGGCCCCGCCTGCCGTGAACAATCCGCCTGACGCCGCCGCGGCCCCCGCTGCACCCGCGCCGGGCGCCGCTGCGGAGTCGGCCACCCAGCCGGCCACCAACACCGCGCCGCCGCAACCGCCGCAAACCACGGCCGGCTATCGCGGCCTCAACGAGTTCGCCGTCACGTACCAGCATGGCGCCGGCGACGCACGTTACTCGGCGATTTTCCAGCGTGAAGGCTTGTTCACGTGGAAGCTGGCCGCCATCAATCTGAACGAGTAATTGCCTGCGATTTTCAGTTAGCAACGGCCGGCGGGATCAATGCGCGTCCCGCAGCGCTGCATCAAGCCGCTGCCGCTTGCTGCTGTTCCTGCGCGGAAGAACAGGCCACCAGAATGCTGCACGACACCCGGTCCAGCAATGGCGTATTGCCCGCGCCCATCCACCAGCGCGACAAACCGGTGCGGCAGCGGTGGCCGACCACGACGAGGTCCACATTCAGCTGATTGGCGAGGTTGGCGATCTCGTCGATCGGATGGCCGAACGCGAAATGCCCTTGCGCGTTGACGCCTCGTTCGGTGAGCCAGTCCACGCCTTCCTGCAGGATGTCGCGGGCGGTCTTCTCGAAACTGCCGCAAGCCACGTCGGTGAGCAGGCCCGCGCTTTGAGCAATGCTCGAACGCATATCGACCACCGACAGAAGATGCGTTTCGGCCTTCAGGTCCAACGCCAGGTCGGCGCCGCAACGTAACGCTTTGCGGCCTTCGCGCGAGCCGTCGTAGCACAAGAGGATTTTTTGGTAGCTCGCCATGATTTTTCTCCCTTCGCGCGGAACGCGCGCTCTGAATGAATCATGGTGCGCCGCAATTCAGCTTGCAAGGGATGGAAAACGCTAAGTGCGCCCCAAACCGATGCATGCGAGGTTCGGGTGGTTCACGAACCAATGCGGCAGTGCAAGAAAGGGCCTCCCGACCGTGGGTCACGGCCCAACGCCGCGCCCGCCGATGCCATAAAATAAGCGGCCTTCCCGGCCGTTAGCGTCATTTGCGTCTTTTCCGGAGTCTCGATCGAACCATGTCTGAAGCCGCCATCGAATTTCACCAGGTCAGAAAGAACTACGGCGATAGAGCGGTCGTCGACGGACTGTCGTTTCACGTCAACACCGGTGAATGCTTTGGCCTGCTCGGCCCGAACGGCGCCGGCAAGACCACCACGCTGCGCATGCTGCTCGGCATCGCCGCGCCGGATGCCGGCTCGATCCGCCTGTGCGGCGAGCCGATTCCCGGCCGCGCGCGGGTGGCGCGGGCGCGCGTCGGCGTGGTCCCTCAGTTCGACAATCTCGATCCCGACTTCACGGTGCGCGAAAACCTGCTGGTGTTCGGCCGCTACTTCGGTTTGAGTGCCGCGCAATGCCGCGCGATGGTGCCATCGCTGCTCGAATTCGCGCGTCTCGAAAGCAAGGCGGATGCGCGCGTGAGCGAACTGTCCGGCGGCATGAAGCGGCGCCTCACCCTGGCCCGCGCGCTCGTCAACGATCCTGACGTGCTGATCATGGACGAGCCGACGACCGGCCTCGATCCGCAGGCGCGGCATCTGATCTGGGAGCGGCTGCGCTCGCTGCTGGCACGCGGCAAAACCATTCTGCTCACCACCCACTTCATGGAAGAAGCCGAGCGCTTGTGTCACCGGCTGTGCGTGATCGAGGAAGGGCGCAAAATCGCCGAAGGCGCACCGAGCGCGTTGATCGCCTCCGAGATCGGCTGCGACGTAATCGAGATCTTTGGCCCCGATCCGGTCGCGCTGCGCGATGAACTCGCGCCGCTGGTCGAGCGCTCCGAGATCAGCGGCGAGACGCTGTTCTGCTACGTGAACGACGCGCAACCGGTGCATGCACGGCTCAAACAGCGCTCTGACCTGCGCTATCTGCACCGGCCGGCGAATCTGGAAGATGTGTTCCTGCGACTCACCGGCCGCGAGATGCAGGACTAAAGCACGCTACACCGCGACAACGAGAGCGCCGCCCCTTGGGGAGACGCCCCAAGAGGATGTGTCATAGGGCACACCACACGAGACACGCAATGGACGCACGTACTTACGAAACGCCTGGCGACACGCCATCGAAACAGGAGCCCTTCGGCGCCTTTCCCGCGAACGCGACCAACTGGATCGCCGTGTGGCGCCGCAACTATCTGGTGTGGAAAAAACTCGCGGTCGCGTCGATGTTCGGCAATCTTGCGGACCCGATGATCTACCTGTTTGGCCTTGGCTTCGGTCTCGGGCTGATGGTCGGGTATGTCGACGGCGTTTCGTATATCGCGTTTCTCGCGGCCGGCACCGTGGCTTCCAGCGTGATGATGTCGGCGAGCTTCGAGTCGATGTATTCAGGCTTCTCGCGCATGCATGTGCAGCGCACCTGGGAAGCGATCATGCACACGCCGCTGACGCTCGGCGACATTGTGCTTGGCGAGGTAATCTGGGCGGCCAGCAAGGCGATGCTCTCCGGGGCCGCGATCATGCTCGTGGCCGGCGCCATGGGTTATGCGAATTTCCCGTCGATGCTGCTGGCCTTACCCGCCATCATCCTGGCCGGGCTCGCGTTCGCGAGTATCGCCATGGTGGTCACGGCGCTCGCGCCTTCGTACGACTTCTTCATGTTCTACCAGACGCTGGTATTGACGCCGATGCTGCTGCTCTCCGGCGTGTTCTTCCCGGTTTCACAGCTGCCCGCTGCCGCGCGGGGCGCGGCCGATGTGCTGCCTCTCGCGCATGCCGTCGATCTGATGCGCCCGGCCATGCTGGGGCGGCCGCTCGACAATGCATCCGTGCACGTGGCCGTACTGGCGGCTTATGCGGTGGGCGGGTTTATCGTGTCGGCCATTCTGTTCCGCCGCCGGATGATGAAATAGAACGCGGCCGCCGGCCGCCGGCCGCTGCAGGCGCCGGTCAGCGCATGGGCGAGATCGGCGCCTCGCTCGCGTCAAACGGCTTAGTCTTCGTCATCCGTCCAGGGAATGTCGACGTCGGAAATGAACGCCACCGTCGCGAACGGCCCGCCATCCTGACGGCCGATCTTTCCATCGGCGCGCTGCCATTGAACCCGGAACACCGTGCCCGGATCGTCGGCGAGCAGGCGCACCGTGCGAACTTCATCCGGATCGGCTTCTTCGACGGGACCGTCGAGCGAGATCTGCAATTCCTGCGGCCACAACCCATCGGCCGGATCGTAGATCTTGTCGCCGTCAGGAATCAGCGTGAAGGCTTCCACGCCGATCGTGGCCGATGCCTCCACGATCATCTTGGCCAACGCGCGCAGCAACGCTGTCGCCCGCGCCGAATTGGCCTGACGGATTGCCAGATCCCCGCGCGTCAGCGCCTGCTCGAGTTTTGGGTTGGTTTTTTGTTGCGCCATTCGATGTCCTGAGTCCTATCGCTCTGTTGTAGACGGCACGCCGTATCGGGCGCGCCACGCTCCGTTTTTTGGGGCTGAATCGTACCACCGCTGTCCTCGAACGGGACTTCCTTGCCTCCCGTTCGGCGACTTCCCATGCCCCACCCCGTCCACCACAGTTTAGGTCGTGATTCGTGTTCCAGCAGAGACATTTGCCTTTCAGCCGGCCGCGCCCGGATTGCGGCTGACTCGCTTTCGCGCCGTCGCCGGAGCGCCGCCACCCGCCGGCTTCGTCCCCGCCATCTCCGCGATCAGAAAGTCCCGGAACGCTCGCACGGAGGGCGGCAGTTCGCGTCCCGCCATGGTCTGCACCTGAATGCTGCGCTGGCGCATCTGCGGATGAGTCAGCGGCACGACGACAAAGCCGTCGCCGGCGTAACGGTCACGCACCGACAGCAGGCCGGTGAACATGATGGCACCGGACTTCTGCGCGTAACGGTACATCGCGCCGCTGTTGTTGCAGGTCAGCTCGGGTTCGAGCAGGATGCCCTCGAGCACGCAGGTAATGTCGATCAACTGGCGAATCGTGGTGCCGGGCTCGGGCAGCACCAGCGGATAGCGCTGCAAGTCCGCCAGCGACACCTTTGCGCGCGCCGCCAGCGGGTGATCCGCGCGCAGCAGCGCCAGCACCGGCGCGCGCTCGGTATGCTCGACCTTGACGCCCTTCTCCGGCGCGAGGCTGAACGTCAACGCGAGATCGGCGTCGCCGTCGCGCACCTGGCGGGTCGCCGCGCCTGGCGACATCACGGAGAGCGTGAAGTCGATGCCCGGATACAGGATGCGGAACGCCGCCATTGCGGCAGGCAGAAAGTCGGCGGCGAAGCCTTCGGAACTCACGACCTTGATCATGCTGCCATGCAAGGTCTCGAGGCCGCCGATCTCTTTCATCACATGCTCCGCCTCGAGCAGGCTGCGCTGCGCGTAGGCAAGCAGCCGTTCGCCGGCCTCTGAAAGCGCCATGCCGCGCGGGCGCCGTTCGAACAGCGCCACGCCGAGCTCGCTTTCGAGCCGCGCAACCTGCCGGCTGATAGCCGACACGGCGACGTGCAGCCGCGCGGACGCGTCGCTGATCGAGCCGGTGCGCGCGACTTCGACGAAATAGCGCAAAGCGATGCCATGCAGCGAAAGTGCCATGGGGGGTCCTGTCTGAACGATGCCCGACGGCAGGCAAGCCGCTCCCGCCACTTGGACGCGCGCGGCGAGCTTTGCCTTTTCGGCAACGCAAGCTTCGAAAGACGATCATTGTGACAAAAAAAACGGCCTCCTAGAATCGGTTCAAAGCATGAGGCCGTGACCGGTCGAAGTCGAATACCGGACCACGCACCCCGCATTCCGCCCCGCATTGGAGACACACATGAGCCGTACCCAGGCCATCGAGCACGCGACCCACCATTTCGAATCCGGCGCCTTTCTCGAGACCCTCAACCGCCGCGTCGGGTTTCGCACGGAAAGCCAGGAGAGCGACCGCGCCGCCACGCTGCTGTCGTATCTGACCGACGAAATCACGCCGGAGGTCACTGGCCTCGGTTTCAGCACGCGTATCGTCGATAACCCGGTGGACGGCTTGGGCCCCTTCCTGATCGCGCACCGTCACGAGGGCGACGATCTGCCCACCGTGCTGATCTATGGTCACGGCGACGTCGTGCGCGGTTATGACAGCCAGTGGCGCGCGCCGCTCACGCCGTGGGCCGTGACGATTGAGGGCGAGCGCTGGTTCGGCCGCGGCACCGCCGACAACAAAGGCCAGCACACCATCAATCTGGCCGCGCTGGCGAGCGTGCTGGCCGCGCGCGGCGGCAAGCTCGGCTTCAACGCGAAACTGCTGATCGAGATGGGCGAGGAAACCGGCTCGCCCGGGCTCGACGCGATCTGCCGCGTGCACCGGGAAGAGCTGGCCGCCGACGTGCTGATCGCCTCCGACGGCCCGCGCCTCGCCGCGCGCCGTCCCACGGTGTTTCTCGGCTCGCGCGGCTCGGTGAACTTCAAGCTTTCGCTGAATCTGCGCGACGGCGCGCATCATTCGGGCAATTGGGGTGGTCTGCTGCGCAATCCGGCCACGGTGCTGGCGAACGCGCTGGCGAGCCTCGTCGATGCGCGCGGCGTGATCGCCGTCGACGGCTTGCGCCCGCCGTCGATTCCCGAGGCGGTGCGTCGTGCTCTGGCGGATATCACGGTGGGTGGCGGCCCCGGCGATCCGGAAGTGGACGAGAACTGGGGCGAACCTGGCCTGAGCGCACCCGAACGCGTGTTCGGCTGGAACAGCTTCGAAATTCTGGCCTTCAAGGCCGGCAATCCGGAGAACCCGGTCAATGCGATTCCGTCGACGGCGTTCGCGCATTGCCAGTTGCGCTTCGTGGTCGGGACCGATTGGGACAACGTTGAAAAGCATCTGCGCACGCATCTTGACACGCACGGTTTTTCGCTCGTGCAGATCGACGTTGAGCGCGGTGCGCCCGCCACCCGTCTGAACCCGGACGATCCGTGGGTCACGTGGGCCATTGCCTCGCTCGAACATACCACCGGCAAGAAAACCGCCGTGCTGCCGAACCTGGGCGGCACGCTGCCCAACGAAGTATTCGCCGACACGCTCGGCCTGCCGACCATCTGGGTGCCGCACTCATACCCGGCCTGTTCGCAGCACGCGCCGAACGAACACCTGCTCGGACCGGTCGTGCGCGAGGGTCTGCAGATCATGGCGGGGCTCTTCTGGGATCTCGCCGAGAACTCGCCACGCGCGACCGGACGCACCGCAGCACGCACCGCCGTAGTCTGAGCCGAACCCGCCCGCAACCTCAGCGCAACCCGAGCGTAACCCGGACCCATTCAAGCGATCGGGCCCGGCGCGCCCCTATCCGTCACAAGGCACGCCCACGATGAGCACGTCAACACTGCAAGCCAGCGCCGCGCGGCCGTCCGCCGCGAAGGTTCATCGCATCATTCTCGCGGCGTCGATCGGCAATGCGCTCGAATGGTTCGACCTCGTCGTCTACGGATTCTTCGCCGTGACGATCGCGAAACTGTTCTTTCCGGCGAGCACGGAAGCGATTTCGCTGATGCTCACGCTGGGCACCTTCGGCATCTCATACCTGATCCGCCCGCTCGGCGGACTCATGCTGGGATCGCTCGCGGATCGCGCCGGACGCAAGGCGTCGCTGCTGCTGTCGATCGCGCTGATGATGGTCGGCACGCTGACGATCGCCGTAATGCCGCCTTATGCGGCGATCGGCCTGTGGGCGCCCGCGGGCATCCTGCTCTCGCGGCTCGTGCAAGGCTTTTCGGCGGGCGGGGAGTTCGGCGCATCCACGGCGTTTCTGGTCGAACATGCGCCTGAGCGGCGCGGCTTCATGGGCAGCTGGCAATTCGCAAGCCAGGGCCTCGCCACGCTGCTCGCTTCCGGTTTCGGCGCACTGCTGACGAGCCAGCTCACGGCCGCGCAACTCGAATCATGGGGATGGCGCGTGCCGTTTTTCTTCGGCCTCGCCATCGGTCCGGTCGGTTTCTATATTCGCCGCTACGTGGACGAAGGAGCCGAGTTCAAAACGGAGCCAAAAGCCCGCACGCCCCTGCGCGATCTGTTCGGCACGCAGAAAGTCCGCATGCTGCTCGCGGTCGGCTCGCTGATCATTTCGACGGCGGCCAACTACATGATCCTGTACATGCCGACCTACGCGATAAAGCAGCTGCACCTGCCCGCCTCGACCGGCTTCGCGGCCACCCTCGCCACGGGCGTCGTGCTGACCGTGCTGACGCCGTTCGCAGGCCACCTCTCCGACAGCCTCGGACGCATCCGCATCATGGCGACGGCCGCCGGCCTGATGCTGGTGACGGTGTATCCGGCGTTCATGTACATGAACGCGCATCCGTCGTTCGCGACCATGCTGCTCGCACTGATCTGGATCGGCGTATTGAAGGCGGCGTATTTCGGCGCGCTGCCCGCCCTGATGTCGGAGATTTTCCCGACGCAGACGCGGGCAACCGGTCTGTCGGTGAGCTACAACGTTGGCGTCACGGTGTTCGGCGGCTTTGCGCCGTTCGTGATCACCTGGCTGATCGATGCCAGCGGCAACAAGCTCGCGCCCGGCTTCTATCTGATGCTCTGCGCCGTGGCGAGCCTGCTGGCGCTGTACGCCGTGCGTGGGAAATTGAAGATTCGCTGAGCGTGCGTGACAGGTCTGGCGGGGTCGATGGCCGCGCAACGGCCAAGGCAAACTCCGCCACCATGCAGCCGCCCCGGCCACCAAGCCGGGGCAATCTGAAGTCTGATTCGATCCAGCGTCGAACCCCGCGCCCGACGCTCACGCATCAAGGCGCCGGATTCGGCTGCAGTTCATGCAGTGCATCGATTTCCGCGAGCATCTCGGGCGAGAGTTTCACCTCTGCGCTGGCGATGTTTTCCTTCAACTGATCGAGCGACGTCGCGCCGATCAGATTGCTGGTCACAAACGGCCGGCTGTTCACGAAAGCCAGCGCGAATTGCGCGGGCGACAAACCATGGCGCCGGGCCAGTTCCACGTATCGCGTGGTCGACTGGACCGCTTGCGGCTTGCTGTAGCGCTGAAACCGCTCGAACAGCGAAATGCGGGCGCCGGCCGGACGCGCGCCGCCTTCGTACTTGCCCGAGAGCCAGCCGAAGGCCAGCGGCGAATACGCCAGCAAGCCGATATTGTCGCGATGCGCGTACTCGGACAGACCCGCTTCATACGTACGATTCAGCAGGCTGTACGGGTTCTGGATACTGACGATGCGCGGCAAGCCGAGCTTTTCGGCGGCACGCAAAAACTGCGCGACACCCCACGGCGTTTCGTTCGACACGCCGATATGACGCACCTTGCCTGCCTTGACGAATTCGGCGAGCACCGACAGCGTCTCTTCGATCGGCACCGTGTAATCATCATCGACCCACGGGTACGCGGGACGGCCGAACGTCATCGTGCTGCGATCCGGCCAGTGCAACTGATACAGATCGACGTACTCGGTTTGCAAGCGCGTCAGACTGTCGTTAAGCGCTTCGGTGAGATTCTTGCGGTCGAACTGATTTTCTGCGCCACGAATATGGCGCGGGTTATGCGGTTGACGTGCCGGGCCGGCGATCTTGGTAGCCAGCACGATTTTCTCGCGCGCGCCGCGGTGCCGCGCGAGCCACGTGCCGATGAAGCGCTCGGTCGAACCTTGCGTCTCGGGACGCGGCGGCACCGGGTACATTTCGGCGGCATCGATCAGGTTGACGCCGTGATCGAGTGCGTAATCGATCTGCGCGTGCGCTTCCTGCTCCGTGTTCTGCTCACCCCACGTCATGGTGCCGAGACCAATCAGGCTGACCTGCACGTTGGAGTCGCCGAGCCTGCGGTATTCCATTTACTTTGTCCTGTTGATTGTGTGACCGGAAAGCGGCGACGTTACCACGCCCGCGCGATGCCTGCAGTGCAGGCTACAATGCAAATCCAGCGAGCACGATCATCATTTCGCGTGCAACGTTTCCCCGCGCCGCCTTCCTTGCGATGAATCCCGAACACCTCCAGATGCTGGTCACGCAGGTCATGCCTTACGGAAAATATAAAGGCCGCCTGATTGCTGACCTGCCCGGCAATTATCTAAACTGGTTTGCTCGCGAAGGCTTTCCGCCGGGTGAAATCGGCCGGCTGCTCGCCTTGATGCACGAGATCGATCACAACGGTTTGAAGTCGCTGCTCGAGCCTTTGCGAAAGCGTTGATCGCCGCGTGATGAAAGCGGAATGACGTGTTGCAAAGCCGGTTAAAAATTACCGTTCAGGCAGCGCAGACGCAGTCCGGGGCAGTACAATTTCACACGGTGTTGTGCTTGCCCCTTGCAGTCCTGAAGACCTTGAATTCCCGTCAGTTTGCGCGCCATGTTCATAGCCCGCGCACACGTCCGCATTTCCTGTTGCCCGCCCTTCCATGCCTGAATTCAGCTGGTCCGCGCTATTCGAATTTATCGGCCACGATCTGTCGCCGGTGCGTGCGGTCATCGCGTTCTTCCTGATCGGCTACCTGGCCGTCGGCCTGCCTGTCTATTTCCGCCAAGGCGCGGCATCGCGCGACATCTGGGGCACGGCCGCCGGCGTGACGATGGCCGCGATTTACGCGGCGTTCATCATCGGCGTGTACCCGGTGTTGCACCATTCGGCGAGTTTGCTGCACTGACGCAACGCAGAATTGACGAGCCGGCAAGCTGCGCGCTCGGAGCGTGCCGAGCCAAGCCCAGCTATTCTCCGAGGCGCCCCATCGCGGCCAGATGCGCGAGCAGGCTATCCACCGCTTCGTCAACGGACGTGCGTGCGGTTTGGACCACGACATCGGGCGCGAGCGGTGTTTCGTACGGTCCGGAAATGCCCGTGAAATCCGGGATCTCACCGCGACGCGCACGCACGTAGAGCCCTTTGGCGTCACGCGCGTCGCAGATCTCCAAAGGAGCATCCACGAATACCTCGACGAATCCTTCGCCGACGATTTCGCGCGCGGCGCGCCGATGCCGATGCTCCGGCGAAATCACCGCCGCAATCGCAATGAAGCCTTGTTGCATGAAGAGCGCCGCGACGTGTGCGATCCGCCGCAGGTTTTCAGTGCGATCCTCGCACGTGAAGCCGAGGTCCGCGTTCAGTCCGCGCCGCAGCACGTCGCCGTCGAGCACGACCGCGGCATGCCCCGCTTCCGTCAGGCGCCGATGCAACGCGTTGGCCACGGTCGATTTACCCGCGCCGGAAAGTCCCGTCATCCAGATCACGGCGCCGCGGGACGCGCTCATGATTGACGCTCCGCGCGGCTTGCGGTGGCTTCGTCAACGGCGCCGCCCTGGTTGTGAGCATCCGCGCGATCCGTCGAAACCAGTTCCGGCCCTAGCGCGTCCAGCAACGGCTGAAGCAATGCCTGCCGCGGCTGCCAGCGTTGCAGCGAGGTCTTGTAAAGCGGACGGCGCACCTGGGCGGAACTGGCCGTTTTCACCTGCCGCGTGGTCTGATGGAACGACAGGCAGCGTTCGTCCCAGTCGAGCCCGCAATGCGCAAGGAGGCGCCGCACGTTGCTTTCGAAATCGCCGACCAGCTCTTCATACTTGACCTCGATCATCACGCCTTCCGGCAACACGCGCTGCCAGTGCGCCATCAACGCGTCGTACGCCCGGTAGTAACGGCCCAGTTCGCCGAGGTCGTAGCCAAACGGCACGTCGTGGAAAATCCGCGAGAAAATCGACAGGCACGTCTGCAACGGCGAGCGCCTGCTATGAATGAAGCGAGCGTTCGGCAGTGCCAGATGAATCAGACCGACGTTGATGAAGTTGAACGGATATTTGTCGGTGAAGTGCGTCAAGCGCGCCGCCGGATTGGGTTCTTCGTTCTCGTCCTTGCATTGCGCGTCCGGCAGCGCGAGCTGCATGCGACGCAGATAGTCGGCGCCGAGCGCGCGCAGTTGCGCTGCGCCGACGCCGGGCAATGCTTCGATATCGATTCGAAGCGGATCGTCGAAATCACGGCCGATGCAGCTCACCAGCGCCTCGCTGAATTCCGTGCGTTCACCCGCTCCAAAAACCCGCGGATGACTCGCCAGTATCTGTTCGATCAAGGTCGAACCCGAGCGCGGCATGCCGACGATAAAAATCGGCGCCGCTGACGGATCGCCCAGACCGCGCTTCGCCGCCAGCATGTCCGGCGTCATCAGTTCCGGCAGATGCGCGAACAGGCCGAGCGACTCCGTTTCGTTATAACGCACGCCGGCGCGGTGCAACGCGTTGCCCTTCAGAAAGTGATCGAACGACGCGTCGTTGCGGCCCACATCGGATAAGGCCTGGCCATACGCGAAGTGGATCTCCGCCTGATTGGCCGGCGACATCGCGGCGGCGTTACCGGCGAGGAGCTCCACGGCGAGGAACACCGGGTCGTCGGCGGTAAGGCGCTTGGATTGCACGAAATTGCGGTAGTACACCGGCACCTGCGGCGCGGCTTCGATGGCACGGCGATACGCGTCGTGCGATTCGTCGAAGCGGCCGAGCGCCTGCAGGCAGTTGCCCATGTTGTTGTGCGAGCCGTCGGCCTGCGGATTCAGGCGGGTCGCCTCGCGATACGCTTCGACCGCCTGCTCGAGCCGGTACATCTGCTCGAGCGCCCAGCCGAGGCCGTGATGCGAGTCGGTGTTGAGCGGATTAAGCGTGATCGCTTCCCGATACCGGGCGACGGCCTCGGGAAAACGGTTCAGCGCGGCGAGCGTCGCGCCGAGGCGCTCGTGAATGAGCGCCTCGGCGGGATCGAGTGCGAGAGCGGTTTCGAAATGCCGCAGCGCGGTTTCGAGGTCGCCGCGCGCGGCGCAGGCCTCGCCCTGCGCGCGCCATTCTGCTGCGGTAGCCGGCTGTGGATCGTGCTTCATGGACGGCTGGAATGTTGCAGGCTTCGCATCAAGCGGTCCTGACAGTGAGCGGGTGCGGCCTTGGCGTCCAGACCGGGCACGGGCGCGAGGCGCAGCCGGCGGCCTGAATTCAAGGGTATTTGTCTGAAGGCAAATTAACAGGCCCACCCTACAGTTGCGTTTCGAAACTTTAACCAACTGTTACAGCACGGTGAGCCGGTAAGGGATGGAATGGTTGTTGTAGTGCTTCACCGTCAGGGGTTCGTTTAGCGGCCATGATGCGTCGGCGCGGCATGTCGCCTGCAAGCGGTAATTTGCGGACACAAATGCGGCTGAACTCCGGGGCTCGCGAATTTATCTCACTCTTATGCGAAGGAGACGATCGTGAACAGGCTCATTGCATCCTTGACGCTGTTGACGGTGGTAGCCGGCCTTACCGGATGCGTGGTCGCGCCGGGATATGACTACGGCTACGCACAGCCCTACTACCCTGACTACGGCTATGCCTACGGGCCACCCTATGCGCCGGTGTACGGCAGCGTCGGCATCTACGGCGGCTGGGGCGGTGGCTGCTGCTACCACGGCGGACACTGGCATGGTGGCGACGGGTGGCATGGCGGCAATGGATGGCATGGCGACGGTGGCTGGCACGGTAACGGCGGAAGTGGCGGCTGGCACGGCGGCGGATACGGCGGGTCTCACGACGGCAGCGGCGCCAGCGGCGGCGGTAATAACGCGTGGAGCAGCGGCGGCATGCACGGTGGCGGGCGTAGTCATTGAGGTGGCGCGCGGCGCGTCAACCGTGACGCGCTGATTCGCCGTGCGGATGCATATCCCCGCAGCGCGATAGTGAGTAGTGAGAGTCGGGAGAGAACCGGCCGGCGCCACGGATTAATTCGTGCGGCAGAAATGGCCCGCCCCTTAAAGTTTTTGAGCCGCCTGCCGAAAACGAGGGCATGAAATACTTCTTCGACTACGCTCTCGCCGAGCGATACGGCTACGGCATGGCCGTATTCATCGCCGCCGAGACCTCTGACTTGCAGCGCGCCATTGACGCGACGAACGCCCGCCGCATGCGTGCGGGTCGCAGCCTGCTTGAAGACGCACAAGTTGCCGACATCCTTTCGGTCTTGCGAAAGAAGGGTTATCTCGCAGCCACGATGGACGACGACGCAAACCTTTCTGGTTCTGGCGCCAGTGCGACTGGCTGATTGCTTCGACGAAGCATTTTCCGAAAACAAAAAAGCCGTTCCGAAATTCATATTCGGGAACGGCTTTTGGCGCTTAACTGCTTGAAACTGCGTGCTCGATACTGCGTAATTCTTTGGGGTGGCTGATGGGACTCGAACCCACGACGACAGGAATCACAATCCTGGACTCTACCAACTGAGCTACAGCCACCACTGATATCTGCTTGATTTGCCGCTAAAAACTGGCTCACCAACGAAGAAACGAGATTATACGAACTAGAACCGCGCTTGCCTAGTCCTTTATTCAAAAATTTCGACGGGCTCGCGCAGATGCTGTCTCGCTTCATCGAAAATGGTCAGATCGCGCGCGGCCAGACGCTTGCTGTCGGACAGAACGCGACGCCATCCACGGGCGCCCGCCTCACCGCGATAAAGACCGAGTGCGTGACGAGTAATCGCGCCGAGATAGGTGCCGCGCGCCATTTCAGCGGCGCAATATTCGATCAGCTGCGCCTCGACCTGGTCGCGTGTGAGCGGCGTTTGCGTCGAACCATAGAAACGCGCGTCGACATCGGCCAGCACATAGGGGTTGTGATAGGCCTCGCGCCCGAGCATGACACCGTCGACATGCTGGAGATGCGTCTCCACTTCATCAAGCGTCTTGATGCCGCCGTTGATGATGATCTCCAGCTGCGGAAAGTCACGCTTCAGCTGGTACGCGTAGTCGTACTTGAGCGGCGGAATCTCACGGTTCTCCTTCGGGCTCAGGCCTTTGAGAATCGCGTTGCGCGCGTGCACGATAAACACGTTGCAGCCGGCGTCCGCAATCGTGCCGACGAAATCGCGCACGAAACCGTATTCCTCGACCGCATCGACGCCAATCCGGTGCTTGACCGTGACCGGCACCGACACGACATCGCGCATCGCCTTCACGCAGTCTGCGACCAGTTGCGGCTCGTTCATCAGGCACGCGCCGAACGCGCCGCGTTGCACGCGCTCGGACGGGCAGCCGCAGTTCAGATTGATTTCGTCGTAACCCCACTGCTCGCCCAGCTTGGCCGAACGGGCGAGATCATCGGGTTCGCTGCCGCCGAGCTGCAGCGCGACCGGCGCTTCGTCGGGCGTAAACGCCAGATGGCGCGGCACGTCGCCATGCAGCAACGCGCCGGTCGTCACCATTTCCGTGTAAAGCCACGTATGGCGAGAAATCATCCGATGCAGCGAACGGCAATGACGATCGGTCCAGTCCATCATCGGCGCGACCGATACGCGGCGCGGACTGGGAGTGTGAGGTGAAGACATGGTGCGGCCAGGCGGCGTGATTCGAAACGCCGATTTTACCGCAACGTGAGACGCGGCTCCTCTGACCACGGGCACAATCCCGAATCCGTCCCGAGACCCATCGCCGTTTCGAGACCAATGGGACCGCACCGCATTTCCATCGGCTTCTCTATCGGCATTGAACCCGCCCATACCGCAAACCCACGCTCCGGACGGGGTTTCATGGCACAAAAAACCCTTGACCGACGGGGTCGGACCACCGCTGACGCTTGCCCCGCCTGCCTCTGCCCGATTATTTCAGGATCAGGAACAGTAATTTCAGATTATCAGTACAAATTTTCGATAGTAGGGGTATACACTGCATTCCGTCGACGTTGCAGACACACCTCACCGGCCCCTGCGACGCTTTCCTGAAATGCAGTCGAAACGTTATCGGAGTCACACCATGAAGACCAAGCTCATCGCCGCCTTGCTGGTTGCAGTTTCTGCCTCGATCGCCGCCCCCGCCTTCGCAAGCGGCTACGGCCCGGCACCGTTCTACCGTCCGGCGACCGGCGCACCGGCTTCGCAACAAGGCCAGAGCGCACAAACCGTCGCAGCTGAGCGCGCCAATGCTGACTCGAACAACTACGGTGGCGTGAAGAACACGGCGTCCCAATCGGGCAAGCGTGAAACTGTTTCGGGCCCGCAATCGGTTTTCTTCGGCCAGTAATCACTCGCCGTTGAGCCTGCTGTCCGTCAGGGACAGCGGGTAATCCGGGCGCCGCGCATGCAGTCTCGATGCCGGCGCCCGGTTGCGTTTACGCGGCGTCTTCCATGCCAATGCGACGCCAATGCGACACCAATGCGATCAACCCGGCGGCTCGCTCGCGTCGATCACTTCACGCGCCGCCTGGAAGCCAGCTTCAGCCGCGGCATGCTCGGTGGACCACAAGCTGTCGATATGCACGAGCCGCCAGTCCACCACCACCGCGTCGCCGCGCAGCACGCGGAAATGCGCCTTGACGCCCGTGAGCACCTGTTCGACCGCGACCTCGATGTCGTAGTCCTGATAGCGCTCCCGGTAGTCCCCCATGTCGAGGCCTGTCGGTTCCATGTCCGCCTCCGTCGTGTCGCCGGCCATGTCGCCGGTCATGTTGACGGTCATGTTGACGGCCAAACGTATCCGGCGAGCGTGTTTGATGGCTCGCGAATAACGCGCTGCCGCCGGAGGAAATGCGAGCCAGGCGCGAGCTACAGGGCTCGCGCAATGGTGCAGCCCGGCGGCCCCTGCCCTGACGATCAATCGCAATCGCCCGACAGATACTGCCGCCCGTTGCAGGTGATCTCGACGTCGCCGCCGCTTGCCTCGGCTATCAACCCGCCCGCCAGCAATTCGGCGGTCACGGACTGCGCCAGTTGCGGCGCCTGCTGTCCGACACCGACGTCGTTCAGACGTCGCAGGGCCTCAACCGCCTCGGGACTCAATGACTTCGACATGGCCGTCTCCGTCTGGATGCCTGATTTATCCTAGCAAGTTTCGCGGACGTATGCTGGGGAGTGTCGAAGCAGGCGGCGCACCTCACAGGCGCGCGATCGACACCTCCGTCGATTTCACCAGCGCGACCACCTCCGAGCCGACCTTCAGGTCGAGTTCGTCGACGGAGCGCGTGGTGATCACCGAGGTCACGACGCCGAACGGCGTATCGACGTCGACTTCGGACACCACCGAACCGCGGATGATTTCCTTGACCTTGCCTTTGAACTGATTGCGTACGTTGATTGCGGAAATGCTCATATCGAATAACTCCAGAGAAGCGTTTAAAAGCGGTTAATCCAGCGAGGTCAAAATCAAACGGCCCAGCGGACGTCGGTCGGCCGCGTCAGGTGGCCCTTGTCACGTGCGTCGTACGGGCGATGAGACAGCGCGTCGTCATTCGGCGCGGTCTTCAGCACGCGTTGCAACACATGGTCTTCGAGCGCGGCAAACCCCGCCGACGCACGCGCGCGCGGACGCGTCAGCGGCACCGGCTGATCGAGCGCGATGCGGCCATCCTCGATCAGCAGAATCCGGTCGCCGAGCGCCACGGCTTCGTGCACGTCGTGCGTGACCAGCAGCGCGGTGAATTGATGCTCGCGCCACAGGCGTTCTATCAGCGCGTGCATTTCGATCCGCGTCAACGCGTCGAGCGCGCCGAGCGGTTCATCGAGCAGCAGCAATTGCGGCCGATGCACCAGCGCCCGCGCCAGCGCCACACGCTGACGCTGGCCGCCGGACAGCTGCGCGGGCCAATCGTTGGCGCGTTCGAGCAGGCCGACTTCGGCGAGCACCGCGCGGGCGTCTTCACGGGCACCGCGGCCGAGGCCGAGCATCACGTTCTGCAGCACGCTCTTCCACGGCAGCAGACGCGCGTCCTGAAACATGATGCGGGTTTCGAGAGGCTCGCCGTTTTCGGCACGCTTTTCGAGCACGCCCGAAGTGGTCTTTTCCAAGCCGGCAACGAGCCGCAGCAAGGTCGATTTCCCGCAGCCGCTGCGCCCGACGATCGCCACGAAACTGCCCCGCTCGATCGACAGATCGAACCCGGACAACACCTTGCGTTCGCCGTACTGCTTGCTCACGCCGCGCAATTGCACCGAATAGTCCGCGGCACGGCGCGCGTCGTTGCGCGCGAGAGCGCCCGCAGGGAATCCTGCTGCAACGCGTGCATCAGCGCGTGAATCAGCTTGCGCATCGACTCGCACCTGAGCTCGCGATGCCTCACCCTGTTCGAAGCCCGCCGTTTCGCGCACGTCATGATCGACGCCATGAGCCTGCGTCAGTTCGGCCTCAAGATCGCTGCCCGCGATACCGCCAAACGACGTCGACAATACCGTTGCGCTCATGCTTTCCCTCCTCGTTGATAGGCCGGGTGCCAGCGCAGCGAGACACGCTCGAGGGCCCTCGCCAGCACGTCGGCGAGCTTGCCGAGCGCCGCGTACAGCAGAATGCCGACCACCACGACATCGGTTTGCAGGAATTCGCGGGCGTTCATCGTCATATAGCCGATGCCCGATTGCGCGGAAATCGTCTCCGCAACGATCAGCGTGACCCACATCAAGCCGAACGCGAAGCGCACGCCAACCAGAATCGACGGCAACGCCCCCGGCAAAATCACATGCCGGTACAGCGCAAATCCCTTCACGCCGTAGCTGCGCGCCATCTCGATCAGGTTGGCATCGACCGAACGGATGCCGTGGAAGGTGTTCACGTAGATCGGGAAAAACACGCCCAGCGCGACGAGAAACACCTTCGCCTGTTCCTCGATGCCGAACCACAGGATCACGAGCGGGATCATCGCCAGCGCCGGAATGTTGCGGATCATCTGCACAGTCGAATCGAGCGCGATCTCAACGGGCTTGAACAACCCCGTCGCGAGTCCGAGCCCGAGGCCGATGCCGCCGCCGATCGCAAAACCCGACACCGCCCGCCACGTACTGACCTTCACGTCCGCCCACATTTCGCCGGACTGGATCAGCGACCACGCGGCCTTCACGACCGCGAGCGGCTCGGGCAGCACGCGCGTCGACAACACCCCGCTGCGCGCGGCAAATTCCCACGCCAGCAGGATCGCGAGCGGCGCGAGCCAGGGCGCGAGTTGCACGCCGATGCGACGCAGCGCAGCCGACAACGCGCTCATATCGGCGCTCCTGTGCCGTTGCGCACTCACAGTGGATTGAGCCATGCTTGCTTTCCTCATTGCTTGTCGATGGACGCGCGTGCGGCTGACAGCACGCACGTTCAGCTCGCGCTGGCCGCTTTCGGTAAATAGCTGTTGCCGACGATCTCGCCGAACGGCCCCGACAGCGGTCCGTTCGAGGTCTTGTTCTGACGGTCCGGCAGCAGCGGAAACACGAGTTCGGCGAAGCGATACGACTCTTCCAGATGCGGATAGCCCGACAGAATGAAGGTGTCGATGCCGAGCGCGGCATACTCCTTCATGAGCGCGGCCACTTGCTCCGGATTGCCGACCAGCGCCGTGCCCGCGCCGCCGCGCACGAGCCCCACGCCTGCCCACAGATTCGGATAGACCTCGAGCTCGGCACGGCCGCCGCGCTTGCCACCGTGCAGCGCGGCCATGCGGCGCTGCCCTTCGGAGTCCATCTTCGAGAACGAGGCCTGCGCGCGTGCGATGGTTTCGTCGTCGAGCTTGCTGATCAGCTTGTCGGCGGCGGCCCACGCTTCTTCTTCCGTCTCGCGCACGATCACGTGCAGACGAATGCCGAATTTGATTTCGCGGCCATGCGCGGCGGCACGCGCGCGAATGTCGGCGATCTTCTTCGCCACCGCGGCGGGCGGCTCGCCCCACGTCAGATAGGTGTCGATATGTTCGCCCGCCATCTCGTGCGCGGCCGGCGACGAGCCGCCGAACCACAGCGGCGGATGCGGGTTCTGCACGGGCGGATATAGCGCCTTGCCGCCCTTCGAGCTCAGATGCTTGCCATTGAATTCGATCGCGTCGTTGGTGTGCGACGCAGTGAGCAGCTTGCGCCAGATGTGCAGGAAATCGTCGGTGATTTCATAACGGGTGTCGTGATCGACGAAGACGCCGTCGCCTTCCAGCTCCGCCGCGTCGCCGCCCGTCACGACATTAATCAGCAGACGTCCGTTCGACAGACGGTCGAACGTCGCCGCCATGCGCGCGGCCAGACCCGGCGACGAGATGCCCGGGCGAATCGCCACCAGAAACTTCAGACGCCGGGTCGCGGCGATCAGGCTCGACGCGACGACCCATGCGTCCTCGCACGAGCGGCCCGTCGGCAGCAGCACGCCCTCGTAGCCGAGCGTATCGGCGGCCACGGCGATCTGCTGGAAGTAGTCGTAATCGGCTGCGCGTGCGCCTTGGGACGTACCGAGATAGCGGCTGTCGCCGTGAGTCGGAATGAACCAGAACACATTCATATACTGCTCCTGCATGTTCGAAACGGGATTGAATGACGGCCGTGCGAGACGTGCCCGCGTACACGCCGGCCGCGCGCATCCATCCGGCACGCAGCCGGACAATGCAGCGCGAAAGGGACGGAAAAAACAGTGCGGATAGCGGCGACGGCGGCGAATACCGTCTGCATGGAGAAGCAGTCTATGGATCGGGCAGCGGCTTTTGAACGATTTTTTTTAGCTTAGGTTTTCCACTTTCGTGATTAGCCTGACGTTAAAGCATACGGATGTTGCGCTTTGTGCACGCTAGAAAGCGGGAGCCCCTATATATAATGGCGCACGTTTCCAATCATCCGGTACCGGCCACGCGAAGCACGCCGGCTGTACCCTGGCGGTTCACTGCATGCAAAAACTCATCCTGCCGTTCGTCGCCGGTTTTCTGGCTTCCCTGTTTTTTCATGAATCGACGCTTGCGCTGCTGCATGCAGCCGGCCTGATCGATCTCATGGGTTTTTCGACCGCACCGTTTTTACCGTTCGGCTTGCCCGAGTTCATCGCGAACGCAATCTGGAGTGCATTCTGGGCGGTGCTGATGGCGTGGCTGTTGCGGGTGGCGCCGCATCGGCAAGCGCCTTGGGTGCCGGCCTTCGTGTTCGGCGGCATTGCATTGACGGCGGCGGGCGTGTTCGTGGTCGATCCGCTGCGCGGCATCTGGCCGAGCGGCAACATGCTGCCGCGCCTCGCTCAGGGCTTCGCGGCGAACGCCATGTGGGGCTGGGGCGCACTGGTGTTCATGCGCGCCTTCATGGCGAGCGAAGACGAGGAATGAGTTAGCCGCGTATGAGTTAGCCGCGCAGTTCGCGCAACGGGTGTTCGCTGGCCGGCCATGGGCTCACGAACATCTTCTCGACCTCGGCGGCGCTCACGTCTTCAATGCGCGCGAAGCGCCAGCGCGGCGCGTTGTCCTTGTCGATGATCCGCGCACGAATGCCTTCAATCGTGTCGCCCAGCAGAAAACTCGAGCGCGTCAGATCGAGGTCGCTGCGCAGCACGTCCGCCATCGCTCCTTCGGCACGCGTCACCACTTCCAGCGACACCGCCATCGACAACGGCGACCGTTCGCGCAACACCGCAATAATCTGCTCCGCCCAATCGGCCGCCTCGCCGTCGCTTTCGCTTTGGAGCGAGGCTAGAATCTGCGCGACGCCGGGCAACGCGAAATGGCGGTCGATCAAAGCCCGCGCATTCGCAAGCGGCGAAGCCTCGGGCTGCGGCACGACCTGATGCGCAAGCGCCGCGCGCTCGATGCACGCCACGACATCCGCGCCCCGTTCGAACCGCTCGCCGCGCAAAGTGTCGACCAGCGCGGGCAATGCCGCGTCGTCGATATACACGTCGGCGAGACCCGCATAGAGCGCGTCCGCCGCGCCCATCGTCTCGCCGGTCACCGCCAGATAGCGGCCGAGCGCGCCTGGCGTGCGGGCCAGAAACCAACTCGCGCCGACATCGGGAAAGAGTCCGATGCGCGTTTCCGGCATCGCCATCCTGGTCGAGCCGGTGACGACACGCAGGCCGCCGGTGCGATGCGCGCCCTGCGAAATACCCATGCCGCCGCCCATCACGACGACGTTCATCAACGCGATATAGGGCTTCGGATAAGTGAAGATCGCGTGGTTGAGGCGGTACTCCTCGGTAAAGAAGGTGTCGCGCGCGCCGAGCTCGCCGCGCTGCGCCGACTCGTACAGAAAGCGGATGTCGCCGCCCGCGCAGAACGCCCGCGGGTGCTGGCTGCGCACGACGACGGCGAGCACTTCGGGATTGTCGCGCCACTGGCCGAGCGCGGTATGCATCGCGCGAATCATGCCGGTCGACAGCGCGTTGAGCGCCTTGGGCCGCTCCAGTTCGATAAAGCCGATGCGGTTGGCTACGTAAGTCGCGACTTCGTCGCTGACGGCGGGCGAGGCGGAGATGGACATGAGGAGCTAGGCGCAACCGCGCCGGGTTAGTTGGAGTTGAACGTTATCACGCGCTCGCGGCCTTGGGCGCGGCAGCCGGCTCGCTCACAGCGTCAGCAACCGTTTCAGCGACTGGCTCAGCGTGACGCTTTGCAGCCGTTTTCGTGGCTTTCCGGTTCGACGGCGGGTCCGCCGGCTCGGCGCCGGACCCGGCCGGCGATCCGGCGCTCGCACCGGCCGATCGGTTCTTGTGCGCCACGGCGGAGGCATCTTGCGGCTGCGCGGCGGGCGACGTGCCGAGCCACGCGTCGAGCGCAACGCCGACCACCGTGTCGAGCGGTGCGGCCGGGAACACCGGACACGTGAGATGAAGCGCGACGATGCCGTGCAGGTTCGCCCAGAACGCCTCGGCCCACACCGCCGAATCCGTCGACGCAGGCAGGCGCCCTACTGCCTTGAGCGCCTCCAGCGCGGCAAGAATCATGTCCAGCGCGGCCGCGCTGGATTCGTCGCCATTCCCGGCTGGCGCGCCGTTCGCGTTATCAGCTGCTGCTTCGCCCTGCGCGGCCTGCCCTTGCGCGGGCGCTGCGCCGCTCTCGTCCCCCGGCACCGAGGCCGCGCCGGCTAACGCCGCACCGGTATAGCTCGCATCCTCCATGAAGATCAGCCGGTAGGTTTCCGGATGCGCGACGCCAAACGCGACATAAGCGCGCCCAAGTGCCTTGAGCCGCTCGGCCGGATCGGCAACGGCCACAAGCGGCACGAACGACTCCAGCAATTGCGCATAGCCTTCCGCGCACAGCGCCCGCGCGATCTCGTCGCGGCTTGCGAAGTGAAGGTACAGCGTGGCCGGTGAATATTCGATGGCGTCGGCGATCTTGCGCATGGACAGCGCGGCGAAGCCTTCGCGCATGACGATGCGCCGCGCGGCATCGAGGATGCGTTCGCGCAGTGCCTGCTTCTGGCGGTTCTTTCGTTCAGCGATTCCCATGTCCTTCATTTTCGGGTTGACAAACTGAAAAGTCAAATTAAACTGAACACTGTTCACTGAACGGCGTTCATTAAATTTCAGTCAATCATTTTATTTGTCCGGGCGCGCTCGGGCCCCACGTCGAGGAGTCGTCATGCAAGCCACAGGGAAAGTAGGTTTATTCGGCGCCGCGGGCGCCGCGGGTCAAAGCATCGCCGCGGCGCTCAGCGCGGTGGGCCGCGCTTACCGGGTGGTCGGCGGCTCGCGCGCGCCGCTTGAGGCGGCCTTCGGCCACGATCCGCTGGCGGAAATCGTCACGTGGAATCCGGACGATCCCGCCTCGATCCGCGTCGCGGCTGACGGCTTGCAAACCGTGATCTATCTGGTCGGCGTGCCCTACGACCGGTTCGCCGAGCACCCGCCGCTCATGGAGCGCACCCTCGCGGGCGTGACGGCGGCCGGCGTCGAACGCTTCATTCTGATCGGCACGGTGTACCCGTACGGCCGCGCACGCGGCAATCCAATCGACGAAACCCAGCCGCGCGAGCCGCACACGTTCAAGGGCCGGATGCGGCTCGCCCAGGAAAATCTGGTGCTGGCCGCGCACGGCAGCAACGGCCTGTCGACGCTGGTGCTGCGCCTGCCGGACTTCTACGGCCCAGGTATCGAGCGCAGTCTGCTCAATGGCGTGTTCGAGGGCGCCGCCAATGCGAAGCGCGCGCAAGTGATCGGCCCCGTGGACGTGCCGCATGAATTCATCTACCTGCCCGATGCCGGGCCGGTGGTCGAGAAGCTCACGCGCACGCCCGAAGCCTATGGGCGCTGGTGGCACCTCGCCGGCGCTGGCACGATCACACAACGCGAAGTGGCGCGCCAGGCCTACGCCCTCGCGGGACGCGAACCCAGCCTGATGGTGGCCGGCAAAACCTTGCTGCGCCTCTTGGGCCTGTTCAATCCGATGATGCGGGAACTGGTGGAGATGAACTATCTGATGACGGAGCCGGTTGTGCTCGACGATTCAGCGTTGACGAAGCTGATTGGTCCGATCGCCAGAACGCCGTATGAGGAAGGTATCCGGCGCTCCTTCGATGCGGCGCGCGCAGCGGCAGCGGCGCGGGCTGTGGCGCACGGGAGCGCCGCCAGGGCGGCCTGAGCAAACCGGGACTGAACGGGAATCCGAACGCGGCTGACTCCGTGCCGGCGGCGTTCGCGGGTGCCACTGTTTGCGCCCTCGCCCGATCAGGCCGCCACATTGCCCGGCGGAAAGTGGCCGCTTCTGAGCAGCACGGGCGTGCCGTTGCTGATCTGCAAGTGCTCGCGCGCCACCGCTTCGATATGCGAACGCCCGGCGTCGAACGCTCGCATGCAGCCTTCCAGATCCTCGGAGTAAGCCCCGAAGTGGTCTTCGAGCGCTTCGACCGAGATCGCGCACGGCACCGGCTCGCCATCCACCAGCGCGGGAAACACAACAGTCAGATTTGAATCGCGGTAAGCGGGCGCGTCTGCGGGAAAGCGAATTTCCATGGTCGCCTCATCAGAGATATCCGGCAGAAGACGGACACCGGCCAGAACCGGCCGGCTCCAGACAACGTCGCTATGGTACTCGCGGGGCCGGACGGCGGTCCAGCCACCCGATCGGCAGAGTCGATCGCACTTGTTCGGCTCGCGCCGGTCGAACCGGATCACCGGCACGGTCCGTGCTGCCGAATCAGCGCCTTTTCGAGTTCAGCGAGCGCAATATGGGAAAATATTTTCTGCAGAACCACGAACTGCCCGAGCCTGACGCGGCAAACGCCTGGTTTGCTTACGCCGAAGAGCACGGCATCGACATTCCGAAAGCCATCAGCATCTGGGAAGACGCGGCCACCGAAAGCGGCACGGAAAGCCGCCGGCTGGTTAGTGCGGCGGGCATCATCATCGAAACGCCCTAGCCTGCGACAGGTGCCCCGGCCGCCGTGGCACGCCCGATTATCAATTTGAAAGGAAACATCACGATGCATTTCATGACGCCATTGCGCCGCGCCGGCCGCTTCCGAATCACCGCCGCCTCCGCTCTGGTCCGCCGGACATCGCAATGGGCTGCGCTTCCGGCAGCCGTGCTGCTAGTGGCGGGCCTCGCCGGCTGCGCATCGTCGAATACGACCTCGCTGATCAACCTGCCGAACGGCCAGACCGGCTTCGCGGTCAATTGCAGCGGCGCCGACGCCGGATCCAGTTGGGCCTCCTGCTACGTGCAGGCCGGCAAGGCATGCGGCGCGACGGGCTACGACATCATCTCGAAAGACAACGACGAAGGCGGCGCGGCGGGAGGCAGCATCACGAACGTCGTGTCGGCCAACGTGAAAAACCGTTCGATGATCGTGCGCTGCAAGTAAGCGAGCGCGCCGCGCCTAATCGCGAGTCAGTGCGCCTGCATTTTTGAAAACATATTCAGAACCGCAACGCCGGCAATGATCAGCCCGAGCCCGATGACGGCCGGCACATCGGGCACCTGCCGGTACAGCGCCACGGCCACCAGCGTAATCAGCACGATGCCCGCGCCCGACCACACGGCGTAGACGATGCCGACCGGGATGCTCTTGAGCGTCAGCGACAGGCAATAGAACGCAATGCCGTAGCCGAGCACGACCACCACCGAAGGCAGCAGGCGCGAGAATCCCTCCGACGCCCGCATCGCGGAGGTCGCAATCACTTCGGCCACGATGGCGATGGCGAGCAAGGCATAAGGAGGCAGCCGCATCGCTTCAGGCCTTTGCAAGCGCGAGCTTGCTGTAGTCGTGGCCCAGGTGCGCGCACAGTACTTCCACCACGAATTCGTGATCGGCGCGCTGCGGCAGGCCCGATACCGTGATTGAACCGATCACGCCGGCGCCTGCCACCGTCAGCGGGAACGCCCCGCCATGCGATGCATATTCGGTGGCCGGCAAGCCATGCTTGTCGGCGAGCGTGCTGCCCGCCTGCTGCATCTTCAGGCCGATCGCGTACGAGCTGCGCCGGAAATGCGCGACCGTATTGCCCTTGCGGCGCGCCCAGTCCACGTTGTCCGGCGTCGCGCCGTCGAGCAGAGAGAAGAACAGCGGCTTGCCGAACGTGCGTACGTCGATGGCCGCGGCAATGCCACGTGCGCTGGCCGTCTCGCGCAACAACGCGCCGACCTGCCATGCGCGGTCGGCATCGAATCGTGGAAACACCAGCGCCTGTTCCTGAGCGGTAATCACCTGCAGATCGTGAGCGATATCCATGGAGTTCCGTGCAACGTAAGAGTTGAGACGCTCGCCGTATGGCTGCATGGCGGCGCCGTGAAGAGAACCCGAATTCTAGCGCAGCGCCTTACGAAGGCCTTCCGGCACGCGACACCCTTCAAGCGCGCCGCGACCTGGCAAGCGCACCGCGGCGCGCCGTGATCCGCGGCTGACCTGATTTGAAGTCGATTCTTAAATAGCTATTGCGCCGCCAAATGCTTTGTTCTATAATCTTTTCTTCGACGGACGCGGGGTGGAGCAGTCTGGCAGCTCGTCGGGCTCATAACCCGAAGGTCGAAGGTTCAAATCCTTCCCCCGCAACCAATAGTCGAACATGGCGCATGAATTCGTACAGCGCCCACCAACAGACCCGCTTCGGCGGGTTTTTTGTTTTTCGGCCGTACGCACGTACATTCGCCTTCCACTCAAGGTTCGCGACAATTCAGCCCGAGACTTCCTTAGGTGTGGTCCGCCGTCTCGTCCGGCATCCCGGCAATACGGTCAATCAGTTTGCACAGCGCCGGATGACACGCCAATTCCCCTCCCGCGGTGTTCGAGCACGCGCCCGTGCATGGCGAGTCTGTCGCGTCACATGCCGCGGCCCCCTCTCCTCGCCGGCAATTTCTCTCGCAGCACTCAGCGATCGTGGCGGACAATGCGCGCGCACTCAGCGGATGCGCGTAATTTGCCGTCGGAAATTCGGCAAGCAGCCACAGTGGCGAACCATCCTTCATGTCCCTGCCTTCGTCGAGAAGCCGCTGCGCGATCCGCAGCACGACACGCTCGGTTTCCTGCAAGAGCGTTTCCGATACGTTGCTGTGCGGCGAATAACGGGCATACCAAAGGAGCGCCGACTCCCTGAACTGTGTAAACGAAAGCCACTTTTCGTCGACCTGCATCGCCTTCAGTTCGTGAACGACAAGGTCGCTCAGCAGAAAGATTTTCATTGCTTACCTGATTCCTGGCGCGCGGAGATGTCCGCGCCTTTTTGTTCAATCGGCTATGAGTATCACTGATGCCACCTGCGCTTTAAGTAAGATGATTCTCAATAGCATGTAAAAAATTATTGAAATCTCTCACCAAACAGAGAATCACAGAAAATTCTTAGCGCGCCGACGCTTTGATAGCAGTTTCCGACAGAAGATTCAGCGCCGAGGCTTGCCGTCATGCCTCGCGCGGCGATATACGTCGAGCGTTTCCGCCCCCGCGGTTCAAATACGACTTCCACGCGATCATTCAATTTGCACTCCGAACAGATATGCCTCCCCTCCCGGCAGGTCTCACCACCAGCGCCGGCACCAAAGGCGTGCACCGCGAAATCTCGTTTGCCGCCGTCGCCCGACGTCAGTAAACCTTCGCCCCAGTGATAAACTCCTATCACCCTTTCTCGTCCCCTTCCTATGAAATTCTGTTCTGTCTGCGGCCACGGCGTCAGCCTGAGCATTCCTCCGGGCGACAACCGCGAGCGTTTCGTATGCGGCAGTTGCGGCACGGTGCACTACCAGAATCCGCGCAACGTGGTCGGCACCGTCCCGGTGTGGGACGACAAGGTGCTGCTGTGCCGCCGCGCGATCGAACCGCGCTACGGCTACTGGACGCTGCCAGCGGGCTTCATGGAAATGGGTGAGACGACCGCCGAGGCGGCCGCGCGCGAAACGCTGGAGGAAGCCGGCGCGCGCGTCGAGGTGCAAAACCTGTTCTCGCTCCTGAACGTGCCGCACGTGCATCAGGTGCATCTGTTCTATATGGCGCGCCTGCTCGATCTCGACATTGCCGCCGGCGAAGAAAGTCTCGAAGTGAAACTCTTCGAGGAACGCGACATTCCCTGGGACGAGATCGCCTTCCCCACGGTCGGCCAGACCCTGCGCTTCTTTTTTGCCGACCGCTCCGCCGGCAGCTTTGGCCTGCACACTGGCGACATCTTCCGCTCGCTGCGCGAAGGTTGAGCGGCGCGCATGGTGCCCTGGCTCGGACCTGACGATCCGTTTCCGCCCGTCGAGCGCGCACTCGGCGCGACGAGCGGCGCACCGGGTCTGCTCGCCGCGAGCGGCGACCTGCTGCCGTCGCGTCTGATCGACGCCTACCGGCGCGGCATTTTCCCCTGGTATTCGGACGGCCAGCCCGTGTTGTGGTGGAGCCCCGATCCGCGCATGATCCTGCGCCCCGCCGAATTCAAACTGTCGCCGTCGCTGCGCAAGACACTCAAGCGCGTGCTGCGCGACGACGCGTGGGAAATCCGCGTCGATCATGATTTCGCCGCCGTGATGCGGGCCTGCGCCGAGGCGCCGCGACGCGGACAGCGAGGCACCTGGATCACCGCGGACGTGGTTGAAGCGTACTCGTCGCTGCATCGCGTGGGCGATGCGCACAGCATCGAAACCTGGTTCGAAGGCAAGCGCGTGGGCGGCTTGTACGGCGTGTCGTTCGGCAAAATGTTCTTCGGCGAATCCATGTTCGCGGAGGTCACGGATGCGTCGAAAATGGCGCTCGCCGCGCTGGTCGGACACTTGCGCCGTCACGAAATAGAAATGATAGACTGCCAGCAGAACACGTCGCATCTGGCGTCGCTGGGCGGTCGCGAGATAGCGCGCAAGGCGTTCATCGCGCATGTTCGCGCGTCGGTCGATGCCCCGCCCATTTCGTGGCGCTTCGACAAGGCCGTGTTGCTCGAGGTCGTCGCGCCAGCGGCGCAGTAAAAATCAGGCCGAATCCGGATCCGCCGCCCACCGAGCCGCGGGTTGTCGACCACAAGGCGCCGGGTTTGCATTACCAGAGAGACGCTTCGAGAGCTGCCACCGTGACTCATCCCAACGAGCTGCCTCTTTCGCCGCTTTCCGCGCTGCAATTTTATGCAACGGCGCCCTATCCCTGCAGTTATCTGGCGGGACGCATCGCGCGCTCGCAGGTCGCCACGCCCAGCCATCTGATCAACTCCGACGTCTACACCGATCTCGTCAAGGCGGGCTTCCGGCGCTCGGGCGTATTCACCTACCGCCCGTACTGCGACGGCTGTCGCGCGTGCGTGCCGGTGCGCGTGCCGGTCGACCAGTTCGAGCCGAACCGCACACAACGCCGCGTCTGGAAAAAACACGGCGAACTCATCGCCACGGTCGCGCCGCTCCATTACGACGAAGAGCACTATGCGCTGTACATGCGCTATCAGTCGGCACGGCATGCGGGCGGCGGCATGGACCGCGACAGCCGCGACCAGTACGAACAGTTCCTGCTGCAAAGCCGGATCAACTCGCGGCTGGTCGAATTTCGCGAGCCGCTGCCGGACCGGCCCAACGCGCCGGGCATCCTGCGCATGATCAGCATGATCGACATCCTCGGCGACGGGCTTTCGTCCGTGTACACGTTTTTCGAGCCGGGACTGCCGAACACCAGCTACGGCACCTACAACATCTATTGGCAAATCGAGCAGGCGCGCAGCCTGAAACTGCCGTACGTGTACCTCGGCTACTGGATTCGCGAGAGCCCGAAGATGGCGTACAAGGCGAACTTCCGGCCACTCGAAGGATTGATTGACGGCGTCTGGCGCGTGCTCGACCCCGCCGGCATCGACCTGCCGCCGGTCGATCAGGCGATTCACGGCAAGCGCGCACCGTTCAAGCCTTAACGTCGCCGGAGCCACCGCCGCGGCCGGCCGCGGCCCCAATCCCGCCCATCAGTCTCATTAACGTCCCAAAGCCGGTAAAATGGCGGGTTCCCATTTTTCGGCCGCCCGGCTTCGTCCCGTGTTCAGTTCCCTTTACCCGCTTATGCGCGCCCAACTCTTTCGCATGGACGCGGAAGACGCTCACCACCTGACCTTGCGCATGCTCGGCGCTGCCGGCCGCACCGGCCTTGCCGGCGTGCTCGCGCCGCGCGTGCCGGATGCGCCGCGCACCGTGATGGGGCTGACCTTTCGCAACCCGGTCGGGCTCGCCGCGGGTCTGGACAAGGACGGCGCCTGCGTCGACGGTCTGGCCGCGCTCGGCTTCGGCTTCATCGAGGTGGGCACGGTGACCCCGCGCGCGCAACCCGGCAATCCGCGGCCGCGCATTTTCCGCCTGCCGCAGGCGAACGCCGTGATCAACCGGATGGGCTTCAACAACGCGGGCGTCGACCAGTTCGTGAAGAACGTGCAGGCCGCGCGCTATCGCGGCATTCTCGGCCTGAACATCGGCAAGAACGCCGACACGCCGATCGAACGCGCCGCCGAAGACTACCTGTACTGCCTCGAACGCGTGTATCCGTTCGCCAGCTACGTGACGGTCAATATCTCGTCGCCGAACACGAAGAATCTGCGCCAGTTGCAAGGCGCGGGCGAACTCGACGCACTGCTCGCGGCGCTCAAGGACAAGCAGCAGCGTCTGGCCGACATGCACGGCAAGCTGGTGCCGCTCGCGCTGAAGATCGCGCCGGACCTCGACGACGAACAGATCAAGTCGATCGCCGACACGCTGCTGCGCCACCGCTTCGAAGGCGTGATCGCCACCAACACCACGCTCTCGCGCACCGCCGTGGCCGGCATGCAATACGGCGACGAAGCCGGTGGCCTGTCGGGCAAGCCGGTGTTCGACGCGTCGAACGAAGTGATCCGCAAGCTGCGCGCCGAAGTCGGCGAAACGGTGCCGATCATCGGCGTCGGCGGGATTTTTTCCGGCGAGGACGCGCGCGCGAAACTGGCGGCCGGCGCGTCGCTGGTGCAGCTCTATACCGGCTTCATCTATCGCGGCCCTGCGCTGGTGGGCGAATGCGTACAGGCGCTGCGCTAGGCGCGCGGTCCCGGAGCGCGCCGGTTATATAGACATAGACAAACGGTATTTAGGTTTCGATAGTCTGCTTTGTTAAGCTTTCGTCTGTTAAACCGCCGGACGAACAAAAAGGAACACGATGAAATTTGGCTTGCTGAAGAAGTTGCTGGTCGCCGGTCTGATCGGCGCGTCGTTCACCGCCGTCACCGCGCATGCGGACGACCTGCTCGATCAGGTCAAGCAGCGCGGCACGCTGCGCATTGGTCTGGAAGGCACTTTCCCGCCGTTCAACTCGAAAGCGCCGTCGGGCGAGCTGGTCGGCTATGACGTCGACATCGCCCGCGCGGTGGCGGCCAAACTCGGCGTGAAGCCGGAATTCGTCACGACCGAATGGAGCGGCATCATCGCCGGTCTGCAGGCGGGCAAGTTCGACGTGATCGTCAACCAGGTCGGCATTACCGACGCGCGCAAGCAGGCGCTCGACTTCTCGCCGGCCTACACGTATTCGGCCGCGCAACTGATCCAGCGTAAGGACGACACGCGCCAGTTCAAGTCGCTCGACGACCTGAAAGGCAAGAAGCTCGGCGTCGGTCTGGGCACGAACTACATGGACATGGCGAAGTCGGTGCCGGGCATCGACGTGAAGACCTATCCGGGCGCACCGGAATACCTGCGCGATCTGGCCGCCGGACGTCTGGACGCTGCCCTCAACGACCGCCTGATGCTCGCGTATCTGATGAAGAACTCGCAGCTGCCGCTGCGCACCGGCGCGAATGTCGGCGCGGGCAACCCGTCGGGCATTCCGTTCAAAAAGGGCAATCCGAAGTTCGCCAAGGCGATCGACGACGCGATGACCCAGCTCGAAGCAGACGGCACGTTCACGAAGATCTCGGACAAGTGGTTCGGCATCGACGTCAGCAAGCCGATCCAGTAATACGCGCTGAAGCAAAACGAAGGGCGGCATCGTCGGCGATGCCGCCCTTCGCGCTTATGCAGCAACGTTTATGATGTGCGCTCCGCGCGCCAACCCGCCCCTCGCTCATGTCCACCACCTCCCTGCTCGTCCAATCGCTTCCTGTGCTCGCGCAGGGCGCCGTCCTGACGGTCAAGTTCGCGGTTCTGTCGATGATCTTCGGCCTGCTCGCCGGCGCCGTGCTCGCGTTGATGGGCGTGAGCCACAACCGCGTGCTGAACTGGATCGCGCGCCTCTACGTGAGCGTGATGCGCGGCACGCCGCTGCTGGTGCAGATCTTCGTGATCTACTACGGCTTGCCGAGTTTCGGCATCTCCCTCGACCCCACGCCCGCCGGCGTGATCGCGCTGTCGGCGAATGTCGCCGCCTATCTGTCGGAGAGCATGCGCGGCGCGATTCTCGGGATTCACAAGGGCCAATGGCTGGCCGCGTACAGTCTCGGACTCTCGCGCCGCCAGACACTGCGCTATGTGATCGCGCCGCAGGCGCTGCGCATTGCCGTGCCGAGTCTGTCGAACAGCCTGATCAGCCTGATCAAGGACACCTCGCTGGTGTCGGTCATTACGGTGACCGAACTGTTGCGCAGCGCGCAGGAAATCATCGCGTCGACGTATCAGCCGCTGCCGCTGTATCTTGCGGCGGCCGCGGTGTACTGGGTGCTGTGCCAGGTGCTCGAATGGGTGCAGCGCTGGTATGAACGGCGGCTCGCGCTGCCGTCACGTCACTGAGCACTGGCTGAACGTCACTGAACGTCGCTGAACGCCGCCGGGAGCGAGGCGCGCCAGGCCTAGCGGCTCGCGACCTGCGGCGCCGCATCCAGCCGCGCGCCGAAACGCTCGAAGCGCGGCTTGTAGTAATGATCGGGGTCGAGCGAAAACGCCACATGACGCGCGCGGCCCATCAACTCCTTGCGCGGAAAAAAGCCGAAGTAACGCGAGTCGGCGCTGTTGTCGCGATTGTCGCCGAGCATCAGATACTCGCCTTGCGGCACGACCACCGGCCCGAACGAATTGCGCGGACTCGGCGCATACGGCGTGAGCCGCACCGTATGCGCGACACCGTCGAAGCGTTCGGTCAGATAGTCGCCGGGCGATGCGGCGTCGCCGGGCAGCGGTTTGATCCGGAGCGGCTGGTAATGGGCGCGCACACCGTTCACGTACAGCACGTTGTCGCGCAGCGCGACCCGGTCGCCGGGCAAACCGATCAGACGCTTGACGAGCAGCTCATGAGCCGCTGAAGAGTCGATCGTGACGATATCGCCGCGCTGCGGATCGTGCAGATGAGCAATCGCAATGTGCGTGAGCGGCACGCGCAGATCGTAGGCCATCTTGTCGACGAAAATCCGGTCGCCTTCGCGGATCGTCGGCAGCATCGAGCCGCTCGGCACGACGTTCCAGTCGGCCACGGCGCTGCGAAACAGCACCATCAAAAAGAGAAACGCGACGACGCTCTTGTTGTCGCGCCACAGGTTTCCGAGCGTGCGCATGAACAGGCGGCTCCATTGCAAGGGGTTCGAAAGCGGCGGCTTGCGGAGCGTTGTTGCCGCGCCGCGACCTGGCGCAAATCGTACCACTGCCGCGCCTAGACGCGCCTGAACGCGCGCCGCGACGCTCGCTCAGCCCGCCCTCACTCTCCCGCGAATTTCAGCCCGAGCGCGGCACGCGCCGCGTCCGTCATGGCGATCATCTGCACCGACTTGCCATGCGTCATCACCGGGCTTTCCACCTGCCCTGCCCGTATCAGCTCGCAGAAATGCGCGGTCTCGTAGTTCAGGCCGCCGCCTTCGAACGGCTCGTCGAGTTCGACCACGCGTCCGTCGGCATAACGAATCGTCGCGCGCGACGGGTTCCACCACGGTTCGTGAATCGTGACGTGGCCGCCCGGGGCCATCAGCAGCGCATCGCCCTTGCCGTGCAGATCGAGTCCGCAAAACAACTGGGCAATGCCGTGCTCGTGCTCGCTGTTCAGGCTCGCGAACGTATCGACACCGGTCGGCCCGAGCCGGCCGAGGGTCTGCACCTCGCGCGGCGCGCCCAGCCAGTCGACCGCGAGAAACATCTCATAGATGCCGATGTCGAGCAGCGCGCCACCCGCATGCTCGAACGACAGCGACGGGTGATCGTGCGGCACGCCCGGCACCGAACAGCCGGCGCGCACGAGTCCCACTTGCCCGATCGGTTCGGCGGCTAGATGCGCGCGCAACTTTCTGTAGAGCGGATAAAACGGCGGCTTCATGGCTTCCATGAAGAGCCGTTGCGACGCACGCGCGGCCTCGAGCACGCGCTCGAGTTGCGGCTGGTTGATGGTGGCCGGTTTTTCGCACAGCACGTGCAGACCGGCTTGCAATGCGGCGATCGCGTAACCGGCGTGACTGTCCTGGACAGTGGCGATATAAAGCGCGTCGATGCCGCTCGCGAGCAGCGCCTCGAAACTCGCGCACGCCTGGCCGCCGAACTCTTCGGCAAAAGCCGCTGCCGGCCCGGCGCGGCGCGACCACAGCGCGCTCAGTTGCGCCTGCGGCACATGTGCGAGGCTTTGCGCAAAACGGCGGGCGATGCGCCCCGTCCCAACGATACCCCAGCGAATCGTGCCGCCGGCCGGCACTCCCTGTGTTGCGATTGTCATCGTTCCTTCGAGTCCATGCAGTTCAGAACAGACGCTATTGTCGCGCATGCCGCACGCTCACGCGTGCGCACGCGTGCACACGATCGCGCGCCGTCCGGCCTGCGCCGTCTCGCAAGGAAAACAGAAGGGTCAATGCACCGCCAGGGCGGCGGTGCTCAAACGCGTGCCGGAGGTTCCGCCGAAAAGCGGCTGCCGATTTCTTCGGCGCTGAAGTCGATCATCGCGAGCGAAGCGATTTCCGCTTCCTTCGGATCGCGCCGTTCGATCGCTTCGACCACGCGCTGATGCGTGCTCACCGCCGTCTCCCACAACCCGTCCCGGTCGCTGACGATGGGATTGACGGTCGACAGCGCGCCGCGAATAATCGCCGCCATCTGCTTGAAGAACTGATTGCCGCTCGCCACCACGATGCGGGTATGAAACAGCTCGTCCGCTTCCTGATAAGCGGCCTCGCCCGGCCGGATCGCGCGAAACGCTTCAAACGCTTCGCGAATCGCGGCGACTTCCGCGGCGCTGCCGCGCGTGGCCGCCTGCGCCGAGGCGCGCGGTTCGATCAGAATGCGAAACTCGATCACGTCGCGTAGAAACAGCGGATCAGGCTTCGCGCGAAAGCGCCAGTTCACGACGTCCTCGTCGATCATGCGCCAATCGCTCATCGGCCGGATGCGCGTGCCGATCTTCGGCCGCACGTCCAGCATGTCGCGCGCGAGCAGCATCGACAGCGCCTCGCGCATGACGGTGCGGCTGACGTCGAACTCCTTCGACAGCACATCCTGCGGCGGCAGGATGGCGCCGTACTTCTCTTCGACGATGCCCGTGACGAGCCCATCCATCACTTTGCTCACGAGCGATCGATCCTTGTTTGCCTGTTCCATGACACTCTCCCCGAAGCGGTGTTGGTCCCCGCGTAGCCTGTTGATCAAGCGGTCCCCGCCTGCCGTTTTTTTACAGTGACTTCATTTTTTTACGATACGTTGCTAGCTTCGAAACCGTTGCGCCAGTTGGGAAACGTCCTGACAGGGTTATCCCTCTGAAGAATTGTTTCGTCCATGTAACGCCGCATACTTCGACGGGCCATGAGCTTGCGTCTCAAGCTTGCCTGCACTGCGAACTTTGCATAGTGCGAAGACGCACGTAGTGAGACGAATTGTCTGACCAGGTTGCGGTAACCGGAAAAGGCGAGACCCGGCGCCCCCACCATCACAGCATCTCGAAGGTATTGATGAGCGCCGCGCCGTCGCGCTCACGGCGGCGCGTGCCGAAGAGCGGCTGGGCGCCGCGCACCTGGCGCGTGAGGCCGATGAACGGCACGCCATGTTCGAGGTACGGACCTTCCGTCTTGCGAAAGCCAAATTGCTCGTAGAAGCCGCGCAAGCCGAGCGGCGCGCTCACCCGCGCGGCATGTCCCGGCCAGCGCTCGGCGATGGCCTGCAGCACGCGCTCGAGCAGCATTTCGGCGGTGCCGTCACCGCGCCGCAGCGGGCTGGTGAGCACCTTGTCGATGGTGATTTCCGGATCTTCCGCATCGCCGGGCTGCACACGTGCGTAGGCGAGGATCGGCATCGGCCGGGTGATGTCCTCCACTGCGAACACATGCAATGAGCCTTCGTCACGGCCGTCGGCGTCGAGGCAAACGTGCGACTGCTCGACCACAAACACCGCGCTGCGCGCCCGCAAGAGCAGATACAACTCGCGTGCCGAAAGCTGATCGAATTCCAGCGTTTTCCAGTTCATCACTTTCCTCAGCGGTCAATGAGTTCGACGAGTCCGGGCGCGAGCGCCGCCCTCGACGGCCCGGCTCCGCGCACCGGTCCGTTTTCATGGCTACACGGTACGTCCGCGAAACGCGTGTTTCCGTGCGGCATCGCACTGACGCTGGGCTTTGCTGATTCTTAAATACCGGACATCGGGACATCGCACGGCAGGAAAGATCCCGTAATCCACGTGAAAGCGCCGCGTCCGGCAGATGGACCCCGCCAGCCCGATCCGCGGCACGAGCCACGCAAGACCATGACGTGCGTTCGCTTGACGTCGACAACATTCAAGAAACTGCTGGACCATTGAGGACTCCCCGCCATGAAAACCGCACTGCGACGCATCCTTTCCGAATCGGCCCGCCTGGATGTCCATCCGGACTCCCTCGCGGACGACGCCGATTTGTACGCCGCGGGTCTGTCCTCGCTAGCGACCGTGCACCTGATGCTGGCCATCGAAGACGAATTCAACATTGAAATTCCGGACCGCCTGCTGACGCGCCGGCTCTTCTCCAGCATCAATTCGATGGCCGCCGCGGTCACCGAATTGCAGCAGGCACAGGCGGCAGCATGAACTCCCCGCTACCGGATGCAGCCGCCCCACTCGCCCAGGCGCCGGCACACGACGATGTCGCTGTCGTGCTGAGCGCGGTCGAAACCGAACCCGGCTGGCGTGCGGCGGCGCAACGCTGCGCGGCGGTGGCCGCGCAGTTCGCCGACGCAGTGGACCGCGATGCGCGTTTTCCAACGGAAGCGTTCGACGCGCTCAAACGCGAACGCTTGCTGTCGGCCATGGTGCCGGCCGCGTTCGGCGGCGCGGGACTGTCGCTTGCGGACATCGGCGCGATCTGCGAAACGCTCGCGCAAGGCTGCGCCTCCACCGCCATGGTGTATGCGATGCACCAGATCCAGGTGGCGTGCATCGAGGCCCATGGCAGCGACTCGGCGTGGCATCGGCAGTTGCTCGCGCAGCTGGTCGAGCATCGATGGCTGCTGGCTTCGGCGACTTCCGAAGAAAACATTGGCGGCAATCTGCGCACGAGCGCCTGCTCGGTCGAACTCGACGGCGCGCGCTTTCGCATTGAAAAGCTCGCACCCACAATTTCGTACGGCGCGCACGCCGACGGCATTCTCGTGACCGCACGCCGCACCGCCGAATCCCCGGCTGCCGACCAGGTGCTGATCGTCGCGCTGAACGCGGAAACACAGCTCGAAAAACGCGGCAGCTGGGACGCGATGGGCATGCGCGGCACCTGCAGCGAAGGCTTCCGGCTCGTCGCCACGGGTCAGGCCGAACAGATCCTGCCCGCGCCGTTTGCCGAGATCGCCGATCAAACCATGTTGCCGGTTTCGCACACGCTTTGGGCTTCGGTCTGGACGGGCGTGGCCGCCGACGCGGTGAATCGCGCCAAGACTTTCTTTCGCGCCCAGGCGCGCTCGACGCCCGGCTCGATTCCGCCGGCCGGCCTGCGCCTCGCCGAAGCGGTCGGCCTCCTGCAGATGATGCAGGCGCGCCTCGCGGTCGCACTCGAGGCGGCCCGCGCCGCGCACCAGGTTCGCCACGGCGGCTCGCAGGCCGATGCGCCGCTCTCGGCCATGCTCGGCTTCGCCTCCGACATGAACACGTTGAAGACCAGTATCTCCACCACCGCGCTGCAGGTCGTGCAGGAAGTGCTGATGATCTGCGGCATGGCGGGCTACAAGAACGGCACGCCGTACAGCGTCGGACGCCATCTGCGAGACCTGTACTCCGCGCCGCTGATGATCAACAACGATCGCATCGCGCAGAACACCGCGAGCCTGCTGCTCGCGCAGCGTCCTGCCGCCCCCGGGAGAGCCTGAGTGACTACGATGCCTGCTACCGCCGCGCTTGCCGCCGCTCAGGAAACCGGCTCGCCGGGCTTTCGCGATGAACTGCTGGCCGCGGGCCTGCTGATCGATACCGGCGAAGACGGCCTGTACGGCCGCAGCCAGATCTTCGAAGACGTGGTGGACCGCCTGAACGTGGCGATCACGCATCTGGGCGCGGACCAGCAGCCCGAAGTGCTGCGCTTTCCACCCGCCATGCGCCGCACCGACTTCGAAGACAGCGAATATCTGAAAAGCTTTCCGAATCTGGCCGGCACGATCCACTCGTTCTGCGGTAACGACATGGATCACCGGCGTCTGCTGCGCGCGCTCGACGACGCCATGATCGAGCGTGAGGACGACCGCGCCGACGACTGGATGGCGCAGCAAAAGCCGACTCGCGTGGTGCTCACGCCGGCCGCCTGCTATCCGATCTATCCGGTGATGGCGCGGCGCGGCCCGCTGCCGGCCGACGGCCGCACCATCGACGTGCTGTCCTATTGCTTCCGCCACGAACCGTCGCTCGACCCCGGCCGCATGCAGATGTTCCGCCAGCGCGAGTACGTGCGGCTCGGCAACGCCGCGCAGGTCATGGCGTTCCGGCAGATGTGGATCGAGCGCGGCTCGCTGCTCGTCGAGCTGCTGCAACTGCCGCTCGAAGTGGATCTGGCGAACGACCCGTTCTTTGGCCGCGGCGGCAAGATCGTCGCCGATAGCCAGCGAGCGCTCGCGCTCAAGTTCGAACTGCTGATTCCGCTGGCCGATCCGCGCGGCAAGACGGCTTGCCTGTCGTTCAACTATCACATGGAACACTTCGGCGCGATCTGGAAGATCACGTGCGACGACGGCAGCGTGGCGCATACGGGTTGTGTCGGTTTTGGCATGGAACGCATCACGCTCGCGCTGTTCCGTCATCACGGGCTCGACGTGAACGCCTGGCCAGACGACGTGCGCGAACTGCTCTGGGGCGACACCGGGACGCGCGTCGCCGACGGCCTCGTGGCTCTGCCGACGGCACCCGATGCGGCGCAGCAAGGCGCCGGGGAGCACGCATGAATCCATCGCCGAGACCTCTGCCGCATGGCACGCCCGCCGTTTTTCCGTTGAACCGGCGCGTCGATCCGCCCGCTTCCGGCAGCACCGCCATGCCCGCCGTGCGCCTGCGCGAGCACGCGTCGCATGCGCTGCATCAGGGCGATCGCGTGTGGCAGGAGACCAACTGCTACGTGGATCTGTGGATCGAGTTGCTGCACGGCTTCGGACTCGACCCGCGCGCGGCGTTCGGTTTTACCGTCACGCAGGATTTCGAAGGCGACCAGTTCACGTTCTTCAAGTTTCCGCTCGAGGACCTCGACCGGCTCTACGGCACGCAGGTGCAGGAACTGGCGATCTACGATTCGCTCGAAGCCCGCGTGCTCGCCCAGACCACGCGCGGCCATACCGTGCTGGTGGAAGTGGACGGCTATTACCTGCCGAACACGCGCGCCACGTCGTACCGGCGCGAGCATCCGAAGACCACGGTGGGCATCGACTTCATCGACCCGCCCGCGCGCCGCCTCGGCTATTTCCACAACACCGGCTATCACCTGCTCGACGGCGAAGACTACGACGGCGTGTTCCGCAAGCTGCCGCAATTCGCGGACCAGCCCGATCTGCTGTTCCCCTACGTGGAATTCGCCAAGCAGGCGCGGCCCGCGCTCGAAGGCACCGCGCTCGTGGAAGCCTCGGCGGAACTCCTGTGCGCGCATTTGAGCCGGCGGCCGCTCAGCAATCCGATTTCGCACTGGCGAGCCGCGTTTCCCGAGCACCTCGAAACGCTGCTCGAACGCGGCGAGAAGTTCTTCCACCCGTACTCGTTCAACCTGATGCGGCAGCTCGGCGCGAATTTCGAGTTTCTCTCGAAGTACTTGCAGTGGCTTGGCGCGCAAGGTTTCGACATGCCGCCGGCCATTCCGGACGCCGCGCAGAGCATCGCTTCGGAGTCCATGGTAATGCAGTTCCGGCTCGTGCGGGCCATCACCCGCGGGCGCCGCGATCTGTGCGAGGACTGCTTCGACGTGCTCGAAAGCGCTTACGAAAAGACCCTGCCGCCGCTAGCCGCGCTGGCGCTGTAACGCGCCCATCGCGAGCGCGCGAACAGTTGCCGCGCGTTTTGTCCGACTGTTGAGGAACTCGCCGTGGATGCACGGCCGATCGACCATGACGCCTGATGCCGATGATGAGAGCGGCCTGTCCACGGCTGCGCTCGATGAAGCCAACGGCAGCGCGCCCGCCGATGCCGATGCCGGTGCTGATGCTGTCGCCGCCGCTGATCCTGCGCAAACCTCCCGCACGCTCTGGCCCCAGCGCCTGGACACGGGCTGGCAGTGCGTGAGCACGCCGGCGGGCGCGTGCGAATCGCCTGCCGACTGGCCCACGCACGGCTGGCTCGCCGCGCAAGTGCCCGGCACGGTCGCCGGCGCGCGCCGTGCCGCGGGTCTATTCGATATCGCCAATCCCCCGCCGCTCGCCTTCGACGATCACTGGTATCGCCTCGCGCTCGGCGACAGCAGCGCCGCCAAACGTCGCTTGCGCCTGCACGGTCTCGCCACCATTGCCGAAGTATGGTTCGACGGCATCAAACTGCTCGATTCCGATTCGATGTTCGTGGCTCACGACCTCGACATCGACCTGCGCGGCAACGCGACGCTCGCGCTGTGCTTTCGCTCGCTCACACCGGCGCTTGCGGCCAAACGTTCGCGCGCGCGCTGGCGGCCGCGGCTCGTCACACCGCCGACCTTGCGCAACGTGCGCACCACCCTGCTCGGCCACATGCCGGGCTGGTGTCCGCCGGTGCAGGCGGTGGGACCCTGGCGGCCGATCGAACTGCTCAGCGACGCGCCCCACGCCATCGACACCGTCGATATATCGAGCCGCCTCGACGGCGACGACGGCGTTGTTTCGCTGACGCTACGTTTTGTTCATTCGCACGAGGCCGGCGCTTGCCGCGTCTCGCTCAAATGCGGGGCTGCTGTTTCGTCTATGCAATGGAGCGATGCCCATACATTGGTGGGCACGGTACGCGTGCCGCTTGCCGAACGCTGGTGGCCGCACACGCATGGCGAGCCCACTTTATATCCATTGACGTTGCAGCTTGATGACGGACACGTCACATCGCACGACCTGGGTCCGATCGGCTTTCGCAGCATCGAAACGGATTACGGCGAGGACGGCGCGGGCTTCGCGTTGCGCGTCAATGGACAGCCGGTGTTCTGCCGCGGCGCCTGCTGGACCAGCGCGGACCTCGTCACGCTCACAGGCAGCGAAGCGCAATTGCGCGATACCTTCCCGCTGGCCCGCGATGCAGGCATGAACATGCTGCGCGTGGGCGGCACGATGGTGTATGAGTCCGACACCTTCTACGCGCTCGCCGATGAATACGGCATGCTCGTCTGGCAAGATTTCGCGCTGGCGAATTTCGACTACCCGACCGATGCCGCATTCAACGCGTCGATCGAGCGCGAGGCCACCCAGTTTCTAACGCGCACCCGGCACTTTGCTTCGCTCGCGGTGCTGTGCGGCGGCAGCGAGGTGGACCAGCAGGCGGCCATGTTCGGCCTGCCGGTTTCGATGCGCGTGCAACCACTGTTTACCGAGCGGCTGCCCGCCATCGTCGCGCGCGAGCGCCCGGACGTGCCGTACGTCAGCAATTCGCCTTCAGGTGGAATATGGCCGTTTTCGACTAATGAGGGCATCACGCATTATTACGGCGTCGGCGCCTATCAGCGGCCGCTCGACGACGTGCGCCGCGCGCAGGTGCGCTTCGCGGCCGAATGCCTCGCGTTCGCCAACGTGCCCGACGACGCCACGCTGCAGGATGCGCTCGGCACGATTTATCCGCATGATCCGCGCTGGAAGGCCGCCGTACCGCGCGACCCCGGCGTCGGCTGGGATTTCGACGACGTGCGCGACCACTATCTGCAGGCCTTATCAGACGTCGAGCCCGCGCGCCTGCGCTATGAAGATCCGCAACGGTATCTGGATCTGTCTCGCGCGGTGGCCGCCGAAGTGATGAGCGAGACGTTCGCCGAATGGCGCCGCGCCGGCTCGACCTGCGGCGGCGCGCTGGTCTGGCAACTGCAGGACCTGCGTCCCGGCGCCGGCTGGGGCTTGATCGATGCCACAGGACGGCCTAAGAGCGCCCTGCACGGCCTCGCGAGAACACTGCAACCCGTCCAGGTGCTCATGACCGACGAGGGCCTCAACGGCCTCGATATTCATCTGCTCAACGAACGAGCGCAGCCCTTCAATGCACAGCTGGAACTGATCTGCCTGCGAGACGGCAACGTCAAGGTGGTCTCCGCAATCCGCGAACTCGAACTGCCGCCGCGCAGCGCGCAGCGGCTGAGCGCCGCCGAATGCCTTGGCCAGTTCTTCGATTTCACCCACGCCTACCGCTTCGGCCCGCGCGCGCATGACGTGACGATCGCGACACTGCGCGACGCGGCCAGTGGCCGGATCGTTTCGGAAGCGTTTCATTTTCCGGAGCGCAGTGCGGGCGAGCGTCACGACCTCGGCCTGACGGTCGCGGTCGAACGCGACGGCGACGGCTGGCAGCTCGTTATCGTTGCACAGCGCTTTGCGCGTTCCGTTCATATCGTCGACACAAACTATCGTGCCGCGCACGACGGCTTTCATCTTCCGCCGGGCCGCCAGCTTATCGTACCCCTCGTGCCGCTCATTGCGCGCACGCCGCCGGAAAGATTCGTTGCGTGCGCATCTAATGCGGTGTTTAAAGCAGATGCAACAAGCGCGGCACCCGCCGGCGAAGTGCGCGCGACCAATGCGTTATCCGCCACGTTCTACGGTTAACTGTCGTCACTGATCTAAGCACGCCCTTCGTAAGCCGCGCCAATCCTCGTTTTGCGGGCTTCCACCTGTCTGGTCTGGGGAATCGGTGTTGGGTTTTCTCAGACTTTTGCGTCACCTGGAAGGCGATCCGCACGGCACCGTACCAAGTGCATTGAACACATCTGAATCATTTCCGGCACATCCCGGACCGCGCGTTAAAACGTGCATGCAGCGGCAGGTTGAGCGCCTGGGGACTTGTCCCCATACTCCGTCCGCCAACCGCTAGGCCAATCCCACCAAGGCTTTGAGCCGAATATGACGACGCAGCGACGCTCCCGCCGGTTAAGCGGGTGTTGTACAGAATTGAAACAAAAAGCCACATCCGGCTTCGCGCGGCGGTACCGTCTGCCGCCTTGTGCCCCTTCGTTGCTCGTTTTCCCTACCGTTGGCACGCTCCTCGCTATGTGGTGAGGGCAACACCGCGTCACCGCAAACGAGATCGACAAGACCGGCGGCGGCGCATCAGGCCATTACGGGGCCGGTCCTGTTCATCCTTCGCTGCTCGCCACGCAGCACTACGTTCACCAAGGGATGCAGGCATCGGATCAAAAACAGAAAGTTTCGCAAAGCGCGGCTTTCATGCGAGGACCGATCATGTTGACGCTTCAATCCGATCTGCACGGTAACCATTTGCTCGGCGCATTGCCGTCCCACGAATGGCAGGCACTGGCTCCCCATCTCGAACTGGTTCATCTGCGCACCGAGCAGTTGCTGTGCGACTCCGGCCAGCGCATTCACCATGTCTACTTCCCGACCACCGCGATCATCTCGATGCTCTCGACGATGGAAGACGGCAGCTCCGTCGAAATCGCCGCGGTCGGTCGCGAAGGCATGACCGGCGTGCCGGTGCTCACCGGCGGCGAAACCATGCCGAATCGCGTGCAGGTGCAGTGCGCCGGCTTCGCTTACCGGATGAGCGCACAGGCACTCAAGCAACAGTTCGCCCGCTCCGATTTCCTGCGCCGCCTGATGCTGCTGTACATGCACGCCCTGCTGACGCAAGTCGCGCAAACCGCGGCCTGCAACCGCCACCATGCGCTGAGCAAGCAGCTGTGCCGTTGGCTGCTGATCGAAGTGGATCGTGTCGCCTCGAACGATCTGACCGTGACCCAGCAACTGATCGCCGACATGCTCGGGGTGCGCCGCGAGGGCATTACCGAAGCCGCCGGCAAGCTGCACGACGAAGGTCTGATCCATCATAGCCGCGGCCACATCAAGGTGCTCGATCGCAAGGGTCTGGAAGCACGTGCCTGCGAATGCTATGGCCTCGTCAAGCGCGAATTCGACCGCCTTCTGCCGCGTCTGCGCCAGGCGGAAACCGTCGAGTAAAACACGGGCTCGGCCGACTACCGGATAAAGTCACTTATGTTCAGGAATACTGCGCGATGTCTTGATGCACTCTTCGTGATTGCGGGTGGCCTGCTCGCTCACTGGATGCGGTTTTCGACGCCGATGTCGCTGTCGGATACGGAACGCCTTCTGATCGCGTTCAACTGCGTGCTCGTATTGCTGCTGTTTCCCGGCTTCGGCGTGTATGACACCTGGCGCGGCAAACCCTTGCCTGCCATGCTGGCGCGAGTGGCCGCCGCGTGGACCGTCGTGGTCGCCACCGCGCTCGTGCTGGCGTTCACGCTGCATCGCATGGATGCGGTGTCGCGCCTGTGGCTCGGTTATTCGACGCTGATCTCCGGCACGCTGATCATCGTCACCAAGTGCTTCGTGCATGTGGCGCTGCGCAGCGTGCGCCGCCGCGGGATGAATAGCCGCACCGTCGCGATCGTCGGCGCACCGGGCTTTTCGCGCTCGCTGCTCGCCCACCTCGAGCATGCGCCGCAAGCCGGCTTCAAGCCGGTCTGCGTATTCGACACCACCATTGAAGCCGCCGGCACATTCGGCGCGCGGCTTAACCGTCTGCCGGTCCTGACCAATCTCGACGCCTTCGCCGCCAAGGTGCGTCAGGAACGGGTGAACGAAGTCTGGCTCGCGTTGCCGCTTTCAGAAGAACATACGATCTACCGGTTCACGCGCATGTTCCGGCATGACTTCGTGAATCTGCGTTTCATTCCCGATGTGCGCAGCCTCTCGCTGTTCAATCACGCGCTGGTCGATGTCGTCGGTTTACCGACGCTCAATCTGAGCGCGACGCCCTGCTCGCCGCCGCAGATGTGGCCCAAGCTGATCTTCGACCGCCTGTTCGCGGCGGCCGCGCTGCTGGCGCTCGCGCCGGTCTTCGTCGTGCTGGCGATCGGCATCAAGCTCGGCTCGCCCGGTCCGGTGTTCTTTCGCCAGACCCGCAAGGGCGTGGACGGCCGGCCATTCGCGATCTACAAATTCCGCTCCATGACCGTGCACCACGAAGCGCACGGCCAGGTCACGCAGGCCACCCGCAACGACACACGCGTGACGAAGCTGGGCGGCTTCATGCGCCGCACCAGCCTTGACGAGCTGCCGCAGTTCCTCAACGTGCTGCTGGGTCAGATGTCGGTGGTAGGTCCCCGTCCGCATGCGGTCGAACACGACGATCTCTACAAGGATCAGGTGTACGGCTATATGGACCGCTACCGGATCAAGCCGGGCATTACCGGCTGGGCCCAGGTCAACGGCTATCGCGGTGCCACCACGAAGGTGGAGAAGATGGAAGCGCGCGTCAAGTTCGACCTCTTTTACATCCACAACTGGTCGTTCTGGTTCGACATGAAAATTGTGTTCATCACGATCTTCAAGGGATTTGTCGGACGCAACGCGTTCTGATCATGCCCGCACGGAGACGGTAAGCCCACGTCTTCGCTTCCCTGTCCGTGCCTGACCGAGCGCCACAATGCCGCCCCGGTTGCGCGCCGCGCGATGGCCCAGGCCTCCCGTCATCTATCAGGAAAGAGGAAAGCGCCTGGCACCGGGCCGGGCGCTGCCTGCCATTACAAAAACGCGCTGACGTCGGTATGAAAACGCACCGCCAGTGCCTTGGCGACCTTCTTGCTGATGGCGCGCCGGCCCGCGAGAATGTCGCTCACCACCGTGGGTGACGCGATACCGATCAGATCCTTCTGCCTGAGCCCATGCGTTTCCAGCAGATGCCGCAATACCTCGCGTGGCTCCGCTTTTGGAATCGTCACGTTGTGCTCTTCCCAGCTTTCGACCAGCCCGGTAACGATCGCGAACAGATCCGATAATGGATCCTCCACGCTGCCGTTCAGATGCTCGGCGAGCGAGTTGGCGAGCCGCACCATCGTCTGGTAGTCCTGCTCGTTGCGAATAGGCGTGATCGGCAACTGGGCTTGCAGCGCGGCCCAGGTTTGAGCGATATCGGGAAAGGCTCCCGGAAGGCGATCGGCATTCATGGGTTTAAATTCTTCCTCGTACAAAGGTCGTATTCCGCTCGCGTCAAATCATGACGCACGAATGACGACTGCCTGTTGTAGTGAATCGCTGCGACGATCCGGAACCGGTTGCCGCCCACATCGATACGAAACCGGTGCATGAAGGCGGCGCATAGTCCACGTCGGCGAACGTCTGTTTCAGGTCGTTATGGGCATGCGCGAGGCACGCCTGCGCCAGTGATTCCCACGCCAATAGCGCATTGCGCGCCCCCGAATGTCACTTTATGAAGCCTGGCCACGCTTGCTTCCAGGCTACCCGCACCGTATTTCCCCGCACGGATTCGAGCAGTGATCCTGCACGCTCTGCCCGTGTCGGCTAAGTGAAGCGAATCGACAGCGACAGCCATCCGGACGCCAAAGTCCGAGCGGCTGGTTACGACTTACTGCGGTACAGCAAAGCCCACTTCACCTGCATATCTCGACATTCGCAATAGGCGAATAGTCAGACAATCTGTCATTTCTGCGACCGGCCGCCGCGATCGTCCGCGTGACCTCCGCCATGAAGGCGCGCCGGAACACCGCCGGCGAAAAACGCTCGGCATTCGCGCGGCAAGCCATTGGCGTAATCCGATCGTGTAGACGCTCGAAACGGTTGATCGCGTCCAGCATCGACGCGACCGTTTGGTATGCGAAGTACACGCCGGTAGGATTCGGCTCGCCGACCGGCACCACCGTGTCGAGCGCGCTGCTCTGGCCGAGTGCGATCACCGGCGTGCCGCATGCCTGCGCCGCCAGCGCGACGGCGTTGGCATCTTCGTCGGCGGCGAGCACGAAGGCACGCGCACGCTGCAGATGCGCCTTGAGCACCTCGTACGGCTGATCACCGAGCATCGTTACGTTCGGGCCGGCCTTGGCGCGAATCGCGGCCATCTGCGACCCGTCGCCGATCATGATCAGCTTGCGATGCGGCGTGGCGTTGAACGCGTCGACGATCAGATCGATGCGCTGATAGGGCACCATCCGCGCGGCAGTCAGATAAAAATCTTCCTTGTGCACGCACAGTTCGAATTCGCGTACGTCCACGGGAGGCGGAATCACGGCGGCATCGCGCCGGCAGGTCTTCATCACATGACGCGCCGTGGAGCGCGAGCTCGCGATCAAACGGTCGACGCCATTCATGGACTGTGATTCCCGGCCGCGCAGATAGTGAAGCCACACGCGCGCGGCCCACGACTTTGGCCCGCGCGTCAGCCCCGCTTCGTGCAGAGTCTGATGCTGCAGGTCCCATGCATAGCGCGTGGACAAGTGCCGGTAACTCACATGAGTCTGATCCGGACCAGCCAGCACACCCGCGGCGGCCGCATGCGAGCTCGTAATAATCAGGTCGTAACCGGACAGATCGAATTGTCCGAAAGCAAGCGGCATTAACGGTAGATAGGCACGGCAACCGCGCCGCGCAAACGGCAGGCGCTGAATGAATGAGGTGGTAACCGGTTTTCCGCCGAGTGGTCTGCGGTCTTCGAGGAAATCGACAAGACTGAAAAGATCCGCGTCCGGGAAGCACTCGATGATCTGTTCGATCACCTTCTCTGCCCCGCCCGGCGCGATCAGCCAGTCGTGCACGATCGCCACATTCATGATCCCCTGCCTCTTGGTCAACGCCTCTTTGGCTTAGCAACGAGTGTATGTGGCGCATCGTTTGCCGTGCGTGCGCGTGCCCACATTCGACGTACGACAGCGCGCGAATAATGATCAATCGCCGTTCGCCTATTGCGAACCCGATAGTCCCATGCGTTTGCTGTTCGGGGCGCCTGGCGACCAGCGCCTGTCTTTTGGCGCGTAACGCTTGTTTCGGGCCAGCCTGTCGAACGCGCAATCGTTTGAGTGCCGTCAGATAGCCGAGCCGCTTCGCGGCCGATTTCATTGGGGTGAATTTGCAAGCATCAGCGCGATCGCTCACGGCGCTGGCTGATGCAACCGGCGCATTGCGCGCCGCTGTGGCAGAGGTATTTGACGCCGCGCGAGTCCTTCAAGCAGGTTCTTGCGCGGCGATGCAGCGCGATTCGATGCGATGCGGTGATCAGGCCTTGTCGTAGCCGATCTTTTCGACGCCCGTCTCCGTGCCGAGCAGGCACAAATTCGCGCCACGGCCCGCGAACAGGCCCACCGTCACGACGCCAGGCCATGCATTGATCTGCATTTCCAGCGCGCGCGGGTCGCTGATGCGCAAGCCCTTGACGTCGATGATTTCGTTGCCGTTGTCGGTAATGAACGGCACGCCCTCTTTGGTCACGCGCACCACCGGCACGCCGCCGAGCGCCGCGACGCGGCGGCCGATCGCGGTACGCGCCATCGGCACCACTTCGATCGGCAGCGGGAAGGTGCCAAGCGTCTCGACCAGCTTGCTCGCATCCGCGATGCAGACGAACACGTCCGACACCGACGCGACAATTTTCTCGCGCGTCAGCGCGCCGCCGCCGCCTTTGATCATCGCGCCGCTGTGGTCGATTTCATCGGCGCCGTCCACGTAGACCGGCAGTGACTCGATTTCGTTGAGATCGAGCACCTTGATGCCGTGCGATTGCAGCCGCGCCGTGGTGGCGAGCGAACTCGACACCGCGCCGCGATAGCGCGCCTTGTTGGCGGCCAGCGCGTCGATAAAACAGTTCGCGGTCGAGCCGGTGCCGACGCCGATCACCGAGCCTTCGGGCACGTTGGCGTTCACGTAGTCGGCGGCGGCCTGGCCGACCAGTTGCTTAAGTTCGTCTTGAGTCATGGAAAAGGCTGGCGAGCAGTAAAAACCGCTAGTTTACCGGAGTCGCACGCGCTCGCCGCCAGGATTACTTCTTCACCGCGCGCTGGCGCACTGCTTCGAAGAGGCAAACGCCGCTTGCGACCGAGACGTTCAGGCTTTCCACCGTGCCCGCCATCGGAATCTGCATGACCACGTCGCAGGTATCGCGCGTGAGGCGCCGCATGCCCTCGCCCTCGGCGCCCATCACGAGCGCCACCGGACCGTCGAGTTCCGTCTCATAGAGGCTCTTGGTGGCCTCGCCGGCCGTGCCGACGACCCACACGCCCGCGTCCTTCAATTCCCGCAGCGCGCGCGCCAGATTGGTCACCGTGATGTAGGGCACGGTGTCGGCCGCGCCGCTCGCCACCTTGGCCGCCGTGGCATTCAGGCCCACTGCGCGATCGCGCGGCGCGATCACCGCGTGCGCGCCGGCCGCATCGGCCACCCGCAGGCAGGCGCCGAGATTGTGCGGATCGGTCACGCCGTCGAGCACCAGAATCAGCGGTGAACCGTTGATGCCGTCCAGCAGCTCGGCGAGGTTCTGCGCGAGCGGCAGGTCGCCCGCGCGCGCCACCACGCCCTGGTGCCGCTCCGTGTGCGCGAGGCCCCACAGGCGCGTTTCGTCGGCCGCGATCAGACGCACGCCGGCTTCTTTCGCCGCGTGCAGAAACTCGGTCATGCGGCGATCCTTGCGCGTCGCGTCGTAATAGACATCTTCGACTGTCGAAGCGTCGTGCCGGATACGCGCGGTCACTGCGTGGAAACCGTATAAAACCTTGAGACGTGCCATGACTGATACAACCTTTGATTGAGCGCGCGCTCAACGCGCGCTGCTGAAATGAATATGAACCTGCGTGCTTCGTGTAAATGCCTGGCGGCGATGAAACGCAGACCGCGCGCATCGGGCACGTTGCTCCGTACCCGATGCGCGCGGTTCATGCGGTGCAGCCGCCTTAGCGCTTCTTGCGTGCCTGCGGCTTCCCGCCCGCCGACTTGCTCGCGGCGCCATGCTTCTTCGCCACGCCGCGCGCCGCGCGGGCTTCCTTGACCGCCGCGGATTGCGCGGGTGCCGCCTTCTTGCGGCGCGCGCCCGGCGCGGCCGCGCCGGTGTCCATCGGCGGCAGCACACGCACGCGCGCCCCGCCGCTTTCACCGGATGCCTTGTCGGCCAGCGCGCCACGCACCACCGGCGGCTTGATCGGCGTGTCGCGCACCAGGCGGAAATCGATCTTGCGTGCGTCCAGATCGACGCGGCTCACCTGCACGCGCACGCGATCCGACAGGCGGTAGCGAATGCCGGTGCGCTCGCCTCGCAACTCGTTCTTGATTTCGTCGTACTGGAAGTAGTCCGAGCCGAGTTCGGTCACGTGCACGAGGCCTTCGATAAAGAGCGAATCGAGCTGCACGAAAATGCCGAACGACGTGACGCCGTTCACCATGCCGCCGTACTCTTCGCCGAGCTTGTCGCGCATGAAGTAGCACTTCAGCCAGGCTTCGACGTCGCGCGAGGCTTCGTCGGCGCGGCGTTCGTTGGCCGAGCAATGCAGCCCGAGCTCTTCCCAGATCGCGACGTTGTTCGCGCGGGCGCGGCCGCGCTTTTCCTCATCGGCCTGCTGCATCGCGCGGGCGCGTGGCGAGAGCGCCGTATTCAGTTCGACGCCTTGCGGCGGCTCCGGCTGATACTTGCGGCCCTGCAGGATCGCGTAGATCGCGCGGTGCGTAAGCAGATCGGGGTAGCGGCGAATCGGGCTCGTGAAGTGCGCGTACGCCTCGTATGCGAGACCGAAGTGGCCGATATTGTCCGGGCTGTAGACGGCCTGTTGCATCGAGCGCAGCAGCATGGGCTGCAGCATCTGCGCGTCGGGCCGGTCGCGGATCTGCGCCATCAGCGCGGCGTAGTCGCTGGCGTGCGGTTTGTCGCCGCCGCTCAGCGTAAGCCCCATGCCGCGCAGGAACGAGCGCAGATTTTCGAGCTTTTCCGGGGTCGGCCCGGCGTGCACGCGGAACAGGCCCGGATGCTTGTTACGCTTGAGGAAGTCGGCCGCGCAGACGTTCGCGGCCAGCATGCACTCCTCGATCAGCTTGTGCGCGTCGTTGCGGGTGCGCGGCACGATCTGTTCGATCTTGCCCTGCGCGTTGCAGACGATGTAAGTCTCGGTCGTATCGAAGTCGATCGCGCCGCGCTTCTGACGCGCGGCGAACAGCGCCTTGTACACGCCGTACAGATTTTGCAGTTGCGGCAGCACGGCGGCGCGGCGCGCGGCCTCTGGCCCCTTGGTGTTCTTCAGCACCGCGGCGACTTCCGTATAGGTGAGCCGCGCGGCCGAGTGCATCACGCCGGGGTAGAACTGATACGCCTTCACTTCGCCGCGCGCGGTGACGATCATGTCGCACACCAGCACGCAACGGTCGACGTTCGGATTGAGCGAGCACAAGCCGTTCGACAGCTTCTCCGGCAGCATCGGAATCACGCGGCGCGGGAAATACACCGAGGTGCTGCGCTCGATCGCGTCGGCGTCGAGTCCGCTCTTCGGGTGCACGTAGTGCGAGACGTCCGCGATCGCGACGATCAGGCGGAAGCCTTCGCCACGGCCGACCTGCACCGGCTCGCAGTACACGGCGTCGTCGAAGTCGCGCGCGTCTTCGCCGTCGATGGTAACGAGCGGCACATCGCGCAGATCGATGCGGTGACGCGCGTCGGCCGGGCGCACTTCGTCCGGCAGGCGCGCGGCTTCGTCGAGCGCTGCTTCGCTGAATTCGTGCGGCACGCCGTACTTGCGCACCGCGATTTCGATTTCCATGCCGGGGTCGTCGATATCGCCGAGCACTTCCACCACGCGGCCGAGCGGCTGCGAATGACGGCTCGGGAAATCGGTCAGCTCGACCACCACCACCTGGCCTACCTTGGCCTTCTTGGTGTTCTGCGCGATCAGGATGTCATGGCCGATGCGCTTGTCTTCGGGCGCGACGATCAGCGCGCCGTTCTCGTTGAGCAGGCGGCCGATCACGCGCTTGTTGGCGCGGTCCGTGACCTCGACGATATGCCCTTCCGGACGGCCGCGCCGGTCATAGCCGACGATGCGCGCGAGCACGCGGTCGTTGTGCATGACCTTCTGCATTTCGCCGGTGGGCAGGAACAGATCGTCCTGACCGTCGTCGCGAATCAGGAAACCGTAGCCGTCGCGATGGCCTTGCACACGGCCCGCGACGAAGTTGGACGGATGAGTCAGCTGATAGAGATTGCGTTGATCGAGCCGGATCTGGCCGTCGCGCTCCATCGCGCCTAAGCGCTTGAAAAATCCTTCGCGCTCCTGGCGCTTGATCGACAAGGCTTCGGCGATGTCGTTCGCGGCAAGCGGCGCTTCACTCGTGCGCAGAACGCCCAGGATTTCTTCGCGGCTTGGAATCGGATACGGAAATTTGCTCAAGGGCTTGTCGATGATTTTTTCTCGTTGCATGGACGTCGGTCGGCGATGTGGCTCGGCTTGGGAAGCGTTTGCGTTGCGCTTGAGTTGCACCTGCAATTGCACAGAAAAGACTGCTCGGGTCCGGCTCGTTCAAAGCTGAGTCCGACGGGCGTGTGCACCGTGCCAACGAACTACTGCGAGGCATTCTAACACCCGGTTTGCGCGCCAAGCGGCCCCTCTGAAGCCGCTCCCGTCGTTGCGGCGACACGCTCGCGGCCGTGTCGCCGGAATGTTTAAGCAAGTTTTGAGAAACGCTTGACAGGCCCCAACCTGTCGCTATAATGGCGTTCTTTGCTGTTCATCACCTGCCCAGGTGGCGAAATTGGTAGACGCACTAGGTTCAGGTCCTAGCGGTGGCAACACTGTGGAGGTTCGAGTCCTCTCTTGGGCACCAGATTCAAAAGTAAAGCCGCTTACGAGCGGCTTTACTTTTTGTGTGAGGCTACGTGATCCGGTTCTGATTTATCTATCGGCTTGGATCAGGTAGTTGGCAGAACGGTTGTTGCGCAGTCGGTAGTGCTTCACTTCGGCTTCACTGCGTAACTTATCCGGGCGGTTGGTTGAAGCGACGTTAGTTTGCAGGTAGGGATTGACACGCTGCATCAGCCCGCTAAAATAGCGGTCTAGCTTGAAAACGTGCCCAGGTGGCGGAATTGGTAGACGCACTAGGTTCAGGTCCTAGCGGTGGCAACACCGTGGAGGTTCGAGTCCTCTCCTGGGCACCATCAGTTGTTCCGGCGTAGTTTCAACATAAGCCGAAGAAGTTCGAGAAACCCCGTAAGGTTAAAGTCTTACGGGGTTTTTTGTTTTTCGCGCTTCCCTTCGTTCCGCAGACTCGTGGCCCAGCGTTAGCTCGACTTCAGTGTCTCTGCAGCGCGGTTACCGTGCCACGCTTTTCATGGGCGGGTAAGTTTCTCCAAAAGAGCACGCATAGGGATGCGCCTGACACAGCCCTCCCCACGTAGCATCTAACCCCAATAAGCCTGACCGCCGTCGAGCGGCAGTGTCGCACCGGTCAGATAGGCCGCGTCCGTGCTCGCGAGAAACACGATCGCGCGCCCAATGTCGCGCTCGCAATCGCCGACCCGTCCCAGCGGAATCGTCTTGAAGAACGCCTCGGCCTCATGCGGATTCGCGTCGATCCAGCCTTTCAGGCCGGGCGACAGAGCGTGCGGCGCGACCGCATTGACGCGGATGCCGTCCGCGCCCCATTCGCACGCGGCAGCACGCGTCAATGCGCGAATCGCTTCCTTCGTCGCCGCGTATGCGCCATAGCCCGAGGCATCCCAGCGCACCGCTGCCGACGACGCAAAATTCACCACCACACCGTCGCCCTTCAGATACGGATAGCAAGCGCGCATCATGCGCAGCGTCGCGAGCGGCCCCGAGTCGAAGCCGTCGATAAAGGCGGCGTCAGTCACCTCGAGCAGGCGGCCGAGCGGCACGACCTGAGCGTTGTTGATGAGGATCTGCACGCCGCCAAGCCGCTCGACCACCGCTTCGACGCAGCGCCCGATCTGCTCGCCGTCCATCACGTCGCACACGAACGGTTCGGCCCGGCCGCCGCGCAGGCGGATCGTTTCGCAGGTGGAGAGCAGCTTGTCGAGCGTGCGGCCGACCACGGCGAGCACTGCGCCCTCCGCGGCCAGCGCGAAAGCGACGCCCTGGCCAACGCCCTGCCCCGCACCGGTGACGAGAGCGACCTTCTTGTCCAGTATTCCCACGAGGCCTCCTTACGCGACGATCGCCGGATGCGCCTGCGCTGGACCGCCCAGCAACTCGCGATAGGACGGCGGCTGCTTGCCGTCAAGATCGGCAATGCCGTAAGCCAGCGCCGCCTCCGCGCCGATCAGCACCTGTCCGGATTGCGTCATCCGGTTCGGGTCGCGGTACAGCGCGTGGATGACGTTGCCGGTGAACTCCGGGCTTTCCGCGACGAGCGAGAATTCCTTGTACAGATCCGGGTGGGCTTCCCACACGCGTGTCGTGCGCTCCGTGCGCAATGGGCCCATCCAGATGGACACCACGGCAACGTCGTACGGGCGAAGGTCGACGGCCATGTCCTTGGCGAACTTGTCGACACCGGCCTTCTGCGCGCCATAAGCGGCGCCGTGCATGTAGCAGCTCGAGCCGAATGACGATGTGAATGCGATCAGCCCGCCGCGGCGCCTCGCCATCAGCGGAGCGGCGTACCAGCTCGCTACATAGGCGGAGCGCAAGCCGACGTCGAGGATGCCGACGAGATCGAGCGACTTCTCCCAGAACGGGCCAGGCTGAATCAGCTGATCGTGCAGATAGGTCGCGTTATTGACGAGAATGTCGAGCCGCCCGCTTTCGCTTTCGACTCGTTCAAAGAGCGAGCGCACCTGCTCGTCATCGGCGTGATCACACGCGACTGCGATGCCTCTTCCGCCCAGCGCGTCGATTTCTAGCGCAGTCGCGTGGATCGTGCCGGGCAGCGGCGCATCGCCCTCGTTCTGCGAGCGGCCTGTCACGTACACGGTCGCGCCTGCTGCGCCGAGCGCGAGCGCAATGCCTTTGCCGGCACCCCGCGACGCACCCGTCACGACGGCGACCGGATTGCTGTTGTCGTTATTCATCTGCGAATGCCTCCTGTCATGCGGGGTAATCGGCCTATGCGTCGAGCGCCTGCACCGCCGCACCGGTACTGGGCTGACGCCCGGCGAAACGCACGCCGGGAGCGGTGTCGCCATAACTTGCGACCAGCGTTGACGTGACAACACAACGGGTCCCGGCAATCTTCCAGATCCCGTTGAGTTTCACGTACTCATCTTCGTAGTACGCACCGAGTTGCGTGATTGTCTGGTCCTGCGTGTTAGTCATCTGGTAGTGCAGTCCCCAGGTGCCGCGGGCATGCGTGTCGTCGAGCACGTCGATCTGCGGGTTGACTCCGTGATGCATCTCGACGATATGCGGATGGCAGCCAAGCTGTTCGAAAATCGCCACCAACTGGTCGCGGTCGTCGAACACGCCGATCCGGCCGTAGTCGATGCGCACCTGGCCTGGCGCGAAACAGTCGCGCATGCCCTGTGGATCCTTCATATCGCAGCACGCCAGATAGCGCGCTTTCAGGCGCCGGATCGCGTCGGCATCCTCGCGCCGGCGCAGGCGCGTCTCGAGTTGATCGATATTGGTCATGCCGTCTCCTTGAGTGCGAAGACACGCCGATTGGTGTGTCCGACCGTCACGATACTGGCGTGTCAGCGAGGATCAATCATCCGTTCAGACTAAACCGGACAACTCTGCTCCGCTGCGGCGGTTCGTCCGAACAGACGATGCGGCCTGGCAGTGCTTGTTCCTACCATCGATGGACACCACGAGGAGACTTGGCGATGGACGACGCAACCCGGACGCTCTTCGAGTTCGAGCAGATCCGGCAACTGAAATACCGCTACTTCCGCGCGGTCGATTGCCACGACTGGGCGCTGCTCGCGCAATGCCTGAGCGTGGACTGCCGCGCACGCCTGTATGGCGGCCGGTATTCGTATGACGGCGTCGATGCGTTCATCTCGAACCTCAAAGCGCTCATCGGCAAGCCGACCTTCCTCACGATGCATCACGGTCATCATCCGGAACTGCAGCTCGTTGCTGAGGATTGCGCGTACGGCACCTGGTATCTGGAAGACCATGCCATCAATCTCGAAGACGGTTATCTGCTGCATGGCACGGCCTTCTACGAGGATGAGTACGTGAAGCACGACGGCCGCTGGCTGATCCACTCGACGCGTCACGACAGGCTGTTCGAATCCGTGACGTCGCCGATCCCGGCATCGTTCTCATTGACCGCCAACCGATTTCAAACGGACGTGCCACCACCTGCCGCAGGGGAAGCCGCCGGCTGACGCAGGCTTAACCAGATTTAATGCAAGCAAGGCCGCGTTGCTCGCGGCTTCGCCACACTCTCACTTCAACCCGGAGCCGATTCGATGGAAAAAGTCATTTACGTGTTGTGGCGCGATCCGCAGATCCCGCCCTCGCAGTGGAGCCGCACGGTGCGCGCACAGCTCGGTGACAAGTTGCAGTCGCTCGGCGCGCACGGTGTGCAGATCAACGTCGCCGACGCGGATGTCGAGCCAGCGGACGCGCTGCGCCAGCAGAACACAAAGCCCGGCATCGACGGTATCGCGGCGGTGTGGATCGACAGTGCAGTGTCGATGTTTCGCCAGCCCTACGACGATGCGGTGCGCGCCGTCGTGCCGCATTGCGCGGCCTACCTCGTCACCGAATCGCAACCCATCCGCAATACGCGCTTTCCGGCGCAACCGGGTGAACGCACTGCCGGGTTTTCGCAGCTGGCCTTCCTCAAGCGTCCGCCGCGTCTCACACCCGAAGCATGGCTGGATGTATGGCATAACCACCATACGCGTGTTGCCATCGATACACAGGACAACTTTCTGTATGTACAGAATGTCGTGGTGCGCTCGCTGACTCACGCGGCGCCGGGGTACGACGCGATTGTCGAAGAATGCTTTCCCGCCGCGGCGATGACGGACCCCCATGCGTTCTTCGACGCGGTAGGCGATGAAGAAAAATTCCAGCGCAACGTCAACGAGATGATGGATAGCTGCGCGCGCTTCATCGACTTCGACAAGATCGACGTGGTACCGACCAGCCAGTATGTGGTGAGGGCGATCAACGGCTGATGTGACAGGCAAGGCGGGATCGGCCGCGCGCGGCAAGACGGACCGCTCTGGCGCGCAATGAAGTGCAGCCGCCTTGCCCTATGCGGATGAGGCGGCTCGACAACCCATCGAGACCCTCCATGACAACTCCCCTCTCCTCATCGCAGTCACTTTCCTCCAACGTATCACTCAACGTGCCGGCAACAGCCGTCGTGGTGACCGGCGGTGCGTCCGGAATCGGGGAGGCGTCGGCGGCGGCGCTTGCCGCCGTCGGTCGCCCAGTAGCCATCTGGGACATTCAGAGTGATAAGGCGCAAGCGGTCGCCACTCAGCTCGCGCAACGCTACGGCGTCGCCACATACGGGCATGGTGTCGACCTGCGCGACGCGAGCGCACTGGAGCCGGCGCTCGCGAAAACTCGTGCGGCGCTGCCCGCGCTCGGCGGCCTGGTTCACGCGGCGGGCGTAGTCGACCAAAGCGGGATCGAAGGACTCTCCGTCGAGCGCTGGGACGCCGTGCTCAACATCAATCTGCGCGCGCTGGCGCTGCTCGTTCAGGCGATGCTCCCCGATTTCCGCGCCAACCCGGGTTCGGCTGTCGTGGCCATCGCCTCGATCAACGCGACGCTCGGCAACGGGCTCATCCCATCGTATTCCGCTTCGAAAGGCGGCGTCCTCTCACTCATGCGCTCGCTCGCGGACAGCCTGGGCAACGATGGAATCCGGGTCAACTCAGTCTCGCCGGGCCAGATCCTCACGCCGATGATTCAACCGGTTGTCGACGCCCTCCCCACGGGCGCGTTCGAGCGCCGAATCATGCTGGGCCGTCTTGGGGAACCCGCCGAAGTCGGCCGCGTAGTCCGCTTCCTGCTGTCGAGCGAGGCCAGCTACATCACGGGTGCAGAGATCGTCGTCGACGGCGGCAACATTCCCTCTCAGCGCTGATCCGGCGCGCGCGCTCGACAGTTCGTTGAGCGCGCAACGCTGCATCGCTGCTGCCGCAGCGATGCACGCCTCATCCGCGCCTTTCCGACGCAGCCGCATGCCGCCCGGCCTGGCGCCCGAAAAACGTCGAATCGGCCAGAGACAGGCCGGAACTGTACCCGCCTCCCCAGCGCGGCAGCCCGCATGCGGTCCGTCCCGCAGCGAATAGCCGCGGGACCGGCTCGCGTTGCTCGGTCAGCACCTGGCCGGTCGGCAGCGTGTCGAGACCGCCCAGTGTGAAATGCGAATAAAAAGCGTAGTCGACCCGGCAATCGAGTGCGACGAACGGCGGCTCGTCGAGCGGCTTCAGCCACTTCGGCGCCTTGTTGAAGAGCGGATCGGCGCCGTCCCTCGCATGCCGGTTGTAGGTCTGGACCGTGGCGCTCAACGTTCCGGCCGGCAAGTTCAGATCGCGCTCGACTTCTTCCCAGGTCTCGCCGGCGGCGGCGATGCCGATTCTTGTGAACTCGGCCGGCTCCTGATACGTCGCCTGATCCACGAGCAGGAAAATCCGGTCGCCGAGCTGCTGGAGAGCGTGATAGCCCACGCGTCCATGGTAGCAGTCCTCATTGATGAAACGCTGGCCGCGCTCATTCACAAAAATGCCCTTGATGAGCGACTCGGGAGCGTAGAACGGCAGGGTCACAAAAGCCTCGTTCATGTGGATCGCCGATCCGCCGACGCTCATACCCATCAGGATGCCGGAGCCGTCGTCCCCGGGACTGCCTATCGGCTCACCCGAGCGCAACAACTGCGGGGCGTGCCGCTGAACCATGTCGCGATTCATCGCGAAGCCGCCAGCGCAGAGAATCACGGCTTGCCGCGCGCGAATGTAAGCGGTCTGCCCCAGCGACCTTACGACGGTGCCGCACACCGCCCCCTCCCCATCGACGATCAGGGCAAGGACGCGCGTGTCGTAACGCACGGCCGCTCCCAACGCAATCGCACGCTCGGCGAGCACCTTCATCAGCAGTTGCCCGCCTCCCCAACCGGTCCATTGCGGCGTGTGGCCGCGCGGGCAAGGTTTCGCCTCCGCGCTGAACGGCCAGGCTTCTTCGCTGCCCGACCAGATCAGGCAATCGTCGGTGACGGGTTCCACCATTCGCTCGGGCAAAAACGTGTTCTTGTACGTGACCCCTTGTGCGACCAGCCAGTCGTGATGCGCGAGACTCTCTTCGGCATACAGCTTCACCCTGGCTTCGTCGGCATCGCGCCCTCCCGCCATCATCAGATAGCGATACAGGTCGGCCGTCGAATCGGTGAACCCTGCCTGCCTCTGCGCTGGCGTGCCCCCGCTTCCGCCCAGATAGATTTCGCCGCCCGAGAGCGCGCTCGTCCCACCGTAGCCCGACGCGCGCTCGATCACGAGTGTATCGGCGCCGGCCTGCACGGCCTCGATCGCCGCGCACGCGCCCGCGGCACCGAAGCCGGCGATGACGACATCATGTTCGGCGTCCCAGTGGGGAACGTTTTCACTTGGCAGAGGACGAGTCACGGAATATTCGATTGACATAAGGGATGGAATGGAAAGAAGTAGAAATCGGTAGCGCCGGCAAAGCCGGCTTTTCGAGCCTGCCCGGCGTTTGCATCGTCTTGCGCTAGTGGCGCGACTGCACGAAAGACCCAACGACCCTTAACGGGAGGCTCAGACCGGCCGCAGCGAACTCAGGCAGTCCTCGGCCAGTTGTTGATAGATTCGTGTTCCTGTCGACTTCGCGGATATCTCGGTCTGGCTCAACGGCCTCACGATCCTGCCCGGCACACCGGCGAACAGCACGCCAGATGGAACCTCCAGGCCGGATTTGACGAAAGCGCACGCGGCGACGATCGACGACTCGCCGATTCTCGCGTCATCCATGACAACCGCATTCATACCGATCATCACGTTGCGTTCCAGCCAGGCTCCGTGGACGATCGCACCATGTCCGACATGGCTGTCGACGTCCAGCCAGCAAGTCTCGCCGACCCCGACGTGCAACACGCAACCATCCTGCACGTTGCTGCCGGAGCCAATCACAATCGTGCCAAAATCGCCGCGCAGACTCGCGTGCGGTCCGATATAGCAGCGCTCGCCGATCTTGACATCACCGATCACGACGGCTGTCGGATGCACATAGGCCGAAGTGGAGACGCTCGGTTGCGTCCCCTTGAACGCGTACAGTGGCATGAGGTTCTTTGGAGAAGGTTGGCAAGCCGGAGGATGTGGGCCGCGATGCGAAGTCAGAGCGCAGCCGAAAATTCGGGCACGAGCGCAAACAGATCGCCAACGAGGCCATAATCCGCGACGCTGAAGATCGGTGCTTCGGGGTCCTTGTTGATCGCCACGATCACCTTCGAATCCTTCATGCCCGCCAGATGCTGGATCGCACCCGAGATGCCGACCGCCACGTACAGTTGCGGCGCGACGATCTTGCCCGTCTGGCCGACCTGATAGTCGTTCGGCACGAAGCCCGCATCGACGGCCGCGCGCGATGCGCCCAGCGCCGCATTCAGCTTGTCGGCCAGCGGCTCCAGCACCTTGGTGTAGTTCTCGCCGTTGCCGAGACCCCGGCCACCCGAGACGATGATCTTCGCCGACGTCAGTTCCGGACGGTCCAGCTTCGTCACTTCACGGCTCACGAACTGCGACAGGCCGCTGTCCTCCGCCGCTTCGATCTTCTCGACGACTGCGCTGCCGCCTTCGGCCGCTACGGCATCGAAGCCGGTCGTGCGCACCGTGATGACCTTGATCGGGTCAGCCGATTGAACGGTTGCGATCGCGTTGCCCGCGTAGATCGGGCGCTCGAACGTGTCCGGCGAATCGACCGCGGTGATGTCGCTGATCTGTGCAACATCGAGCTTTGCCGCGATACGCGGCGTGACGTTCTTGCCCGAAGCGGTCGCCGGCGCGAGGATGTGCGTGTAGTTCTTCGCCGGGTCACGCACCAGCGCCAGCACCGTCGCTTCGACGTTCTCAGCGAGGCCCGCTTCGAGTTGCGGCGCGTCGGCGAGCAGCACCCTCGAAACACCTGCAATTTTCGCTGCCGCATCCGCAGCCGCTTGCGCGTTGTGACCCGCCACCAGCACGTGCACGTCGCCACCAATCTTCTGCGCCGCTGCAATCGTGTTCAGCGTCGCGGCCTTGATCGACGCGTTGTCGTGTTCTGCTACTACAAGACTAACCAGATTCGTCATTTGCTCTGTCTCCCTTACAGCACCTTGGCTTCGGTCTTCAGCTTCTCGACCAGCGTCTTCACGTCCGGCACCATCACACCGGCGGAGCGCTTGGGCGGCTCGGCGACTTTCAGCGTCTTCAGGCGCGGTGCGACGTCAACGCCGAGGTCTACCGGCTTGATGACTTCCAGCGGCTTCTTCTTCGCCTTCATGATGTTCGGCAACGTCACGTAGCGCGGCTCGTTCAGGCGCAGGTCAGTGGTGATCACAGCGGGCAAGCTCAGCGACAGCGTTTCGGCACCGCCGTCCACTTCACGCGACACGGTGGCCTTGCCATCTGCAACGACAACCTTCGAGGCAAACGTGGCCTGCGGCAGGTTCGCCAGCGCAGCCAGCATCTGGCCGGTCTGGTTCGAGTCGTCGTCGATGGCCTGCTTGCCCAGGATCACCAGTTGCGGCTGTTCCTTGTCGACCAGCGCCTTCAGCAGCTTGGCCACGGCCAGCGGCTGCAGGTCTTCGTTCGACTCGATCAGGATCGCGCGGTCCGCGCCGATTGCCAGCGCCGTGCGTAGCGTCTCCTGGCACTGCGCGACGCCCGCCGACACCGCTATCACCTTCGTCGCCACGCCCGCTTCCTTCAGGCGCACCGCCTCTTCCATCGCGATTTCGTCGAACGGGTTCATCGACATCTTCGTGTTCGCGATGTCGACGCCGGTCTTGTCCGCCTTTACCCCAACCTTCACATTCGCGTCGACCACTCTCTTAACCGGCACTACGATCTTCAATTGCAACTCCTATGTCTGGCACCGCCATTCATCCGGCGACGGCGCAATACGGCCTCACGTCTTTCTTACTGTGAATTCGCCGATTGTCGATTCCCCGCTTCAAAGTGGTGCAGCCGCAGTCCGCCGGGCGTGTCGGTGAAAAAAACCTTCGGAAACGCCGTCGGTGTGATCATCCTTGCTTGCCTCCGTCATCGCTCGTGCATGAAGCTCGAGTGCATCATCGCCCGCGTTCGCACATCGCGGCATCACCCTTTCGGACTACGATGAAAAAGCCCGCTGCGTCTACTATCGGCAGGTACAACAATGGAGACTGGCAATGACAACTCTGAACTTCTGCGGCAAGACGGTGTTGGTGAACAGGAAACATCCGTCATGAACAAGATCAAGTGCGCGCTGATCGGACCAGGTAACATCGGTACCGATCTACTCTACAAATTGCGCCGCTCGAGCGTGCTCGAGCCCGTGTGGATGGTCGGTGTGGACGCGGCCTCGGAGGGTCTCTCCCGCGCCCGGGAACTCGGCCTGAAGACCACGGACAAGGGTGTGGACGGCCTGTTGCCGTTCGTGTCCCAGGACCAGATCCGCATTGCGTTCGATGCAACTTCCGCCTATGTGCATCAGGCGAACTCCGACAAGCTGACCGCACTCGGCGTGCGCGTGATCGACCTGACGCCGGCCGCCATCGGGCCGTTCTGCGTGCCGCCCGTCAACCTCGCCGAACACCTCGGCCACAACGAGATGAACGTCAACATGGTCACCTGCGGCGGGCAGGCAACGATTCCGATGGTCTATGCGGTATCGCGCGTCCAGCCGGTCATCTACGGGGAAATTGTCGCGACGGTCTCTTCGCGGTCGGTCGGGCCCGGCACGCGCCGCAACATCGACGAGTTCACGCGTACCACTGCAAACGCCATTGAGCAGATCGGCGGTGCGCGAAAAGGCAAGGCCATCATCGTCATCAACCCAGCGGAGCCGCCGCTGATCATGCGCGACACGATTCACTGCCTGACCGAAGGTCCGCCCGATGTCGACGCCATCACGGCATCCGTGCACGCGATGGTGAACGAGGTGCGCCGCTACGTGCCGGGGTATGCGCTCAAGAACGGCCCCGTGTTCGACGGCAATCGCGTGTCCGTGTTCATGGAGGTGGAAGGCCTCGGCGACTATCTGCCGAAGTACGCCGGTAACCTGGACATCATGACCGCCGCTGCCGCACGCACCGCGGAAGTCTTTGCTGAACAAATGATCGCCGCCGCCCAGACGGCGACTGCCTAAGGAGCTAGCCCATGCCTCTCGCGGGGATTCCCATTACATTGCACGACATGACGCTGCGCGACGGTATGCACCCAAAGCGGCATCAAATTTCTCTAGACCAGATGCGTTCGATCGCGCAAGGGCTCGACGCCGCCGGCGTTCCGCTGATCGAGGTCACGCACGGCGACGGGCTGGGCGGCGCCTCCGTCAACTACGGCTTCCCTTCGCACACCGACGAGGCCTATCTGAGCTCGGTGATTCCGGAACTCAAGCGTGCGAAGGTCTCCGCCCTGCTGCTGCCGGGCATCGGCACGGTCGATCACCTTCACATGGCGCATGAACTCGGCGTGCATACGATCCGCGTCGCCACGCATTGCACGGAAGCCGATGTGTCCGAACAGCATATCGGGCTCGCGCGCAAGCTTGAACTGGATACCGTAGGCTTCCTGATGATGGCGCACATGTCGTCTCCCGAGCAGCTCGTCGGGCAGGCGAAGCTGATGGAATCGTATGGCGCCAATTGCATTTACATCACCGACTCGGCCGGCTACATGCTGCCCGAGGACGTGACAGCACGAATCTCGCTGGTTCGCCAGCAACTCAAGCCGGAAACGGAAGTCGGCTTTCACGGTCATCACAATCTTGCGATGGGTGTCGCCAACTCGGTGGCCGCCGTGGCGGCAGGCGCAAACCGCATCGACGCGGCCGCTGCCGGACTCGGCGCGGGCGCCGGCAACACGCCGCTGGAGGTTTTCGTCGCGGTCTGTCATCGCATGGGCATCGAGACCGGCATCGACCTGTTCTCCATCTCGGATGTGGCGGAAGACCTCGTCCTGCCGATCATGGACGCGCCGATCCGGATCGATCGCGACGCACTGACACTTGGCTACGCCGGCGTCTACTCTTCCTTCCTGCTGTTCGCGAAGCGCGCGGAAGCCAAATACGCGATTCCAGCGCGTGACATTCTTGTCGAACTGGGCAGGCAGCGTCTGGTCGGCGGACAGGAAGACATGATCGAGGACACTGCGCTGACGCTTGCCCGGGAACGCGGGATCACGGTTTGACCGGCACACGGGACGCGACGTCCCGATCGTAATGAAGCAGTGGCCGTGAGACACCACGACCACTGCTCTTTTTATTACAGCAACTGATCCGGCTCCGTTGTTGCTGCTCCGGCTGCCGCCGCGGCGTACCCGTGGACCGGCGCATCGTGCCCCGGCGAGTTCGCCCGTTTGCGCCGTTCCGAGCGTTCGACACCGAGCCATGCCGCGAGCGCAGGCAGCAGAAACACCGCGCCGAACAGGTTCACGAGGAACATGAACGCCAGCAGCACGCCCATGTCCACCTGGAATTTGAGCGCCGAGAACGCCCAGCTGCCCACGCCGATGAACATGGTCACCGCCGTGAAAAGCGCCGCTGTGCCGCGCTGCCGCATCGCTTCACCGAACGCCGTGGGCAGGCTCGCGCCCGCACGGACCTCGTGCTGCAGCCGCTCGTAGAGGTAGATGCCATAGTCCACGCCCACACCCACACCGAGCGTGATGACCGGCAGCGTGGCGACCTTCAGGCCGATGCCGAGCTTCGCCATCACCGCGTTGCAGAGGATGGAGACGAGCGTGAGCGGCACGATGATGCAGAGCACTGCGCGCCAGGAGCGGAACGTCACGAAGCACAGCAGCGCGATGGCCCCGAAGATCGAAAGCAGCATGGCGATCTCGGCGTCGGCCACCGCTTCGTTGGTCGCCGCCATCACGCCCACGTTGCCGCCCGCGAGACGGAACGCCACGCCTAGCGTGGCGTCCTCGGCGGCAAAGCGTTTGATTTCGTCCACGATATGCGCGACTGTCTGGCCCTCGTGGTTCTCCGTGTAGATCTGCACCTGGATCGCCTGGCAGTTCTCCGTGTTCATGCCGTTGTCGGGGTCGAAGGCGCTCGCGCCCTGCGTGAGGCCGTCGGCTGAACGTGGCAGCGCGGCCCAGCGCGGATTGCCTTCATTGAACGCGGCAATCGAGACCTTCGCGAGCGACGGCACGCTCACCACCGACTGCACGCCCGCCACGCCGCGCATTTGCATTTCGAAGCGTTCGATGGCGCTCATCACCGGGTAGTGCAGGCACGCGTCGTCGAAGCCGGTCGTTTCGACAATGACGGACAGCAGGTCGACGCCAATGTTGTACTGGCGCGTGACGGCAGCGTTGTCCGTGTTGTAGCGCGAATCGCTGCGCAGTTCCGGCGCCCCGGAACCGATGTCGCCGAACTGCAGCTTGCGCGACTCCTGCGCACCGAAACCGAGCAGCGCGAGCACGACGACGAAAATACCCAGCGCCGGACCTGGGCGCGCAAAGCTCGCGGTGATCTGCCACAGACGGCTGCCGCCCGCCGCCGCGCGGCACCGCGCGCGGGCGAGCGTGCGTGCTTCGAGCTGGGTGTACGACAACAGGATCGGCAGGAAGATCTTGTTGGTGACGATCATCAGCAGCACGCCGAGGCACGCGGTGATGCCCAGCTCGCGCACGATATCGATCTTGATCCGCATGATCACCATGAAACCGAGTGCGTTCGTGAGCAGCGCGACCGTGCCCGGCACGAACAGCTTGCGGAACGCGTCGCGCGCCGCCTCGACCGACGACATCCCGGCGACAAGAGCCTGCTTCCACGCATTGGTCATCTGCACGGCGTGCGAGACGCCGATGGAGAAGATCAGGAACGGCACGAGAATCGACATCGGGTCGATGCCCAACCCGAGGATCGGCAATGCGCCTAGCAGCCACACCACTGGGAACAACGCGATCAGGAGTGCGAGCAGCGTGGTCTTGGGGGACCGCGTGTAGGCAAGCAGCAACGCGCCCGTCACGAGAAACGCCAGCGTGAAGAAGCCGATCACCCCGCCGATTCCGTCCTCCACGTCGCCCACGAGCTTCGCGAAGCCAATAATGTTGACCTCGACATCCTGATTTGAATACCTGGCGCGGATCTGCTCCAGTTGACGGGCGACGGTGCCGTAGTCGAGGCGCTTGCCGGTGGCCGGATCGTCCTCGCGCAGCTCGGCGTGGATCAGCGCCGACTTCAGGTCGTTGCCGACGAGCTGCCCGATCTGGCCGGAGCGCGCCACGTTGCGGCGCACCTTGGCGAGGTCGTTCGGATTAGCGCTGCTGAACTGGCCTGGCACCACCATATCGCCGCGAAAGCCCGCTTCGGTCACCTCGGTATAGTGCACGTTCGGCGTGAACAGGGAGAACACGCGCGAGCGGTTCACGCCCGGGATGAAAAAGACGTCGTCGGTGGCGTGGCGCAACTCGTCCATGAACGGCTGGTTGTAAATGTCGCCTTTGCCCTTCCAGCGCAGGCTCACGAGAATCGTGTTCGCACCGGGGAACGCACTGGCGTAGCGGTTGAACACCTGCATGTACGGGTGCTGCATGGGGATCATCTTGTTGAACCCGGGGTCGAGCCGCAGGCGTGTCGCAGACCAGCCGAAGGCAAGCGTCACCGCGATGCACAGCGCGAGCAGATATCGCCGGTTCCGGATAATCGCATGCGCGCAACGATCGACTGCGCGTTCAAGACGGGAAGATCGCGCAGTGTCGCGGGGGTGGGAAAAGTCATTCATAGGCGTCTCACGTCGAAGAAACGAAAACGCGTCGTGCCGGCCGGACCGGCAGGCACGACGCTGGCAACAGGGAACAATCAGGAGCGCGGTCTTACCTGACGACGGTGCTGGAGGCCGTTGATGTCGGCCACGCCAGCGAGAAACGATCCACACCGGCGTCGCCGCCGAGCAGCAGCTGGCCGGACCCCATATCAAGCACCGCGTCGAGACTCTGCACGCCGCCGACCTGGCGCACCGCGTACGTTTCCCCGCCGTCTCCCGAGGTGACGATCGCGCCGCCCTGTCCGACCAATACGATGTCCTTGTTGTCGGGCCGTATCGCCGCAAAGTACGAAGTGCCCACGTGACTGTCGACGTGTTGCCATGTCGCCCCCTGATCCGTACTACGCAGCACGTTGCCGCGCATGCCGTAGGCGAGCCACGCGCCGTCGGCAAGCGGCAGCACGCCGAAGAGCGAACCTTCGTAGGGCGACGGGCGTTTCTCCCAGGTCGCGCCGGCGTCGCCGGAAACGAGCAGCGTGCCTGTCTCGCCAGCAATCACGAGATGCCCGTGACCGTCTCCCGCTATCGCGTTCAGATGGCGGTCCCCCACCGGCGTTTGCTGCTGCGCCCATGTCGCGCCCGCGTCGTGTGAAACGAGCAGTTGTCCGAAGCTTCCAGTCACGAACACGTTGCCGCCTTTCGTGCCCCAAACTGAGAGCAGCGGGTCGGAATGGCCGTGATCGAAATGCACTTCCTGCCAGTGATCGCCACCATCGGCCGTGCGCAGGATCCAGCCGTCGTGACCCACTGCGATGCCCACGCGCGGCGAGATAAAGAAGACCTGCGTGAGGGTCGAGGCTTCGTCGGGCGTGACCGCCGCACGCCGCCACGACATGCCCCTGTCGTCGCTCACGAGTATCACGCCGCGCTCGCCCACGGCCACCACGCGCGTGCCCGCGTGCGCGAGGCCATTGATCTGCACCTGGCTGGCCGCGATCGCACTGGCCGGGAATGCGGGCAGCGGGCGCGGCGAAAACGCGAACAGCGCCGCGCCCAGCACGGCCACCGACATCAGTAGCCCGGGTATGTTTTTTTTCATCAGTGTCTCCTGTCCCATCGAACCTGCTCCGGTCCCATGCTGTCCGTCATGGCTCGACGCCCAGGAATTCGCCGCCCGGGTGGCTCGCGTCGCTCGCGCCGGACTGGGTAGAGCGCCTCGCCACGTGATTGGAGGCGATGAAGCCGAACGTCATTGCCGGTCCTATGGTTGCGCCCGCGCCGGGATAGCTCGTGCCCATTCGACGTCACCGACATCCGCCCGCCGATCAAGGTCCCCGGCGATGGCGGACGCAATCTCGCGAACTCGCCACCGAGGCCTGCGCCATCGAACGGCATCGGGTCGAGCGAGCGATAGCCCTGCATCGCTCCCGCACCGGAGCCCACCACCACCACGTCGAAACAATGGTCCACCGTGTGTAGAACATTCATGACGGACTCGTCAGATAAAAAAATCGGCGTTTTCGCGCCCGAGCATCACGGCGCCCAGATTTTGGCCAAAACGATCGACGTTGTTCGCGTAGTGCGCCCGCGCCGCATGCAGATCGAGGAAGCGGCGCACTAGCGGGTTGCGATGATAGATGCCGTTGCCGCCCGCATAGCGCAACAGCGCGTTGGCGGCTTGTGCACAGCGTTCGGCGACCTGCGCCGATTGATAGCGAAAATGAACCCGCCGCTCGATCGAGACGGCCGTTCCACCGTTTGCCGCGGCGAGCAGTTCGTCGAAATTGCGCCTGAGGAGCACTCTCATCTCGTCAATGGCCACCGCGGCATTTGCGCAGGCCACTTGTGCGCCGGTGTCGTCGACCGTCTTTGCGCCGCTGTTCGCGCTGATGCGCGTGGCCGCGTATCCGGAAAAGTCATCCAGCGCGCCCTGCAACGCCCCGATGCAGGCCGTACACACCGCGCGCACGAAGATCTGCGCGAATGGCAGGCGAAACAGGGGCGCGTCGTTGAGGGCCAGACCCGGGCTCGTGCCCATCATCCCGTCGACCGACCTGTGGGTCCGGTAGTCGGGCACAAACACGTCGTCCACGACGATGTCATGGCTGCCGGTCGCGCGCAGCCCCAACACGTCCCAGTCCTGCGCGATCGTGTAGTCGCTGCGAGGCAGCAGGAAGGTGCGGTATTCGGGGGCGCCGCCGGTGCTCGCGGGCGGCACCAATGCACCGAGGAAGACCCATTCGCAAACCTCGCTTCCGCTCGAGAACTTCCAGTGGCCGGACAGCCGGAATCCCCCCTCGACAACTGTGACCCGGCCGACCGGCATATAGGTCGACGCGATCAGGGTCGCGGGACTCCCACCCCAGACGTCCTGTTGCGCGCGCTCATCGAACAGCGCGAGCTGCCAGTTATGCACGCCCACCACGCCATAGACCCACGCCGTCGACATACAGCCACGCGCGAGCGCCATCTGAATGTCGAAAAAAGTCTGCGGATCGAGTTCGTAGCCGCCATAGCGCTTCGGTTGCAGGACCTTGAAGAAGCCTGCGGCCTGCAGGTCGGCGAGCGTGTCGGCGGAAATCCGTCCGATTGCATTCGCTTCCCCGGCGCGCGCGTCGAGTACGGGTGCCAGTTCTTCGGCACGGGCGATCAGTCCGGCCGCAAGGGCGTTCGTTTCGTTGTCGCGATGCACGGTTGTCTCCTGTGTGGCGCGCAATCGGCGCCACACTTCTTTTGTGTGTGACTCTTGTGGTCGCGACCAGTGAAAGCAACGCGAATATCCATGAACTTCAGTATCAGGATTGCGATGGAAAATTGCATCATCCGTTTGGAGTACGGATTTATTTTGTGACGCCGCATGAGGTACCTGTCGATGAACTGGAGAGGCGGGCGTCTCGATACGCGATCCGGTACCTGCTCACCCCATCGGCATGACACTGCCGAGCACGATGCCGACGAGCGTTGCCTGCCGGGTGACGCCGGTCTTCGAAAAGATCGCTCGCAGATGAGTGCGAGCCGTGTTCTTGCTGATGCCCGACTCGTCGGCTGCCTCGTCGAGCGTCATGCCATTCGCAAGCAGCATCGCGAGCGAAGTTTCGGCCGGGGTGAGGTCGAACAGTTTGCGCAAGGTCGCCTGCGCGCCTTGAGGCTTGCGATCCGGGTCGCGCAGAAACAGCGCGACCGCAGCCCGGTGCTTGCTGTCATCCGACCATTCCGACAACGGAATCGTGCGTATCAATACGCCGAGGCGAGGCTTGTGCCCGCTGCGCGTAATGGGCATCGCCTCGACAATCGGCGAGGCCGTGCCGAGGTGACCCATCACGGCTTGCCGCACTGCCCGGTTGAGGGTGCGGTTTTCCTGTGCATCCGTGGCCTCGATCATTCCACGTGTGATGCACACGCCATTGCCCTGGGCAAGGATCTCGTCAGCTGCGCGGTTCTTGGCGACAATCACACCGTTAGCGTCAAGCATGACTGTGCCGACCTGCATGCGATCGACGGTGTTCGCGTACATTGACCGCTCGACCTCCACGGTATCCAGGCGGGAGTGCACTTCAACGGCGCGCCGGAGATGCGGCAGCATCAGCGTACAGAATGCCTTGTCGCGCGCACTGAATTCCTTCGATGCATGATTGCGGGAGATGCGAAAGCGGCACTCTACTCCCGACTCCGTGCGTAAATCGGCGCCCAGCACGTACCGAACGTCGGCAGGTTGCAGAAACTGCTTGTATAGCTCGGACGAAAGCCAGCCGGTTTCGCCGAACACCTCGTCGACAGTGACGACGCGATCACCTGGCAGGCCGACGAACGGATCGAGCGCGTAGTAGTAGCTGTTATATGCGGCTTCGTCCGGCACCAGACCGGACTCGGACGCATTCATCATCAACCCACGCCGGTCCCGGGAGGCAGCACGCAAGATGAGCGTGACGTAGCTTGAGTCGAGAAAGCGACGAATCCACTCCAGTGCGTCTGCCCACGGCGTCGCCTCCAGGGGTCCCTGATATATCCGCGCCATGAGCTCACTGAACTGCGAAACATCAACCCCCGCCAGTTCGCTCAACGCCTGCCCCGCTTCGGGTCCCCATTTTGTCCTCATCAAAACGCTCCATTCTCCATGCGTATTTCCATGGGGCTCGACCGCAGAGCGAAAGCCTACTGTCGCATCCCGCAGATGCCATCGGGCGAATTCCCAAGGACAGGCTCGCATGAACGTGTCATTCGGCCATAGTCCGTCTGTGCGATGGCGAGGCAGCGAAATCGCATTGTCACGGTTCGCATACGGGGAAGGCCCCGTGCCCGCAGTGAGCGGCTTCCCGGCCCGCACGCGAGTGCGCGCCAATTCATGCCGGTCCGTGCATTCCTTTCGTCTGCAGATTGACGGTTGGTTTCCGAGCCACGCTTGTCTGCCGACGCGAGCGACACGGGCACATGCATAAATGCAAGCGTTTCCGATGTCGGGTCGTCGTCCTGCTCGTAGTCACGGCATGTTGGTGCGCGGCGGATCGATGCCATGCGACTTCCCATAGCCGCATGGCTGCGGCTCGAGATTCATGCAGGCCCTCATGGAACACGATGGCTGCGGGTGCAGGTATGAACGGCCGTTCTCATGCATTGGTTTCCTTGCCAGCCAGCCGCGCCTAAAACACGCGTGAAAGCATGACGAACAGCACTACCGCCCAACATACGGCGATGACGAATGTGAACGCCTCTTCGTCCGCGCCGCACCGTCGCGCCACCACGACGCTCACGAGCGATGCGGCGCCGATCACGCTGAGGAATTGCGCAAAAGACGAACCTGCCGCGCAGATCAAGCTCGGAAACTCACCGCTCCACTCGCATGTACGAGTCCCCTGCACAACGAACCCGACTACGCCGAGCAGCAGGAGTGCCGCAACTGTCAACCGACTCCTCCGCGTTTTCCCCGTCATCTCCGTGTTCTCCCTGTGGTCCTCGCAAGCGGGCAATCTGCCTTGTCTGTCGATGCGTCATTGGCCACCCGACATCGTCCGGACTCCTGCTCGCTGCGGTGCCGGATTGCCTCATCCCGCCCAGGACGTCATTGACTGCGATTTGCAACGCCGATGCATCACCCGCGTGGATTAGGGAAATCTCCTGATGATGCGAATGAGGGCTTGTTCCGCAAAATAGTCCCGAACCACTGCCTGTCCGCCTCTCACGACCTTCACCAGCATGGACACCTCCAAATCCCAGACCGCATTCACCCCTCTTGGCGTCGGCCCGCTGACCTTGCGTAACCGATTCATCAAATCGGCCACCAACGAGGGCATGGCGCCCCAGGGCGTGCCTTCGAAGATGCTCGTCAAGCTTCACGAAGCGATCGCCGCAGGCGGCACGGCCATGACGACGGTCGCCTATTGCGCGGTCGCACCTGATGGGCGCACGTTTGTCGATCAGGCTCAGATGAATGCCTCCACGCTCGCGCCATTCCGGGTCCTGACCGACGCCGTCCATCGGCACGGTGCGGCGGCCTGCGCCCAGATCACGCATGGGGGATGCTTCACGTTCCTGCCAGAACTGTCGACCCGGCGCCCCGTGAGCGCTTCGGGTGGATTCAACAAAGTCGGCATGCTGAATGGACGGTTCTTCAAACAGGCAATGACGCAAGCCGAGATGGACCAGTGCGCCGGGCAATTTGCGCAAGCCGCGCGGGCCGCGCGCAATGCCGGTTTCGACGCTGTCGAGATCCACATGGGGCATGGCTACCTGTTGAGCCAATTTCTTTCGCCGCTCTATAACAAGCGCAGCGACGTGTATGGTGGCTCCGTGGAAAAGCGTGCGCGGTTCCCCGCACAGGTTTTGCGGCGGGTGCTCGACGCTGTCGGGCGCGATCTTGCCGTAGTCTGCAAAATCGGTGTCACGGAAGGTGTCAAGGCTGGCGGCACACCGGAAGACGCCGCAGCCATTGCTCGCGTTCTCGAGGCAGAGGGTGCGCATCTGCTCGTATTGAGTGGCGGCATGAACGTTGAATCGCCGTGGCAATTATTCGGCAGCGCACTGCCGGCCGAAGCAACCGCCAACGCCTACAATCCGATCATCCGCACGGCGATGAAGCTGCAAAAACTTACCGAACCCAAGTTCGGCGAGTTCAGCGAGATGTATCTCCTCGAGCATTCGAAAAAGGTACGGCAAGCCGTCAAGATGCCGCTTGCGTACCTCGGGGGCGTGAAGTCGAACGCCAATGTCCAGACGGCCATGCAAGAGGGATTCGACGCGGTTGCCATGGCACGTGCGCTGGTATTCGATCCGGAGTTCGTCAATCGCCTGCGCACAGGCAACGCGCAGCAGTCCGGCTGTACCTCATGCAATCGCTGCGTGGTGATGATGTACACGCCCGGCGGTACGTCTTGCGTTCTCCATCCGCCCAATGATGCAACTCTCAATCGAACCCCGGCGAATTGGTGACGGGATTGCGCCGCCAAGGCGGCCTAATCTGAGCGGGACTATCGAAACGTCCGGTTCGCGCCGGCGCTCGTAAATTCCTGACCAGCCACACTCGTCGTGCTGGCTATCGTGGGCACCCCTCCGAACGCGACGCACGCACGCGCACCGTCGTACACCTCGCGCTACACATTTAGTTAGGAATACATATGTAATGAAAGAATGCGATAGACGTCACCTAGGTTGCACCCTGGTTTGCAATGGATTAGTGAACAACTCAGCGGCGCCGCAAACGAAACACGTGTCGCATTAGGGAATACCGCTAATCCAATCCGGTGATTCGGCGGTTATGCGCGAGACCTACTCTAAGTCACCAATACGGCAGTACACACTCCATGGGGGAAACGGATGCACATGCAGCAACTTCGGCTGAACACGTCACGAGCGCCGTGGCGAAAAACGCTCCTCGCCGCGGCGGTCGCCACTGCCGCCACGCAAGCGTGGGCCAGCAACACCATCGATTTCGGCAACAATACGACGCTCGATTACACGGCGACCATCGGCTACGGAATCGGCATGCGCACCAACTCGCCGAACCCCGCCCTGCTCACGCCGGACAACATTAACGGCGATGACGGCGACCGAAATTTCAAGAAGTACTCACTGATCGAAAATCAGATCAACCTGCTCGCAGAAGCCGACCTGAGGCACAACGACCTCGGCTTTTTCCTCCGCTTCAGTTCCTTCTACGATCAGGCCTATCATCGTCCGAACTACAACGATGCACCGTTCACGGTCAACTCCAACGGACCGTACAACGAATTCACCTCGGACGCACGCCGTTATCTCGGCGGCCGCACGCAACTGCTCGCCGCATACGGATACGACACCCTCAAGATCGGGCCCACGACGCTGGACGTGAAAATTGGCGATCAGGTCGTCGCGTGGGGCGAAAGCCTGTTCTTCGCCAACATTGCCGCAGCACAAGGTCCGGTCAGCGCCTCGAAGGGCTACGTGGCTGGCGCGGAAGTGAAGGACATCCTCCTGCCTACCCCGCAGGCGTCGCTCCAGTGGCAGCTCACCTCGAACTTCAGCCTGCTTGGCTACTATCAGTTCGAGTTCGTTCCCAATGAGCTGGTGGCGCCCGGCGGATTCTTCAGCTACTCGGACGTCACGGGCCCCGGCTCTCAATTCATCATCGGACCGGGCGGCATGCACATTCCGCGTGGTCCGGATATCAACCCTGGGGGCGGCAACCAGTGGGGTATCGGGGGCCGGTGGCGGGCGCCTCAGGGCACCGAATTCTCCCTTTATTACCTGCACTACAACGACACGAACCCGAGCGTCGTCACGAGCTTCTTTCCGGCACTGCAGTATCAACAGCAGTACTACGAGAACATCAAGCTGACGGGCGCGAGCTTTTCGACCGATCTGGGCGGCGTCAACGTCGCGGGCGAAACCTCGTATCGCGCGGGAGCGTCGATTCTCGTCAACACGCCGAATGGCCCGACCGCGTCGCGCGGCCAGGTCTGGCAAAACAACTTGTCTGCGATCTATACGCTAGGACCGACATTTCTGGCCGCGTCGCAATCGCTCGTAGCCGAACTCTCGTGGGTCCATCTGACAGGCGTCACGCCCGTGCAGGGCTCGCAAGATCTGACGAATACGAAGGACGCCGCTGCTTTCGAGATCGGTTGGACGCTCAGCTACAAGAACGTCTTTAACGGCTGGGACCTGGATGTGCCGCTGACGTATTCGCAGCAGTTCTTCGGCAACTCGCCGCTCGCCGGCGCGCTCGGCTCGCTGAGCGGCAACGGCGACCATCAACTGACGGCGGGCCTGAACTTCACTTACCTGAACAACCTGAAGCTCGGCATCGTGTACGCGATGTTCATGGGACCCGCGAATCCCGTTACCCGTCCGCTTGCCGACCGCGACTATGTGCTCGGCACCGCGACGTACTCGTTCTAATCATCGCCGATCGGCCTTTACGGCGTATCAACCCGCATGAGGATCTCAACTATGAAACGCATACTCCCCACGGCGCTGCGCGCCCATGCGCTCGTCTTCGGCGCCACCATTGCCGTCGCGGCGTCGGCGACAATGACCCCCGCCGAAGTCAAGCAACTCGATGGCCCCCTGACGCCGGTCGGCGCCGAACGCGCAGGCAACGCAGACGGCACGATCCCGGCGTGGACAGGAAAGTGGCTTGGCGTTCCCTCCGGCGTCTCCTACACGCAGGGCGAGCGCTATCCCGACCCCTACGCGAGCGAAAAACCGCTGGCCGTGATCACCCCGCAGAACATGCAGCAATACGAATCGAAGCTGACGGAAGGCGAAAAAGCCCTGTTCAAGAAGTATCCGAACACCTTCAAGATGCTGGTCTACCCGAGTCACCGGGACTTCCGTATCTCCGAAGGCAAATACAAGGCGATCCGCGAGTGGGCAGCACGCACGACGACGACTTCGGATTACAACGGGCTGCACAATTTCCCGCCCCTTGCGCCGTTTCCGATTCCCAAGACCGGCATCGAGTTGATGTGGAATCTGCGCTTCGCGTCCGACATCGTCGCCGAAAACGCGACGTATGACCAGGCCGTCATCTATCCGAACGGCAACATCGCGTGGGGAAAGACGGCGTATGTCATCTATGCGCCGGTGGGAGCCGACGTATTCGATCCCAAGAACCCGCTGAACAGCAAGAGTTTCTATCGGCAAACCACGCTGCTCCCGCTTTCGGACCGCGGAACGATCATCACCGGATACGAGATGTGGGACCAGGAAGGCACCGACACCCGTCGCACATGGGTTTACAACCCGGGCACGCGGCGAGTGCGCCAGGCGCCGGAGTTCGGCTTCGACCAGCCGGACGGTGCGGGAGGCTTCCGCACTGTCGACGACGACCGGCTTTTCAATGGGTCCGGCCAGCGCTACGACTGGAAGATTGTCGGCAAGCGGGAAGTCTATATCCCCTACGACAACTACAAGTTGATGGACCCGAAGATCAAGTATTCGTCCATCTTGACGCCCGGTCACGAGAACATGGACTACATGCGCTTCGAGTTGCACCGCGTGTGGGTGCTGGAAGCCACGCTGAAGACAGGGTTCCGCCACCAGTACGCCAAGCGCGTGCTCTACCTCGACGAGGACACATGGAACGCGGTTGCCGCCGACAACTACGACGCACGCGGCACGCTCTGGCGCACCAACTTCGCGCCAACGCTCTATGCCTACGATGCGAAGGACTTCTACCCTCCGTCATGCTTCTATCATGACCTGATTTCGGGCGCCTATCTTGCCGATCGTCTCAGCAATGAGGAAACCATGCCGTCGCTGATCGCGGACGAAAAGAGCAACGAATCGTACTACTCGCCGGACGCTATCCGCGGCGCAGGCAAGTAGCCGCCTTTGCGACGCCCGTCGCACTTCCGGAATCGACCCTTCTCCAGCGCATGGGGCTCAAGCCTCATGCGCGGTTTTCGCATCCACGTCTTGCGCCCTGCGCAAATCTTTCTCATGCGAAATGTCCTTCATTCCACATCGAAAACATGAAGAGCTCTATCCATTCCACCTCCAGCGAAGGCTGGCTCATCGTCACAGGATTGGCAGCCGTGCTGTGCGTGAGTTTCGGCACCACGCTCAACTCTCTTGGCGTTTTCACACTCCCGCTCACGAGCACGTTTCATTGCTCCAATGAGGAAGCGGCGCGAATCGCCACCGTGTTTCTGCTCGCCATGACGATCGCGATGCCCGTCGCCGGCTGGTTGCTCGACTGGGTTTCGCCGCGTCCGGTGATGACGAGCGGCGCCATCCTGATCGCCGCCGGCTTCCTTGTCGCGGCCCAGAGCCCCGACATCAACGTCCTCACGCTGGCGATCGGGCTGAGCGGGGTGGGCGTGGGCGCGTCGACGTATGTGCCGGCCATAACGCTCGCCTCGCGCTGGGTCCCCGCCGAACGCCAGGGGCTGGCATTCGGCATCCTGCTGGCCGGCGCCGCCGTCGGTGCGGTCATCTTTCCGATGCTGGTGACATTCATCACGGAACGTTTCGGCTGGCGCATGGCGATGCAGGCAATCGCCGCCACCGTGATCCTGACCTGCGTGCCCCTGCTGATCTGGCTCGCGCGCATGCCGCAAGGGGCTCCGGCGGAAAGCGGCGGTTCGCGGGAAGACGAGGCCGCTGCCGGGCATCGGGTCGGAGAGGCGCTGCGCATGCCGCGCTACTGGCTGTGGATCGTCATGCTCACGCTCATCACGCTGAGCACCCTTGGGGTCTACATCGCGCTCGTTCCGTACCTGGTATCGTCCGGGTACTCGGCGAGCGATGCCGCGTCGGTCTATGCCTTCATCGGCGCGGCCACGTTCGCCGGCAACTTCCTGTTCGGCTCGCTCAGCAACCGATGGGGTGCGAAAGCCATCCTGCTGCTCGGGACAGCCCTCAGCGCGGTGGGGATCGTTTGCCTGTTGTGGGCACATGATCCGGTGCACGGTTTTGTGGCCGTCGCGCTGTTCTCACTGATCTGGGGAAGCACGTTCAACCTCGCGAACCAGCTTTCACCGTTGCTGCTCTCGCAAGCGATGGGGCAGCGCAATTTCGGGAGCCTGCTCGGAATCGGCAACCTCATCTCCGGTCTCGGCTCCGCGTTCAGCCCGGACGCGCTCGGCTATCTGGTAGATACGACGCACACCTACCGGCTCGCACTCATTCTGTGCGCCGCCTTGCTGGCTGTCGCGCTTCTCCCCATCGCGATGCTGCGGCACGCACCGGCATGGGAGCACGCCAAGTGAAGCATTCCGCAGCCAACGAGAGCCAGTCTGCGTATGAAAAAGGCATAGTGGACATCCAGCGGAGCGGGTGGCCTCCGGAGCATACGCTGGCGCGCTATGCGGCGCTCGACGCGAGCATCGAGGCGGACGTCGTCGTGATCGGTGCGGGACTGGCCGGATCGTCGCTTACGCTGCATCTCGCCGAGCGCGGCGTCGACGTCGTGAATCTCGAGGCGAAGCAGCCCGGCAACGGCGCATCGGGCCGCAACGCCGGACACGTGCAGACGTTTCTCGACAATCTCGCGCCGCTCGACGCATGGCCCGGACACGGCAAGCGCTTCCTCGAATACTTCGTCGCGAATCGGGACATCGTCTTCGATCTTTGCCGCAAGCACGGCATCGACGGCGACGCATCGAGGTCGGGCATGGTCGAGGCCGCGTACAAGCGAAGCGCTGCGCTCGATCAAAAGGCCGCGCTCTGGAAGAGCTTCGGCTACGACGTCGACATCGTGACCCAGCCACAATTGACAGCGCTCCTCGGCACCGACAAGTACCACTACGGCCTTCACTGGCGTGAAGGGGGACGGGTCAATCCTTACCTGTTCACCAACGGAATGATCACCGCCGCAGTGGGCCTCGGCGCACGCACGTATGGCGACTCGCCCGTTATCGCCTGCGAGCGGCATGGCGAGCGCTGGCGCGTGAGCACACCGCGCGGCAGCGTACTTGCCGAACGCGTCGTCATCTGCACCAACGGGCACGCAGGCAATCCGTTCTTCGACGAACTGGCGCGCACGCAGTTTCCGCTGGTGGCATGCGGGATGGCGACCCGTCCTTTGCCCGCATCGCTTCTCGACAGCATCAACGCGACACGCGCGGCCGTCACGCAATATCCGACCGGCCTCTATCCGATGGTGATCGACGGCCGCAACCGCATCATCACCGCGACTATTCCGCATCCAGGCCGCGCACACGATGCCCAAATTTACTTCGGCTACTTCCTGCGCCACCTGCATCGCATCTACCCGCAGACGCGCGGCGTCGACATCGAATTCGAGTCGTACTGGACCGGCATGACGGCGAATTCGTCTTCGGTCTACCACGCCGACTATCCGAAGCTCTATGCGGTCGCCGACGGCGTGCTCGCACTGATGAACCTCGGAACCTGGGGCAACGTCATGGGCCCGCAGCTCGGCATGAGCCTCGCCCACGCGATCGCAGAGGACCGGCTCGCGGACTGCGTGCTTCCGCTCGAAGCGCCGAACGCCGTGCGCTTCCCGCGTCTGTTCGAGTACAAGACCCGCCACATCATGATTCCGGTCGCGAGACTCGTCGACCGCCTCAACCTTGCCTAAAGGAACTACCATGACCATCGAGCACATCAACCCTGACCGCCTGCTGAAATTCGCCCCCTTGAGCCAGGTCGTCGTCGCCCATGCCACCCGGACCGCGTATATCGCGGGGCAGTCGGCCTGCAACGAGAACTACGACATGGTCGGCACCGACCATTACGAGCAGTCGCTGCAGGCGCTAAGAAACCTCAGGACTGCCATCGAAGCCGCAGGCGGCACAGTCGACCGGATCGTCAGCAGCACCGTTTATCTGAAGAACCTGACGCCGGAGGCGGGTGGCCGCTTTATCGATGCGTTGTCGAGCGCGCTGGACGGCCAGCCTTTTCCCGCCCATGCGTTTTCGATGATCGGTGTGGAGGCGCTCGCCAGCCCTGAAGCGTTGGTGGAAATCTCCGCCATCGTCGCTCTGCAAACCTGAGCACCGCCTCTCGCCAACAATGCCGTCGGGCGCCTCGACGCGCCTGGCGGTCTGTAAAGGCACCCTCGAAGTTTCGCGTGCGAAGAACAAGGAGAAGCATGAACCGAGGCATCAGCATCAGATCGCGGTTGACGTTCGTCACAGCGGCTCTGTGTCTGCTTCTGACCGGTATGGGCATTTTCGGCTTGAGCAGCCTGAGCAGGGCAAATGGGTCATTGAAGGCCATGTACGAGAACCGGCTCGTTGCGATGGGGCAGCTGGATTTGATGGTGCGCGTGCTCAACCGTGTGCGCTATAACGTCGCCGCTGCGTCGGGCAGCGTCGATGCCTCCGCGATCGACGAGAAGCTGAACCAGTTGAAGAAGGACCTGGCTGCCGGCGAAGCGGCATGGGCGGCCTACCGCAGCGCCACACTGACGCCGCGGGAAGCCGCACAGGCAAACGAATTCGCGGCGGCCTACCAGAGGTTTTTCGAGGAGGCCGTAAAACCCGCGCTGGCCGCCTTGCAAGCCCACGACATGGTGCGAGTCGCGATGCTCGTCGACGGGCCGATGGAGTCGCGGTATCCGTCCGTGCAGAACGCCCTCAACGCCCTGATTGCAACTCAGCTCGACGCCGGCCGACGGCAGTACGAAGGCTCGCAGCAAACGTATACGACGGTATTCATCGTGTCGATTGCCGCCATCGCGGCTGGCGCGGTAGCCGCTGCGTGCATAGGCTGGTGGCTCATTCGCGCGATTTCGGTGCCGCTCGACCGGGCGGTCCGGGTCGCGCAGTGCGTCTCGCAGGGCGATCTGACGCAGCCAATCCAGGTAGGCCCGCTCGACGAGACCGGGTACCTGCTGCAGGCGCTGAGCGACATGAGGCACAGCCTGACCGGGATGGTCCGCGCAGTCCAGGCGTGTACTGAAGCTATCGACGGCACATCGAACCGGATCGCAATGGACAATTTCGACCTGTCGTCACGCACGCGTCATCAGGCAGCTTCGCTGGAGGAAACCGCGCTGTCCGTGGCGCAATTGATCTCGACGGTCAGGATGAATGGAGAGAACGCCCGCCTGGCCGATGAACAGGCGCGCGCGGCGTCGGAGGTGGCAGCCCGAGGCGGGGACGCGATGTCCAGGGTGGTGCTGACCATGAGTTCGATCGAGCAATCGTCGAAGCGCATTGTCGAAATCATCAACGTGATCGACAGCATCGCGTTCCAGACCAATATCCTCTCGCTTAATGCGGCGGTCGAGGCAGCACGTGCCGGCGAACACGGCCGCGGCTTTGCGGTCGTCGCGACCGAGGTGCGTGGCCTCGCTCAGCGTTCCGCCGCGGCGGCAAAGGAGATCAAGAACCTGATAGACGATTCGGTCGCCAAGGTCGATGCCGGCAGCCGGCTAGTTCACGAGGCGGGCGGCACGATTACGGAGGTCGTGGCCGGCACCCGTCGCGTAGCCGACATCATGATCGACATCACTGCGGCCAGCCAGGAGCAGTCGCACGGCATCGAAGAGATCAATCGGGCGGTCATGCAGATCGACGGTGCCACGCAGCAAAACTCGGCGATGGCCGAGAAAGCGACCGTCGCCGCACAGGCGCTTCGGGACGAGGCATCTCAACTGGCGCTAGTCGTTGCGGCATTCAAGCTGGAGGGCTGACGCCGGGGCACGGCTAAGCGTGCGTGCAGTGGCGGCTGCGCCGCCGCATCCGTATTGCGTGGGTAAGCCGGTGTTGCAGCGGCCGGCGCACCCGCCATACGCCGCCCCCAAACCGGCAAGCGAGCGCGCCCGGCCCGCAAGCGGCGCTCGCGCAGACGGCTACGCCTCGCATAGCCGTCCGGGAAAGGCATCAGAGTTGCCCGGCGTTGAGCAACTCGATCGGATCGCGCATGTCCACCATACCCAGGTAGCCACCCTGGATCTTGATTGCGTCATGCACGCCATAGCCGATCAAACGCTGAGCGCGGTTCGAAAGCCGGCGTGCTTGCGCGGGCGGAATCGCCAGCATGTTGTTCTCTTCCGTGCGCAGCCAACCGAGCGTATAGCTCATGTGGAACCCGCGCCGCCACTCGTTGGCCGTCGTGTTCGCACCGCCCGCATGCAACGTCGTCCCAAGGTAGATCACCGCCGACCCCGCCGGCATGTCGGCATACGCGTATTCGGCTTCGGTGGCTTCGCGCTCCTCGGGCCAGCGATGGCTGCCGGGAACCACCACCGTCGCCCCGTTTTCCCGGGTGAAATCGACCAGCGCGACCACCGATGCAAGCTGGAGCAGCGGGCGCGGCGGCTGGTAGTGCTTCCACACAGCCTCGTCGCGGTGAATCATCTGCCCGTGCGCACCCGGGCCACGTTCCATCAGGTGTCCCAGGTTCAGTTGATACTCCGCGCAGTTCGGCAGCAGAAAGCGATCACAGAGTGCCAGATACACCGGATGACACATCACGCGCTCCGCAAAGATCTCAGACTTGCCGGCGAGTCCGGTCAGGTGCCGCACATGCGTCCCGTAAAACGCCGCTACCCCCGGATTCAAATGCGCCATGGCCGGGTCCGTAGCCGCGACGAGCGGATCGAGTTCGCGATTGATCTGCTCGACTGTCGGGGCGTCGAGGAGCCCTTCGACGATCACTGCCCCATCCTGCTCCAGGCTGTTGCCGATGGTCTCCAACGGCGTCGTAACGCTGTACCGGGCAATGTTGGCCATATCTCACTCCTTCGTTTGATGATTTGATGGCCTGCGCCGGCAAGGCGGCAAGCCGCAATGGTCCGGGGCGGACTGCACCGCCCCGCTACGGCATCAGCGTGCAGGCGATCCCGCTTGCCTTCGGCTTGACGATGCCACTAATGCATCTCATGATGCATTAGTGGCATCGTAGCTTTGGCCCGCAGGTGCGTCAAGCTATGATGTCCGGCTTGTGCAAAGGAATGCATGGAATGGATACGAGTGTCAGGAAAGGCCCGGGGCAGACGCGGCCTGGCGGCCGAACGGAACAGGTGCGCAAATCCGTCGCGGCCACAGTCCTCGCGTTGATCGAGGCGGGGCAGCTGGACTTCGAGATACAGGAGGTGGCACGGCTTGCGAACGTCCATCGCACGACCCTTCATCGGCGCTGGCCGGACCGTGCATCGCTGATTGCAGAGGCACTGAGCGAGCACACCTCGCGCATTGACGTCACATTCACCGGCGACTGGCGCGCCGATCTTGCCAGCGTGGCGTTCAAGCTGCGGGACTTTCTGAGCGACCCGGTGGAAGTGACGATGAATTCGCTGCTGGCCAGCACGGGCAATGCGGAGTTCCGCGCCTTGACGTCGGCGCATTGGATGCCCGTGCTGGAGCTCTTGCAGCAGCCAATACGCGACGCCCAGGCGCGTGGAGAAATCGACGCGCGTCACGATGCAGAAATCCTGATTGCGATGCTGATTTCCCCGATCGTTTCGTCGATCGTCTTTCTCAAGCGAACGCCGGATGACGGCTATATCAGCCGGCTCGTGGCGCAGCTGATCGAGGCGTGCGGCTGAAGCCGGAAGGCGCTAGCTTCTGATCCGAAGGGATGAATTGCGCCGCATAACGCCGATGGGTCCGGCACCCGGAGGGTGTCCCTGCATACGGCGTCAATCCGGGTGTCGTCGCGACGCAAGCATTGAGGGCGACACTGCCCGATGCCGGTGAACTTGAAACTCGCTGCGAAACTGCATGATTCCCGTCAGCGGACATCCACTGGCGCGGTCGCTGAAGTGCCAAGGAGCATGACGCTATTGAGGAAAAAGCGCACCAGTTCTGTCTGGCGACGCACACCCGTCTTCGAAAAAATCGACCGCAGATGCGCACGGGCTGTATTGCGCTTAATGTTGAGTGCCACGATAGCTTCTTCCAGCGACAGACCATTGGTCAGCTGGATCGCGAGGGCGGTCTCCGCCGGCGTGAGATCAAAAAGCTGCTGTGCGAGCTTGACCGGAGGATGCGACGCGCTTTCGGGGTCGCGCACGAGGATCGCCGCGACCGGGCGATGGTTGCCTTCCGGACACGCGTCTTCCGCCAGCCTGCGCACGACGACGCCCCAGCCCACCCGGCCCGATGGTCGGCTCACAGCCATCGCATCGAAGTAACAGTGCGTCGCTTCGGCCTGCAGCGCACCGACCACAAGGCGCTGCAACTTGTGATTGTCCGCCGGGTAGACTGCAGCCACGCGGTTACCCACGATTTTCAGGCCATCGCCGGCCTGCAGCACCTTTCTCCCAATCGCGTTGCATTCGAGAATCCTGCCGCTCTCGTCGAGTACGATCACGCCGACCATCAGTTGCACCATCGCCTCGCTATACAGCGAAGCGATACAACGATTCTGCTGAGTCGACCGACGCAAATCGAGAGCGCGCTTCAAATGACGCACGAGCCGCTCACAGAGCGCACGATCGTCGTTCGAAAACGGTGATGCGCTCTCTGGCCGCGTGAGCCGGACTCCGTATAGCGACTGGTCGCCGGCCGAAAAATCAATCGCCATCACGTGAAATACGCCGCGCGGCGCGCACCACGCCTGGTAATAGCTCGATGCGCGCCAGTCCGCATCCGAAAGCATGTCGCCGTTCGTCACGACCATGTCGACCGGCAATGCCGAAAAAGGGCTCTGTGCAAGGTGAGGATTGCGCCGGTCCACGATGCGTCGGTCTGCGCTGCCGGAGAAGATAAGACTGTCCTCCCGCGTAGGCGCAGATCGACGAACGATCAGCGAAGCATAATTCGCGGAGAATTCGTTGCATACCTCCTCGAAGCAACGGCCCCACTTCGTGGCATCCATGGCCGCGTCGTAAATCGTTTCCAGCATATGGCTGAACCTGTCCACTGAAATCGCTGGCACGCGCCCGGTATACGTATCCACACTCACCTCAACTCCCCACAAGTTATTTGCCCAGTGTGACGAGCGTCACCCATATCGTCACGGTAAAGACCTAGGGCGGCTCTTTCAATTTGCCATCTCGAACGGCCGCCGCTAACTTGATAACGACCGCGAGGGCTTGTTCGCGCCAAAAAGAGAACCCGGCTGCGCAAACTGAAGGCGGCAACCAGGTGCGCGAGCTGAGCGGTTTGGTTACGCAGCGAAGTCGCCGCGGCAGCCGCCTCCTCGACGAGAGCGGAGTTTTGCTGGGTACCCTGGTCCATCTGTATAACGGTCCGCTTCACCGGTTCAATGCCCACCGGGGCTGCTCATGGCTCGTTGCCGTGATCTCCCCCATGATGGCCGTCACGCGGTGCACGCTTTCGACGACCTCGATCGTCGTCGTGCCGGCCTCGCCCACGCGCGGGCTACAGGCTTCGACCGCGATCGCCGAATCGTCGATCAACGCCTTGACGTCCGTGGCCGCCGGCGCCGAACTCTCGGCGAGCCCGCACGTGCTGCTTCCACCGCGGCGTTCAATGCAAGGATATGGGTCTGGAATGCGATTCCATCAATCACCGCGATGGCATCGACGATCTTCCCGGATAATTGGTTAGGCAAACTTATCATCTCCACGATCTGCGACACCGCCGAGCCGCCACCCACTTCGCTCGGGCCAGCGGAAAAGTCACATCCGCAAGAGCAGCAACTGCCGGGCCGTGATGCATCTCGGCCGATTGCCCCTGAGAGACGTCGGGACGCCGCTAGTGATCGTAGTGATCGAACCGTTTGCGAGTGAGACCTGATTGACCAGACGAAATTTCGCTTTCAGGCCACCGCCGAGGTCCTCCGCTCCATCCACGCCAAAGATATTCGGAACAGCAATGTCATCCGCCATCTGCCAATTCGACTTACCGCCCCGCTTGCTGATATATGACACACCGACGTCCAGCAAGCCGAAAATCCCGACACTCCTTTGAGCATGAGCGATCGGCGCAGTGAGGCAAAGAACTGCTGACGTCTTTGGACTTGAAAGTCTTACGCATACTTTACCTTCCAAGTAAAATTGGACTATCAGTCCGCGGATGAACAAATGACGAAGAAAACGAGCGAAAGCAAGAAAACGGAGCCACTGGCGAAGCAGCACGGTTGGCACCTGGCAACGGACGAATTCGGAGTCGAACTCACTGACCTCGAGTACGCGGTGATGCGCGTTTATCAATCGTTTTTACGCTGGCAATCTGAATGCATGGCCGGGGTGACAGGTATTGCCCTGAGCGGGCAGGAAAATACGCTGATGCACATTATCCGCATGCACGATCGGCCAAAGACGATCAAGGACCTGATGCACTTAACAAATCGTCAGGACACCCAAAACATGCAATACGAATTGCGTAAGCTGATAAAAGCGGAACTCATTGATAAATACGGCTCGGCCCGCACCGGGATTTACTACGTTGCCACGCCAACAGGCATCAAAGTCTGCGACGACTATGCGAAGCTGCGGCGCGAAGTATTGCTCGAGGCCGCCCGCAGTGCCAGCGGAATTCCCGGCAGCGCGCGGGCCGTTACGGTTTGCCTGGAACAGATGGAAAAAGCCTACGAATCGTCCACTCGGGAAGTCGCGACATTTCACCGCCGTCGCTGAACGCCTTCGCGCCCTTATTCCTACGTCCTGCTGTGCGCCCTCCACCGCTTTAGATGAATTTTTAAAATGAAATTCAATTTAAACGCATAGTAAGCAACAAACCCCTTCTTGACAAGGAGTTTTCCCATAGGGGAAACACCGAGCCCCGATGAACCATCAGAGGCGCTTACGTAGATGCCTCTCGGATTGCAAGACGGTTTCGCACGTCAATCTGCAGGTCAAGACAGAACGCTATGGCCGGCCTTTGGCCGATCGCCCTCACGCGTTCGCAAGCCTGCGCTTCACAAGTGCCTCAGAAACTCCAGAAGAGGAAATGGTGACGCTTGCGCACACGAGGTGCGCGCTGCGTAACACGCCCTGGGGTCAACTGTTCGTGTGCATCGATAACTCGAGCACGCAGCGCCGCGTCATAGAATGCGCCGACCACTGGCAAGGCGCTGTGTGCACCTTCACCCCAGTAGTCGTCGCGTAACGTCACGCGTGCGTCGTCGAATCCCACCCATGCACCGGCGACCAGCTGCGGGTGGATCAGGATGAACCAGCTGTCCGTGTTGTCCTGTGTCGTTCCCGTCTTGCCGGCCACGTCGGCACGAATCCCGAAGCGCGTCCGGATGTCGCTACCGGTGCCACGGTCGACGACGTCGCGCATCACGTCGACCAGCTTCAGTGCCGCAGTTGCCGGCAGCGCCTGCTCCGACCGCGCGGCCGGAAATTCAGCGAGGACGTTGCCGTTGCGATCCTCGATGCTCGTCACCATGCGCGGCTCGACATAGGCGCCGCGGTTCGCGATCGTGCAATACGCCGAGACCATCTCCCTGAGCGTGACCGGGCTCGTGCCCAGGGCGAGCGACGGCACCGGATCGAGCGGGCTCTCGCGCACACCCATCACCCGCGCGAGCGCGGCCACCTTTGCGGGCCCCTCTCGCACCATGAGCTGGGCAGTCACGCGGTTCCGTGAAAAGGCAATGCCGTCACGCAGCGTCATCGGCCGGCCGGTCGGTGGCTCCGGGTCAGTCGGCTTCCATACCGCAGTGCCTTTCAAGGGGATCGAGACGTTGCGATCAACGATCGTGTCACCCGGCTGCGCGCCATCCGCGAAGGCGGCGCCATAGACGAAGGCCTTGAACGTGGAACCAGGCTGCCGTCGTGCCTGCTGAACGTGATCAAAAGGTTCGTCATGAAAATCGCGGCTGCCGACCCATGCCTTGATGTCTCCGTTGCGCGGATCCATGGCGACGAATCCCGCCTGAATCTGTGTCTTGCTGTGACAGAGGCCATCGACAAACGATGCGTCCATCGCGAGTTTTCTGACGGCGTCCTGATCCGACAGTCCGGTATCCCGTACAGTCCGATACTCGACTGTTTGCCTGATGAACGACTGGAACAGCGCGTTGCCTGGCCAGCAGCCGGTCCGCGTGTTCCACGCGTCGTTGGAGATCGACTGCAACTGGCTGGTCTGCCACGCAACCGCTTGCGTTGCCATTGCCTGAAGCCGGGAATCGATGGTCGTTCGCACGACCAGCCCGTCGGAATAGATGTTGTAGTTGTTGCGATCCGCCCAGGCAGTCAGCCATCTGCGCAACTGGGCTGCGAAGTGCGGAGCGGAGCCAACGGCCTCCGACTGGGGCTCGAAGTTGACATTGAGCGGCTGGCGCATGAGCCACGCGTATGCACCCGGTTCAAGTTTGCCGAACTTCACCATCTGCTGGAGCACCGTGTTGCGGCGCTCCAGTGCGCGATCCGGATTGAGCACCGGGTTGTAGGCGCTGTTCGCTTTCAGCATCCCCACGAGCGTCGCACTCTCGAGGATATTCAGCTGCGCGGCGGGCTTTCCAAAGTACGTGCGGGCAGCCATCTCTACGCCGTACGCGTTGTACAGAAAGGGCACCGTGTTCAGGTACGTCTCAAGAATCTGGTCCTTGCTGTACACGGATTCGATCTTGAGAGCAGTGATCGCTTCCTTGAGCTTGCGCGTCAAGGTTGGCGCGCGGCCGATTTCGTCCGGATACAGGTTGCGTGCAAGCTGCTGGGTGATGGTGGAGCCACCCTGGCGGCTGCCGGTGAACGTATGGAGCGCGGCCGCCGCAAGGCGCTGGAGGTCGATCCCGTGGTGGTCGTAGAACCGGTGATCCTCGGTCGCAATCAGCGCGTCCACCACGTGCGGCGAAATCTGGTTGAGCGTGACCCATTCGCGATTGACTGGCTTGAACTCGGCGAGCTGGTAGCCGTCGGCGGAGAGGATCAGCGCGGGACGATCGACGCGGGCCTTACGGATGTCCCCGAGGCGAGGGGTGAATGGAACCAGGGCCAGCGTGTAAGCCAGCGACAGCGCCGGCAATATCGCAACTGCCAGCGCGATGCCGTGACGGGTTGGGTGGCGCACGCCGTGCAGCGCAGCGCGGACAAGGCCGCTTGCCTTCGCGCCGGCCGTGGCGGCAATCGAGCGGACACGGCTCACCCAGCGTGCGCAGAGTTCACGAAATAGCGACACATACGGGTGATTCACGATAGCTGCGCAAGGAACGAAAGGCCGGATCGTATCAAAGCGCAGGCGACTTTCTGCCGGCAAAACAGGCTTGCATGCCCGCTGCTAACAGATGATTACACTTGTTTCGAATCTGTCGCGCTGCCGACGAAGAATGGGCGTCGGCAGCCACGTACTTCCGGAATCCATATGCCTTGTTCACGCGATACGTTTGACCGGAAGCGAAGTCTGATTAGCACTCGCCTTTCTTGGCGTGTCCGGGCGGGCAGTGCCAACCCTTATCATGATGATGGTGCTTTTCCCAGTCGTCGCGTTCCCAGTAGCGATGGCCATCCCAATAGCGGTCGCCATGCCAGCCAGGCGTAACGACGATCGCGGCAGGAGGCGCCGGCGCAACCACGACAGGGGTACCCACGTTGATGCCTACATTGACATCGGTCGCGTGTACCGCGCTGGTCAGGCCGATTGCAGCGGTAGCAAGTGCCAACCGTGCGAGTGCTTGTTTCGTCATGGAACGGTCCCCAAAAATATTAACGTGTGCCCGGGTCGGATTACGCTGGACAATAAAAAACCCACTCGAAGGCGGGTTCATTGGCACGACGATTCTAGCCGGATTCGCGCGGTTTTTGCTCCTCTATTCGTCGTCCCCGACCGCCAACGTCTTCGTAACGTCGCCGCGATCTGGTTATTGCGGCGCCCGCGGCCAGTCACCCGGCAACGTACTTTACATGTTGTTACCGTCGCGCAGCAGACGTCCACGCGGGCTTTCCTTATACTGCCGCGCAATCGCCGTCCTCGTCACGTTTGCCGTGTGCGGCGTCAATGCCAACCACACAGTGATGCCCATGCTCTCTACCAGGTCCGCCCTTACCGCCGCGCTTCTCGCTGCAGCAAGTCTTTCGTTGTCGGCATGCGTTGCCCCAGGCTATACGCCGTATGGCGCGCAGCAAGGCTACCAGGGCCAGTATGCAGCCGCCCCGTATAGCCAGCCCGCTTACGCGCAACCAGGCACCGTGCAGCAACCCGCCTACGCGCCACCGCCTGCGCCGCAACAGCCGTATGACGCGCAAAACAACGGCCAGTACGGTTCGCAGTACACCTCGCAATACGGCAACCAATATGGCACGCAGGTAGGCACGATCTCAAGCATACGGCCATTGAGTAATGCCACGGGCACCTCAGGCATTGCCGGAACCGTGGTCGGCGCGCTGGTTGGCGGTGTTCTCGGTAATCAGGTCGGTGGCGGCCATGGTCGCGATGCCGCTACCGTCATCGGCGCGCTCGGCGGAGCCTACGCAGGCAACCAGATCGGCCAACAGATGGGGCAGCCCGCTGGATACCAGATCGACGTGCAGCTAAGCGACGGCTCAACCCGCGCGTTCAACGTGCCTACGCCCGGCGACCTGCGCCCGGGCGACCGTGTGCAGGTCAACGGCAGCCAGCTCGCGCGCTACTGATCCCGGCCGCTATCGCAGAGCGCAAGTGGCGGGACTCCTGACATCGAAGCCTGAGCCGAACTGCTGTACGTCCTCGCAGTCGGCCGGCTCTTTGCTTTCGCCCGCGATGGCGCGTGGCGGAGTACCGCTACGCCGCCACGCCCCTACCCGGTTAGAACCGGTGAATAATGCCCACACCCGCAGCAAACTGGCTGCGTGACGACGACGGCGCACCGTTCTGGCCGTCGCCGATATCGGCCGTTGCATTGATGATGCTCTTGCCGTTCGAGCCGATCGTCTGGCCACCCGCGCGCTGATACGCCTCCAGCGCATACAGACCCGTACGCTTGGACAGGCTGTAATACTGCGAGAGGTTGTACTGCTGATAGCTCGCCGCGCTGGTAATGCCATTCGACTGCGTGGCGCGCGTGTAGCTGAAACCGGCGGCCAGATCCAGCGCCGTCAGCGGCTTGAAGTGCACCACCGCGCCGCCCGTATTGAAGGTCGCCTGGCTGCGGAACGCCGAGTTGGTGCCCGGAATGTATTGCACGTTCGAGTACGAGAACGACACGTCCCACTGCGAGCTGAACGCGTAGCCGCCCGTCACCGCCACACGCTGCTGCGCCTGTGCCGTCTGGTAGCCGTTGTTGATACCCGAGACGCCCGGCTGCGAGCCGTTGTTCGACGCCGTGGAGTCGGGGCCCCACGCACCACCGCCCGATGTCGAGTTGTTGATGCGCTGGAAGCCCGCCGCGATGCCGAACGGACCGTTCAGGTACTGCAACGCCGCGCTCCACGTCGAACCGGCGTTGAAGCTGCCTGCCACGCCGCCCAGCGAATACGAGCCGCTGGCCGTCAGGCCGTGGAAGTTCGGCGACGTGTACACCAGCGAGTTGTTCACGCGATACAGCGTGTCGAGCGAATCGATATCGCCCGGGTGCGAGCCGTACGCGCCCGTCAGCCACGTGGTCGGGCTGTACGGCGAGAGCAGCGTGTAGTACGACGTATATTGACGGCCTGCCGTGAACGAGCCGTAGTTAGCGTTCGTCACGCCGACATAAGCCTGACGGTTGAACCCGAGACCCGGCACCGACTGCGCGCCGGTCGCGCTGTTAAAGCCCTCTTCCAGCTGGAAGATCGCCTTCGTGCCGCCACCCAGGTCCTCGCCGCCCTTCAAACCGAAGCGGCTGCCCGCCCAGATGCCGTTGACCATCTTCACGACCGAGCGGCCGCCGGTCGTCGAACCGAGCGACGTCTGGCTGCTCTGATAGCCGATACCCGTGTCGACGATCCCGTACAGCGTCACGCTGCTCTGCGCGTGCGCGCCGAGGGCGACCAACCCAAGGGCCGAGGTTGCTAATGCCTTCTTCATTTGTACTCCTCTGTAAAGATTTTTTATCAACTTCAAACTACGTGGCGTGACCAGCAATCGTCTGTCTTATGCGTTCAAGCCGGAACAAGACCCAATAGCTCACGCGCTTGCGCAGCGGTGGCCACGGGGCGCTCATATTCGCCGCACAGCGAAGCCACGCGTGAAACGAGCTGCGCGTTGCTGGTCGCGAGCGTGTCCTTGTCCCAGCGGACATTGTCTTCCAGACCGGTGCGGCAATGCCCGCCCATCTGCAGGGTCCAGTGGTTCACCTCGAGCTGATGGCGGCCAATGCCGGCTGCGGTCCACGTTGCGTCGGGCAGCAGCGCGGCGAGCTGCGCCACTTCGAACTCGAGAATCTCGCGGCGTGCGGGCAGCGCGTTCTTCACGCCCATCACGAACTGAACATGCACCGGCGCTTTGAGCAGACCCTGCTCGACCAGGTCCACCGTGCTGTACAGCATGGCCAGATCAAAGATCTCGATCTCCGGCTTCACGTCATGCTGCAGCATCGACGCGGCAAGCGAGCGCACGAAGTCAGGGGGATTCTCGTACACCGTGGTGGGGAAATTCACGGAGCCCGTTGCGAGCGACGCCATATCCGGCTGTAGATCGAGCATCGCGCCGCGCTGCTCGAACGATCGCCCGCGGCCGCCCGTCGAAAACTGCACGATCATCCCCGGGCAATGCCGGCGAATGCCGTCCTGGAGTTCGGCGAAGCGCGAGCGATCGGAGCTCGAGTTCTCCTGCTCATCGCGCACGTGCAGATGAACAAGTGTTGCGCCTGCCTCAAAGGCTTCGTGGGTGCTCTCGATCTGTTCGGCGATCGAGATGGGCACGGCGGGGTTGTCCTTCTTGCGCGGCACGGAACCGGTAATGGCTACAGTAATGATGCAAGGTGAACTCATGTTGTGTCTCCGTGATAGATGATGGTGTCGGCCGGCGTGGCGCTACCCAACGTACCTGTCAGCGCTTTTTCATGCGCGCGGCGACGACTAGTGACAACAGGCAGCCGATCACGAGATAGCCGGCTACGGGATGCCAGGAACCTCCCGCGAGGCTGACCAGTCCGACCGCGATGAACGGCGTGAAGCCACCGCCCACTACGCTGGCCACCTGATAGCCGACGCCCGCGCCGCTATAGCGATACTCGGTGCCGAACAGTTCAGTGAACATCGGCTGCTGGACGCTGACCACCATGTCGTGTGCGATGTTGGCGAGCAGCACGGCGAACACCACGATCCAGAGCGTCGAACGCGCGTCGAGGGCCACGAAGAACGGCACGGCGCTCAGCATGCCGACGAGCGCGCCGATCATGTAAATGCGGCGACGTCCGAAGCGATCGGCAAGCAGCGCGAAACAGGGAATCGTCACCACGCTCACCACGCCGACCAGCAAGCCAATGTTCAGAAAAAACTGGCGCGGCATGCCGAGGTTGGTCGTCGAGTAGCTGAGCGCGAAGGCCGTGACGATATACATCGTGAAGAGTTCGGCCAGACGCAGCGCAATGATCAGCAGGAAGGACTTGGGGTGTTGACGCAACGCTTCGACAATCGGCATGCGGGCGCGATGATGCGGCTTTTCCACCTTCTCGACGAATTCCTTCGACTCCTCCATGCTCGAGCGCACCCACAGGCCAATCAACACGAGCACGACGCTGAAGATGAAGGGAATGCGCCAGCCCCACACCCTGAAGCTTTCGTTGTCCATGGTCTGGCTCAGGATCGACACGATGCCGGTGGCGAGAATCAGACCGACGCCATACCCCACCTGAACGCCGCTGCTATAGAACGCCTTCTTTTTCTCCGGCGCGCTTTCAACCGCCATCAGCGCCGCACCGCCCCATTCGCCGCCCACGGCGAACCCCTGGATGGCGCGCAGCAGCACGAGCAGCGCCGGCGCCCACCAGCCGATCGACGCGAAAGTCGGCAACAGCCCGATCAGCGCGGTGGACAGGCCCATCATCATGACCGTCAGCACCAGCATGCGCTTGCGCCCGAGGCGGTCGCCGTAATGCCCGAACACGAAGCCGCCGAGCGGGCGAAACAGGAAGCCCACGCCGAAGGTGCCGAACGCGGCGAGCGTGCCCATCGCGGGACTGACCTGCGGAAAGAATTCGCGATTGAAAATGATGGCGGCGACGATGCCGTACAGCAGAAAGTCGTACCAGTCGACGACAGCGCCGACAAAGCTGCCGAGCGCCGCCTGGCGTGCGCGGCTCTTTTCGGAACGGACCAGGGTATGGGCTTCGGTAGATCGAATAGCGAAGGTCATGGAGGTGTCTCGAATGTGTCTCGTTTTGCGGATTCGGCTTGCGGCTAACCGGTAGAAGCGTTCGCTACGCTGACGGTAACTACAGGATAGGGAGCCGTCTTCGGGCGGGCAATGTTTGTCCACTACTTGCCGATCGATAATCGAACGCAAGCGCGCGATTAGCGCTCATTTTCAGGGATTGCACCAGGCCCCTGCGGGGTCCGGGCGGGCTCCCGGCAGTCGGCGGTTTCACGGGCAAGTCGCGAGATTGCCGCGCGACATCATGTCGGCGGGCTGCAGCATGTCGCGTAGATAAGCGTCGTCGGAGCGAACCGAGGCCGCCAGCTCGGGATACCCGAAAAACTCCAGGTACAAAGGGGTCTGCTGAATCAGCATGTCGAAGCCCGGCTCGGCCACGAGACCACGCGCCCGCGCCGCGCGCAGCAACGGAGTCGGCTGATTTTTCATCAGAATGTCGCACACGGCCGCGTGCGGCTCGATTGCGGTGACGTCGACCGGTAGAGAATCGGATTGTTTCAGGCCAAGCGGCGACGCGTTGACGACCAGGTCGAAGCCGCGCGGATCGTTATTGGCGAGGCACACGGCCCGAATGCCGCATGCTTCGCGCAGCACCCTGGCGAGTTGTTCCGCCCTGCTCTGGTCCGGGTCGTACAGGGCGATTTCCGCGAAGCCCGACGCTGCCAGTGCGGTGGCGAGCGCCGACGCTGCTCCGCCTGCGCCGATCAGAAGCACGCGCCGACCCACATAAGCGATCGCGGCGCGATCGAGCGAGCGCCTGAAACCTTCGCCATCGAAAAGCTCGCCTTCCAACGCTCCCTCCGAATTTCTTCGGACCGCATTCACCGCGTTGGCAACCGTCGCGGCAGGAGAGCGGCTGTCGACGATTGCCGCCGCCGCGGCCTTGTGCGGAATCGACAGGGACACGCCGCCGACCGTCGGCGATGCGAGCAGCGTTCGCAAGGTGGCTTCGAGATGAGCGGCCGGCACGCGCATCGGGACCATCACGGCGTCGGCGTTGTGCCGCGCAAATACCTCGTTGAAGACCTCAGGCGCGCGCACCTGATCGATCGGGTCCGCTATGCAGTAGAAGACCCTTGTCCGTCCGGTAATTCTCATCGCCGCTCCAGAGTGTTGGCGTTTCTGATGACAGAAGCTTATTGGCGCAACAGCCGCACTCCCAAGCCCAACGCGCGTGATTCGGGCGATAATCGCGCATTACCGTGCGTTGAGCGCGCAGAATGAGGGTTTTCTCTATGACACGACCAGCGTTGGACAAGCGTGACTGGATCGCCGGTCTGGAAAAAGGACTGGCCATTCTCGAGTCGTTCGACAGCGAGCATGCGCGCATGACACCTAGCCAGGCGGCCGAGCGGACCGGCATGACACGCACCGCGGCGCGCCGCTATCTGCTGACCCTCGAGCATCTGGGATACGTCCAGGGCGACGGCAAGCAGTTTGGCCTGACACCGCGCGTCCTGCGGGTCGGGTGGTCGTACTTCGATTCGGCGCGTTTGCCGAAACTGGTCCAGCCGTACCTGCAGCAGTTGAGCGCGGTCATCAACGAGTCGGTCTACGTCAGCGTGCTCGATGAATGGGAACTGGTGTTCATCGCCCGCAACGGCACCTCGCGCGTCATGACGACAGGCTTCGTGCTCGGCGCGCGCGTGCCGGCGCGGCTTGCGTCGCCGGGCGTCGTATTGCTTGCCTATCGGCCCGAAATGGATTCGGTGCGCGTATGGCTGGATGGCACAGAGCTCACGCCTTTTACGCCCCATACGCTGACCAACAAGACGCGCCTGATGGAAACGATCCGCCAGGCACGCGCAGATGGTTTCGCTGTCATTGAACAGCAACTTCAGATCGGCGTGCGAGGTATCGCTGTGCCGTTGAAGAACCGGCATGGCGAAGTCGTCGCGGCGCTCAGCACGAACATGCCGATGGGCAAGGAAAAGACCGAGGCCGCGCTAGGCCGCGTCTTGCAGCCTTTGCAGGAGACGGCACTGGCGATGCTTAACGTGCTCTAGCGGAATGACCGATGCTGCCCGGCTGCTGTGCGATTCAGGTGAACTTCAGCAGCCGCGCGCGGATTTCCGGATTCTCTCTAGAAGTAGTGACGTATGCCGATTGCCGCGACTCCCTGCGCGGAACTCGAACTGAGCGACATGCCGAATATCTGCGCCTGACGGCCACCCGTCGCATGCTGAAAGACGTAGGTCGCGTAGATATCTGTTCTTTTACTAAGCCGGTAATCGTAAATCACGCCATACGTGCTTCGAACACTCGCATAGAAGACATTCTTGGGACCGTTGTTCTTGTCGAGGAATGTGTACTCCAGGCCGACCACCTGGAACGGCGTGATGTTGTACCGTACGCCGACATCGAAAATACTGGCGACGTCCCCTGTCAACGTCCACCTCGAGTTGGTGTAGAGCGCATTGACCATGAAATCGCCCACCGAGGTCGTACCGCCAATGCCCAGCGTTCGCAATGTTCCTGGCGTCAGGTTGTCTTTGCGCGTGGTGTAGACAGCGCCCACTAAAGTGCCGGTCGTGGTCCATGTCGCACCATAGCTTTGGGTGCTATTGGGCGAGCCGATGCCAGGGGCGTCGCCGAAACCGTACATCGCGCCAAAGTTCAGTGACTTCACCGGACTCCACGTTGCCTTGACCGAACTGTCGACCTCCCCTCCTCCAATGCGGTCAAGCGAAGGATTGCTGCCGTTGTTTCCAAAAAAGTTGGCGTTGATCGCCGGGTGAAACTCCAGCGACGTACCATACCAGGAGTTCGCCGTCGTCTGCATGTAGTCCAGCATGAAGTCGGGTTGTCTGCCGAAGAGCACCTGCACCTGATCGTTCGCCAGTCCGACATAGGCGTAACGGCCGAATATTCGCTGGGCAGTCGCCGTACTCTGACCTAATGTCCCATTGTTCAGCGAGAATCCGCTTTCCAGCTTGAATACCGCCCTGAGTCCGCCGCCGAGATCCTCACGGCCGAGGAGACCCCATCGATCCCCGCGCATCATGCTGCTCGCCTCCTGCACACTATGATGCCCACCCTGATTGGTCGTGTACTGAATCCCAACGTCAAGGATTCCATACAATGTGACTGAACTCTGGGCGTGTGCGATGGGTGCAACCGTCGCAATGGCGGCGGCTACGCCAGGATAGAGCCATGACTTCACTTGTTGTCCCCTTGATTTGAAGTGTTATACAAAATCGCTGCTTGCGCGACGGCACACTTCATCGACCGTATTGACCATGAGCGCCCGTGCAATGACTCAAAAGTGCCCAGCCATTAATTGGCGCACAAGGTCCCGGGCTGGAACACCAGATTCCCGATCTGGTCATCCGGGTTTTCACGGTAACGGGGAGACAGGCACGACAACAGCAACGCCCGCTGCAACCTGGACGCACATGGCATGCTGACGCAAAGGAATTCCCCTTCCCGGAGAAGGGGTGCAGCATTGCGGGGTTTACCGCTTTTCGCTGTTAAGACGAGAAGCCAAAAAATCCACGAATGACCGCACTTTCGGTGACAGCGTTCTGTGCCGTGGGAAAACAGCATTGATCTCCCGCTCGCCTCTTTCCCAATCCGGCATCACCCCCACCAGTCTGCCCTCTTCGATATCCTGACGACACAGATAGTCAGGCAGCCAGGCCAGGCCCGATCCAGACAGCAGAACCGTCCGGAGCGTGCTCGTGTCATTGGCGAAGAAGCGCGGATGAACCGCGATCGTCGATATTTCTTCAGCGCGGCGCAGGCGCCACTCGTTCGGGCCGTCGGCAATGTCGAGGAGAAAGTGCGCCGGGAGGTCAACGGGTGACTCGGGTGTGCCATTCGCACGGAGATAGGCGGGCGTCGAAACCAGCACCAGCCGTGCACTCCCAAGTCTCTTCGCAATCAGCCTGGAGTCTTCGAGGGCGCCCGTGCGGATCACCACATCCATTTCGTCCGTCAACGGCTCTATTTTGCTGCTGGTGAGTTCCAGCGACACCTGGACGTCGGGATAAGCCGCGAGATATTCAGAGACAAGCGGTGCGATCATGAACTGACCAGGGGTAACGGGCGAACTGACTCGCAGAAGTCCTCGCGGGGTGAGCCGCACCTGTCCGACCTTTTCTTCCGCTTCTTCTACTTCGTTGAGTATCCGTTTTGCGGATTCGGCAAACAGCACGCCCGTATCGGTCAACGCCACCTTGCGATTGGACCGGATGATCAACGCGACACCCAGATGCTCCTCGAGCCGCGCGAGCGACCGGCTGACAGAAGACTTTGGCATTGCGAGCACGCGGGCTACTGAACTGAAGCTCATCAACTCGGAAAGCTTCGAAAAGACGCGAATGTCGATGAGTTCAATCATATGTTTCTGGTTGCTTAACCATTCAAGCCTGCATCATTCCCGTTTGCAACAAAATGAACTTCAATCGGCCAATCGCAGGTCAAACCCTTCGTAAGGACTGTGTAACGACGACAATAATATCTGTCAAACCGGGGTTTCCAGCACACCTCACGCGCCGCGGCATCGCTTGAATCGGCGCATTGACCCACCGTCTCGTTCCCATCGCGGAACACCACGTTTCGTGGATTCGTCTTGATATCGCTACGGGCGAGTGCAACGATAGGACTTAGAAAGCGCATACAGGTGCGCACTCCAGCCAAATCCCAACCACGAGGTTCGTATTGAAAGTCGATCCCGAAGAGTTCCGCAAAGGACTCCGAGCCTTCACGACAGGCGTCACTGTCGTTTCAATGCCTGACGGACGGGGCGGCATGCACGCCATGACCGCGAGTTCATTTGCGGCTGTTTCAGTCGACCCGCAACTGGTGGCGGTCAGCATCGCCAAGACCGCGAAGTCGCATGCACTGCTATCAAGCGACAACTATTACGCAATCAATATCCTCGCTGAACACCAGGGTTTTCACGGCCACTACTTCGCGAACCGGATACCTGAGCGTTGGGATCCTCCGCATGAATGGATTGCGGATACCCCTATTCTCACCGGCACGATGGGCTGGTTTCTGTGCCGCCGCTGGGCTGCGTACGAAGGCGGCGACCACACTATTCTGGTCGGTGAAGCCTTGCAGATTCACCGCACCGACGAACGGCCGCTAGTCTGCAATCGCGGCACATTCTATTCGCTGGGCCCACCAGTTGAAGCCGTTCATCCCGATCTTTCGCACGCCGGAAATAGCGCCGAAAAATCCAGCTGACAGCGGCCGGGCGACGCCACTTACCACGATCAGGCAGATATTCTCCATGACAAACAAGGTTCAGATAATCGACAACGGTCCCATGCAACTGACGGGCGAATTCGAACTTGTCGATGACAACGGCCAGATCGTGCGCGCCCGCAAGATCTACCGGTTGTGCCGATGCGGCCTGTCGGCGCGGCTGCCGTTTTGTGACTCGTCGCATGAACATGCGGGATTCTCGAGCTCTCCCCGAGCACCGCAATGCGGGCACAGCGCCGATCCTGCGCCCGCTTCTACTTCGAATACCCCCGCCCCCTCGCAATAATCTGTCTCCACTGGCACCGCTATGTCAATCGTCAAAGGTCAAATCATGAACGCCGGCCCGCTTCACCTGGTCGGCGAATTCGAAATCGTCGATGCGCTGGGCAACCGCTTTCCCAACAGCGGCATCTTCAGTCTCTGTCGATGCGGGCACTCGCAGAGCAAACCCTATTGCGACGGTGAACATCGGGCGCAACGATGGGCGGGATGCGCGGCGCCTGCTGCGTCCGCGCAAACCTTGGCTGACGTGCCCACGTCGAACACGTCGAACACGTCGGTGGACCAATCGCTGCAAAGCTAAGACGTTCTCGAACGCGCCGGCCGCGATCCGCCGCCGCGCTCTCCGGAAATCGGACACGAATGGAGGCCGATCTTGCATTCCGCAAGATCGGCCTCTTTACTCTCTACGAATCAGCCGCTCAAGTCTGCCTTCAATCCGGCGTTGCGAGCCATGTCCGTGCTCGCAACGTCATTAGCTACCGCACATCCGACGACAAGCAGTTCAGGCGGCTTCCACGTCCTTCTGCTTGCGGATGCGTGGGGGGTCGTAAATGCTGAGCAACATCAGCCAGCCCTCACCGATGTTCCGGATAGCATGCACAACGCCGCGCGGAATCCGTACCACTGAGCCCGCCTTGACCTGATAACACTTGTCGGCGATGTCGATTTCTCCTTCGCCCTCGAGGATATAAAACGCGTGGTTATCCTGGTCGATATGCAGGGGCGAATATCCACCCGGCGCAACCTTCGCAATATCGATGTTATAGGCGTCGGTGTACTCGGTCCCGAGAATGTTGAAGATGAATTCGTAACCGCGTGAACCTTCAATCTGATGCGATCGCCACGGCGTATCGAAAGTGTGCGTAATGTGGATCATTGAAGTCCTTTGATCTTGATGTTGGCGGCCTACCGGATTTACTGGCCGGTCTGTTCCTTGACAAACAGCATGCAGATCGCGCCCAGCAGCGGACCCAGCGCGAGCGTGGCAAAAGCCGACTGAAAAGAATGAGTCGCCTGGAATACGAGGCCCACCACAGCCGGCGACATCGCCGAGCCCGACTGCCACACCGCATTTGCGATCCCTGCAGCGGAGCCGGCCCGATTGATGCCGCTCTGCTCTGCAACCAGCGTCACCAGCAACGGGCTATACACGAATGCACCGATGCCGATAAACGGAGCCGCGAAGCGAAATGCACCAAGATCCGAAAGCTGCCCAAACATCAGCAGAGCGACAAAGAAGAACAGAAAGGAAACTACCGTCAGTGCCTTCCGGCGTCCGCCCAGCCTGTCGGATAGCCAGCCGATCGACGGCTTGCTGGCCAGCCCCGCAACACCGGCGATCGCCACAATGAATCCTGCTTGCACTGGGGCCATGTGATGGCCCTTTACCATGAGAGAAATCGCCCACGACGCGAAGCCGAGCGTGCCCCAGAACCCGCCGCAACCGGCCAGTCCGAGCAAAATGAAATTGCGATTGAGGAACGCTGCTGCACGCAGATTCTTTGCGCCGCGCTCCGGCGCCTGCTCGTTGGCCGCGACGGAGTGATTGCGAACGATCACGGCCGTCAGGACCGACAGAACGAGCGCGCAGATGCCCAGGCCATGATAGGTGTTGCGCCAGCCAAGGTTCGTCGCAACGCCAGGCAAAACCGCATTGGTCACGATAACGGCCATGGATGACGCGCTCATGAGCAAACCGACGGCGCGTCCGCGCTCGTGCCTCGCAAACCATGTTGAGACGAGTTTCACTCCGGCGGCGTAGTCGGCTCCTGCTGTAAGTCCCATGACACATTGCAATACAAGCCCCACGGCGAGCGACGGCGTGTAACCAAAGCAGAACGTTGCAAATGCGAGTCCGAGCAGAGACACGGACAGCGTCGCGCGGCCTCCGATCCGATCGGTCGTGACACCGCCTACGACATTGGAGAGGACATAGCCCACATAAAACGCCGTGACAAATACCCCGAGGGCCGCAATGGGCAGTCCGAGCGACTGCCCAGCGGGAAGCGCGAGCGTGCCCCATGCGAGACGGCAGACCGTGCTGAGCATGAGTCCGGCCCAGGCAAAGAACAGGACCACCCAGCGGAATGTGGCGACGTCCGCTTCGTCGCTACAGCCTGTTGGTGTTGGAATGACCGCTTGCATAACGTCTCCTCACTACGACTATTGGCTCGCTTCCGCGAGCTGGAATAGTGTCTATGATCGTGCGAAACGGTAGAGAACGAAATTCGTCTGCTGGAAAACCGTGTTCCTGGCGAGGAACGATAGTCGCCCTGCATTCCTTTCTGCGGACGCGTTCGGGGTCACGCACATGCAGCGTATGCCGTGTGTGCGTGACCCCGCCTCGCGGCGCGACAACCGCCATCCCGGCCCGTTACGCCGTCGCCGACACACGCGGGCGGTTGACAATCTGGTTGTCCTTGCCCTGCACTCGCGGCGTCAGAACGATGTTGAATTCGATGTCCTTATACGCATCGGTCTTCATGCCCAGCGCCGCGCCACCCGTCTTCTCGACAACGTGCGGAATCAGCTCTTCGCGGGTCGCGTAGGCGAAGTCGTCCCAGATCAGCGGATCGCCCTCGATATTGAACTGCGTCGTCAACTTACGGTGATCGTCGCTGGTAATGAAGAAGTGCACGTGCGCCGGACGATTGCCGTGCCGGCCGAGCCCGTCCAGCAATTGCTGCGTGGCGCCCTGCGGGGGGCAGCCATAGCCCACCGGCATCAGCGTACGGAATTCGTATTTGCCGTCGGCGCCCGTCCTGACAGCGCCGCGCAGGTTGAAGCCGGTTTGCGCGCCGGTCGGGTCGAAGTGCGAATAGAAGCCTTTGGAGTTGGCATGCCAGCATTCGACCAAGGCGCCGGGCACAGGCTCGCCGTCCGTATCCGTGACGGTGCCGCGGATAACGAGCGGGCCGGCTTCGGCGTCTTCGTTGATGTCGATCTTCGACACGCCTTCGCGCACCGGCGCGCCGGCCACGTAGAGCGGGCCTTCGATGGTGCGCGGCGTGCCGCCGTCGAGTCCGACGGCCTTGTCCGCGGCATCCAGGCGGATGTCGAGATATTTCTCCAGGCCGATGCCCGCCGCGAGCAGCGCTGCTTCGCCATCCTGACCCAGTTTGTTCAGATAGTTCACGCCTGCCCAGACTTCGTCGGGCGTGATGTCGAGATCGTCGATGGCTTTGAACACGTCGCTCAGCAGGCGGTGGACGATCTGCTGGAAACGGGCGTTGCCGCTGTCGTTGCTGTTATCGCCGCCCAGGTTCGACGCGACCTTCAGCAGGTCCTGCACCTCCTTGGTATCGAATACTTTGACGCTCATGATTGTTGTCTCCACATGTCTTGGGGGAAAAATGGGCCCAGCGGCGCTGCCTGACTAAAAAAAGCAGCTCCCCAGGTTCAGGCATCGCCGTCATGAATCGACGACGGGTGGCGACACAACGGCGTCACCGAAATCTTCATGTACGGGAATAGCGGCAACGCGGTGAGGATGTCGTGCAGTTCGGCGTTGCTCTCAACATCAAAGATGCTGTAATTCGCGTACTCGCCGACCAGACGCCAGATGTGGCGCCACTTGCCGCTGCGCTGCAGTTCCTGCGAATACGCCTTTTCGCGCGTCTTGATCTCGTTGGCGACCTCGGCGGGCATGTCGCCCGGAAGGTTCACATCCATGCGTACGTGGAAAAGCATCGTCTGCGTCCTGTTGTTTGCGTCCTGCTGGGGGATGCGGAATTAGCGGGTGACTTTCGTCAGCCCGTTGCGGGTAAAGCGCTCGACCCTGGCTTCATCCAACTCGATGCCAAGGCCCGGGCCGGCGGGCACGGTCAGTTCGAAGTCGCTGTAGTCGAGCGGCTTCGTCAGAATCTCTTCGGTGATCAGTAGCGGTCCGAACAATTCCGTTCCCCACTGCAGGTTCGCGAAGCTCGCGAACAGATGGGCGGAAGCAATCGTGCTGAACGCGCCTTCGAGCATCGTGCCGCCATACAGTTCGATGCCTGCCGCGTCGGCAATCGCGGCCACGCGCTGCGCGGCAAAGAGCCCCCCGCTCTGTTCGATCTTGATCGCAAACACGTCCGCGCCTTGTTGCTTTGCGATCTCGAATGCACTGTCCGGGCCCTGCAGGACTTCGTCGGCCATCAGCGCGACCGGGAAGCGGCGCACCAGACGCGCAAGCGCGGCCGCCGACGCCACCGGCTGCTCGACCAGCTCGCAGCCCGCGTCGGCCAGCGCCGGGATCGCTCTGGCGGCCTGTGTCTCGCTCCAGGCCATGTTCACGTCGACGCGCACGGCGGCGCGCTCACCCAGGGCCTTCTTGATTTCGGCGACATGCCTGATGTCCACGTCGGGGGCCTTCGCGCCGATCTTCAGCTTGAAGACTTTGTGGCGGCGCACTTCGAGCATCTGCTCGGCTTCGGCGATGTCTTTCGCGGTATCGCCCGAAGCGAGCGTCCACGCAACCGGCACGCGCTCACGGCGGCGGCCGCCGAGCAGTTCGCTCACCGGCACCCCAAGGCGCTTGCCGTGCGCGTCGAGCAGCGCCGTTTCGAGCGCGCTCTTCGAAAAGTGATTGACCCTGACGAGCTTGCCGAGGTGCGCCATCAGCGTCTGAATGCGCGTGGCGTCCTGACCGACCATCGCCGGCGCGAAATAAGTGTCGATGGCGACCTTCATCGCTTCCGGGCTTTCAGGACCGTAGGCCATGCCGGCGATCGTCGTGCCTTCACCGATGCCGACCACGCCGTCGCTGCAGTACACCTTCACCAGCATCAGGGTTTGCCCGTACATCGTCGCAACGGAAAGCTTGTGCGGCCGGATCGTGGGCAGATCGACGAGGCGGGTTTCGATGCGTTCAATCGTCGGATGGGTCATGGCGGAAGCTGAGTGGTGTTGTGAACCCGGTGGAAGTACGCCGGTACCGGCGGCCAGTCTCGGAGCCTCGCCCGGTGCGTCGATGGGCGTTGGCAGGCCGTCGGTAGCATTGAATACCGGGTGTGGCGCACGCGCTATCCACCTGGTTTGCGTTCCTTATCCACTTTTTTTGCCGTGCGATCCGCGGCACTCTCCGGCGCCCCGCCGGGACCCGTCCGCCCAACGTCCAGGGCCCGCATCAAAAAAAACGGATAGTGACTGTCGAGTAGGCGGATAGCGCCCGCGCCGCGTCCGGTATTCAATCCGTCTCATCAAGGACCTGGTCGCAAGACCGCTTATCGGGAGGAGACCCCATCATGAGCGCGGAGAAGAACACTTCGGAGTGGCAGGAATTTATTGGCGGATGCCTCGACTTTCGCCCGGCGGAAGGCGTCTATCGCATCGCGCGAGAGATGTTCACCGAGCCGCAACTGTTCGACCTCGAGATGGAACTCATCTTCGAGAAGAGCTGGATCTACGCCTGCCATGAGAGCGAGATTCCGAAACCGCACGACTTCATGACGATGCGCGCCGGCCGCCAGCCCATGATCATCTCGCGCGACGGCAACGGCCAGCTCAACGCGATGATCAACGCGTGCCAGCATCGCGGCGCGACGCTCACACGCATGACCAAGGGCAATCAGTCCACCTTCACGTGTCCGTTTCACGCCTGGTGCTACAAGAGCGACGGGCGCCTCGTCAAGGTGAAGGCTCCGGGCGAATATTGCGAAGACTTCGACAAATCCACTCGCGGCCTGAAAAAAGCGCGTATTGAGAGCTATAAGGGCTTCGTGTTCATCAGCCTCGACGTTGAAGGCACTGACACGCTCGAAGATTACCTCGGCGATGCGCGCCTCTTCTTCGACATGATGGTCGCGCAATCGCCCACGGGCGAGCTCGAAGTGCTGCCAGGCAAATCCACCTACACCTACGATGGCAACTGGAAGCTGCAGAACGAGAACGGCCTCGACGGCTATCACGTGAGCACCGTGCACTACAACTATGTCGCCACGGTGCAGCATCGCCAGGAATCGAACGCGCAGAAAGGCGGCCCGGCGAGCGGCACGCTCGACTACAGCAAGCTCGGCGCGGGCGATACCGAGACCGACGACGGCTGGTTCGCCTTCAGGAACGGCCATAGCGTGCTGTTCAGCGACATGCCGAATCCGAGCGTGCGGCCCGGCTACGCGAGCGTGATGCCGCGCCTCGTCGAAGCGCAAGGTCAGGAAAAGGCCGAGTGGATGATGCATCGGCTGCGCAACCTGAACATCTATCCGAGCCTCTTTTTCATGGACCAGATCAGCTCCCAGCTGCGCATCGTGCGGCCGGTTGCCTGGAACAAGACCGAGGTCACCAGCCAGTGCATCGGCGTGAAAGGCGAATCGGATCAGGAGCGCGAAAGCCGCATTCGTCAGTTCGAGGACTTCTTCAACGTGTCGGGCATGGGTACACCGGACGACCTCGTCGAGTTCCGCGAACAACAGCGCGGCTTCCAGGCACGCCTCGAACGCTGGAGCGACATCTCGCGCGGCAACCACAAGTGGGTGGAAGGCGAAACGGCGAATACGCGCCTGCTCGGCATTGCACCCGCGCTGTGCGGCACGGAACTCACGCACGAGGGCCTGTACGTCAACCAGCACCGCACGTGGCAAGGCTCTCTCCTGAAGGGTCTCGCGCAGCAATCGAACAGCAAGAAGGAGGCTTGATCCATGTCAGTCACGCATACGCTCCAACAATCGGTCGAGCAGTTTCTCTATCGCAAGGCCGAACTTTGCGACGCGCAAAGCTGGGACGAGTACCTCGACCTGTTCGACGAACACAGCGAATTTCACGTGCCGCAGTGGGACTCCGAGCACGTGTACACGATCGATCCGAAACGCGGCATGTCGCTCATCTACTACACGAACCGCACAGGTCTCGAGGATCGCGTGTTTCGCCTGCGCACCGGCAAATCGGCGGCATCGACGCCGCTGCCGCGCACGCTGCACCAGATCACCAACGTGCGCATCGCCGAGCGCGAAGGCGGCGAGCTGGAGGTGAAAACCAACTGGGCCACGTTCTACGCGCGGCAAGGCATTGGCGAGCATTTCTTCGGGCGCGCCACGTACCATCTGCGCGCTGACGGCGACAGCTGGAAGATTACGCGCAAGCATGTCCTTCTGCTGAACGACACCATCAACGCGGTGCTCGATTTCTATCATCTGTAAGACGGAGTCCCATGCCATGAGCCACAAGGTCGCCTTCAGTTTTGCAGATGGCAAGACAGTATTCTTCGAGACCCGCGCGGGCGAACTCCTGCTCGACGCAGCGCTGCGCAACGGCGTGAACATTCCGCTCGATTGCCGCGAAGGCGTGTGCGGGACCTGCCAGGGCCGCTGCGAATCGGGCAGCTATACGCAGGATTACGTCGATGAGGAAACGTTGTCCGACGACGACCTCGCCGCACGCAAGATGCTGTCTTGCCAGACGCGCGTGCAATCGGACGCTTCGTTCTACTTCGACTTCGATTCGAGCTTGTGCAGCGCGGCAAGCCTGGCGCAGCTCTCGGGGCAGGTCACCGCCGTGAAGCAGGTGTCCGAAACGACGGCGATCCTGCATCTCGACGCGAGCGCCCATCCGGGCCGGCTCGATTTCCTGCCGGGACAATATGCACGCCTGAAGGTGCCTGGCGCGGACGTGTGGCGCTCGTATTCGTTCGCCAACCGGCCCGACGAGGGAAACCAGCTGCAATTCCTGATCCGCCTGCTGCCGGACGGCGCGATGAGCAACTATATGCGCGAGCGCTGCCAGCCCGGCCAGACGATCGAGTTCGAGGCGCCGCTCGGCGCGTTCTATCTGCGTGAGGTCGAACGGCCGCTCGTGATGGTCGCAGGCGGCACGGGCCTCTCCGCATTCCTCGGCATGCTGGACGATCTCGCGCACAAGGGCGGCTGCGGCCAGCCGGTGCGGCTCTACTACGGCGTGACGAACACTCGCGACCTGTGCGAACTCGAGCGCCTGAGGGCCTACGAAGAGCGCATCGCCGACTTTTCGTGCGAGATAGTCGTGATGAATCCCGCCGAAGGATGGCAAGGCAAGACGGGGCTCATACCCGAGCATTTCGACCGCGCGTTTCTCGAAGCGAATCCGTTCGACATGTATGTGTGCGGACCGCCACCGATGGTCGAGGCGATCAAGACGTGGCTTGCGGGAGAACGTATCGACAGCCACCGGCTGTACTACGAGAAATTTGGGGACAGCAACAGCGCGCAGCAGGCATCGTGAGGCGACGGAGCGTCCCGCATTCGGGATGCTCCGGTATTTTGTCGAAGCGCGGCGTGGTTTACCATTGGAGACTCGTCAATCGCTCAATACCACGCCATGGCCTCCCCCGCCGTCAACGAAAGCCGCGGACTCGACGCTTTGCTTCACGACCTCGAGGGCGCGCGCGACTGGATGGCGGCGATTTGCGGGCCGCACATGTTGCAGGTGCGCAGCCCGCAACAGTTGCAATTCCATCACTCGGGCACGGTGATGCGCTCCATGGCGAGCACACTCGGCTATGTCGAGTACGGCACCGATGTCACCGTCTCGGTGCGCAACGAGACGCCGCTCAATTGCTATAGCGTGAGCCTGCCGCTCACAGGGCAGCAGGAGCTCGCAGCGCGCGGGCGCCTATGGCTGTCGGACCAGGACAAAGGCCTGATTCTGTCGCCGCATGAAACGCAGGATCTGGCTATCACCGGCAACTGCCGCAAGATCATCGTGTCGATTCCGCACCTCGCGCTGCGGCAGGTGCTTGAGACGTTGCTGCAAAAACCGCTCAATACCGCGCTGACGTTCGAGCCATACATGGACGCCGCGAACGGTGATCAGTCCGCCTGGTGGCGCATGGTCAAGTTCATGCTGGCTGAAATGGAGCGATCCGGACCGCTGCTCAATCACTTGCACATGGCGGGAGATCTCGAGCAGGCGCTGCTCAAGGGACTATTGCTGTCGCAGCCGCACAATTACTCGGAGGCGCTCGCCGAGGCGATGCGTCCTTCTTACCCGCACTATCTGTTGCGCGCGAAACAGTTCATCCACGACAACGCACGCGAAGATATCGCGCTCGAAGACATCGAGCGAGCCGCGGGTGTGTCGCGCTACAAGCTTTTCGACGGCTTCCGGCAGCACTTCGGCTACGCACCCATGGCTTACCTGAAGAAGTACCGGCTGGAAGCGGTACGGCGCGACATGCTCGCGGACCATTCGGAGGGCAACGTATCTTCCATCGCGATGGGCTGGGGTTTTTCGCATCTCGGCCGCTTTTCCAGCGACTACAAACAACTGTTCGGTGAGACGCCCTCGCAGACACTCAAGCGCGTCACGGGCCGCTAGGCCGCCGGAATGCAGCGAAGCCGGACCGTCCGCTTGCGACTGGCCCGGCTTCGATAGCGCCGGCCTGATGATCAGGCCAACGATCAGGTTCGCTAACGTTGTGAAAGTACCGGCTATACGCCGCTCGTAACCGACTCGATAAGCTCGCCAAAATGCATGGTCTTGCGTCCATGCAGACGATCATAGACCGGCCATGCCGGCAAATCCGCCCCGTTGGGATCGCCCGTCTCGACGAAATTCAGCACGTACTCCTGCATGCATGCCGATAGCGAGCGTGCTGCCGCGAGGTCAATCCCGTTCAGCATCGGCGCATTGGCCCAGTTTTCGAAATTGCCCAATAGGAACGGCAGCTCGAAGCAATGGCAAGCCCCCACGTCTGCCTGAGGCGACTGGAAATCGAACTGATACGCGAAGACGTTGCTGCCCGCCGACTCCATGCCCGCGGCAAACCTGATCGATGGAAGTTTGATCAGTTTGTCCGAACCCAGATCCACCAGCGCGTGATAAGGCCGGCTGTTCACGCGACGCTTGAGTGCCCGCCTGTAGTTCTGCTTGCCCTGCTCACCGAACTCCTCGCCATATTTCTTCAGCGTCTGCTCTTCTGTCACATCCAGCATGGCAGGGTTGCTCGCGAAGAAACTGCCCATTTCCTCCCGGGTCCAGCCAATCATGAGCGGCTTACCGGCAAAGCGCTCCGCGGCCTGCGCAGCCGGATTCGCTGGAACGTCCGCGTCGAAAACAGTCCGGAACAGAACAGGCACCTCTGCGAACACGCTTTGTGCGCGCAGCATGGCAGTCTGCAACTCCAGGACGCGTTCCACCGGCATCGTGCGCAAAGCTTCACCAGATGAATCTACTCCCGCCATTGCGCAGAACTGCTCCGCCAATGTCTGTGCCGCGTCCGGCGACAACGGCGGCAGTCCCGGATAGCTGAGCATGATGCCGCCTTTGACGAGCGGGCTGGTTGACTTCATGGCGGCAAGCAATTGCGTAAACCACGCGCCCGCGGATTGTCCGGCCAGCACGATGGATTCCGGATCGCCCCCGAAAGCAGCGATATTCGACTTGACCCACTGCAGCGCCATTTCCAGATCCCGAACGGCCAGGTTCCCTGGAGAAACGCCCTTCATGTACAGATTGCCGAGCAATCCAAGCCGGTAGTTCATCGTCACCACAATTGCGCGGCCGCTCCTCGCGAGCTGGTCGCCGGAGTAGCATTTGAGCAAGCCTCCCCCCGTGAGGAAACCGCCGCCGTGAATCCAGAAGATGACCGGCAGCTTGCCCGACAGTGATGGCGTGAAAACGTTGAGTCGAAAAGCGTCTTCTGACATGTCCACCCCATGCGCCGTCGGGCCCATTACAAAATCGAGGCGGCTCGGCAACTGCGGAAACACCGGTCCCGGCTGCGTGCAGTCACGCGTGCCGGACCAGGCAGCCGGAGGCAGCGCAGGAAGAAACCGGCCTGCAGCTGCGGCGTACGGAATATTGAGGAACGTATGAACACCGTTGTCCAACAGGCCTTCGAGAACACCTTGCGCGCATTGTGTGATGGTTGTCTTCGTCATTAATCTTGCTCACTCGTTTCCATGTGGAGGGGCGCCGCGTTAGCGAACGCACCGGTTCAAAATCCCTGATCCGATGCACCGTTCTCCTGATATTCTTATCGCTCCTGGCAGGGGTATGCGGGCTTGCATCGATTGCTGATAGTCCCGCAGTTGTGGCCGAAACAAAATGGAAAATTTGGCTTACCCCCCTTGAAGAAAACTCACGAGCGACTGCCCATGAATTCATTGCAACAGCGTCTGAAACTCCGGCATATCTCGGTAGTGCTGGAAATAGCGCGATGCGGGAGTCTGCAGAAGGCCACCGAGGTGCTGATGGTGAGCCACTCGGCCATATCGAAGGCATTGGCGGAGATCGAGGCGATCGTGGGCGCGCAGTTGTTTGAACGTACGCCGTCAGGCATGCGCCCGACGACTATCGGCGAGGCTCTCGTGCGGCACGGTTACCTGATCGCCGCCGACGTGCAGAGGGCTGAAGCGGAACTCGACGCGCTGCGGGAGGGCGACATGGGAACCCTGTCGATCGGGATATTCTTTCCGCTCAACTGGTGGGAAACCCTGGCCGACTGCATTGCCGACTTCTCCACGAAATTGCCTCGAATACGCCTGAGCGTGCGTGAAGATTCGATGGAGACGCTGCTTGAGCGCCTCGACCAGGACCTGATAGACGTCGTGATAGGTCGTCTTGCGAGTGGCTTTGGTGGAAATCAGTATGCGCAAGAATCGCTTCGCGAAGATCATCCCCTATTCGTCGCCCGGCAAGGGCACCCCCTCACCCAGAAGCAGGTGACGCTGGAGGACCTGCTCCATTTCCCGTGGATCTTGCCGGAACAGCCGAACATTATTCGGCAGCAACTGGAATTCGCCGTGCGCGATATGGGATTGAGCTTTGGCGCAGATGTGATGTCTTCGCAGGTCTCCTCCCTGACGTACCGGCTCGCAAGCAGGAGCGATACGCTGATCCTCGCGTCCCAATGCATCACGGACGAGTTGCATGCCCTGTACCGCCTGCAACCCGTGCTTTGCCAGTTGCCGCTGCATCTGGGTCCGCTGGTCGCCGTCACGCGCAAGGATAAGCCGCTGAGCAGAGCGGCCTCCCTGTTTCTGCAGCAACTCAAAGAGGCGGTGAGCCCTGCCCCGGCTGCTGGAACGCGTTAGAACTTCTGTTGCAGACCCGCCATCACGCCAAGCTGGTTCATGCCGACGCCAACCGTGCCACCAGCGGCGACCGCATTCGCAGCCTGTGCGCTATTGAACATGTACCCCACCGACGTGTACACCATGGTGCGTTTCGAGAGGAGATAACTTGCGCGTCCGATCAGTAACGTCGACGTTGCATCTTTCTTGCCGTCTCCCCCGCGCTGGAGATAGCGCACGCCTTGAGCGTCGAAGATAAGCGCCGGCGTGGCATAGTAGGTCGCGCCCGCGAAGAATATATCTGTCTGCAAGTGAGTTGCTACGGCCAGATTGTTTCTGATCCAGCCGAATCCGACCTTGGTGAGGCCAAGCACAACGTAGCCGTCGACAATGTTGTGCGTATCGGTGTAGGCGCTCCTGTTAAGCGGCGGTGTAGCGCCTGTGCCGCCACGCTGCACGTCATAAGAAGCCGCTACGCCGAAGCTTGTCGAGTCGTACGCGAGGAGCGCGGTGTATTGCCGGCACGCAAGCATGTTGCCTGGCACCTGCCCTGGACAGTTGGTTGCACCAGGACCTGCCGGACCCGCAGCGTCACGGCCAAAGCTATATGTGCCGCCCACCGTGAAGCCGTGAAACTTGCCCAGGTAGCCAATCGCGTTGTCGCTGCGGGCGTTGGGAAGATACGAATCGAAGACGCTGAGAGAATGAATCGACGGGCCGATCACGTCTGCGTTCATCAGCGCGTACATCGACATGCCCAACTGCCGGCCCAGCGTGATGGACCCGTAGTCGCTGCTGATGCCCACGTTTGACTGAATGCCAAAGAGACGGCCACCGTAATTCAGCGTGCCGTTGCCCGGTTGGAAGCCGTTTTCGAGCACGAAGAATGTCTTGAAGCCTCCCCCCAGATCCTCGGTTCCTCTCAGTCCCCAGCGAGAGGGCAATCTGCCGGTCAAGGAAGCCATTCCAACAAACGTCCCGCCATTCGCCGTCGCGTGGTTATAGTACGAAATCCCCGTGTCGATGATGCCATACAGCATAACGCTGCTTTGGCCATACGCAAGCCCCGTCGCGGTGGCGAGCAGTACCGCCGCACTCCATTTCATTCGCATGACGAACTAATCTCCAGATTTTATGGCGTGGCGCCTGGTTTTCATATGACTTGAGGCCACGGGTTTCCCGCGCCCTGGCCAAGAATGTCGCTGGAGATAGTCCCGCAGGTCGCGCGGAAACAAAACGGAAAGTTTCGCCAGCCCCCCTTGAAGAAAACTCAAGTGGCCGCCGCGACAGATTTATTGTTGAAGTGTTTGGCGCTTGACCACCTTGCAGTGGTACCGGCCGTAGCGCAGCGGGGGGATGGGCCGGAGATGGCGGAGCAACACATCCCCGTGGTCAAAAAAAAGCCGCAGATTTATCTGCGGCTCCAACACGCCACGACATAGAGATCACTTGTCGCCAGAGAAGCATAGGAACCAATCCTCCGGCACACAATGCCCAAATGTTGCCGCTCTCACATTCGCGTCCAGATATCTCACCCATGACCGCGGCACGGGTTTCATCAGACAATAGCGAGCCCGGCGGATGGCCCGCAAGGCCTAGCGAAGCCGCACTATCGTCGACTTCAACTCCGTATATTTATCGAACGCGTGCAGAGACTTGTCGCGGCCGTTGCCCGACTGCTTGTAGCCGCCGAACGGAAAACTCATTTCGCCGCCGCCTTCGCCGTAGCCGTTGATCCAGACTGTTCCCGCACGCAGACGGCGCGCCACCTCGTGCGCGGTCGTCAGATCGCCGGACCACACCGCGGCCGCGAGCCCGTATTCGGTGTCGTTCGCAATACGCACCGCGTCGTCGACGTTATCGAACTCGATGACCGACAGAACCGGGCCGAAGATCTCTTCGCGGGCAATTGTCGCGTCGGGCTTGACTTCGAACACGGTCGGCTGGAGATAGAAACCGCCGGTTTCTTCGCGCACGGGCGCGCCGCCTGTCACCAGCCGGCCTTCACGGCGCCCCGCTTCAATGTAGGCGAGCACGCGCTCGAACTGGATGCGATCGACAATCGCCCCCATCGTCACGGCCGGATCGAGTGGATGACCCGGCTCATAGGCACGCGCGGCGGCGACCACCTTCGCGATGAAGGCGTCCTTGATGTCCCGGTGGACGAGGAGCCGTGAACCCGCGGTGCACACCTCGCCCATATTGAAGAAAATCGCGTCGGCAGCGGCCTTCGCCGCGCGATCGAGATCCGGGCAATCGGGCAGCACGATGTTGGGCGACTTGCCGCCGAGTTCGAGCCATACGCGCTTCAGGTTGGATTTCGCCGCGCATTCCATGATCGCTTTGCCGGTTCTCGTCGAACCGGTAAACGCGATGCAATCGACGCCGTGGTGCAGCGCGAGCAGCCTGCCCGGTTCCGCGCCTCCCGGCACGACGTTGAATACGCCTGGCGGAAAACCTGCCTCGTGCGCCAATTGAGCGATGCGAACGGCCGTGAGCGGCGACTTCTCCGACGGCTTGAGAATCACGCTATTGCCAACCGCGAGCGCCGGTGCAAACTTCCACGCCGCCATCAGGAGCGGAAAGTTCCACGGCACCACCGCGGCAACCACGCCTACGGGCTCGCGCGTCACCAGACCGACAAGATGATGGTCGGCCGGCACGACTTCACCACCCACCTTGTCAATCGCTTCGGCATACCATTCGATGCATTGCACGGCAGCCGGCACGTCGATCGCCGTTGTATCGCCGATCGGCTTGCCGGTATCGAGCGTCTCGAGCAGCGCCAGCTCGTCGCGGTGCTCCCGTATCAACGCAGCCCAGCGCAGCAGCACGGCCTTGCGATCGCGCGGATTCATGCCCGCCCAGCTCTGCGTCTCGAATGCCCGCCGTGCCGTCGCCACCGCTGCGTCGACATCCGCCTCGCCGCACTCGGCGACCCGCGCCAGCACGCGGCCATCAATAGGACTCACGCAGGGAAATGTCTTTTCGGTGGACGCGTGACGTGGCGCGCCATCAATGAATGCGCGTCCTTCGATCTGCATGACGGCGGCTTCAATGCGCCAGTCCGAGAAAGTTTTCTGATTCATAAGGATACCTATGTTACGTTCCGTTTGACAGGCACGGGACTAGTGACCGTTCACATCGTCAATGTCCAGCCTGCGGGGCGTGCGACGCATAGATCTTTCTACACGTCTCGACCACCTCCCAGGTGCCACGAAAACCGGAAGGAATCACAAAGCGATCGCCGGCGCGCAGCACCTTTTCGCTCCCCTGCATGTCGCGCACGACCGCTACGCCGCTCAACATCTCGCAGTACTCCGATTCGTCGTATTCGATCGTCCAATGACCGGGCGTGCTTTCCCAGATTCCGGAGCTGAATTGTCCGCACGGGCTGATGTAGTGATGCGTGAGGGTCTGCACCGGATTGCCGGCCAGCAGCAGGCCGCGCGGCACGCGGGACTGGGTCAGCTCCGCCGTGTCGCGCATCAGGTCGACGATCGTCGTGATATCGGTCATTAACGCCTCCAGGTTAGGCAATGTTCAAGATTGGTGGGGTGCCGCGCGGCCACGCGAGCCGGCTGGCGCTGAATCACAGCGCGTCCATCATGCTGTGCCAGCTCATCGCGAGCATCAGCATCGGCTGGCGCAGCAGACGCCCACCGGGAAAGTCGCGATGCCGGATCTTGCCGAACAGGTCAAAGCGGGCGGCCTGCGAATCGATCGCCTCCGCGATCAGGCGGCCGGCGAGCGCCGTCACGTTCACGCCATGCCCGGAGAAACCCTGCGCAAAGTACACGTCGGGTTCAAGGCGGCCGAAATGCGGTGCACGGTTCATCGTTGCATCGACGAAACCGCCCCACGCATAGTCGATCTTCGCGTCGGCGAGCTGCGGGAACGTCTTCAGCATGTCGCGCCGCATGGCGGCGGCGAGTTCGCGCGGCGCGTGCGTCGAGCTGCTGGCCTTGCCGCCCCACAGCAACCGGCCGTCTTTCGACATGCGGAAATAGTCGAGCGCCGCATTGCAATCGCAGACCGCGACATCGGATGGCATCGTGCTGCTCGCCCTCGCCTCGCCGAGTGGCTCGGTTGCGATCAGATAAGTCGCGACCGGCATGATCTTGCGCGCGAGCGCCGGCGCAAGCCGGCCGAGATAGGCGTTGCCCGCCAGCACGACATAGCGCGCGTCCACCTGCCCGCGCGCGCAAGTGACCCGATGGCCTTGCGCGGTCTTCGTCAGCGCTTGCGCGCTGGTGTCCTCGTAGATCGACACACCCGCGCCGCGTGCCGCGCGCGCAAGGCCGAGCGTGTAGTTCAGCGGATGCAGATGACCGCTGTCGGCGTGATAAAGGCCGGCCACGTAGCGATCCGACGCGACATGCAGTTTCATCTCGTCTTGCGCGACATACCGGTACGCGCGATAGCCGAAGCGCGTCTCGGCAGCGTCACGCCAGGCACGCAGCGCCTCGGCATGGCGTGGCTTGTTGGCCGCGACCACGTAGCCAAATGTCAGGTCGCAATCGATCCGGTGTTTTTCGATGCGTTGCTTGACGATCTCGACCGCTTCGACACCCATCGCCCAGACGCGCTGCACGTCCGTTTCCGGCATGAAAGACGAGAACGTATCGATGCCGCACGAATAGCCGGTGATCAACTGGCCGCCGTTACGGCCGCTTGCGCCCCAGCCGATCTTCGACGCTTCGAGCAGCACGACCGAATAACCGCGTTCCGCGAGATCGAGCGCGGTGGAGAGGCCAGTCATGCCGCCGCCGATCACGCAAACGTCCGTGGAGACCGCCGCCTCGAGCGGTGGATGAGACGTCCGGTCATTCGCGCTGGCCGCATAGTAGGACGGGACATGCGCCTGGTTTTCGAACTTGAGCATGATCGTCTGCCTCAACTGCCGGACTTCAACTGCAGCCACAGACGGTTCTGCAAGCGCGCGATCTCGACGCTTCTTGGCAATGCGAGCGTCATCTTGCCGAGCATGCTGTCAGACGGATAGACGCCCGGATCCTGCGCGATCTGCGGCTTCACGAACGCACGCGCGGCCTTGTTCGCGCTCGGATAGGCGATTTCGTTCGTGATGGCCGCGTTGGTTTGCGGATCCTCGATGTAGTTGATCCACCGCAACGCCGCCTCCGGATGCGGCGCGTCCTTCGGGATCGCCATCACGTCGAACCACAGCAGCCCGCCTTCCTTCGGATTGGCATAGCGAATTTCGTACGCGCGCTTCGCCTCCTGGTTGCGCCGCCGCGCGACGCCGACGTCGCCGGACCAGCCGAGCACGACGCACACGTCGTTGTTCGCGAGATCGTCCGCGTAGCCCGACGAGTTGAACTGTGTGACGTACGGGCGAATCGTCTTCAGCACGCTGTAGGCCGCCTGATAGTCCGCGGGATTCCCGCTGTTCGGATCCTTGCCCATGTATTGCAGCACCGCCGCGAACGTCGCGTCCGGCGCGTCGAGCAGCGACACGCCGCAGCCCTTGAGCTTCGAGACGTTCGCCGGATCGAACAGCAGCGCCCAGCTGTCGGTCGGCGCGTTGTCGCCAAGCCGCTTCCTCACCGCCTCGACGTTGTAGCCGACGCCTGTCGTGCCCCACACCCACGGCACGCCGTACTGGTTGCCTGGATCGGCCTTGGCGAGCATCTTCATCAGCGCCGGATCGAGAATGCCAAGGTTCGGGATCTTCGACTTGTCGAGCTTCTGGTACACGCCCGCCTGGATCTGCTGCGCGAGATAGTTCGACGTGGGCACGACGATGTCGTAGCCGGAACTGCCGGCGAGCAGCTTGGTCTGCAGCGTATCGTCGCTGTCATAGCTGTCGTAGCGGACCTTGATGCCGGTCAGCTTCGTGAAGTTCGGCACCGTGCCCGGCGCGATGTACTCGGACCAGTTGTAGACGTTCAGTTCGGTATCGCCGGCCCGCACGGGCAAGCTGGCCGCGAACATGAAGCCGGCCGATGCGGCAAGCACGAGCCTCGGGACCGGGCAGCGACGAAAACGGGCACGCATGAAAAATCTCCTGATAGGACGCACCGGCCGCTCCAGTCGAGACAGATGCCGCCGGCAAGCAAAGTCGTAAGTGCGCGGCAAGGCGATGGGCTATGTGGCTAGCGTCCCCTTGCTTTACGCTTTTAGAGCACTGTAAAGAGCGCGGCACGCATCGTCTGTCCCTGAAATGAAGGACAAGCCTGGCCTACGACAACGCCGTTTGGGTGAATCCCCCTGTAGGCATGCGGAATTTTTCGTGATACCAGTAGCGCCATTCCGACATCATTGAGAACACAGGTTATGAACGCCGCGCCCTCTTCCCCGGAACTCCAGTTCAGCCAGGTCGCCTTCATGACCGAGATGTTGGGCGACATTGCGCAGGCCATCGGCACGCCGCAATTCATGCAGGTGGTGTACGAGCGTCTCGTGCGTTTCGCCGACTTCGACGCGGTACATCTCGACTACGACCGCGTGTCCCCGTCCGGACAGCGGGGCATTGGCTGGATAGGCAGCTACGGCCGCGATCGTGAGCTCGTCGAGCGGGTCATGCGGCAGTACTACCGCAGCTATGCCACCGAGGACGCCACCTACCAGGGAATCGGCGGCGAGGACGACATGAAGCTGATGCAGATCTCCGCGCAGAAAGTTGGGAGCGAGCTCCGGCAGATGTTCTTCGATATCGGCGACATCCACGACGAGTGTGTGATCGCAGGCGTGACGAACGGCACGCGGTACTCGATATCGATGGCGCGCTCGCGATCCCTGCCGTCGTTCTCGCTGAAAGAGCTGACCCTGCTCAAGCAGCTCGCGCACGTGGTGCTGCCGCTTGCGGCGGCACATAAACGGATAATTGGCGCGATCTCGCCGGATGACGGCCGCCCGGATACGTCGGACAACAATCTGCTTGCGCAGTGGCTTCCGCAATTGCACGGCAAGCTGACGTCGCGCGAAACGCATGTGTGCTCGTCGTTTATCCAGGGCATGACGACGCCGGCGATCGCGCAATCGATGGGACTGAAACCGTCGACTGTGGAAACCTATGCGAAGCGGGCATTCGTGAAACTCGGTGTGGAGTCGCGGCGGCAACTGATGGCGCTCGTGCTGAAGAACGCGCCGCAGCGGCATGACAGCGACGGCGCGTAGCGGCGCCTGAATACGCTCCGGCGCAATTGGTCCGCACCGGCCATTTTTCGCATTTTAAATGGGATATCTGATTGTTTTTTATCGAAGAGCGATTGCAAACTATCTAAATAATGAATGTTTTGTATTTCAACATTTAATTTGTAGATAGTACGGGGATTCGTTATGGTACGAAGATCCATCCCCTATAGGGTCCTGCAGTGCGACGCACTCGACGGCATTCGAAGCGCAGAGCGGGTCCCGATTTGCAGAGGCAGCACCATGATCGACCGCGTATTCGTCAATGCCTTGGACGCAGACGGCAACCCCGTCAACCTCGCCGTTCAGAACGGCCGCTTCGCCGCCATCGCCCCCCAACTCCCCGCCGCCAGCAACGCCGACATCATCGACCTGAAGGGGGGCCTCGTGTTGCCGGGTTTCGTCGACGGACATATCCATCTCGACAAAAGTATTGTCGGCGACCGCTGGCGCCCTCACCGTCCTGTCGCCAGCCTGCGCGAGCGTCTCGCCATCGAGAAGCAGGAACTCGCGTCGGCGCCGCCTATCGCCGAGCGTGCCAATGCGCTGATCCGCCAGGCGGTGTCGTTCGGCACGGTTGCCATGCGCAGTCACGTCGATGTCGACGCGACAACCGGCCTCGCCAACCTGCACGCCGTGATGGAAGCATGTGAGAAGTGGCGCGGTATTGTGGACATCGAACTGGTGGCGTTTCCCCAGGCGGGAGTGGTTTCCTCTCCGGGCACCGCGGAGATTCTCGATGCTGCGGCCCGTGAAGGCGCTGAAGTGGTCGGCGGCATCGATCCGACAACGCTCGACGCCGACGCTGACGGCCAGCTCGATATCGTCTTTGGCATTGCGGAAAAGCGTGGTGTGAAGATCGACATCCACCTGCACGAACCTGGTCTGCAGGGCATCGAACAGCTGCATCGCATCGCCGCGCGCACGCGCGCGGCGGGCCTGAATGAGCGCGTCGCGGTCAGTCACGCCTATGGCCTCGGCGATGTCGCGCCGGACGTGGTCGATCGGGTTGCCGAAGCACTCGCGCAAGCCGGCGTATCGATCATGACGAATGCACCCGGCGACCGGGCCTTTCCGCCGATTCTGCAGCTTCGCGCGGCCGGCGTGCGCGTTTTTGCGGGCAACGACAACATTCAGGATGCCTGGTGGCCCTACGGAAATGGCGACATGCTGCAGCGAGCCATGTTGATCGGCTATCGCTCCGGTTTCTATACCGACGCTGAACTGCATGTCGCGCTGCAGATGGTCACCGAATCCGGCGCGGCAGTGATGGGCAAAAGCGGTTACGGGCTCAAGACTGGCAACGACGCAACCTTCGTCGTCGTGAAGGCGCCCAATGCGGCGGCGGCCGTGGCGGCCGCGCCTGCGGACCGCGCGCTGGTCCTCAGGGGGCAATTCTGGGCCGACGCGTCGCGCATGCACTTCGAACAGTAGACACTTAACCACGGTATCGCCGGCTGAATTCATCGCACACGCCCGCCGCTGTTGCGACACGCCCCGAGGCTTTGCCCGCGACGGCACCCGTTAACGCCAATACCATTGCATTAGCCACTGACGGCCAGTCGAATATTTAATTTCCACATAGTGGCGTCGGCGCTTACGCTTGCAGCAGGGTGGTTCAACCGCCCTGCTTTTAACTCTCGGGAAGCATCCGAATGATTGACCTCAGAACGCCGCTGCGTGGCACGCCACCCCGCTCCACCCGCCATGGCGGACAACAAAAGGGCGTACGTCATGCCTGATTTCGGCGCGGCGAGCGCTCCCCGTCCTTCGCGCACGCTCGATGCGTCGCTCGGCGCACTGGTCCTGCTCGTGCTGCTGGGCCTGAACCTGCGCCCGTTCCTGACCTCCGTCGGCCCAGTGCTGGATCTCGTGCGCAACGACACCGGCCTTGGCTTCCGGGCCGCCGCGATGCTGACCACGCTGCCCTTCGTCCTGATGGGCGCGGTCGCCGGCGTGGGTGTGGGGCTGGCGCGGCGTTTCGGCGCGAAAGCCACCCTCACCACCGCGCTGCTGCTGCTCGCGGCCGGTTGCGCCTCGCGCATCGGGGCAAGCACCAGCGCCAGCCTGATCACCGGAGCGGGTATTGCCGGCGCCGGCGTGGCGGTCATTCAGGCGCTGATGCCGGGGCTCGCCAAACGCTGGTTTCCTGACCGGGTGCCGCTCGCTATGGGGCTTTACTCGGCGGCGCTCGTCGGCGGCGGCGCATTCGGCGCCGTAACGAGTCCCTGGCTCGCCGCTCATGGCGGCTGGCATCTCGCGCTCGCCATCTGGGCGCTGCCGGCACTCGGCACGCTCGCGCTGTGGATCACCAGCGCGCCGCCCGACGCTGTCCAGCTTGCCGCCACGCCGGCCCCGGTCAAGGTGACGGGCTTCTTCGGCAATCTGCGCGCCTGGCAGCTCGCGGCCTATTTCGGTCTTGCCAACAGCGGCTATTCGGGCCTCGTCGCGTGGCTGCCCTCTTTTTACCGCCAAACAGGCATGAGTGCCCAAGGGTCCGGCAACCTGCTCGCATGGATGGCCGTGTTCCAGGCGACAGGAGCGTTCGTAATGCCGATGCTCGCCCGCCGCTCGACGGACCGGCGCACCGCGTTGTGGCTAACCCTGGCGCTTCAGGCCGTGGGCTTCGCCGGCTTTGCCCTCCTCCCGACATTCGCGCCGTGGTTGTGGGTGGCGAGCGCGGGTCTTGGTCTGGGCGGCTTCTTCTCGTTGAGCCTGATCGTGACGCTCGACCATCTTCCCGACGCCCAGCGCGCCGGTGCGCTGGCCGCGTTCGTGCAGGGGGTCGGTTTTCTGATCGTCGCGACGGGGCCGTGGCTGATCGGCTGGCTGCGTGACGCCGGCGGCAGCTTTGCCACCGCGTGGTCCATGCACGTTGCCGTAGTCCTGGCGATGGCGGCGCTGACCACCGTGTCCTCGCCGGCCAGCTACGCGCGCAGCATGGCGCGCAAGTAACGCATATTCAGTGAAACGAACCTGATCGAGCTCGGGTGCACGCACGAGTCTGACTGCGTGTGCGCCGCGAGTTCGATCACAGGCATGCAGCGAGGCCGGCTGCCGGCTGGAATCAGCACCAGGCCAATTTGCAATTTATAAACTAAGCATTACTTATCATAAACATGGAGACAACATGAAGAAACTGGCAATTGCGGTTGCCGTGGCCCTCGCGGCCGGCGCCGTGCAGGCGAAGGAGTTGACGGCAATTCGCTTCGGCGTGGACCCCAGCTACGCGCCGTTCGAGTCGCTCGCACCCGACGGCAAGCTGGTGGGCTTTGACATCGACCTCGGCAACGCGATCTGCGAGCGGCTGAAGGTCAAATGCGTGTGGATCGAAAATTCGTTCGACGGCATGATTCCCGCGCTGAAAGCACGGAAATTCGACGGCGTACTGTCGTCGATGAGCGTCACCGAGAAGCGTCAGGAGCAGATCTCCTTCACCGATAAGATCGACAACGTTGCGCCGCGGTTGGTCGCAAAACAAGGCTCGAACCTCCTGCCGACGCCTGAATCGCTCAAGGGCAAGAGTGTCGGCGTGGAACAGGGTTCGACGCAGGAGACCTACGCGCGGACCTACTGGGAACCGAAGGGCGTCAACATCCACACGTACCAGACTCAGGACCTCGTCTATCAGGACCTGCTTGCCGGCCGGCTGGACGCCGCGCTGCAATCGTCGGTGCAGGCCGATCTGGGGTTCCTGAAAACGGCAAACGGACGCGATTTTGCCTTTGCCGGACCCGCGTTGCATGATCCGAAGACGCTGGGTGTGGGCGCCGCCATCGGCGTGCGCAAGGACGACGACGATCTGCGCTTGCAGATCAACAAGGCGCTGGCCGGCATCATTCAGGACGGGACCTACCAGCGCATTTCCCGCAAGTACTTCTCGTTCGACGTTTATAACTAATGCGAAACGGCGGATTGCGCTAAGCGCAATCCGCCGTCGTGGTCCGGGGGCGGTCAGTGCGGCCGAAAGGCCGCCGTCATCAACGTCCCAGCATCGGCAGCTTGAGACCCGCCTCGCGCGCCGTGTCCTGCGCGAGTTCATAGCCCGCATCCGCGTGACGCATCACGCCGGTGGCCGGATCGTTGAACAGCACGCGGCCCAGGCGCTGCTTCGCCGCGTCCGTGCCGTCCGCCACGATCACCACCCCCGAGTGCTGGCTGAAGCCCATGCCCACCCCGCCGCCATGATGCAGCGACACCCACGAAGCGCCTCCCGCCGTATTCAGCAGCGCGTTCAGCAGCGGCCAGTCGCTCACCGCGTCCGAGCCGTCCTTCATCGATTCCGTTTCGCGGTTCGGGCTTGCGACCGAACCCGTGTCCAGGTGATCGCGGCCAATCACGATCGGCGCCTTCAGTTCGCCATTTTTGACCATCTCGTTGAACGCCTGGCCCAGACGATAGCGATCCTTCACGCCCACCCAGCAAATCCGCGCCGGCAGGCCCTGGAACGCGATCCGCTCACGCGCCATGTCGAGCCAGTTATGCAGATGCGGATCGTCAGGAATCAGCTCCTTGACCTTCGCATCGGTCTTGTAGATGTCCTCAGGATCGCCCGACAGCGCCACCCAGCGGAACGGTCCCTTGCCTTCGCAGAACAGCGGCCGGATATACGCCGGCACGAAGCCCGGGAAGTCGAACGCGTTTTCCACGCCCATTTCCAGCGCCATCTGGCGGATGTTGTTGCCGTAATCGAGCGTGGCCGCGCCGCGTTCCTGCAGCGTCAGCATCGCCTGCACCTGCTTGGCCATCGACTGCTTGGCCGGCTGCACGATGCTCTCCGGCACCGTCTTCTGACGCTCGCGCCAGTCCTCGACATTCCAGCCCTGCGGCAGGTAGCCGTGAATCGGATCGTGCGCGCTCGTCTGGTCCGTCACGCAGTCCGGTGTGATGCCGCGCGTCACGCACTCCGCGAACACGTCCGCGGCGTTGCCCAGCAGGCCGATCGACACCGGCTTGCCGGCTTTCTTCGCTTCCTCGAGCATGGCCAGCGCTTCGTCCAGCGTCGCTGCCTTCTTATCGACGTAGCGCGTCTTCAGACGGAAGTCGATGCGCGTCTCGTCGCATTCCACCGCGATCATCGAGAAGCCCGCCATGGTCGCCGCGAGCGGCTGCGCGCCGCCCATGCCGCCCAGCCCGCCCGTCAGGATCCAGCGGCCCGACGGGTCGCCGTTGAAATGCTGGTTCGCCACCGAGAAGAACGTCTCGTAGGTGCCCTGCACGATGCCCTGGCTGCCGATGTAGATCCAGCTGCCCGCGGTCATCTGCCCGTACATCATCAGGCCCTTGCGGTCGAGCTCGTGGAAATGCTCCCACGTCGCCCAATGCGGCACCAGGTTCGAGTTCGCCAGCAGCACGCGCGGTGCGTCCGCATGCGTGCGGAACACGCCCACCGGCTTGCCCGACTGGACCAGCAGCGTTTCGTCCTCGTTCAGGTCCTTCAGCGACTGGAGAATCTGGTCGTAGCAGTCCCAGTTGCGCGCGGCACGGCCAATGCCGCCATACACCACCAGCGCGTGCGGATGCTCGGCGACTTCCGGGTCCAGATTGTTCTGGATCATCCGGTAGGCCGCTTCCGCGATCCAGGTCTTGCACACCTTTTCAGCACCACGCGGGGCGCGGATCGTCCGGGTCGGGTCGAGTCGGGGGTCGATGTGTTTCGGGTTGTTCATGGTGGCTCTCAGAAGGCTTGAAGATGTCGAAAAGATGCGGAAAAAGCGGCGAAATCAGAAATGTCCGGTGAAGCGATAACGGCTGCCTGGGTGCCACAGATTGGCGATTGAAGCGACCTGGCTTTGCGACCACGTACGACGATGCAGCACGAGGCAAGGCTCGGTTTCGTCCATGGTCAGCAGCTCACGCGTATCGGCATCCGCCGCCAGGGCCTCGATGCGATACTCGACCCGCTGCAACGGCGCCACCCGCACGAGGTACTGGTTCGGCGTGGTGTTCGTGAAGTCCTGCAGCGCATACTCGGGCGCGACCGCCGGATTGACCCAGCGCTCTTCCAGCTGCACCGGCTCATCGTTTTCGAAATGCAGCACGCGCGAATGAAACACCGGACTGCCCGCGCTCACCAGCATCTCTTCGGCGAGCGCCTCGTCGGCGATGCTCGCGCCGACGTGCAGCACCTTCGCCTGATAGCGATGACCGCGCGCGACGATTTCGTCGGAAATGCTGCGGATCGCCACCAGCGTGGATTCGTACTTGGGACGGGCCACGAAGGTGCCCGAACCCTGCACGCGCGTCAGGACCTGCTCCGAAGTCAGCTCACGCAACGCGCGATTGACCGTCATGCGCGCCACGCTGAACTCGCGAGCGAGCTCGTTTTCAGAGGGCACCTGGTCGCCTTCAGCCCATTCGCCCGCATGAATGCGCGCGAGGATAAAGTCCTTGATGCCCTGGTAGGCCGGTGCGTTCATTGTTGTGTTGTGCCTTGTGGTGTGCTTACTGTTCGGACACGAACGAGAGCGGGCTCAGCTTCGCGATCGTGCCGTCCTGCACGAGGCGCGTGACCGCCGCGATGTCCGGTGCGAAGTAGTGGTCGAGTTCGTAATGCGCGACGTCCTTGCGCACCACGTCCATCACCTTCTGCAGGCTCGGGCTGGTCTGGTGCGGGGCGCGCAGATCGACGCCCTGCGCCGCGGCGAGCAGCTCGATCGACAGGATGTTCGCGGTGTTCTCCGCGATGTCGCCCAGCTTGCGCGCGGCGAACGTCGCCATCGACACGTGGTCTTCCTGGTTGGCGGACGTGGGCAGCGAATCGACCGACGCCGGATGCGCCAGCGTCTTGTTCTCCGAGGCGAGCGCGGCGGCCGTCACGTGGGCGATCATGAAGCCCGAGTTCACCCCGCCGTCACGCACGAGGAACGGCGGCAGGCCCGACAGCGTCGCGTCGATCAGGAGCGCAATGCGGCGCTCGGCCAGCGCGCCGATTTCCGCCGCGGCAAGCGCGAGATTGTCCGCCGCGAACGCGACCGGCTCGGCGTGGAAGTTGCCGCCCGAGAGCACTTCGCCCGTGTCCGGGAAAATCAGCGGGTTGTCCGACACCGCGTTCGCTTCCAGCAGCAGCACGCCGGCGGCATGGCGCATCTGGTCCAGACACGCGCCCATTACCTGCGGCTGGCAGCGCAGGCTGTACGGGTCCTGCACCTTGTCGCAGTCGGCGTGCGAGACGTTGATCGCCGAGCCCTGCAACAGCGAGCGGTACGCCGCCGCCGCGTCGATCTGGCCTTGATGGCCGCGCAGTTCGTGAATGCGCGCGTCGAACGGCTTGACCGAACCCATGGCCGCGTCCACCGACAGCGCGCCCCCCACCAGCGCGGTGCGGTACAGGTCCTCGATTGCGAACATGTTGTAGAGCGCGAGCGCGGTCGAGGCCTGCGTGCCGTTCAGCAGCGCCAGACCTTCCTTCGCCTGCAGCGTGAGGGGCTTCAGGCCCACCAGCGCGAGACCTTCGGTGGCCGGCATCCGCTCGCCCTTCGCGAACACGTCGCCCACCCCCAGCAGCGCCGCCGACATATGCGCGAGCGGCGCGAGGTCGCCCGAAGCGCCCACCGAACCCTTGACCGGAATCACCGGCAGCACGTCCGCGTTGAAGAGCGCGATCAGCGCTTCCATCACTTCGCGGCGGATGCCCGAATGACCACGCCCGAGGCTCGAGAGCTTCAGCGCGATCAGCAGACGCACGACCGGACGCGACATCGGCTCGCCCACGCCGACCGCGTGCGAGAGCACCAGATTGCGCTGCAGCAGTTCGAGCTGCTCGCGCGGGATGTGGGTGCTCGCGAGGCGCCCGAAACCCGTGTTGATGCCATAGGCCGGCTCGCCCTTCGCGGTGATGTCGGCCACGGCCTGCGCGCACGCATCGATGGCGGCGTGGCTGGCGGGATCGAGCTTCAGCGAAACGGGCTCGCGTGCGATCTGGCGCAGTTGCGGGAGGGTCAGGTGGCCGGGCTTCAGAGTGATCATGGTCGATTCCTGTATAGACAATAGAACGGAGTCTAGCGCCACATTCTTGTATATACAAGTACGATGTTTACCCTGACTTTTCCACAGAACCTCTTTAAACCACCCGAAAGCAAAGCGTAATAGCCCGCATTTACAAGCGAAAACCCTATCTATCGCGCTATGCGTTATCGAGATATCTTGTATGTACAAGTTGATGTGTTTAGTGCGGCGCGTGTCACTCAGTCCAACTTGTCCATACAGGATGAGCGAATCCAGACGCACGATGCTCCCGCTAACCTGAGTCTTGCAGAACCCTGACCTTCACCTCGTCAATCCATGGAGTTTTCATGAAGAAGTTTGTCCTGAGCATCATGTTCGCCCTCGCTGCCACCGGCGCCTACGCAAAAGACTGGTCCACCATCCGGTTCGGTGTCGACGCCAGCTATCCGCCGTTTGAGTCGAAGGGTGCCGACGGCAAACTCACAGGGTTCGACATCGTCCTCGGCAACGAAATCTGCGCGCGCCTGAAGGCCAAGTGCGTGTGGGTCGAAAACGACTTCGACGGCATGATCCCTGCGTTGAAGGCGAAGAAGTTCGACGGCGTGCTGTCGTCGATGTCCATGACGCCGCAACGTGCCGAGCAGGTTGCTTTCTCGTCGAAGCTGTTCAACACGCCGACGCGCCTTGTAGCGAAGAAGGGTTCGACGCTGCTGCCGACGCCGGAATCGCTCGCGGGCAAGTCGGTCGGTGTGGAACAGGGCACGATTCAGGAGACCTACGCAAAGACTTATTGGGAACCGAAGGGTGCGCGGATCGTGCCCTACCAGAACCAGGACCTGGTCTATACCGACTTGCAGTCGGGCCGCCTCGACGCGGCGCTGCAAGACGCGGTGCAGGCTGACATCGGCTTCCTGAAGACGCCGCGCGGCGCGGGCTTCGCCTTCGTCGGCAAGGACATCGACGATCCGAAGACCCTCGGCAACGGCGCAGGCATCGGCATGCGCAAGGACGACACCGATCTGAAGGCGAAGATCGACAAGGCGATCGCCGACATCATCAAGGACGGCACGTACAAGAAGCTCGAAAAGCAGTACTTCGACTTCGACGTGTACGGCGGCTAAGCGCTTCCTGTCACGACGGACGATCCCCTTTCCGGCGGCGGCAACGGCGCAGCGCGATCCCCCACCATAACCGGTGGCGGGCTACGCGCTGCACGTCGCCGCGCCGGGCATTCAAGGAACCACAGACATGTTCTTTCACGGCTATGGCCCGCTCCTTCTCGCGGGCACGTGGGTCACCATCAAGCTCGCCGTGCTGTCGCTCGCCGCGGCGTTCGCGCTGGGTCTCGCGGGCGCAGCGGCCAAGCTGTCGCCCAACCGGGTCTTCTCGCGGCTGGGCACGCTCTACACCACGCTGATCCGCGCGGTTCCCGATCTCGTGCTCATGCTGCTGCTGTTCTACGGCATCCAGATCCTGCTTAACGACGTGACCGACCTCATGAACGTCGATCAGATCGACATCGACCCCTTCGTGGCCGGGGTGATTACGCTCGGCTTCATCTATGGCGCTTACTTCGCGGAGACGTTTCGCGGCGCCTTCCTCGCGGTGCCGCGCGGCCAGCTCGAAGCCGGCTTCGCCTACGGCATGAGTTCATCGCGCGTGTTCGTCCGCATCATGTTCCCGCAGATGATGCGTTTCGCCCTGCCCGGTATCGGCAACAACTGGCAGGTGATGGTCAAGGCGACCGCGCTCGTGTCGATCATCGGCCTCGCCGACGTCGTCAAGGCTTCGCAGGACGCGGGCCGCAGCTCGCTGCAGTTCTTCTTTTTCACGCTGACCGCCGGCGCCGTCTATCTCGGGATCACCACCCTGTCCAACCTCGGCTTGTTCTGGCTTGAAAAGCGTTATTCCACCGGCGTACGGAGGGCCGTGCTGTGATCGACATCATTCGCGAATATTGGCAGAGCTATCTGTACACGGACGGCTACCGTTTCAGCGGCCTCGCCATCACGCTGTGGCTGCTCGTCATCTCGATCGCGCTGGGCTTCGCACTCGCCGTGCCGATGGCGATTGCACGCGCGTCGAGCAACCGCTTCATCTCCGGGGCAGTCTGGCTCTATACGTACGTCTTTCGCGGCACGCCGCTCTATGTGCAACTGCTGCTCTGCTACACCGGCATCTACAGCCTGCACGTCGTGCACTCGCACGCCATGCTCGACGCCTTCTTCCGCAACGCGATGAACTGCACGCTGCTCGCTTTCACGCTGAACGAATGCGCGTATGCGACGGAAATCCTGGCCGGGTCGATCAAGGCAACGCCTTATGGCGAGGTCGAGGCGGCGCAGGCCTACGGCATGTCGAAGCGCAAGGTCTACACGCGCGTGATTCTTCCGTCCGCGCTCCGGCGGGCCCTGCCGATGTACAGCAACGAAGTCATCCTGATGCTGCACGCCACCACCCTCGCCTTCACCGCCACCATTCCCGACATCCTGAAGGTGGCGCGTGACGTCAACGCCGCCACCTACGCGTCCTTCCAGGCCTTTACGATTGCCGCCGTGCTGTATGCCGCGATCGTGTTCGTGCTGCTGTGGGGGTTTCGCCGGATGGAGCGGCGTTTGCTGGCGTTCCTGAAGCCGCAAGGACATTGAAGGACATTGAACAAGGCTGCCCGCAGCCTGGATGGAGAGTATTGAATATGTACAAACTGACTGTCGACGATTTGCACAAGAAGTTCGGTGACAACGAGGTGCTCAAAGGGATCTCGCTCAAGGCGAAAGCCGGCGACGTCATCAGCATTATCGGTTCGAGCGGGTCCGGGAAAAGCACGTTCCTGCGTTGCATCAACTTTCTCGAACAGCCCTGCTCGGGGCGCATCACCATCAACACCGAAGAGATCCAGACCACTCGCGACCGCAATGGCGCGCTGCGCGTGAGCGATCAGAAGCAGCTGCAGAAAATGCGCACGCGGCTGTCGATGGTGTTTCAGCACTTCAATCTGTGGGCGCACATGACCGTGCTCGAGAACATCATCGAGGCGCCAGTCAGCGTGCTGGGCTTGAGCCGCGCCGAAGCGGAGGCACGGGCGCGCCGGTATCTGACCAAGGTCGGGCTGACCAGCGCAATGGAATCCAAGTATCCGTCCCACCTCTCCGGCGGCCAGCAGCAGCGCGTGGCGATCGCGCGCGCGCTCGCCATGGAGCCCGAAGTCATGCTGTTCGACGAGCCCACTTCCGCGCTGGACCCGGAACTGGTGGGCGAAGTGCTGAAAGTCATGCAGGCGCTGGCGGAAGAAGGCCGCACGATGATCGTGGTCACGCACGAAATGGGCTTCGCCCGCAACGTGTCGAACCACGTGGTATTCCTGCATAAAGGGAAGATCGAGGAAGAAGGCGCACCCCAGGACATCCTGGTCAATCCGAAAAGCGAACGCCTGCAGCAGTTTCTGTCCGGTCGCCTCAAATGAAAAAGTCCTCCGGCGCAGCGTTTGCAAGGCTGCGCCGGAGGACTGGTTTGGTGTTGAGCTCAGGTGCGCGTGAATGAACTCCGCACGCTTGCGGACCTTAGTAGTGGCTACGCCGCCAAAGCGTCGGCGGTTCGTCGAGGAGATGCTGCAAGCCGCTGCGCTCGAGCATCAGTTGCGCCGCCGCGCTGACGCGCTCCAGTATCTCGCCTTCGTCGACCGTCAGCACGCGGTGGTTTTCCATCAGGATCCGGCCACCGACCATCGTCATGCACACGTCAGCGGCATTCGCGAAGCAGGTGACGCGGTGCACCGGCATGTTCATCGGCATCATGTGCGGCTTGAACAGATCGACCAGGATGATGTCGGCCTTCTTCCCCACTTCGAGCGAGCCCAGTTCGTCATCCATCGACAACGCTTTCGCGGCATCGATCGTGACCATTTCCAGCACCTTGCCGTGAGGCAGCACATGCGGATCACGAAAATGCCGGCGATGGTAATGCATGCATTGCCACATATGGCGGAACATGTCGTAGCCCCGGTCCGGTGCCGCGGCATCTGAACCGATCGCCACGTTGACTCCCGCATCGATCAGCTCGGGTACCGGACAGCGGCCAATAATCGACATGATCGCGCTGGGATTGTGGATGATCGACGCGCCCGACTCCTGGCATGCGGCGATGTCATCGTCGGTCAGGTCGATAGCATGCGACATGAACGACGACTCATTCAGCAGCCCCAGTTCGCGATGCGCAAAAGCCAGTGTGCCGCCGCGGTGGCCATCCTGCGTGAACGTCAGGCCGCGTTCGCGGCATAGCGCCATGTAACGGCGCGCCTGGTCGCGGAACTCGCGCTCGTAGGCGGTCAGCTCAGGATCGTAGTCGGGCGCGTAGACCGGCAACGTCAGCGCGATGCGGATTCGTCCATCCGCGTCGCCGTGGCATGCGTCGACGATATCCGCGCACACGTCGTACATGGTGTCGAAGTCGATGTTGCGCGTCACGCTCCCCTTCGACAAATGCTGCGTGTAGGTTCGCGGGGCCGGCGGCCGCGACGGACCGACCGCGACGATCGAGCGGGTTCCCGTTTTCACCACCGCGTCGCAATGACGCCGCGCGTAGACCGGGTCGTCCACGCGCATGATCGAGTTACCGCCGCCCAGCAGCGAGACGCCGGTGGTGACGCCCGCCTTCAAACGCTCCAGCGCGGCCAGGTGCGATTCGACTTCCCAGAAGTTTTCGTCGGACGCGCGTGTATAGATCGTCTCGCATGCGGCCGTCCAGGCGTCGCCATCCGCACCGCCGATGGTTCGGAGCATCGCGTGCCCCGCATGCGCGTGTGCGTCGATCAGCCCTGGCAGTACGGCCTTGCGGCGTGCATCGATCACGCGATCCGCCACGTACTTCGACGCAAGTGCGGAGGTCTCTCCGACAGCCACAATGCGATCGCCCTTCACTGCGACCGCACCGTTGTCGATCACACGGCGCTGCGGATCGACGGTGATCACACAGCCGTTTTCGATCAGTACATCGACTCTTTCACGATTGTCCATGTCGGCCTTGTTCTCTGTTCATCACGCAGCAACAACCAGTTCGCCGTCGCGCGCGACGACGCGGCCGTTTGCCACCACCAGCTTGCGTTTGGGCCGAGCGGCCACCGCCTGCGCGATCGTCTCCGCCTCGACCAGCACGAGATCGGCGCGCGCACCGGTATGCAAACCGTAGTCGCTGAATCCGCAACCGCGAGCCGCCGCCGCGCTGACGCAGTCGAACGCGATCGCCAGTTCATCGTCGCGGCGCATGTCATAGCGCAGGCCAATCAGCATCGCGCGCTCGAGCATGTCGGGCGACCCGTACGGCGACCAGGTATCGCGGATGCCGTCATTTCCGCCAAAGATGGTGACGCCTTTTTCCCTGCAGGTCTTGAGCGGCGGAACCGGACGCGACGGTGGCGCCGATGTCAGGAGCGCCACGTTCAGGCGCGCGATCCGTTCGAGCATGGCATCGCGCTCGCGCTCCGGCAACGCGCCGAGACAGAACGCATGGCTCACCACCACCTGCCCTTGCATGCCAAGCGCCTCGACGCGATCGAGCAGCAGTTTAAAGGTAAAGGCGCCGACTTCGCCGGGCTCGTGTAGATGGATGTCGATCGGCTTGCGATAGCGCTCGGCCAACGCAAACGTGACATTCAGCGAAGTGACGGGATCGCCGTCGATCAAGGCCGGGTCGAGCGCGCCTAGCACGTCCGCGCCGTCTGCGAGCGCGCGCGCCAGCAGTTCGTCCGTGCCCGGACGGCCGAGCAGGCCGGACTGCGGAAACGCCACGATCTGCATGTCGAGCACGTCGCGCAGGGTCTGGCGAGTCTGAAACACGCCTTCGAGGTAGCGCAAACCGGCATCGGTATCGATGTCGACGTGCGTACGCAGACGCGTGGTGCCGGCCTGCACGAACGCGCGAGCCAGTGCGAGCGACTGCGCGCCGGCGTCGTGCCCCGACTCCTTGCGCCAGTGGCGCTCGTTGTTGATCCGGTCGAGCAAGGTCGCCGCGACTTCGTTGCGATACCAAGGTCTGCCCCAGTTGCTCTTGTCGATATGCGTGTGCCCTTCCACGAAACCGGGCAGCAGCAGCGCGCCGCCGCCGTCTTCGAGCGCGGCGCCGGCCGGCGGCACGAGGTCCGGACCGAGCGCCGCGATGCGCCCGTCGGCAATCGACACGGCTACCGGCTGACCGTCTGGCAAGCGGACGTTGGAGATGACGAGAGAACGAGGAGTGGATGTCATGATGATTTGACGGAAGTAGCCATACGGGCGCGCAGCGCGCGCTGCACCGCGCTGATCGCGATGAAGACTGCCGCGTTCACGAACAGCGCGACGAGGCCCGTATTGATTGAAGTGAACGCGTCGGGCGCGCCGGGGAACAGGGACGACAGGGTCATGCCGCGCCAGTTGAACAGTGCGAGCACGATGGCGCCTGCGGCGATCCCGCCGAAGGCGGCCTCGCGAGTGCCGAACGGGCGCTTCAGGAAGCTCGACGCGAGCATCGGAAGAAGTTGTGTCAGCAGCGACGACGAGAAGATCGCCAGCGTGACGAAAGTCGCGCCGCCCAGCAAGGTGAAGTAGACCACGACCAGCGTGAAGAGCGGCAGCGCGATGCGGGCGACGCGCGCAACCTGCTGCTCGGTGGCGTGCGGCGCGAAGCCTTCACGGTAGACATTGCGCGCGATCGTGGTGGACGCATTGAGCATGATCAGCGAGCCCGGCACGAGCGCGGTCAGGAGCCCCGCCCCGCTGACCACGCCGACGAACCACGGCGAGAACGTCTGCTTGACGAGCCGCAGCAGCGCCAGATCGGTCTGCGCGCCTTCGAGGCCGTGAACGGTCAGCGTGGCGGCAAATCCGACGAGAAACAGAAACGCGATCAGCACCTGATAGATCGGCATCATCACCACGTTGCGGCGCAGCGCCTTTGCGTCGCGCGCCACATAAACGGCCGTGAAGCCGTGCGGGTACAGGTAGTAGCCGAGCGAGGTCAGCAGGATCGTCGAGTTGTACCAACTGAGGTTGAGGCCATGCTCGGGCATGCGCAACAGTTCGGGATGCACCTCGTTGATGCGCGTGAACATCGCGCCGATGCCGCCGTAGTAATGTAGCGGCAGGTAAATACCCAGGAAGATTGCGAGCCCGAGGATCAGCACGTCCTTGACGACCGCGATGCTCGCCGAGCCGTGAATGCCGGACACGGTCATGTACACCGCCATCAGGATCGCGCTGATCCAGATCGCGACGGCAGGCGGAATCGAACCATAGGACATCTCCGAGACGATGATGCCGAGCCCGCGCAACTGGATGATCAACAGCGACACCATTGCGAATACGGCGACAACGGACACGAGCACGCCGATCCCGCGGCTGTCGTAGCGCGAAGCGAAGTAATCGGCGAACGACACGAGGTTGCGCTCTTTCGCGTAGCGCCAGATCGCGGGCAGCATCCAGTAACCGATCACGTACGCGAGACAGCCGTACGACAGGATGTAGAACGCAGGAATGCCTTTACTATACGTCCAGCCACTCGCGCCGAGGAAGGTGAAAGTCGAAAACGCCTCGCCGGCCATCAGCAGGAAGGTGAGCAGCGAGCCGAAACCGCGTCCGCCGACAGCCCATTGCTCGAGGCTCAGCTTCTTGCCGCGACGCGCAAACACACCGATTCCAAGCGCAAACGCCGCGAACAGGATGATGATAACCAGTGCCGTGTTCATGACTGGCCTCCTGTCCGGCTGCCGTCGTGCTTCGCTTCATCGCGGGTGTCGAGATAAAGGAGCAGCGCGAGAACCGCGGCCGTGGCGGCCATCCAGATCAGGTTCCACGACAGCAGGAACGGCATCCCGAACAGCATCGGCAGATGCGCGGCGAGCGAGCCGCCGGAGTACATGCCGATGAACGGCAGCGCGGCGAGGAAAAGTCGGAGTTTCATAGGAACCTTGCGCGAGTAACTGGAACGCTCAATCAGAACTTGTGACGAATGCCGGCGACCACCGCCACCTGCGAGGTAGTGGACGACGGCGCGGTCACGCTTTCGATCCACGCCTGACCGATGCTCGACGAGGCCTTCTGATAAAGCACGTTCACATAGAGGTCGGTGCGTTTGGACAACAGATACTTCGCGCCCGTGGACGTCTGGTTGAAATGCCCGGACAGCGGCCCTTGCGTGACGTGCGTGTACACCTGTGCGATCGCGAGCGCCACGGTCGGCGTGACGTAATAGACGAGGCTGCCCTCATAGTTGTCGAAATGCACCGATGAGGCGGCCGGCACGTCGAAGCGTGAACCCGTGTACAGCAGTCCGAACAATGCGGAACCGAGCGCATAGGTGCCGCCCGCGCCCCAGATCTGCTGGCGCGTCGCACTGCCGAGCGGCGTGTTGAACATCGACTCGCTGCCGTAGTAGTTGTCGGACGCAACGGCGCCCACTGCGGTGCTGGCGGGGTTGTTCATCCGCGCGTAGGCCGCGCCGAGGGCAAACGGACCATTCTGGTAAGTGAGCCCGGCGCTCCAGCTGTTGTTCTGCGAAAAACCGGTCGAGTTCGAAAAGCCATACACCAGATTGGCCTGCAGGCCGGCGAACATCGGCGAAACGTATTTGGCCGCGTTGTTGATGCGGAACGTGTTGTTGATGTCGTCGTTGTCGTGCGGGTGAGCGGAATAGCCGGTCAGCGTGCCGCTGATCTGCAGGTTGCCGAGAATGTCCTGAACGGAGTTGTATTGACGGCCGAGCGTCACCGTGCCCAGCTTGTCGCTGCTCAGCCCTACGTAGGCCTGCCGGCCGAACATCCGCCCGCCTTGCCCGAATTTGCCGTTGTCGATGTTAAAGCCGTTCTCCAGCCGGAATTGCGCTTTCAGGCCACCGCCCAGATCTTCTGAGCCGATCATCCCCCAACGCGGCCCCGATTCGTTGCCGCTGGTCGCTTCCCATGCCGAATGGCCTTGCTGGTTGTTCGTGTAGGTCTCGCCGGTATCGACGACACCGTACAAAGTGACGCTGGATTGAGCATTGGCCGCGCCCGGCAGCGTCAGAGCCACGCCGAGACCCATGGCTGCCCGCTTCCAGTTTCTGCTCACTTTGCCGCTTAATTTGCTGATTACTTTTCCGCTTTCGTTGTTGCTCACCTGTGTCTCCTCCACCTTCTGTCTGACTATTGATGTCGTTATCGGATTTGTCTGCGTACTGCGACGGGTGCGTCGGCACCGCGCCGTCAGTGGAGAAATGTTATATAGACAACTTCATATTCAAAAATGAAATGTTTAACTGAGACCCAGTGGAAAATCGAATAGCATTGAAGGCGTCGAGTTGTCCGCATGCAGGACATGCTCATGTAAGCAAAGCGTAGGGGTTTCAGTTCATGCGGGCAGCGCGAGATTGCCAGCCGGTTCCATGCGTGATACAAGTCGGCCAATACATTCGGACATCGAATAGTTCAATGGCAAACAGTGAAAAAACGAGTGACAAGGCGAGTGCCAAAAACAGTGCAAAGGCGCGTAGGCCGCTGTTCGATCTGGATCTGCTGAAGGCGATTGTGATGGTCGCCGATTGCGGCACATTCACCGCCGCGTCCGCGCGGCTCCATTCGACCCAGTCCACCGTGAGCCAGAAAGTGCGGCGACTGGAGGAGATGGCCGGACACAAACTGCTTGATCGCGGAAGCCGCGACGTGCGCCCGACCGATGCCGGAGAAACGCTGCTCGGCTACGCGCGCCGGATGCTCGCGCTTAACGATGAAATGATCGAAGCATTGTCGGGCGCGACTGTGGGTCTGACCGTCCGGCTCGGCGTGCCGGAAGATTTCGTGGGCGGACCCACGACCCATGCGCTCGCAATGTTCAGCCGCAAACACCCGCAAGTAAAACTCGAAGTGACGAGCGGCTTGAGCCGCGACCTGGCCAATAGCTACGATCGCGGCGACCTCGACCTGATCCTCGTCAAACAGCGGCGCAACAGCCGGGAAGCCGTCGCGACCTGGCCCGAACAGCTGCGCTGGATCGACAGCGCGAAAAACCCTTCGATCCAGCTCGATCCTGTTCCACTCGTCGCGTTCCCGCCGCGCGGCTTGTACCGCGACGACATGATCAATACGATCGAGGCGCTCGGACGCCGCTGGCGGATCAGCTTCATCAGTTCGAGTCTGAGCGGCATTCAGGCGGCTGTCGCCGACGGACTCGGCATCAGTCTCCTGCCCGCCCGCGCGGTCACGGCGGAGCACGTCGTCCTCACGGCGAAAGGCGGGCTGCCGCCCATCGAGACGATGGACATCGCGCTCCTGCATCGTCCGACCGCCGATCCGGTCGTCAAGGAACTCGCGCGCGCTCTGTCACGGATGTTCGGCCCGCAGCGCCGCTGAGCAATTTCGCGCCGCTGTTGGCCAGCAACATCACCGTCACGTTCACCGCGAGGCACAGCAGCCCCAGGTTCACGCCGCCCAGGTCGACTTGCCGGGCATAGAGAACGATGGCCAGCACTTGTCCCGTGAGAATGCCGACCGCAACCGCCGCGGCTCGAACCCGCAACGACAGCAGAATGATCAGAACGCCGGGAAAGAACTGCGTGACGCCGTAAAGCGTGGTGTTCACGAGCGTCAGCATCAGGTTCGGTGTGAGCAGCGTCATGACGATCGACGCCAGCAGGTACATCGCAATCACCACCTTCGCCGTGCGTTTTTGCCGGTTTTCCGGCAACCGCGGCAGCAGGTTGCGGGTGACGATCGGGCCAATGGCCAGGCACAGACCGGCCAGCACCAGCAGACCCGACAGCGACGCCGCCGCGGCCACCAGACCCAACAGCCAATCCGGCAGCAACCGGGTAGTGGCCGCGAAGAAGGCTTCGTTGGGCGAGGCCAGATGCAGGTTCTGACTCAGCGCGTAATACGACGCCAGTACGAGGAACGGGTACATCAGCATGTAGAGCGGCATCACCATCTGCGTACGCCGGATCGTGTCGCCGCTTTTTGCGGTGAAAAAGAACTGCACGCCGACAGGCAACATGTAGAAGCCGAGCGACTGGAACAGAATGGTGCTCATCGAGAACGTCAATTGGCGGGTGGTCATGGTGTTGCTCACCTGCTGACTCGCTGCATGGAACACGTGCACGACGCCCACCTGCCAGGCCACCGCTGCGCCGGTCACGACAATCGCCACGACCATCAGGATGTCCTTCAGGATTGCTATATAAGTCGAAGACCTGACACCTGAGATCGCCACATAGGTAAACGCCAGCAGCCCCGCGATGAGAATCAGATAGACGGGTGGAAAATTCCAGCCGAGTCCCTTGAACGCGGCCACGAGGCCGGTGAATTGCAGTTCGCCCCACGGCAGCAGGAACAGGATCGCCGACACGGCAACCACCAGTTCCAGCACACGGCTGCTGTAGTAACCCTTGAACAGGTCGGGCAGCGTGATGGCGTTGTAGCGCTTGCCGGCGCTCCAGATTTTCGGGCCGATGAAGTAACCCAGCGGATAAGCCAGCAGGATGTATCCGAGAAACCAGACGCCATACGTCGGTCCCTTCGCGTAAATGCCGCCTGGAAAACCGACCATGGTGCCGATGCTGTAGATCTCGCCGGCAGTCAGGAAAAAAACCAGGCACGCGCCGAACTGGCCCGAGGCCACGAAGAAATCGTGTACGTCCTGCTTGCCATGCCCCTTCTTCGAGCGCACGGCGAGATACAGCGAAAACAGAATGAAACCGAGAAAGACTGCGGTGGCCATTGTGCGTCTCCTCAAAAGGCACGCATTCAATATGCGCGTGCCGATTCGGACGCGGTTAGTGCCAGTTGCCGCGGATCAATGAGTCCACTTGTTCACGACGTGTCTGGTGCAGGCGAAGATCGCAGCCGCGATTGCAATGAGTCAATGGCCCCCCGGCAATGTCGCCATGCTGCGCAACGGCGCGCGCGGCATCCGCGAGAGCGTTATGTGACGCGGGATTGGGCGCGCTTATGCGGGATCACCATACTGCCGATGAACGTGGCTGGCAACCCGGCCGGGCATTCACCGTCGTGCCGCTTTCATTAGAAATTCCACTGCCGGCTATTCGAATATTTAAAGGCCACACCAGCCTGAACGCTGTCTTCCGTAGACGGCAAACGTCTGACCGTATAGCCGCTATACTCGACAGCATCAAATCATGGGGACGGCATGGAATCGATCCATGTGTCCGCTGGTCCATTCCGCTCACGAATAGCAGCTTGCCGATGAAAGCGCCCTCCCCCTCCTCTCGCGACCCGCTGCCTACCGACAGCGAAGCCACATCAATCGAATTCGACGACCCGTCTATCGACAATCTGAATGCGGGCTACCCGCCTGCCGGCACGACCACACCACATTCTTCACGCGCCCGCAGTCTCGCACTGGCCGCGAGCCTCGCGTTAATCGCCTTTTCGTTGCGCACGCCGATTACGAGCGTCGGGCCGATCCTTGTCGAAGCCGTTCGCGCAACCAGCCTCAGCCCCGCGGGTGCGAGCGTGCTCACCACGCTGCCGTCGTTGTGCTTCGGCCTGTTCGGTCCGCTTGCGCCGCTGCTGGCCCGCCGCGTGGGCAGCGAACGGGCCCTGCTCGTCCTGCTCGTGTTGCTGACAGCGGGCGTCGCAATGCGTGTCGTGCCCTCATGGCAGGCGCTCTACGCGGGCCAGATTCTTGCGTGCTTCTCGATCGGCTTGATGAACGTGCTGATGCCCGGCGTCGTCAAACGCGACTTTCCGCAGCATGTTGCCTTGATGACCGGGATCTATAGCGCCGCGATGTGCGCGGGCGCAGCGGCGGCCGCCGCGGCGACCGTGCCGGCCGCGCGCGCGGCGGAGCAGCTCGTGGGCAGCGGGGCCAATGGCTGGACATGGGCGCTCGCGCTGTGGGCGATTCCCGCCGCGTTGGCCACACTGGTCTGGACACGCCATATTCCGCCGCGCGGCATGCACGCCGGGCGGCGCATACACACGGTCCGCGGCTTGTGGCGCGACCCACTGGCGTGGCAGGTCACGTTGTTCATGGGCTCGCAGTCATCGCTGGCGTACATCGTCTTCGGCTGGCTCGCGACTGTGCTGCGCATGCGCGGGATGAGCGCGGTCGATGCGGGTCTGATGCTGTCGCTGAGCGTGATCGCGCAAACCGTGCTGTCCATGCTGCTGCCTCTGCTCACCGCACGCCTTCGCGATCAGCGCGCGGTGAGTGTGCTGGGCTTGTTGCTGACCGGGGTGAGCCTGCTGGGCTGCTTCTTCGCCCCGCTGTCGACCACGTGGATCTGGGTCCTGCTGCTGGGCGCCGCGCAACGCACATCGTTTACGATGGCGCTCACGGTTATCGGTTTGCGCTCATCCGATTCGCACGTCGCCGCGCAGCTGTCGAGCATGGCGCAAGGCGTCGGCTATCTGATTGCCTCGTGCGGTCCGTTCGTGGCCGGATCACTGCTCCATGCGACCGGCTCGCTGTACAGTATCGCCGCGCTTTGCGTGGCCGTCTGCCTCGTGTCGGCGTGGTTCGGCTATGCCGCGGGCCGGCCCATGCACGTCAACGCGCAGATCGAATGACACGTCGGGTGGGTATCCGGTCTCTCCGGCGAAACCGGATACCCACCGCCGCCAATACGCCGCGAAGATAACGCCCTCAGAGGAACCAGCGGTACTCGCGCGCGCTGACCTCGTTCATGAAGTCCAGGTGGTCCTGGCGTTTGTTCTCGCAGTAGACCATGACGAACTCCTTGCCCAGGCCTTCGCGCACCGCCGGATGATCCTGCATGGCGGCCACGGCCGTCAGCATGTCTCTCGGGAAATCGATTCCGCTCTTGCGGTCCACGTTGAGCGGCGCAATCGGTTCGCGTGCCACGTCCAGGCCGTGCTCCATGCCGGTCAGAATCGCGGCCAGCACCAGATAAGGGTTCGCGTCGGCGCCTGCCAGACGGTGCTCGATCCGCAGATTGCGATCATTCGATTCAGGAATGCGAATAGATGCGTCGCGATCCTCGTAGCCCCAACTCGCCTGGCTGGCCGCATTCGTCGTCCAGCCATAGCGGCGAAAGGCATTGTGATTGGCCGCGAACACCGGCATGCAATGCGGCAGCAGCGCGAGGCATCCGGCCACCGCGTGACGCAACGGGCGTTGATTGTCGGCCGCCAGCAGATTGTTGCCGGCCGCGTCGTACAGGCTCACATGCACATGCATGCCGCTGCCCGGCGCGTGCAGATAGGGCTTGCTCATAAAGCTGGCACGGTAGCCGTGCTTCATCGCCACGCCGCGTGTGCTGCGGCAGAACAAGGCGGACCAGTCCGCCGCGCGCATGGCGTCTTCGTTGTGGCCGAAATTGATCTCGAACTGGCCCGGGCCCAGTTCAGCGGTGATCACGGTGGCATCCACGCCCTGCTCGCGCGCGGCTTCGACCATCTCATGCAGCACACCGGAAAAGCGCGACAGCCGCTCGATGTGCATGTTCGGCTGATCGTCGCTATCGCCGCACAGCGGATCTCGTGGACATTGCGGCAGACCGTCCCGCAGTGCTGGGTCGAACAGGTAGAACTCCAGCTCGAAGGCCACCGTCGGGCGGATGCCGCGCCGCTCGAAGCGCTTGAGCACCTGGGCCAGCACTTCGCGGGGTTCGAACTCGATGGGCGCCTCCGTGCCGTCCGAGCTGATCAGCATCTGCCCCAATGGCTCGCTTTCCCAGCGCACGGGTTTAAGCGTGCCGGGTATCAGACGGCGCGGCGCATCGGGATCGCCGTCGTTGAAGCAGTAGTCGCCGATCGGGTACAGGCCGCCCTGCGTGCCCAGCAGAATGCAGTTCTGCGGCAACTTCAGGAGACTGCCGGCGGCGACCTTCTCGAGCATCTCCACCGGGTAGCGCTTGCCGTAGAAATGCCCGGGGATGTCGAGGCAAATCAGGTCGACGTAGCGGACTTCGGGATACGCCGCGCGAAAAGCGCGCACTTCGTCGAGCAGGTCTGTGGAAACGGAAGCCACGGTGCGGTCCTTCTCAAGAAAAGAGTGATGGTGAAAAATTTAGCAATCCATATTTTTAAACGCAGCATCGTCCGATGCTTCGCGTGCCATGCGAACGCTAGGTGAACACCCAGAGCACCCGCGTCGGCTCGTCTGAAAGGTTGGCATAGCGAAACTGCGCGTGCGCCGGCACCTGGAAACCGTCGTTAGGACCCAGGGTGACCGGCTCGTCCTCGCTTCCCAGCCAGATGGTCAGCTCACCTTCGAGCACGAAGCCGCCCTGCTCGTCGCTGTCGTTCAACGGCCTGTCGCCGCTGCTGGCGCCCGGCGCCAAATGGCTTTCCAGCATGGAAAAGCCCGCCGACATATTCGGCGACACCAGCACGTCCGTAATGCCCTCAGCGTAGTAAAGGGTACGGCGTTCATCGGGCCGCGTGACCCACGGCAGCGCGCGCGGCTTGCTCAGACTGTAGAAATAGGTCGTCGGCGCACCCAGCGCTTCGCCGATGGCGGTCAGATCGCCCACTGTCGGGCGCGACAGGCCGCGTTCGACCTGGGACAGAAAACCCACCGAGCGGCCGATCTTCTTCGCCAATGCGCCCAAAGTCATTTTCTTGTGTTTGCGAAGGTCGCGAATCAATATCGCAAGACCTTCCATCTCTTCCTGCTGGTTCATTTTTCGCCTCTTTTCTCACACCCTGTCGCGCAGACGATACCAGGTCTTCCCCAGCACCTCCAGCGGCGCGGCCAGCAACTCGCCGCCAGGAAAAGGCGGATTGTCGATGGACTGGTACAGGTTCAGCAATTCGTCGTCACCGAGGATGGCGTCGGCCACGGCGCGTGCGGCGGCGAGCGTAGGCAGCACACCATGCCCTGAAAACCCTTGCAGCCAGTAGCGCGCGTTCTGCCGGCCGACATCCGGCGTGCGCTTCATGCTGATGTCGATATGGCCGCCCCACGCAAACTCCAGTTTCACTCCGCGCAGTTGAGGAAACGCGCGCTCCAGATACGGCCGGGTGGCCGCCACGATGTCTTTTGGAATGCCGCCCGCGTACGTGCAGCCGCCGCCGAACAGCAGCCGGTTGTCCGGACTGAGGCGGAAGTAGTCAGGCACGAACTGATTGTCGATCACGCAACTATTGCGCGGCAACAGCGAACGGGCCAGATCCGGCGTGAGCGGCGACGTGGCCACCTGATACGTGCCGACCGGCAGCATGCGACGCGACAGCTTGCGGTCGAGCCGGTCGATATACGCGTTGCAGGCAAGCACCAGCACATCCGCCCGCACCTCGCCCTTGTCGGTACGCGCGACATACCCGCCGGGCGTTTCGCGGTAGTCGAGCACGCGGCTCTGTTCGAAGATGCGCCCACCCGTCTGCTCGATAGCCGCGGCGAGGCCCTGGGCCAGCTTCAGCGGATTCAGGTGGCCCGCTTCGGGATCGTAAAGCGCCGCCTGGTAGCGCTCGCTGCCGATCCAATGGGGCATCTCCTCGCGCGGGATGAAGCGCATCAGGTCGTAGCCCCACTTCTCCACCGCCTCGCGCTGCGCTTCCTGCAGCAGGGCCACGCGGCGCGGCAGCACGGCCGCCCACAGGCTGCCGGGGCGATAGTCGATATCGAAGCCATGGCGTTGCGGCAACTCGCGTATCTCCCGCGCCGCCCAGCGCATGCTGTCCCATAGCTGGCGCGCTCGCTCGAGGCCAAGCGCCGCCTCCAGCGGAGGCATGTCGCACGACCAGCCGAGCAGCGCCTGCCCGCCGTTTCGCCCCGATGCCGCCCACGCCACCCGGCTTGCTTCCAGCATGACCACGCGCTTGCCCGCGAGGCTCAGGCGCAATGCAGTGTGCAAGCCACTGAAACCCGCGCCGATCACCAGCACGTCTGCGTCTTCGCGGCTGCTCAGGGCCGGGCGCAACGGGATCGGCGCCGGATAAGTGCCGGCGTAATAGCTCGCGACATGCTGGTCGGACTGGACGAACATAAGGGTTCCGTGAAAAATTCGACTGGTAATTTCATGAAAATTATCATCAAATTTTCATGACCGCAAGCTGGGAGTTGCACGCAGATGGACCTGAACGGTCCATGGCATCGCGCCCGCCTTCCCAATCAGCCGGACTACTGAGCATTCAAGTGGCCATTCGCATCGGGGTTAATTACGAATAACAAACGGCATTGCACACATCATCAATACAATAATTACATTTAGCCAACACATCGAAATTCGCTGTTATTCCCTATGAAATTCGCTCCAGGGATTAACACGGATAAACGTGCGTTCATTCATGCAAGCGTTTAACAGTCGGCGTACACTCGCTCGGAGCCCATGCCACGGGGCTTGCGGGACTACGGAGCCGCTCGTCGTTCAAGGCGGGCAATCGCAGACTCAGGAGAACAATCAATGAGCTGGACACGGGAACAGAGAAACGTCACGATCGCCGCCTACCTGGGATGGACACTCGACGCATTCGATTTCTTTCTCATGGTGTTCGTGTTGAAAGATATCGCGCAGGAGTTCAATACAAATATCCCGGAAGTCGCCTTCGGCATCTTGCTCACCCTGGCGGCGCGTCCGCTCGGCGCATTGATTTTCGGCTGGCTCGCCGACAAATACGGCCGCCGTCCCACGCTGATGGTCAACATCGCGTGCTTCTCCCTGCTCGAATTGCTGTCCGGCTTTGCGCCTAGTCTGACCATCCTGCTCGTGCTGCGCTTCCTGTTCGGTATCGCGATGGGCGGCGAATGGGGTGTGGGCGGCGCACTGACCATGGAAACCATCCCGCCGAAGTCGCGCGGCATCGTCTCGGGTCTGCTGCAGGCCGGCTATCCGAGCGGCTATCTGCTCGCCTCGGTGGTATTCGGCTTGTTCTATCAGTACATCGGCTGGCGCGGCATGTTCTTCGTCGGCGTGCTGCCGGCGCTGCTCGTGCTGTATGTGCGGGCGCATGTGCCGGAGTCGCCGGCCTTCAAGACGCTCGAAAAGAAACCCCGCCTGGGTCTTGTCGCCACGCTCAAGCAGAACATCGGCTTGTCGCTGTACGCGATCGTTCTGATGACGGCGTTCAACTTCTTCTCGCACGGTTCACAGGATCTTTATCCGACCTTCCTGCGGGTGCAACATCAGTTCGACGCGCACACGGTGTCGCTGATCACGATCACGCTGAACATCGGCGCGATTTGCGGCGGGCTGTTCTTCGGCTGGGTGTCGGAGCAGATCGGCCGCAAGCGCGCGATCTTCATCGCCGCCCTGATCGCGCTGCCGGTGCTGCCGTTGTGGGCCTTCTCGAGCACGCCGGTGCTGCTCGCGCTTGGCGCCTTCCTGATGCAGATCTCGGTACAGGGCGCGTGGGGCGTGATTCCGGTGCACCTGAACGAAATCTCGCCCGATGAAATTCGCGCGACGTTCCCCGGCCTCGTGTATCAGCTCGGCAATCTGATCGCGGCGGTGAACGGCCCGCTGCAGGCGAAGGTCGCCGAAGCGCAAGGCAACAATTACGCGCTGGTGATGGCCGCGGTAATCGGCATCGTGGCGGTGGTGATCGCCGTACTGATTCCGTTTAGCCGCGAGCGCCGCGGCATCGACATGACACAGACGGCGAAAGAGGTTGCGACCTAGCTTTAAGCGTTCGAACTAAACAGCTATTGTGCCCGCGCGTTATCGGGCACAATAGGCACAAAGGCGGCTCGAACCGCCGCGGCGCGAAGCACACGCCATCAAGCAAACGCAGGGCCAAACACAGGTAGCACGCCATACGAGGCCGTTCCGATTTCGATCGGAACGGCCTTTTTTTATTTCCGCGCGGTTTGACGTCCCGCGAGCATCGGAAAGCGGACCTCCGTCGGGTCTTCTAGAGGAGTTCGTCGACACCGCCCCCTTGATCGCACGCATCATCCTTCTTATCCTGAAAAAAACGGCTGTTTCAAATAATCATTTGAATCGCTTGTTTGCGAGCCGGGCGACCGGCAACTGGGAGACGCAATATGGCAGTTCGCACAACAGGCCGGCATGCCGGCGATACGAAGTCCCGCATCCTCGACGCTGCTGAAACGCTGTTCATCGATTGCGGCTATGAAGCGATGTCGCTACGGCAGATTACTTCGCGCGCCGAAGTCAACCTCGCGGCGGTCAACTATCACTTCGGCAGCAAGGAGTCACTGATCCACTCGATGCTGTCGCGCCGCCTCGACCGGCTCAACCAGGAGCGGCTCAAGCTGCTCGACCGCTTCGACACGATGCTCGGCGACCGCCTGACCTGCGAGCACGTGCTCGGCGCGATGTTCATTCCCGCGCTGCGCCTGTCGCGCGATCCGCGCGTGGGCGGCAAGGCATTTCTGCGGCTGCTGGGCCGTGCCTATACCGACCCGTCGGCCTTCATTCGCGACTTTCTGAACGTGCACTATGCGTCGGTGGCGGTGCGCTTTTTCGACGCGTTCCAGCGCGCGTTGCCGCATCTGCCGCGCGAGGAACTCGGCTGGCGCCTGCACTTCGCGATCGGCGCGCTCTCGGGCGTGCTGGCCGGCACCGATACGGACAGCCTGATCTCGGAGTTCTCGCAGGGCAAGTCGATGAACGACCTGCAATTGATCGCCCGCCTCGCCTCGCTGATGGTGGCCGCGCTCAAGGCGCCGCTGCCGGACGGCACGCAACTGGCCGCGTTCGCCGCGGTGCTGGGCGATGCTACCGAAAGCGGCACGGACTGTGCCGTCGACGGCAGCGCGCAAGGCACGGGGGTTGCTGCACCGGGGGAACACGGAGCGGCGCCGGCAGTGTCGGAAGGCGAACGTCATGGCGGCAACCTGCAGGCGGGTCCTGTCGAGCACGCGTTGCACGGCACGGCTTAGAAACGAAGCGAACAAAGACAAGGAAGCCTTGCGGGCGGCGCCTTCATCAACCGTCCGCAACATGAAGGCCGCCAACCCGGGCGGCCCATCCTGATCGCACACCTGGGCGGCGCGGCAGTTCAGCCACCCGACAAGAAGATCAACCGAACATAGAACGCGAGCCGTCCGTGCCCCGTGGATGCGTTCGCACGCCTTATCGAAACAGGAGGAGACGTCATGCTGTGGTTCACCCTGGTCCTCGTCATTGCCGCTTTCGCGCTCGTCTATAGCCGGGCGCGCGCTTCATGGTGGCTCGCTTTCATGATCGTCTGGGTGGCGGCCGCGCATGCGACCGGCGCGACGGGTCCGGTGGCCACCGCACTGCTCGCGATCGTGTTCGTCCTCCCTGCCCTCGTGCTCACGCTCAAGCCGCTGCGCCGCGCATGGCTGACCAAGCCGGTGCTCGACCTGTTCCGCAAGATCCTGCCGGAGATGTCGCCGACCGAGCGCGATGCGATCGAAGCCGGCACGGTCTGGTGGGATGCCGAACTGTTCTCGGGACGCCCGCACTGGGACACGCTGCTCGGCTACGGCCCCGCCACGCTGACGGCCGAAGAGCAAGCCTTCCTCGACGTCGAATGCGAGCAACTGTGCGATCTCGCGAACGACTGGGAAACCACCATGGTGTGGCAGGACCTGTCGCCGCAAACCTGGCAGTACATCAAGGAGCGCGGTTTTCTCGGCATGATCATTCCGAAGCAGTACGGCGGCAAGCAGTTCTCCGCGTACGCGCACTCGCAGGTCATCATGAAGCTGGCCACGCGCTGCTCGGCGGCTGCCGTCACGGTGATGGTGCCGAACTCGCTCGGCCCCGCCGAATTGCTGATGCACTACGGCACCGAGGAGCAGAAGAACCACTATCTGCCGCGCCTCGCGCGCGGCGAGGACATTCCCTGCTTCGCGCTGACGAGCCCTTACGCCGGTTCCGACGCGGCGGCAATTCCGGACGTCGGCATTGTCTGCAAAGGGATGTTCGAAGGCCGCGAGACGCTGGGTTTTCGCGTCACGTGGGACAAGCGCTATATCACGCTCGGGCCGGTCGCGACCGTGCTCGGCCTCGCGTTCCGCGCGCTCGATCCCGACCGCCTGCTCGGTGCGAGCGACGAGCCCGGCATCACCTGCGCGCTGATTCCGACCGACCATCCGGGCGTGAATATCGGCCGCCGCCACTGGCCGCTCAATGCCGTGTTCCAGAATGGCCCGAACTCCGGCAAGGACGTGTTCATTCCGCTCGACTGGGTGATCGGCGGGCGCGCGCAGGTCGGCAACGGCTGGCGCATGCTGATGGAATGTCTCGCGGCGGGCCGGGCGATTTCGCTGCCGTCGTCGAATGTGGGGATGGCGAAGATCGCCGTGCGCGGCACCGGTGCCTATGCCGCGATTCGCCGCCAGTTCCGCACCGCCGTCGGCAAGTTTGAAGGCGTGCAGGAAGCGCTCGGCCGCATGGGCGGCAACCTGTATGTGATGGATGCCGCGCGCCGCCTGTCGGCGCAGGCGGTGGATCTCGGCGAAAAGCCCTCGGTGATTTCGGCGATCGCGAAGTACCACATTACCGAACGCGCCCGCATGGTCGTCAACGACGGCATGGATGTCACCGCCGGCAAGGGCATCTGCATGGGCCCGTCGAACTTTCTCGCGCGCGCCTATCAGCAGGTGCCGATCGCGATCACCGTGGAAGGCGCGAACATTCTCACGCGCTGCCTGATCATCTTCGGCCAGGGCGCGATCCGTTGCCATCCGTACGTGCTGAAGGAAATGGCCGCGACGCGCGAAACGGATCGCGCCAAGGCGCTGCGCGATTTCGACGCGGCATTCTTCGGTCACCTGAGCTTCACGCTCTCCAACGTGGTACGCAGCTTTGCGGACGGCATCACGGGTGGCGCGTTCATCGCCAAACCGCGCACCGCGTACGCGCCGCTGCATGCGTACTACCGCGCGGCCACGCGCCTGTCCACTGCGTTCGCGCTCCTCGCGGATGTCTCCATGTTCGTGCTCGGCGGCGATCTGAAGCGCCGCGAACGCCTCTCGGGGCGTCTCGGCGACGTGCTCTCCCACCTCTATCTGATCTCGGCCACGTTGAAGCGTTTCGAAGACGAAGGCCGTCAGGAAGACGATCTGCCGCTCGTGCGCTGGGGCGTCGAAGATTCGCTGTACCAGGCGCAACAGGCGCTCGACGGCGTGCTCGCGAACTACCCGAACCGCTTCGCCGCCGGTCTCGTACGCGTGCTCGCGTTCCCGTTCGGCCTGCCTTACCGCAAGCCGTCCGACCGCCTCGGCAGCGAGATTGCCGAGCTGATGCAAACGCCTGGCGCCGCGCGTAACCGACTGGTGTCCGACTCCTATGTGCCGCATCCCGACGTCGATGCGCTAGGTTACGGCGAGCTGGTGTTCGAGCTGAACCCGCGCGTCACGCAGATCGACCAGAGACTGCGCGATGCGGTGAAACAGGGCCTGCTCGAACCGATGCCGCAAAGCCTGCCGCAACTGGCCGCATGGACGGATACCGCGCAGGCAAAAGGCCTGATCGACGCCGACGAACGCCGCGTGCTCGACGACTACGCTCGCTATGGCGCGCAGGTCGTGCAGGTCGACGATTTCCCGGCCGATTTCGACATGCTCGCCAGCTTGCAAAAACGCAAGTCGGCGCTCGACAAGGCGCTGGAACTCGCGGCCTGAGCGGAGCGCGGGGCGTATGAAAAAACATCCCGGTGAGGCGTGCCACACGCGCCAAACCCGGTGCACACTGACACACGTCCGGCGTCCCCTTGGGGACGTCCTCAGGGCGCCCCCCAAGGGGACTTCTTTCGGGCGCAGCCAGCGGAGCAACGAATAATATGAACGACTCTTACCTGAACTTCGTCAACTCGCCCTTCGGCGCGCGCCTCGCGCGCTCGCTTGGGCTGCCCAAACCCGAGGTGCTGCGCCGCTATCGCGCGGACCGGCCGGAGTTCGACGGCATCGTGGCGATCGGCGCGGGCCGCGAGCCGCATCTGCTCGACGCGCTCGCCACGCTCGTCGGCGGCATCGGCGTAACGAGCGTGGCGCATGCCAGCGCGGGACTGTGGGTACCGCTCGCGAATCGCCACGGCCTCATGACAGGCCGTTTCGAGGCGGCCGACTCCGGCTCGTCGAGCAAGCTCGCAGCCCTGCTGTTCGACGCAAGCGGCATCGAAGACAGCAGCCAGCTCGAACCGCTGCACGCATTCTTCCACGACACGCTGCGCTCGCTCGGCAAGTGCGGACGCATCGTCGTGCTGGGACGGCCGCCGCAGACCTGCGTGAATCCGCGTCAGTGGACCGCGCAACGCGCGCTCGAAGGCTTCACGCGTTCGCTCGGCAAGGAAGCGCGGCGCGGTATCACCGCGAATCTCGTGTATGTCGAGCCAGGCGCCGAGAGTGGTATGGAAGCGACACTGCGCTTTTTCCTGTCGCCGCGTTCGGCTTACGTGTCGGGTCAGGTCGTGCATATCGCCGCACAGGTCGGCGATGAAACCGGCGGCGAAATGGATGGCGAAACGGGCGGCAAAACGGGCAGCAAAGCGTCCTCCACGTTCGACTGGGCGCAACCGCTGGCCGGCTTGCGCGCGGTCGTGACGGGCGCCGCACGCGGCATCGGCGGGTCGATTGCGAGCGTGCTGGCCGCCGAAGGCGCGCACGTGATCGGCATCGATATTCCCTCTGCGCGCGACGCGCTCGACGCCACCATGCGCCAGCTCGACGGCACCGCGCTCGCGTTCGACATCGCCGCGCCGGAAGCCCCCGCGCAGATCGCCGCCGCGCTTGACGAACAGGGCGTAGATATCGTCGTGCACAACGCCGGCATCACGAAAGACAAGACCATCGCGAAGATGACCGAGGCCGCGTGGCAAAGCGTCATCGACATCAATCTGTCAGCGCAGGAGCGCATCGACGACGCGTTGCTCGCCGGCGGCATTCTGCGCGACGGCGGCCGCATTATCGGCGTGTCGTCGATCAGCGGCATCGCGGGCAATCTCGGCCAGACCAATTACGCCACCTCGAAGGCCGGGGTGATCGGCCGGGTGCAAAGCATGGCACCGCATTTGCGCGCACGCGGCATCACGATCAACGCCGTCGCGCCGGGCTTTATCGAAACGCAGATGACCGCGAAGATTCCCCTCGCGATCCGCGAAGCCGGCCGCCGCATGAACTCGATGAGCCAGGGCGGCCAGCCGGTCGACGTCGCGCAGACCATCGCGTGGCTCGCGCATCCGGGATCGGCCGGCGTGAGCGGCCAGATCGTGCGCGTGTGCGGACAAAGCCTGATTGGAGCGTGACCATGCGCGAACCGGGTGATCCGTTCGGCGGCATGCAGGTTGCGAGCGCGGCGCGGCCGAAGACCGTCGTCATCGACACCTTGCCTGCGCCCGCCAAGCTCTATGCGCGCGCGCTGTCGGGCATCATCAAGCGCGGCCGCGAGACGCATCTGCCGCCGCTGCGTCTGGTACGCCCCGCCGTCGCCATCGACCCGGGGCCGGTGTGGCGCTATGCGCGCGTCTGCGGCTTCATCCCGGAGCACGGCGTGCCGCTCACGTATCCGCACCTGCTCGCCTTTCCCCTGCATCTGCTGATGCTGACCGATCCGGCCTTCCCGTGGCCGGCGCTCGGGCTCGTGCATCTGGCTAACCACGTGCGCCTGCGCCGCCCGCTCACCTACAAGGACATGCTGCGCGTGGAGGTGGAATTCGGCGCGCTGCTGCGTCACGACAAAGGCCAGGCGTTCGTACTGCATACGCGCATGTACCGGCGCGGCGAAGCGGTATGGGATGGCGACAGCGTCTATCTGAAGCGCGGCGTGGCCGCCGGCGGCAGCGCGCTCGATCCGCTCGAACTAGGACCGCTCGAACTGCAACGCACCGCGCGCTGGCAACTGCCGTCGCAACTCGGCCGCGACTACGCGAACGTCTCCGGCGACTACAACCCGATTCATCTGAGCGCGCTCTCCGCGAAGGCGTTCGGCTTTCCACGCGCGATTGCGCACGGCATGCGGGCGCTGGCGCGCGCCGCCGCCGCGCTGCAACCGCCGAAACCGCTGGCCGAAGCCACGCTGTGCGCCGAGTTCAAGCTGCCCATGCACCTGCCGGGCGAGGTCTCACTATGGAGCGCGTCGCCTTCGCTGATCGAACGCGACATCGAAGTGCGCGATCTTGCCGGGCAGAAACCGCATTTGCGCGGCCGCATGCAGTGGCGGCTGCAATAACCAGAACCAGAGATCGACCCAAAGGAGCCATGCATGTCCAACCCGCAGCCAGCCGTACGCCGCGTCGCCATCCTGGGGGGCAACCGCATTCCGTTTGCCCGCTCGAACACCGCCTACGCAAGCGCGTCGAACCAGGACATGCTGACCTTCACGCTGCAAGGCCTGATCGACCGCTACAACCTGCACGGCGAACGTCTGGGTGAAGTCGCGGCCGGCGCGGTCATCAAGCATTCGCGCGACTTCAATCTGACGCGCGAAGCCGTGCTGTCCACCACGCTCGCGAAAGAGACACCCGCGTATGACGTACAGCAGGCTTGCGGCACCGGGCTCGAAGCGGCGATCCTCGTGGCCAACAAGATCGCCCTCGGGCAGATCGAGGTGGGCATCGCGGGCGGCGTCGATACGACCTCCGATGCGCCCATCGGCGTCAACGAGAAGATGCGCAAGATCCTGCTCGAAGCGAACCGCGGCAAGAGCACGGGCCAGCGCGTCGGGGCGCTGGCCAAGCTGCGCCCCGGCATGTTTTTCAAGCCGCTGCTGCCGCGCAACGGCGAGCCGCGCACTGGCCTCTCCATGGGCGAGCATTGCGAACTGATGGCCAAGCGCTGGAACATTTCGCGCGAGGCGCAGGACGTGCTCGCCTTCGACAGCCACCGCAAGCTCACCCAGGCGTACGCGCGCGGCTTCGTCAACGACCTGATGACGCCGTACCGCGGCCTCGCGCGCGACAACAACCTGCGCGCCGACCTGACGCTCGAAAAGCTCTCCACGCTGAAACCGGTGTTCGACCGCGACGCCGGCACGCTGACCGCAGGCAATTCGACGCCGCTCACCGACGGCGCCTCCGCCGTGCTGCTTGCAAGCGAAGACTGGGCGGCGAAGCACGGGCTGCCGGTGCTTGCGTATCTGAGCTGGTCCGAGACCGCCGCCGTCGACTTTTTCGACAAGAAGGAAGGCCTGCTGATGGCGCCCGCCTACGCCGTGCCGCGCATGCTGGCGCGCGCCGGCCTCACGCTGCAGGACTTCGATCTGTACGAAATCCACGAAGCGTTCGCCGCCCAGGTGTTATGCACGCTCGCGGCGTGGCAGGATGACGAGTATTGCCGCACGCAACTCGGACTGCCGGGCCCGCTCGGCACGATCGATCGGGCAAAATTGAACGTGAACGGCAGCTCGCTCGCGACCGGTCATCCGTTCGCGGCGACCGGCGGTCGCATCGTCGCCAGTCTCGCAAAAATGCTCGCGCAACTCGACAAACCGGCCGGCACGGCGCGCGGGCTGGTCTCGATCTGCGCGGCGGGTGGCCAAGGGGTCGTCGCGATTCTGGAGCGTTGACCACGTCCAACGTTGCGGCGCTGGATTCGCCGTATGCTTTTGCTTCACACGCTACATGCTGCACGCTGCACGCGGTCCAACCCGCCGCGTCGATTGATTCAATGACTGGCCGCAAATCCGGCACACTAACAGAGGAAGCCACGGCTTCAGGAGACGACCGATGACCCAGCCCAACCACGACCCGCTCCCGCCCGGCGCAGTAGCCGCGGCGCCGAATCGCGCGCCCAACACCGACGGCATCTGGTACGCGTCGTATCCGGCGGACGTGCCGCGTGAAATCGACGTTGCGCAATACGAATCGGTCGTGCAGTTCTTCGACGAATGCATCGAGAAGTTCCGCGAGCGCGTCGCATATGTGAGCGTGGGCGCGAACCTGACCTACGGCGAACTGGGCCGCAAAGCCACGGCATTTGCCGCGTATCTGCAAAGCATCGGCGTGAAGCCGGGTGAGCGCGTGGCGATCATGCTGCCGAACACGTTCCAGTATCCGGTGTCGCTGTTCGGTGTGCTGAAGGCCGGCGGCGTGGTGGTCAATGTGAATCCGCTCTACACCGTGCGCGAACTCGCGCATCAGTTGAAGGACAGCGGCGCGCAAACCATCATCGTTTTCGAGAACTTCGCGAAAACTGTAGAGGATGCGCTACCTGGCACCAAGATCCGCAACATCATCGTGACGGGGCTGGGCGACCTGCTCGCCGACGGCTTGAATCCGAAAGGACGCCTGCTCAATTTCATGCTGCGGCACGTGAAGAAGATGGTGCCCGCGTACAACCTGCCGCAGGCGGTGCCGCTTCTCAAGGCGCTCGCGACCGGCTACACGCGGCCGCTCACGCCTGTGCGCCTCACCCACCACGACATCGCGTTCCTGCAGTACACCGGCGGCACGACCGGCGTCGCCAAGGGCGCGATGCTCACGCACAAGAACATCATCGCCAATCTGCTGCAGGCCAAGGCGTGGTCCGAAGGGCAGTTGAGCGGCGACATCGAAACGGTGCTCACGCCGCTGCCGCTCTATCACATCTACTCGCTGACCGTGAACGCGATGATCTTCATGGGGCTGGGCGGACGCAATATCCTGATCGCCAATCCGCGCGACATGAAGCGCGTGATGATGATCATCCGTCACGAGAAATTCACCGGCATGACCGCGGTGAATACGCTCTACAACGCGTTCCTCGAAAACGAAGAGTTCTGCAAACGCGACTTCTCGAACCTGAAGCTCGCCATGGCGGGCGGCATGGCCACGCAGAAAGCGGTCGCCGAGCGCTTCAAGGCGGTCACCGGCAAACCGATCATCGAAGGCTACGGGCTGACTGAATGCTCGCCGATCGTATCGATGAATCCGGTCGACCTGAGCAACATGCGCGACTTCGAGGGCTCGATCGGCCTGCCCGCGCCCTTCACCCAGGTGCGCTTCAGGAAAGACGATGGCAGCTGGGCCAACATCGGCGAAGCGGGCGAATTGTGTGTGAAGGGCCCGCAGGTGATGAAGGGCTACTGGAACCGTCCGGAAGAAACCGCCAAGGTGATCGACGAGGACGGCTGGCTCGCCACCGGCGACATCGGCGTAATGGACTCGGCCGGCTTTATCCGTCTGATCGACCGGAAAAAGGACATGATCCTGGTGTCGGGCTTCAACGTCTATCCGAATGAAATCGAAGACGTGATCGCGGCCCATCCCGACGTGCGGGAAGTCGCGGCAATCGGCGTGCCCGACGCGGCGCAGGGCGAGAAAGTGAAGGTGTTCATCGTCAAGCGCAATCCAGCGCTCACCGCGGAACAGGTGATCGCGCATTGCCGCAAGAATCTCACGGGCTACAAGGTGCCGAAGCTCGTGGAGTTCCGCGACGAGCTGCCGCAAACCAACGTCGGCAAGATCCTGCGCCGCGCGCTGCGCGACGAGGAACTCGCGAAGCAAAAGCCTGCCTGACAGACAAGGCGCTTCGCTTCGCGTCGTCTTACGGAGAGATTCATGACGTACCGCATGTCCGCACGCTCGCGCCGCACGCCATCGAGCAGATTCCTGAGCGCCGCCCTGCTCGCGGCGTCGGGGGCGTTGGTGGCTTTTGCGGCCATCACCGCGCCCGCGGCCTTCGCGCAAAACGACGACACGCCGCCCGCGCTCGACACCGCCAGCGCCGTCAAGCCGCCTGCCACGCCGGCCAAGCAGGCCGGCAAGCTCACGCTGGATCAGCAGGTCAAATGGCTGCGCGCCGCGCAACAGAGCGGCGCGCTGGAAAAGCTCGACGACGAGCAACTGGTCGCGCTGTTCCAGTCGCTCGATCCGCTCGCGTTGCCGCGCTATATCAAGGAAGGGCCGAACGGCTACCCGTCGTACGAGTTCACCATGGCGCGCTCGGAACGCATTCACGGCCAGTGGCCCGACAAGCCCGATCACATGCTGGTGCGCCTCGCGCACGAGCCGCTGCGCATCTACGCGAAGTGGCTGCCCGACGGCGCGCACGCCGGCCAGGAAATCATCTACGACGAGTCGAAGCGCACCGACGAAATGTATGGGCACCTGGGCGGCATCATGAATGTCATGCCGCTGTGGACTTCGCTGAACGGCGCCCTCGCCCGCGCGCAATCGAACCATCAGGTACGCGATCTCGGCACCGAATACATTGCGAACCAATACCTCGCGGAGGGTAAGAAATATATCGAAGCCGGTGTGCCGCGTTCGACCCAGGTGGATGTCAGGACGGTGGACGGCGTGCGCGTGGTGGCCTTCACGTTCGAGTCGCCGACCGGTCAGCCGCAGTTCTACGCGAAGAAGGAAACACTCGGCCTCGATCTGCGGCATCCCTATTTCCGCACTGTCGAGTCCTACGGCAACGACGGCAGGATCTTCGAGAAGATCGTCTTCGAAAACATCACGCCGAAAGCATTCGACGACTCGACCTTCGATCCGCAAAACAAGGCCTACAAGTTCTAACCCAACGCGCGCGGTCCGAATGCAAAGGCGACATGCGCGAGTTGCGAGCCGGAAGCCGCACTTTGCACAAGGCAGTGTTCGACCCGGTGTCCCGCACCCGTGGCGAGCTGTTCGAGAACGAAGTAATCGGAGGCCCGCGTAAGGCCTATCAGGGCCGCCGGCATGGTTGCCGCCCCGGGCGTGGCGCGAAGCAGCGGTGCAAGCGCCATGTACCAGAGCGCTCCGATGTCGTCGCCGGCTTCGAGAACAGTCCATCGCCATTGCGCGGCATAGCCGGCGAACGCCGCGCCCTTAGCGAGCGTGGAGTCGATCACCGCCACCGCAGGGCGACTGAGCGAAAAGCCTTCAAGCCACGGCCACGCGCAGGCGGCCGCGCCTGGCACGCATACGGCGGTTGTCATGAAAGTTCGCCGGTCCATGGCTCTCTCCTAATGCTACTGTCGCCCTGTCGCGCGCGCCGCACGCGCTCAGGTGTAGCCTCGCCGGTCGCGCCATGCCGCCGGCCAGATGCCCTGCTTGCCGGGCGCCAGAATGCCGTTCGGGTCCAGCGCGTCCTTGATCGTTTCCGACAGCCGCAGCAAGGCGCCGTCGTTGAAGCTGTACTGGGCCGCGGCAAAGTCCATATACGCGAGATGCGCGCGATATTCGCCGTAACCCGCCGCGCGCGCGTCGCTCATCAGCGAGCGCAGCAGCTGGCCGGCCTGCTCGACCTGATTCGCGTCGCCGCGGTCGAAGATCGCCGCGAAAATGTGGTGCAGATGGCGCTCACCCGCCGTAAAGCCACCGTAGTAGTCGAAGCCGTATTCCGCGGCGCGCGTCTTGACCATCGTGTACTGGCGCAGCGCGTCGCGCCCGGTCGCCGGACACACCGGGGCAAAGTCCACATGCGCGCCTGCGCCCCCGCGCCAGTCGAGCATGCGAAACGCGCTCATCGCCGGAATGCCGGCGAGGTTGCGATCGCCGCCCGCGGTGGGTTGCGCATCGCTCGCTGCATTGCCCGCTGCATCGCCCATCGCATTGCCCGCGTATCGCTTCGCAAAGAACCGCGCCTGAGGCACGCGCGCGAACGCGCGCTGCACGATCGCCAGGCGCGCGTCGATCAGTTCGGGCGTGCCGTATAGCGCGAAATGCAGATTCCAGCGGCCGACATCCAGCTTCTCGAGCATCGCCGCCACCGCGCGCTCGGGCATCGCGCCGGGGCCCTCGTACCATTGCGCCCGCGTCGACAAACCGGCGGCGCGGCGCAAGCCGCCTTCGATCACCACGTGGTTGCGGATCGTTTCATCGAGCCGCAACGGCCGCAAGATCTCCACGATCGCTTCGAGATCCGCCTCGTGCTGAAACTGGATTTCGCCAAGCAGATACGCGGGCGGCGCGGGCATCAGCCAGACCCCCAGTTTCGTGACGATGCCGTAGTTCGACTGCATGAACATCGCATCGAACGAAGGTCCGTAACCGGGCTGATAGAGCTGCCACGCGGTGCCGATTTCGATGCCGCCCATGCCCGTGCGCAGCACATCGCCGTTGGCGAGCACCACCTCCATGCCGCACTGCTTCGCCGCATGATCGCCGTACGCGGTATAGCCGAAGCCGCGCTCGAGCGTATTGCCGACCACGCTGCCCCAACCGGCCGCGGGCGGATCGACCCACAGCTTGTGGCCGTGCTCGCGCAGATACGCGTGCAGATCGAAGTAAGTCACGCCCGGCTCGACCAGCGCATACGCGAGCGTCTCGTTGACCTCGATGATGCGGTTCATCCTGTGCAGATCGAGCACGACCGATCCCGGCAGCCGCGGCGCGGCGCCGCCGTACGCGAAGTTGCGGCCGGTCGAGACGGTCCAGAGAGGAATGCGATATTGATTGGCAACGCGCAGCACCGCGCGAATTTCGTCGACGGAACCGGGCAGCAGCGTGGCGCTCGCCGAAAACGCTGCGCGCTCGCCGGGCGCGAACGGATCGAGATAGGTGGCGAGCCCGGCCGCCGAGGTCACCACTTGCGGCTCGCCAACAATGGAGCGCCAGCTGGCGAGCGCGAGGTCGAACTGCGCGGCGGACAGGTTCGGCGGCAGGCTGCGGCTCACGACACCTCCCTCGCCACCGCGCGTGCGGGCGGCAGCGTGTTAGCGATGCATGCCTCCACCACCGCCGTGCAGCATGCCACTCGAGCCGCCCCACATGTGCATGGACGACCCGCCGTGCCAGCCGCCGTGCCCGCCCATGCCAGACGATCCATGCACGAAATGCACATGATCCATGTGATGGTGATGATGAAACCGGTCGATGAAGACGATCGACACGCCGCCGCCGAACACCACCGGCGGCCCCCAATACCATGGATCGTAGTAGTAGACAGGCCCATACGCCAGATATTGCGCGGCGGTATCGTCCTCGGCGATCTGCCAGCTGCCGTCCGGCTGCAGACAGGCGCGGCCGGTGATCTGCTGCGTGACGCCGTCGATTTCCGCCTGCCCCGCCACCAGCCGGCAGGTCGGCTCGCCGGGGCCCGGCGCGCTCAGGTCCGCTTGCGCGGCGACCGGCGGCGCCTCGACCGGCGCCGCGCAAGCGGCGCACAGGCACGCACAGGCCACGCCGCCACACAGCCCGGTGCCGAAATGATGAAAGTTGCGCATGATTGTGCTGCCTCGACGCGCCGGCGTAGCGACTCGCAAGAAGCGTGTCGGCACCGTGAAGACATCGTCGGTTTGCCTTGCTCGACACCCTGCCGTGAGCGCGCGAACGCGTGGGGACGGCGTGATCCAGCACACAGTAAACGCGCCGCCGCGCAACGCTATTCCGCCTGGACGGCGGCGGCACGAGGCGTTTCTGTTACCGGCTGTTGCAGAGCCGGCGCACTACTGCCACGTCTCCGGCTTGCCGCCGAGCGCGCTGCATACTTCGATGGCGATCGAGCGCAGCTTGCCTTCGGCGATCGGCCCGGACAACGCATACCCCATGCCGTCGCTGACCCAGTAGAAGGTGCTCCGGTTGCCGTCGCGCAGCAGCCGGAACGCGGTTTCGTCGCGCGCCGTGCCGCTCACGTAGAGCGTGAGCCGCGCGCCGCCGCTGTTCTCGTACATGAACTGCGCCGCCGGCCCCGCCTCGCCGGGCAGGAGCCGCCCGCCCACCAGCGAATAACCGTATTCCTGCAACGACGGCACGGACAGCGGCCGGTTGAGCCGTTTGGAGAGCCAGGTGATCAGATGCTCTTCTTCGCTTGCCGCGACCTCCACCGGATGCCGCCGCTCAGGCGTGTAGACCGCGTAGGCAATATCCGCGCGCTGGGCGAAGCTCGGCGGCCGGTTCGTCAGACCGTCCCAGGCGCCGCCGGTCAGGCGCGGCGCGAGCGGCCCCAACGCGAGCACGAGCCCCGCGCCGGCCGCCAGCCAGCACGCCGCAAGGCCGGCCCGCTGCCACCACGGCGCAAACCGGCGCACCACGATGAAGGCGGGTTCGGCGGCATCGTCGAGCGCATTGCGCCCGTTATGCTCGCTGCGCTGCGGCGCGCCGCACAGCGCGCGCAACGCGGCTTTCTGCGCGCGCCACGACGCCACACGCGCGGCGGCCTGCGGGTCCTCTCCGAGGCGCTCCTCGATCGCGGCGCGCTCCGCGCCCGGCAATTCGCCGTCGACAAACGCCGACAGCGCTCGCAGATCGAGCCCGTCGGGCAGGCTGGAATCGTGGTCGTCGTTATTCATCACGGATTTCTCACTACTTTCAACGGTGGCGCTTTACGCGCCGCCCCTTGCCCCTGAACCGGTCCTTCAGTCAGCAGTGCGCGCAAGTGTTCGCGCGCGCGCGACAGCCTCGACATCACCGTGCCGATCGGCACCCCGAGGGCGCTCGACGCTTCCTGATAGGTCAGTTCCTCCACGCAAACCAGCAACAGCACTTCACGCTGTTCGACCGGCAGACAATACAGCGCGCGCTGCAGATCGCGCAGCACCAGACCGTCGACCTCCCCCTGCGGCGCTTCGAGATTGCGCCACGGCGCGCTCTCGTCGTCGACGGCGATCTCGCGGCGGCCGCGCAGCTGGTCGATGTACAGATGCCGCAGGATCGTAAGAAGCCATGCGCGCAGGTTGCTGTTCGGCCGGAACGCGGCCCAGCGCGCGAGCGCCCGCTCCGCCGTATCCTGCACGAGGTCGTCGGCCCACGCGCGGTCACCCGTCAGTGCGCGCGCATAGCGGCGCAACTGCGGGAGCCACGAAATCACTTCCGCTTCGAAACTCACCCGGCGTGCTGCGCTCAGTAGCCGCCGCCGCTGCCGCTTCCGCCGCTGGAGCTGGAGGCGCCGCTGTCGGTCGTGGAGGTGCACCCGCTGGTGGCGAGCGAGCCCAGCGCGAGCGCCAGCATGACGAAAACGGCGGAAAGAATGCGCGATACCTTCATGTCGAATCTCCTGAGGAGCACCCGGACGCTTCGCGCGGCCGGAAAGGCGGTCGGCGACGCGCACCATGCAGCGTCGCCATGCCTGAAATAACGCGGACCGGCGGCGCTTTATTCCGCCAAAGGCGCGGCGGCGCGCTATCTTTTTCCGCCATCGGCACCGGGAAGACCTGAGCGTGGCGGAAGAATACGGCATTCGTCCGCAGATTCGTAACTCAACGTTACATCCAATAGTTATCTGGTGCTTATGTGCCCGCAAGCCGTTATAGTGGACGCAGTTCGCCCGTTGGCGCGTTCTGCCCCCACACAGGGTAGAATCGCGGCGAACAACCGTTTTTCTAACCTGAATTGTCCATGGCTTCCGCAGAATCGCATCCGCAAAACGACTTCATGAACGCTGCGCGCAAAGAACGAAAGCGCGTTGAGATTTACCTTGTCAACGGCATTCGCCTGACCGGGTGCATCGAGTCGTTCGATCAGTACCTGGTGATGCTGCGCACGCCTGTCGGCCTGCAAGGCATCTGCAAGCGCGCGATCTCGACGATCCAGCTCGACACCGGCACGCGTCCGGCGCCGCGCGCGGGGCGCCCCTCGCACGGCGAGCACACCACGCGTGGTCCGCACGGTTCGCGTGAACCGCGCGAGCATCGTGAGCCCCGTGAACCGCGTGAGTCGTATGGCGCGCCGTCATCGGACCGTCCTGCGCCCGATCGTAGCAGCGGCACGTCGGACGGCCCGGTAGTCGTCACGCGTCGCCGGCGTCTGTTCGGCACGGGTGGCGACGGCGGCAATCACGGCAACCATGGCGGCAACGAGTAAGCCGCCGCCGCGGCGCTCGGCTACTCCGCTGGATGGCCGAGCCGCTGCAAGATCTTTTCCAGACGCCTTACCTGCAAGTCCGTCAGCTCGAATCCGCATTTGACCGCCAGCAGGCGGCGCCGCCAATAGCCGGCGTCCAGCATGCGCTGCGCCGGTTGCTTCGTTGCCCAATCCAGGTGTAACAGCTCTGCTTCTACGACGTGCGAAGCGTTGAAACGCTGCGCGCACGCGAGTTTGTTTCCGTTCATGTTGTTCGCTGCCTTGTGATCGCGGTTTCTACTTGCGCTCTCCCCGAGCGGGTCGCTGCCGGTCCACTGCGCGCGGCGTCTTGGGACGGCCCACGCGGCCGACGTCTGTTATTTTTGTCGCACACCGTGTTGCGGTGACACACGGAAAACGAATCGATGCGCGATGGATTGAAGATTGTTAAGTCTGGTTAGCCAGCACGCATTCTTCGCGCCCGATCTGTTGGAACTCGCGGTTTTGAAGCAAATGCTTACGGCGCGTGGCCGCGGTCCATCCGTCCGTCATTCGGTGGTGTCGACTTTGCGCTATGCTGAATTGCCGACTCTCTTCCAACGGAGTACGTCATGACCAGCAAGAAGCAATCCACCCCTCACCCGACGCAAACGCAGGGGTCCGCCGAATCCGCGGAAAGCCGCCTCGACGAGGCGCTTGACGAAAGTTTTCCGGCCAGCGATCCGATCGCCGTCGACACGACCGACCCGCATCACTCGCCGGCGAAGCAGTCGTCTTCTGAAGGTAAAAAGCGCAGTTAGAACGGAGGTTTTTTCTTACGGCAGCGTAAGAAAAAATGGAGGCAGCCCACGCTGTGGCCTGGTGGCCCGCGCGGTGCGTCTGGAAGAATCTGGATGTATTTGGCTGCGTCTGCCAAGTGGCAGATCAGGAATGATCGTTACGGGACAAAGTGCCGTGTAAAGCACTAAGCCGGAGGCGAACTCAGAGGGGGCCAATGGCGCAATGCCATGCCCCCCGCCCTGTCCACCTGGCGCTCTTCAGACCCACGCGCTCAACGTGTGGCTCAGTGTGTGGGCAAGCCGCTTTCCAGCTGACGCTGCAGTTCGCGCACCTGACGCTGCGCGGCACGCAACTGGTCTTGCGCAACAGCCTTCTGCTGAGCCAGCGCCGTTGCTTCGGCGCGGGACTGCTGCTGCTGGCTCGCCACGATGTTCTGCTGCTGGCGCGCGACGTCGAGGTCGGCCTGCAGGCGGTTGGCGCGGTCCTGCGACAACGCGACCATCCGCTCCGTGAACGCCTTCTGCGCCTCGAGCTGCGTGCGGCGAATCTCGACGTCGGAGAGCTGCAGCGTCTGACGCACGAAATCCTTGTAAATCATGTCGGCGCGCGTCGCGTCCTGCGTTTTGATCACGCGCCAGAAATTTTTCTGCTGGAACAACGCCACGTAGTACGTCATTTCCTTGCCGTAAAACAGCAAGCTCGCGCCGTAAGTACCGTTGTATGTCGTGCGCAATTCGCTCAGATCCGAGCCATGGATCATCTGCTGCAATTCCGCAACATTCCCCGCGGCGGACTGCTTCGCCTCGTCCGGCGTCAGCGCATTGGTTTGCGCCTGCCCCGCCTGCGAAGTAGCCGGCAACGCCGTGGTCGTGCCTGGTTGTGAAAGAACGCCAGCGCTCGCGCCATTGTCCGGCAGAGCCTGAGCATTCACGCCTTGCGCCACCCCCATCGCGATAACTGCTGCCAGCACTATCTGTCGTAGTTTCGACTTTCGGTCCATGTAAATCCTGCTTGAACAGTTTTTGTTTTAGTACAGCCGTCCCATTATTACTCAGATTCGCGCGTTTCGGGTTCTTCGTCGAAAATTTGGTACTTGCGCATCTTCTCCCACAACACCTTGCGGCTGATGCCCAGATGGAGCGCCGTATCCTGGCGGCGCCAACCGTTTGCGTCAAGTGCGGCGAGCACCCGATTGCGCTCGGCCATGTCCCATTTGCTGCGGTCCACCAGCACTTCGGCCACGCTCTCGACCGGCACCGGCTGGCTGGTGCGCGCGAGCGCGAGGAGCCGCTGCAGGCGCGCCGCATCCCAGGCGCCGATCTGCCGCACCGTCACGCCGATGCGCTCGGCCAGGTTGCGCAACTCGCGCACGTTGCCGGGAAAATACGTGTCGGCGACGGCGTCGGCGAGCCAGTACGGCAGATCGGCCAACGCGGCGAGCTTCTCGGCGCCGACCACCTGCGCAATGAACGCCTTGAAGATCGCAATCTTGTCGACCGCGCCGCGCTCTTCCAGCGAAGGGATCTTCAGCTCGATCACCGCGAGCCGGTAATACAGGTCGGCGCGGAAGGTACCCTCCTTCACCAGTTGCGGCAGATGCTTGTTGGTCGCCGCCACCAGCCGGAACTCGAGTTTCACCGGCGTGGCCGAGCCGATCCGCGTGACCGCGCTGTCTTCGAGCACACGCAGCAGCTTGACCTGCTGGTAGAGCGGCAGATCGCCGATTTCGTCGAGGAACAGCGTGCCGCCGTCGGCCTGCTCGAAGTAGCCCTTGTGCGCGACCACCGCGCCGGTGAACGAGCCTTTCGAGTGGCCGAAGAACAGCGACTCGAACAGCCCGTCCGGAATCGCGCCGCAGTTCACCGCGACAAACGGGCCTTGCCCGTAGCGGCTGTGTTTTTCGTGCAGCAGTTGCGCGATGCGCTCCTTGCCGACGCCGGTCTCGCCGTGCACGAGCACGCTCGTGTCGCAGTCGGCGAAGGTGTCGACCTCGTGCAGTAGCGCCTGCATGCACTCCGAGTTGGCGATCATCGCGTCGGACTCGTGCGTCTTGGCGCTGTGCGCGCGCATTTGCAGCACGAGCTTGGTGACCATGCCGCGCAGTTCGGCGCAGGTAAAGTCGAGCGGCAGGATGTGCGAGTACTCGGACGGATAAGTGGCCGGATCGTGTTCGCGCGGCGCGGCGCCGACCCACACGACCGGGATGCCGTGCGCCGCCTGCCAGTCGCGCAGGATCAGCGCGCCGCTGTCGATCACCGAGACGCTGATGATCGCGAGCGACGGTCTGAGCGCGGTCCGCTCGGGCGAGATCGCGATGTCGTCGGCACGGATAACTTCGACGTCGAAGCTCGCCATGCAGCGCGCGACCCGGTCGACGATGTCGGCCTTGCCCTCCCAGACGTAGATATCGAGTTCCTCGATTTTGGTGGTGGTTCTCATCTTGTCTTGGTTAGCTAGTTGACCAGTTGCGAGACGCCGCATGTCAGCGACATGTTGTGGACGGTGGCGGTGCCGACTTGTACGCCCAACAGGGAAAGGGTTGGGACGAGGATGGTGTCGAGCAGGCTAAATACGGCTTGAAGGATCGGTGTCAACGTGATCGTCACGAGGCTAAGAATCGGTGTCAGGAGCGCGGACAGATCGTAGCTGCCAAAAACCGAAATCTGCAGCGCAGTAGGCAATGCGGCCAGCAACGGCGTGGTCAAGGCAGCGGCATCGGTGCCGACGGCGTTGGAGTTGGCGCTCTGCGTCGCGTCGAAGCTGCCCGAAGAACCGTTGAAGACGATCGGGGTCGCGCCGGGCGTCAGCAAATATGGCCCGAGCTTATTCAATTGAACGCTCGCGACATTGCCGAATAACGGCACCGAAATGTTCGCCACTGTGATGGGCCCGTCGCAATTCGTATCCGTGCCAACGCAAAACCCTGCAATGCTGGGCGTTACTTTAATCGTGGCGTTGGTGGCGGCCTTGGTGCTTTCGCAGTCGACCGAGGTCAGGTCGGCCTTGCCCGCTGCGACGTTCAGGTTCAGCACGATTGGTGTGCTGAGCGCCGAAATCGTCGCAACGCCGAGGTACAACGTTGGCAGCGCCGGCAGCAGCGTCACTGTCGCGTTGATCGCCGCCGTACGCGCCGTTGTGCGATATGTCCCGCCAGGCAACGTGCCGCCCTCGCCCACCGCCAGCACCGGCGGATGAATAATCTGCAGCGAAATGCCGGCCACTCCCGCCAGCCCGGCCGAAACATTAATCACCGGCGCGTTGCCCTGGGTTCCATCCGGACTGCGCTGCGCGATCTGCGCGGCGACCAGCAGCGCGTCGAAGGCGTTGATCGTGGCGGTCGTCGCGGCGTTCGGATTGGCGAGCCCGAGCGCAAGCAGCCCGGGCGCGGACGGACCGCCATCGCCCACGGTGACGTTCTGACCGCCCGGAATCGCCACGGCCACCTTCTGCAGGATCGCCGCGTTGATCGTGTCGCCGCCTGCCTGCAACGCGCTGACCATGGCGAGCATCAACGACTGAAAACTCACCGTGGTGCCGAGCAAACCCTGCATCGTCGACGCGCCCAGCGCCACCATCAGATCTTCGAGCTTGATGTGCGCGGTCGCGAGGCTCTGCGTGTCGCCCACGCTCAACGACACGCTGGTGCCCAGCAAGCCGCCGAGAATCGCGTTCAGCAGCGCCGATTGCTGCGTGTTGATCGTCGCGATGCCGGTGCCGAGCGAGAACGCGTCGATGTTGGACGCGAACGCGGTGGCCGTTGCGGTGATGTTGCGGGTCGGCCCAAGAAAGAAATACGGCACCATCTGGGTGGTCTGAACCTGCACCGCATTCAGCGGATTGCCGCTCGTGCCGAAGTAAGTGCTGGTGCTCGTATCCCAGCGGCCGCACGTGGTGCTGATGGTCGTGTTGGCGCCGGCCGTAAAACCGTTGGCCGACGCATTCTGCTGCGCCGCCGTGGTGGCGCTCGCGCAACCGCCCGAGGAGCCGATCACCTGCACGCCCGCCATCGCGGCGAGGTCGGCCGTGCGCTGCAACTGCCGCCGCGCGAAATACACATTGCCGACGTCGATTGCCCCGAGCGCCGCGATCGCGATGCTCAGCCAGATCGCCGCCGGTACAGCGACGGCGCCATGCTGACGCGGCGCGCCGGGAACGGGCCGCACCCGCAATGGGCGTGCGTCGCGAGCGGCGAGAGCCGGGCCGGATGGCTGTTTGCGCATGTCAGTTCGAACCGCCGCTGCCGCCGATACCGCCCGTGGCGGGCATCGCGCCACCGTAGCCGCCGTTGCCGGTGTTCAATGCGGAACCATACAGATCGGGAATCTTGCTCTTGAACGATTCCATGTAGCGGCGGTAGGCCAGTCCAGCTTCGGCGCCGAGCATCGGCACCGCCGGCGCGGCTTGCGTGTTGCTGCTTTGCAGGTCGAGCCAGCTCCGGGTCGCGTGCCCCACTTCGCTTGCCCGCACCTCGGGCTGGGTGTTCTGGGCCGCGGGCGCGGCTTCGCTCGTCTGCGCGACAGCGGGCGCGCACGGTCCCAGCAGCGCACCGGCCGTCACTGTCGCCGCCGCGCCGAAGTACAGCATCGACGCTCCCCAACCCCGCGTGGTCGTTTTATTTGTCATTCTTGCTCCGTCATTGCCTGATAGGTCGCCGTGCGCTCACTGCGAGAAACGCTGCAACAGGCGCGGCGCGGGTTCGATGCCCTGCGCGCTCGCGACCGTGCGCGCGTCCGTGGCCGCCGCTCCCGATGGTGGTTGCTGTGAAACCCCGCGCGCTTGCCCGCGCTGCGCGGCGGCCACCTTCGCCGCGTCGCCGCGAATCGCCGCGCGCACGTCCGGGGCGAGCTTCTGCTGATTCATCACCGCCAGCGCCTCGCCCTGGTCGCCGTTGGCGAGCAGATAGAGCGCCACGTTGCTGACGATCTTCGGATTGGTCTGGTCGAGCTCAGCCGCCTTCATCAGCGGCACGCGCGCGCCGTTCACGTCGCCCGCGCGCAGCCGTGCATAGCCGAGGTCCGACAAAGTCACGGCATCGGTCGGCGCGAGCTGGGCGGCCTGCTGCAGCTCCTGCGCGGCGCGCTCGAAGTCGCCGGCCGCGCCGGCGATCAGGCCGAGGCCGCGGTAGCCGCGTGTGGCAAGCGGCGTTTTCAGCAGCTGTCCATACGCATCGGTCGCCGCCGCCGGCTGATCGGTCATGCGCAGCGCGTCGGCACGCAGCAGAATCGAGTCGGGGCTTGCGCCGTACTGCTTGTCGTACGCGTCGATATGCGCGAGCGAAGCGAAGTACAGTCCCTGCGATTGCATCTGGTCGATCAAACCGAGGTACATGCCGGGTGTGTCCGGCGCGGGGTCCTTGCCGGCCTGCTGCGCCAGCACCGCGCGCTCGGCCTGCGGTCCGACACCGTAACCGGTGAGATTGCTGGAGGCGCACGCGCCGAGCAGCGCGAACACAGCCAGCGCCGCCGCGCAGCGGGCGCCATGTGTCAGGACATCGAACGAAATGCGATGAGTCATGGCCATTCCTTAGTGCTTCACAGTGCCCAACGAATGCTGGACCGCCAGCACACCCGGGCCGGCGGTGACGATCATCAGCGCGGGCAGCAGCGTAATGATCATCACGCCCGTCATCTTCACCGCGAGACGGCCAATCCGTTCGCGCAGCATCGCGCGGCGCGTCTCGCGCAGACGGTCGCCAAACTGCTTGAGCGGTTCCTGCACGGCGCCGCCGTGGCGGTCGACCTGCACCAGCAGGCGCATGACCGCGCGCAGGTCTTCGTTGTCGTAGCTCGAAGCGAGCCGGTTCAGCGACTGCTCCCGTGTGCGGCCAGCGGAGAACTGACGCTGCGCGATTTCCAGTTCGCCCGCGAGCACCGGCAACATGCCGTGAAAATCGTTGACCACCACTTGCAGGCTTTGATCGAGCGACAAGCCAACGCCTTGCAGAAGCCGCAGCAGATCGACCAGCAGCGGCAACTCGTCGACGACGGCATTGCGCCGTTTGCTGGCGCGGCGCCTCAGCACGATCTTCGGCACCATGAAGCCCGCCATCATCGAGCTGATCACCACCGCCACGTAACGCGGCCCGTCGACAAAGCGGCTCGCCACCATGCTGGTCAGCACCGGCAGCACGAGAGCGCCCACGATCCGGGTCACCAGGAACAGGCCACGCGTGCGGGTATCCACGAAACCGCACTGTTCGAGCAGCCGGCGATCTTCCTCGGCGACGATCTGGCGGCCGAACGGCGTATCGAGCCAGCGAATCCCGGCATGTGCGAAACGGTCGAGCAGCGCCTTGAAGCCCTTGGCCTGCGCGCTGCGCGCCACCGCCTTCGCGCCGCCTTGAACCCCTTCCCCATTGCGCGCGCCGGCGAGCGCCGCGGCTTGCAGCGCGCGCTCGTCGAGCGCATGGCGCAGCGTGCGTTCGCTGCGCCATGCGGCAGCCACGCGCGTGAGCACCAGACCGGCGATCAGCAGCACGCCGAGCGCGGCCAGAGCGAGTGCGAGCGCGACGAGTTGTTGGGCTTGCATCGTCAGTTCCTCAGGCTCGCCATGCGGTAAAGCAGATACGCGCCCAGCAGTTGCAGTCCGAACGCCAGATAGATGAGCTGCCGGCCGGACGGGTCGAACCACATCGAAGCGAAATAATTAGGATTGGAGAGAATCAGAAAACCGCCGGTGCCGACCGGCAGCATCGCCAGCACCCAGGACGACAGGCGCGTTTCCGCCGACATCGCCACCAGCTCGCGCTCGGCGTGCTCGAGGTCACGCATGAACGAGGCCATGCGCTCGAGCATCACGTCGGCGCGGCCGCCGTATTTGACCGACAGACGCAGCACGGCGCCGACCAGTTCAAGTTCGCGCACGCCATAGATCAGTGCAACCTGGGAGAGCGCGCGATCGATTTCGACGCCGGTGCGCAGCATCCGCGAGACGTAGTCGAGACATTCGCGCAGCGGCGCTTCAGTCGATTGCAACGCGGCCTGGAAGGCGGCGGGCACACTGTTGCCGAGCGTGATCAGCCGCACGATGCCATCGAGAAACAGCGGCAGTTGCCGCACGATCTGCTGACGGCGTTTGTTCACCCGCACCGTCATCAGGAAATAGAAAAACATCGCGCAGGCGATCAGCGTGGCGCACGCCGCGAGCACGCCGCCCACCAGCGCGGCCCAGCCGCACAGCAGCACGACGATCGCGCCGGCGACCAGCGCGGGCCCTTTTGCTTTGGCAATGCCGGCACGCGCCAGGGCGTGCTGCACCATGAAGCGCGCGCGTGCTTGCAGGTAGCGCACGTACTCAAGCCAGTCGGAGCCGGCAGGCGGTGCTTGTGGCGCAATCACCGTCTGCGTCGCCGCCGTGCGCGCGGATGCGGCGCGAGCGCCACCGGGTATGCCACCCCCTGCGCCGCCAGGCATGCCACTCACGGCCGCGCCGGCCGCCATCACCGCCCCTTGAGGAGACGCCACACGGCTGTCGACATATCGTTCCGCAATCACCTGGCCTCTGCGTTGCGTGCCGCGCTGCCACAGCAGCAACGCGAGCGCCGCGCAGAGCAGCGCGAGCGCCGCAAAGACCAGCACCACGCTAGACATTGAAGCCTCCGCCGAAGCCGCCACTGCCACCAAAGCCACCGCCCGAACCGCCAAAACCACCGCCGAAGCCCGCATTGCCGAACGCGTTGCCTGGCTCGTTGCCGCCGCCGAGCGCCTGACGGAACCGCGCCAGTTTGGGCGAGTGCGGATGAATGCCGAGCGACACCCAGTTGTCGAGCTCATCGCCCTCGGCCGTCACTACCGGCTCGTAGCGATACAGCTCCTGAGTCGCAATGATGTTGTCCGACAGCCCCGTCACTTCGGTAATCGACAGAATCCTCCGGCGACCATTGGAGAGGCGGCCGATCTGCACGATAAAGTCGATCGCGTTGGCGATCTGGCGGCGCAGGCTGGACTCGGTGCCCTGGAAGCCGGCGAAGCCCGCCAGCATTTCAAGCCGGTACAGACACTCGCGCGGCGAGCTGGCGTGCACGGTGCCCATCGAGCCGTCGTGGCCGGTGTTCATCGCCTGCAGCATTTCGAGCACCTCGCCGCCGCGCACTTCGCCGACGATGATGCGGTCCGGCCGCATCCGCAAGGTATTGCGCAGCAGGTCGCGAATCGTCACGACACCCGCGCCGTCGAAGCCGCCAGGACGGCTTTCGAGCCGCACCACATGCGGGTGGTTCAGCGACAGTTCGGCGGTGTCTTCGATCGTCACGACCCGTTCCGGCTCGGGAATGTGAAAAGCCAGCGCGTTCAGCAGCGAGGTCTTGCCCGAGCTCGTGCCGCCCGAGACCAGCACATTGCAGCGCGCCGCCACGGCCGCTTCCAGCAATGCGCCGATTTCCGGGCTATAGGTGCCGTTGCCGAGCAGGTCGTCGGGCCGCATCGGATCCTTGCGGAACTTGCGGATCGAGACGATCGGCCCGTCGATCGACAACGGCTCGATCACCACGTTCACGCGGCCGCCGTTCGGCAGGCGCGCGTCGACCATCGGATTCGATTCGTCCAGACGCCGGCCGATCGGCGCAAGAATGCGCCGCACGATCCGCAGCAGATGCGCGTTGTCGGCAAAGCGCACCTGAATGCGCGTCAGAATGCCGTGACGCGACACGTACACGTCGTTGTAGCCGTTGATCAGAATATCTTCGACGGCCGGATCGGCGAGCAGGTCCTCGATCGGGCCGAAGCCCGCGAGCTCCTTGGTCAGCGCCTCGGCGATCAGGCGCACCTCGCTCTCGTTGATCGGAATCCGGCGCAGCCTGACGAAGCTGTCCATCTCCAGATCGACGAACTGGTTGATCGCGTTGCGCGACCAGCGTCCGAACTCGGAGCCGAGCTCCTCGATACGCGTGAGCAGATGCTCGTGCGCAGCGTTCTTGATGTCCTGGAACTGCTGGCTATGCGCGAAAGAAGGCGCGTCGTCGGCAAATTCGATTTCTTTTGCCATCGTCTATGACCGCTTGTAAGTGGTTGGAATGAAGCGCTTGAGCGCACCGAGCGCCGCTTTGCCGCGAGTTTGCGCGGCCGCGCACTGGGCGCCGCCGAGCCGTTCGATCAACGGTTCGAGCGCGCGCGCATACGGATCGCGCGCCGCGACATCGACCAGCAGATGCCCCTGATTGACCGCCTGGCCGAGCGCGATACGCCGCTCCGGCAAGGTGGCGAGCAGCCCAATATCGAGCCGCTGCGCGATCTGCGCGGCGGCGAGGCCGAGATCGGCGTCGAACTTGTTGACGATCAACAGGACCTTCGAGGTATCCACACCCTCTTCGCGCAGCGCGTCGAGCACGCCGACCGCCGATACGATCGAGGCCACGCCCTGATCGCACAGCAGCCAGGTTTCATCGGCGTCCTGCACCACATGGGCGATGAACTCGCTATTGGTGAAGCCGCCGAGATCGACGATCTGCTGGTCGAAGAACGCGCGCAGGCGGTTCAGCAGACCGATCGACGACGAGTACGAGACCTCGCGCATGTCGCTCAGATTCGGCGGCAGCGTGGTGAGCGCGAGGCCGCTCGCGTGATGCGACAGCGCGGTATGCACGAAGGTCTGATCGAAGCGGCGCAGATTGCGCACGGCTTCGACGAAATTGAATTCGCAGCGCGCGTTCAGCAGGAGCGAACCGTCGCCGGCCGGCAGGCCAAGGTCGAGCAAGGCCGCTTGCCGGCCCTGTGCGACGTCGCGCCGCTGCAGCGACACCGCGAGATTTGCGGCCAGCGTGCTCACACCCATGCCGACCCGCGCGCCGAGCAACGCGGTGACGTGGCCGTGACGGCTCACGGGCTCGACGATGTTGTCGAGCACCTGGCGCGTGATACGCAATGCGTCCTCGCAAGGCGCCGAGAGATCGATGAAATCGCGCACCCCGGCGCGCAGCGCGGCCAATGCGCTTTCGGGCTCGGCGAGCGAACCCAGCGCGACGATCTGCATGCCCGGATACGCGGCGCGCACGGCGCTCGCGGCCGCGCTCGCCGCCGCGGCACGGCCGCCGGAAAAATCGACGAACACCAGCGCCGGATTCGGCGCGGCGATGCGCTGCATCAGCATCGACGGATCGAGCGTGGCCGCATCGACCGCGCCGACGCCCACCAGCGTATCGGCGAGCCAATGGACATGTTCGGCGGCTAGCGACGCGAACACGAAATAATCGGTGACCGCCCTTTCAGTCAATGAATGCGTTCTCGCGTTCATGTTGAACATCCTTATGCGGCATGGGCTGCAAAGCCGCCGCGTCGACCTGCTTGCCGGCGGGCGCACGCGGTTCGCGCGCACGCAGGCTCACTTCTGTATTCATCCGGCGCGCCACACGGGCGCCTGCCGGCTTCACTTCGAAAACCCCGGCGACGCATCGCGCGATGCCACGCCGCCGATCAGCGAACGCCATACCGGCCCGTTGCGCTGCTCGGACTGCTCGCCCGGCGTCGACGGCAAGGTCGCGCCCTTGGCGAGCGGCGAGACCAGATGCGGCGTCACGATGATCACCAGTTCCTTCTCGTTCTGCTGGTAGTTCAACTGCTTGAAGAACGTGCCGAGCACCGGCAGATCGCCGAGCAAGGGCACCTTCGACACATTCGACGCCGTCTCGCGGTCGATCAGCCCGCCGATCACGAAGCTCTCGCCATCGCCGAGTTCGACCGTGGTGTCGGCGCGCCGCGTGGTGAACGCGGGCACCGACACGCCGCTAATCGTCACGGCATTGGAGAAGTCGAGCTGGCTCGCTTCCGGCGCCACCTTCAACGCGATGCGTTGCGGGCTCAGCACGGTCGGCGTGAGCGTGAGGCCTACGCCATACGGCTTGAATTCGATCGAGGTGGAGCCGAGCGCCTGCGGCACCGGAATCGGCACCTCGCCGCCCGCGAGGAAGCTGGCGCTCTGTCCGGACAAGGCCACGAGTGTCGGCTCGGCCAGCACGCGCGCGAGGTTGTTGCTCTCGAGCAGACTCAGGTTGGCGAACAGGCCGTGCGTGGCGGAGTTGAAGATCAGGTTGAACGCCGACGAAATCGGCGTCACGCCCGTCAGATTGGGCGCCTGCCCCGCCGTGGCCGACACCGAGGTCAACGCCGACGGCGCGAACGAACCGAACGTGAAGCCGTTGTTCTGCTTGAAGAAGTTAAAGCCCACCTCCTTCAATACTGAACGGCTGAACTCGACCACGCGCACATCCACCTGCACCACCGCGCGGCTCGCCACCGTCGAGGTGTCGAATACCGCTCCGTCCTTGCCGAGCGAACCTTCGGCCGCGACTACGGCGCGCTGGTGGGCTTCCATCGTCGATGACGTGCCCGATACCACCGCGGTGCCGCCAAGCACCTTGACCGTTGGCGTGCCGGCCCCAAGCAGCGATGCGGCCGCGGGTGTGGTCACGTTGACGGTGTATTGCAGCGGCGCGTCACGGTCGCGCGCCCAAAGTATGAGACTGGTGGTGCCCGCCGCCTTGCCGACCAGCAGCACGCCGCCGCGCTTGTCGCCTTTGATGATCAGCACGTCGGCCACCGCCGGATCGCCGATCGCCACGCGCTGCAGCGTGTGGCCGACAGCGAGCTGCTGCTGCGCGCCGACCGTCAGGTCGATGGTCTGCGACGGCGCCGCAAGCGCTGCCTGAGCCGGCTGGGCCGACTGCAAGGCCTGCCCGCGCTGCACCGGTCCGGCCGCATCGGTCGCCGCCGATACGGCCAGCAAGGCCAGCCCGAGCCACGCCGTTTTCCTGAAAGCAAAAATCCGTTTTTTCATGTAGTTATGGAGGCGACTGGCCGCCCGCTCCCTGAAACCGCTTACCAGGCGACCGTCTCGGCACGCCCACCCCGTATCACTTCGATTCCGCTCGTTGCATTGTTGGTATTACGTACGACGCGCACCGGCGTCGGCGGCATCGGCATGCGCGGCAACGGCGGCAGCTTCGCGGCAGCACCGGCGGCGCCCGCATTGGCGCTACCCGACAAGGTGTCGAGCGCAATGCCGGCCGCGGCACGCGTTGAATCCTGCAGCGGCTCGGCGGCACCAGCATGCGCCGCCGTCTTCAGCACGCCCGGATAGACCGGCAACACGCTTTGATCGACTACTTCGGCATCCTGCGGATTGCGCAACGCGAAGATCAGACGCCCGGCACTCTCGGCCAGCGTCAGGCGATCGACATCGGCAACCGGCACCGCCAGCACCGCCGTGCGCACCATGCCATTCGGATCGTTCGAACTGTCGCCGCCCACGGTGGCGTTGCCGAATGCCAGTACGCGCACCTTCGACATCAGCAAACGCGCCTGGGTCTGGTCGATTTCGGCGCCGTTGCTGATATTGCCGTCGCGCTTGAGCGTGAAGAACACATCGACGAAATTGCCGGGACGCAGCCGGTTGCCGACCGCATTGCCCTCGTCCACGCGCACGGCGAGCGCCCGCTCGCCCGGCTGGATGCGCTCGGCGAGCCCCGACGACAACTGCGTTTCCAGCACCGGCGCATCCGCGCCGATGTCCGCGTTCGGCACGCGTCCGGCGAGTTGCCCCGGATCAGTGAAGGCGCCGTTCGGGTTGATCGGCAGACTCTGCACACGCAGTTCGTCGACTGTAATGGGTTTGCCCGCCTGCAACGGACGCGTCGCGACCACCACCGGAAAGCTCGCTTGCGCGGCAGGCGTAGCGACAGCAGGCGCCGGCCGGCGCGACACTGTCCAGGCGAGCAGGCCAAGCAGGACCGCAACCGCGATTAATACGCCGGCAAGAATTTTGGTCAGATTCGGCATGACGATGTGCTGCTTCGGTTAAACGATTCCATGCCGTGCACGCATGCACGGATAACGAGGCCGGGAGCCGGTGCGCGCATCACTGAATGTTCTCCGGATTGAGTTGCACCGTCGCGCTGCTCGACAAGGTGGTCGGCACCGCGTAGCTCAGAAGCGGCAAATTCGGCACCAGCGGATTGGCCTGATAGTTGTACGTCAGCAACACGTTCACGCATTGCATCGCGCCGCCGGGCCCGCACGTCGTGGATGAAGGCGTGCATTGCGTGGACTTCACCAGCGTCGCGACCACCGCCTTCGCCGCCGTGCAGGCCGCGTTGCCACGATTGGTCAACGCGCTTTGCATCGAGGTGTTGCTTTGCCAGTTCAGCGCCGCGCGCGCGCCCTCCTCCGCTGCCATGGTCAGATTCTGCTGCGCCACGAGAATCAGGCTGAAGGTGACAATTGCGTACAGGACAGTAAAAAACAGCGGAAACACCAATGCAAACTCGACGGCCGTGGCGCCACGTTGTGCGCGCTGGTTAGCGCGTGAGCACTGCAAGTGCGTACGTTGCATCGCGGCGGGCTTCATCGCCATCCTCCAGCGGTTCCGTGCAGCACGAGCCAGACGCTTGCAGCCACGGTAAGACAGGCGGCATACGGCGTGGATGCCTTACCGGCCACTTCAAACGTTGCCCCGGATTGACGGAACAGACCCGCGAGCCGCGTGCGGGTCGTGACCAGGAGCCAGAGCGCGTGCGCACCGGCAGCGAGGCTCGCCGCCATCCACAGACCGGGCAACGCGCGCAGGCCGCACCACGCGCCGAGAACGGCGAATACTTTGACGTCCGCAGCACCCATGACACCCAGCGCGAAAAATGGCAGCAACGCGAACAAACCCGTCAACGCACCGATGCCCGCCTGCGCTGGCGAAATTCCGAAAGGCCCGCATTGAAGAAATGCGCAACCGAACGCTGCCACCAAACCAGCGACAGCAATCGAATTGGATATGCGCCTCCAGCGGCAATCGCAAATTGCGACGACCGCAGCCCAGGCGATAAACAACAACGTACCAGCGGGACCATTCATTTCGCACTCGACAGGCGTAGCTGCGCCATGCGAATTGCATAGCAATCCGCATTAGCTCATTCAGCGATGCGTTAAAGCGTCTGCGAAGCGAGCGGCCGACAGACCGCCGGCCACCTCGCAGAACGTTTGACGATTTGCCTTTTACGCGCCAGGAGCGACGATCAGGTTCGCGACGTCCTGCAAAACGGTCGAGATATGCGTGCCCAGCGACGTCACCGCAGTGGCGATGACAAGTACGACCAACCCCGCGATCAGGCCATACTCGATCGCCGTGACGCCTTGGTTATCTCTCAGGAAGCGTTGTGTGAACTTTTTCATTTTTGACCCTCGGACTTCATATATTTCGTTGTATACGTGCCACGTTTTTTTGGTGAACTCATGCAGTACTCCGGCCGTTGGTCTCTCATTCCCGGTCCGGTTTGTTGCATCGCAGTAGCCTCACCCTGCGGCGACCTTCAATAAAACGGTTGCTCATGAGTTGTCTGTTCGATAACCCACCTCCCTCGGCAATCCGTGATGATTTCGGGTTTTATATCCGAACAATCTTAATTAAGCAATTGTTCTTGGCCCCGATGCTCATACCATATGGTCTTTAAACCTCACAGCCAGATTAACGGCACTTCGTGCGTTGCAGCACATAGGAATAACCATGAGTTAGATTCGCTGCACTAATTATTTGTTTGAACAGAACGTTTCAATCGCGCGGCGCCGTTTCGCGCACCTGCGTTACGCATTACATCGTAACGGCGCACCGGGCTCGTTACGTTACGCAGCCCGCGTAACCACCCCGCACATTCCGCTTGGCGGGCGCATCCTGATTCACCGCACGCTTCATCGACTCCTCTCAAAGCCTTGTCGCATAAGGCTCGGCGTCATGCGCCAAAAAAACTTCCGAATTGCTCAGTCGAAATGGCACGGCTCGTGCAGAGGTAGGCACGCAGCAACATCCAACAACACATGCGATTCGAGGGCGACATGAACATTCAAACGGCCAACACGACAGTACGAGCAACCCTGATTGCAGCCAGCGTGGCTGCGATGCTTTCTCTCGGTGCTTGCGGAGGCTCCGGAAGTCTGAGCTCCGGCACCGGCAGCAACGGTAGCGGCTCCGCCGGTGGCACTCTCACCACCAGCGGCGGCAACGGAAGTGGCAGCGGTTCGATGGGTTCGGGCGGCTCGGGTACGGGTTCGGGCACCACCACCGCCAGCAGTGGTTCGGGCACGTCCGGCACGGGGACCGGAACCGGATCGGGTACGGGCACGGGTAGCGCCGCTGTGGCCAACGCGCTCGGCACGGTGGCGGGCAATACCGGTGGTGTCGTCAGCGACGTCGGCTCGACGGTGACAGGTGTCGGCACGGTGATCGGCTCACAAACGCTGCCCGGTGTCAGTTCGCAAACCACGCAGTCCGCCGGCGGCATCGTGCAGCAAGTCGGTTCAGCAGTGTCGACGCTCGGCGGCGGCGTGTCGCAAGGGCTCGGCCAACTCGGCACTGGCGGCAATGCCGTCGGCACGACGGTCTCGAGCCTGGGCGGCGTCGTGAGTCACGTCGGCGGCGCCGTGACGGATGCAGGCAGCCTCGTGACGAGCCTCGGCAGCGGCCCGCTCGCGCCGCTGGCCGCACTCACCACGCCGCTCGGCGGTGTGGTCAACACCCTCGGCGGCGCGATCACCAACGGCGGCGGCACGCTCACCACGGCCCTCTCGACGGGCCCGGTCCAGCAAGTCACGCAAACCCTCAGCACCGCGATCACGCCGATCACGTCGATGGTCGCCGCGACCACGCAAACAGTCGGCACCACCACGGGCCTCGGTGCGCCGCTGAATGGCTTGCTCTCGACTGTCGGCGGTGGACTCGGCAAGGCTGGCACGCTGTTGAGCGCGACCGGCGGCAATCCGGTCACGGCCGCGCTCGGCCATACGGTGACCGACACCGGCACCGTGGTTGCATCGGTAGGCGGCCTGCTGACGGGCGGCAACGGCGGCAATCCGCTGGCTCCGCTCACCAGCGCACTGGGCGGTCTGACCGGCGGCGCGACCAGCGGTCCGCTCGCACCGCTGACCGGCGTGCTCGGCAGCGTAACGGGAGGAACCAGCGGCGGCGCCGGCAGCAGCCCGCTCGCTCCGCTCACGAACGTACTCGGCAGCTTGACGAGCGCCGCAGGCGGTGCATCGGGCAGCGGCAGCCCGCTCGCCCCCGTCACCGGTGTGCTCTCGACTTTGACTAGCGGTCTCTCGGGCGCGACCGGCGGCAGCAGCAGCCCGCTCGCGCCGGTCACCAGCGCTCTCGGCAGCGTAACGGGCAGCCTGGGCGCCGTGGGTGGCGCATCGGGCAGCGGCAACCCGCTCGCTCCTGTCACCGGTGCGCTCTCGAGTCTGACAAGCAGCCTCTCCGGCGCGGCAGGCGGCAGCAGCCGCCCGCTCGCACCGGTCACCGGCTTGCTCTCGACGATCACCGGCGCGCTCGGCAGCGTCGCCACCACCGCCACGCCAGGCGCGACGACGACCACCGCCTCCACCGGCTCCGGCGCAGGCCTGTCGCTGTCGACCACGGCCGGCAAGGGCACCGCAGGCAGCCCGCTGGCACCGGTGACGTCGCTCGTCGGCGGCTTGCTCGGCGGGTTGAACAAGAAGTAAGCAGCACGCTCGGGAACGGCGCGCAAGGTTCGTTACGTTCCGCAAGCACCCGGCCGGAGCGCGGTCCGCCAGCCGCGCTCCGGCCCTGCCCGACCCTTGCCTGAATCGGGTCGCGCCGCGCCGGCGCCTGTTGCAACGGCGCACTGACACAACCGCACATGGCATCCAGAAGACACAGAGGAGCACACATGTCCAACCATCGTTTTTTTTCTCGCCCTGCGGCGTGCGTGACCGTGTCGTCGTTGCGCGCACCGTTGATCGCCGTGGCGGTCGCCGGCTTGCTCGCGGCCTGTGGCGGCAACACCGTCAGCGCGCCGCCGACCGCGTCAAACACGGGTAGCGGCAGCGGCTCGGGTTCGACCGGCGGCGGCACCACCACCGCCACCGCGGCCGGCACCAGCGGTGTCGCCACCACCGTCGCGCAAACCACGAGCGATCTCGGCAAAACGATCGGCTCGCAGACGATTCCCGGCCTCAGTCCGCAAGTGACCCAAGGGCTCGGCAATACGGTGTCGGGCACGAGCGGCACGCTGAACGCGCTGGCGAACGCCGTGAGCAGCGGCGTCGGCCAGACCGGCAACATCGCCAATCCGGTCGGCACCACGGTCGCCGGTCTCGGCTCCGTGGTCAGCTCGACGAGCGGTGTCGTACAAGGGTTGAGCACCACGGTCGGCGGACTCGGCACCGGCAATCTCGCGCCGCTGTCGCCGCTCACGACGCCGTTGGCCAGCACGCTCTCCACCGCCGCGGGCGCACTGAACGCCGGGGGCGCGACGCTCGGCAACTCGCTGGCCTCCGTCCCGGTGCAGCAGATCACCCAGCCGCTCAGCACCGCAATCACACCGATCGTAGCGACCGCCGGACTCGTCACGCAGACGGTCGGCACCCAGACCGGCCTCGGCGCGCCGGTGGGCGGCATGCTCGCGCAGGTCGGCGGCGCATTGAACACGGCCGGCTCGCAAGTGGGCGCGACCACCCAGAACCCGGTCGGCGCCGATGTCGGCACGCTGGTCAGTTCGCTCGGCAACACGGTGACGAACGCAGGCGGTCTCGTCAATCCGAACGGCCCGAATGGTGCGAACCCGATTCCCGGACTGATCACGAGCCTCGTCGGCAGCACCAACACGAACGTTGCCAATGGGCCGCCCGCCAGCAGCAATCCGTTTGGCCCGCTGCAAAGCTCGCTCGCGAGTCTCGGTCTCGGCAGCAATCCGCTCGGCTCGCTGTCGACACTGCTCGGCGGCACGCCGCTGGCCGGTCTGACGTCGGCGCTCGGCAGCACGCCGCTGGGTTCGCTCACCTCCGGATCGACCGGGTCGCCGTTGAGCTCGCTGACGTCGGGCCTGGGCGGCACGCCGTTGGGCTCACTGACTTCGGTACTCGGCGGCACGCCGTTGAGCTCGCTGACGTCCACGCTGGGCGGCACGCCATTGGGCTCGCTGACCACGGCACTGGGTGGCACGGGCGGTAGCGCATCGAATCCGCTGTCCACGCTGACCGGCGCGCTTTCCGGCGCCACGAGCGGCACGTCGGGCGCCAACGGCCAGGTGCTCGCGCCGGTGACCGCGCTGGTCGGCCAGTTGACCGGCACGCTTGGCGCGGCGGCCGGCTCGACCGGCGGCTCAGGCAGCGCGACCGGTGGCGTGTCGACTCTGCTCGGCGGTTTGTTGCCGGTGAGCCACAAGTAGTTAACCCGAGCGCTTCATCGCTGTCGCATTCAACCGTCATCTGGCGGGACGTGCCGTACACCGTCTCGCCAGATAGCGCATGAAACAGCGAGTTAAGCAGTACGCATAAAAAAACCAACTCATCACGTGCTTCGCGCGGGTTCCCACAGCATTCAAGCCCCGCGGAGCAGGTGACGTAATACATGCAAGCATGGCAGTATGCGTCGAGCCAAACATAAGCGAGCGCAACCCGCCCGGCCAGGCGGCACGCCCGCAACACAAGAACGGCATACGAGGAAAATCCGATGAAACTCGGGTATGGCAGTAAATGGACCTTCGCGCTCGCGGCGCTCGCAGCGAGCGCCATGCAGATGGCAGCACACGCACAGTCCCGCCCAGCCGCGGCAGTCGGCGGTAATCCCATGGATTCGCTGCCGCAGATCAAGGCACCGGACAAAGGTCCGAACGTGACCGTGCAAGTCGCGCCGCAAGCACCCCAGCTCGAAGCACTGCTCGCCCGCCACGTCACGCCAACGCGCGTGCAGGTCGAGGGCGTGAAATCCATTCCGTTCGATGAAGTCGCGCAGCGCTTCACGCCGCTCGTCGGCAAGGACACGACGATCGGCGATCTGATCCAGGTCGCCAACGGCGTCACGAAGCTCTATCAGGATCGCGGCTTCGCGCTCTCTTTCGCATTCATTCCGGCGCAAACCTTCGAAGGCGGCGTCGTGCGCGTGACGGTGGTGGAAGGCTACGTATCGGCCGTCAAGGTCACGGGCAAGGCCGGCGCCGTCGAAGACAAGATCCGCGCGATCGCCGATCACATCACCGCCGACCGCCCGTTGCGGCGCGCCACCTTCGAGCGTTACGTCAACGTGCTCGGCTTGCTGCCAGGGGTGAAGGTCGCGGCCAACGTGCCGCCGCCGCAGAACACGGACGGGGCCACCACGCTCGAACTGAACGTGGACCGCAAGCCGTTCGACGTCAGCATGGGGATCGACTTCAATCATCCTGGCGTGCAGGGCTTGCTGACCGCCACCGAAAACGGACTCACTTCGTTCGGCGAACAGTTGAGCGTATCGGCCTTGCTGCCGAAGGGTCGTGACAACGTCACCTATCTCGCCGCGCACGGCGCGGTGCCGATCGGCAGCAACGGGCTGGTGGGCAAGATCGACGCCACGCACTATCGCGGCAATCCGACCGACAATCCCGGCCTGGACCCTTCGGTGCAACGCACGGTCATCAACGACAAGGTCAGCGGTTCGCTCGCCTATCCGATCCTGTTGAGCAACACGCGGAGCGTGATCGGCACCGCCACCGTCTACGCGTCGCACGACGAGGACCGCTATAACAATCAGCAGACCGGCGCCCAGATCGGCTTGCGCTCGCAAGTGCGCGTGATGCAGTTGCAGGCCGACTACACCAGCGTGGAAACCGGCCAGGTACGCCGCGCGAGCATCAATGTGGCGAAGGCATTCGACATCCTGGGCGCGTCGAAATCCGGCGACTCGAACGTGCCCGGCTCGCCGGTGACCAATCCGGCGTCGATCAACTTCGTACGGACCGGGGCAACTTTCTCGCAAACCAACGAATGGCCGCTGAAGATCGGCACCGCGGTCTCGCTCACGGGTCAGTACAGCCCCGTGTCGCTGCCGACCTCGGAACAGATTTCGTTCGGCGCGCAGCGCTTCGCACAGGGCTATCAGCCGGGCGAGGCGTCGGGCGATTCAGGCTGGGGCGCGATATTCGAAGTCAACCGTGCGTTCACGCAGGGCTTCACCTATCTGCGCACCCTGACGCCGTACGTCTCGTTCGACATGGCACGCGTTTACCTGCATGCGGGCACACCATCGCCTTCGAAGCTTTCCTCGATTGCTTTCGGCTTCCGGATTTCGGACGCGAAGTATTACAGCCTGGATCTGTCGGTGGCCAAAGCAATCGGCGACGCACCGGTGGAAAGCGCGTCGCGCAGTCCGCGCATCAACGCGACGTTCTCGTACCAGCTGAACTGATTCGCCAGCGCGCCGCATCCTGATTAGAGGTTCCACTATCAAACGGCGCGCGAAGTTTCACGTATTCTGCGCTGACGATGCACGACGGGCGGCGCGCAGATTGCAAGCCGCGGGTCGAACACAAGGTAGGACCTGAGGGGCCACACAGGCATTACGGCGGCGGCAGTCCAACGCCGCCCGAGATGCCGATAACGCCGCGCGACCACGATCGCGCTGTCTTTAATCAAGGAGGAAGACAATGATGCAATTCACGCAACGCGCGCGCGCAATCGCGCTTCGCACAGCCAAACATGCCGCCGTAGCCGGCGTACTGCTCGCCAGCGCCGTGACGGCCATGGCACAGGCCGACAGCCCGATCGGCACTTGGCAAACCATCGACGACAGCACCGGCCAGCCCAAGGCACTCGTGCAGATTTCGCAGGACGGCAGCGGTGCGCTCAGCGGCAAGGTTATCAAGGGACTCGGCGCGAATGACCAGCCGGATCGCCGCTGCACCGCGTGTACGGACGCGCGCAAGGATCAGCTGATTCTCGGCATGACGATCATCAACGATATGAAAAAGGATGGCGACGCCTGGGACAACGGGCAAATTCTCGACCCGGAGAACGGCAAGGTCTACAAGTGCAAGATGCACCTGGAAGAAGGTGGGAGCAAGCTGGTGGTGCGCGGGTATATCGGCGTTTCGCTGCTGGGCCGCTCGCAGACGTGGATTCGTCAGCAATGACGCGCGACTAGTGCAGGGGTGATGTGCGGGGGTGACTCCGCTATGCGCCTGCCAAGGCGGACTCGGTTCCGCCAAGGCGCCGCGGCGATTGGCATAAAGCCCGCGACAACGTCAGAACAAACGGCCGGCGATTACAATCGACCGGCCGTTTTTTTGTGTGAAGACGTGAGTTTGGAACGGTCATGCCGCGTTTTTGAAGGGCGAGTTGAACGCGAACGGTGACGACGGAAGCGGTTTGGCCGGCGGCAGGCTAAATACCGCGGGCGCCGCAACCGGAGCCTTTTCTGCGTCAACACTCTTCTGTTCCACGGCCACGTGCGTACGCATGCGCGCTTCCATCAGGCTGCACAGTTCCACGCTCGCTTCGCCAAACAACTGCTCCATCACGCGCTTGAGCACGCCGGATTCGTACCATGCCTTGAAGCGGCGATGGCAGGTTTGGTAGGACGGGTATTTGCGCGGCATGGCGGACCACGTGGCGCCGCTAAACATCACCCACAGCACGCCGTTGAGCACCGAACGGGTATTGGCGAGCGGGCGGCCGCGCAGCTCGGAGCGCGGACGCAATTCGGGAAGCAGCGGCGCGATACTTTGCCATTCGTCGTCACTGATATCACGGTAGGGATTCATGGTTTCTCCTTCGTCAGAACCTTGACAAAAGATATCCAGTCGTCCGCAGCCGGAATATAAGACCAATCCGAATCTTGAAAATGCGTTGGTCGACGGCGCCTCGTCGGCTATCGGAATGTGATCTATCGCAAAAGCACTGCCGGGCGCGTCACGCGGCCGCTCAGGTCAGCGACGTGTCAACGATCCGGCGCGGCGCATCGAGGTATTCCTTCGATTGCATTTCGACGATGCGCGACACCGTGCGCGTGAATTCGTTGGCCATGGGACCGTCGAGGTACAGTTGCTCGGGCGGCACCGCGGCGGACATCAGCAATTTCACCTTGTGGTCGTAGAACACGTCGATCAGCCACGTGAAGCGGCGCGCTTCCGAAGCCATGCGCACCGACATCTGCGGCACGCTGGAGAGAATCACCGCGTGAAAGCGGCTCGCCAGTTCGAGGTAATCGTTCTGCGAGCGCGGACCGCCGCACAGCGTGGCGAAGTCGAACCATACGACACCGTCAGCGCGGCGCAACGCTTTCAACTCGCGCTTTTCGATATGCAGGATCGGACTTTCGTCGGGGACCGCGGCGAGGCGCGCAAACGCGTCGCGTAGCGCCTTGTCGGCAACTGCACCAAGCGGTGTGTGATACACCTCCACCTGGGCCAGCGTGCGCCGCCGGTAGTCGATGCCCGCGTCGACGTTGATCACGTCGAGTTTGTCCTTGATGAGATCGATGGCCGGCAGCATCCGGTCGCGGTGCAGGCCGTCCGGATACAGCGTGTCCGGATCGTAGTTGGACGTCATGACGAACTGCACGCCGTTCTCGAACAGCTTGTCGAGCAGGCGGTACAGGATCATCGCGTCGGCGATGTCCGAGACGTGGAATTCATCGAAACAGATCAGCCGGTAGCGTTTCGCGATCTTGCGCGCGAGTTCGTCGAGCGGGTCGGCCTGGCCTTTCAGTTCTTCCAGTTCCCGGTGCACCTCGCGCATGAACTCGTGGAAATGCAGACGCGTTTTGCGCTGCACCGGCACGATCATGTAGAAGCTGTCCATCAGGAAGCTCTTGCCGCGCCCTACGCCGCCCCACATGTACACGCCGCGCGGCAGGTCTGGGTGAATCAGCAGTTTCTTGAACGCATTCGAGCGGCGCGATTTGTACTCGACCCACTCTTCGTAGCACCGCTGCAGGCGGTCGACTGCCGCGCGTTGCGCCGGGTCCGATTGGTAACCCCGCGTCTGCAGTTCTTTCTCGTAGTATTCGGTGACGTTCATCGTGTTGCTGCAAAAAGAAAGGCGGGAGGGAATGAACCCGCCCGCCTTCGTGGTGATGCCAAAGTTGCGTTCAGTCAGGCGTGCGCGTGATTACATGTTCAGCGCGCGCTTGTCGACGGCGAGTGCCGCCTCGCGCATGACTTCCGACAGCGAAGGGTGCGGATGGCAAATGCGGCCGATGTCTTCCGACGCCGCCTTGAATTCCATCGCCACCACGGCTTCCGCGATCAGGTCTGACGCGTTGGCCGAGATGATGTGCACGCCGAGCAGTTCGTCGGTCTTCGCGTCGGCGATCATCTTGACGAAACCATCCGCCTTGTTGATGCCGAGCGCGCGGCCGTTCGCCATAAACGGGAACTGGCCCGTCTTGACTTCGCGGCCTTCAGCCTTCAGTTGCTGTTCGGTCTTGCCGACCCACGCGATTTCCGGTTCCGTGTAGATGACCCACGGCACGCAGTTGTAGTCGATATGCGGTTTCTGGCCGTCGATGATTTCGGCCACCAGCACGCCTTCGTCTTCAGCCTTGTGCGCGAGCATCGGGCCGCGCACCACGTCGCCGATCACGTACACGTTCGGCACAGCCGTCGCGCAGTGGTCGTCCACGTCGATGAAGCCGCGTTCGTTGGCCTTCAGGCCGATCGCTTCGAGACCGAGGTTGTCGGTATTCGGCACGCGGCCGATCGACACGATCAGGCGGTCGGCTTCGAGCGTCTGCGCGTTGCCGTCCTTGTCCGTGTAAGCGATCGTGACGCTGTTGTCGGTCGTCGTCACCGCGCCGACCTTCACGCCGACTTGAATGTCGAGACCCTGCTTCTTGAACTGCTTGGCCGCTTCTTTGGCGAGCGCCTGGTCAGCCGCGCCGAGGAATTCCGGCAACGCTTCGAGCACGGTCACTTCCGCGCCCAGACGGCGCCACACCGAGCCCAGTTCCAGACCAATCACGCCTGCGCCGATCACAGCCAGCTTCTTCGGAGCCGTGTCGAAGCTCAGTGCGCCTTCGTTGTCCGCGACGATCTTGTTGTCGACCGGAATGCCCGGCAGGTGGCGCGCCTTCGAACCCGTGGCGATGATCACGTTCTTGGCCGTGACCACTTCGGTTTCGCCTTCGCCGCTGACTTCGATCTGCACGCCGGCGTCCGTCTTGCCGGTGAACTTGCCATGGCCCTTGAGCCACGTGATCTTGTTCTTGCGGAACAGGAACTCGATGCCCTTGGTCATCTTCTCGACGATGCCGTCTTTGCGGGACATCATCTTCGCGATATCGACCTTCACGTTTTCCACGGAGATGCCGTGGTCGGCGAGGTGATGCGATGCGTTTTCAAATTCTTCCGACGACGCGAGCAGCGCCTTCGACGGAATGCAGCCCACGTTCAGGCACGTGCCGCCGAGCTTCAGCGTGCCGGCCGGGTTCTTCCATTTTTCGATACATGCGACGGTCTTGCCGAGCTGCGCTGCACGGATGGCAGCGATGTAACCGCCAGGGCCTGCGCCGATCACGACGACGTCAAATTCTTTGGACATGACAATCCTTTTGATGGCGGAACGGCGCGCGGCCACGCTTCGTGGCGCGCGGGGTTCCAGTACTACGGAATGCGAAAGACGTTGTGCCTGCTTATCGCTGGCTTGATGCTCCGGGCTTGGGACTTATATGGCGCCGGCTTGAAGGCCAAGCCGGCGCGGGCCAAACCGGGGCTTACAGGTCGAGCAACAGGCGAGCCGGGTCTTCCAGCGCGTCCTTCATGGCGACCAGCGACAGCACTGCTTCGCGACCGTCGATGATCCGGTGGTCGTAGGACATCGCCAGGTAGTTCATCGGGCGGATCACGATCTGGCCGTTTTCGACCACAGCGCGTTCCTTCGTGGCGTGCACGCCGAGAATCGCCGATTGCGGCGGGTTGATAATCGGGGTCGACAGCATCGAGCCGAACACACCGCCGTTCGAGATCGAGAACGTACCGCCGGTCATTTCTTCGATCGACAGCTTGCCGTCTTTAGCCTTCTGGCCGAATTCGGCAATCTTCTTCTCGATGTCTGCGAGGCTCATCTGATCCGCGTTGCGCAGGATCGGCACCACCAGACCGCGCGGCGAACCGACGGCGATACCGATGTCGAAGTAGCCGTGATAGACGATGTCGTTACCGTCGATCGACGCGTTCACCAGCGGGAACTTCTTCAGCGCGTGCACAGCCGCCTTCACGAAGAACGACATGAAGCCGAGCTTCACGCCATGTTCCTTTTCGAACTTGTCCTTGTACTTGTTGCGCAGATCCATCACCGGAGCCATGTTCACTTCGTTGAACGTGGTCAGGATTGCATTGGTTTGCTGCGACTCGAGCAGGCGCTCGGCGATACGCGCACGCAGACGCGACATCGGCACGCGCTGTTCCGGACGGTCCTTCAGCCATTGCTCGGCCGATGCCGGAGCCTTGACTTCCGGCAGCGACGGCTTGGCAGCCTTCGCGGCGGCCGGTGCCGGTGCGGCCTTGGCAGGCGCCGGGGCGGCTTGACCAGCGGTCAGCACGTCGCCCTTGGTAATGCGGCCGTCGCGGCCCGAGCCTGCGACGTCGCCCGACGACAGGCCTTTTTCTGCCATCAGCTTGCCGGCAGCCGGCGAAGCGACGGTGCTCGCACCCGTTGCGGATGCGGCTTGCGCGGCAGGAGCCGCGGCCGGTGCCGGAGCGGCGACCGGTGCGGGCTTCACTTCGGCTTCGACGGCAGCGGCGCCTGCCGTGCCTTCGGTGTCGATCTTCGCGATCACCTGATCTGCAACGACGGTGTCACCGTCGTTCGAGATGACTTGCGCGAGCACGCCGGCCGAGGGTGCCGGCACTTCGAGCACGACCTTGTCGGTCTCGATTTCGATGAGAATTTCGTCTTGAGCAACAGCCTCGCCCGGCTTCTTCTTCCACTGCAGCATGGTGGCTTCCGAGACCGACTCGGAGAGCTGGGGGACTTTGACTTCAACAATAGCCATTATGAGTATCCTGAATACGTATCGGGTGGCGGCGCGCGATCTATCGACCCGACGACCGCCTGCGAACCTCGAATGCCGCGCCTGATCCGTCAGACGCGGCATGGGAAAGCGCTGTGCGCTTTCCCGATCCGGTTGTTATTTAGCGATCGACGAGCTCTTGAGACGGCCGAAAGCGCCTTCGACCAGCGCCTTCTGCTGTTCGTAGTGCTTCGCGTAGTAGCCGACTGCCGGGGAGGCCGAAGCCGGACGTCCGCTGTATGCCAGCTTCTGACCGTCCTTCATGCCTTCCTTCAGGTGGTGCTCGATGTAGAACCACGGGCCCTGATTCTGCGGCTCGTCCTGCACCCAGACCACTTCGGTCGCGTTGTCGTACTTCTTCATTTCCGCTTCGAACTGCTTATGCGCGAACGGATAGAGCTGTTCGATACGGATGATCGCGACGTCGTTCGACTTGGCTTCGCGGCGATGCGCGACGAGGTCGTAGTACACGCGGCCCGAGCACGCGATCACGCGCTTGACCTTCTTCGCGTCGATGGCGTCGTCCACTTCGCCGAGGATCGGCTGGAACGCACCCTTCGCCAGCTCGGACAGATCCGACACGGCTTCCTTGTGACGCAGCAGCGACTTCGGCGTAGCGACGATCAGCGGCTTGCGGAACAGGCGGATCATCTGACGGCGCAGCAGGTGGAAAATCTGCGCCGGCGTGGTCGGCTGAACGACCTGCATGTTGTGGTCTGCGCACAGTTGCAGGAAACGTTCGATACGTGCCGACGAGTGCTCCGGACCCTGGCCTTCATAGCCGTGCGGCAGCAGCATGGTGAGACCCGAAACACGGCCCCACTTCACGTCGCCCGACGAGATGAACTGGTCGATCACGACTTGCGCGCCGTTCACGAAGTCGCCGAACTGCGCTTCCCACGCCACGAACGTATTCGGTTCCGCCGTCGAGTAGCCGTATTCGAAGCCGAGCACCGCTTCTTCCGACAGCACCGAGTCGATCACCGTGAACTTCGCCTGACCTTCGGCGATGTTCTGCAGCGGCACGTACGTGCCGTCGTTCCAGCGTTCACGGTTCTGATCGTGCAGCACCGCGTGACGGTGCGTGAACGTGCCGCGGCCCGAGTCCTGACCGGTCAGGCGCACTGCATAGCCCGAGGCGACCAGCGACGCGAACGCCAGGTGTTCGCCCATGCCCCAGTCGAGCTTGGCTTCGCCGCGGCCCATCGCGCGACGGTCGTTGATGACGCGCTCGACCAGCGGGTGAACCTTGAAGTTTTCCGGAATCGTGGTGACGCGCTCGGCGAGGCGCTTCAGCTCCGCCAGCGGCACAGCCGTGTCGGCCGCGTCGGTCCACTTGCGGTTCAGGAACGGCACCCAGTCCACCGCGTACTTGCTCTTGTAGTTCGAGAGCACCGGGTCGACCGTGTGATGGCCTTCGTCCATCGCCTTGCGGTAGGCCTTGACGAATTCGTCGCCCTCTTCCGCCGTGATCACGCCTTGCTGCACCAGCTTTTCAGCGTACAGCGCGCGCGTGCCCGGGTGCTTGGCGATCGTCTTGTACATCAGCGGCTGCGTGACCGCCGGCGTGTCCTGCTCGTTGTGACCCAGCTTGCGGAAGCAGACGATGTCGACAACGACGTCCTTGTGGAACTGCATCCGGAAGTCGATAGCCAGCTGCGTAGCCAGCACGACCGCTTCAGGATCGTCACCGTTCACGTGCAGCACCGGCGCTTCGATCATCTTGACCACGTCCGAGCAGTACAACGTGGAGCGCGAGTCGCGCGGGTCCGACGTCGTGAAGCCGATCTGGTTGTTGATGACGATGTGCAGCGTGCCGTGCGTGCCGTAACCGCGCGTTTGCGCGAGGTTCAGCGTTTCCATCACGACGCCCTGGCCCGCGAAGGCCGCGTCGCCGTGGATCTGCACCGGCAGCACTTGCAGGCCGGTGTCGTCGCCGCGACGGTCCATACGGGCCTTGGCCGAACCTTCGACCACCGGGTTGACGATTTCGAGGTGCGACGGGTTGAACGCGAGCGACAGGTGAACCGGGCCGCCTTCGGTCGAGACGTCCGACGAAAAACCCTTGTGGTACTTCACGTCGCCGGCCGGCAGATCGTCGTGGTGCTTGCCTTCGAATTCGGCGAACAGGTCAGCCGGCATCTTGCCGAGCGTATTGACCAGCACGTTCAGACGACCACGGTGGGCCATGCCGATGACGATTTCCTGAACGCCGTTGGCGCCGCCGTGACGCACGACTTCGTCCATCGACGCGATGAAGCTTTCGCCGCCTTCGAGCGAGAAACGCTTCTGGCCGACGTACTTGGTGTGCAGGAAGCGCTCGAGACCTTCTGCGGCCGTCAGGCGATTCAGGATGTGCTTCTTCTTCTCTTTCGAGAAATTCGGCGTGGAGCGGATCGATTCGAGCTTCTCTTTCCACCAGCGCTTCTGTTCCGGATCGCTGATGTACATGTACTCGGCACCGATCGTGCCGCAGTACGTGTCGCGCAGGGCCTGAACGATCTCACGCAGCGAAGCGCGCTCGAAGCCGAAATACAGATTCGTTGCGCTGAACTCCTGGTCCATATCGGCTTCAGTGAAGTCGTAGAACGCGGGTTCGAGTTCGGGGATAGCGGGACGTTCGCGGCGCTTCAGGGGATCGAGATTGGCCCATTGCGAGCCGAGGAAGCGATATGCGCCGATGAGGGACTGCACATAAACCTGCTTGCGGGAGGTCGCGAGATCTTCGCCGCCGGCCGCCGTGCGCGGGATGAAGGCGTTAGCCTTGGCCCGTTGAGCAAACGATTCGACGATCGGGCCATGGGCCACGTCGTTGGCATTGCTGCCATCCGATGCAGGGACGTTCTGCAACGCGTCGAAATAGCTGCGCCAGTTCTCGGGCACTGACGCCGGATTATCGAGATACGCTTCGTACATTTCTTCTACGTACGGAGCATTGCCGCCGAACAGATAAGAGTTCGACTGGAATTGCTTCATCATTTTTACGCTCACCTTTCTTCGAGCTTCTCGAGAAATAGCGGGTTACAGAACCTTCCGCGACACGGCCTGACCGTTTAGCGGATTGCGCGAATCAAGTCTTGCTTGGAAGGACCTAAAACTTTGCACCCGGGGAGCATAGCACAGAACGGATAGTGCAGATAGCAGACGGATTGCCGCTCAAGCCCGCCGCATCGGGCTTTCGGGCGACGTTCGCGACTTGCAACAGTGTTCTGCGGGAAACGGGGCCAAACGGGACAAAACAGAGCGGGACCCGCCGCCAACGGCTTGCTACGCTGCTTGCGCCCAGAAACGGCAAAAGCCGCCCGGAGGCGGCTTTTGCACGACTGACGGAGCGCACCGGCGCGAGCCGGCGCCTGCTTATCAGTCCACCGCGCCCTTGCGGCTCGCGCTGCGGCGCTCGTGTTCCTTCAGATAGCGCTTGCGCAGACGAATCGACTGCGGCGTGACTTCGACCAGCTCGTCGTCGTCGATGAACTCGACCGCGTATTCCAGCGACATCTGGATCGGCGGCACGAGGCGCACCGCTTCGTCCGTACCCGACGAACGCACGTTGGTCAGCTGCTTACCCTTGATCGGGTTCACGACCAGGTCGTTGTCACGGCTGTGAATACCGATGATCATGCCTTCGTACAGCGGCTCGCCCGGCGACACGAACATACGGCCGCGATCCTGCAGCTTCCACAGCGCGTATGCAACTGCCGCGCCGTCGTCCTGCGAGATCAGCACGCCGTTGCGGCGCTCGCCCACTGCGCCTTCCTTGACCGGCTGGTACGAATCGAACGTGTGGCTCATCAGGCCCGTGCCGCGCGTGAGCGTCAGGAATTCCGACTGGAAGCCGATCAGGCCACGCGCCGAAATACGATACTCAAGACGCGTACGGCCACGGCCATCCGACGCCATGTCGAGCATTTCGCCCTTGCGGCGGCCCAACTCTTCCATGACACCGCCCTGGTGGCCGTCTTCCATATCGACGGTCAGGTTTTCGTACGGCTCGTGCTTCACGCCGTCGACTTCCGTCATCACCACGCGCGGACGCGACACGGCCAGCTCGTAGCCTTCACGGCGCATGTTTTCGACCAGAATGGTCAGGTGCAGCTCGCCGCGACCCGCTACTTCGAACGTGGTTTCGTCGCCCGTTTCTTTCACGCGCAGCGCGACGTTGTGGTTCAGTTCCTTCATCAGGCGGTCGCGAATCTGACGGCTCGTGACGAACTTGCCTTCGCGGCCGGCCAGCGGCGACGAATTGACGAGGAAGTTCATGGTCAGCGTGGGTTCGTCGACGGTGATCATGGGCAACGCTTCCGGCTGTTCCGGTGCGCAGATGGTCACGCCGATACCGATTTCTTCGATACCGTTGATCAGCACGATGTCGCCGGCTTCAGCCGAGTCGACCTGCACGCGCTCCAGCCCCTTGAACGACAGGACCTGATTGATCTTACGGTTCAGGATCGCGCCGTCGGGACCCGAACGCACGGCGACTGCCATGCCCGGCTTGATCGTGCCGCGGGTGATGCGGCCTACGCCGATACGGCCGACGTACGACGAGTAATCCAGCGACGTGATCTGCAGTTGCAGCGGCGCTGCCGGATCGGCCGGGCGGACCGGCACGTGTTGCAGCACGGCTTCGAACAGCGGGCGCATATCGCCTTCACGCACGTCCGGCGTCAAGCCCGCATAGCCGTTCAGACCCGACGCGTACACGATCGGGAAGTCCAGCTGCTCGTCGGTTGCGCCCAGCTTGTCGAACAGGTCGAAAGTCTGGTTGATCACCCAGTCGATCCGCGCGCCAGGGCGATCCACCTTGTTGATCACCACGATCGGCTTCAGACCGAGCGCCAGCGCCTTCTTGGTCACGAAACGCGTTTGCGGCATCGGGCCTTCGACCGCGTCCACCAGCAGCAGCACCGAGTCGACCATCGACAGCACGCGCTCCACTTCACCGCCGAAGTCGGCGTGGCCCGGCGTGTCGACGATGTTGATGTGGGTGCCTTCGTACTCGACCGCGCAGTTCTTCGACAGGATCGTGATGCCACGTTCCTTTTCAATGTCGTTCGAGTCCATCACGCGCTCGACAACCTGCTGGTTGTCGCGGAACGTGGCGGTCTGGCGGAGGAGCTGGTCGACGAGCGTGGTCTTGCCGTGGTCGACGTGAGCAATGATGGCGATATTGCGTAGGGCGCGGGTCATAGGAAACCTGGAGACAGTTGGAGTGCGCCGCTTGCTTACCGCTTGCGTATGCCGGTTATTGGCCGCTTATGGGCCAACTACTGAGTTCAACCACGACAAGCCCAAAGCGCACTTTTGGGAACCCAATATTGTAGCACGCACAAATGAAGCTATCTGGTATTCCCTGATGGAGCGGCCTTACCTTGCCTCGTGACGCATGCGAAATAACGTCGAACCATGTCGGCGAAACCCTACGCGAAAACGCATGGATTACATCTTGAGCGGGAAAAGATCCTTGCCTAAGCTGTAATAACACTTGTCGCGTCAATCAACGGCCAACTATAATCCTGCCTAGTCAACCATTGCATTCGCACGAGAATCATGACAGAGCCGACCTCTACACCCGCGCCGGAAATCAGCGAGTATCAACTGGGCGAAAGCGTCGGCTATCTGATCTCCCGGGTGAAATCGACCCTGTCCAATCTGGTCACGCAGCGCAGCATGGCCGAGTTGGGCATTACCAGCCAGCAAGGCAGCATCCTGTTCATGGTGGCAAGCGGCAAATGCCTGCTGGCGGCCGAGCTGGCGCGCGAGTACGGCATCGACGCGAGTGCCGTGACGCGTCTGGTCGACCGGCTGGAGAAACGCGGCCTGCTGACCCGGGTGCGCAGCAACGAGGACCGGCGGGTCGTACGCCTCGCGCTGACACCCGAAGGTCACGCTATCGCCGCCAAAATGCCGGCTATTTTCAACGGCGTGCTGGACAGCCTGCTGGGTGGCTTCACCCCCGAAGAAGTGGGGTTTCTGAAGAGCATGCTGCGCCGCGTGCTGGTTAATTCGGGCGAACAAGCGGGACTAACCCGTGATGCAGCAAGCAATTTTGACAGTAAATCGTAATAAATTGCTTGCAGTGTCCATCATTACATTCCACTCAAAGAGTCGAGCGATGAAATCCCTTTCCCTGTCCGCGTCTGCTCTTTCGAGCCGGGGCGCTGTCGCCGCCGCGGTGACGGCGCTCGCCCTCACGGGCTGCGCGAACTACTTCGGTTTGAAAAGCGACAAGCAGATATCGTCGCCGGCTCAGTATGAGTCCGCCCAAAGCCTGCCCGGCCAGGGCGGCCAGTGGCCCTCGCTCGACTGGGCCAATCAGTTTGGCGATCCGCAACTGCCCAAGCTGATCGCGGAAGCACTGGAAGGCAGCCCGTCGATTGCCCAGGCGCAGGCGCGCATCGCCAAGGCGTCGTCGTACATCGAGAGTTCGCGCTCGGCGCTGTATCCGAAGGTCAACGGCAGCTATTCGTGGACCCGCGAAATCTTCTCGGCCAACTCGCTCTACCCGCCTCCGTACGGCGGCACGTGGTATAGCGAGAACAACGCGCTCGCGAGCGCGTCCTGGGACCTCGATCTGTGGGGCAAGAACCGCGAGCGTCTCGGCCAGGCCGTGTCGCAGGAAAAGGCCGCCGAGGCCGACATGCAGCAGGCGCGCGTCACGCTCGCCGCGGCGGTGGCCAGCACGTATAACCAGCTCGCGCAGCTGTATGCGTTTCGCGACATCGCCGCGCGCGAAATCGCCAACCGCCAGGATATCAGCCGCATCACCAATGGCCGTGTCAGCGCTGGCCTCGACACCAACGTCGAGCGGGAAACCGCGAACGGCAACATCGCGACCAGCCAGGCGAATTTGACCGACCTCGACGGCCAGATCACCGTGGCGCGCTACCAGTTGGGCGCGCTGCTCGGCAAGGGTCCGGACCGCGGCTTGCAGATCGCCGAGCCCAAGCTGACCAAAGGCGATACGGTCACGTTGCCGAACAACCTGCCGGCCGACCTCGTGGCGCGCCGCGCGGATATCGTCGCCGCGCGCTGGCAGGTCGAAGCCGCGATGCACGACGTGAAGGAAGCCAAAGCCGAATTCTTCCCGGACGTGAACCTCGCCGCCGGCTTCGGTTTCGACGCTTTCGGCTGGGGCCGTTTCCTTCAATTCAGCAGCCGCCAGATGCAATTCGGGCCGGCCATTCATCTGCCGATCTTCGACGCCGGCGCACTGCGCTCGCAACTGAAGGGGCGTTACGCCGACTTCGACCTGGACGTGGCGAACTACAACCAGACGCTGATCAACGCGCTCTCCGACGTCGCGACGCAAGTGTCGTCGATCCGTTCGATCGACCAGCAATCGGGTGACGCCCAACGCGCGCTCGACGCCTCGACCAAGGCGTATCAGCTGGCCGTGATCCGCTACAAGGCCGGTTTGTCACCGCAGTTGCAGGTGTTGACCGCCGACCAGAACCGCCTCTCCGCCGAACAGACGGTGACCAGCCTGAAGATGCGCCGCCGCGATCTGCAGATCGGCCTCATCAAGGCGCTGGGCGGCGGTTTCGACGCGACGCAGACCGGCCTCGTGGTGCCGACCGATGCCCCGGCATCGGCGGCCACTGCATCGGCCACTGCCGCGACCGCCGCGGCAAACTGAGCGCGCCACGCATCCCGTCGAACCCACGCACGAACATCCGAATAAACGACGCGTTTTGAAAGAACCCGGAGCACATCAATGAGCACCCCCCAACAGCCCGCGGCTAACACACAGCCGGCACAATCGGCGAACAACGGCAAACGCAAGCGGATGATGACGCTGCTCGTCATCGTGATCCTGATCGCCGCGATCGCTTATGGCCTGTACTACTTCCTCGTCGCACGCTTCCATGAGGACACCGACGACGCGTATGTGAACGGCAATGTGGTGCAGATCACGCCGCAAGTCACCGGCACCGTGGTCGCCGTGAACGCGGACGACACGCAGACCGTCAAGGTCGGCGACCCGCTCGTCGTGCTCGATCCGGCCGACGCCCGCGTCGCGCTGGAACAGGCCGAAGCGAATCTGGCGCAAACGGTGCGCCAGGTGCGCGGCCTCTTCGCCGACGACAATCAATACGAGGCGCAAGTCGCCCAGCGCGAGTCCGATCTGTCGCGCGCCCAGGACGACCTGAAGCGCCGCCTGACGGTGGCGCAAACCGGCGCCGTGTCGCTGGAAGAAATCTCGCACGCCCGCGACGCCGTGAAGAGCGCGCAAGCCTCCGTCGACGCCGCCCAGCAGCAGCTGGCGTCGAACCGCGCGCTGACCGCCAACACCACGATCGCCAGCCATCCGAACGTGCAGGCCGCCGCCGCGAAGGTCCGCGACGCGTATCTGAACAACGCGCGCAACACGCTGCCGGCGCCGGTCACGGGCTACGTCGCGAAACGTTCGGTGCAAGTCGGCCAACGCGTCTCGCCGGGCACCCCGCTGATGGCGATCGTGCCGCTCGGCGGCGTATGGGTCGACGCGAACTTCAAGGAAGTGCAGCTCAAGCACATGCGCATCGGCCAGCCGGTCGAACTGACGGCCGACGTGTATGGCTCGTCGGTGGTGTATCACGGCAAGGTGGTCGGCTTCTCGGCGGGCACGGGTTCGGCCTTCTCGCTGCTGCCCGCGCAGAACGCGACCGGCAACTGGATCAAGGTGGTGCAGCGTCTGCCGGTGCGGATCGCCCTCGATCCGCAGGAACTTGAAAAGCATCCGCTGCGCATCGGCCTGTCGATGCAAGCCGACGTCAGCATCAAGGACGACAACGGCGGCCAGCTCGGGCAAGCGCCGAACACGGTCTACCAGACCGACGTGTTCGCGAAGTACGGTGACGAAGCCGACGCGGAAATTGCCCGGATCATCGCGCAAAACGCAGGTCCGAACGGCGGCACGCAGAAGTCGGCACAGTCGTCGACCCAATCGTCGGCCAAATCGGCCGCGACGAAGCCTGCAGCGAAGTTGATGTAAGCGGCACGACGACTCACACAAGGCTTCCTTAATGGCTCAGGCTCAGGCGCAAGTCCCTCATCCTCCGCTCGAGGGCGCGCAACTGGTGATCGGCACCATCGCGGTGTCGCTCGCCGTCTTCATGAATGTGCTCGACACGTCGATCGCCAACGTGTCGATTCCATCGATTTCCGGCGACCTCGGCGTATCGTCCGACCAGGGCACGTGGGTGATCACGTCGTTTGCGGTCGCCAACGCGATCTCGGTGCCGCTCACAGGCTGGCTCACCGACCGCGTCGGCCAGGTGCGGCTGTTCATGGCGTCGATCGTGCTGTTTGTGATCTCGTCGTGGATGTGCGGTCTCGCGCCGACCCTGCCGTTTCTGCTCGCTTCGCGCGTGTTGCAAGGCGCGGTGGCCGGGCCGATGATCCCGCTCTCGCAAACGCTGCTGCTTGCCAGTTATCCGCGCGCCAAGGCGCCCATGGCCTTGTCGATGTGGGCGATGACCACGCTGATCGCGCCAGTGGCGGGCCCGATTCTCGGCGGCTGGATCTCGGACAACATTTCGTGGCCGTGGATCTTCTACGTCAACATTCCGGTTGGCATCGTGGCCGCCATGGCGACGTGGATGATTTTTCGCAACCGCGATTCGGTCATCAGAAAAGCGCCGATCGACGGCGTCGGTCTCGGCTTGCTGATCGTCTGGGTCGGCTCGCTGCAGGTCATGCTCGACAAGGGCAAGGACCTCGACTGGTTTTCGTCGACCACGATCGTGGTGCTGGCGCTGGTCGCGGTCGTCGCGCTTGCTTTCTTTATAGTGTGGGAGTTGACTGCCGACCATCCGGTGGTCGATCTCTCGCTCTTCAGCCGGCGCAATTTCACCAGCGGCACGATTGCGCTGTCGATCGGCTACGGCCTCTACTTCGGCAACCTCGTGCTGCTGCCGTTGTGGCTGCAGACCGATATCGGCTACACCGCCACCGAAGCCGGTCTCGTGATGGCGCCGGTCGGCATGTTCGCCGTGCTGCTGTCGCCGATCACCGGCAAGGTGTTGCCGCGTACCGATCCGCGCTATATCGCGACGCTGTCGTTCCTCGTGTTCGCGTTGTGTTTCTGGATGCGCTCGCGCTATACGACCGGCGTCGATACTTACTCGCTGCTGGTGCCCACGCTGATTCAGGGTATCGGTATGGCTGGCTTCTTCATCCCGCTCGTGTCGATCACGTTGTCGGGCTTGCCGGGCCAGCGAATTCCGGCGGCATCGGGCTTGTCGAACTTCGTGCGGATCATGTGCGGCGGCATCGGCACGTCGATTTTCCAGACGGCGTGGGATCACCGCACCATCATGCATCACGCGCAACTGGCCGAGCAGGCCAGTGCGTATAACCCGGTGTTCGATCAGTCGATCCGGCAGATGGGCGCGGCGGGCTTCAATCAGCCACAGGCGTACGGGCTGTTCAATACGATGGCGACCCAGCAGGCCGCGCAGTTGGGCGTGAACGATCTGTTCTTCGTGTCAGCCGGGATCTTTGTCGCGCTGATCGCGCTGATCTGGATGGCGAGGCCCGAGCGCGCAGGCGGTGACGCGGGTGCCGCGGCTGCGGCGGCGCACTAAGGGTGCATTGCGGCGTTCGCTGCGGCCGCGCTTGCTCGAGGAGCGGCGCGCCGCGGCGGCGAGTTCAACCGGCCGCTGTCACCACCAGCCGTTCTGGCGCCAGCACACCCTCACCCGGTTTCGCGACACCGAGCAGCCGGCCTTGCGCCGCGTAGACACGCACGCGCGATGCGTTGGCCGCTTCGTCGCTGATCTCCAGTTCGGAAAGTTTCAGCCGCTGGCCGTGCAGGAAGCGGCGCGTCGCATCGTCATCCAGACGCACGAGCGGAAACGTCGATAGCAACGCATCCACCGGTTGCAGCCACGCATCCCGTTCACTTTCTGTCGCGTCGGACAACGCGTCGAGCGTCACCGAATTTTCGAGCGTCAGCGCGCCGACACCGGTACGCCGCAACGCCACCAGATGCGCGCCGCACCCCAGCGCTTCGCCGATGTCCTCGGCCAGCGTGCGCACATACGTGCCCTTGCTGCACGTCACGCGAAACGTCACGTCCGGCAGCGTGCAAGCGAGCAGTTCAAGCGCGTGAATCGTCACCTGCCGCCCTTCCCGTTCGACCGTCTGGCCGGCGCGCGCATATTCGTAAAGCGGCTTGCCGTCGCGCTTGAGTGCGGAATACATGGGCGGCACCTGGACGATATCGCCGAGGAATTGGCCGAGCGCCGCCTTGACCGCCGCCTCGTCGCAGGTCACGGCGCGCGTGTCGATCGCTTCGCCTTCGGCGTCGCCGGTGGTCGTGCGAATACCGAGGCGCATGATGGCCTCATACGTCTTGTCGGCTTCGAGCAGGTCTTGCGAAAACTTGGTGGCTTCGCCGAAGCAAAGCGGCAGCAAGCCGGTCGCCAGCGGATCGAGCGTGCCGGTGTGGCCCGCCTTTTTCGCCAGATAGAGACGTTTCGCGCGAATCAGCGCGTCGTTGCTCGACAGGCCGAGCGGCTTGTCGAGGAGCAGCACGCCGTCGAGCGCGCGACGCGGCACGCGGGGGCGTTGAGGTGCGGTCATGTCAGAAAGACGAAATCGTCGAGGGGTACGGAAACCAGCATTGAGCGCATCACCGCTTGAGTCTGGCAACGAAAGCTACCGCCAGCATGCTGACGGGGCGCGCTCAGTCTTCCTTCGCGCGGTTGGCGTTGGCTTCGTCGATCAGCTTCGACATCTCGACAGCGCGCTCGATCGTCTGATCGTAGTGGAAATGCAGCGTCGGCACGGTATGGATGTGCAGGCGCTTGAACAACTGATTGTGCAGGTGGCCGGCCGCGTGCGTGAGCGCTTCCTGCGTCTGCTGCGGGTCGCCCGTCAGCGTCGTGAAATAGACCTTGGCGTGCGCGTAATCCGGCGTCAGCTCGACGCTCTGAATCGTGACGATGCCAATGCGCGGATCCTTGACCTCGCGCAGCAACTCGGACAGATCACGCTGGATCTGATCGGCGATCTGCACGTTGCGATTGGGAGAAGTACGTTTTTTAGGCATGGTGTTGTGTGATCCGTTCGAACGGATGCTAAAAAGTGGTTCGCGCGGCAGCGGGTTTCGTCCGGGCGATATTCAGGCAGGCCAACTGGACAACAACCCGAACGCGGGCGCGAAACGGCGGCCCCAAAAACAACGGGCGGAGCGGGCGTTAAAGCCCGCTCCGCCCCTAGAGCCGTGCCGCGTGAATTACAGCGTACGCGCGACTTCGGTGACCTCGAAGACTTCGAACTGATCGCCTTCGACGATATCGTTGAAGTTCTTGATCGACATACCGCACTCGAAGCCCTGACGGACTTCCTTCACGTCGTCCTTGAAGCGCTTGAGCGAATCCAGCTCGCCCGTGAAGATGACGACGTTGTTGCGCAGTACGCGCACCGACGACGAGCGCTTGACGAAACCGTCCGTGACCATACAGCCGGCCACCGCGCCGATCTTCGGTACCTTGAAGACCTGACGCACTTCGACCGTACCCGTCACGACTTCGCGCTTCTCCGGTGCCAGCATGCCCGACATCGCAGCCTTCACTTCATCTACTGCGTCATAGATGATGTTGTAGTAGCGAATATCGACGCCGTTGGTTTCCGCCAGCTTGCGCGCCTGTGCATCCGCACGGGTGTTGAAGCCGATGATGACCGCCTTCGAAGCCGTAGCGAGGTTGACGTCCGACTCGCTGATGCCACCCACGGCGCCGTGCACGATCTGCACGCGGACTTCGTCGGTCGACAGCTTGAGCAGCGACTGCACCAGCGCTTCCTGCGAACCTTGCACGTCGGCCTTGACGATGAGCGGCATGTACGCCACTTCGCCTTCGCCCATCTGTTCCAGCATGTTCTCGAGCTTCGCGGCCTGTTGCTTGGCCAGCTTGACGTCGCGGAACTTGCCTTGACGGAACAGCGCGACTTCACGCGCCTTGCGCTCGTCCGGCATGACGATGACTTCTTCGCCAGCTTGCGGGACTTCCGACAGACCTTGAATCTCAACCGGGATCGACGGGCCTGCCGACTTGGTCGGCTTGCCGGTTTCGTCGAGCATGGCTCGCACGCGACCGTAAGCGCTGCCTGCCAGCACCACGTCGCCGCGGTTCAGCGTACCCGATTGGACCAGGATCGTTGCAACCGGACCCTTACCCTTATCGAGCTTCGCTTCGATGACGAGACCCTTGGCCGGCGCTTCGACCGGTGCGGTCAGTTCCAGCACTTCGGCTTGCAGCAGCACGTTTTCGAGCAGGTCGTCGATGCCCGCGCCAGTCTTCGCCGACACCGGCACGAACGGCGAATCGCCACCGTACTCTTCCGGCACGACGCCTTCGGCGACCAGTTCCTGCTTGACGCGCTCCAGATTCGCATCCGGCTTGTCGATCTTGTTGATCGCGACGACGAGCGGCACGCCGCCTGCCTTCGCGTGAGCGATAGCTTCCTTGGTTTGCGGCATCACGCCGTCGTCGGCGGCCACCACCAGAATGACGATGTCGGTTGCCTTGGCACCGCGAGCACGCATTGCCGTAAACGCTTCGTGACCCGGCGTGTCGAGGAACGTGATGACGCCGCGCGGCGTTTCGACGTGATACGCGCCGATGTGCTGCGTAATCCCGCCCGCTTCACCCGCTGCGACCTTCGCGCGGCGAATGTAGTCGAGCAGCGAGGTCTTGCCGTGGTCGACGTGGCCCATGACCGTAACGACCGGCGGACGCGGCAATGCTTCCGCATCCGACACTTCGCCTTCGACCAGCATGGCTTCCGGATCGTCCAGCTTGGCCGCCACCGCGTGGTGACCCAGTTCCTCGACGATGATCATCGCCGTTTCCTGGTCCAGCATCTGGTTGATCGTGACCATCTGGCCGAGCTTCATCATCGACTTGATGACTTCCGAGGCCTTCACCGCCATCTTGTGCGCCAGATCGGCGACCGTGATGGTTTCCGGCACGTGCACTTCACGCACGATCGGTTCGGTCGGCGCCTGGAAGGTGGTCTGTTCCTGATGCTTGCCGCGCCCCTTGGGGCCGCCGCGCCAGCCACGATCGACACCGCCGCTCGAATCGCCACGCGTCTTGATGCCGCGGCGCTTCGCTGCGTCGTCCTGCCAACCGCCCTTGCCGCCCGGCTTTTTCTTGTCGCCGGCGGAAGGCGCAGCCGGAGCAGCCGGCGCCGCTGCAGTGGCCGGCTTGCGCGCGGCCGGCCGTGCCGGCGCCTCGCCCGCCGGACGCGCCGGCTTGTGCAACGTACCTTTGGCTTCCGCGGCCTTGGCCGGTTCAGCGGGCTTCGGTGCCGGCTCCGGCGCCTTGACCTGCGCCTTGCGCGGCGTGTTCATCATTTCGCGAATCGCGCGCGCTTCGGCTTCCGCCGCGGCACGGCGCTTGGCGATTTCTTCCTGTTCCGCGCGCGCTTTCTCGGCAGCCTGACGCGCTGCGTCTTCCGCCTTCTTCGCGGCTTCGCGTTGCGCGGCACGTTCCGCGGCTGCGCGCTCGTCGTCCTGCTCGGCTTCCTTGGCAGCCACCGGCTCCGCAGCAGCCTTCGCGACAACCGGTTCGGCCTTCACGGCTTGCGCTGCCTGCTGCTGGGCCTTCTCGCGAGCCGCCGCCTCGGCCGCAGCCGCTGCGCGCTTCTTCGCCGCTTCTTCTTCCGCGCGGCGGCGCTCGGCTTCAGCAGCCTCTTCGCGCGCCTGACGTTCGGATTCTTCGCGTTCGAGCTGTTCCTGACGCGCCTTCAGCTCCTGAGCCTGCTTTTCGAGCAGCTCGGCTTCGTGACGAGCTTCCTCTTCACGGCGCTGGAGTTCGAGGTCGTCGACCTCGGCGGCTTCGGCCACATGATTCGATGCATCGCCGCCTTCAGCGGCGGATTCGTCGCGGCGGACGAAAGTGCGCTTCTTACGCACCTCGACCTGAATGGTGCGAGCTTTACCCGTCGCGTCGGATTGCTTGATCTCCGACGTATGCCGCTTGGTCAGCGTGATCTTGCGCTTGTCCGCATCAGTCGAGCCGTGAGACTTGCGCAAGTGGTCGAGCAGACGCGCCTTGTCCGTTTCGGACAAGCTGTCGTCTTCACTCGCTTTGGTGACGCCTGCTGCCTGCAGCTGCTCAAGGAGCACGCCTGCTGGCATCTTCAGTTCCGCGGCAAATTGGGCTACGTTGTTACTCGCCATTCATTCCTCTTAATGCAAGGACCGATTCCTTGCGGTTAGCATCTTGTCATGCGGCCTGACGGCCGCTTCAATTTAGTGCGCCATGGTCATTTCTCACTGGAACCAGTGTTCACGTGCTTTCATGATCAACGCCTTAGCGGCATCCTCTTCCATTCCGGTCATCTCGACCAGTTCATCCACAGCCAGTTCGGCAAGTTCGTCGCGCGTCTGGATCTGATGTTCAGCCAGCTTGGCGAGAAGATCGGCGTCCATGCCGTCCAGGCTCTTCAGGTCGAGCGCTACATTTTCGACCTTTTCTTCATTCGCGATCGCCTGAGTCAGCAACGCGTCGCGCGAGCGGTTACGCAGTTCGTGAACGGTGTCTTCGTCGAATGCTTCGATTTCGAGCATTTCGTTGAGCGGCACATAGGCAATCTCTTCGAGGCTCGTGAAGCCTTCGTCGATCAGGATGTCGGCGACTTCTTCGTCGACATCGAGACGCGCCATGAACAGGTCACGCAGTACGCCACGTTCCTGATTCTGCTTTTGCGCAGATTCGTCCGGCGTCATGATGTTGATCTGCCAGCCGGTGAGTTCGCTGGCAAGACGCACGTTCTGGCCGCTGCGGCCGATCGCGACCGCCAGTTCGTTTTCGTCTACGACCACGTCCATCGAATGCTTTTCTTCATCGACGACGATCGACTGGACGGCTGCCGGCGCGAGCGCGCCGATCACGAACTGTGCGGGATCTTCCGACCATAGCACGATGTCGACGTTTTCGCCACCGAGCTCGTTACGCACGGCCTGCACGCGCGAACCGCGAATGCCGACGCAGGTGCCGATCGGATCGATGCGCTTGTCGTACGCGACCACGCCGATCTTCGCGCGCACGCCCGGATCACGGGCGGCCGCCTTGATTTCCAGCAGGCCCTGTTCGATTTCCGGCACTTCCATCTCGAACAGCTTCATCAGGAATTCGGGCACCGTGCGCGACAGTTCGATCTGCGGACCGCGTGCGGTGCGATCGACCTTGGCGATATAGGCGCGCACGCGGTCGCCCACGCGCAGGTTTTCCTTCGGAATCAGCTGGTCGCGGCGCAGCAGCGCTTCGACACGGCCGGTTTCGACGATGAAGTTGCCCTTGTCGAGCCGCTTCACCGAGCCGGTCATGATGTGCTCGCCGCGCTCGAGGAAGTCGTTCAGGATCTGCTCGCGTTCAGCGTCGCGCACCTTCTGCAGGATCACCTGCTTGGCGGCCTGCGCGCCGATACGGCCGAATTCGATCGACGGCACCGGCTCTTCGATGTAATCGTCGAGCTGGATTTCGGGCTTCTGTTCGCGCGCTTCGAACAGCAGAATTTCCTGATCCGGCTCCTGCAAGCCGGCTTCGTCCGGGACCACTTTCCAGCGGCGAAACGTTTCGTGTTCGCCGCTTTCACGGTCGATTTGGACGCGGATATCCGCATCTTCTTCGAAGAGTTTCTTGGAGGCCGAAGCGAGAGCCGCTTCGAGCGCGGCAAATACCACGTCTTTGTCGACATTCTTCTCGCGTGCCAGCGCATCCACCAGCATCAACACTTCGCGACTCATTGTTTGCGGCTCCTAAAGTCAACTTTCGGAACGAGGCGGGCCTTGTCCATGTCCGCGAGCGTGAAATCGAGCATCGCGGCGCCTTCTTTTCCTTCGAATTCCAGACCGATCGTTTCGCCTTGCGGAGCATGCAGGATGCCCCGGTACGATTTCCGACCGTCCAATGGCTTTTTCAATGTGATGACCACTTCGCTGCCTGCGAAGCGTTCGAAATCCGCCAGTTTTTTCAGCGGGCGGTCGAGACCCGGCGACGACACTTCAAGCCGCTCGTAATCGATATTTTCGACCGTCAGAACGTGCTGGAGCTGACGCGTGACTTTCTCGCAGTCTTCGATCGCAATTCCGGCCGGCTGGTCGATATAGATACACATCATGCCGCGCCCGGTGCGCTCGAAGTCGACGAGCTCGTAGCCGAGTCCCACGACCGTGGTTTCAATCAGTTCCGTCAGTTGCACAATGCCCTCTTAGATGTTCGCGCAGCGAGCCTGCCGCCTGTTCTGCAAACAACCAATGCGGGCCGCGCGCCAAGCCGGCGCACGTTCGTGCTACCCGAGATGCCGAACCACTGAGAACTGAGCGGCAAAAAAAAATGGGCTAAACGCCCATCATCTTATTGCCGGTGGTCGCACCTGAGCCGCACTTAAAAAGCCGCACGCCCAGCGACTCCGCGATTGTAGCCATTTTTCAGGACAAACGCAAACCGCAGAACGCCACCCAACGCGCTTTTCCGCTTGATTTCATGGGAAACTTTCTGCGATATGGCGACTTTTCGGGCTTTTTGCAAGGCGGCTGGCGCCGCCTCAACCTGCGCCGGACAAGCCGGGGCAAAGAAATCTGCCCCTACTTCCGGCGCGCCACGGCTTCATGAATGACATGAAACCCGTGGCGTGTACTCGTTAGCGGCCACGCGAGCGGCCGCGCGGCGCGCCACCACCACGATTGGCTCCGCCCGGGTTGGCGTTGCCGCCGGCGCGGTTGCCATTGCCGCCACTGCGATTGCCACCCGGCCCACGGTTGCCCGCATTGGCGCTGTTGACGCCGGCGCTGTTGCCGCCGGCGCGCTTGCCGCCACCGCCCGCACGATTGCCAGTTCCGCCGGTCGGAGCACGATTGCCGTCGACGTCACGGCCGTCACGGCCGCCACGCGGGCCGCCCACGCCGCCGCCCATCGCGCCGCCGAAACCGCCTGCGTTACGGCCCGTGCCACGGTTGCCGTAACCGCCGCCGAAACCCGAGCCCATTCCGCCACCCATGCCACCGCCCGCCGCACCGCGCCGGCCCTGGCCACGCGGTTGCTGTGCATCGAAACGGCTATGCGACATCAGCACGGGTTCGCGGCCGATGAAGCCCATCGACGTTTGCATCGGATCGGGTTGCTTGCGCTCCGGCGCCGCGTTGCGGCTGCCGCGCTCTTCGGCGGGTGCCTTCAGGCCGACCGACGCCATCAGCGCGCGCACCTGATTGTCTTCGAGTTCTTCCCAGCGGCCGCGCTTCAAGCCCTTCGGCAGCGAGATCGGGCCGTGGCGCGTACGGATCAGGCGGCTGACCATCAGGCCGGCCGCTTCGAACATACGACGCACTTCGCGGTTGCGCCCTTCGGCGAGCGCGACGTGATACCAGTGATTGGTGCCTTCGCCGCCGCCGTCGCGGATGCGCAGGAAGTTCGCCGGGCCGTCGTCCAGCTCGACGCCATTCAGCAGCTTCTGACGCATGCCTTCCGCCAGCTGGCCAACCACACGCACCGCATATTCACGCTCGACGCTGTAACGCGGATGCATGAAACGGTTCGCCAGATCGCCGGAGGTGGTCAGCATCAGCAGACCTTCCGTGTTGAAGTCGAGACGGCCGACCGCCAGCCATTTGGCGGTTTTCATCGGCGGCAGCTTGTCGAACACCGAGGGACGGCCTTCCGGATCGGCGTGGCTGACGATTTCGCCAGTGGGTTTGTGATACAGCAGCACGCGCGGCGGCTTGTTTGCCAGCTTGCGCTTGACCGGCTTGCCGTTGATACGAACCTGGTCGGTCGGCATGATGCGCTGGCCGATATGAGCCGGTTCTCCGTTGACCGACACGCGGCCGGCAACGATCAGTTCTTCCATGTCGCGGCGCGAGCCCATGCCGGCCTCGGCCAGCACCTTGTGCAGCTTCGGCGCGTCGTCGTCCGCCGAGAGCACGCGCTTGGGCGCGGCCGGCTTGCCACGGCGCAGCATCGGAGCACGCACGCCGCCAGTGGCGCTGTTATCCGCGTCGAACGCAGGCGAGGTGACATACGAGAACAGGTCGTCCTGAGTCGCATCCGGCGTCGCCGCCTCCGCTTCGCCGCCGCGGCGGTTCTGGCGCTGGCCGCCTTCGCGCGGCTGACGCGTCCGCTGACCTTCACCCGGCGCGCCTTCGCGCTGACCACCTTCGCGCTTGGCCCCACCGGCATTGCGCCGCGATCCCTGCCCCTTGGCGCCCGCGTCCTTTCGCGGCATGCGCACTTGCGCGACGACCTCGCCGTCCGGCGGCGCCTCGGCGGCGACCGGCGCCCCTTGCGCGGGCGCGCCTTCGGCGCCCTTCGTCTTCGCCCCGGCGCGGCGCCGCGCGATCAGGCTGCGCGGCCCGCGACGCAGGCCGCGGCGCGGACGGTCTTCACCCTCCGCTTCCGTGGTCTGCGCCTGGCGCTCACCGGCGCCGGCCGATGCTTGCGTGGCGTGCGTTTCGTCAGCGCGCGCCGACGGCACGGCGCGCTCGGATTCGGACGAATCGGTGTCGTGGGTATGTGTCAAAACAACCTCAAAATGTCAGGTCGCGCACGCCCATTGCGGGCGTGGCAAAAAAAGTTCGGTTACGTCAGGCGCTGCGCGACTCGGCTTCGTCGTCGGTCAGCATGCCTTCGTCCTGCGCCGCATCGCGGTGATCTTCTGGATCGCCGTGCGCCGCCGTGGTCGGGTTCGGCTCGGCGGCATGCTCCGCATCGCGGATTACGCCCGAGCCGTGCGCGGGTACTGCCGGATCGGCCTGGGAGGCCGGATCGTGATTCAGTGCGGACTCGGCAGTGCCGGTCTGCGTTGCAACGTCTGCCGTTGCGGTGTCCTCTTGCCCGGCCGGCGCCATGTCTTGCAGGCCGGCCTCGCCGGCCGTGCCGGCAGCCTCGTCCGCTATAGCGGCCTCGGTGGCGCCGGAATCCACCGGCTCTTCCTGCGTGCCCTCGTCGCTCTCGACCGCCGCCTGCGCGGCGTCGGCATCCGCGTCGGCAAATTCGATCGCGTGCTGGCCGAGCAAATCCACATTCAGCTGCGCCGACGGATCGGCGAGCGGCGGCAATTCGTCGAGCGCTTTCAGCCCGAGGTCGTCGAGGAACTGTCGCGTGGTCGCATACAGCGCCGGACGGCCCGGTACGTCGCGATGGCCGATCACCTCGATCCAGCCGCGATCCTCGAGTTGCTTGACGACCTGCGTATTCACGGTGACGCCGCGAATCTCTTCAATGTCGCCACGCGTGACCGGCTGCCGGTAGGCAATAATCGCGAGCGTTTCGAGCACCGCGCGCGAATATTTCGGCGGCTTCTCAGGATGCAAACGATCCAGATACGAACGCATCGCGGGCTTGCTTTGAAACCGCCAGCCCGACGCCAGCCCGACCAGCTCCACACCGCGCCCAGACCAATCCTGCCTGAGGTCTTCGAGCAACGTCCTAACGGTGTCTGCCGACACGCCGTCGGCAAAGAGCTTGCGCAACTCGGCGAGCTTTAATGGCTCCTGCGCGCAGATCAAGGCAGTCTCGAGGACGATCTTCGCCTCTTGGGTATTCATGCAGCTAGGTCAGACCCTGTGGTCAAAGAACCGGATCAAACAGACGATGTGGAACTGAAGACGCGCTCGCCCGATTCTGATCGGTCATATTGATGGGAGCACGCACCGGGGGGAGGCGAAACAGACTATCGAGCCAAACCCAGCCGGACGGAGCGGCGATATTCCTGATAGGAATCGCATGACTGAGCGCCATATTACGCAAAAACGCCCGGTGCGTAAAGACGAAATCCCCCGCGCATTTTTTATGCCGCGGCCTCGCGGGCGTGCTGGAGCGATCAAGCGGACTAAAATGCACGCCCCCGCTTTTGCCAACCAGTTGGCTCGATGGCGCCTTGACACCCGGTCCACCATCAGTTGCGCCGCCTGCTCAGCGCGCCGCGCCAGCGTGTGCCAGAAACTGTTTCAGCCGCTCGACGCCTGCGTCAAGCCGCGCCGTATCGCAGGCGTAGCACCAACGCACGAAACCCTCGCCTTGCGGACCGAACGCGCTGCCCGGCGCTACGCCGAGGCCCACTTCACGCACCATCGCCTTGCACAGCTCCAGGCTGCGCGTCGCGCCCGGCATCGAGAAAAACAGGTACATGGCGCCAGGCGGCGCCTTGACGTCGACACCCGGCACCGTGGACAGCGCGTGCACCAGATGGTCGCGCGATGCCTTCAGATCGTGCACCAGTTCACGCGTGAAGGGCTCGCCCTGCTGGACCGCCGCGATGCCCGCCTGCTGCACAAACGCCGGCGCGCACGAGGTGTTGTACTCGATCAGCTTGCCCAGATCGTCCATCAAAACCGACGGCGCGACGATCCAGCCGAGCCGCCAGCCAGTCATGAGCCACGCCTTCGAGAACGAGTTGACGCAGATCACGCGTTCGTCGCGCGAGGCCAGGTCGAGGAACGACGGCGCTGTACGCGCAGCCACGCCGTTCGCGGCAGGGGCGGCATCCGCGTAGTACAGCCGCTCATAAACCTCGTCCGCGACGATCCAGATGCCATGGCGGCGGCAATGCGCCAGCACGGCGCGCTGCTCGTCGCGGCGCATCACCCAGCCGGTCGGATTGTTCGGCGAGTTGACGAGGAGCATGCGGGTGCCGGGCGTCAGCGCCGCCAGCAACCGCTCGATATCAAGCTGCCAGCCGCGCTCACCATAATCAAGCGCAACGGTTTCGACATGCGCGCCGAGAATCTTCGGAATCTCGACCAGGTTTGGCCACAGCGGCGTCACCGCGACGACGCGGTCGCCCGCCCCCACCACCAGCTGCGCGGCAAGCATCAGCGCGTTGACGCCGGCGCTGGTCACCGCGATGTGATCGGACGAGGTCGCGCCGTGCAATTCGCCGACGTAGTCCGCCAGCGCCGCGCGCAACGGCGCGATGCCCAGGTTATGCGTATAGAACGTCGCGCCGCCGGCCAGCGCCGCGCTAGCTGCGTCGCGGATAAAGGCCGGCGTAACCCGGTCGGATTCGCCGAACCAGAACGGCAGCACATCATCGACGCCGAACCCCGCGTTGGCGACTTCGCGGATCTGCGAAGGCCGCAGGGCGCGCACGGCGTCGCGTGCGTTCGGAACGGATGGCTGATGCAGGTGATGCGGATCCGATTCGCTCATCGAGGCTTCCAGACTGGGCAAGGGTTGGGATAGATGTTCAACGGAGCCAACAGTTTAGCGTGGCGCCTCGTTTTGAGATGGGAAAGCCGCCGAGGCCGAACAGCGCGCCCGGCACGCCGCGACACCTAGCTCAAATCCTCCGCGCGCGCCGGCAATTGGCGGATCAGCCCCCATACCGCCTCCGCCGCCGGCGACAGCGAACGGTCGCGCCGCCGCACCACTTCGACAGTGCGCTGGGCGCGCGGCACGAGCGGCCGGGCTACCAGCGAGGCACCGGCCGGCAGCGGTAAAGCCAGCCACGGCAGCACGCTCACACCGACGCCTGCCTCGACCAGCCCAAAAACGGTCGCGGAATGCCCCAGCTCCTGCACCACCGTGGCGTTCACGCCGTACTCCTGCATGACCGCGTCGATAATCGGGCGGCTGCCCGACGCGTAGTCGAGCATGACGAGCTGCTGCCCTTCCAGCTCGGTCCACGTCACCTGCTCCTGCTTGGCCAGCGGGTGATCGTCGCGCGAGACGACGCAGAAGGAATCGGTCATCAGCGATTCGCTGAGCAGGTCGTCGGCGGAAAACGGGCCAATGATCACGCCGAAATCGACCTCGCCCGACTTGACCTTGCGCACCACGTCGCTCTGCACGTCGTCGCGCAGACCGAGGGTGATATACGGAAATTGCCGCCCACAGGCCGCAACCACGCGCGGCATCAGCCGGCAGGCCACGGTCGGGCTGGCGGCCACCACCACACGCCCACGCCTTTGTTCGCCGATCTCGCGGATCTCGCGCAGGGCGTCGTCCAGATCCGACAGCAAACGCGACACGCTCGACACCAGGTTGCCGCCGACATCCGTGAGCTGCACTTCGCGCGTGGTGCGATCGATCAGCTTCAGGCCGATCTCGCCCTCCAGTTCACGCACGCAACGGCTGACCGCCGATTGCGTCAGGCCGATTTCATCGCCGGCCCGGCTGAAGCTCTGTAGACGCGCCACCTCAATGAAAACCCTTAGCTGACGCAGCGTCACATTCATTAATCGACCTCATCAATCACGACATTTGATGCGCATTGTAGGGCGAAACATGTGTCTACATGCGGTTTTCTCGACCACGCTGCAACGCAGCAAAAAGGCGCAAACGCACGCTGGCCGGGCCTGATTGCACAAGATTGGTGATTGTCCTGATTTGCGAGATGGGTTTTTTGGATTCTTATACGGCCCTAGCTAGCGCCCGCGCTGGCCCGCTGTCACGGGGCTTTCAGGTAGTTGGACTCAGCTTGGCACACTTCCTGCATTTACATGCACACAGGGTCGGTGCCATGACATCTGACTGCAAAAGCAGACCGTGACAAGCCCGACCCCCTTGGCACTCGCCTATCGAGTGCATGGAGAGTGCGCGGCGCGGGGCAGCGCACCGGAGTTAGCTTCGCTGAGGTGAAACATGATGCTGTTCGACGATTTGAGAGACAACGAGTGGGCACTGGTCGAGGCGTTGTTCTGTGCGGAGCCAGCACGGAGCGAGCGTCGTGGTCGACCACGCGTAGAAGCGCGCGCGGTGGTGAACGCCGTGCTGTGGGTGCTGTCGACCGGCGAAGGCTGGTCCAAACTGCCGGGCCGCTATCCGTCGCCGCCGACTTGCCGTCGACGCTTCGACGAATGGCAGGCCGATGGTACGCTCGCCGAAATAGTTAAGCGACTCGGCACGAGCGGCCGTGAAATTTCGCTGCGCGGACGCATTGGCGCAACCGCAGCCAAACCGCCCGCACCGCCGAGCCGTGACCGCCTGCGCGGCGCATTCTGGACCAATCCGGAATCGTGGCGCGCCCCGGTCAAGATGGCCTGACGCGTATTGTTTTACTTCCGGGCGCCTGCGGGCGTCCGGCATAGTTATCCAGGTCGCTGCGTGCCGACGCTCGCCGCACCCTTATGGGCACCGCTGTCCGGCGCGCCCGTCGCAGTCGTCCCTTCCCGTCATACCGAGCTTGTCCTTGCGCCGTCTCAGGTGCAGGCGGCGCCACGCCGGTTGCGGATGAAACATCCATTTACCATTACTTACAGCGTGCTTTCGTCACTCGGCATACTTTATACGTATGCAAACAGGCCTTGAGTCGATCGGCTTGACGGGAGCTCACCATGAAACCAATGTCACTGCTTCTGTGCGGCATTGTCGTTTCATTCATGGCCGCACCGGTGCTTGCCCAGCAGCGCCAACAGGCGTGGAACTGGCGGCCTGACCGGCCGGCCACCACCGAAGCCTGGCAGCAAAGCAATGCGCAAAATCACGAATTCACCCCGCCGGCGCCGCGTGGCGATTTGCGTGGTGATATCGCAAGCAACGTGCGCGCACGGCCCGACGTCCCTCATGACGATCCAGCGCACCGCCGCTAGCAGTTCACCCCAATGCGACGGCCCTGCCTTTTCCGCCTGCCGGGCAATGCAGCGCAAATTGAATAATCGGGGAACCACGCCGCGCCGCGCCAGTCTGATTTAACGCCATTAGCACAGCGTGGCAGTAGTAATTCCGGTACGCCCGTATCCTTGCGATACGGGCTTTTTTTTTGCCTGGGCGGCTGCGAGCGGCAGCCAATGGCGCGCAAGGCGCCCACCACGGGCGCGGATTGCCGTGCCGTGGCCAGACAAACGGAAATAGAGAAATGGATTCACCGCCAGCCGCTTCATGCGGCCGGAGAACAGCGCCCTTTCGCCCGCAGAAGCTAGGACCGGGCTTCGAGAGCGGCGGCGGGCCGCATTTCGGCAACGACGTAGTCGTTCATTCGTTGTGCGGCCCAGCTGAGCAGGCGCTCGTCATGGGCGAGCCGGGCGAATTCGCTTCTGCCCCGCTCCGTCAGCACGGCGATATCGACAGGTGCATGAAAACCTGGAGCCGGCGCGACGGTGCGCTGCCGCACGGTATCCATCAGGCCCAGCGAGCGAAGATATTGGAAAACTCCCGGCCGTCTGGCCCATGGAACCTGGCGATATTGCGCCCGCCGCAGTGCTTCAAGTACCGCTTCGTTGGAATACGTGGTCATCTCACTTCTTTCTTAAAGTGCAGCTATGACACATCCATGCCCAGCACGTCACCGCGCCACCAGTGACGCGCCCGGCACCCGCTCCCGGCTGGATGCGGCCTGCGCCTCGCGCTGCCGGAATCCGCCAGGTGCTGCCTGGTTTCAATTTCGGAACCCCCGTCTGAACGGCATGTTACCGTTCTCTCCATGGGCCGACGATGCAACCGCTGCGGCGCGATAGCAAGCCCGTAGATTTGTCCCGAAAGTCATACGTTACCGCATTTAAATTGATTCTAATCACTTTATTAGTGCTTTTTTTTGCAGCAATCGTGCTGTGGAAACGCGCCCGCCGCCCCCTCGCCATCTGCACGCTCGCCCTGTTCTGGCTGCTTGCCGCCGGCTGGCTTACCGCACCCTTGCTGCAACTGGTGCAACCGCGCTGGCAGAGCGACGCGCCCGCCACCTTCGCGCCGCGCACGGCGATCATCCTGCTGGGCGGCGGCACGGTCTACGACAGCGACGATGTGCTCGTGCCCCCACGCGACGCGCTCGCGCGCATTGCGGCGAGCGCGGAAAACTATGCCGCCTGCAAACGCGCGGCGGCCACCTGCCACGTGATCGTGAGCGGCGGCAATCCGCAGCGGCATAGCTCGACTGAAGCCGACACCTATCTTCCCTACTTGCTGCGGCAGCAGGTGCCACGCGCGGACATCGTGCTGGAAAATAGCAGCCGCACGACCTACGAAAACGCGCGCAACGTATCCGCCATTCTGGAGGGTTCACGTTACGATTCGTTGATTCTCGTCACGTCCGCCTATCAAATGCCACGCGCGTTGCTCGATTTCCATCGTTTCGGCCTTGCGCCCCAGCCGATGATTTCGAACGCGCGGCACGCACGTCTTGGTGTACTGCCGCGTTATGACAACCTGGTGAACGCGGAGATCGCACTCCACGAACTGATTGGCATCGCGCAGTTTCATGTATATCGCGCAATCGGATGGTTCTGATATTCGCCCGGCGTCGCAGGTCATTTTACTTAGAAATGCGAAACTTATGCTTTAACGGCAATGCGTTATCGTGATCTGCCACCCCGATTGGCCCGACTTACGGCTGTTGGGCTTACGTAACAAGATGTAACGAATTGTCATCGCAGTTACAAAACCGTCTGTTGGAGCGGATATTGCTGGCTAGAATGCATTGTCTTTCCGTTTGGACAGGCAACTACTCGGGTCCACAACCACTCTGCGGAGGAAGCGATGAAGAAAGTGTCCCTGGCGATCCTGGTTTCCCTCAGTGCCTTAACGGGCGCGGCGTATGCGCAAGAAAATGGCATCATGATGAGCACTGATCCGGCCAAGGCCGCCGACGTCGAGCAGCGTGCGCAAGATTTGCAAAACCGGCAGCAGACAATGGAAAGCGCACCGGCCATGCCGATGAAGCATCACAAGGCGGCCCCGCATCACAAGAAGGCACCTAAAGCCGACGCAGCGTCGTCGTAAGCACGAGGTGCTGGCGCGGATTGCCCACGCCTTCTCCACGACTCCCTCGCGGCCTGGCCGCGAAGGTGAAAAGCCGAAGCCGGCACCGCCGGTTTCGGCTTTTTTATTGTCTAATAGGGTGGCAAAACGCAGGCGAGCCCCGCGAGCGCAGCGCACCTGCGGCGCCTGGCTGACGGTGTGCTACAGTCGCGCACCGTCCGGCGCCTGGCCGGCCCCCTAACCCGTGCGCACCCTGGTGCGGAGGACAGCATGAGCAACATCCAGCTTGATATCGAATGGACTGAAGCAGCATCTCGCAAAATCGAAAAACTGATGCCGCGCGGCGGTCAGGAAGCGTTTCTCGCGCTGCCGCCCGTCGAGTGCCTGCCGATGGAAGGCGACGTGCTGTTTCTTGGCCCGGACGGCAAGCAGCAACCGTTCATCGTCGCGGAACGCCAATATCATCACGATGGCGACGCCGACTGGACCATCATCCTGATCCTCGACGTTCCGCAAGCCACGCACTAATCATTCGCTAACCATCGAACGGCGAGCGCCGCGCCGGCCGTCCGCGGCCAGGCAGCGCGCTCGCTGTTTCGCGATACGCCTGAACGCTCAGGCGATCTTCGACACCACGCGAATTTCCGCGTGTTCGACCCAATCCGCCACGGCTCGCTTATAAGCCTCGATGTGGGCGGATTTCGCATGGGCCGCCAGCGCCTCCCGACTCTCCCAACGCTCGACAAACACGAAGCGGCGCGGCTCCTGCACGTCGCGATGCAAATCGTACTGAAGCACACCCTGCTCCTTGCGGGTCGGCCCGACAATCCCTTCCAGCGCCTCAAGCAATTGCGCTTCATAGCCCGGCTTCGCCACCGAGATTGCGACCACTGCGATTTCCGACATGTCCAGGCTCCATTTGACGAAAAGTGAGCAGCATACCCGCCGCGCGCCAACCGTGCTGACGACCCGGACACGAACCGCCGGCGCCCTCCCGCACGTTTCACCCCGCCCCTGCGGAATGCCCGGCGGGCACGCGCGCGACATTACGTCTGAGCACCGTCCTTGCCTGGAGTTTGGCGGGCGGCCGCGTGCCGCCCTGCTACCCTCGCCTTGATACCTTTGATTGACTGATCCCGGTTCGACCGGTTTTGCGCGACACAAGCAGCGCAAAAACCGATGCGGCAAGCCGGCGACACCCTGCCGGACGACCCTTCTGTGGCGCCTGGCGCGGCAATCAGCAAGGCTGCGCGTCTGTGATTACCCGCACATTCACGCGAATTGCAAACTGTTAGACTGGGTTTCACATATTCGCCGGAGTCCAGCATGGCTGGCACTGCTCCCCGCGTTCCCGGGCTGTATCCGACTCGCCCTGCACACGTGAGGGCCATGCCTTCGCCGCGCGCTGAATCGTGCTGCGCGCCCCGTCACCCGCTTGCCGCGAGGTCGCCATGGCCGCACTCATGCCCGCCTTTATGCCAACCGTCAGTGAATTGAGCCTGAGCGGCCTGCTTCCGCACCTGGTCCGGGAGGAATCCGGCTGGACCGCGACCTGGCGCGCGCTCACCCTGCACAGCGTCTTCCAGCCGGTGCTGTCGGTTACGCATCAGTGCGTGGTTGGCTATGAAGGGCTGCTGCGCGCCTTCGATCCGGTCGGCTTGCCGGTGTCGCCTGACGTGCTGTTCTCGGGTACCCGCTCCGCCGCCGACGCCCGCGAACTCGACCGCATCGCGCGTTGCCTGCATGTGGCGAATTTCATGGAGCAAGGCATCAGCACCGGCTGGCTGTTTCTGAATACCCGCCCCCAGGTGTTCGAAACCGGCTGGCCGCAACGCGCCTTTATCGACGAACTCTCCGCGCACTTCGGGCTGCCGCAGGAACGTATCGTGATCGAGGTGCTCGAGCAGCCCGCCGACGACGAATCCGCCGTCGCCAGCATGCTCGCCGCCTCGCAGCCACGCGACTTTCTGATCGCGATCGACGACTTCGGCACCGGCTTCTCGAACTTCGACCGCGTGTGGCGCTTCCGCCCCGACATAGTCAAGCTCGACCGTTCGCTGGTGGCGCGTGCCGGCAAGCACGAGGGCGACGATTCGATGATCAGCCATCTGATCGCGATGCTCCACCAGTCAGGCACGCTGGTGCTGGCCGAAGGCGTCGAAACCGATGAAGAACTGATGATCCTGATGCAGGCCGACGTTGATTTCGTGCAGGGTTTCTGGCTCGGCCAGCCGCAGGGCTCGGTGAAGGACGCCTGCGCGAGGGTGCCGGCGCTGGTCGAATCGATCTGGGGCAAGTTCGCCGATTACGAACGCGCGCGCGCCGGCCATCAGCGGCTCGGCTTCGAGGGTTTCGCTGAGGCGGTACTGGCTGCCGCTGACACCTATAAGGCCACCGGCGACCTGCGTCAGGCGGCGCAAAAGGTGTGGCATCTGCGGGAAGCGCGCCGCGTGTTCATCACCGATGGGCAGGGCGAGCAGACCGAGCCATCGGTTGCCGCTGCTTCGGTACCGGCACCTCCACTGCGGCTCGCGCCGATCTATACCAGCGAGCGCAGCAACTGGTCGCGGCGCGCCTATTTCAAGCATGCGCTCGCCGCGCCGGGGCGCGTCGCCATGATGGGCCCGCACTATTCGCTCGCCGACGGCCAGGACTGCTATACCGCGGCCCTCGCGTTCGAGCACAACGGCACACACGTGATTTGCGTCGACTTCGTGCCAAGTGTGTCGCCCGCGGATACGCGCTCTGCCGGCCGCGGCAGCAAGCGCTAATCGCTACTCGTTAATCATCCACCCGGCCGCGGCCGGATTTGATCTCACTGCGTTTGGCCTTGCCGTCGAGGCGCCGCAGGTTCGACGCGCGCGTCGGCCGGGTCGCGACGCGCGGCTTGCGCGTCACGCTGACACTTTCGATCAGTTCGTCGAGCCGCGCGAGCGCCGCCGCGCGGTTCATCTCCTGAGTGCGATGTTCCTGCGCCTTGATGATCACCACGCCGTCGCGCGTAAGCCGGTGATCGGACAACGCGAGCAGGCGCATCTTCAGCACGTCCGGCAGCGACGACGCCTGCACGTCAAAACGCAGATGAATGGCACTCGAGACCTTGTTGACGTTCTGGCCGCCCGCCCCTTGCGCGCGCACTGCGGTCAATTCGATTTCGTTCGGCGGGATGGGATAGCGGGATGTCATGGCGGGCAATCAGGCTGGAAGACATGAGTGTACACAGCGCGCGGACGGTCGCCCGCTACGGACTATCGGATGCGGCTGCCGATGCGAAAAACAATTTGCGTCGGCATGGCGAGTTATCCGATACTGCGTTTATCGCTTACAGCGTAAATTCATATGAAGCTCCGTCCGGGTTTTGTGCTGGAACTGGCCGTCAATTTCCTGCTGCCGTGGCTCGCCTACCGGCTTGCACTGCCGCATCTGGGCGAGACCGGCGCGTTAATCGCGTCCGCCGTGCCGCCGGTCGTCTGGAGTCTGATCGAACTCGCCCGCTTCCGGCGCGTTGACGCGCTGAGCATGATGGTGGTGGCCGGGATCGTGCTGTCGATTGCGGCCATGGCGCTGGGTGGCAGTCCCCGCATGCTGCTGTTACGGGAGTCGCTTGTGTCCGGCATGATCGGCGTGGCGTTTCTGCTGTCCTTGCCGATGCGCCGCCCGCTGATTTTCTACCTTGCGCGCGCCAGCGTCGCCCGCGAAATGGAAGGTGGCGCCGCGCGCTTCGAAGCGCTGTGGCAGGAACGCCCCACGCTCGGGCCCGCCTTGCGATTCATGACGCTCGTGTGGGGCGTTGGCCTGACTGGCGAAACGGCGCTGCGCGCGTGGATGGCGCTCACCTGGCCGATCGAGCGCTTCCTCGTGGTCTCGCCGTTCATCGGCTACGCCATCTATGGCGGACTGATGCTATGGACGCTGTGGTACCGCAAGAGCATGCGCAGCCGGGCCGAGACGCGGATGCCGACGGACGGGATTGCCGGGTGAGTAATTCGGGGGGCGCGGACATCGCGCGAAAGCGCCGCACGTGCGCCCCTTACCGGTCAGCACACCGTCCCGCACCATCGGCACACCGTCACACACCGTGGGCCCCCTACCCCACGCCGCGCCCCGCTTCCGCAATCCGCGCGGCGAGGCCCGAATCACGCTGCGTCGGCGTGGCAATCGCCTGCGCCAACACCGCGCGCGCGCCAATCACGTCCACCCGTTCACGCGCGCGCGTAATCGCCGTATAAACGAGTTCGCGCGACAACACCCGGCTGAATACGGATGGCAACATCAGCACCGCGTGCTCGAACTCCGAACCCTGTGACTTGTGAACCGTCAGGGCGAACGCGGTGTCGTGCGGCGGAAGCGCCGCCGGCGAGACGGCGCGCAAACTGCCGTCGCCGGTTCGAAAATACACGCGCAGCGCGCCGCCCGCGCCCGGCAGGGCAATGCCGATGTCGCCGTTGAAAAGCCCGAGCGCGTAATCGTTGCGCGTCACCATGACCGGGCGCCCGGCGAACCACTGCGCGCCCACGGCCAGCGTCACTCCCGCCGAGCGCCGCACCTGCGCCGCCATCGCCGTATTCACCTGATCGACGCCGCGCGGCCCTGAACGGGTCGCACACAGCACGCGGAAACGATTCAGCGCGTCGAATAGCGGCACCGGGTCCGGCGTTTCAGATGCGAGGGCTGCGGCGAGCGCGTCGGCATAGGAGGCGAAGCCGGTGGCAAGCCGCGCGACGGTGCGCTCAGCCAGCGTCGCGTGCGAGTCTTCATGCAGCGCCGCTGCGCAGGCTTCGGCAGGGTCGATCCGCAGCACTTCGAGCGCCGCGCTCGCCGAGCCATTGCGAATCGCAAGCGACAGGCGGCCAATCGGCGATTCCAGGCCGAACCGGTAATTGCGCTCGAGCCACACGACGCAGTCGGCAAGTGGGTTATGCGAACGTGGTGCTTCGTAAGCGCCCGGCGCATCGGGTTCGTCGAACAGGTCGGCAGGTTCGTCGCCAGCACCCGGCGACCCGCCCGGCAATGCCTGCGCGAGCCGCGTCGCATCGATGCCGAGCGCCTGCGCGATTCGTTGAACGCCACCTGGCGTCATAGCCGGCTGCGCGCTTAGTTCGGCAAACACCGCGCCGGCCTCGACGGCGGCGAGTTGGTCCTTGTCGCCGAGCATCACGAGACGTGTGTGCGGCGCGATGGCATCGAGCAGGTGCGCCGCCATGGCGACGTCGATCATCGACGCCTCGTCGATCACGATGACGTCGTAAGGCAACGGATTGTCGCGATGATGCCGGAAGCGCCCTCCCGGCCCGGAGCCGAGCAGACGGTGCAAGGTGTAGGACGTCTGCGGCAAACGCGCGGCGAGTTCCGGCGGCAAGGCCCCGGCACGCGCGAGCAAGGCTTCCTGCATGCGCTGCGCCGCCTTGCCGGTGGGCGCCGCGAGTGCGATCCGCAAGTCGGCGCGCGCATCGAGCAGGCAGGCAAGCACACCGACCACGGTGGTGGTCTTGCCGGTGCCGGGTCCGCCGCTGACGATAGTCAGTTGCCCTGATAAAGCCATGACCGCCGCGACCCGCTGCCAATCGACTTCGTCGTCCTTCGGCGGGCCAAAGTAGCGCAGCAGACGTGCATGCAACGCCTGGGCGCGTTCGCGTTCGCTTTCGCCTTCAGCCGCCCCTGCGCCCGAACCCGAGCGCAGCGCCTCGCCCGAACCCGCCGCATCAACTTCGTGTGCTCCAGCCGATGCCTCCTCGCCACGCCCGGCGCCCATCCCCGCATGCGCCACCAGCGCGCGGGCAAAGCGCCGCTCGTAGTCGTAATAGCGCGCCAGATACAAGCGCCCTTGCGCGTCGACCACGAGCGGCCGCAACGCCGACGCGCCTCGCGCACCATCGCTCGCCATCCCGCTCGCGAACAGCGCCGCGCGCACTTCGGCGTGCGATGAGTCGAAGCGGCTCGCGAGCTCGCCCAACGGCACACACACGTGCCCCTCGCCGGTCGCACGACTCGCGGCGAACGCGCCTCGCGCGGCCCACCTGACCGCCTCGGGCGATGCGCCGCCACGTCGGGCCAGCTCGCCGATGCGGCGCGCAAAACCTTCGGCGAGCGCAGTGCTGAAATCGGCCGGCGCGGGCAGATTCACGCCGATATCGTCGAGTTCCAGCGGCCCCGACGCCGTCTGATCGAAGGTGCTCATGCGGCACCTCCAATCATGGCCGCATCGAGCAACGCCACGAGTTCGAATGCGGGCCGCCGCCTATGCACGCCCGCGGGCCCGTCGGCATCGCGCCACTGCGGACGCACGCCGCGCACGAACAGATACAGATAGCCTCCAATGTGCGTGTCGTACGAATAGTCGCGCACCCGCGTTTTCAGATAACGATGCAGCGCGACCGTATAAAGCAGCGCCTGCAGGTGATACGCATGGCTCGCCATGGCCGCTTCGAGCGGCGCGGCGGCGTAGTCGGCCGCGGTGTCGCCGAGGTGGTTCGATTTCCAGTCGACGATCCAGAAACGTCCGTCGTGCTCGACAATCATGTCGATAAATCCTTTGACGAAACCGCGCAGCACACCAGGTTCCAGTGCGACATCGGGATATCCGTGTTCGATCAGCAACTCGCGCAACGCGGGGAAATCGAGCGACGGCGCAGCGAACAGAAACTCGAGTTCGTTAAGACGCCGGCGCGGATTCAGATTCGCGAGCGCCATGCCGGGCTGCAACTCCGCGGCAACGACGTCCCTCAGAAGGTTGTGCATCATCGCGGGCAAACGGGCCGCGAGTTCCGGCACAGCCGGTGCCGGCCGCTCGCGCAACGCGCCACGGATCGCCTCCGGCCACGTAGAGCGATCAGTAAAGTCCGCGAGCTCGAACATGCGATGCAGGCAATCGCCCGCCGCCGCGCCGCGCGGAAACGCGAGAATGTCGTCTTCCGCATAGGACGGCGGTTGCGCAATGGGCAGCGGCGTGGCCGCGAGTGCATCGGCAAGCTCGTCATGATCGGGGCGCACTTCTTCCACCGGTACGTGCACCTCACCGGCTTTGTTGCCGGCGGCAATCAGCCCGCTGAAGCTCGCCATGCGCCACTGATCGCGCAACGGCCGGCGATTCACGCGCGCCTGCATGCGCGCGCCGCTGTCCTGAAGGCTCTCCAGCGGCACGCCACGCTCCGCGCGCGGCAACGCCTGCAACGTGACCGGCCCGCCCGCCAGCGCGTGCCAGCGTGCCGACAACGCGGCTTCGTCGGGCGGCTCGGCGAGCCAGTCGTCGAAATCGTGGCCCTCGCCGCCTACCAGCCAATTCAGCACGCTACGGCGCGACTCCTTCGTGGATCGCGACGACTGATACGTGCCCGCAACCAGATAGCAGCGGTACACCGCGCGCGTGAGCGCCACGTAGACGAGCCGCGCCCTCTCGGCCGCCTGTTCTCGAACGGCGTAACGCGATGCGCGCTCGGCCTCGTCGTCATCGCAACCGTAGTGCAAGACGGCATCGCCCGTGGCGTCGTGATACTCGCGCGCATCGGGCAAGCCTGAGGACGGCGGCTCGCGCAACGCGCCGTCGTTCAGGAACGGACAGAACACCACCGCGTATTCGAGCCCTTTCGATTTATGGACCGTGACGATCTGCACGAGATTGCGATCCGACTCGAGCCGCAACTGCGCGTCTTCGCCACCGCCTTGTTCGCGTTGCGCGGCGAGCCAGCGCAAAGTTGGCGCGATACCAGGCTGCGTCGCGGCGCGTGCCTGCACCAGTTCCGCCAGATGGTTCACGTTGGTCAGGCGGCGCTCGCCGTCCACGCCGGCAACCAGACGTTGCGCGACGCGCAGCTCGCGCATCAGCGTACGCCACATCACCGCGAAGCCGCGTTCATGCCACAGCGTGCGGTAGCGCGAAAAACGTTCGACCCAGCCCATCGCGTCCGCTGCGTGAGCCGGATCGCCGGCAGCCGATGGCGCGTCGGCGGCCTCTTCGAGACGCCATAATGCGGCGGCGTCCAGCCCCAGCCAGTCGGTTGCCAACGCGGCGCGCAGACGGCGCAGATCACCGGGCGTGTCGACAGCGGCCAGCACGCGTTCGATCTGCTCGGCGTCGAGCGTCGCGAACACCGAGGCCTGCGCCAACTCCACGCTGCCGACACCCCAGGCCGCCAGCACCCGTTTGATCAGACTGCCCTGCTTATGCGTTTGCACCAGCACCGCGATGTTGCCGGGCGCGAGCGGCTCGTCGCCGATCGTCACAGAACCTTCGCGCGCGCCGCGCAACAACCGCACGATCTCGGCGGCGCACGCTTCGCTCGCTTCGCGCTGAGCCTCGCGTTTGGTCAACACAGCGTCGCCTTGCGGCAAGGTCCAGATACGGAAGTCGCCGGCGCTCGTGTCCGGGTCCGAGAAAGGCGGCCGCCGCCGTTCGCCCGCACGCACCGGTTGATAGTCGAGGCCGTCCAGCACGAACGCCTGGCGATTGGCTTCGAAGAACCGGTTGCACGCCTCGACGATCGGCGCGGTCGAGCGCTGGTTGACCGCCAGCGTGTAGCGCGCGGACGCCGACGCGCGCGCGGCCAGATAGGTATGCAGATCCGCCGCGCGAAAACTGTAGATCGCCTGCTTCGGGTCGCCGACCAGAAACAGCGGACCCGCGGGCGCGAAGATGCGGTTGAAAATCGCGAACTGCAGCGGATCGGTGTCCTGAAACTCGTCGATCAGCGCAGCCGGATAACGCGCGCGCAACGCTTCGGCAAGCCACGGATGCGCGGCGAGCGCACGGTACAGGTTGGATAGCAGATCGTCGAACGACACCACCCGGCGCGTGCGTTTGCGCGCCACCAGTTCGGCGGGTGCGTAGTCGAGCCACTGCTGCACGAGCGAGAGCCAGCGCGCGCCTTGTGCGGCTTCGGCTGCCACCACGGCGGCGGCGAGCGCTTCAGCGGATTCAAAGAACGGATGCTCGGGCGGTTCGAACTTGACCTTGGTGGCCTTCTTCAACGCCGACACCGTCAGCTTCAAAGCGGCCTTCGGCGGCGGCGCGTGGCAATCGCCCTGCGCGAAGTACTCGGTCCATGCGGCGACTGCGGCACTCACCTGTTCGGGCTTGTGCGAGGTCCGGCTTAGACGCTCCTGCGCCTGAGCCAGCAAACCGGTAATCGCTTCGCGCTCCGCATGCCAGAGGTCGCGGGCGCCCTCGAAACCGGCTTGCGGATCGGCGCCATTTCCCGTTGTATCGACCTTGCCCCAGCGCAATTGCGCCAACGGTTTTTTCAGGCGGCGCGCCAGTTGTTCGTCGAGCGAAGCGGGACCGGCGCGCTTCGCCACCAGCCATGCGGCGAAGGCGGGATGCGCATGCGCCACCGGTTCCACCTGCTCACGCCAGAAATCAGACGCCAATTCGAAGCGCAAGGCCGCGTCGTCGGCTTCCATCTCGAAGGCGAAGGGCATGGCCGCGGCGAACGGCGCCTCCTGCAGCGCGCGCTGACAGAATGCGTGGATCGTGTGAATCGCCGCCTGGTCGAAAGTGCGCAACGCTCGCCGCACGACCTTCAAGGCGGCCTCGCGTTCGATGCCGCGCTCCGGTGCCAACGTCGTTTCGAAGAGACGGCGGATGAACGGATCGCCGCTGTCGTCGTCCATCTCGATGGCACGATGCAATTCCGCGAGACGGCCACGAATGCGCTCGTGCAATTCCGCGGTCGCTGCCTTCGTGAACGTGACGACGAGAATCTGATCCGCGTTCAGGTTCTTTTCGAGCAGCAACCGCACGTACAACGCGCAGATGTTCCACGTCTTGCCGGTGCCCGCCGACGCCTCGATCTGATTGACGCCGTCGAGCGAACAGGCAAAGACGTCGAGCTCTTCGGCGACTAACGCTTCATGGTGCATGGCGCCGCTCATGATGCGCTCCGCAGATGCTGGATAAGCGGCTTGAACACGATCGCGGCGAGGCTGCCGAACGGTTCGTCGAGCGTGAGCGGTGTGCCGCGCAGTGCGATGCGCAATGCCGGGTCGTCGGACTCGCCGCGCACGCGGTCGTTGATCCAGACACCCTGGGCGGCCGAATCGCTTTCGCTGACTTTGCTCCACGCACTCTTCGGGAAAAAACGCAGCGGCAGCCGGCGCCCCGCCTTGAACAACGCGGCAAGGGGCGCCAGTTCTTCAAGCGGCGCGGCAACCGGCGTGAGCTCGAAGCTCTCGCCGCTGCCATGCCAGACGGTGCGGCGCGGGCCGTTCGGCCGGGCGGCGCAATACACGAGATGCGCAAGCCACGCGGACAGATAGTCGCGCGCGGTGGGTTTGGCGTAGCGGAAAATCACTTGTCCTGTGTCGGTGAGCAAGTTCAGATTGCCCTGCAATTGCAGCGGTGTTTCGGCTGCCTCGCGCAGCAGCGTGTCGTGCGGGCCGAACAGCGCGCCGGCCATATCGGCGCCCTCGGGCCAGCGCGGCGCGATATCGAGCGCGAACGGCAAACGTTCGACACCCGCGGCCAGCTCGCGGCGCACGCGCCCGGCGAGTTGCTCCAACGCGCCGAGCTCCCGGCTGCGCCACACGGCGCCGGTCGCGCCGCCCGGCAACTCCGGGCTCGCTGCGGCAACCCGGCGTACCCGTTCGACCATGACGTCCTCTTCCAGGTCGACGTCGAGCAGCACCGGCAACAGGCGCTCCGCGAGGGCATCGCGGCCGGCGTAGTCCAGTTCGAACGGCTCGGTGTCGAGCAATTCACCCTGCGCGTCCGCGAGGACGATACCCAGCCGGTCGCGCAACAGCGAGCGTGCCGGGTGCCGCCAGAAACGCACGAAATCGTCGAAAGCAACCGGCTCAGCGTCTTCAGGCGGCAATGGCTGCTCGAAGAACGGGGCGGCAGCAGCATGCGTTGGGGCCGCCAGCAACGTGGCGAGTTCGGCGCGATCGGCGTCGTAGCTGAATAATTCGGGTTGCGGCGTGAAATAGTCCGGCGCGAACGCCTGCAGCGGATGATCGACGATGAACGCATGCCGTGCGCGTTCGATTTCAGCCGGCGTAGCGTCTTCGCCCGCCGACACCTGGGCGAGATGGTCGAGCAATTCGTCGACCAGCGCGGCCGGCGGCAACGGCGCGTTGTCGCGAATACTGCGACCCGTATACGCGATGAAGAAACGCTCGCGCGCCGCCAGCAGCAGATCGAGGAACAGATTGCGCTCGTCGTCGCGGCGTTGCCGGTCGCCGGCTTTGCCGAACGCGGCCATCAGATCGAACTCGTCGGCACGCGCGAGACTCGGCAAGACGCCGTCGTCCATGCCGAGCAGGCAGACGATGCGATACGGCAAGCCGCGCAAGCTGGTCAGCGACGAGAACGTCACACTGCCCCACGGCACGCCGCCGCGCGCCGGGTCGTCGAGTGCTTCAGTGAGCGCGCCGCGCACCACGGCGGCGGGCAGCGCCACCTCTTGCGCGCCGGCTTGCATGGCGTCGCCCATCTTGTCGATCGCGTCGCGCACGGTGGCGAGCGATTCGGCGAACTCGACACCGCCGTCGAAACATTGCGCGAGCGTGTCGAGCAGCAATTGGGTCCATTCGGCGGGGGTTTGTTCTATCGCGCACTGCGCGGCAAAGGTGTCGATGTCGTCAACGAAACGCGACAAACGGCCGAGCAATTGCGCGTCCGAGCCGCCCGCGCCTTCTACCGGCAGCCACGCATCGACCGGCTCGCCGCCGTCCGGCATCGCGTAGCCGAGGTACAGGCGGGTGAGCGCATCCGCGAACGTGTGACGCGCGATCGGAACGTGTTCGCCCACCGGCTCAACCGGCGCGAGCCCGCGCCGCGCGCCGGCTGCCGCCAGCCATTCCTGCGCGGCTTCGAGCGAGGTGGCGTCGATCCCGTAGCGCACCGCAATGGCGTCGACGCGCAGCCATTCGATCAGCTCCGGCGCGCCCACGCTGCGCTCGGGCAAGGCGAGCCAGTCCAGCAGCACACGCGCAACCGGATTGGCCTGCGACGGCGGCAAACCTGTGATCCGGTACGGAATGCGACGCGTATCGCCCTGCGGCGTGGTGCCGAACACGGCATCGATCAACGGGCCGGCCGCCGAGAGATCGGATACGGCAACCAGCACGTCGGACGGCTGAAGATCGTCGAACTCGTCGAACCAGCCGAGCAGGCGATCGTGCAGCACTTCGAGCTGCCGCGACAGACTGTGACAGACATGGACTTCAATGCCACTCTCGAGCGGCACTTCGCCGGCATCGGTTTCCGCGCGCAGATCGAGAATGCCGTTCTGCACGGCCGCCAGCCAGCTCGATTCGGGATTCTCGGTGAACTCACCGGTTTCACCGGAGGCCGCACTCTCGGTCAGTTCATGCAGCATATGCAACTGCGCCTGCGTCTGGCGTCCCCATTCCGCGAGCAGTGGATGGCCGACTTCCTGATAGTCGAGTTGCCCGGCAGCGTCGAGCGCCTCGACGCGCCCTTCGCTCACGACGTCGAACCAGAACTCGCGGCACGGGTTCATCACATACAGGCGCACGTCGACCCAGCGCGAGAGCGCGCGCAGCAGCGCGACGTGCAACGGCGGCATGGTCGGCAGCGCGAACACGCTGACGGCTTCAGGCCACTGCGCGTTCGAGATCGCTTCGAGATCGAGCGTGCCGATTTCATCCAGAAAACGATAAGCGGGCGGCAACGCGGCTGCGGGGTTTCGTGCATCACCCGCCAGTTCCACCAGCACGGCGCGCCACAATGCCGCCTGCCAGCGTTCGTCCTCACGCGCCGCTTCGCTCGCGCCGACCAGCCGCGGGCCAGTGTCCTGCGCAGCGCCGCTCGCGAAAATCGAACCGCCCTTCTGCCATTGCAGCAGCCATTCCGGGCGATAGGTCAGGTAGTGGTCGAGCACGGTGGCCACGCGCCGCGCCAGTTCGTAGCGCATGGATTCGTCCGCGGCGTCGAGATACGTGCGCAGGCGCGGCGACGCATTCCAGGGCAGCGCCTCATCCGTCTCGCCCAGCAGCCGGTAGCAGCGCCACACGAGCCGGTCCGGCGCGAACGGCGAATGCTTCGGCACCTCGATCACACCGCCAATCTGCGCCCACAGCCATTGCGCGAGATAACCAAAATTGACATTCGCGCAGATGCCCTGGCGCGCGGCGATATCGAGCTCGAGCCGGCGCCGCACCGCCGCGCTCGGGACGATCACGGGCTGCGCGCTCCAGGGGTCGGACGGCGCTTGCGCCATATTGTCGAGCAGCGCGCCGACAAGCGTTTCGTAGCGGTTCGAGTAGAAGAGCTGGAGCATGGATCCTGGGGCTTGCGCGCGACGCCAGGCGAACGCCGGAGCCGCGACAGACAGTGAAGCGACAGCATAACAAACGCGCTCCCAGGGCAGAACCTGGCCGAACGGACGAGGTCAGATCGTCCGCAAAATCAGTTAGACTCGACGGCAGTTTGGGCCGGCCCCTGGGCTTGCCCCTTCAACCGCGGTTTTCTCAGCAAATGGAATCCAGGCAGTCGATGCGCTATTCGGTTGAAATAAGAAAATTCCTCTATAGCCAGTACTTTTATGGCGGCCTGCGTATCGCCGTCGGCGTGTCGTTACCGGTATTGTGTCTGATCGTGTTCCACGATCGCGACCTCGGTTTCACGATCGCCACCGGCGCGCTCGGCGCGTGTGTCGTCGATATGCCGGGCCCGCTCAAATACAAGCACAACGAGATGCTGGCGTGCACGGTGATCGGCTTCCTGTCGGCGCTCGCCACCGGGCTCGCCACGGTGAACGCGTTGGCACTGTGGTGCACGGTCGTGCCGCTCACTTTCGTGTTGTCCCTGATTGTCGTATATGGCAATCGCTGGCCGCAGATCAGCTTTGCCACGCTGTTCATGATGGTCGTGACGCTGGAAGAGCATTTCACGCCGATGCAAGCGCTCGTCAATGCGTCGTGGATTCTGGTGGGCGGACTCTGGTACACCTATTGGTCAACCTTGGTAAGCCGCTGGATGATGCACCGTATCGAGCAGCAGGCGCTGGCCGAAAGCGTGTTCGCATGCGCCGACTATCTGCTGGCGCGCGCCGCGTTCTACGACCTCGATAACGATCTCGACGAGTGTTACCGCAATCTGGTCGACAAGCAGATCGCCGCGGTGGAGCGTCAGGACGCCGCGCGCGACATCGTGCTGCGCAATCTGCCCAAGCTCAAGAGCGGCAAGCTCGAGCCGCGCCGCGCCATGCTGTTCAATCTGTTCATCAATACCGTCGATCTGCATGAGCTGTTCGTGGGCGCGCATACGGACTATCCGCTGGTGCGCAACACGTTCGGCGGCTCCGACCTGCTGGTGTTCTACCGCGACCTGATCCGCAAGGCCGCGGGCGATCTCGAGGAACTCGGACTCGCGGTGCTGCAAAACCAGGCACCGCGTAGACGCGTGAACCTCAAGGCGGAATTGCGTGCCATCGAGTTCGAGATCGATCTGATGCGCAAGCAGGACCTGCCGGCCAAAAACCACGAGGCTTACTCGGCGATCTCGGCCACCTTCCGGCGCGTCTGGAGCGCCACGCGCCTGATCGACAAGATGCACAAGAGCCTCTCGAGCCCTCCTAGCACGAGCGAGACCGAATTGCGGCTCGACCAGGCGCTGAGCCGTTTCGTATCGAGCCGCCGTGTGCCGTTCGGACAGATCTTCTCGAACCTCACCATGGCCTCGCCGAGCTTCCGTCACGCGTTGCGCGTGACGATCGCGGTCGCCGTGGGATTCTGGCTCGGACGTCTGCTGCCGCTCACCAACGCCTACTGGATCGTGATGACCACCGTCATCATTCTGAAGCCAGGCTATTCGCTCACCAAGCAGCGCAACGGGCAGCGGATCGTCGGCACCCTGATCGGCTGCGCGGCGAGCATCGCGCTGCTGATCTTCGTCAAGGAACCGCACATCCTGCTGGTGGTGATGTTCGCGTCCATGGTGATGAGCTACAGCCTGCTGCTGTTCAACTACACGGCAAGCGTGGTGTTCACGTCGTCCTATGTGCTGCTGATGTTCCACCTGCTCGCACCGGGCAGCATGCGTATCATCGGCGAACGCGCGATCGATACGGTAGTGGGTTGCGCGATCGCGATTGCGGCGAGCCACCTGTTCCCGTACTGGGAATACCGCTTGATGGGCAAGCTCGTCAACACCATGATCAGTGCGACGCGGCAGTATCTGGAAGCGAGCTGGTGGTGGAGCGGCAAGCCGGCAGCGGCGGTCGTGGCCACTGTCACAGAAGCCGGCGCGCGTGCCCCGGCCGCGGCAATGGCCGATCCGGCGATCGGCTTCGGCATGCCGGCGCTCGCGGCATCGACCGGCGGGGCAACTGGCGAGATCGGCGCCGCGGCCGGCACGGGAACAAAACTCGCGGCCGCCATCGGCGCGGGTGCCGGCATTACTGGCAACTCAGCCGGAAATTCAACTGGCAACTCAGCCGGAAACTCAACTGGCAACCCAGCCGCGAAACCGGCTTCGAGCGCATCCGCCGCCGCAGCGGCGGCCGCCACCGCGCTCGATCGCGACTACCGCTACCGGCTCGCACGCAAGAACGTTCATGTGGCGTTCGCCAATCTGGGGCAGGCATTCCAGCGCATGATGCTCGAACCGAAGTCCGCGCAGAAGTTCGTGCCGGAACTGAACCAGCTGCTGGTACGCAGCCACGTGCTCGCCTCACAGATCACCGCGGCCGCGCCGTTGCTGCGCACCTCCGCGCAACAGCAAGCCGATGGCGTTTCGCTGCAGCCGCTGCAACGCGCGCTGAGCGCCGTGCGCGACAACCTGACCGAAGCCGAAGCGGGCACCGCGCCGGCCGCCGATCAAGGCGAACAGATCAAACTGCTGAGCCGCGAACTCGATGCAATGGTGGTCGCCACCGAAAAATCGCCGGACTACTCGGCGGACGCAGTGAACGAAATGAAACTGCTCGCGCATCAGTGCAAGCAGATGCTGTCCGCGGCGGCGCAGATTCGCAAAGATGCGAGCGTGATTCGCCTGCCGGACGAGTGAAGCGGCCAGTGCCGCGAGGGAACCGGTCGCGGCGCAGGCCTTGGCGGCCGCGCCGTGGCGCTTCGTTCTCGTGCTACTGCGCCGCGCCGCTGGCCGGCTTCGCGGCGGCAGTCGAGGCCGCGTCCGAAGAAATCGACTGCGTGTCCGGATTCTGGCTGTCGAACTCGCGCTTTTCCTTGATGGCGTTATAGAAGAGCGTGGCGATCACCAGCAGTACCGCGACCACGATGAAGACAGCAATGCCAAATGTCGGGTTCTTCTTGCGCGGCGGTTTGTTCATGAGGCGGACTCGGTTCGCGAGGCAGTCGCGGATGGTGTCAGGGAAGGCGGCATTCTACGCTGACTGAGCTTGCACACGGCTTGCAGCGCGCAGGCCAGCTCGCTCCCTTCCCCTACGCCACTACCGAAGGCCTCACCGGCAGCGCCGTCGAATACTTGATCTGCTCCATCGCGAAGCTCGAACTCACGTCGTACAGCGGCACGGCGCCGATCAACTGCTTGTAGACGCGGTCGTAGTCGTCGATATCGGACACCACCACGCGCAGCAGGTAATCTACTTCGCCGCTCATGCGGTACACCTCCACCACTTCCGGAATATCCTGGACAGCACGCGTGAACGTTTGTGCCCACGCCTCGGTGTGCTGGTTGGTGCGCACGGCGACGAACACGGTTGTGCCCACACCGAGTTTGCGGGCGTCGCACAGCGCAACCTGAGCGCGAATTACGCCCGTCTCCTTCAGACGCTGCAGACGCTTCCAGCACGGCGTTTGCGACAGATTCACGCGCTGCGCCAGTTCGGCGATCGGCATGGTCGCATCGTGTTGCAGCAGTTCGAGCAGCTTCCGGTCGATGATATCCATTCCCATCATGACACCCTCATAGGAAATTATTCTACTTTTCAGATTCCACGGGGAATTATATGGAAACTCTTTCTCCGGTCAAACGGGTATAAATATCGTTATCCGAGAATAACTGAAAAGCAGCGCTACCGCTGCATCACGATCATGACCTACGACCTCCGTTCAGCCGCTCCTGACCGTCTCTCCGTCCAGAACGCACAGCCCGCCGGCACGACCCAGGCGGCCTCCGTCGCGCTTGCCGGCGTACCGTCGCGGGCGGAACGCAGCGCGCCGCTGATGCGCCTGTGCGATACGCTGGACGCGATGTTCGAGGCCTGCTCGCACTTCCCTGAGCCGTCGCACTCAACCTTCTTTGCGCGCAGCATGCGCCTCGCGCTCGCGGGGGCGGCAGCGAACCCGGCGTTGCTTACGGCGGCGCAACGCGAGGGCTCAATTGAGACCTACCGGCGTCATCTGCTGGCTGCCGACCCGCACGGCCGCTATGCGATTGCCGCGCTGGTATGGATGCCGGGACAGGCAAGCCCGGTGCACGCGCATCACACGTGGTGCGGCTATGCGGTGGTGGACGGCACGCTAAGCGAAACGGTGTTCGAATGGCGCGGCGAAGAGGAGTGCGCGAGCGCCACGCGGACACAGGCCCGCAACCGGGGCGCGGTGTCGTTCGTACGTGGCGGCCGCGGCGCGATTCACCGGCTGGGCAATAACAGCGATGCGCCCGCTATTTCGCTGCATATTTATGGTGTCGCGGGCACGCAGATGTCCACGCACGTCAACGATATCGTGCGCACGGCAGACACGCCGGCGCTGGCCTGACGCAACGCACGGGCAGGTGTCAACCTGCCCGCTCCCGCTCTCCTCAACTCTTCCCGCCCGCCTCGCCGGCCGTAGGAATCTGCGGTGGAATCGGTGCGGTCTGCCCAGTCGGCGGCGGCGCCGGCCGTGGTTCGTGTGAAACGTCGCGCGCCATGGCGAGCGGCGCATGCACCGCCCGCGCCGCTGAGGACGCCGTCTGTGCGTGCCCGTGTTCGTGCCCATGCGGACCGGCCCCGGATACTTCGTCGTCCTGCAACGGCTGACCTTCGCTGTCTTTCGACGACGTATACACACGCATCTGCTGCACCGGGATCTCGATGCCCGCTTCGTCCATCTTGCGTTTGAGGCGCAGATTGAAGGCGCGCGCCACGCTCCATTGCTGCAGCGGTCGCGTCTTGATCTGGCCTTTCACGACCATCCAGTTCGGATCGAAGCGGTCCAGCCCCCACACCTCGATCGGCCCGAGCATCTCGCGACGGTACCGGAAGTCGGCCATCAGTTCCGCCCCGACTTCGCGAATCAGTTCCGTGATCTGATCGACGTCGGTGGAGAAGGACATGCGGACTTCGAACACCGCGTAGGCAAAGTCGCGCGAGAGGTTCTTGACGATCTTGATCTGCGAGAACGGGATCGCGTGAATCGCGCCTTGCCCGTCGCGCAGACGCACCGTCCGGATCGACAGATGCTCGACCGTGCCCGCATGGCCGCCGTCCACGTCGATCCAGTCGCCCACCGAAATCGTATCCTCGATGATGATGAACAGGCCCGTGATCAGGTCGGTGACGAGCGACTGCGCGCCAAAGCCGATCGCAAGGCCGATCACGCCTGCGCCCGCCAGCAGCGGCGTGACGTTGATGCCGAGGTTCGCCGCGGTCACGATGCCGGCTATCGTCATGATCGAAACCAGCAGCACGTTGCGCACCAGCGGCAGCATGGTGCGCGCCCGTGTGCTCGGCGCGCGCGCCTTGTTGCGCAGTGAGCCCGGACTGAGCGCTTCCGTGATCGCGGTGTCGACCAGAATCCACAGCAGCCAGGCAATGAAAACGGTCGCGACGATCGCCGTCACGGCATGCGCGATACCGCGCGCCGCGACGTTTTCTTCGACGACCGCCGCGAGCGATACGCCCCACAAACGCGCCGCGAATTCGAAGAAGAACAGCCAGATGAACAGCGTCAGCAGCGTGCCGCAAAAGCGCAGCAGGCGTGTCAGATACGGCGAACGGCGACGCGCGCGCGCACTGCGCGGACGCGTCAGTCGCAGCACCACCGCCGACAGGAAAAACGCGAGCACCAGCAACAGCGCGGTCACCACCGAAATCTGCAGCACGTTTTCGCTGGAACCGGACCCGCCGAGCGTGGCGACCACGGACGCGGTGGCCAGCACCAGCACAGGCACGTGCCAGAGCGCGGCGAGCACTTCGAAGGCATCGGTCGCGGCTTTGTGGTTGTTGCGCTGCTCGTAAGGCCGGTTGCGGATCAGATGCGCGATCGGCCGGCGAAACGCCAGCGCGAAATAGCCGGTCAGGACCGCCGCCGTCATGTTGGCCGCGGTGGAAATCAGCGCGGCGAGGTTCGAGCCGAGTTGATGCGCGACGTCGTAATTGACGGCCGCGTCGCCAAGCGCGCCGCACACGCCGATCACGAACAGCACACGCCGCGCATGATCGATCAGCAGGCGCACCGCGATCCGCCGATGCCCCGAGCCGAACAGCGAGAACATGATCAGACAGATCGCGGAAAACACCGCGCCCGCGACGATGGCATAGGCCACCACCAGACCGAGCGTGCGGCCGAGCGCGTCGGGCATGGCGCGCACGAACAGCAGCGCCGCCACAAAGGCGATGATCCACGGCCCGACGCGGCGTAGCGCGAAAACCAGCAGCTCGCCCGTGGTGGGATTCGGGTTCAGTCCCATGACGATGCCGAAACGCCGGTACAGCCTTTGCTGCAGATAGATCAGCGCGCCCGCGCACGCCCCCCATCCGGCCAGCATGGCGATCATCGCAAACAGGACCTGGCCGAAGCTCTCGTGCCCCTGCCCTGAAATGATCGTGTAGAGCTCGTTGCCGGCGGCGTTGAAGCGCCCGCCCCAATAGCGCACGGGTGTGCGGCCCTGATGCACATCGGATTCGAACGAGGCGATGCCCGACGCGATCGCACCGAGCAGGCCGGGACTGGGTTGCGCCGGAGCAGGCGTGGACGCCGCGACGTTTTGCGACGCGTCGCGCAGCTTCTTCAGTTGCGCGACGAGCGCGGTGCGCTGCCGGTCGTTGTCGAGCGTGGTGATCACACTGTCGAGCGAGCGGGTCAATTCCGCCTGACTCGCGGGCGAAGGCGCGGAGGCCGCCTCCGCCGCCGACGCGCCAGAGGCGGCAGCGGGCGTCGCCGACACGGTCGCGCTGTTGATCAGGCTTTGCAGGGCCGGGATGACCGGCGTAGCGGTGACAGCGCCGGCCGCGAGCGCATTCGCGGGTATCCAGCCGACGCACAGCATCAACGCGACGCACAGCGCGCTCATCCAGGCGCGGAGGCACGCCGCGACATTCGAACGCGCGCCGCGGCGGGCGTCGCGTCCCACCTGATGGAAAGAAAATTGAAAGACGGCGCGTGTGGCCGGCTGCCCGCCGCTGGACGGCGCAGCGACGGCCTCACGCCGCGATGGGCATGGCTGCATGGCAATCCGTAAGGAATCGGGAGACGCCAGTGTAGCCGCACTTTTACCGGGACCGACCGGACATGCGTAACCGAATGTTAGAGCGCTTGCGCGGGTTCAGTAAGCGACGGTCGCGATCTGACGGATGAAACGCCCCTGTTCGAGTTCATCGACGAAGGCAACCGCGTAATCTTCAGCGGAAATGCGGCTATTGCCCTCGGCGTCGGCCAGCAGCGTGTTCGCGCCGGTACGGAATTGACCGGTGCGCTCGCCGGGGGCGATCAGCGCGGCCGGGGCGAAGAACGTCCAGTCGAGATCCGTGACGCCGCGGTAGGAGTCGAACGCCACGCGATGCGCGAGCGCGATCGCCTTGTAGGCTTCCGGGAAGCCTTCTGCATCGACCAGTTGCTTGCCCGGCGCCACTTCGAGTGAACCCGCGCCGCCCACCACCACGAGGCGCTTGAGGCCCGCCGCGCGCACGCCGTCGACCAGCGCATGGGTCGCCTTCGTCAACGCCGCGAGATCGTCATGCGGCGGCGCATACGCGCTTGCCACCACGTCGTGGCCGCTTACCGCGGCGGTGACGCTCGCGGCGTCGAGCAGGTCGGCCTGAGCCGCTTTCAGATTCGCCACATCAGCCGGCACACGCGCCGGATTGCGCGCCAGCGCCGTGACCTGATGCCCGCGGCGAGCCGCCTCGGCGGCAATGCGCGAACCGATCATGCCGGTGGCGCCGAACAATGCGATCTTCAACTGTTTGCTCATTTCACTACTCCTGTCATAAGCCAATATGTAACTACGTTGATTACATATAATGAGGAAAAAAGAGGGGCTTAGGCCCCCGTTGGTCAACGTTGATTAACGGCCGCGTGCTCGACTGCATGCTCAGCTTTAAAACACGCGCCGTTCCATGCTACTTCGTTACCACGTCACCCTTGCGAGCGCCGCTTGCGCTCCCGCAGCTTCTCGGCCCGCACCACGTCCGCCGTAGCGTCGGCCAGCGTACGCGCACCGAGCGAGGCCTCCATGGCTTGCTGCGCATCGTCGATGATGCCGCGCAACACACCCTGAATATGGCGCCCGACCATGCACGCCGGATTCGGCTCCTCGCGATGCATCGCGAACAACTGCGCGTCATCCACCGCGCGATACACCTCGAGCAAGGTGATCTGCTCAGGCGCCCGGGCGAGCAGCGCGCCGCCGCCCGCACCCAGTTGCGAGACCGTGAGCCCCGCCTCCGCCAGCATGCCCAGCAGCCGCCGGACCAGCGCGGGATTCGTATTCACGCTGCCCGCGATCATCTCCGACGACAGCGGCACGCCCTCCTGCAACGACAGCAGCGCAAGCACATGCACCGCGAATGCAAACCGGCTACTCGTGTTCACAGCAAACCCGCCCGACGACAATGTGTAACCATAGTAATTACATTTAATCCGGCTGTCAACGAGCGCTGCTGTCTGAGCTACCTAAGCCGCCTGTCACTTGTCCATCTGCTTTTGCGCGTCGCTGCCGTCGCCCGATGCCGCCGCCGCCGACGACGAACTCTGCGCCGACCACTCCTGCAGCTTGTGCCCTGCCGTCTCGAGTCCCTGGCCGGTCAGCGAAGCGGCCTTGCCGAGTTGCGCATGCGCCGCGCTCGCGGCATTTTGCAGGTTGGCCTGCGCGGTAGAAGCGAGTGCGTTGGGGTCGAGATTGATCGACGGCGCGGAGGCCGATTCGAGATTCTGCTGCGCGGCCGCTTTGGTCGCATCGACCTGCTGACCGACGTAGCTGGCGGCCTGATCGAGCTTCTGACCGGCGAGCTGCGCCGCGTCGTTGAGCTTGCCGGCGACCTGATCTGCCGACGCATTGTTCTTCTGGCAGGCAGTGAGCCCGCCGAACACAAGGGCCACAAACGCAGCGCGGCGCAGCAAGGGGGAACGGATAGATGAAATCATGTCTGATAGATAGCCGCGACGAGCGGCTTATGCATACGAAAACGCGCCCATGATACGCCGTCGCGGTTCTGTCAAACGTAGTGGAGTAGACTGCCTGAGCTTTTATGGGTGTCGATGAGCTGTGTTCCGTTGATCAACTGGAGGCATACGATGGCGGCAAAGAAGATTCTGTTCCTGACTGGCGACTTCGCCGAGGATTACGAAACGATGGTGCCGTTTCAGGCGCTGCAGGCGGTCGGCCATGTGGTCGACGCGGTCTGTCCGAACAAAAAGGCGGGCGAACGAATCAAAACCGCGATTCACGATTTCGAAGGCGACCAGACTTACACCGAAAAGCCTGGCCATCTGTTCACGCTCAATGCCTCGTTCGACGACGCCGATCCGCGCCAATACGACGCACTCGCGATTGCCGGCGGACGCGCGCCGGAGTATCTGCGGCTCGATCACAAGGTGATCGAGATCGTGCGGCAATTCGCCGAGACGGGTAAGCCGATCGCGGCCATCTGTCACGCAGCGCAACTGCTCGCCGCGGCCGACGTGATTCGCGGCAAGCGTATTTCCGCTTACCCGGCTTGCGCGCCCGAAGTGAAGCTGGCCGGCGGCGAGTACGCCGACATTCCGGTCGACGCCGCGATCACCGACGCCAATTTCGTCACCGCGCCCGCATGGCCCGCCCATCCCGAGTGGCTGCGCCAATTCCTCGTGCTGCTCGGCACGCGCATCGAACTCTGATCCACGTTGTATCCATCGGCGAGCGCCATGCCCGTGCGGCATCAGGCGCTCGCCGCCCCTCCCCGCATTTGAGACTAGTCCGATAGTTCACAGCGAAAGGCTTTCCTATAGTCGCCGGTTGACTTGGGAGTGTTTTTCGATGGAACTGACCGACTGGATCGTCATTCTCGCCATCACGTTGATGGCTATTGCATTTTTCTGCGGACGCACGCCGGCCAACTGGTCGCACGAAAGCCGCGCACGGCGTCTGGCCGGCATGCGCATGCTGATTCAAGCCGCCTGCGCGGTATGGGCCGCACTGCTGATCGTCGCGCGTGGCCTGTTTGCACTAGACGGACTGCTCGGGCTGCGCCCCGCGCCACACCAGACCTTGACGGGCGTCGCGATCCTCATTGCTTGCGGCTGCTACTGGTCGATTCGCGGCCTCCAACTGCTCAAACCCCGTCGGCTCTTTAGCGCTTGCTGATCAAGGCGTGCGGATGCCTGACCCGGCATCGGCGACATGCGCAGCCGCACTGTCGCTTTCACTTGAGCGGTCGCGGCTTTCCTGAGCTGGACGCGCGTCACGATTGACTTGAACACCGGAGGCCGCCAGTTGCGCGATTCGCACCTCGGCTTCGGGCAGCGACAGATAAAACGTCGTGCCGACGCCCTCCTTCGACTCCGCCCACACCCGCCCGCCGTGCCGCTCCACCACGCGCCGCACGAGAGCGAGGCCGATGCCCTCGCCGCCCGCCACGTTGCCGTGCAGCCGCTGAAATGCGCTGAATAGCCGAGGCAAGGCCACCGTCGGAATCCCCAAGCCGTTGTCCCGCACGTAGAAGATTCGCAGCGAGTGCACGCCCGGCGGCGACGGCGTCGTGCCGATCTCGATCCTGCCTTCGCGTGACGGGTCCAGATAATTCACCGCGTTGCCGATCAGGTTCGCGAACACCTGCTCGAGCGCGGTCGGGTCGCCCCACACCGCGGGCAATTCGTCGACGCTGACGCGCGCCCGCCGCGCCCGGATCGAGCCCTGCATCGCATCCACCACGCGCGGCACGATATCGCGCACCTCCACCTTCTGCTGCCGGTATTCCACGCGTCCGACACGCGACAGCCGCAGCAGCGCGTCGATGATGTGCGAGGCGCGCAGCACCGCCGTCTGCAGGAAATGCAGCGCTTCGCCGATATCTTCGTCGACCACCCGCTCGATGCGCTGCCGCGTCTCGGCCGCGAGCGACGACTCGCGCACCGCCACGCGCAGCTCGTCGCACGCGCGAATCAGCTCTTTGGAGAAGCCTTGCAGATTCACCAGCGGCGCGCGCAAATCGTGCGACACGCTGTAAATGAACATTTCGTTTTCCTGAGTCTGCTGCCGCAAGGTCTCGTTGATCCGCGCCAGTTCGCCGGTGCGGCGCGCAAGATCGGCCTGGAATCGCGCCTGGATGCGCTCGGCCTCCAGCAGACGCCGGCTGGTGTCGTGCAGAGTCAGATCGAGCCGGGCGATTTCATCGCGGCCCGGGGTGATCGGCGCGAGCGGTTCATTGCCCGCGAGACGCCCGGCGTTGTCGGACAGCACCGCGAGCCGGCCGCGCACGCCGCGCGTGAAGATCCACACGGCTATCGCGACGAACAGCAGCGAGCCGAACACCGCCGCGACCACCAGGGCCTGCTGGCGCGCGCGCGCGGCATCGGCGGCACTCGAGCGGAGCGTGTCGAGGCGCCGTTCTTCGGTCTGAAAAGCCGTCAGCTGCTGGCGGAAACGATCCAGTACATCGGATGGTTCGAGGTCGCGGAAACGATCGAGGAGGTCACGCCGCCGGCCCGAATGCAACATGTCCTGCACGCGGTCCGACCATTGCCGGTACGCCTGCACCGCCTGGCGCACCTGAACCACGCGCTCGACCTGCGCCGGGTTATCGGCAACCAGTTCGGCCAGCTGATCGATGCGCCGGTCGACGTCCACCCACACGGCCACCGGCGTGAAAAAGCGAGTGTCGTTGGCGAGCACCGCACCGCGCAGCGCCACGGACTCGCCGAGCACCGGATCGAGAATCGCGGTGGTCTGGCGCAACACCTCTTCGCTATGAAAGGCCCACCGCTCGGCCAGCGTCGCGTCCGACTGCGCCTTGACCAGTCCGGACAGAAGCGCCAGCTCGAAGAAAGCCGGAATCGCGATCAGCAACAGGCCTTTAGTGGTCAGTCTCATGCGCGCGCATTGGAGGTCGGTGGCCGGCAGGTCGTGCTCGGGACGCCACATTATGTCGGCGATTGCCCAGGAAAACAAAGCGGGCACGGCATCACGCAGACGTTCTTCGCCAGCATCAGGCCGCGTGCACGACGCACGGGCGTCTAAACGTCGGGGTTTTGAATTAAACGTAAAGCAAATCGAAACTTTCGCCCTGCTTTGGGTCACGTCGCCCGTAATGGAACGGTGATGCACATTAATTGTGCTTTTACGTGTAGTCCGTGGTGCAAGCGCGTCTAAGTATTCATTGCTGACCGGAACCACCCACTCCCATTCCGGTGCCGTTTTGCACCGCATCGACGCGTCATGGCACAACTTTGGCCCGCTTCTTGCGTTCAATGCCCGCTTTTTTGCCTAAGCGGGACTCCTCGATGGAAAGTTTGAAAACCGGCACCGATACCCTGTTCCTTCTGCTCGGCGCCGCGATGGTGCTGGCCATGCATGCCGGGTTCGCGTTCCTTGAACTCGGCACGGTGCGCAAAAAGAATCAGGTCAACGCGCTGGTCAAGATACTCGTCGACTTCTCGGTCTCGACGATTGCCTATTTCTTTATCGGCTACACCATCGCGTACGGCACGCAATTTTTCGGCAGCGCCGAGTCGCTGGCCGCGCATAACGGCTACGCACTGGTGCGCTTCTTCTTCCTGCTGACCTTCGCCGCCGCCATTCCGGCGATCGTGTCGGGTGGCATCGCCGAGCGCTCGAAATTCAATCCGCAACTGTTCGCGACGTTCGTGCTGGTCGGTTTCATCTACCCGTTCTTCGAAGGGATCGTGTGGAACGGCCGCTTCGGCATTCAGGACTGGCTGACCCAGGCATTCGGTGCGCCGTTTCATGATTTCGCCGGCTCCGTCGTGGTGCACGCGTTCGGCGGCTGGGTCGCGTTGCCGGCCGTGCTGCTGCTCGGCGCGCGGCATGGCCGCTATCACCGCGACGGCGGCATTGCCGCGCATCCGCCGTCGAATATTCCGTTCCTCGCGTTGGGCGCGTGGGTGCTCGCGGTCGGCTGGTTCGGCTTTAACGTGATGAGCGCGCAGACCATCGACAAGATCAGCGGCCTCGTCGCGGTCAATTCGCTGATGGCGATGGTGGGCGGCACGCTGACCGCCTGGTTCGCGGGCCGCAACGACCCCGGCTTCACCTACAACGGCCCGCTTGCCGGACTGGTGGCGGTGTGCGCCGGCTCGGACATCATGCATCCGCTCGGCGCGCTGGTGACAGGCGGCATTGCCGGCGTGCTATTCGTCTATATGTTCACCTGCGTGCAGAACCGCTGGCGCATCGACGACGTGCTGGGCGTGTGGCCGTTGCACGGCCTGTGCGGCGCGTGGGGCGGCATTGCGGCAGGCATCTTCGGGCTGCGCGCGCTCGGCGGCATGGGCGGCGTGTCGTTCGGCGCGCAACTCGTGGGCACGCTCGGCGGGATCGTGGTGGCGACACTCGGCGGCACGCTGGTCTACGGCGCCATCCGTTTGACCGTGGGTCTGCGGCTCGATCAGGAAGACGAATACAACGGCGCGGATCTGTCGATCCACAAGATTTCGGCGACGTCCGAGTAAAAGAGGCGGCTTACGCTTTAGCTCGAATCACCGCATTAGCGGCGCGCCGGGTCCGGCGCGGCGCTCGCCGCGCCGCCCAGCATGCCGAATTCGATCGGACAGCGCGTGTAGAAAACCGGCACGCCGCCCTCGCGCACGGCGGCGAGCAGCGTTTCGGCTTCGTCTTCGGTGACCGCAAAAATGACCTGTTGCGGCTGATCCGCCAGTTCGAAGAAGCGTGCCGCGTGGCGCTCGCCCGCGTGGCCGACACCTTCGGCCGCAGCCACCACGGTCGCGCCGTGAATGCCGGCGTGCCGCGCGACCGAGAGCAGCCATTCCACGACCGATTGATGGCCGTGGCGCCGGTTCTGTTCGGTAAAAAACGTGAGTTGAAAACCCTTGGTCATGTCGGCCTCCCGCGAAGCCGCAGCAAGCCCGCCGTCGACACACGCGGGCGTTCCATTCATTCTAGGCCACACCTCCCCGCCATGCGGGCAGCAAGGTCCGGCGCACCGCCCGCGGTCATGCCGACCTGTCCCCACATGAATCCGCCGGTGATAGACTGTTGCGCTGGAGATGGCATTCTCCTTTAACCGCCCTTGTGGCTGATGATGCCTGCTCGCCCGGATGACTGCGGACGCGGCATCACGCCCTGCATTCAGTCCGGTTTGTCGACTCCCCGGTTTTGTCAGGCCTCCTTCCATGTATTGGTCCATCCTCGCTGTCGGCATCGGCGGCGCGCTCGGTTCGTTGTTTCGCTGGTTTCTCGGCATCCGCCTGAACGGCCTCTTTAGCGGCATGCCGCTCGGCACGTTCGCCGCCAACGTCATTGCCGGCTACATCATCGGTGTCGCTGTTGCGGGATTCGCGCGCGCGCCGCAGATCGCGCCGGAATGGCGGCTCTTCGTCATTACCGGTTTGATGGGCGGCCTTTCCACCTTCTCGACGTTTTCCGCCGAAGTCGTGCAGCGCCTGCAGGACGGCCGGCTCGGCTGGGCTGCGGGCGAGATCGTGATTCACGTGGGAGCGTCGCTGCTGATGACCATTCTGGGCATCGCCACGGTAGCGTTGATGTCGCGCTGAGTGCGCCAAAGCCGCGATTCTCCCTAGCGGAATTCATTGTCCTCGTGCGGCCGCGCATGGCGGGCGGCGCGCCGGCTTTGTACCCCGTAGTCGAGCAGCGCGGCCGAAAAGAAGCAGCCCACGACCGCGGACAGGATGATGAAAATCGCGGCGGCATCGACCAGCAAGCGGAAGTACTTGAAGAGCAGGAAGCAGACCAGCAGCGTCAGCAGATTCAGCGATATGCCCATGATCGCGAACCCGGCCTTCGGGACGCTCCTGACGAATGCCGCGAAGCGGGTATCGGGGTGCGGCAGGTACCAGATGATAAGGATGCCGAACACCATGATGAAAGCGCGTTCGACCCGGATCAGCCAGGTCGGACGCCGCAGGAAGCGTCCTTCGAAAATCGCCTCGATAGCCTGAGCCTGGACCTCCACGCCCGGCACCAGTTCGCCGAGCGCGGTCGTGCGCATGTCGGTCAGGCCGGTGCCCGTCAGCCCGACCAGCACGAGCTTGTTGCGGAAACGCTCCGCGTCGACGCGCCCATCCAGCACGTCGCGTGCAGACACATTGCGGCTCCCGGTCAATCGGACGGACGCGAAATCAAGCCGGAAATCCCCGTCGGGCTCCGTGGGCACCTCGACGTCAGCAACGCCCACCGCCCTTACTCCGGACTTGTCGGCAAACACGTCGACCGCCGGCGACCCGGTGGCGACACGCAGCATTTCTATCGGCAGGCTCGGCACCAGCTTGTCACCCAGCCCCACGATCATGGGCATCCGCCGGATCGTGCCTTGCTCGAGCGTCACGTTCAGCAGCGCCTGGCCGCGCGCCGCGGCCTGCAATTCCGGCAGGCTCGCCAGCACGTAGAGGTACCGTTGCACCGTGGCGAGCGGGTTGGCGCCATGCACGAGGATCGGCGCGCTGCGCAGATCGAGGCTGGCGTCGGGCGCGGCGTGATCGATCGCGGCCGCGCCCAGCACCGACGGCGCCGCGCGCAAGGAGGCGGCGAGCACGGCCTCGTGACTGGGAAGCGCCCGCAAGCCGGCCGCGAGATCCGCCGACGTCGCAGGCAGGTTGTCGGCCACTTTGCCGGGCGAGGTCTGATCCGCCTCGGGCATGTAGAAGTCGAGACCGATGGCGAGCGGCTTGTGCGCCGCGATGTCATCGAGCAGCGTTGCGAGCCGGTTGCGCGGCCACGGCCATTGACCGACGGCTGCGAGCGTCCGGTCGTCGATCTCGACGATGGTGACGGGCTGCGCCGCCGGAATCCGTGGAAACAGCCGTTGATAATGATCGAACAGCAACTGCCTCGTGGTGCCGAAGGAGTCCGGCATCAACGCGTAGAGCTTGTCCACGAGCGCCGGACGCGCGACATCGTGGGGCCATTCGCTGCACAGGTTGATGAAACTCAGGGCGAGCAGCACAGCGAGCGCCACCGGGCGCCCGTTGCCCGCCCTCATCAGATTCGCGAAGAAGGTCAACCGTGAGTCGCGCGAGCGTTTCATGTCGGTCGAGGCGGATTAGGGCCTGCTCACGCCGATGGCGGCCCTTCGATCATTGAATGGTGATGACGACACGCCGGTTCCTCTGATTGGGCACGCCGTCCGGCGTATGCACCAGCCGCTCGCGCCTGCCTCGGCCGGCGGTCTCGATTTGCCGCGCCGGAATGCCCGACTTGATCAAGAAGGCCGCGACACTCTTTGCCCGCTGCAACGAAAGCGCGTCGTTGTATTCGTCGGAGCCCACCGAATCCGTGTGCCCCACCACCGTGAGATGCGGGGCAGGCCAGCTCGCCAGCGTGGCCTTCAGCTTTTCCACCGTGGCCGCCGACCCCGGGGCCAGCTCGGTGGCCGAGTCGAACACGAAGTTGATCGTAAACGTGGTCGGGCGCGGAGGCTGCGCGGCGAGCAGGCCGCCATAGCGAGCTTTGACGTCGGAAGCACTGCCCGGCGTCTCTTCGATAGAACCGCTCTGGGAGACGTCGACGCTGGCGTAGGCCTGGTCGATCACCTTCGTCTCCTTTGCGCTGCGCACGACGACCGTTCCGACTTTGCCGTCGGGGTCGGGCAACAACGTGATTCTGTCCGGCGTGCCGCACCCGGATACGAAGACCAGCAGCGCGAAGCCCGCCGCCATGATCAGACGATGCCCGCGGATCGCCGCCATCAATGCGTACCCTCCCCTTTGCCGCCGACCTCGATGATGAATTCGGTGCCGCGCACGCCGAGCGTCGTAGTCGGCGTACTGTAATGGACGGCATTGGGATTGGCCTTCGCGAGCTGGCCGTTGACCACTGCGAGGGAGCCGCGCCTGATCGTGGCATCGAGCTCCCCGTCGTGGGTTCTCGTATCGAATTCGAATTTGCTGAGCTCGAGGCTGGAGCCGGCGCCCTCGGAAAGCAGCGTGTTGTCGCGCAGCGTAATGCCAACGGCCGATTCGGGGCCGGTCACGATGCGATCGCCGCTATAGACTTCGCTGCCGATCGCCACGTCGAGGCTTTGCCCTGCCCGCTCGATGTGCACCGTGCCTTTGAGCGTCTTGACGACGCCTACCACGTTGGCAGCGCATGCATCGACTGCCGCCACGCCGCCGCAGGCGAGAACCAACGCATATTTGATGGCTTGGCGACGCATGGATGGCAGTCCTCAACGCGGTGCCTCGGCAACCAATCACGTGAGAATAGAGTCCCGGATCCGATCACTCCGTGCGCTACCGCGCATTTCGCCACCCCGCCGGACGTCTATCCTGCCAACTCGGGATAGGTCGCGTAGTTGGAGACCCAAACTGAACGCGCAAAAAAAAGGCGTCACGTTGCCGTGACGCCTTAAAAAGTTCTAGCCATTCCGAGGGCCGTGCTAGAACCTGAGAGACGGTATTCGAAAGAGTGACCGGCGATGCGGCGCCCTGCGGGGTGCGCGGCATGGATTGTTGCGGTGGATAAACACTCGACCGGACAGCGCGCGGAATACGGAAGGTTCAAACTTCAAATTGCAGAACCTAAAACCGTCTTTCGAAATCGGGTTCCATTTTTTATGGTTATGCTGACTAAGTCAAGCAAAATCTAAAGAGGCTTCATTCGCTCCGGAAAAATATTCCGATACAATGAACCTTCTGATGAAAAGTCATCTTCACGCCCCATTTTGGGGCTGCCCCTGGAGCCATGAGAGAGGGCTGCCAGAACGGCAAAAACAAATAAATTGAAATAAGGTTCCAAAAAAACACATGAACCAACCAACGTCCTCACGGCGCGTGGCAGAGCCGGGAAAAGACAAAGAGGGTCCCGGCGACGAAGTCACCGCCCTCGCACGCGGCCTGACCGTGCTGCGCACGATCGCCGCGGCCGACGCGCCGCTCAGCAACCGCGAACTGACCGAGCTGACCGGCATTCCCAAACCCACTGTCTCGCGCATCATCGCCACGCTCGTGAGCGCGGGCTTCCTGTTTCGCCTGCCTGACAGCGAGCGCTTCGTGCTGACTTCGTCGGTGCTGGAGCTGAGTAATGGTTTCCTGCGCAACTTCGACATCCGGGCTCGCGCGCGGCCGTTCCTGATCGAACTCGCGGAACGCACGGCGTTGTCGGTACATCTTGCCGTGCGCGACCGCTTCGACATGGTGGTGATCGACGCGATCCGCCCGCGCTCGGCGGTGCTGGTGTCGCGCCTCGAGATCGGCTCGCGCATGAATCTGAGCCGTACCGCGGTGGGCCGCGCATATCTGGCCGCGCTCGAGCAGCCGGAGCGGGACAAACTGCTGACCGGCCTCCAGGAAGCTGAAGGCGATGACTGGGGCCACCTCGGCAAGCGGCTCGAAAGCGCGTTGCAGGACACGCTCGAGCGTGGCTTCGCGATTGCCACGGGCGAATGGTACGACGGCCTGAACGCCATCGCGCTCGGCTTCGTCGGACCGTCCGGCGAGCGTTATGCCGTCAATTGCGGCGGCTCCGCCGACCAGTGCCCGCGCGACTGGCTGATCTCGCGCGCAGCACCCGCCCTGCTTGAATGCATTGCCAACATCGTGCTCGAAATCGGCGGCACGCCGGGGCGCCGTCTCGATACCTGAGCCCACCAGGCACTCGCCGGCCGGTGGCCGCGGCCATCGCAAGACATCCTGTAACCTTCGTAATCAAAAGAAAAATACACGAGTGGACTGTTACAGAGCCCGCGACGTAGGATCACACTTTTCCCGTCGCGGGGCGCATGCCTGGCTTGCCGTTATTCCCTTCCGCTAACGTCCAGCCCGGTCCAGGCCGTCTGTCACGACGCCGCGCTGCGTTAACATCTCTGTCCCGCGCCTCGGGTAGCATCGCGCTGAAAGAGCGCACGCACCCACTGTCGAAACCGCCTGTCATGCCGCCTGCTGCCGGTTTGCACGATCGCACGAGCGGCTCACATCCAAGCCAGCCACCTGACTGAATCGATGGACGAACAACAAAAGCATCCGGAAACCACACGCCCTGCCACGCCGGCTTCCCAACCTCCCTCGAGCGGCCCTTCCCGCGCGCCGTCCGCGGGGCCCGGCGAGGTGAAGTCGCATCGCGGCCGCAACGCCGCACTGATCGTCGCGGCCCTGGTCGTCCTCGGGGGCGTGCTGTGGCGCTGGCATCCGTGGGGAGACCCCGGCGGCGCAAGCGGTGCCGCCGGCGCCCAAGGCGCTAGCGGAGGCCGGGCCGGCCGCGGCGGTCCCGGCGGCCTGGCGCAGCCTGTTCACGTGGCCACGGCCACGCAGGGCGAAATGCCGGTGGTGCTGACCGCGCTCGGCACGGTCACGCCGCTTGCCAACGTCACCGTGCTGCCGCAATTGAGCGGCGTGCTGCAGGACGTGTATTTCAAGGAAGGCCAGATGGTCAAGAAGGGCGACGTGCTGGCCCAGATCGACCCGCGCCCCTACCAGATCTCGCTCGATAACGCGCAAGGCACGCTCGCGCGCGACGAGGCGCTGCTGCAAACCGCCCGCCTCGACCTGAAGCGTTATCAGACACTGCTCTCGCAAGACTCGATCGCGAGCCAGCAGGTCGACACGCAGGCGTCGCTCGTGCGGCAATACGAAGGCACGGTGAAGTCCGACAAGGCCAACATCGATACCTACAAGCTCGACCTCGTCTATGCGCGCATCACCGCGCCGGTCTCGGGGCGCGTCGGTTTGCGCCAGGTCGATCCGGGCAACTACGTGACGCCGGGCCTGACCAACGGCCTCGTCGTGATCACGCAGCTGCAGCCGATCAGCGTAATCTTCACCACCTCGGAAGACAATCCGCAGCAGATCATCCAGCAGACCCAGAACGGCGAGAAGCTCTCGGTCACCGCGTACGACCGCAGCAACACCACCTCGCTCGAAGGCGGCATGCTCGAAACGCTGGACAACCAGATCGACACCACCACCGGCACCGTCAAGCTGCGCGCGGTCTTCCAGAATCAGAACAACCTGCTGTTCCCGAACCAGTTCGTGAATACGCGCCTCTTGGTCGATACGATCAAGGACGCGGTGATCGTGCCGACGCCGGCAGTGCTCAACGGCTCGATGGGCCAGTTCGTGTACGTCGTGAAGCCGGACAACACCGTGACCGTGCGTCCGGTCAAGATCGGCCCGGTGGATGGCGAACGCACCAGCATCAAATCGGGCCTGGCGGTCGGCGAGCGCGTCGTGATCGACGGTTCGGACCGGCTCAAGGAAGGCGCGAAGATCACGATTCCGGCCGACAAGCCGCGCGGCGCCTCCGGTGCGCGCGGGGCGAGCGGCGCGGCGGGGGCCGCGGGTGCTTCCGCTGCTTCCGGCGCACGCGGACATCACGGCAAACACGGGGCGCAAGCCTCGCAATAAAGGCACGGCACTGACTGCATGAATCCATCCCGCGCCTTTATTCTGCGTCCCGTCGGCACCGCGCTGCTGATGGCGGCGATCATGCTGGTCGGCCTCGTCGCGCTGCGCTTCCTGCCGCTTTCCGCGCTGCCCGAGGTCGACTATCCGACCATCCAGGTGCAGACCTTCTATCCGGGCGCGAGCCCGGACGTGATGACGTCCTCCGTGACCGCGCCGCTCGAACGCCAGTTCGGGCAGATGCCCTCGCTCAATCAGATGTCGTCGCAAAGCTCGGCTGGCTCGTCGATCATCACGCTGCAGTTCAGCCTCGACCTGCCGCTCGATATCGCCGAGCAGGAAGTCCAGGCCGCGATCAACGCGGCCGGCAACCTGCTGCCGTCCGACCTGCCCGCGCCGCCGATCTACGCCAAGGTCAATCCGGCCGACGCGCCGATCATCACGCTCGCGATCACCTCGAAGACGATGCCGCTCACCCAGGTGCAGGACCTGGCCGACACGCGTCTCGCGCAGAAAATCTCGCAGGTCGCGGGCGTGGGTCTGGTGAGCCTGTCGGGCGGCCAGCGCCCGGCCGTGCGCATTCAGGCGAACCCGCGCGCGCTCGCCGCGTACGGTCTGAACCTCGACGACCTGCGCACCACGATTTCGAACCTGAACGTCAATACGCCGAAGGGCAACTTCGACGGCCCCACGCGCAATTACACGATCAACGCGAACGACCAGCTGACCGACGCCGACGCGTACAAGAGCGCGGTGGTCGCGTACAAGAACGGCCGCGCGGTGATGCTGACCGACGTCGCCACCATTGTGCAGGGCGCAGAGAACACCAAGCTCGGCGCATGGGTCGACGGCACGCCCGCCATCATTCTGAACGTGCAGCGCCAGCCCGGCGCGAACGTGATTCAGGTGGTGGACAGCATCAAGCAGTTGCTGCCCCAGTTGCAGCAGTCGCTGCCAGCCGCGCTCGACGTGCAGATCGTCACCGACCGCACCACCACGATCCGCGCGTCCGTGCGCGACGTGCAGTTCGAACTGGCGATGTCGGTCGTGCTGGTGGTGCTGGTCATGTACCTGTTCCTCGCCAACATCTACGCGACCATCATTCCGAGTCTGTCGGTGCCGCTGTCGCTGATCGGCACGCTCGCCGTGATGTATCTGTGCGGTTTCTCGCTGGACAACCTGTCGCTGATGGCGCTGACCATTGCGACCGGCTTCGTCGTGGACGACGCGATCGTGATGATCGAAAACATCGCGCGTTACGTGGAAGACGGCGACCCGCCGCTGGAAGCCGCGCTCAAGGGTTCGAAACAGATCGGCTTCACGATCATCTCGCTGACGGTCTCGCTGATCGCCGTGCTGATTCCGCTGCTCTTCATGGGCGACGTGGCGGGCCGCCTGTTCCACGAATTCGCCATCACGCTCGCCGTGACGATCGTGATCTCGGCGGTCGTGTCGCTCACGCTGGTGCCGATGATGTGCGCCAAGCTCCTGCGCCACACGCCGCCGCCCGAGAGCCACCGTTTCGAAGCGAAGGCGCACCTGTTCATCGACTGGGTAATCGCGCGCTACGCGGTCGCGCTCACGTGGGTGCTGAACCGGCAACGCAGCACCCTGTTCGTCGCGCTGCTTACGCTGGTGCTGACCGGCCTGCTCTACGTGTACATTCCCAAGGGCTTTTTCCCCGTGCAGGACACCGGCGTGATCCAGGCAATCACGCAGGCGCCGCAGTCGGTGTCCTACGCGTCGATGGCCGAGCGCCAGCAGGAACTCGCCGCGCAGATCCTGAAGAATCCGGACGTGGAGAGCCTGACGTCGTTCATCGGCGTGGACGGCAGCAATATCACGCTCAATAGCGGCCGCATGCTGATCAACCTGAAGCCGCGCGACGACCGCAGCAACACCGCGAGCGACGTGATCCGCCAGTTGCAGAAAGATGTCGCGCATATCCCGGGCGCCTCGCTGTACATGCAGCCGGTGCAGGATCTGACGATCGACTCGACCGTGAGCCCCACGCAGTATCAGTTCATGCTGACGGATCCGAATATCAGCGAGTTCACCACCTGGGTGCCGAAGCTGGTCGAGCGGCTGAAGCAGTCGCCCGAACTCGCGGACGTGGCGACCGATCTGCAGGACAACGGCCAGTCGGTCTACATCGAGATCGACCGCGCCACCGCGTCGCGTTACGGCATCACGCCGGCCACGGTGGACAGCGCGCTCTACGACGCGTTCGGCCAGCGCATCATCTCGACCATCTTCACGCAATCGAACCAGTACCGCGTGATCCTGGAAGCGCAGCCGCAGATGCAGCACTACACCGAATCGCTGAAGTCGATCTACCTGCCCTCCTCCACCTCGAGCGGCGGCCAGGTGCCGCTGTCGTCGATCGCGCGCTTCATCGAGAAGCCCGCGCCGCTGCTGGTCACGCACCTGAGCCAGTTCCCGGCCACGACCGTGTCGTTCAATCTTGCGCCAGGTTCGTCGCTCGGCGCGGCGGTGAAAGCGATCGATCAGGCCAAGAAGGATATCAGCTTGCCGGCGTCGTTCCAGACGCGCTACCAGGGCGCGGCATTGGCGTTCCAGGCGTCGCTGTCCAACGAGCTGTTCCTGATTCTCGCGGCGATCATCACGATGTATATCGTGCTCGGCGTGCTGTACGAGAGCTTCATCCACCCGATCACGATTCTCTCGACGCTGCCCTCGGCCGGGGTCGGCGCGTTGCTCGCGTTGCTGATCACCGGGCACGACCTGGACATCATCGGCATCATCGGCATCGTGCTGCTGATCGGCATCGTGAAGAAGAACGCGATCATGATGATCGACTTCGCGCTCTATGCCGAGCGCGAGGAAGGCAAGGCGCCGCGCGAAGC
>NZ_LXKA01000337.1 GCF_001645125.1 Paraburkholderia ginsengiterrae | reverse complement strand
CGGACGACGTCAAACGCAAACGCAATTCGAAGGAGGCAGCACTCAGCTAATAACCGTATGCGCAGGTGTATCAAATTTAAATTGCGTTTGCGTCCGACGCTGTATCAACTTGAGATTGCGTTTGACAGTTGCACGCGGCATCTACACGCGCGGCCTTGTCTCAATACTCGTCGCCCTCTTCGTGACCAGCGGCTATGGACTGAGCCTGCTGTTCGGCCTGCTGCCCATTTACCCGGGAGTGTCGTGGCAGAGTCATCTCGGTGGCGCAATGGGTGGCATCATTGCCGCCCGCCTGTCGCGACAAACGCTACGCCGTCAGGCCTGACATTTTCACATTTACGGTCTATAAACCGTTCTGGAAAAGCCGCGTCGGGAGTGGCTCGCTGGTTCCTCAGCATCGCCGCTCGGCGTGTCGCTAACAGGTCCCCGATACCGATGGCGGCAACCCCGTCTGGAAGTTTGGCGTCAGCTACCGTACGTTCTGTCAGGAAACTGAAACGGCACGGCCTCGGCGCGCGCCATCCCCAGACTGAGTGAGACGGGCGAGCCTGCCGGTTTTGCCACTCTGGCTGCAACACTGTTTTCAGGAATCGCACATCGACGGCAGCTTTTCTCGACAGGATACTTGGTATGTCCGAATCATCTAGTGGCCGGGCGCGTCGGCGAGACGACACGAGACCGCTACGAGGCTGGAACTTCGAAGGGGAAACCGACATGGATGAGCAAAGACGCCAAAGTATGATTGCATACCTACGCAACAAGATGGCGAAGGTTGGCATCAAGATGGGCGACGTCGCCGCGGCAATCGCCGAGGAAAGGACCCGCCAAAATTCGGCACGTTATCGCAGTGCTTTCGGCGACACGTGGGATGGCAAGGGCGATACGCCCCAGTGGCTGAGGCAAGCGACGAGCGCTGGGCAGTCACTTACGCACTTTGCTGTTGAGAAGCCGTCAATGTCGATTAGCCGCGGACGTCCAGCGATTGACTGGAGTCGAGACCCGTTCGTCGGCACGCGATTGGCGACAGTTCGACCGTCGTAAGCGCCCTGTAATTGCCGCCATAGTAATGGGCATCGCCCCGTACTAAGGCCAAAGTTTCCGTGGCGTCTCACTGCCCCCATTGTTTCCAAGACCGATTGCGCACAAGCAACCCGGTCCATGGCTCGGTGCAGCTGTTCGCGCATTTCGTCTCGCAGGGTGCCCTCAGACTCTTGCTTTGCGTGCCGTCATAGCGCACCGTGCCCAAGATGTTCGCTGGAGATGTCCGTTCCTTGTCCTGTTTTAAAAGCCTTGCTGGTATTGGCCGGGAGCACTTTCTTGGAACTCTCCGGGCGGCGCATAGGCCGCGCCTATTTCCCGCTATCACTCAATCATATTTACTCATCCACTGTATAAATATACAGTCTCGGTCTCTATACTGCTAAGGCGCCTGACGCGGATGCGTGGTCCATTTTTCTCTCGTTTGTCGCATGGAAGCATTCGGACAAACGCGACCACATGACGAAAGTATGGCTATTTCGTAGCAGCCGCAGGAAGCTCGATAAAATCGCAAACTAAAATTGAGAGGTCGGACAATGAGCGGCGGGCAAAGCAAAATTGAGTGGACGGAGCGCACGTGGAACCCGACAGTGGGTTGCACGAAAATCTCTAAGGGCTGCAAAAACTGCTACGCCGAAGGTATGGCGAAGCGTTTGCACGCCATGGGGACTCCAGGCTATGAAAATGGCTTCAAGCTGACCCTTCTGCCCAACCGCTTGGACGAGCCGCTGAAGCGGAAAAGCCCGACGGTCTACTTCGTCAACTCGATGTCGGACCTGTTCCACCGCTCCGTGTCGGACGCCTACATCACGCAGGTGTTCGATTCGATTCGAGCATGCCCTCAGCACACCTTTCAGATACTCACGAAGCGCGCAGAGCGCCTGGCGTCCTATTGCAGCCGCCGAGAGATGCCAGCGAATGCGTGGCTTGGCGTGACCGTCGAGGACCGCCGGCACGGCCTACCGAGAATCGACGAGCTGCGTCGCGTGGAAGGCGGCGTTCGGTTCTTGTCCGTCGAGCCGCTGCTCGAGGACTTGGGCACCCTGAATCTCGAGAACATTGATTGGGTAATTGTCGGCGGGGAATCTGGCCCGAAGGCACGCCCGATGCACGAAGACTGGGTGCAGAACGTCAAGGTTCAGTGCGAGGAGCGAGGTGTGAAGTTCTTCTTCAAGCAATGGGGCACCTGGGGGAGCGACGGGGTGCGCCGCTCCAAGACAGCCAACGGCCGGCTTCTTGAAGGACGCACCTGGGACGATATGCCCGAACGAGGTCTGCTAACCTGACCACGTCGGCTCAGGTGAACCGCAGTTGCCGGGAGTATTCGATGATGTCGGTCGGGCGATACAGCTTCGACGGTCGCCGCGCTCGGTCTTCTTTGTTCGACACCGCGATTGTGCCTGCGGCGTGCAGGCTACGGAGCACCTTCTGCAGACGAGCCTCGTCTGCGATTGTGTTTGAGATATTTCCCGTGAACAGTTGCGCGACCGAGACAGGTCGCTGCTGACTGGACAATACGCGACCGAGGTCGTCGGTCAGCGTCTCAATACAGCGTTGCTCCCCACTTTTATCGAACAAAAGTGACGACTGGCCGTTGTATTCCTCATCACGCTTCGGGTCATAGCCAAGGATGAAAAGCCCTGGTTCAAGCTCATGTCCGAACTCGCTTGAGTGGTCCCAATGTAGTGACTTCATGACGTCGTGCGCCTTGTAGCGCTGCGACAGATGCACGAGCCAGTAGCTCCAAGGGTTCGCTGCGTTGGGGCGGACAAAGAACAACGTCATAAACGGTGCGCCCGTCTCCTCCTTAATGCCATGCGCGACGTATCTTTGCAGCGATGCCCGGCCATGCTCCGCCTTGATTTGTCCGAGGTGCTCCCATGGGATGTAGCCTTCGAGGTCAACGCCGCGGACCGCCTTCCGATTCGCTTCTCTGTCACTGATGTACGTAAGCAGGGAATCGACGTTGAAGGTCATGATGACCTCGGCGCCTGGTAGCTCCGACATTAGCCATCGAAGCATGCTCATCGGTATGGCGTTGTAGCTGTACTGGTCGAGCAGAAAGATGGAGCGAAAGCCACCGCGACGCTGTTTGATTCGCGCGACGATTCCAGGCAATTCGTCCACGAAACTCGCATTCCGGATGGTCGTTCGCTGATAGTCCATGTCAGCAATACTCCCTTCCGCGCGCCGCTTATCAATGTGTTCGCGCAGATACTTTGCTGACTCTCGCCGTTTCTCGATGAAGAAGAACTCGGCGTCGACCTCGCGTTCCGTAACTCTGCGACCAACATTTATGCTGGCGCGAGCCGCGTGCGTCGCGCGCAGCATCAAAGGTGGCGTTCCATCGACCGATATGCCGGCTTCGCTGATGTACTCCCCTCCGCCCGCAAAACCATCGACCAATGACAAAGTCAGCTTCGGAATAATGGCCTGAGACATCACCGTTTCGATGTATCTCTGAACGTAGCTTTCGACAATCGAGTGCTTTACGGCACTGTGCTGGTCGAGAATCGGCGGCGGCTCCCCGACTTGCCAGAGATACTTATCTTTTGACTTTGCCATTCGCTGTGTTATGTGGTGTGGCCCTTGGTCTCTCGAAAGATTATCAGGTTTTAGTAAATATTTCGAAATCACGGCATACTATTTAATCTCCCAATTGAGCCCAAAAAACGGGACACAAAGCGTGAACAGCAAACAGGAAGACGAGGTTGCCATCGACCCTGCCGATGGTTTGCCGGTCATGAAGGTTGGCGCGTGGTCGGAAAACAAGCACGTGGCACTTTCGCGCTACATCGACTCCGCCCGTATGGCGCGTGCGAAATGGCCTTACGCCTCGTTCATCGACCTCTTCTCCGGTCCTGGGCGCGTCATGAACCGTGACTCAAAAACCATCTCGGATGGTGGAGTGTTAGCGGCATGGCGCATATCCGAGAAGGGTGGCGCTCCGTTCAACGAGATTTACATCGGCGATGCTGACGCGGGCAGCGTGGAAGCATGCGCGACGCGCCTTCGCTCCGCCGGCGCCAATGTCCGAGCATGCGTAGGCACAGCATCTGTAACCGTCGACTGGGTGCTCGACGCACTGCCGAAGGGATTGCACTTCGCGTTCCTCGACCCGTTCAACATCGAGCACCTGGACTTCGAGATTATCCGCAAGCTGTCCGCTCGGCCGAATATCGACATCCTGATTCACTTTAGTGTGATGGATGTCCAGCGAAACATCGATGGCGACTTCAACTTGGCCAGCTCGAGGCTGGATGCGGCAGCGCCTGGCTGGCGCAACAATCTGCGACTCGACGCAGTACCGAAGCACGAACTGGTCGGCGCTTACTTGAAATATTGGGAAACGCTCGTAACAGACCTGACGAAGATGCAAGTCGCACAAAGCAAGCCGCTATTCGTCAATATGAACAAGGGACCTCTCTACCGGCTCATCCATCTCGCCCGTCATCCCCTCGCGACGAAGCTTTGGAACGATGCTGCGATACCGACCTCGCGCCAACAGTCGCTGCCGGGGTTCTAAACCAGTCCGGATTCTGCCTCATATTTCGCAGGGCCTCCCACTGCGCCTCATATGTTCGACTATCTCCGCCACTACCCCATAGCCGCAGAGCTTCTCCCTTAACGTCTTCGCGACTTTTCGCCCCCTATCGGCATACAGCCGGACTACTCCGTTGAGGTACCTTTTACGTTCCAACGCGTCCCATCCTCTCTGCTCATTTCTGTACGGGTATGCGCACTAGCGCACCAAAGCAAGGAACGGTTGCATAGCAAATTGAGCAAATGTTCGAGGAGCTCGATGGATTCCGGAAGTCGAATGCTGCAAGACAACTTTTCGGGTCGAACTGCATTACGCCAAGTGCCGGACTTCGCCACGACAACCCTCAACAATTTCGATTGCGCGCCGGGCGGAGGAAATGCTGGAAACCGGCTTTGTCACTTATCTTGAGTGTGATGCACACATGGCATTACTGCCACGGTCCGTATTGACTATGGCGATTCAGTCGTAGTTACATTACGCTTGTGACCAGCAGTCTACGCTGCCGGATTGAGTAGAAGCGGTCCTGGTTCTTTGCGACACGAACTAACGGGATAGTGATGGCCGGCGCTGCGCCTCGACCATTTCGCTTCAGGCTGACATCAATGTCTGTGTGGTGCCAGCATCTGCTCGATTCAATATCGCATCGCGAATCTTATCGAGTGCAGCCTGGACCTGATGTGTCGGGCTGGCGAGATTGAGCCTGATTCGCTGAGCGCCGTTATCGACAAACATTTCGCCGCCTTCAAGGATGACGCCCGCGTTCTCGAGGAAGAATCTGGTCAGGTTAATTGAGCTGTCGAAGTAAGCGCTGAGGTCAACCCAGGCGAGATACGTCGCCTCCGGCACTTTGAACCGCGCCAGCGGGAGCTTCGCGCTCAACTCCTTTCGGAGAAACTCGAAATTACTGTCGAGGTACACACGCAATTCTTCCAGCCAAGCCTCGCCGTCCTGGTATGCGCCAACGGCAGCGGCGAGGCTGAGAGGGTTGATGAAAGGATAGTTACGCGACTTCCATACGGTTCTCAACGTCTCGTCTGGAATGATGACCGTGGCAACCATCATGCCTGCCAGGTTAAACGTCTTGCTCACCGCCATGCAGGTGATGATGTCCTGGCTCTCCGGGAACAATTTAGCCAGGGGGACGTGCCGCACACACGAGCGCGTCAGGTCGCAGTGAATCTCGTCAGACACGATGCGGACGCCGTTTGCGAAGCACAGCTCGGCCATTTTGCGCAGTTCATTCTCAGTCCAGACGCGCCCTGTCGGATTGTGGGGGTGACACAGGAAAAACAGCTTTACAGACGGGTCACTGACCTTGCGCTCGAAATCGTCGAAGTCGATTTCGTAATCTCCATTAGCACACTCGCGCATTGGCGACGTCACAAGCTCCCTATCCTGCTGAACTGCCGCGTGCTTGAAATACCCATACGCTGGCGTCAGGGTTAGTACCTTGTCACCTGGATTGCAGATGTATTCGACGAGCGCGAACAGCGCAGGGATGACGCCCAGCGAAACCATCATCTGCTCGCGCTCGAAGCTCCATCCGTACCGCCGTTCACACCACGCGCCGAACGCATCGTACAGTTGGTCGTCGAAGTTCATGGTGTAGCCGAAAATCGGATGCTCCAAGCGCTTCCGGACAGCATCGATTGCTGCGTCAGGCGCTGCGAACTGCATATCCGCGACCCACATGGAAATCAGGTCACCGGATGGAAGGTTCAGCGGCTCGGCCGACGATGCGCCGAAGAGGTAGTTCTCGTAGCCGTCCTCCGCCAACGCGTTGGTGCCTTGGCGGGAAATAATCTTGTCAAAGTTGAAAGTCATAAACTTGTTGGTCGTGCGGCCGCAACGGTAGCTCGACGCCAAGGCCGGGTTGCGCGTCGTTTCGCATCATTAAGTGATGTCGACAATTCTCCTCGCTATGCTGGTTAAGATGCTTCCAATCTTGGGTCGTGAAATCGCCAGTATCTGGAAAGAAAATTAACCACAGCTTAGGCGCAGCTTGTCAGCGAGCCCGCTAGGCCACGCTCTCCTCGACGAGCCAGTCGTAGAATGCCTTCACGATTTCCCTGTCGAGCACGCCTTGACTGCAGACGACGTTGTAAGAGAATGGGCACGGATACGTGAAACCGAAGGGAGCCACGAGTTTGCCTTCCTGAATTTCGCTACGTACCAGCCGGTCTGTGGTTAGCAGCACGCCTTGCCCGGTCAATGTCGCCTCTAGCGACAGCAGGCCGTTTCCAAAGCGTTGCTCACGAAGTTTTCCCTGCGCCGGATAACCCATGTGCTGTAGCCACTCCGGCCATCCGAATCGCTCGGGAGAGCGATATGTCGCGCTGTCGGTGAGCAAGGGTTGTTTCGAAATCTCTTTCAGGGTAGGCAGTGGCGTACGATTGTTGGGCGACATCACCGGTCCCAACATAACAGTGAAGAGCAGGGTGGTTTCGAGATTCGAATAATGTCCGTAACCGAAGCGTATCGACAGGTCCACTCCGGTCCGTGCAAATGTAGCCGGCGATATGGGCCCCTCTTCAGATGTGTCAATCGAGTTGACGCTTGCCTGCAATCGGACCTCAGCCTCCGGAAATCTGGCATAGAAGCGGTGAAGCCGCGGGACCAACCATTTGGTCGCAAACAACGGCTCGGCACAGACTGTCACAACGGACTTCTCGTCCCCTGCGGCGCGCAATTCCTCGACCGCCTCGGAAAGCGCACCGAAGCCCTCCTGGAACAAAGGCAAAACCCGTCTCGCGGCAGGTGTGATGGAAACCTTGCGATGCTGGCGTACAAACAGCTCGATGCCGAGCGATTCTTCCAGCGCTTTGATTTGCTGACTGATGGCTGCTGGCGTTACATGGAGTTCCTTGGCTGCGATGGCGAAGCTGCCAGTCCTTGCCGCCGCCTCAAAATAAGCAAGCGATATCAACGGCGGCAAACGCCGCGCTCCCGCACGTCGCGGCCAAGTGCGCCTGGTTGTCGAGCACGAATCTGGCGCAGCGATAGTCGCTTCAGAGACCATCTCTGGCGCTTCTCGCCCTTTCCCCTTCGCAGCACCATCCATCACATCCCTCCGTGCTACTGACGCGACGCGACGTCGTGGACAGCCAGCATGCGCGCGAAGCTGCGAATTACCGGCTTCTCTATAAGCTTCCCTTCAAAGACAAGAAGCCCGGCGCCACACTTTTCGAACGCATCGAGGACCCGACGAGCGTATGCAACAGTGGATTCGTCTGGCATGAATGCCGCGTTGATATGAGGTATCTGCTTTGGGTGAATTGCACCTTTGCCCGTGAACCCCAGCTCGGCCGACAAGTCGGCTTCACGCCGCATACCGTCGATGTCGCTCAGGTCGAGATATGGAACGTCAATGGCGTCGACTCCCGCCATCGCCGCAGCGTGGACAACGCGCGAGCGGGCATACAGCAGTGCGCTCCAGGTTTGCCTGCATCGCAAGTCTGCAGCCATGTCGACGCCACCAAAGAACAAGGCTTCCACACGGTCGCTCGAGCGGGCTATCTCCGATGCAGCTTCCAGCCCCTCGTTCGTCTCGATAATTACATGCAATCGCGCAGTGGCCTTGAACTCGTCCATCAAGTCGCTCAGATTGCGCACTTCTTCGGGACCCTTCACCTTCGGCAGCATGATTGCGTCAACACTGGCCTCAACATCCAGCAAGCGCTGGACGTCCTTCATGCCATCGACAGTGCGCAGGCAATTTATCCGAATAACTCGCTCAACGGTAGCGGGCCCGTCAGCTTTTGGCAGATGCTCGAACGCATTGGCGCGCGCCACTTCTTTCTCATGAGGCGCAATGGCATCCTCAAGGTCCACACAGACGATGTCGGTCCCGCAGGCCAACGCCTTGGAAAACATGTCCGGACGGTTTCCTGGCGCGAAGATAAAGCTCCGCCGAGCCCGAATGATGCGGTCTAAGTTCACCCATGCTCCTTCAGTCAATCTATCAATTCTCACGCCGTCCCCCTGCCCAAACTTGACGAGTGGCTTTCATCCCGAGGGTCTGAGGGATAAAGCGTAGTAACAACAGCGACCTTGGTAAAGCAACGAGTTCTACGTCATTGCGATAGGGAACCTAATGCAGAGGTGGGCGCACGGCAGGGTACGACGGCCGGCAAATCACGTTCCATCAATGGTTTCGGCACCGTCGAACACTGCAAGATAACCCCGCTTCGTCGTTTGCCTAAGCTGAGGCGAAGCAGGGGGTTAACGCTAAGTTGACGTTCCAACAGTACCCGGGTCAGACTGCGCCCATCAATTGTTAACAATTATTTGTTAACCATGGCAATGCACTAGACGCGTAAGAGCCACCTCACGTATTGGTCGGCAGGCTGAATGCGCGCGGTACTGACCCACCACGGTGGCCGGTGACGAGCGGTGGCAATCAAAGGAATCAGAAGTCGACAGTCAATAACAAACCCTGACCGCAACATGCGGCATCGAGAAGGAGACAATCAATGAAAGAAATCAACGCCGAAATGCCGTCAATAGCCTCGTCCGGAGTGTTTTCAAATGGTTTGAGGCGCGTGACGAAGCTGTGCGTGCTTCTGGCCGAGCGCGTTATGCCGGACCCGTTTGTCATCGCAATCATGCTGACGCTGCTCACCTGCGCCCTTGCCATGGCAGTCGCGCCGAAGTCGTCCCCATCCGACATACTCACCTCCTGGTACGACGGCGTTTTCAAGATTGCCGCGTTTGCGTTCATGATTGCTTTGACGCTCGTCTCGGGTCATGCACTCGCGACTTCTAAACCTGTGTCCGGGCTTCTTCGTCGTATTGCGGCAATCCCGCGCTCCGCGACAGGTGCGATGGTGCTGACCTTTCTGGTATCGCTAATTGCGGGCCTGATGAATTGGGCCGTTGGCCTGGTGGTTTCAGCGATTTTTGCTCGGGAAATCGCGAAGCGTGTCGAGGCCGACTTTGCATGGCTGGTTGCTGCGGCCTACGCCGGCTGGACGTTCTACGTCTGCGGAATCTCCAGTTCGATTGCGGTGCTCAGTGCGATGTCTGGTTCGCCACTGAATGTCATCGAGAAAGTCACTGGACATGTGCTGCCAATGCCGCAGTTCCTCCTGTCCCCACTCAATCTGGTTCCCGTCTTCGCGCTCGCCGTGATTCTTCCGCTGGTGCTCCACTTCGTGAAGCCGCGCTGCGGCGAGGTAATTGCGGCCGATTCGAAAAAGCTGATGGCGGAGGATGAGGTGCGGCCGGAGGCTGAAGGACCGCGAACACTCGCAAGCCGTCTCGACAACGCATGGATTCTGAACGTGGCGATTGTGATGCTGGGATGCGGCTATTTCGGAATCAAGCTTGTCGAGCACAAGCTCACTCTGGACCTGAACACGCTCGTTATCGCGTTCCTGCTGGCGGGCATGGCGATGCACTGGACACCGAAGTCCTATCTGAAGGCAATCAATAACGCGTCCAGGATTGCTGGCCCCGTGCTCCTGCAATTTCCTTTCTACGGCGGCATCATGGGAATCATGAGCGCCACTGGCCTAGCCGACGTTCTTGCAGGGGTGTTCATCAAATTCTCGAGCGCGACCACGCTGCCGTTCTGGACTTTCGTGTCTTCTACAATCATTAGTCTCTTTGTGCCTAGCGCTGGCGGTCACTGGATTGTCCAGGCGCCGTTTGTAGTGCCGGCCGCGCAGCACCTTGGCGTCTCCCAAAGTTCGGTCGCTATTGCCGTCGCGCTCGGTGAGGGTGTTGCCAACATGATTCAGCCAATGTGGGTGATTCCTCTGCTGGCCATCGCCGGCGTCGGTATGGGCCGCGTGATGGGGTTCACTCTCATTATCTTCACAGTCATGTTTGCGGTGATGGGTGGCACGTTGCTCATTCTCCATTAGCCAACTCAAGTCTGATTTTCGGACCCGATGTTCTCAGACAGGGCTACTTGCCTGGGATGTACCAACAGTCGGAGGGTCCCGGGTTCCTCTACTGTCGGCTATTTCCTCTTTAATTTTCTTTTTCTGACAAACCAATGAAAGTCGTTTTCCTTGATAGCAGTGCATTGCCGCCGGGCAATACCCTACCGGCGCTTCGCTTCGACCATCAACTGAAAGTATTTGAGGCGACCCGAGCGGACCAGACAGAGGAGCGCATCGCGGATGCGGACATCGTCATCACCTGCAAAGTCCGCCTCGACAGAAAAATACTGGCTGGTACTCACCGACTTAAGTTCGTTGCAATTGCCGCGACGGGAGCCGACGCGGTCGACCTCGAGGCCTGCTCCGAGATGGGTGTGACCGTTTCGAACGTCCGAGACTACGCCACGCACTCCGTACCTGAACACACCTTTGCACTCATGCTCGCGCTACGCCGAAGCCTGATGGAGTACGACCATGCTCTTCGCAATGGCCGATGGCAGGAGGCCGGAACGTTCTGCCTGTTCGACTTCCCGATTCGCGATTTGCATGGCACATCGCTTGGCGTTATCGGCGATGGCGCACTGGGACGCGCCGTCGCCGGAATAGGGCGGGCATTCGGGATGGAGGTCCGGTTCGCGGCACACGATGGCCCCCTGGATTCATCGCTGGACTATCTTCCCTTGAACACCATTCTGTCCGAAAGCGATGTAATTACGGTGCATTGCCCGTTGCTGGCGTCTACCCGGAATCTTATCGGACAAGAACAGTTTCAGCTCATGCGGCGCAAGCCGATACTGTTAAACACTGCGCGCGGTGGAATTGTGGACGAACACGCGCTTCTCGACGCGCTGAAATCAGGTCAGATTGCCGGCGCTGGCTTCGACGTGATGACCCAGGAGCCTCCCGGTGACGGACATCCGTTTAACGAACTCATCAAACTGCCAAACTTCGTCGTGACACCCCATGTTGCGTGGTCGAGCGCGCAGGCCATTGAAGCCTTCGTCAACACGATTGCGAACAATATCGAAGCCTTCGTGCGAGGTGAGCCGCGATACGTAGTGACGTGCTGATTCCTGATGTATGCAAGTCGAGCGCTGCTCAGGGCGCTCGACCACCCAGGAGGCAGCTGGAGTAGCGCGACTATCCGTTCGCTTCCTGGGCACGCAGGAGTTCAACAAGTCGCAAGCCATGTTTGCTCACGTGCTCGCTGGCGAGGCGTTCCGCCGTCTGTACATCGCCTCGAAGAATGCTATCGACCAATTCCTCGTGCTCGGGCACGATGGCCTCGAGTGGCTCTGTCATGCTGTTGGTCGACAGGATGTAGAGGTGCACGGGTTCAATCACGAGACCGTATTGCATCGAGAGTCGCCGATGCTTTGCCAGCGTAACGATGGTTCTGTGGACCGTCAGGTCAGCGAGCGCCACCCGACGTCGGTCCATTACCGCAATTGAGTCCTTCAGCTCGTTGAGGGCTGCCGTCAGGACGGCGCGCCCTGCATCGTCAATCCGTTCCGCAGCGAGGCGAGCAGCGAGTCCCTCCAAGCTGCAACGCAACGTGTAAAGCTCCCAGGCATCTTCCGGCGTGAGGGTCACCACTTCCCAGCCGGTGTAGGCGTGCTGGACCAGTAGCCCTTCACCTGCCAGCCGCTGCATCGCAGACCGCACGGTGGACCGGGACAGACCAATCTGCTCCGCTAAGGCTATTTCTGTGAGTCGGGCTCCCGGTGACAGGTCCCCCGCAACAATCGCGCCTCGAATCCAGTCAGCGGCCTGACGGTCGAGGCTGCGTTTATCAATTGTGGTTGTGTTTTTCATAGGTCGGGCCCGTTGCCGCCGGCTACGGACGAGCACGTAGCGGTCAATGATTAACAATTAACACGATTTTATCGCGAGCTCCATAGCTGGCGTTGGATGGGTAAACCATGTCTTGACTACCCTTATGGGGGCAGCCGACACTCACAACACTTAATTGTTAACAATTAACTTTATCAATTGACCGGAGACTAGGATGCGTATCAAGCACATCGAGACACTCGCCTGCGACGCGGGCTGGCGCAATTATCACTTCCTGAAACTGACGACTGAAGACGGTGTCGTAGGGTGGGCCGAGTATGACGAGGCATTCGGGCCGCCCGGGTTGACCGGCGTGATTGAGAAGCTTGCTCCGCGCCTTATCGGCAAGTCCGTAGCGGACCACGAAGTTATCTTCAGCCAGTTGGCTTCGACGCTGCGTCCCGCGCCGTATGGCTTGAGCGCCGAGGCTCTGGGCGCATTCGAAAACGCGTGTCTCGACGCCAAGGCGAAGACCTTGGGGGTTCCTTGCTACCAGCTCCTTGGCGGAAAGCATCGTGACAGCGTGCCCGTGTACTGGTCGCATTGCGCAACGTGGCGTATTAACCATCCGGACTTCTACAAGCCGGCGATTGTCGACCTCGACGGCGTGAAGAAGGCTGGCGAGGATGCGCGTGAATTGGGTGTATCCGCAGCCAAGACCAATCTGTTTATCCATGGCGACGGCAAGCCGCGCCAGTGGATGGCGGGTTTTGGCGCGCCCTACGCGCCGTCGTTGAACATTGACAAGCCGCTTATCCGCAACGTTCGGGCTCATCTTGAAGCCTTGCGCGACGGCGCCGGCCCGGACGTCCAGTTGCTCGTTGACCTGAATTTCAATGCGCGCACTGAAGGTTACGTCAACATCATCCAAGCGCTAAAGGACTTCGATTTCTTCTGGATTGAGCTGGACAGCTACAACCCCGAAGCGCTGGCATACATTCGTCAGCGCAGTCATGCACCGCTCGCCGCGTGCGAGACGCTGTTCGGTGTGCGCCAGTTTCTCCCGTACCTTCAGGCGCAGTCCATGGATGTCGGCATCATCGACGCAGTGTGGAATGGCGTGTGGCAATCCATGAAGGTTGCGGCAGCCGCGGAGGCGTTCGACGTGAATATCGCGCCGCATAACTTCTACAGCCACCAGGCAACCATGATGAACGTGCACTTCGCGGCCGCAACGCCCAATCTGCGCGTCATGGAACACGACATAGACCGGCTCCCGTGGGATGCCGAACTTTTCACGCACGTTCCGGTGGTGAAGAACGGCGCTATCGCGGTTCCAGATACACCGGGTTGGGGCTGCGACCCTATCGAGGAAGCGCTGCGCGCCCGCCCCGCTCGGAAACCCGGAGGCTACCTAGGTCTGTAAGCCCGACGACAAGGCAACCTAGATGCGGGGATTCAAAAACAACCGACGGCCGCACAGGTCCCCTGCATCGCCTCATGCCTTCGATTCCGAAGGCGTAAAAATGGTTTGGAGGAGACACGCATGCCAATTGCAACCACATCGACGACTAGTGTGTCGGAGCGATTCACGCGGGACGAGCTAAGCAGCGTCTACAGGAAAGTGACGTGGCGCATCATTCCGTTTCTATTCATCTGCTACGTGTTCGCCTACCTCGACCGCGTCAATATCGGCTTCGCCGCGTTGCAGATGAAGCAGGACCTGAACTTTTCCGACGCCGTATATGGACTAGGCGCCGGCATGTTCTTTGTGGGCTACTTCCTGTTCGAAGTGCCCAGCAACCTCTTGCTGGAGAAGATTGGCGCACGCAAGACACTCATGCGCATCATGGTCGTTTGGGGGTTAATTTCAGGGAGCTTCCCGTTCATCCACACACCTGTGCAGTTTTATATCGCGCGGTTCCTGCTCGGCGCGTTTGAGGCTGGCTTCTTCCCAGGCGTGGTTCTGTATCTGACTTACTGGTATCCCGGGGCCATGCGCGGAAAGATTATCGCGATATTCATGTCCGCTATTGCTGTTGCCGGCATCATCGGCGGCCCACTCTCGGGTTGGGTCATGGGGCACATGAACGGAGTCTACGGTTGGGAAGGTTGGCAGTGGATGTTCGCGATTGAGGCTGTCCCGTCAGTCGTGCTTGGCCTGTTGACCATCGTCGCACTGGCTGACAAGCCGCAACACGCGAAGTGGCTGACGCATCGAGAGCAGCAGATGGTAATCGAGTCGATTGCAACGACAAGTGCTGACGCAGAGCATTCGTTCACCATGGCGTTGCGTGACCCACGTCTCTACGTCATGTCGTTCGTCTACTTCACTATCGCGGCTGGAATTTACGTCATTAGCTTTTGGCTGCCAACAATGATTCGCAACTACGGCGTGAACGACCCAGTCCAGATTGGCATCCTCACCGCTATCCCATATATCGTCGGAGCCGTCGGAATGGTGCTCATCAGCAAGAATTCCGACAAGACTGGCGAGCGCAGGTGGCACACCGCGCTGTGCATGTTGGGCGGCGGCGTAGGACTGGTGGCCGCGACCTTCGTCCCCGGGAATCTGACGCTTGCGCTCTGCGCCCTCTCGCTGGCCACCACCTGCATTCTCACAACAATGCCTGTGTTCTGGACAATTCCGACGTCCTATCTGTCGGGCACCGCGGCGGCGGGTGGGGTGGCATTGATTAACTCAATCGGATTGCTCGGCGGGTTCGTCAGCCCGTCCGTGATTGGTTGGCTCAAAACTGTCACAGGCAGTCTTACCTACGGTCTCTATACTTTTTCCACTGTGCTGACCGTCGGTGCTGTCGTTTTGCTGGCCGGCATGCCAGCACGCCTGCTGCGTAAGCGCTAAGGGTTCAAAGCGTTGCAGCGACAAAACAAGGGGCGGTCCCTCGGGGCCGCCCCTTTGCACTTGGCCTCCCCAAATGTTCACGCCGCTCTCCTTGACCAGCGCAAACATGCCGAAACGACCAACCCTCCCTTTAACCGCAACCGCGTCCGCTCGCTTCGAAGAGCGCGGCGGTAGCACCACGCCTTAAGGATAAGAAAATTCTCAAAGCTAGCGTTTTGCCTAGGCGAAGTTGAAATCTTCTTAACCGGGCTGACGAGCAGAATCCGTCAACCGGCTCGCGACGGCTTTTCGCTCCCGCGGCCCAGCGAATACAACAGGAGACTTGCCTTGGAAAGCAACAACGAGAGTGGCGGGAAAGCCGCGAATACGAGCAGTCAGGCCCGTCAAAACAAAGACGAATGGCTTCAATCGCACGAGACCGGATACGAGAAGCGGCTGAAGCCGAGACATGTACAGATGATTGCCATCGGCGGCGCAATCGGAACGGGGCTGTTCCTCGGTGCCGGTGGCCGACTGCAACTGGCCGGGCCGTCGCTCGCGATTACATATCTCGTCTGCGGCATCTTCGCATTCTTCATCATGCGAGCACTGGGTGAGCTGGTCATGCACCGACCAACGAGCGGAAGCTTCGTCTCGTACGCTCGTGAGTTTCTCGGTGAGCCAGCGTCGTATGTCGCCGGCTGGATGTACTACCTCATCTGGGCAGCAGCTGGCATCGTCGACATTACGGCCATCGCCATCTATATGAAGTATTGGGCGTTGTTCTCCGACGTTCCACAGTGGGCGATTGCCCTGTGCGCTCTCGCGTTTGTCTCGACGCTCAACATGATTGGCGTAAAGTGGTTTGGCGAAATGGAGTTCTGGTTTTCGCTCATCAAGGTCGGAGCGCTGACGCTCTTTCTCATCGTTGGCACCATCTTTCTCGCCAGCGGGCATCATATTGCGGGCCATACCCCAGGCTTCAACCTCGTCGCGAGCAACGGCGGATTTTTCCCGCATGGCTTACTTCCGGCCGTGCTGATTGTCCAAGGTGTCGTTTTCGCCTATGCCAGCATCGAGCTTGTCGGCGTGGCCGCTGGCGAAACCGAAAATCCGCGCAAGATACTGCCGAAAGTCATCAACAGCGTGATGTGGCGTATTGCCTTGTTCTACGTGGGCTCGGTCGTCCTCCTGGTCACACTGCTACCATGGAGCGCTTACAGCAGCCACGAAAGTCCGTTTGTGACGTTCTTCGGCAAGCTTGGCGTGCCGTACATGAGCGACATCATGAACTTTGTCGTGTTGACCGCAGCATTGTCGAGCCTGAACTCTGGGTTGTATAGCACGGGCCGCGTACTGCGCTCTCTGGCAATGGGGGGCTCTGCACCTGCGTTCCTCGGCAAGATGAATTCCCGCGGCGTGCCCTATGGCGGCATCCTGATTACGGTGGGTATCAACGCTATCGGCGTACCGCTGAATTACATCGTTCCCGCCCGGGCATTTGAGATTGTGCTGAATGCTTCTGCGCTCGGCATCATTGCTACGTGGGGATTCATCGTGCTCTGTCAGATTGCGTACCGCCGTGCGGTGAAACGCGGCGAACTCAGCGACGTGTCGTTTCGCATGCCAGGCGCTCCATTCACTTCGTGGCTTACGCTGGCGTTCCTTTTCGGCGTGCTCGTCCTGATGGCATTCGACTACCCTGATGGAACGATGACAATCGCGTTGATTCCAGTGATTGCAATCGCACTTGCCATCGGCTGGCGTCGCACGAAGCCCGGCGCAAAGAGCGCGTCATCAACTGCGCACGCAAGTGCATCAGCGCTCGACGAAGCCTGAGGCAAGCGCTAGCCGCTACGCATCGAGCGCAGCCTCGTTAGCTTCGCTCGATGCCAAATTTCTTCAGTTTCTTCGCAACCGCTGTATGCGACAGGCCCAGTTGGGCAGCAAGTTTGCGAGTGCTTGGATATTGCTGATAGAGCTGTTCAAGCAGCGTTTTCTCAGTTTCCTTCATGCGCGAGGCATAGGGTCCTGCTGCTGCGTGCTCGCCGGAATTTTCGGGAACCGCCGGTGGCGCCGCCAACGTCGCCTGCGATGCATCGCGAGTGCGAACGTCATCCGGAAGGCTTTCCACTGTAAGTACGTGAGAATCCGACAGCGTTACCGCCCGGAAAATGACGTTCTCCATTTGACGCGCGTTCCCTGGCCACGGATAACTGCACAAGCGGTCTAGCGTCTCCGTCGCCACTTCAGTCATTTTCTTGCCCACCTGAGCCGCTGCGCGCTGGCTGAAGTGCGTTACAAGGTCAGGGATGTCGGACTTTCGCTCCCGCAGCGGCGGTATGTGGATGGACAGGACATTCAGCCGGTAGAACAGGTCCTCGCGGAACGTTCCCTCTCTGACCATGGCGGGCAGGTCGCGGTGGGTCGCCGCGACTACCCGGATGTCGACAGTCGTCTCGGACTTGCCACCGATTCGTACGAACGTCCCATCCTGCAGGAAACGAAGCAGCTTGGCTTGGAGATAAGCGGACATTTCACCGATTTCATCGAGGAAGACCGTGCCTCCTTCGGCAAGCTCAAACAATCCCGGTTTCCCGTTCCGCTGCGCTCCGCTAAATGCGCCAGCGGCATAGCCAAACAGTTCGCTCTCCGCGAGGCTTTCCGGGAGTGCAGCGCAGTTCAGCGCCAGAAACGGCTTTTGTGACCGAGGCGACAGACGATGGCACGCTCGTGCGACCAGTTCTTTACCGGTACCCGTCTCTCCAGTGATGAGCAGCGGCGCATTGACATGTGCAAAGCGTGAGAGCAGTGCTTCGACCTTCTGGATTGCCGGCGAGCATCCCACCAACCCCGTATCCAGCGGCGACTCCCGCTTCTCAATGGCGTATATGCCTCGGCCGAGGCTGAGTGCAGAACGGAAAATGAACACGGCGCCATGCGCGTCGTCGGGGGAGTCCGTTGGCTTCGCGAGCACTGGCAGCACGTCGACGAGGTATGGCCTGTCGTTGACCATGACCTCGCCGCCAGCGCAACTCTTCAATCGCGAATCGAGACAGGTGCCCGTATCCGTACCGAGCAAATCGAAGACGCTTGGCTGGTCGACAAGACGTTCCATCGGAATGTTGAAAGTAGCCGATGCAGCATCGTTTATCGAAATGACATTCCCGCGCATATCGACCGCGATGAGCGGCTCGGACAATGCATTAAGCAGGGCCTCGAACTGCATCCGCTGGCATTCGCCCGGGAGCAGGTCAATCTCCCGTACCGAACACACCCCGCGCAGTGCTAGCAGTTCGCTCGTGAGGTCTGTCAATTTGCCTCGGGGAAGCTCAGGCAGGTCAAGGTACGTGCGGTGCCCTGCGACTTCGACACCGCGAACCGACAGATTCCAGCCCTCCAGGACCGCCAGAACATCAGATGCGAGACCTGGACGACCCGCGCCAATTACCTCAATACGCATCGCTGTAAACCGTGTACACAAAAGTTGACAGTAGGTTACATCTATTGCGCTGTCCCGTACACTTTTGTTTACAATTTTGCGCTACACCACCTGTAAGGTACTGATTTTTATATAGAATATAAGTGGCATGGGAGTTGCATTAAATTGTTGCGGTGCTGTCGCACATGCGGTGCGCCTCCAAATTCAACCTCTATTCTTTCGACAATCATGAGCACAAATCTGAATGGTATTGACGTCGCTGCCCTGCACGAGTTCGCGGGCGCAGTGCAGAAGGACCCGAAGAAGGGCATCGTCCAGTTCAATGTGAAAACGAACTGGGAAGGTCAGACGCGCACTGTAGCGACGGCATCGGAATACAGCATCGGTGGCGAGAAGCATCAACGTCATTTCGAAATCGCCGCGGACGAACCTGGTGAGCTTCTCGGCAAGAATTCGGCGCCGAACCCGCAAGAAGTGCTGATGGCTGCGTTGAACGCCTGCATGTCCGTGGGCTACATCGCCAATGCTGCAGCGATGGGCATCAAGGTCGACAAGCTGGAAATCCAGACGGAAGGCCAATTGGACCTGCGCGGGTTTCTCGGTCTGGACGAAAACGTCAAGCCTGGTTACGAAGAAGTCCGCTACACGGTCACCCTTCGCACGTCGGCTCCGAAGGAGAAGGTCGAAGAACTGCACCGACTCGTGATGAAGACGTCGCCGAACTTCTCGAACTTCGCTTCGGCTATTCGCATGGTGCCGACGCTGGTTGTTGAAGGCGCTTAATCCAATTCAATTGCCGGCCGGGCGCGGCCGGCAATTATCCTGTGGACCGACATCGCGTCGTTGACTTCTTCCAGTTATCGACAAGCAGGCAACCGCCCTTCTGTGAACAGTCCCTGCCGTTGAACGTAGTTAGCTTAGTGCGCATGTCCATGTCGTGAGCATGGGACATGCGTCGCTCAGGTTTATGCAAAAGAGAGCTTCCATGAAAAAGGTGAAAATTGAGGTCTGGTCGGACTTCGTATGTCCGTGGTGCTGGATTGCGAAGCGCCGGCTCGAGAAAGCGATTGCGGCGCAATCTGTCGGTGTCGAAATCCAAGTTGTCAACAAGGCCTACCGAATCGCCAAGGGCATACTTCCAATGGACTTTGCGCAAGCACTGACGCAGAAGTTTGGCAACGAAGCCTCAGGTCGGCAGATGATGAATGCCGTTGCACATAACGGTGCACTCGAAGGTTTGACCTACAATTTTCCGACCATGCGTTTCGGTGATACGACTGACGCGCATGCGCTCGTGAAGAGCCTCCGGTCGGAGAGTGAGAAGCAATTGCTCATCGAGAAATTGATGGAGGCAAGCATCACCAACGGTCAAGACATATTCGACCGGGCAGTACTGAAAGACATTGCCATCAAGGCAGGGATTTCCCGCGACGTCGTCGAGACCTGCAACTTCGTGGCAGACGACGTAGCGAGGGACGAGCGTACTGCCAATCAAATTGCATCCGGTGTCCCGCTATTCGTCTTTAACTCCAACTTCTATGTGTCGGGTGCGCAACCTGTCGAAAAATTCATGGAGGCGTTGGACCGGGCAGTTGATTCAGCTCCCGAAACCATTGAAGGTGAGCAGGGTGTAACGTGCGGCAGCGGCGGCTGCACGTTTTGACCGGATAGTTCGTACGCTGGGACCCGTGCGCTGCTGTCGTCGACACGGTATTCGCTCGTCGGCATTCATACGCTTCATGCGTCGATGGCGGTCGCTGGAAGTGTCCGCATCACAAGTTATAACGGAGAAAGTACATGGGCTCCCAGCTCTTGGAGATTGACGGGACGGACCGGAAGATTTTGCGACTGATTCAGGAGGATGGACGCCTGACAAATGCCGAGATAGCGACCCGCATCGGCCTGTCGCAGCCCGCATGCTGGAAACGACTTAAACGCCTCGAAGCGACTGTTGTCCGAAGCTATAACGCGGCCTTGGACCCGCAGGCGCTCGGCCTCGGAATCTTCGCCTTTGTGAATGTCATGCTCGACAACCACTCAGAGAAGGCCATGCAGGCGTTTGAAGCCTCGGTGACTGCAATGCCCAACGTCCTTTGCTGTCACAACATTTCTGGCAAGTACGACTACCTGCTCCAGATAATCGTCCCCGACATGGAGAGCTTCCACCGCATCGGAATCCGGCAAATTCGCGAGCTTGGGAACGTAAAGGAAATATATACCGGCTTTTCGCTGAAAGAGATTAAGCGCTCCCCCAGCTTTCCTATTTGAAATGGCGCATCGTAACGGTCCGCAACTGCTGCGTTCAGACCGTCACGGAAGGCAGCGGTGGCACATTGATGCTGGCAGGTGCGCCAATCACGACCATCCGCAGAGCAAGCTCGTTGAAACGCTCAGCAATCATCTCGGGCCCCAACGGACCTTCCGGGCGCATCCATAGGTAGCTGTAGAAATACATTCCCAGCATCCCTTTAAGGACAATCGGGTCATATGGTCGAAAGAGCCCCTGCTCCGCGCCTTCCACCAAGACTTCCCGCCAAAGCTTCTCATACCGGGAGTGCAGGTCGAGCACTTCGCTGTGGCGCGCGTCCGTGAGCGACTGCACTTCGCGAAAGCAAACGGTCAGCTCAGCTTGGTGCGATGCGATTTTCATAACAAGGTGGCGCCCCATCTGACGAAGCCGCTCACCAGGTTCGCTGATTCGGGAGAGGTCCTGCGCGACATTCACAAGGTCAAGGATGTATTCCTTGGAAATGTCGTAAAGGAGGTCCTCTTTGCTCTTGATGTGGTGATACAGCGCGCCGCGACCCAGTTGAACCGCGTCCTGCAGGTCCGTCATTCCAACGCCGTGATACCCGCGCTGAGCAAAGAGCTGCGCGGCAATACGCAGTATCCGCGTGCGTTGCGATTCGTCACTTCGTTTGACGCTGTCCAAGACTGCTCCGTAATTTCGACTGTTCAACACATTCTTGCACCGACTGGACCGACCAGTCAACGTCGGCGCGCCACCGCGCCGGCGTTATAGCGCAGTTAAGACGGGCCTAGTCGGGTATCGGATGGCAAAAATTATGCACCCCCGGGACATCCCTGGATTGTACCATTCGGTCCAACTATACATTATCTCGTAACGCGACAAGGTTTCAGGCTGAGTTCCCAACTCGGCTCCTGCTTAGCGAAGCCCGCACAGAACAAGAAACTAGCCTCGACGTGTAGTGTGACTTGGTCTAAATTCTATTTTGTACCGACCAGTCAATACACATACCAAAAATAAGCGCACGTTTTAGTTGCCCATATTCCACCTGAGGAAACGAAGGAGACAAATGCTCACTCAATCAACCGCCCCGTCACCACTCTGGCAGCCGGGGACGCGCGAATTCAAAGATTCCAGCCTTGCGCGTTTTGCCGCGCGATGTGGCTTCGAGCCTTCCGACTACGATGCACTTCACCGGTGGTCAACGAGCCAGTCGGAGGCTTTTTGGAACGAATTGTGGGACTTCACCCAGGTCATCGGCAGCCGCGGTGACGTCACACTCGAACGCAGCAGCGGCGAGGCAATGTTCGGAGCGCGCTGGTATCCGAACGGCACGCTGAATTTCGCCGAAAACCTTCTTTGCGGCGATGACGGTCGTCTCGCGGTCATTGAGGCGAACGAGCGGGGCGACCTCCGCCGAGTGACCATGGGTGAGCTTCGCGCGCAGGTCTCGCGCGCACAGCAGGGCCTGCGCAAGCTCGGAGTGACAGCAGGAGACACCGTTGGCGGCATCCTGCCCAACAATGCAGATGCTCTTGTAGTGCTTCTCGCGTGCGCATCAATTGGTGCAATCTGGTCGTCATGTTCGCCGGACTTCGGCGCTCCAGGCATCATCGACCGCATCGGCCAGGTGAACCCCAAGGTCCTTTTCGCGGTAAGCGAGTATCAGTACAACGGTCGACGCTTTCACCTCGGGGAGAATCTCGCCGAAGTTTTGCGCGGTCTGCATGGCCTGCAACATGTCGTTCTGGTTGGGGACGCTGGCTCCATTGCCACTGGCACCACGCCGTGCATGTCATGGAGTGAGTTCAATTCCGCTGAGCCGCGCGCGCTTCAATTCGAACAACTGTCGTTCAGGCATCCGCTTTATGTGATGTTCACGTCAGGCACCACAGGGCTGCCGAAGGGAATCGTGCATACAGCCGGAGGCGTGCTGCTCGAACATCGCAAGGAGCACATGCTGCACTGTGACGTCAGACCTGGCGATGTCATGAGCTGGTACACCAACACAGCCTGGATGATGTACCACTGGGTCATCTCTGGCCTTGCGAGCCACGCCGCAGTGGTGCTTTATGACGGCGCACCGATTGTCAAAACCGCGGACGGCCTGGACCTTGGCATGCTCTGGCGGATGGCGGAAGCCGCCGGCGTGACCCACTTCGGCACCAGCCCCCGGTACCTTGCCACCCTCCAGGAAAGTGGCTACCTGCCCGGTCGCCAGCACGACCTCCGTGCACTGCGGAGCGTCCTCTCCGCAGGTGCACCAGTGCAACCCGAGCAGTTCGACTGGCTCTATCAGTCGGTCAAGCAGGACATGATTTTTGCCTCCATCTCAGGAGGAACTGAAATCATTGGTTGCTTCGTAATGGGCTCGCCGCTTCACGCGATTCGCCGCGGAGAGATTCCGTGCAAAGGTCTTGGTTTGGCCGTTGATGTGCTCGACGAGCGCGGCGCCTCAGTCATCGGTCGCAAGGGCGACCTGGTCTGCACCGAGCCGTTCCCGAGCGCCCCTCTCACGTTCTGGGGCGATAACGGGGACGCTCGCTATCGCGCGGCGTACTTCGAGGCTCGCCCCGGTATCTGGACACACGGTGACCTTGCCGAGCAGACCGTTGACAACGCCGTCGTCATTTACGGCCGCAGCGACACCACGCTCAAGCCGGGCGGTGTGCGCATCGGAACTGCTGAAATTTATCGGGTTGTTGAGTCACAACCATCAGTCGAAGATGCCATCGTGTTTGGCGTCCCAGTGGGTGGCGACGAAGAAATCGTCCTGTGCGTCGTAGCGAAGGACGGCAATGAACTGACGTCCGAATTCGCTGCAGGGTTGCGTGACGAAATCCGGAAACGTGCCTCGCCCCGCCATGTGCCACGCCACGTTTTCCAGGTAAGTTCGATTCCCTATACGCTGAATCACAAACGCGTGGAAGGCGCCGCGAAAGCCACAGCAACTGGGCAAGCCGTTAAAAACCTAGGCTCAATCATCAATCCGGAGTCGCTCGCACAGTACGCCGACCTGATGCAACGGGGGACGCTGTGAATCGTCGCTCTCTTGCTGCCATAGCCGGTATCGGCGAACTGAAGCCGGAACGGCGTACGTTTGGTGCAACCACCCTTGAGCTTATCGCCGAAACCGTGCGGCTCGCCGTCGAAGACGCCGGGCTGGAGAAGGACGACATCGACGGTCTGCTCGTTGGCCCGCAAGTTGGAGAGACACCGCAGCACGTTCCCGCTACGGTCACTGAATACTTGGGCATCGCGCCGCGCATGTCAAACGTGGTCGACCTGGGCGGCGCCAGCGGCGCGGGTATGGTCTGGCGCGCTGCAGCTGCGATTCAGATGGGGATGTGCGACGCGGTCGTGTGCGTACTGGCAAACCATCGTGAGGAGCAGTTGCCGCGGTCGCCGAATCGCAATCCTATTCGTGAATTTGACGTGCCGTTCGGTGCATCGGGGGCCAACATTTCCTATGCGCTGCCTATGCAGCGACACATGGCTGAGTACGGCAGCACGCCGGAGCAGTTTGCGAGCATCGCGGCATGGGCTCGCCAAAACGCCCAGCTGAATCCGAATGCAATCTTTTACGGAAAGCCGGCGACCGTAGAAGACGTGCTGGCCTCACCCATCATCACCAGCCCGCTGCATCTGTACGAGATTGTCATGCCCGTCGCCGGCGGCGAGGCCGTTGTCGTCGTCAGCCCCGAACGCGCGCGCACACTCAAGCACGCGCCCGTTCATCTCCTCGGTGCGGGTGAGAAGCTCACGCATCGAGCAATCAGCCAGGCGCCCTCGCTCACGTCGGGCCCGCTGAAATTCGCGATGGCGCAAGCAATGGCTCAGGCTGGCGTCACAGTTGACCAGATGAGCCTGCTTTCTTTCTACGACTGCTACACCGTGATGGTCGCGATGACCATCGAGGACGCAGGGCTGTGCGAACCCGGCCAGTTTGGTAACTGGCTCTCTGAGCGCAACCTCAGTCACCGTGGCGACTTTCCACTGAACACACATGGCGGCCAGCTTGGCTTCGGGCAACCTGACCTCGCCGGCGGAATGACGCACATCGTGGAAGCCGTACGCCAATTGCGGCACGAAGCGATTGGCCGGCAGATTGAGAATGCCAGGCTATCCCTCATCACTGGCAACGGCGCCACCATCAGTGAGGCAGTAGCGCTTGTTCTCGGAGCGGACGAATGAATCAAGCACTGGAACAACTGAAAGTGCCGGGCCCCATTCCCAACCGGTACACCCAACCGTTCTGGGATGGCACAGCAAAGGAGCAGTTCATGCTCCAGCACTGCGACGACTGTAGCCACTGGGTCTTTTATCCGCGTAGCCATTGCCCTCACTGCTGGAGTCGCAGCCTCTCATGGAAAGAGGCCTCTGGCCTCGGGAAAGTCAAATCTTTCACGGACATCCACCGCCCCGGCCATCCTGCATGGGAAGCCGTCACACCATACACCGTTGCCCTCATCCGTCTCGATGAAGGGCCGACGATGCTTAGCACCGTCATCGACACGCCTCGCGAACTGCTGACGGTCGGACAACCTGTCAAGGCGGCATACGTAAAGGTCGGAGAGTTCGTGTTGCCGATGTTCCGCGCCCTAACCAGGAAGTGAGGTAGAGATGAACACAAACAACACTAGAAACGCGTACCTGCTTGATGGAATCCGTACGCCCATTGGGAAATTCAATGGAGCACTCAATAACCAGACGACGCTAGACCTGGGCGAAAAGACGGTTCAGGAGTTGTTGAGGCGCAACCCATGGGCGACAACTCCAGACGCCGCGCTGCTCGGCATCGTCGTTCAGGCAGGGCTTGGCCAGAATCCGGCTCGTATTGCGGCGCTGCGTGGAGGCGCGGCGCCGACTACACCGGCGCTGACTCTCAACAACGTCTGCCTGGCAAGCCTCGAAGCGGTTTGCGATGCGACGCGCCGGATACGCCTGCGCGAGGGGGCGCACTATCTCGTCGGCGGGTTCGATTCCATGTCGTGCGCCGCACGCATCATGCAGCCGGGAGTTACGGACCTCGCTCATGGCGTTAGTGCCGTCATGCACGACGGTCTCACTTGCGCATTTGCAGGCGCTTCTATGGGCGCACTGTCAGATGACGTCAACAAGCAACTCGGAATCGACCGGGAAGCACAAGACGCGTGGGCATATTCGTCACAGGCACGCGCTTCAGCCGCATCAGAAAACACCGAGCGCGATGAGATGTTCACGTTCGAGACAGTCGAAGGTCCCGTCAGCAAAGATGGTTGCATCCGCCCCGGTGTCAACTTGCACGCTTTGTCAGAACTACGTCCGGCGTTCTCAGAAACCGGGTCTATCACTGCGGGAAATGCCTCGCAGCGTGCGGACGGCGGGAGCGCAGGCCTGATTGTCGATGACCAGATGCTGGATAAACGGGGCCAACGCCCGCTTGCTAGGATTGTCGACTGGCATTGGGTGGCCGGCCCGGACCCATCCCTGCACCTGAAGCCTTCCGACGCCATCCGCGGCCTGCTCGAAAAACAGAAGCTTCGTGCGAGTGACATCGACCTCTATGAAATCAACGAAGCGTTCGCGAGCGTCGCCATCGCCTCCACTCGTGCACTGAGCCTTGCCCACGATGTCGTGAACGTCAATGGCGGAGCGATTGCGTTGGGACACCCCTTGGGCGCAACTGGATTCCGACTGCTTTTGACGCTGGCTCTCGAAATGCAGCGGCGGCACGCAAGGCGCGGAATCGCTGCTCTCTGTGGCGGGGGCGGCCAAGGTCTCGCCGTGCTGATTGAAAACGTTCAATAACCGAGATACCTGAAGGAGTGAAACTCATGAGCAAGAACGGATGGGAAGGAACGGTTCGCGGCATGCCAGCAAACGGTGCGAGTGCCACGCGTGTCAAAACCATGAGCACCCGGGATGTCGAGCTGTACACCGAAATCACTGGCGACCGGAACCCACTGCATTACGACGAAAAGCTCGCACGGGCGTCTGCCTTCGGCGGACTGATTGTGCAAGGCGGAGTGACCTCGGGAATGCTGAACGCTCTACTTGCTGAAGACCTGCCAGGTCCAGGCACAGTATTCCTGGGCATGGACCTGAAGTTCTCAAAAGGCGTCTATATCGGCGAAACGGTCACCGCGAAAGTCACTATCACGACTGTTCGCGAGGACAAACCTATCTGCACCATGGACGTTGAGGTAATCAACGAAAAAGGGGACGTCTGCCTTTCTGGCAAGGCGACCACTTACACCATGCCTTTAAACGTCAGTTAGACCTGCGTTTGCGGCCGCTTCCTCGCGGCAATCGCATGACGATGTAGGCAGTTCAGCGACGCGTTGATTTGGTCCTGTTGCCCCGAGCCACTGGCCGGCCCACGCTCGCGCCTAAAACATGAAGCATGCAGGAGACAATCATGACTGAAGTCGCAAGAACTTATGGCATGGAATCAACGAAGAAGGCTGGCGCAAGTCACCGACGCGTGGCGCTTGCAAGCCTCATCGGCACTGCGGTTGAATGGTACGACTATTACATCTATGGCGTCTGCGCAGCACTGCTCTTTCCTAAACTTTTCTTCCCAAGTGTCAGCCCGCTGATTGGCACTATCGCAGCATTCGCAACATATGCCGTCGGCTTTGCTGCCCGACCGATTGGTGCCGCAGTGTTCGGCCATTATGGTGACCGAATCGGGAGAAAATCAATGTTGGTTGTGTCGCTTCTCATGATGGGCGGCAGCACGGTCGCTATCGGGGTGCTGCCAACTTTCGCGACGGCCGGCCTCCTCGCCCCAATCCTGCTATGCCTGCTGCGCATCATCCAGGGCTTTGCTGTCGGCGGCGAATGGGGGTCAGCCGTAGTGATGGCCGTCGAGCATGCACCGGAGAACCGACGTGGCCTATTTGGCAGCTTTCCGCAGATTGGCACGCCGCTAGGGTTGCTTCTATCGACTGGCGTTTTCGCTCTGGTCTCGTCGAGCCTGGATGAAGCCACACTTCTGGCGTGGGGCTGGCGAATTCCCTTCCTGGCAAGCACAGCCATGATTGCTATCGGCATGTTCATCCGGATGAATGTCCATGAATCTCCGGTGTTTGAGGAGATTAAACGCAAACAGGAAGCCGTCAGCGCACCGGCGCTGGAAGTGGTGAAGGCGCACCGGAAAACGCTGCTCATCACTATCGGCATGAAGATGCTGCAGAACGCAGTGTTCTACCTCTATAGCGTGTTCATGCTGAGTTTCATCGTGGGCTCGTTGAAGGTCGAACGGTCTGTCGGCCTAAATGCCATCCTGATTTCCTCCTGCATCGGCATTGCCACGATTCCGTTGTGGTCGTATCTTTCCGACCTGATTGGACGGAAAAAGGTGTATCTGACGGGAACCATCCTCTCGACCATTTTTATCATTCCGTTCTTCATGATGGTCGAGACCCGCAATGTTTATCTGATTACCATCGCAATCATCATCGGCCTCAACATCCTTCACGATTCCATGTACGGCCCACAGGCCGTGTACTTCTCGGAACTCTTTGGCACCAAGGTCCGGCTAAGCGGCGCCAACATTGGGTACGCAATTGGCGCCGTGCTATCTGGTGGTCTCGCGCCGATGATTGCTACATATCTGCTGGCAGTGAATGATGGAAAGACGTGGGGTATCTCTCTCTACGTCATAGGACTCGGTGTCATCAGTATTGTCGCGACGGCCTTCGCTCGCGAAACATTTAAAGACGGGCTGCACCGAAACTGACGAGAGGAGCGACGGCGGACCGCCGTCGCTCCTGGCTTTGCAAGCTCTAATTCTTCCTTGGTCTTCGTATGAGTTCTTCAATTCCCCTCAAATCCGAGGATGCACGCCGCCGTGTGTCGCCTGTACTCATCGTCGCCCTGGCCCAGCTTTTCGGAACGTCGCTCTGGTTTAGCGCGAATGCGGCAGCCGACGACCTGAAGCGGGCGTGGGGTATCGGTGCGACCGAAATCGGATGGTTAACCAGCGCCGTGCAACTGGGATTCATCACTGGAACGCTAACGCTAGCCTTAGGAGGGCTCGCCGACCGGTTCAAGGCAAGCCGGCTGTTCGTAGTGAGCGCGATACTCGGCGCGCTTTTCAATCTGGCTTTCGCCTATCTGTCCACTGGACTGTTGACGGCAATCATGCTCCGTTACTGCGTGGGTATCTGTCTGGCCGGTATCTATCCCGTCGGCATGAAACTGGTTGTGAGCTGGGCTCCGCAGCAACGCGGGGCCGCATTGTCGCTACTGGTTGCGATGCTCACGCTCGGCACCGCCTTGCCTCAAGCGCTTCATCTCGCGAGCCGTGCGTTGCCATGGACAGCAGTGATGACCGCAGCGTCGGTGCTTGCTTTTCTAGCTGCCGCATTGATTTCATGGCTGGGTGATGGACCCTATCTTTCGGCGCCTAGTCGCAATCAGGAAGTCCAGACTAGCATTCTGCGGGTTTTCAAACTCAGGGCATTTCGCGCAGGGACATTCGGGTATTTCGGTCACATGTGGGAGTTGTATGCCTTCTGGGCACTCGTGCCTGCACTTATTGCACAAACTCATCTGGCCGACCGGCTTGGTGTGAGCGCACCTTCTCTCATCGCATTCGTCATCATCGGAATCGGAGCGCTCGGTTGTATTGGCGGTGGCATGGCGAGCCGATTACTCGACAGTGCGCGGGTCGCCGCAATCAGTTTGCTTACCTCCGGCCTGTGCTGCGTGGTGTTCGCTCTAACAGCCGGAAAACTGGACGCAATGTGGCTATTTGCGCTGCTCCTGGTTTGGGGCGCAACCGTCATTGCGGATTCTCCACAATTTTCCGCAATCTCCTCCCAGGCGTGTCCGCCCGAACTGGTCGGCGGTGCGCTTGCCATCCAGAACGCTATCGGCTTCGCGATGACGGTCGTTTCCATCAGCCTGACAGCCCCGCTGGTCAGTTCCTGGGGCGTCCATGTAGCGTGGCTCCTGGTGCCCGGACCGATTCTAGGGTTATTGGGAATGCGCCCGCTGCTGAAGGCGCCAGTCGCGTGAAACTAGTGCAAGCAAACGGCTTGGTTAACTGATGAAGATGACCTACCAACGATTTCGTTGCCTTGCTCGCGCCGAGGCAAGCTCTGTTCCCGAGGCTCTTGATTAAGCCTGTCTATGCCTGCGGGCTAGTATTCATCGTTTTACCGTCCAGCTCATTCTCAGTAGCATTTCCTCATTCTCGTGACGAAGCAAGCTCGGCGCGAGACGAAATCAACCATTGAGGTGCAGAATGTCTGAGCACAAGACGGCGTTACGGTGGCAGCGCGCGGCGCACCCGGAAAAAGCAGATTCATACTCGCGCAATCACTCTGCAGTGCTCGGCGGCAATCAGCACGTCACCGTGTCGGCGTCCGTCGATTACATGGGTGATGCAAACGCAGCGGACCCTGAACAATTGCTGGTTGCATCACTGGCAAGTTGCCACATGCTATTTTTTCTCGCCATTGCCGACGCGCAGGGTTATCTCATCGAATCCTATGAGGACCACCCGATTGGTCGGCTCGGTAAAGATGCGAATGGCGGGATGGCGGTCAACACCATCGACCTCTGCCCTGAGGTAAGGTTTGGAGGCGATAAGAAGCCGGATGCAGTCGCACTGGAAAGGCTCCACAACGCAGCTCACAAGCGCTGTTTTATCGCGAATTCGATTACGGCGACCGTGACGGTTCATCGAATGGACCTCAACCTGATTTCGGCGTGACGCACTTCAATATCGGAGGCAGTCGTGGAGAGCGATGAAAACTCAGGTGGCGCAATGGTTCTCGTGGAACGGCAGGCCGACGTGGTGACCATCACACTAAACCGACCCAATCAGTTCAACGCACTGTCAGAAGAACTGCTCGGCGCGCTGGCGAATGCCTTGAACCATGTGCGGACAGATACGAGCGTGCGTTGCGTAATTCTGGGCGCTGCGGGAAAGGCGTTTTGTGCCGGACACGACCTTAGGGAGATGCGAAGCAAGCCGTCGCTGGACTACTATCGCGCACTCTTCACAAAGTGCTGCGGCGTCATGCAATCGATTCAAAGTCTTGATGTGCCGGTTATCGCTCGCGTTCACGGATTGGCGACAGCCGCTGGCTGCCAGCTTGTCGCGAGTTGCGATTTGGCCTTCGCCGCACAGTCAGCGAGGTTTGCGGTTTCGGGTATCAACGTGGGCCTGTTCTGCTCAACGCCGGCAGTCGCACTGTCACGCAATGTGTCGAGAAAGAGGGCGTTCGAGATGCTAGTCACCGGTCGATTCGTGGATGCGTCAGTTGCAGCCGAGTCCGGTCTCGTGAACGCGGTCGTTCCTGACGAGTCTCTCGATTCGGTGATAGCCGGCAAAGTGTGCGAGATTGTCTCGAAAAGTCCGGCCGCAATTCGCCATGGGAAGTACATGTTCTATCGTCAGCTCGAGATGCCTCTTACCGAGGCGTACGCGTTCGCTGGCGAAGTCATGGCGCAAAACATGATGGAAGACGACGCGTCAGAAGGTATTAATGCATTCCTAGAAAAACGCTTGCCGACATGGGGTGCACATTGAGTAGGGCCTGACCGGACGTTCGTCGTCGACGAAAAGCCGACATGTCGAGACGATTGCGGTCGCGCCCAATCGTTAAGCAGTATGAGGACTTCCCTGCATGAAAGTGTGTTCCGGAAGGTTGTCGGCAGAAGCCGTCACTTTCCTCGCCGTCCGCTGCCACCTTGCGCTGCAAGCCACGTACTCTTCCCGCGGCACAGCGTCGACCGCAAAAACGTTATTTGAAGTCACGGTCGTTGCCGGCATCCTCGCGCGGCGGGGACACGGTGACCTGACACAACGGAGGGCAGGAGCGGCCGAGGACGCAATGAAACGGGCCGTTCGGTCGGGGCTCGATGCCGGCCGCTGGCTAATCGAAGACCGGGACATCCCGGCGATGTGCAGTCTCATTTCTACCTTCGAACGGCAGATAGCGATGGTATCGGCTGCGGAACTAAGAGAGGCGTTCAAATCTGCGAGGACTTTAGCCGTGGTGTAGCTCGAGCCCGACACAGATGACCAGCAGGGAAGCCACGTAATGCGCATGCGGTCAAGGTATCGCGGACGAGTTTCTTGCGGCCGCTACAGCTGCAGGTGCGAAGCTCTCGACCCGTCAATTTACGACCGACAAGGCAACCGATTTTCGTGGCGTCCTGACGGCGGTCAAGGGAACCGCACCCGATGTTGTGTTCTATGGTGGCATGGACGCGCAAGGCGGCCCGATGCTCAAGCAGATGCAGCAACTGAACATGGCATCGAAGTTCATGGGGGTGACGGCATTTGCACGGGAGAACTTCCAGCGCTCGCAGGTACTTCGTTGCAAAGCAGACAAGTTGTCTGCGCGGAAGCCGGCGGCATCACTTCCGAATATCAGGCGGGGATGGACAAGTTTAAAGAACGCTTCAAACAGAAAAATGGCCAGGAAGTAGTCATCTACGCGCCGTATGCCTACGACGCGGTAATGATTCTGGTCGACGCGATGAAGCGGGCGAACTCTTCCGACCCGGCCAAGTATTTGTCCTTTCTCAAGAAGACCGACTACAAGGGTGTCATCGGCGAAACTCGTTTCGATTCGAAGGGCGATGTGAAGGACGCAACGCTCACGTTGTACACGTATGCAGACGGCAAGCGAGACAGCGTCGGCGTGCAGCACTAGTCCCCATAAGCTTCATGGCGCAGTCGCGACTCGTGAGCAGCGACTGCGTCATGACGAACAACTTGATTGCGTGTGCTGGCGGCTGGAGAATGCTGCCGGCCACAAGCAATGCCATCAGATAACGAATCAAATGACCGACATTGCCTTGTCCCCGGTGCGAGCCGAGGTTGACTCGTTAGATTGGGTCGAGAAACTAATCCGAATCGATACGACCGCATGTAGCGGTAACCTGGCGCTCGTCAGTGTCGTCAAAGAATACCTGTCCATGAGACGAGTGCGTGTTACGACTGTCGCAAGACCGATGACCGGTTCTGGGACGCTATTTGCAAGTGTTCCCGACGCGTCCGGCGACATCCTAGGTGGCATCGTGTTTGCCGCCAACTGCGACGTTGCCTCGGTAGCGGGGCAAACTTGGGACTCGAATCCGTTCCGCCCGGTGATTCGGAACGGTCGTCTCTATGGCAGAGGAGCCTGCAGCATGAAAGGGTTCGTCGGTTTGCTATTGGGGTTAGTGCCGGTGATGGCTTCCGCGACGCTGTCCTGTCCGATACACATTGCACTCTGCTACAGCCCGCGAACAACCAACGGTCGGGCATCTGCAATTGACAATGCCGTTTCGGAATTCATCGATGACGTGCGTCCTGTTGCTTCAATATCGGGCCGTCCAACGAACATGCAAGTCGTAGTGGGCCACAAATGGAGGCAGACGGGTCCCAATACCCGTCCGTTCCATGTCTCCACCGGAGGCCAGTTGGGCATTGATGCGGCGTCAAAAGCCGCGGCGCTTCGCGCATTTGCGCGCCTGGAAACTCAGCTGGTCGCAGTGCCTGCACCCACTTCAGCGCTTGACGAGATAACTTCACCGCCTCGTGCTCGTAGCATGGATTTGAGTACCGTTGTTCGTCAAGCTGGCGCCGGGGTTTGCTCGGTCTCGAACGACATTGGTTCCGTCGCTATCAAAGGTCCCTGTCATCAAGGGGCCAACGCGTTCGACGCGTTGAGCAAGACACTCGCGTTATCAGGAAACAACACTGGAGGCACAAGATTGGACAGTTCTGACGCCTCCAGCGAAGAGCACTTAAGCCTCTCTTGGGGACCGGGTCAACCGCGGTTGATTGCGGCCGAAAACGAGTATGTCGAATTGGCACAGCTCGCCAGGTGCAGTGCAGGACTGAAAGGGCTTATTGCCGAGCTCGCGATGGATTCGATTTAGTCGATTCTGCGCGCGATTCTGGCATCTGGTGCAATGCGATTGTCAGATAGCACAATCTCGCAGCTCGTCGTCAAACAGGAACGCATCAGGCTATATCGTCGCGGCGCTGGCGCGGACTGAAGTACGTCCAATGTTTTGGTTCTGAGTTCGACGCCATCTTCTCTGCCATGGCGGCGACTGAGGAGCGATGAGAACCATAAGCAGTGTGCAATTCGCACGTCGCACAGTCCCGTGGCGCATGATGGTTACCGCGCCTCTGACGAAAACAGTCGGTGTCTGCCCGACTGCAATTCGCGACCACAGCACGCGAGCATCTGGGTCAGGTGAGCCTGACGACCAGAAAAATAGCTCGTTCGGAAGGACTGTCGCGACCGGTTTCGATGCTGACGACGCGCGTGGGTTTGCTCATGCACCGGCACCGCCGGTTGGGTCCGGACGAAGTGGTATTGGCAGGAGCTGCGACGGTCCCCACATCTCAACCTTCAGATTCGTCGCGAAGGTCCGTAATTCCTGCTCCAGCGCGCGCCATGGCCCGTCTGCGAACGTCGCCCAGTCGATTGTAGACCTCCAGCAGGTGGTCGTTCGAATCTGCGGGGCGCCGAGCATATTCCGATTTGCGCGAAGTTCGACCAGACCTGGCTGCAGCACAATAGCTTCCGCCGCCTTCCTAGCCCATTCGGCGTAAGACTCCAGATTCACGCCTGGCTGCAGGTCGTACGTATTCGTCACCTCTATCATGGACGTCTCCTCACCGATGGAGTTGGGTTCCGGCAGGCACATGTCCACTGCCAGTTCGCCGGTATGGCACCGCGTCTCTGATACTGCCTTCGTTCGCCCCAGCGGGTCAAGCAGCGCTTCCGTGACAAAACATCGAACTTGCTCTCGGAGACGCCCGGAAATGGGACACCTGGCTTCTCGTCGATTGATACGGACACGGAGGCTGAAGTTGGGTAGCTACAGGTCATCGAGGTCGAATTTGACGGCACGTTCTACTGATTTCAGCCGTTCAGGAACGACGTGATACTCCGCATTGCGCAACAACCCCGTCGCGCTGATGTCCTCAACGCCGTGGCGCCCCCCTTGAGCTACGAGGTCCCACACGCTTGCGCTGAAACGCGGGTAGTCAGCTATGGTTGCGGTTCTATCAGAACGGCCATCGCGGGCTCATGGAGGGTACTAAAGCCCAGGCGGGTCGTTGTCTTCGGTCTGCGAATCCATATAGGCTCGCTGAGCTGCCCTGCGCTTTTCCCGATACGCTTGAATCGAAGTCGTATCGACATCGACGTGACCGCCCGAATACTCTCGTTTGACCCCGACCAATTCTCCACGCTCAAGAAGATGGCGAATGTGCGCCCGGCTGACGAAGAGAAATTTCGCTGCTTCTTCAATGGTCACGATAGTCACTTCTGCGTGATTTTCTCGCCGCACGGACAAAAGCGACGTGCGCAGCCGGTTGTCGCTGCGCAGGGTAGGCACCGCCGGCAGCAACTAGTTTTCGCGCCACACTTGCAGCAGGTCGACGCACATGTGGGCCTTCGTGCAGTCGCATGCTACCGCTCAAGCAGGACGCGAAGCCGTTCTATCAGCCAATCCGTCTCCACAACACTCGTCCACCCTTTGCCTTCAATGGCCCGTCTGATGCGCCGCAGCGTCACATCACGCGAATTTTGGGGAAACTTCGCCGCGTCTTTGAGTGCCTTTGGCATCAACTGCTGCGCGAGGTCCTCGCATACATCCCATCGCTGATAGCGTTCTGGCGCCGTGAGACCGACCACAAAACGTCCTGCAATTTTCCGCCCGGCGAGCTTGGGCTGTGCGCCGGCGAGTGATGCGGGTGTCGTGTCCCAAGGAAAGTCGTTGGGAACCTGTGAACTCAACGTCTCGTCAAGAAGAAGCGGTTCGTAGTCACGCATTAGTCCGCTGACGCGGATGTCCTCGTGAAGTTGGTCCCAATGCAGCTCTGCGCCGGACGCGGAGACCCGAACATCGTTTCGCTGGTCGGGCGTCGCTGCTAGCAATCGGGGAAACCATCGCAATGGAATCCGAAATATGCGTCCGTCCCTCAACGAGACGGTGAAGTCCTTGTCATTTACGGTTACTCTGATTGCTATCGGTGGGTTGGGGTCTATCATTTTCTCAGGCTCACAGCCGATGGTCAGTGCTTGAGCAGATAAGCGACGACTTGCTTCGCTATGTCAACAAACGTCTTGTACTTGCCGGCCGTTATTATTTGCGAGCCGAGCACAGTGCCCGCGGCAGCGACTATTCGGATTCGAATGCGCTCACCGACGACAAGAACTTGCACGCAAGCTTCCGGTGTTGGCGTGGAATCCCCAACCGCTTGTCGCGAAACGAATAGGGTAAATATCGGAATCACTCGATGTGGGTCTAGCGGCCATTCGTGTCCGTGCAAGTGAAGCGCTTCGGATGCTCGTGTCCACAGCGGTTTCCTAGGGTCAATTTCCGTTGTCGCTGTGTACAGCGGTTCAACATCGCTCGGTTCGAGTTGGTGGTCACCCGCATACAACTTAACGACGGTGCGCGACCACTCTGCTGCCCACGCCGCAGCTATCCTTTTGACCGCTTTGAAATCAACGTCGCTGTCGAGCATATCGAGGGGACGGCGCCCACCCAAACTACCTCGCTGCGACGAGAGGAAATCAAGTCGGCTCAATGGCGGAGCAGGAACGATGATTCGGCAAATTGCATGCAGGCGCCTTCGATTATGTGCCGGGGCTGCAAGCAGAGCAGGAATGTATGAGGCTTCGTCGACCTCGACGGTGAACACGCTGCCATCTTCGAGAAGGAGCGCGAGTCGCTTTTCAGTCACGCCGATGCGCTTCCTAAAGTCACTCGGTGCCAGCAGTTCTCCATTTGCAATCATTTCACGCCGCGCAGTTAATGACTGCTGCCGGAGATGCTCGCTCAATACTTCGCCGCCAACATCTCCGCCGGCTTCGATGTAGGCGTCGCGGACAATTTGCTCTATGCGCTCAATCACCTCATCCGGTAGTTTTTGGAACGTGACGCGGTCCGTCGGCGGCAACCGGAAGCCATTGGCTGCGATTTTGCGCACAAGCGATGAGGCTAAAAATTGAGGGAGGTCGTACTGCTGGTCGATGCGGCGCATCGCGATATCCCAGCCGCCGCTAGCCATACTGAGCTCCTAGGGTTGAAGACAAGATGACCGCGCGCTCGGGCCGATGCTGGTCCGTCGTTTCGTTCCAGGCAAGCGATAGTCCGCCGACCACGGGGTGATAAATCTTGTCAATCCGACCATCCTTGGAGCGGTGGCGCTCGCAGGTCCAGAGTTCGTTCGAGACCCTGACCTGAACAATCTCATCGGCCTCGCTTTCATCGGCGTATGGCGCGAGATATAGAACGACGGCATCCACGTCGGCCGCCTCCAGGTTTCGCAGCAAATCTCGCACTTTCATGGCTGCCTCTGTTTCTTGAAGGGAAGTCCGACGCAATCTGGAGAGGACCTTGAAACATTACGCTGCCGATAGAAATGCGGCGGTTCGTAGATGAAGAGCTTCGGCGAGGTCGTACGCCTCCGCGGGAGAACATGGGGCAAGCGTCCATGTCTCCATGTTCGAAGTCCAGCGAAAAAACGCGTCGACCTGAAGTCGCTCGTCCGCGGACGCAGAGAGGGCCACCAGCAGATGCTCGACGACATCTGCATCAGGATGGTCAAGGCCATCAATGCTCCCACCTCGTCTCTCGGCGACTTCGCAGCAACAATAATAAAGGCTTTCCCAGGCGCATTTGAGGCGCGTCGCCGGTGACAGTTCGCCATGCTTTGCATCACGCAGATATTCGCGACTTGCAGCCATACGCCAACTCTCACTTTTGTTCATGATTTCGCATCCATCGTGCGTCGGCTTCCGGCCAGCAAGGAGACTCGTACGTCTCTCCGGCATCACTGCATGCTGCCATTGACAGCAAGCCATTCCCGAAGTTGTTTGCGTGCTTCTGGTGCGCCGAGTGCCGTTTCCGGGTCTGTGTGCAAAAAATGCTGCTCAAAGTCCGATGGCACGCCCCAAGCCTCGTCATCAAGCGCTAGCCAAGTTGTCAGGCCATGCTTCACGGCATGGCGAATGACGGTCATGGCTTTGGCAGAGCCATTGCTGATTTCGCTTAGACGAGGCGGCGTGTGGAGCGTCGTCGCGACCAGTCTGTGACGCAACTGGTCTGGTAGCAGCGCGATGGTCTTACCTGCGCCTAAGCTTTGCAGCCAAGAGGTGGTGACGATTATCTGAACTTGAGGCCAAGGTGCGAGGACCTCCACAAGATAGGGCGCGAACTCGAACAGCATCCGGCCTGAGTCCAAAGTCACAACGCCGCTGTCGTCCATCAGTCCGTGTCCGATGTTCAATACACCCCCGTAGCTGAGATAGAGCGTTGGGGCATCGGAGGCCAACTCATTGAGATGCTCAATTGTCGTCATCGCCTCCTCCGTTTGCGCGCGCGGCGCAGTTCCGTTGGTACGCCCGGCACATGTAGCGTCGATGGCACGTCAGCAGCGGCCAGCACATATAGCAGCGCGCTCCGTTGTTTTGCCGCGCACACCTTGTCACTACGGGGGCTAAGCATCGCGTTGTGAAACGCGCGGCACAGAAGGCGAAAGACCAGCTGTTTCGACATTCCGTGCTCACCGCGCCGGGTGAGCGCACGCCGGCGCCGCGTCTGATGTAGTCTCAGCAGACGCGCCAACTCTTTCGCGACCCCGCTAAGCGCATAGGAAAGAACGCGAGTTGTCCCGTGACTGAATGCGTTCCGCACTCTCGGTCGTTTGGCCTTCACCTCGGGCACTCCGGTTTCGGAGAGACGTCGGAAGAGAGCGAATCCGGAGTGCCGAACATTAGCTCGAGACGGCGAGCAAACAGTTCCTGCACGTCTTTGTCCCCGAGGCCGACGCTTCGTTGGCAGTGAATCAGGTGAGACTCGTAGCCGTCAAAGCCTTGCCGGTCGTCGTCGACTGCAAGCCAGCGGGTGAGCCTGTGATGCCTCACGTGCCGAAGGACTTGGGCGCCCCTTGTGATGTAGCCCCATACAGGCGCGAGCTCGTCTCCCGGGTGATAGGTTGAGTCAACGATTCGGGCCCGTAGCGAGGCAGTCGGGAAGCGGGACCGTGTCTCCTCGAATCCCAGCTCCTGCACCCACGATGTGCTCAGCACGATAACGACTTCTTTGAACGGAGCGAGAAGTTGCTCAAGCACGTTGGCGAACTCGAAGAATGGGGTGTCAGGCGACCCTGGTATGATTCCGTGCTTCGTTCGGTACGCGTCGCTGCGATGCAAGGTGTGGTCGAGGTCCGTGTAGAGCACGGCCGAGGCAGCCGTCAGGGAATTCGGAGTGCGCGTCCCGTCGCCAAGGGCGTTGCCCGTTTCTCGCGGCGAGTCCTGATTCATGTCCGCTTGCTCTTAGGTGTACCCCAGATTCCCGGCAAAGCGGCGGCGGATTTGGCTAGGTCGACGTCGAGGGGGTAGTGCAGGAGCAAGCCGATGGTGACAGCGCTCACCAGATTGGCCATGGCAATCTCCTCCCCAGCGGCTAGCGTCTGAAGCAACTGCCGAGTGTCGACGACAGCCCGCGTTCTTTCGTCAGAGGTTGTCATTGCCAATTTTCCTCGGATAGCTCGTCCGTAACGTCGTGGTAACTCGAGACTTGGTTGCGTTCGCACCATTGGTCCCAGACGTATTGACAGACGCTGGCGAACCCCGGAGGTCCAATCAACACATACACCCGTCCAGACAACGTGATGCCTTGTCGCCTGTCAGCGTCGAGGAGTTGAATGGAAGAACTGACGCGGCCGTTGTAGCTCTGGGCGTTCCTCCCGACAAAGTGGCGCTCGCCATCTGGAACAATCTCGAAAATTCGCCACTGTAGTAGTTCGATGACCGGTTGCTCACTCACCGAAGCTGCCATCCATATGGGCATACTCGACTCCGCAATCTGACGTGGGCGCGAATCGGTGGTTGGGCCGGTACTGTCCACAAACCTCGCAGGCCATTTAAGGGCGCTGGGTCGCGCTTTTCTAAAGCATGCAGGCGGTGCGAGCCTACTAAGGTAAGGCTCAAGGGGAGGAAAGAGTCATGTCTGATTTTCGTTTGGCGACGCTTCAAAAGTGAGATAAATATCTCATTTTCATTCTAGGTCGTTTGCGAGAGAACACAAGCTCCGCGAAATGGGGCGGCAGCGCTCAGTTCACTTGTAGAACGGCGCGCAGTCCATCTTCTTGGGGTCAGGCGCTCTCGTTGCCTTCCAGAGGTTCGCGGTCGAAATTCGCGGCCGCATGCAAATCGGCGAAGTCCAGGTAGTGTTCGAGGCTACTGCTACCGAGCGCGGCTATGCATTGAAGAAATAGGGAGAGTGCGACGGAGCCGGAAGTTAGGTGACCGGTGAGCGTGCGCTGGGAGATGTCCGTGCCCATCTGTCCTAGACGCCGAGTTAACTCGGCCGGCGTCACCCATGGCTGACGTGCGAGCTCTGCTGCGACCACGGCGCTCGCCCTGTCGTCCCAATCACCGCTTGCGTGGATGGCAGCCTGCCAGAGGGCTGGCGCAGTAGCTCCCGTTACGGAGATTACCTGGAGAAGGAGGCTCAGCCTCATTGTGCCGCGTGAAATTCGGTTCGTCAGCGCACGTACCGACTCCGGCGAACCGCTTTCGGCAAGCTCCTCGATGAGCTCGGCATAGGTCTTATCCTTGCGCGCGAGCGCAACGCGGATAACTCTAGATGCGAGACTTTGCCAAACCGAATCGACCTCGCTCACGTCAGATTTCCTTGTTTTCTACCGCGTTTGTCCTAGACTGCAAGTGAGAGATAAATCTCACTTTGGCAAGATAAAAAAACAGCACATGCGAGTACCCACCGCACCGGGGGTACGCAGAACTGACGGCCAGCAGTCGATTCTAGATGGATGGGCAGGCGACCACCAGCTTTCACCGTCGCCCCTTTGCCTCACGCCGGGTGACGCCAGCGATATCGTCCGGTTGATTTCGCTGACGGCGCCCACGGTGCATCCGACGACTATCTCATTTGCCGGCCTGCAGGGTGCATATCAGGCAACTCAAATAAACGTTTGCAAACCGCGGGGTTCTTTGCGCAACTTAACGGTGCGTGCGCCTCGCCTACCGTAATGCACCGGACCTCCGATAGCAATCCGTGTCGTTACGCGGAGGGCGGAGATTTTGCGCCAACGTGGCTGGCACTGGAACACGCGTGTAGTCGCTCATTTAAAGCGGAGGGGCGTGTGACCAGGATTGGGCTTCATTTTATAGCCGACTTGCATTCAGCCGTTATAGCGGCCCGTATGAAGATGCATACGAGATTATATAAAGTGATAGCCCGAACGTGCTGGTGCGATTTGGCCGCGATTGCGCAGTAAATTTATTTTAGATTTTTCGGGGCGTGCGCACGGAAGCCCGATGAAATAAGCCTTTCGTACTCGACTTTAGGTGTCAGCATTGTGTTCACCAGCACATACACTGTGTATATGATGAGGATATCTAACATCATAACCATATGATTTGTAAGTAATTTATAAAAATTATAAATTTTAAGAAATACCGGCCTTTTTTTAGAAATCTGGAGGGGTTATTGACGGTCGGCGGGAATTGTGCATCCAAACTTTCTCTGCGTCGGAAACGCGTTAAGTCCCGCTGACTCAAAAAAGATTTGAATTTTTTTGAGACTGCCAATTCTTTGTTCAGAAAGGGAAAACGCCTCGACACTGCCACGAACGGCATTGAGAATCAAACATGACCTCTTGCAACGAACCGCTCAGCGTGAAATTATCCCCTCCACTTTGAATCACATGGGTCCTAGAGACATGCCGCGGAAGAAAAGATACGGAAGGGAGGCCGCTTCTAAAGTTATCTAAAACGTTCGAGGCTAAAGTTTGTTGAGCCCGATGTCCAGATGAGCATACTGCAGTTGTGCCCGACTCGGACCGCATCGCGAACCTCTAAGCGGCGCGGCGCCAAGGCAGGGGCCAACGAATTTTGTCTCAGCAGGGCGTGTAACTCTGATGAGCGAGCGTATCGGGAAAACGGGTTGGCACGGTAGTCATCGAACACCTACCTGAGGCACTTGATGTAAGGCATCGCGATGACGGCAATCATCGCGGTGAATCGAACCAGCGCGGAACCGCGCGAGGAGTAAGAAATGTAAGAAACCGATGACCCACCGCTTGGTCGACGGATTCAATCGACTAAAGACGACCGGTAAACGAAAAAAGGGACAGCGGCAACCGTCCCCTTTTGTCGTGGCGCACCCTCGAAAGGGACACACCGCAGTTCAGACAACTGCAGTCTCTCACGAGCGCGAGCCGGCGTCAACTCGCGCCTATGCCTTCGCCCGGAAGGCAGGGGCCTACTCGTCCCAAATGCGTCTTCGCGAGAGGCAAAAAAGTGTTGTATTTCAGTAAGTTAGACTCAACGCCCGATGTGGCGCCTGCCAACCTTCATAGCAGCGGAAAATCGTGTCTCAGGCGCGCTGATGCGTCTATCGGCGGACGAAACGCAGTTCGATTTCCTTCGCGCCAGCGCGGAAGCGCATTTGCCCCGGGTCTGCGTTGGTTCGCGGCAGCCGGCGAAGGAATCGGCTTCTTCCGGCCGCGAATTGCATCTCGACATTTGCGCGGGGCCGTGTTCCCGAATCGGGAGTCCGCGTGATGACGACCACAGAGAGCGGCGCTGATGGCGTAATTGAGGTGCTTCAGCCATCTCCAGTTCCAAACAACCCTTGCCTGGACTACCTGCCGGTTTGGAATGGTTTCGACGATGCGATGGACAGGCTAACCGTGGAGCCTACCCGGCTTGGCAATGGCCGCATGGAGTCCGACGGTGTTGCCAACTTCCCCACTTCAGTTCAAGCGCATCTGATTCGAGCAATCGTTGAGGCGATGTTTTTCAGCACGTTTGAGCGTAATCCGGCGGATTTTGAGTACCAGCGCCTGATGTTTAACGCGTCAGCAGTCCTAGCTGAGACCGAGGACTGTCACGGGCACGCCATCCCTACAAAAGCTATATCCGTCCGCAATGGTGGAGCTCGAGGCATTTTCGTGTTCATGCCCGCCGAGATGGGCCAGGACACACTGGTGAAAGCTATCGAAGACTATGTTGGCACGCAGAGCAAGTGGTTCTACGTGAACACTCCGCACAGAGGTCCAATCGAAGTCAACAAGGTCAAGTCGCTCACGGTCCGGTTTCCGCCAAATGGCTCTCCGAAGCGCTTCGTGAAAACTCTGCTGCACGCAATCGACAGTGCGGCGCAAACGGGCTATGCAAATGAAACGACCGGTCCGTTTCACCGACTCCCAGATGAGTGCGCATTCGCGATGTGTGCCCTATGCATCCAGCACAACATTGGCGTGATACTCGTTCCGGACATCACTGCGAAAGCACTCGAGCAAAGTGGCGCCTCGGTCCTCCTCGGCGAGCTTTCTCAATTTGCGAAGCTCTCAGGCGTGCCGCTTGTCTGCCTTGGGTCCACGGGAGCGGCCTCTCGTCTCGTCGAACTTGGAGCCACAGCCTCACCGCTCTACAGCAAGGGAGGCGTCAGTATCGCAGCGCTCGAACTTGAGGAGGCCCAATGGGGGCTGTGGACGGAGTATCTATGGGACAACTATCTCCGATTCGTCTTCAACCACGTCATGCCTGACTGGCTGCACAAAGAGCTGTGGAAGCACTCGCGTGGTCACACCGAGGTTGCCACCAAACTCGTCCGACACATTTATGAACGCCGTGAGCTGACTGCCGGCGAAGAGCTCACCCCGGAACTGCTGTCCTCCTTCGCGGAACAGGCGCTGAAACTCGAGCGTGCCCCACTCCGAGCAGTCGCGCACGTCCGGGCGAATCGTCCGACCGCACGGGATGGCGCTCTGCGTTACGCTGACTGGCTTCCACTTGATACGTCCATCGCGGCAATTCCGGCGGTCAACGAGAGCTATTCTGGCTCTCTTTTGCTGCCGCTGATTGGGGAGGCGTCGTGAACGGGCCGACCTACATCCCCGCAGAACCCGGAGAGTCGCTCACAAGCATCGCGGATATGGTGGCCAGAACTACCGGCGACGAGGCTGTCAGAAGCATGTTCCGATGTGCACTTCGAGGCGACTTACTCCTTTACAGCACCCTGCCGTGCAGGTCGGCCGGCCTCTGCGAAGCAACCCGCCTGGCATATGGTGATGCACTGCATGTACTGTCAAAGTACAGTCTGCTTTCTTTCGCGACGTGCGGGATGTCCGCAGACATGGCGGAGAAAGCGACGCGCTGTATTGCGTATCACACGACGAGTCGGACTATGTTTCCACGCATGTTGCCGGGGCTCGAATCCGGCAACCGATACGGGCTGCAGTGCCCAGAGTGCGCTCTCCAGGCGACCGTGACAGCCGGGCGCAGAGTCTCCTATTGCGTGCACTGCATCCCGTACGTGACCAGATGTCCGCGGCACGCTTGCAGGCTCGTTTGCGACCTTGAATGCAGCAGGCTGGAAATGCTTCTGTCAAGCGAGGGAGACAAGGCTCGCGCTAAAAATTCACTTCGATATGCACAGCTCGCCTGCTCCATCAGCGACGATGCTCCGCATGAGCCTCTCTGGCCTCGCATTCATAGCATCCTTTATGAGAAGGGTTACGTCACCGAGCACGGGAAACTGCGAATGGCGGAACTGCACGACTCGTATCGCAAGCTGTTCTCCGCCGGTTTTGAGGACGAACGTCTCTGTCATTTCGTGCACGATACGAGCTTTTTCGATTGCTGCATCAGAGCGGTGCGAAGGGCCGACCGGGCGGCGCCCGCACCGTTTCTGGTCCTGCTCCATTACGCTGCTCGCGACATCGATGCCGCATGTTCGTTGCATCAGCGGTATCCCTCTCGGTCGACGCCGGTAGACGTCGATGCGGCCTTGCGAACATCGAAACGCGCAAGGTGGCTCGAACAGAGCATCTCGCACCAGGAGATGACACGAACACAGATGCGGCACTCTCTATCCGACGTTTGGAGTTGGCTGTACCGGAATGACCGCCCGTGGCTGCAAGAGCACCAACACCCAACCGGTACGCCGGCAGGCGGACGGCGATTCCACGAGATTCCGGCATTCATTAACGTCGCCATCAACCACGATGACGTCGACCTCCGCGAACATCACGGTGGTCGGGAGCCACTCCCGTCGGCATACCAAACCCGTCTCGCGTACGGCATGAATGAGTATCTCTTCAATCGACTGCCCACGATGCCGCCAGCGGTGGGTCGCCAGGCGCAACTTCCAGGCTTGAAAGAGCTCTTCGTTAGCCGACGCGTAGGCATTGCCGTTGAACAACTCGCTCGTGATGGCAAGCCGCTGGACATCGCAACAGTGTCTCGCGCTGCAAGGTTGCGCATTGCAACTGTTTCAAAATTTGGCTTCAAGGTCTCGCTGACAACACATGAAATTAAGGCGACTACATCGGCCCGGCTTGGGTCTTTCTATCTCAAAGGGGGAGATGCTCACGCTGTACCTTCGACGCCTCCGAACAGTGGCGAAGCACAACCTCTCTCCGAATCGCGCATGGATGCTCCCGAGTCGCATGCGTCCGGTGATAGAAATCCTTGAGACTACTGTCGGGTCTGTCGATGATGTTCTTACCAACAACACTCTTTCCCCTCTCGCCTCGCGCTTCATCCCGCCAGAAGATTTCCGCTGTGTCGAGGCGCATTTCCTCGATGACCCGGTCAGTGGCTTACAAGCCAAACAGGGAATGGCAGGACCACGGTCGGGCTGGGCCCGGCACCGGCTGCTGCGATGCGTGCGGTGTCTCGAAGAGGATATTGGTTGCTGCGGTCGCCCATTTTGGCGCCGAGACCATCTGCTGCCGGGAAACTTGTTTTGCGGACTTCACGGTCTCCCGCTGTATGAAGCGTGCGAACTATGTATGGACTACGAGAAGCATCCCGAGCGGGTCCTGCACGCCGGCTATCACTGCGGTTGTGGCCTCAAGCCCATTGCCGAGGCCACATCACTCTCAGACAGACAGGCCGAAACAGAAATGGAGGTCGCTCGAATCGCATCGAAGCTGCTAGAGCCGGACTACCTCCCTCATCTCAACCATGCCAGCGTCGCTCAGGCAATTGCGGAGGCGGCAATGAGGCATGGACTCATACGTGGCGGTAGGTTTTTCTGGAATACCACTAAGGAGTACTTCGCGCAACATTCGCTTCGACCGGTTGTCGAGCGCACTGGAATCGCAATTGAACGTAGTCAAGCGTTTGGGAACATCCTGAAGGGTCGACAGTTTCTTCGTCACCCAATTGAAGCAATCAGCATGCTCAGGGCCCTGAACGCCAGCTGGGACCACGTGGAGAAAATCTTTATGAACAAACCTAATCTGGTAACCATTGAAGAGCAATGCAATCCTGTCAAAACGGCACCGCGGAAGGACTGGACGAAGTATCACCAGAGCTACATCAACCGGAACTTCAAGAGCTTGTTCAGTCGCTACGCTTCCCAGTACGACGAACTTCGGCGCGAGCGTCCCGAGTTGAGCCACGTCCAACTGATGCGACTTCTGCCGACCACGGCTAATGACGTCTTGACAGAGGACTCGCTTGCGGCAGCCGGCTACGACGTGCCGATGGTTCTTAAGAATGGTGTTCGAAATCGGGCGCTCGCTGAGATGCTTGTCGAGTACATCGATACGCGGGCGGAATTTTTGCGTGGGACTCGGTATCCCGGGCGCATCGACCAGCGCGTACTACAGCGGGGATTCGTCCGCCCGAAGGCGCTGAGTGGAAAGGGTATGGCTGAGAAGCTGGTGGGTGTGCCTGAGGCCCTGAAGCGAAATGCGGAGACCGCTGCGGAGTGGAGAGAACGAATTGCGTCGTATGAGAGGCCAGCAAGGGCCCGGTCCATACAACACTTTCATCGGTCGCCAACCAAGTCGACTTCCGACGTCGCGAACAGCTAAGGAAATTCAAATGGTCTTGCGTCAAACTGGCCGCCCGGGTGAGCGCGGTCGCCACTCACATACTTACATCTCACCTTTCGACGTCGCGGCTCAACGTTGGCGACATCCTGACTTCGAGTACGACGATGGCGTCGTTCCCGAAGTGCCGGTCAAAGCGAAGGAAGGATTTCATATCTTTGATTTGGCGCCGCCTTTCGTGTCGCCGTCCCAAATCGTCCTGCCGGCGCACGACCCGTTTGGATGGCCACACGGAGACGCATACACACCACTGCTCAAGGCGCGTACGCCACTGATAAGCACGCGCGCGATTATTCCAGGTTTCAAGCTGGACCGACTGCACCAGGCGCTGTCGATGTCCGAGTTTCGTGTGATGGTGAAGCTCGCACTGCATCCCGCCGTCTGGGACTTTCGCGAGCAGTACGGCATCTACAACCGCCAAGCGTATTGGCGCGCTGAGGCGAAAGGTGAACGCATGCGCCGTTCGGACCTGATGACAATCGATGTCATCGTCACGTATGTCCAGCCGCCAGACTTTAAGCTGAAGTATCACGCCATCTCCATAAAGCATGGCAGCTATCTGCCAACAGACGAGCAACTCAGCCGCGAGGAGCGTGAACGTGCTGCGATGGCAGAAAGAGGATGGACCTGGGAGCTCATTCGAGGTGATGCAATATCGATGACGGAATTTGGAAACCTGAGGCTCGTCCTCATTTTCGCGCGCGAGCAAAACCTTCCGTCCCTCTACGTTGCCGCGCAAGAGTTTGCGCCAATTGTCATTCGTAGCAGCAGCCGAGGTAGCCTGGACGCGGTCATGGAACGTGTCTCGCGCACAATGTGCATTGGTCTCGACGAGGCGTATCACAGGTTCGCAGCCTCGGTTGCATATGGCTTCCTCCAGCTTGACCACAACTACGAGCTAGATACGGACTTGAGGCTGCATCTCGTTCGTAGCGGCTGGCGTACGAGGGCCACCGCTAAAGCGAGGTCAGGAGCATGAGCCAGTCCAAAGCTGAAAAGCTCACGCCGGTATCTAGGTTGAAGCCGCGTGCGGCGGACGCTGCGACGATAGTACGACTTCAGCAACCGCAGGAAGAGTGGCCCAAAGGTCTGTTTCGATTTGCGATGCTGAAGCGGTTTCGCGATGGCGAGAATGTGCGTTATCGGGCAATTTGCTGGAATGCGGTCGACAGACAGCTTCATGTGCTTAAGCTCGTCCCCAATGGCGCCCCGATGGGGCCGGGAGAGTGGTATGTGTGGTCCGCCGACGCGCCTGACTCGCCCTTGAAGGACATCAGGCGCGCGGACGAATCCGTAGTGCCCGAATACATGACGAAGCCGCTCACTGAACTCCCAAAAGAACTAAAGAAGGGGCTTAACGGCCACGCACGGCGCCGGCGAATCGTGCAAGCATTTTGCTCCCTGGACGTTGGGGGAAAGGGCCAGGAAGAGGACATGATGTTCAACGACGATGTGGTCGTGAACACTCAGGCGCGACTCGAAGCGCAGCGCTTTGTCCGGGATTCGCTCGGTAAACCGCACGGTTGGGAGTCGCACATAAGGAAGCTCTTCCATCAGTTTTGCCATTTCGGAGGTGCAAACGGCGCCATGTTGGCGCAACACAACGAGAAAGGTGGGCGCATAAGGACGCGGGTGGGGACGTTGAAAATCAAACCGGGCCGACTATCTGATGAGGAGGAACGAGCCAAAAGACGAAGCGAAGTCACTGGGAAGCCCGTCAAATACAGGCGTCCGCCAACGAATCTCGATGACGAGAAGAAGTTCGTCGATGTGCTGACACGCTACTGGGCCAACAAGCGCTTCAGCCTAGGGAGGACTTACGCCAAGCTTTGTCTTGAGCACTACGCGGACGTTGACGAGCGCGAGATTCCGACGGTTGACACTTTCCGTTACCACTCGAGGCGCTTGATAGTAGAGCATGACCTGGTGGCAGTTCGAAATCGGACAGTGATTCATGAACAATATTACGGTGCTCGAGTGGGTACGGCCACTGACTACACTCAAGGAAAAATTGAGATTGTCGACGTTGACGGCTTCACCCCAAAAATTTTCATCAGAGTGAAAGTCAGGAACAAGTGGAAGACCACTCAAGTGAAGGTGATATTTGCGGTGTCCCGCAATACTCATGCAGTACTAGCCGCGGAAATTGTGTTGAGAGGTGAGAGCGCGGTTGCTTATCGCAGATGCATCGCCTCATGTTTTTTAAGCAAGGCTGAGCGGGCAAAGGAGTTGGGGCTTGAGTCGAGTGATGGGCTCGTACACGGAAACATCGATGGAGTGTTTGTCGACAATGGCGCGGGACCAGCGAAGGAAAACGTTCAGGTCGCCTGCGGGGAGATGAGGCTCTCGTACGAACTGGCGCCACCAGGACGAGGAGATTACAAACCGGTAGGAGAGAACTTGAACTCGCTGATGGTGCAGTTCTGCGAGGAGGAAGCCAGCGGCCATAACCGGAAGCATGACAAGGTCCAACAGGAAGAGCGCAGACGCGCCAGAAGAGCGCGCGGTGTATCGATACGGCAGCTCGAAACGCTAATTTACAAGGCCATGCAGCACCACAACCTTACCGCGGACAGGTCGTATCTGCGTGGCTACGCCGCTATGAAAGAGGGTTGGGAAGGCACACCGGCGCAAAACTTTGAGGCATCGCAGTTGAAGCGGCGAGGTGACGCACGGAGGGAATGGACGGAAAGGGACGTACTCGCCAGGTTCGTGCCTTGGAAGAAATATAAGGTCCGCCGAGGATTGGTCTATTTCAAGCGCAAGGTTCGGTATACGTCAGCGGACCTGGTGACACTCTGGAACAACCACGTGAAGATTCCAAAAGAGCAGCGTCGTCCACTTATCGTTTCCGTCAAGCGTTTGGAAGGAAGTCCTCACTGCCTTATCTGGAAGATGCCCAATCGGGAGGAAGGCCTCCTGAAGTTAATTGAGGCGGATGCGATGCGTATCCGCCAAATGTCTTGGGCAGAGCTCGACATGACGCTAGAAGCTACCTCCATGCTGAAACCTACGGCCGATAGTAGAAGGCGAGCGAGCCGTGACCGCGTGACGGTTGAGCAAGATGAACTGATTACAGCGCGCGAGCAGGTCTTGCAGGCAAACGGCGACGTTATTGAGCTCGAGGGGACCTCGATATCTGACGCCAAGGCGCGGGCCACGGCACAGTTTGACCGCAAATGGGGCGATAAGGAGGCCGCTGCTGCTGGCATTGACACCAAGCAGCTTGTCGCGCCCATGCCTACGGAAACATCGAAGTCAACTGCGGCTGACCAAGCATACGCGGCAAGAATTCGTGAAAAGAAGCTAGCGCGTAGCCGGGGCGTCGGTGAGACTCATCTCCACTAGCACTCGCGAGGAAAGGTCATGGGCCGGCTCGCCCGCACGGGTATTGCCGGCTCTTTTAGGAGCAAATTATGAACGGTTGGGACGCTGTTTTCTTTCCCCCATCAAAACGCTACGCCCACGAGATGGCACTACGGCTCAGGATGATTGCGGGCGCACGACGATTGTCAAGGATTCGCGCTAGAAACGTCTTCGCCCAGTTGTGCGGCTACGGAGACTGGGACGACCTCGACGATAACTTGATGAATGACCGGATTACCGTCACGGTTTGGGACGATGAACTTGACCCGGATACGTTCAGCGAGCGAATGGACATGCAGATTGGTCCAGTCGTTGCCGCTCTGCATATATCGGTGAATCGCGCGATGGCCATCCTTGATGCTTTGCAGCCGTCGCGGCGTCAGCACGCACCGACGAACGACGGCTTGGACGACTTCTGTGCGAAATTCGACGAGTGGCTTGTTCACACGCGCCCGCTATCGGTGTTCCCGACCTCGAGAAAATTGCCACGTACCGCTGCGCAGTTGAGAGAGATGGTCCGTGACTGCCCGACGTTGTACAGAAAAGCGCCGAAGCCAAGCGGGACGGCGCGCAAACGCTTCTAACTCTGGTGCCGGGAGAAATCAGCTTGACATCATTCTCGTGCGAATTCGGGCGACTTGCATGTGTCCAGAAGCGTTTACGCTTTCCGTAAGGTGTTGATTGCACATCGTGTTTTGTCGATGTGGCCTGAAACCCGGGTTCTGTAAACGCATCTAATTCTGCTATGCAGGCCGCGCGAGGTCGCTGGTGACAATATGTTCGCCATACACCTGCGCGGCCGCGATTGCTTCCAGCTTGGTCGCATACGGCCCGAGTTCCGGTGCGCCGTCGAACGGAAACAGCACGCGGCCGTCGGTGGTGCGAACCACTTTCAACAGCCCGAAGAAACGCCGGTAGCCGGCGAGTTTCGAGCCGGCCGAAATTTCAAAATCGTCTTCCGACGTCGCGGGGACGCTCGGAATAAATACGGTCTTGCTCATACCTGAAGCATCTCTTGTTCAATAAGTCGCCAGCGGCACGAAAGGGAAAGCCTACGCCTGATCGCGTCCTGCGAAGACATGCGCGGGCGGCGTCCATTGTCTCAAATCTGCGTGGATTCGGCCGGCGACCCTGACGGCGATGCAACCGGCGGCCGTCGGAATCGTCAAGCGCCTTTGAGCGCCGCTGCGTGCTCCGCCGCCAGCGCGACGTCGCGCTCGCTCACATTCACGAAGCTCGGCCGCGAGCAAATGCGTTCGGCGTACTGGCACAGGATAGGGGTCTCGGGCACCAGCTTGAACATCATCCCCCAATGCAGGGCGATGCCCCACAACACGTCCGCCGCCGACATCGTCGCTCCGAGCAGGTAAGGCGCGGGCTGCAACTGGCTCGTCAACGTCCCGATCATTGAATCGAAGTCGCCGTAGGGTGAAGTGGAGGGCGGCGCCGGATCGCGCTTCATCGCCTTGTCGACCAGCGCCGGCTCGTAACACGCCGCGTAGTACACCAGCCACCGCAGATACGGCCCACGCGACGCGTCGCCGAGCGCAGGAGCGAGGCGCGCCTCGGGAAACAGGTCCGCGAGATAGATGAAGATGGCGACCTGTTCGGTCACCAGCGCATCGCCATGAAGAATCGCCGGCACCTTGCCAAGCGGATTGATGGCGAGATAGGGGGCCTTGCGCTGCTCGCCCGCCTTCATGTTCAGCACTTTCAACTCATACGGCGCGCCGAGTTCTTCGAGCAACGTGAGGACACTGACGGAGCGGCATTGGGGCGAGTGGAACAGCGTGATCGTGCGGTCTGTCGACATGGCTGAAACCTTCCGGAAAGAGCATGGTGGAAGAGAACCGGCGGCGGTGAGCAGCGCGCCGGAGACACGTTCATCCTATGCCTGCATACCTGTCAGTTTGTGTCAGGTATGACTACACTTGTCGGCATGAGAGCGAGCCGCCTTCTTTCCATCCTGATGACGCTGCAGGCACGCGGCCGGGTGACCGCGCAGCTGCTGGCCGACGAATGCGCGGTGTCGTTGCGTACCATTTATCGCGACATCGACGCCTTGAGCGCCGCCGGCGTCCCGGTTCATAGCGAGCGCGGTGCGGACGGCGGCTATCGTCTGCTCGACGGCTATCGCACGCGGCTGAATGGGCTGTCCTCACAGGAGGCGGAAGCGCTGTTTCTCGGCGGCCTGCCAGGGCCGATGCAGGCGCTCGGTTTAGGCGCGGTCATGGCCGGTGCGCAGACCAAGTTGCTGGCCGCGCTGCCGGTCGAGTTGCGCGCGACCGCGGAGCGTATGCGCTCGCGTTTCCATCTGGACGCGCCGGCGTGGTTTTCCGAAGCGGATCAGCCTGAGCATCTGCCGCTGATCGCCCGAGCCGTGTGGGAGCAGCATCCGCTGCAGATTCGCTATCAGAGCTGGAAGGCGGAGAAGTTTCGCCGCATCGAGCCGCTCGGCATCGTGCTGAAAAGCGGGGCTTGGTACGTAGTCGGGCGCGTGTGCCCCGACGTTCGCATCTACCGCATTTCGCGCATTCTCGAATTGAGCCTGCTCGACGAAACGTTTGAACGGCCACCTGCATTCGACCTTGCCGCGTACTGGGAGGACAGCACGCAGCGTCTGTCCGAGGAGATGCACGCGAACGAAGCGACGCTGCGTCTCTCGCCGTGGGGCATGCAGATGCTCGAGGCCTTCACGTCGCCGTTCGCGCGCTCGGCGGCGCGCATCGGCGAGCCGGATCCCGTGGACGGCTGGCGCACGGTGGTGTTGCCAGTCGGTTCGGTGCGGCAGGCTTGCGCGGAATTACTGCGTTTCGGTACCGAGGCGGAAGTACTGGCGCCGCCCGAGTTGCGTACTCGCATGTCGGAAGTGGCAGCTGCCCTGCATCGCCGCTATACCGAATAACGGCGCGAGGTTGTCCGCTGCGGATGGTCTTATATGCCGTGTGGGATGACCGATATATTGTCGGAATGTGGCGTCATTCACGGCGACGTCATACGCGCTGCATAGAGTTCGGCCCCATTAAAAACGCCAATACATAGGGGCTTTTCATGTCACAACGCAGCGGGTTGCGTGCAATTCTCATGGTCGTTTGCGCGGCCCTACTCGGTCTGATCGTCGCAGCATGCGGCTCGTCGTCCTCGTCGGTGAAACTGACCGGACAGCAGCAGATCAGACACGTTTTCGTCATCACGCTCGAAAACGAAAACTACACGACCACCTTCGGCGCCAACAGCAAGGCACCGTATCTTTCGCAGACGCTCGCCTCGCAGGGTGCGATGGTGCAGCAGTACTACGGCACGGGGCACGTGAGCCTCGACAACTACATCTCGATGATCAGCGGTCAGGCGCCGACGCCTGAGACGGACAACGACTGCATCACGTATCAGGACTACAAGCTCACCGGCACGACGCCGGACGGGCAGGCGTCCGGCGTCGTGCCGGTGAGCTTGTAGTCCTGATACGTGATGCAGTCGTTGTCCGTCTCAGG